>JAXLTA010000024.1:0-59789 GCA_046330305.1 Solirubrobacterales bacterium | reverse complement strand
TGATCTGTTCGATGAAGTCCTCGAAGCGGCCGGCCGGGGCGTGGGTGCTGTGCATGGTCACCGTCGCGCTCGAGCGGTTGCGGAAGGTGTGGACGACTTCGGGCGGGACGCTCGCCTCCTCGCCGGTCTGCAGGGTGCGCCACTCGCCGGCGACCATCAGCTCGATCGGGCCCGCGACGACCCTGAAGCTCTCGGTCTGGGTCGGGTGGCGGTGGGGGGGTGGGGAGACCGCTCCCGGGGGCAGGATGAAGTTCATCCCGACCGAGCCATCCGCCGCTTCGCCGGCGGCCTCGGTCACCTCGTAGACGCTTCCGTCTGGCATTTCGAACCGGTCGCCGACGTGGGCCATCAGCGGATTATGAGCGCTCCGCGAAGTTCGCGGGCCCGGCGCTTCAGCCGAGCCGCGTGTCGGGCCTGGTGCCGTGCCGCTCCGCGAGCGCCCGCTTCAGCGCCGCGATGCTCGGCAGGCCGGCGCCTTCGGCCACCACCCGGCGCTGGGCGTCCGGGTCGCCCGCCAGCGCCTCGACGCAGCCGGCGACCTCGACGTTGGCGAGGGCCAGGATCGCCCCCGAGCAGCCGAGCGCCCCGGCCAGGAGCAGCAGCGAGGGACGGCCGACGTAGATCCCGGTCGCGAGCTGGTCGGCCTCCAGCGCGAGGCGCTCGGCGTCGCCGCTGCTGTCCTTGATCCCGTCGACCGGCAGCTCGCGCAGCGCCTCGACGGGTACCCCGGGCGCCGAGACCTTCGGGAAGTGGTAGGCGAGCACCGGGATCTCGACCGCCGCCGCGACCTGCTCGTAATAGGGCCTCGGGTCCGAGGCGCCGGGAGGAGAGAGCACCAGCAGGGCGTCGGCTCCGTCGGCCTCGGCGCGTCGCGAGAGCGCCGTCGCCTGCCGCGCCGACGGCGCGCCGGTGCCGGCGATCAGCGGCACCCGCCCGTCGATCGCCCGCGCCGTCTCCGCCACCAGGAGGCTGCGCTCCTCCGGGTCGAGCCCGGCTGCCTCCCCGGTCGTGCCCGCCAGGACGACGGCGCTGACGCCCTCCTCGACCAGCCGCAGCGCGTGGGCGGCGGTGGCGGCGGCGTCGACGGCGCCGTCGGCATCGAAGAGGGTGACGAGCGCGACGCCGACGCCGGTGAAGATCGGGCTGGCCATCGGTGGAAGGTACCGGGGAGCGGCGCCGCGGAGCCCCGCTCAGGCGTGCTTGGCGACCTCGCTGTAGGTCGGGCAGGGCGCGGCCCCCTTCGGCCCGAACTCGATCACGAGCAGGCTGAGGGTGTCCGGTTCGGTGGTCGAGAAGTCCATCTTGACGGCGCCGCCTTCGACCACCTTGCCGGCGACCTTCACCTTGGCCGGGATCGAGACGATCCCCGGACTGCCGTCGGCGTAGCGCGTCTCGTTGCCGGTCTTGCCGACTCCCCACGCCCGGTAGCCGGGATAGCCGGCGAGGGCGAGCAGCTTCAGCGGGTAGCGGCCTTCGACCTTGATCGGCAGCGGCGCCGGCGGGCAGCCGACGAAGTTGGAGGTCACGGTGTGGACGTTGGTCAGGTACAGGGTGCCGGCATGCTTGCCCCGGCCCTTGACGAGCGAGAAGCCGCCGACGGTGTCCTGGAACTCATAGGCGCCGGCGCGGGGCCTCGGGCCCGAGACCGTCGCCGCTGCCAGCGAGGCCGCGGAGACGGCGAGGACCAGGGCGGCGGCGAGGACGAGAACGGGCTTACCGTTTGACATGCAGAGCCTCCTCGGCAGTGGCGAGCTGAAACCGCGCGGCCAAGTCTATTCGGCGAGCAGGCTCACCCGCATTGGATGACGCGGCCGGCGCGCCTGTTGATGAGGCTTGGGGAACCAGGACGATCCCGAACGACCCGACCCCGAGGGGACCCCGATGACGAAGCTGTCCGACGATCTGCGCACGCTGGCCCATGAGGCCTATGTCTATCTCTATCCCCTGGCGACGATGGAGGCGACCAGGCGCCAGATGATCAACGCCGACCCCGAGCGCAAACCGCCGATGGGGCCGCCGAACGAGTTCCACCACATCCGTGCCTTCCCCGACGCCGAGTTCCGCGCGGTCGTGCGGCCGAACTTCGACACGCTCTACTCGAGCGCCTGGATCGATCTGAGCAACGGGCCGGTTCGGATCGAGGCTCCCGATACCGACGGCCGCTACTACATGCTGCCGATGCTCGACATGTGGAGCGACGTCTTCGCCAACCCGGGCAAGCGCACCACGGGAACCGGCCCGCTGAATCTCGTCCTCATCGGGCCCGGAGGAGGGGAGGGGGCACCGGCCGGCGCGGAGGCGATCGTGGCGCCGACCCCCTGGGTCTGGGTGATCGGCCGCACCCAGACCAACGGCCCTGCCGACTACGCGGCGGTCGGTGCCGTGCAGGACGGCTTCAGGGCGACGCCGCTCCGCGACGGCGCCGCCTTCGAGGTCGACCCCACGGCCGACACCGAGACGGAGCCGCTGCGCCTGGTCAACGGCATGAGCGGCGCCGAGTTCTTCGCCTTCGCCTCCGCGCCTCTGGCTCAGAACCCCCCTCACGCGACCGACTTCTCGATCCTGGCGCGGATCTCCGCGCTCGGGCTCGTCCCCGGCCGGGAGTTCGATGCCGGCCGCTTCACCGGTCCCGAGCTGGCTGAGATCGAGGCCGGCGTCGAGGCGGCAAAGCAGGAGCTGCTGGCCGCCGTGCCCAAGCTCGGCCGGCATGCCAACGGCTGGATGATGAGCACCGACTCGATCGGGGTCTACGGCAACTACTACCTGAAGCGCGCCGTCGTGGCCGAGATCGGTCTCGGGGCAAATCCCCCCGAGGACGCGATCTACCCGGTCCTGCTGACCGATGCCGACGGCGGGCAGCCCAACGGCGACAACGATTACGTGATCCACTTCGAGGCCGACCGGCTGCCGCCGGTGGCCGCCTTCTGGTCGATCACGATGTATGACGCCGAAGGCTTTCAGGTCCCCAACGAGCTGGGACGCTTCGCGATCGGCGACCGCGATCCGCTCGTCTTCAACGAGGACGGTTCGCTCGACATCTACGTCCAACGGGCGAATCCGGGACGGGACAGGGAGGCCAACTGGCTCCCCGCCGCGTCCGGGCCGAGCGGCATCACCATGCGCCTGTACGCCCCGGACCGCAGCGCGCTCGACGGCGGCTGGTCCCCTCCCCCGGTGAGCCGCGTGTCCTGAGCGTCTTCGTGGTCCAGGGAGCTCCGGTGAGGCGTAGGACAGGTCACCCCGGGCCCGGGGCGAGCGCGACCGCGGCGGCCCGCTCGCGGAAGAGCTGGTGCAGTCCGTCGCGGCGGTGAGCCGCTCGGCGAGTCCGGCCTGATCGGCGTTCTCGAACAGCTGCGAGGGCTGCCGCCCGAGCAGCTGACCCGCGAGGCTCAGCGCCGCCTGATCGAGTGGGCGGACCGGCCGATCGCCGACGACATCTGCCTGCTCGCGCTGAGTCCGAAGGCGCTCTGATTCCGGTACGCGACCGGTAGAGCTTCGGCCCCTTTCTGCCTGAACGGCGCAGGTATTGTTCCGCCATGCTCCCACCCCGGCCGGGGGGGTCCGCGTGAAGCGGGCTCGGCCCGGGCTCCCGCCGGAGTTCGTCGCCGACCACAAGCGCCGCCGGATCATGGAGGCGATGGCCGACCTCGTCGCCGCGCGGGGCTACGAGGCGACGAGGATCGCCGACATCGTGCGGCGGGCGGGAGTCGCCCGCAAGACGCTCTACGACAACTTCGACGGCAAGGAAGGCCTCTTCCTGGCCGCGATCGACCACTCGCTGGACGAGGTCAGGGCGGACGTCGAAGCGGCCTGCCGCGAGGCGGGCGGCGTCTGGGAGCGGCAGGTCGAGGCCGGGCTGGCGGCGTTCCTCGGCTTCGTCGAGGAACGCCCGGGAGCGGCTCGGACGTGTCTGATCGAGGCGCTCTCGGCCACCCGCGCCTCCGCCGCGCGCCGCGACGCCGCCCTGCGCGACTTCGCCGAGCTGCTGCGAGAGCATGCGCCCGACGACGACCGCCTCCCCGCGACGCTCGCCGAGACCGTGGTCGGCGGCGTCGCCTGGGTCGTCGGCCAGCAGATCCGGCGGGGCGAGGAGGAGCGGGCGAGCGCGTTGCTCCCCGAGCTGTCGCGGTTCGTGCTCGCGCCCTACGAGTTCCCAGTCGACGCCTGACCGCTGGACCGCTCGCGGCGACGGCCAATAATCTCTGCCGGATGAGCGAGCCGGAAAGCGGGGGCATCGCCGCCCTGGGAGCGCCCCAGGCAGGCACCGGCCGCGGCGTCTTCCCGTCGCAGGCGCTGGCCCAGGCGATCGAGCGCGACTGGGTCAGCTCCGGCGAGTACCGGATCAAGCCGGAGGCGATCCAGCCGGCGAGCATCGACCTCCGCCTCGGCGACGAGGCCTGGGCGCTGCGCTGCTCGTTCCTGCCCGACTCGGGTTCGAGCGTCGAGCAGAAGATGGAGGGGCTCGCCTTCCAGCGGATCGATCTGCGCGACGGCGCCGTGCTCGAGCGCGACCGCCCCTACCTGGTGCCGCTGATCGAGGAGCTGGCGCTGCCCGCGGACGTCCGCGCCAAGGCCAACCCGAAGAGCTCGACCGGCCGCCTCGACGTCTTCACCAGGGTGATCACCGACAACCACCACCGCTTCGACGACATCCGCCCCGGGTACCGCGGCCGGCTCTACCTCGAGGTGGTGCCGCGCTCCTTCGCGATCCAGGTCCGGACCGGCCTCTCGCTCAACCAGCTGCGGCTGGCGCGGGGCGAGGTGCGGCTCGGCGACGAGCAGATCCGCGCCCTGCAGGGCGATTCGCCGCTGGTCTACCTCGGCGAGGAGGCGCTCGAGCCGGGGGCGATCGGCCTCGCCGATGGGCTCTTCCTCAGCCTCGACCTCTCCGGCTCGGAGGACCGGATCGTCGGCTACCGGGCGAAGAAGAACAGCCTGCCGGTGGATCTGTCGCGGATCCGCGCCTACCGCTGGAACGACTACTGGGATCCCGTCTACCCGGAGGCCGGCGGCCGGGTCGTGCTCGAGCCCGAGATCTTCTACCTGCTGCTTTCGGCCGAGGGGGTCTCGATCCCGCCCCAGATCGCCGCCGAGATGATGGCCTACGACCCGACCGCCGGCGAGCTGCGCACCCACTACGCGGGCTTCTTCGATCCCGGCTTCGGCTACGACCCCGCCGGCGCCCGGCACGGCAGCCGCGCCGCGCTCGAGGTCCGCGCCCGCGACGTCTCCTTCATGGTCGAGCACCGCCAGCCGGTCTGCAAGCTCGGCCTCGAGTGGATGGAGGCGCCCGCCGAGCGGCTCTACGGCGCCGGCCTCGGGTCGAACTACCAGGGGCAGGTGACGATGCTGAGCAAGCACTTCGCTGAGCAGCGGGCGGGGGAGCAGGTTGCGGGAAAGGGGTCGGGACCCCTTCCCGAAACGGGCGGCTGACGCCGCCCTGGAGCTTCAGCTCGGGGTGGGCTCGGCTCGGGATTTGCGGCGGAGGTCCTGGACGCGGCGGCGTTTGGCGAGCAGCTCGGCTTCGAGGCCGGCGATCTCCTCGCGACGGCGGCGGACCAGCTCGAGCTGGCGGCTGATGTGGGAGAGCGACTCGTCGAGGATCTGGCGCCGGCGGACGGGGTCCTCGACGCCCTCCTCCCACTCGCGGCGCAGGGCGGCGCGGGCGCCTTCGACGGCGACCAGCTCCTTCAGCTCCTCCAGCGAGACGCCGAGCAGCTCCTTCAGCCGCAGCAGCTCGCGCAGGCGCTCGACGTCGCCGGCGGCGTAGGTCCGGTGGGCGCCGCGCTCGCGGCCCGCCGGGACCGGCAGCAGGCCGATCTCCTCGTAGTAGCGGATCGTCCGCGGCGTCGTCCCGGCCAGCCTGGCGACGTCGCCGATCCGCAGCTCGCCGCGCCCCTCCTGGTGCCCGCTCATGGCGTCGCCTCGATCTCCTCGCGGATCGCCTCGTCGATCGTCAGGCCGCGGTCGGCGCTCGGGCGCCGGGCCGGCGCCTCCTTGGGCCGCAGCAGCGAGACCGCGGCGCCGAGCAGCGAGACCGCCGCGAGCACCCAGAGGGCCGTGTGCATGTTGTCGATGAAGGGCGCGAGCTGGGCGCTGGAGAGGCCCGAGGCGAGGCCGGAGAAGATCTTGAAGAGGATCGGTTTGGGCACCGCCGCGGTGATGATCGCCAGCACGAAGGCGATCGAGATCACGGCGCCGGTGTTCTGCAGCATGGTCCGGACGCCGGCGGCGATCCCGCGCCGCTCGGTCGGCACGGTGCCCATCATCGCCGCCGTGTTCGGCGACATGAACATGCCCGAGCCGATGCCGACGATCGCCAGCCAGATCAGGCTCTGCCAGTAGGGGGTGTCGGCCTGCAGCGTCGTCATCATCGCCAGGCCGGCGGCGGTGACCACCATCCCCAGCGCCGCCAGCAGGCGCGAGCCGTGGCGGTCGGCCCAGACCCCCGCCAGGGGCGAGGCGACCAGCATGCCGAGCGCCATCGGCGCCAGCTTGATCCCGGCGACGATCGGGTCGTCACCCTGCGCGCCCTGGAAGTAGAAGACGAAGATGAACATCAGCGCGAAGCGGGCCAGGCCGTTGATGAAGGTGGCCCCGGAGGCGGCGGCGAAGAGCCGGTTCTCGAAGATCCGGAGGTCGAGCATCGGCGCCCGGCCGCGGTGCTCGATCAGGACGAAGAGCGGCAGCAGGACGGCGGCGACGATCAGCGAGCCGATCACCAGCGAGTCGTCCCAGCCGGAGATGCCACCGCGCGAGATCCCGTAGACGAGGCCGGTCAGTCCGACCACGAAGGTGGCCGTGCCGGCCAGGTCGAGGCCGCGGACCGTGTCGCGGCGGGCGAGCTCGCGCAGGACCAGCGCCGACCACAGCGCCCCGGCCAGCGCCAGCGGCACGTTGAACCAGAAGACCCACTGCCAGGAGACGGCGACCAGGGCGCCGCCGAGGACCGGCCCGATCACCAGGCCGATCGCGGCGACCATCGTGTTCGTCCCCATCGCCAGGCCGAGCTGCTCCTTCGGGAAGGCGTCGGTGACGAGCGCCGGGCCGTTGGCGAAGATGAAGGCGCCGCCGATCCCCTGCAGCACCCGCCAGCAGATCAGCTGGGTCCCGTCGGCGGCGAACCCGGCGCCGAGCGAGGCGGCGGCGAAGACGAGGAAGGCGCCGACGAAGGCCGTCTTGCGGCCGAAGAGGTCGGAGAGCCGGCCGGCGGTCAGCACCAGCACGGTCGAGGAGATCATGTAGGCGAGGATCACCCAGACCAGTTCCAGCAGGCTCGTGCCCAGCGCCCGCTCGAGGTCCGGCAGGGCGATGATCAGCGTTCCCGAGTTGGTCGCGACCAGCAGCATCCCCAGGCTCGTGCAGGAGAGCGCCCACCACTTGTAGCCCTGGTGGTCGGAGTGCGTGCCAAACCTCTTTCTTACGTTCACGTTAGATAGTGTAGCGCCGGGCGCCGCTCGGCTGCCGCTGAGGGGCGCGGCTCTGCGCCGATCAGCGCCGTGCGCGTCGACGGGTCGACCGAGGCCCGCTCGTTCTGCGATCTCGTAGCATCGGGCGATGGCCGAGCGGACCTGGAGCGTCTATCTGTCGGGCGAGATCCACAGCGACTGGCGGGAGCGGATCGAGCGCGGCGCGGCCGCCGCGGAGCTGCCCGTCTCCTTCTCGGCTCCGGTCACCGACCACGCCGCCTCCGACGACGCCGGCACCGGCACCCTGGGGGAGGAGAGCGAGGCCTTCTGGCGCGACCACAAGGGCGCCGGGGTCAACGCGATCCGCACCCGCACGCTGATCGCCGCGGCCGACATCGTCGTCGTTCGCTTCGGCGACAAGTACCGGCAGTGGAACGCGGCCTTCGACGCGGGCTACGCCGCGGCGCTCGGCAAGCCGCTCCTCACCCTGCACGACGCCGACCTCGACCACGCGCTGAAGGAGGTCGACCGCGCCGCCGAGGCGACCGCGCGCACGGCCGAGCAGGTCGTCGACGTGCTCCGCTACGTGATCCGGGGCGAGTTGCCCCGCTGAGCCGCGGGGCGTAGGCTGGGCCCGATGCCGGCCGAGGCCAACCGGGAGACGATCGAACGGCTCTACGCCGCCTTCGCCGACCGCAACGGCGCTGCGATGACCGCCTGCTACGCGCCCGGGGCGCACTTCCGCGACCCCGCCTTCGGCGACCTCGAGGGCGAGGACGTCGGCGCGATGTGGCGGATGCTGACCGGTCGCGCCCGCGACCTCGAGATCGAGCTGCGCGGCGTCGACGCCGGCGAGGACGCCGGGCACGCCCACTGGATCGCCCGCTACACCTTCACCGCCACCGGGCGCCCGGTTGTCAACGACGTCCAGGCGAGCTTCCGCTTCGATCCGGAGGCCCGCATCGTCGACCACGTCGACGAGTTCGACTTCCGCCGCTGGGCGGCGCAGGCGCTCGGCCCGAAAGGCCACCTGGTCGCCCTCCTGCCCCCGCTCCGCTCCAAGGCGCGCGAGCAGGCCCTGGCCCAGCTCGCCGCGCACCGCCGCGACGAGACCGGCTCCAGCATCTGACCCGGCCTCCTTCCGCGAAGTCGCGTTTGACCACGCATAGCGTGGTCAACTGCGACTTCGCGCGCGGGCCGCCGCCGCGGTATGCGAACATGTGTTCGTATGCGGTGGGATGAGCAGCGAGTCGAGAACGACCTGCGGCTGCCGGGCGTCGGCGACGGGACGGTGGTGCGGACCTTCGACGCGCCGGAGGCGATGGGCGTCAACTTCCACGAGGTCCGGGCCCGCTCGGCGCTCAACCACGTCCCCGGCGCCCGCTACGGCTTCAACTGGACCGTCAACCCCTACCGCGGCTGCACCCACGCCTGCCAGTACTGCTTCGCCCGCCGCACCCACTCCTACCTCGAGCTCGACGCCGGGCGTGACTTCGAGCGCGAGATCGTCGTCAAGGTCAACGTCCCGGAGCTGCTGCGGGCAGAGTTGAGCCGGCCCTCGTGGAAGCGCGAGCTGGTCGCGCTCGGAACCAACACCGACCCCTACCAGTGGGTCGAGAGCCGCTACGCGATGATGCCGGAGATCCTGGCGGCGCTGGAGGCGGCGCGGACGCCGGTCTCGGTGCTGACCAAGTCGCCGCTGGTGATGCGCGACGTCGAGCTCTACGAGCGGATGGCGAAGACGCTGCCGGTCTCGGTCAACCTCTCGGTGCCGACCCTCGACGAGGAGGCCTGGCGCGCCACCGAGCCCCACACCCCGAGTCCGGCCGCCCGTCTCGACGCCGTCGCCGAGCTGCGCCGCCGGGGGATCGATTCCGGCGTCCTGATCGCCCCCCTGATGCCCGGCATCAACGACGACCCCGACCAGGTCCGCCCGATCGTCGAACGCGCCAAGGAGGCCGGCGCCACCTTCCTCGGCAGCGTCGCCCTCCACCTGCGCGGCGAGGTCAGGGACGTCTTCTTCGGCTGGCTGCAGGCGAAACGCCCGGACCTGCTTCCACGTTACGAAGAGCTCTACTCAGACGGCCGCAGCTACATGAAGCCCCAGGACCGCCGCCAAGCAACCAGAGCGGTGCGCGGTTGGGGCCGCGGGAGGAGGTCTCCCGGGCCCACGGATACTCAGAGCCGGCCGCAGGCCGGCTCGTCGGCGCGGGAGGCCTCCTCCCGCGCCCCCCGGCAGCACTCGCTCTTCTAGCTGCCGCGACGGTTCAGCTGCTCGGCGACGCGGACGACCGCGGTCCGCTCGAAGAAATCGACCGCCACGATCGCGCCGCTGAAGCCACGCGCGTCGATGCAGCGGAGGAGCCGGCGGCGCAGGAAGGAGGCGCGCCCGATTGCCGCATTCAGCCTTCTGCTCGGTGGGAACGGCGGAATCCAGTGGTTGACGAGCAGCAGCGGGCTGTCGGGTTGGCCGCGGAAGCGGGCGCAGCTGAGCTGGCGGGGGCGATTGGCTCCGAGCGGCGTGTCCTGGATGAAGGTGAACGCGGGCATGAACCACGGCGGCGAGCCGCCCCGCTGCTCGGAGAAGACGACGAGGTGCTTTCCCGTCCCGAGCAACCGGCCCAGCGTGGGCAGGGGCTCGCCCTTTCGCAGGACCGCCGCCTTCGCCGCCAGCCCGGCGCGCTCGAAGGCGGCGGCGACGCTCGCCGCCGGAACGTAGTCCTCGACGACGATCACGAGCACCTCCCGTGGGTGCGATTCGATGAAGGCGGCGACGGCGGCCAGTTCCCGGTCCAGCGGCTCCGCTCCGAGCTCGCAGAGGGTGTGGCACAGGTACAGGCCGGGAGGTCCACCGGAGGGGCTGGCGCCAAGTGGGCCGGCCAGCGCCCGGGCGAGGTGGCGGGCGCGCTCGGGCGTGGCGGCGAGCGCCTTGTTCGCGGCGGCGCCCTCGGCGCGGAAGTCGGTGCGGACCAGATCTCCCCCGGGCTCCGGAATGCCGACGTGGACGTCGAGGGTCAGCGCCCGGATCCCGGCTTCGAGCTGCGCGCCGATGCCACGGTCCTGGTGGGCGAAGTACCAGCCCGGCTGCGAGCTGGAGGCGTAGGAGTTGTGCGTGCCGGGGAAGAAGACCTGATCGAGCCGTCGCGAGCAGAGCGCCGTCGACCCGTTGCAGGGCTCGCCGCGCTGCCGCGAGGCGTGCGCGGTGGCGGCCGATCCCCCGCAGCCCGGCAGCAGGAGCGCGAGCAGGGCGAGGAGGAGGGCGATGGATGGCGCCGGCAGCGGGGGCCGGACGGCGGCGAGCATGCGGGAAAGCTAGCCGGCCGCCGCCTTTCCTTCGTCCAGCTGATCGAAGGTGCAGGCCGCCGCCGCTTTGTCGTCGCGGAAGCGGTGGAAGCGGGCGCCGTGGCGGATCCGCCCGCCCGCCGCGTGGTCGTAGCCGACCTCGATCACCAGCTCGGGCCGCAGCGCCACCCACTCCAGCTCGCGCCCGCCGGTCCACCGGCTCGGCTCGGCGCTGCCGCTCTCGCCGGTCTCCAGCGGCGCCAGCATCGCCCGCATCGACCGTTTCGCCGCGGCGCTGAAGCCGGAGATGTGGCCGACGCTGCGCAGCTGGCCGCCGTCGTAGAGACCGAGGATCAGCGAGCCCACCGTCCCCTCCTCCTTGCCCGGCCGCCAGCCCATCACCACGCAGTCGATCGTCCGCTCGCGCTTGACCTTGGCCATCCCCTTGCGCTTGCCGGGCAGGTAGGGGGCGTCGAGCTGCTTCGCCATCACGCCCTCGATGCTTCCCAGCCAGCGCTCGGCCTGCTCGGTGTCGGCGGTCAGCGGCGTCAGCTCGAGGCCGGCCCGGGCGGCGATCGCCTCCAGCCGTGCCCGGCGCTCGCGCAGCGGCGCCTCCAGCAGCGACTCCTCGCCCTCGGCGAGGAGGTCGAAGGCGACGTACTGGGCCGGGATCCGCTGCGAGAGCATCTCGATCCGCGACTGCGCCGGGTGGATCCGTTCCTGCAGGAGGTCGAACTCGAGGTTGCCGTCGGCGTCGCGGATCACCAGCTCGCCGTCGAGCACCCACCGCCCCGGCGCGAACTCGAGCTCGGGGAAGTAGCGGCGGAGCTCCTTGCCGCCCCGGGACTGGACGTAGAAGTCCTCGCCGTCGACGAAGACGATCGCCCGGAAGCCGTCGAGCTTCGGCTCATACGCCCACTCCTCGCCGGTCGGCAGCTCTTTGCGCGTCAGCGCCAGCTGAGGCTTGATCGGGGGGGAGAGGGGAAGGCTCACGGTGCGCCGCAGGCTATCGCCGGGCACCGCCGGCGCCCGGCGTTCAGCCGGAGGCGCCGGCGCCGGCGCGCCGCTCGCGGCTCTCGCGCGGGTCGGGGATCGGCACCGCCGTCAGCAGCTTCTTCGTGTAGGGGTCGGTGGGCCGCTCGCAGACCTGGTCGGCGGTCCCCTCCTCGACGATCTTGCCGTCGTGCATGACCGCGATCCGGTCGGAGATGTGGCGGACGACGCCGATGTCGTGGGCGACGAACAGGTAGGTGAGCCCGAGTTCGTCCTGCAGGTCGTCGAGCAGGTTGATGATCTGAGCCTGGATCGAGACGTCGAGCGCCGAGACCGGCTCGTCGGCGATCACCAGCTTCGGGTTCAGCGCCAGCGCCCGGGCAATCCCGATCCGCTGCCGCTGGCCGCCGGAGAACTCGTGCGGGAAGCGGTTGTAGTGCTCACTCTGCAGCCCGACCCGCTCGAGCAGCTCCTGCACCCGCTTGCGCCGCTCGGCGCCCCTCGCCACGCCCTGGCGCTTGAGCGGGTCGGCGACGATCTGGCCGACCCGTTTGCGCGGGTTCAGCGACGCGTAGGGGTCCTGGAAGATCATCTGCATCTCGCGCCGCAGCGGGCGCATCTCCCGCCGCGAGAGGCCGGCGATCTCGCGCCCCTCGAACTTGACCGAGCCCGAGGTCGGCTTGGTCAGCTGCAGGACCGCCCGGCAGGCGGTCGACTTGCCCGAGCCCGACTCGCCGACCAGGCCGAGCGTCTGGCCGCGCGGGATCGAGAAGCTGATCCCGTCGACGGCGCGCACCTGATCGACCTCGCGGTCGATCAGGATCCCGCTCTTGACCGGGAAGTGCTTGACCAGGTCGGTCACCTCGAGCAGCGGCTGGTCGGCCATCAGGCGGGCGCCTCCAATCCGATCTGGCCGTTGACCTGGCGCTTCTCGCGCTTCTGCTCGGGCGAGAGCCAGCAGCGGTCGCAGTGGCCCGGCGCATCGGTCAGCCGCTCGGTCAGGTCCGGCATCTCCGGGCACTTGGAGAACTCGTGCGGGCAGCGAGGCCGGAACGAGCAGCCATCCGGTAGCTCCAGCAGCGAGGGCGGCGCGCCGGCGATCTGCGGCAGCCGTTTGGGCCGCGGCCGGTCGAGCCGGGTCAGCGAGCCGAGCAGGCCCCAGGTGTAGGGGTGCTGGGGGTCGTAGAAGATCTCGTCGAGCGAGCCCTCCTCGACGACCTTGCCGGCGTACATCACCAGCACCCGGTCGGCGACTTCGGCGACCACGCCGAGGTCGTGGGTGATCAGGATCGTCGCCAGGTTGCGGTCGCGGTTGAGGTCCTCGAGCAGTTTCAGGATCTGGGCCTGGATCGTGACGTCGAGCGCGGTCGTCGGCTCGTCGGCGATCAGCAGGTCCGGTTCGAGGGCCAGCGCCATCGCGATCATCGCCCGCTGCCGCATGCCGCCGGAGAATTCGTGCGGGTAGTCGTCGACCCGGCGCTCGGCGTCCGGGATCCCGACCGCGTCGAGCAGCTCGACGGCCCGCGTCCGCGCCTCCTTCTTGGAGACGTCGCCGCGGTGGGCGGCCATCGCTTCGCCGATCTGGCGCCCGATCCGGTAGACCGGGTTGAAGGAGGTCATCGGGTCCTGGAAGATCATCGCCACCCGGTCGCCGCGCAGCTTGCGCATCGTCGCGTCGCTGGCGTCGACCAGCTCGGTCCCCTCGAGCTTCGCCGAGCCCTCGATCCGCGAGTTCTTCGACCGGGTGAGGCCGAGGATCGTCTGCGCGGTGACGCTCTTGCCCGACCCCGACTCGCCGACGATCGCCAGCACTTCGCCGGGGCGGACGTCGAAGCTGACGCCGTCGACCGCCTGGACCACCCCGGCTTCGGTCGCGAAGCCGACCCGCAGGTCGCGGACGCTGAGCAGCGGCGAGCCGCTCATTGGGCCGAGGCTCCCAGCCGCACGCGCGGGTCGAGGTAGGCGTAGGCGACGTCGACCAGGGTGTTGAAGAGGACGACGAAGAAGGCCCCGTAGAGGGTGACTCCCATGATCGGCGGCAGTTCCAGTTTGGTGATCGATTCCGCCGCGTAGAGCCCGACGCCTTCGATGTTGTAGAAGGTTTCGGTGATGATCGCGGTGCCGGCGACGGTGGCGCCGAAGTCGAGCCCGAACAGGGTGATCACCGGGATCAGCGAGTTGCGCAGGACGTGGCGGGTCATCACCTGGCGCTCGCTGAGGCCCTTGGCCCGCGCCGTCCGCACGTAGTCCTCGTCCATCACGTCGAGCATGTTCGAGCGCAGGACGCGGCTGTAGAACCCGATCGAGAGGATCGCGATCGTGACCCAGGGGAGAATCAGGTGCTGAGCCCAGTCCCAGGGATTGTCGAAGAACGGCACGTAGCCGGCGTTGGGGAAGATTTCGAGCTTGTAGGTGAGGAAGTAGAGGAGGATCGGCGCGATCAGGAAGACCGGGATCGAGATCCCGGCGACGGCGAAGCCGGTGAGGAACTTGTCGAGCGCGCCGCCGGCGCGGATTGCGGAGACGTAGCCGAGCAGGAGGCCGAAGAAGAGCCAGATCACCGCCGCGCCGATGCTGAGCGAGAAGGTCGCCGGGATCCCTTCGACGATCCGGTCCTGGACCGAGACGCGCGGCGAGTAGGAGATCAGTTCGCCGGTGAAGACCTTCTTCATCATCGTCACGTACTGCGCCGGCAGCGATTCGTCGAAGCCCCATTCTTCTTCGATGCTCTTGACCAGCTCGGGAGTCGCGTTCTTGCCGGCCAGGCGCTGGGCGGGCGGCGAGTTCGGGATCACGTTGAAGATCAGGAAGACGATGATCGAGACGACGAAGAGGACGATCACCATGCCGACCAGCCGGCGGACGATGAAGCGGGCCATCAGACCGGTGCCCCCTCCGGCTCGACGAGCCCGGTGTGGGCCTCCAGCCGCGCTTTCGAGCGCGGGTCGAGGGCGTCGCGGAGGCCGTCGCCGATGATGTTCAGCGAGAGCACCGTCAGCAGGATCATCACGCCGGGGATGATCGCCAGCAGGGGCTCGGTGGTGAGCAGCTCCTCGCCGACCGAGATCATCGTCCCCCAGGAGGAGTTGGGCGGCTGCACCCCGGCGCCGAGGAAGGAGAGCGCCGCCTCGAACAGCATGTTGTTGGCGATGTTGATCGCGAAGAAGACGATGATCGTCGAGGCCAGGTTCGGCAGGATCTCGCCGAACATGATCCGCAGCGGGCCGGCCCCCTGGGCGACCGCCGCCTCGACGAACTCCTTCTCTCCGAGCGAGAGGACTTCGCCGCGGATCGGCCGCGCGACGTAGGGGACGGTGAAGATGCTGATCACCAGGATCGGCACCCAGATCGAGCCGCCGGAGATTTCGAGCGGGCCGATCTTGAGGCCGCCGACCGCCAGCGAGACGCCGAGCGCGATCCCGAACAACAGCACCGGCAGCGACCAGAGCACGTCGAGGGTGCGGGCGATGATCGCGTCGACCCAGCCGCGGTAGTAGCCGGCGAGCAGGCCGAGGATGACGGCGGCGATCGTCGTGATCAGGCCCGAGACGATGCCGATGAACAGCGAGGTCTGGCCGCCGTACATCAGCCGCACCATCTCGTCGCGCCCGAGCCGGCTGTCGGCGCCGAGGAAGAACTTGCCGCCGGCTTCGAACCACTGCGGACCGATCGGCCGCCCTTCGGGGGTGACGACTTCGCGCACTTCGCCGCCCACGTGCAGGCGCTCGAGGGTGTGCGTCTGGTTCGGCCCGGTGTGGGCGACGTGGTCGGCCCAGAGCGGTGCCGCGAGCACGAAGGCGACGATCAGGATGAAGACGAAGACGAACGCCACCGCGACCCGGTTGCGCAGGAAGCGGCGGAAGGCGAGCGACCAGGGGCCCCGCTCGCCGGATCCGCTCCCCGGGGCCGGCGGGCCGGCGGCCCCGGGTTCCCCGGCGAGCCGGAGCTCGGGCTGGGGCTCAGCGTTCACGGCAGTGGACCGGAGCTTCTATTCGTTGAATTCGAAGCTGGTCAGGTACTCGAAGAACGTTGGACTGTAGATGATGTTTTCGAGGTTGATCGCGCTCGAGACGAAGGTCGAGAGCGTGCGCGTCCCGTACGGCGCCCACGGTGCCTGTTCCATGTACTTCTTGTCGAGTTCCGTGTAGGCCGCTTCCTGTTCGGGACCGAGCTGTTCTTCCCCGAGTTTGGCGATTTCCTTGTTCAGTTCGGGGTCGTCGATCTGGGCGAAGTTGCCGTTGTTCGTCTGCAGGATGCTTTCACCCGCCAGCAGCGGCTGGAAGAAATCGTTCGGGTGCGGGTAGTCCTGGAACCAGTCCGACCAGCCGGTGTCGAGGTTCGGCGTCGAGAGGTTGCCGATCACGGTGAAGTAGTTGTCGGCGTTGATCTGCTTCAGCGTGGTGTTGAAGCCGAGTTCCTTGAGCACGCCCTCGTAGTATTCGCCGGCTTCGTTGTTGGGGCTTTCGGTGTCCGTCCAGACCGTGATGTTCATGTCCGAAGGGTTCGCTTCTTTGATCATTTCCTTGGCTTTCGCCATATCGTGGGGGTACAGCTCGAGTTTTTCGTACCCCGGCATGCCGGGCGGCAGGATCTGCTGAGTGCCTTTGATCTGCCCCGAATAGACGCGTTCCAGCGCCCGCGGGTCGACCGCGTAGTTGACGGCCTGGCGCACTTTCGGGTCGTTGAACGGCGCCGCGGTCGTGTTCATCCAGAAGTAGTAGGTGCTGATCGTCGGGTGCTCCTCGAACTGGGTGCCTTCGAACTTTTCTTTCACTTCGGCGTAGCGCGAGGCGGGCGGCGGGTTCTGCATCCAGTCGTACTTGCCCTGTTCGATGTCGTTGACCTGGGTCTGCGGGTTGCGGATCACGGTGATCTTGGCGCCGTCGACGTGGCCGGTCGGGTATTCGGGCATCGCCTTCGAGTTGGCTTTCGCCCAGTAGGGGTTGCGTTCGTATTCCCAGCCACGACCCGGCTGGGACTTGGTGATCATGTAGGGGCCGGTGCCGGGCGGCGGGCTCGCCGACTGGTCTTCGTCCGGCGTGTCGGGCGGGACCGGGGCGGTGAACATCAGCGCCAGCTCGTTGTTGAAGGTTCCGCGCGGCTTTTCGAGCGTGATCTGGATTTCGCCGGTCTTGTCGTTGGTCTTGATGCCGGGGATGCCGCCCTTCTTGGTTTCGGCGAACTTCTCGGCGCCGACGATCGTCGTGAAGAAGGGGGAGCCGCCCGAGTTGACCTTGAACATCCGTTCGACGGCGTTGGTGAAGTCGGAGGCTTTGACCGGTTCGCCGTTGGAGTATTTGAGACCGGGCCGGAGGAAGAGCGTGTAGGTCTTTTCGCCGTTGCTCAGCTTCGGCATTTCTTTCGCCAGGCCGGGCACGACTTCGCTGCCTTCCTTGCCTTCGGCGTGCTTGTAGGTGAGGAGCGGGATGTAGACCTCTCCCATCGCGGTCCAGCCTTCCGCGGTGTAGGAGAGCTGCGGGTCCATGTAATCCGGGAAGGAGGCGTAGGTCGCGTTGAGGATGCCGCCTTCCTTGCCGCCGCCTTCCGCGCTGCCCGCTTCCGAGCTCGCCGAGCTGCCTCCACCGCTCGAGCTTCCACCGCCGCCGCAAGCGGCCAGTGCAGCAGAGAGCACCGCTGCAAGTGCGAGGACGGTGACGGTGAGCGCGAGCTTTCTCAAGGTTCAGCCTCCGGGTCGAACTGCGATTGAGAGTCCAAATGGGTCTTTGACCCGCCGGGGATGGCCCCGGGGATCAACTCCAGCACAACGCCGTTACCCGGGTCAAGCAGATGTGAATCCTCTGTTGCAGAGCCCTCCTGCCAGTGCCGGCCGAGCAGCGGCGCGGCGATCGCGACGATCAGGACGATGCCGGCGCCGGCGAAGAGGAAGGCGGCGCGCGGGTCGAGCACGCTGGTGATGACGCCCCCGGCGACGATCCCGACGCCGGGCATCGCCGCCCCCACTGACTCCAGCACGCTCATCACCCGAGCCTGCATCTCGGCCGCGGTCAGCTCCTGGATCGCGCTGACCGTGCTGACCCACTGGACGCCGTTGCCGGCGCCGCCGAGGACGGAGGCGGCGCAGGCCCAGGCCAGGGTCGGGGCCGCCGCCAGGCCGAGGTAGCCGGCCCCGACGGCCAGCGTGCTGAGCAGCAGCAGCAGCGGCAGCGAAGCGCGGCGGACGCCGGCGAAGATCAGGCTGCCGAGCACCATGCCCGCCCCCCAGCTGGCCAGCATCAGGCCGTAGCCGGAATCGCTGGTGCCGAGCGTTTCCTTCGCGTAGATGACCTCGATCGGCACCACCGCCGCGAAGAAGACGAAGGCCGCGCCCTGCGCGGTCAGCAGCCGGCGCACGGTCGTGTGCTGGCGCAGATAGGCCGCTCCCGCGCGCACCCGTTGGCGCAGTTCGCCCGGTTCGGGCTCGGCCTGGGGGAGGTGCCCCGCGGTCAGCAGGAGGACGGCGACGACGTAGAAGGAGACGGCGTCGATCAGCAGCGCGACCTGGACGTCGAAGCCGGCGACGACCAGGCCGGCGAGCCCCGGGCCGACCGCCGCGCCGGCGGTGAAGGCGATGTTGAGCACCGCGTTGCCGGCGCGCAGCTCGCCCGCCGGCTCGAGCAGCGCCGCCACCACGGCACGGGTCAGCGAGCGGCCGGTGAGCGCGAGGGCGCCGTCGATCGTCGCCACCGCGATCACCGCCGCCAGCGAGAAGCTGTCGGCCAGCAGCGCCAGGGCGGCGAAGGCGGCGGCCTCGCCGCAGTAGATGACCGGCAGGGCGTAGCGCGGCGGCGGCCGCTCGCCCCGGGTGACGAGGATCGGGGCCAGCAGGGCCGGCAGGAAGCGGGTGCCGAGGAAGAGGCCGGTGGTCGCGAGGGCGCTGTCGGTCTGTTCGAAGACGAGCACCGAGAGGGCGACGATGCCCATCCAGTCGCCGAACTCGTTGATCGCGTAGCTGATCGCGAGCCGGCGGAAGGCGCGTCGGCGCAGGGGAGCTATGAGGCCAGAGCTACGCATTAGTTGCGCAAGCTTCCACCATTTCTGCACAAGTTTTCCTGCAGACGCACAAGTTTCCGCGAAGTTGTGCTAAAACCTGCGCAGCAGCTAAGCGAGTTTTGCGTCGGAAGCGCACAGCAATGGGCTTCATCGAATAGGAGGGACCTGGACATGGCTTGGAAGCACTAGATCTTCAACAGCGGCGGGGCGAGACGATCCCCCGCCGAGGTTTTTCGAAGTACTGAAGGGCACCCTAGTGGTGCCCTTCGCGCTTTTCAGGGCGCCCTGCACGTCCCCGGTCATCCGGCCACGCGTCTTGTCGCTCCGCTCTTTGCGGGCTAATTTCATCGATCAGGAACTTGTTCCGGTCGCCCCCCTGGCGCAGGGAAAAGCCGTCTTTCGCGGAACCCCTGGCCGAATGGCTAAGGAAGGCGCGCCCTCGCGCCGAAAACAATCGCAAGATGGATAGCCGCCCCAGCAAGCTGATCATCGCCACCCACGTGGCGGGCCTGGTTGGCGTGGTCGCGCTGGCGATCCTCACCGCCGATACGGCGAACTGGGACATGGCCCTGCTCGGGATCCTGCTCGCCTTCTCGGTCTTCAGCGACCTGACCGCGATCAGCACGACCTCGAAGCTGCGCCTCTCGGGCAGCTTCCTGCCGATGGTCCTGGCGATGGTCTTCCTCGGCGGCCCCCCGGCGGCGGTGGTGGGCGTGATCACGATCTCGGTCAGCTGGATCGAGGAACGGATCCGCGGCCACGAGCGCCGGGCCTTCCACTACGACCTCAACAACCTGGTCACCTTCGCGACCTTCCCGCTGATCAGCGGCCTCGCCTTCCACTGGGTGACGACGAGCGCCGGCATCACCACCGACCAGCCCGCCTTCTACGCGCTGATCCTCGCCGTCTTCGGTTTCGCGCTCGTCATCGACTTCACCCTGATCGCCTCCTACTCCTGCTACCTGCAGCGGATCTCGTTCCTGAGGACGGTCCGCAACGCCTTCCTACCGGTGCTGCCCTCGGAGCTCGCGGCGGCGTTGATGGCGGTGGGCATCGCCTACCTCTACGCCAAGGTCGGGCTCGGCGCGATCGCTCTCTTCGGCGTCGTCCTGATCACCTTCCAGTACCTGCTCGGCGCCCTGCTCGTCTCCCAGGAGCGGGCCGAGGAGCTCGAGCTGCGCTCCCGTCAGCTGGCCAGCTTCCAGGTCGGGATGCTGAGCGCGATGCTGCGCACCCTCGATCTGCGCGACCAGATGACCGCCCGGCACTCGGCCGCAGTCGCCCGCTACTCGCGGGCGATCGCCCAGCGCGCCGGCTACTCCCGCAACGACGAGGAGCTGGTCCACATCGCCGCGCTCCTCCACGACATCGGCAAGTTCATCCTGCCCGACCGGATCCTCAAGGCCAACGTGCCGCTCACCGACGAGGACTGGATGCTGATCAAGCGCCACCCCCAGCAGGGCGCCCGCATCGTCTCCTCGCTCGACGGCTACGGCCCGGTGGCGGAGATCATCCTCGCCCACCACGAGCGGATCGACGGCAAGGGCTATCCCCGCGGCCTGGTCGGCGACGAGATCCCCGAGCTGGCGCGGATCATCTCGATCGCCGACACCTACGACGTGATGACGGCGCGCGACTCCTACCGGACGCCGATGTCGAGCTACGACGCGATCGTCGAGCTGCGGCGGGTCGCCGGCAAACAGCTCGACGCCCGCCTGGTCGAGGTCTTCATCGAGCTGCTCGAGGCCAAGGACGTCTCCTTCCAGCACGGCGACGCCGCCGACTTCGAGAAGGAGCTCTCGCTGGAGGCCCGGATCGCCGAGACGGCCAGCCCGGGGAGCGCCGGGCAGAGCCGGTTCCAGGTGGCGGGCATCGGCGCCTGAGTCGGCACCGGGCCGCGTAAGGGACGGGGGCTCGCAGGGGGGCGGGGGACGAGGGGCTGGTCGGGAGGGTCGGGTGACCCTCTTCACTCGGCCGTGTCGTCGTCGGGGAGTGGGGGAAGCTGTCGCCCGAAGCCCAGCCCTCCTCAGCCGCAAAACGTTCAGAGGGTCACCCGACCCTCCCTGAAGGCTCCACGGCCCCCCAACCCCGGGAGCTCCCGGACAAAGACGAGGCCCCGCACCCTTGCCCAGAGCTTGAAAGGGACCAAGCCCACCGTCTCTCGAAGAGCGGCAAGGGACGAGCCCAAGCCCCAGCGTCTCTCGAATAGCCCCCAAGGGACCAAGGCCCCCAATCGCGTGGTTCCTAATGGTCGCCTGGCGACCGTTAGGAACCACGCCCTCCGCAACCCGGCGTTTTCCCATCCCGTGGTTCCTTGCGGACCCAGAGCGTCCACAAGGAACCACGGGATGTCTTGGCGCTTTCAATGGTGCTTGAGAGCGCGCTTCCCTCATCGCCCGTTGAGAACGCACTTTCACTCGCATAGCGAGCGGAACTGCGTTTTCGGCGGGGCGCCTTCGTCCCTTTGAAGCTTTGGGCGCGGGCGCGGGCGGCGGTTCTTGTTGCCAGGGGAGGGGTGGGGTGTTCCTCTGAACGTTTTGCGGCTGAGGAGGGCCGGGCTTCGGGCGAGGAGCCCGAAGGCTTCCCGTGGCCCTTCGTCGCGAAGGCGCTGGGCGGCACGCCCTGAGCGGCGTTGTCGAGTTGTTCTCGGTCAGCGAGAGCAACTCGACAATGCTTCCTCGCCGGGACCCCTCGCGCGGGTGGCCGCCCACGCGCCCTACGCCAGCGCCGCCGCCGCCCGCTCCTTCGCCGACTCGACGATGGCCAGCACCGCCGTCTCCTGGCCTTCACGGAGCAGGTCGATGGGGTCGGGGTCGCCGTTGACGATCCCCTCGAAGAACTCCTTGCGGTCCTGGTAGGTGGGGAGCGTGCCCTTCGCCCAGCCGCGGGCGTCGTTGAGGATCACGGCCAGGCGGGCGTACTCCTCGCCGAAGAGGTCGGAGACCTCGCGCTTCATGCGCTTCGCCAGGGCGGGGGAGGCGCCGGCGGTCGAGATCGCGATCGCCAGCGGGCCGGTGCGGACGATCGCCGGCAGGATGAAGTTGCAGAGCGGCGGCACGTCGACGATGTTGACCAGCATCGCGCGCTGCTCGGCGTCGTCGAAGACGCCGATGTTGACCTCGGAGTCGTCAGTGCAGGCGATCACCATGAAGACGCCCTCGAGGTCCGTGGCGCCGGCGTACTCGCGCTTCTCCCATCGGATCGAGCCCTCGCGGGCGAGGTCTTCGAGCTCGGGGTGGGCGGTCGGCGCGATCAGCGTCACGTCGCCGTCGCAGGCCAGCAGGCCCTCGACCTTCTCGAGCCCGATGTCGCCGCCGCCGACGACGAGGCAGCGCCGCCCCTTCAGTTTCAGGCAGGCGATGTAGAACGGGGTCTCCAGCATGTCGCGCACGCACGACTGGTCGCAGATCCCTTTGCGGAACTGGCAGACGCACTCCTTGCCGGCATAGGCCTGGGCTGGCATCGGAGGAAAGGTTAGTGATCCGCGGGCCTCGCCGATCCCAGTGGCTGGCCCCGCCCTAGATCGACTCGAGGGTGAGCTTGAGGCCCTCTTCGAGCCCGATCTCGGGCCGCCAGCCGAGCAGTCGCTCGGCGCGGCTCGCGTCGAGGGCGATGCGCTGGACCTCGCCGGGCCGGGGCGGCGCGAACTGGGGCTCGAAGCCCTCGCGGTCGCTCAACTCCTCGAGGGCCGCGATCAGCTCCAGCACGTCGGTCTCGCGGCCGGTGCCGATGTTGAGCGGGCCGGTGGCCTCGGAGCCGGCGGCGGCGAGGGCGGCGGCGACGACGTCGCCGACGTAGATGTAGTCGCGGGTCTGGCGGCCGTCGCCGAACACGGTCGGCTGGCCGCCCGAGCGCAGCAGCCCGCAGAAGATCGCGATCACGCCCGCCTCGCCGAGCGGGTCCTGGCGCGGTCCGTAGACGTTGCCCAGCCGCAGCGCGACGCCGGAGAGCCCGTAGAGGCGCTCGTAGAGCCAGAGGTAGCCCTCGGCCGCGTACTTGCTCTGCCCGTAGGCGGCCAGCGGCGCGATCGGCGCGCTCTCGTCGACCGGCAGCTCCTGCCCCTCGCCCTCGCCGTAGATCGCGCCGCCGGTGGAGACGAAGACGACCCGCCGCGACTCGCCCGCCCGCGCCGCGTCGAGCACGTTGGCGGTGCCGCCGACGTTGATCGAGGCGTCCCAGGCCGGGTCGGCGATCGACTTGCGGACGTCGATCTGGGCGGCGAGGTGGAAGACGATCTCGGGCCTGGCCTCGGCCGCCAGCGCGCTCAGCGCCGCGGCGTCGCGGATGTCGAGCTCGCGCAGCTCGGCGCCCGCGGCCCGCGCCTCTTCGAGGTTCGAGAGCCGGCCCGTCGAGAGGTCGTCGACCACCACGACCTCGTCCCCGCGAGCCAGCAGGGCATCGACCAGATTGGAGCCGATGAAGCCGGCGCCGCCGGTTACCAGAGTCCTCATCAGGGCAGGGATCCTACGTGGATGGGCTTGGTGCAGGCACGGAATCCTGTCGGGAACCCCTGAGTTCGCGGTCGAGCGCCCCTGCTACGCTCGCCGGCCGATGAGGTTGATCGTCACCGAGAAGAACAGCAGCGCCAAGAAGATCGCCGAGATCCTCGGCGCGCCCGGCGGCGGGCCGAAGAGCGACAAAACCTTCAAAGTCCCCTTCTACACCTGGACCGACGCCGACGGCAGCGAGCACATGACCGTCGGCCTCAAGGGCCACGTCCTGGGGCCGGCCTTCCCTGAGGGCTACTCGAACTGGCAGAAGACCGACCTGCATGACCTGATCGACGCCGAACTGGTCAAGGAGCCGACCGACAAAAACGTCGTCAAAGCGATCAAGAAACTCGCCAAGGGCGCCGACCGGCTGGTGATCGCGACCGACTTCGACCGCGAGGGCGAGCTGATCGGGCTCGAGGCGCTCGAGGAGATGCTCGACGCCAACCCGCAGCTCGGCAACCGCGAGGAAACCGACGCCGGCACCCTGAAGGTGCTCCGCGCCCGCTACTCGGCCCTCACCAAGGAAGAGATCGAGCGGGCCTTCTCCGAGCTCGACTACCTCTCCTACCCGCTCGCCAACGCGGGCGCCGCGCGCCAGGACATCGACCTGCTCTGGGGCGCGACGCTGACCCGGGCGGTCTCGCTCGCCAGCCGCCGCTTCGGCTCCAACTTTCTCTCGGTCGGCCGCGTTCAGAGCCCGACGCTGGGCCTGATCGTCGAGCGCGAGATGGAACGCCGCGCCCACGTCCCGAAACCGTTCTGGGAAGTGTTCGCCCGCTTCGAGCATCCCGACGGCGCCTTCGAGGCCCACCACGCGACCGACAAATTCTGGGAGAAGGCCGAGGCCGACGCGGCGCTGGCGGGGACCGCCTCGCCGGGCGTCGTCAAATCGGTGACCGCGCGCAAGAACACCCGCAAACCGCCGACTCCCTACAACACCACCGCCTTCAGCACCGACGCGTCCAGCCGCCTCGGCATCACCCCGGCCAGCGCGATGCGGATCGCCGAGGACCTCTACATGGACGGCTTCATCTCCTATCCGCGCACGGACAACACCGTCTACCCGGTCTCGCTGCCGGTGCGCGAGCTGATCAGCTCGCTGGTCCGGGTCAAGGAGTTCTCCGCCGCCGCCGGCCTGCTCGACCAGCCGGAGCTGAAACCGACCCGCGGCAAAAAAGAGACGACCGACCACCCCCCGATCTACCCGACCCAGGCGATCCACCCCGGGGCCCTCGAGGGCTCCAAGCGGCGCGTCTACGAACTCGTCGTGCGCCGCTTCCTCGCCACCTTCAGCCCGCCGATGATCACCGAGTCGACCCGCGCCGACATCGAGGCCGGCTCGCAGACCTACTTCGTGCGCGGCTCGGTCGTCGTCGACCCCGGTTACGCCGCCATCTACACCTACGCCCGCTCCTCCGACGAGGAGATCCCCGCCCTGCAGGAGGGCCAGGAGCTGCCGCTGGCGGCGCCCGGCACGCACGCGGCCCAGGCCGAGGAGGAGGGCCCCGCGACGAACCCCTGGCAGGTGGGGAAGGAGACGCAGCCGCCGGCGCGGATCTCGCAGGCAAAACTGATCGAAATGATGGAGGAGCGCGGCCTCGGCACCAAAGCGACCCGCGCCGACATCATCCAGAAGCTGTTCGACCGCGGCTACGTCTACGGCAACCCGCCGGTCCCCTCGGAGACCGGCATCGCCCTCTATGAGGCGTTCAAGAACTACGTGCCGGCGATGGCGACGCCCGAGATGACCGCCCAGCTCGAGGCGGAGATGGACCGGATCGCCGCCGGCGACATGACCAAGCGCGCCGTCGTCGGCGAGAGCCGCGAACTCCTGCACAAGACCTGGAGCGAAATCGACGGCAGCCGCGAAGACCTGGCGAAGGTGATCTGGAAAGGGATGGACGAGGACCGCATCCTCGGGCCCTGCAAGGTCTGCGAAGAAGCCGGCCGCACCAAGGAGGACGGCTCGCCCAACGTGCTGCGCATCATCCGCGCGAAAAAATCGGGCAAACGCTTCGTCGGCTGCACCGGCTGGAGTGCCGACGGCGGTCCCGACTCCTGCGACCAGACCTTCCCGCTGCCCCAGCGCGGCGACGTCTTCCGCCTCGAGGAGCGCTGCTCGATCTGCGGCGAGACGCCGCGGCTCAAAGTCGTCCCCTTCCGCGGCCGCCCCTGGAATCTCTGCCTCAACGACGACTGCGAGTCGATGCAGGAGATGAAGAAACGGCGGGCCGAGCGCGAAGCCGCCAAAGCGGCCAAGGAGGCGATGGAAAAGAAGCCGCCGCCGAAGGGCGACGAGGACGCCGCCGCCGCGCCGAAGAAAGCGAAAGTCAAAGCCTCGAAAGCGGACACGGCGACGCGCGGGCGCAAACGCGCCAAAGCGGCCGCCAAAGGCTGAGGCCGGGCGGCTTTGTTCATCTCCCTGGAGGGAGTGGACGGGTCGGGCAAGAGCACCCAGGCGAGGCTGCTCGCCGAGGCGCTGGGTCCGGAGACGGTCGCGATCCGCGAGCCGGGGGGGACCGACGCCGCGGAGCGGATCCGCGGTCTGCTCGCCGACCCCGAGCTGGCGCTCGAGCCGCTGGCCGAGCTGATGCTGTTCTGCGCCGCCCGCGCCGACCTCACCGAGCGGGTGATCCGGCCGGCGCTGGAGGCCGGCCGCGACGTGGTCTGCGACCGCTTCTCCGACTCCAGCGTCGCCTACCAGGGCGCCGCCCGCGGGCTCGGCGTCGGTGAGGTGATCTCGCTCTGCGACACCGCCACCGACGGCCTCTGGCCCGACCTGACGCTGCTGCTGCGGGTCGACCCGGAGGTCGGGCTCGCCCGGGCCAAGTCCGACGACCGCTTCGAGGCGGAGGGGATCGAGCTGCAGCGCCAGGTCGCCGCCGCCTACGAGGAGATCGCGATGATCGCCGCCGACCGCATCGTCGCGATCGACGCCGCCGGCAGCGTCGACGAGGTCCACCAGCGCGTCCTCGACGCCGTCCGCGGCCACGCCCGGTGACGCGCCGCGCCTCCGTCACGAACCCCTGCGTCCGCGCCCGCGCCACGAACCCCTGCGGGGTTTGTCGCCCTGTGGGCGACAAACCCCGAGCGGAGGCGGCGGCTTGAGCGCGGCGCTCGACCAGGCCACCGAGCACCAGCCGCGGGCGCGGGTGGCGCTGAGCGCGGCGCTGGCGGGCGGGCCCTCGCACGCCTATCTGTTCCGGGGGCCGCGCGGCTCCGGCAAGCGGGCGGCGGCGCGGGCGCTGGCGGCCGAGATCCTCGCCGCCGCCGCGGCCGACCCCGAGGACGCCCGCCGGCGCGCCCTGCTCGACCCCTCGCCGCACCCGGACCTGGTCTGGGTCGCGCCGCGCGGCGCCCAGCACCTGGTCGAGGAGGTCCGTGAGCGGGTGATCCGCGCCGCCTCCTACCGGCCCTTCGAGGGCGGCAAGCGCGTCTTCGTGGTCGAGGCGGCGGAGGCGATGCGCGACGAGAGCCAGAACGCGCTGCTGAAGACGCTCGAGGAGCCGCCCGGGTTCGCCCACCTGATCCTGCTCAGCTCCGAGCCCGAGGCGCTGCTCGAGACCGTCGCCTCGCGCTGCCAGGCGATCGATTTCGCACCGCTGCCGGCGGCGGTGCTGGAAGCCGAGCTCGGTGCCGAGGCGGGGGAGGCCGGCGCCGCCGCGGCGGCCGCCCGGCTCGCCGCCGGCGACCTCGAGCGCGGCCGCCTGCTGCTCTCCGAGGAGGGGCGCGAGCTGCGCGGCGAGGTCGAGCGGGCGCTGGCGGCGGCGCTAGCCGGCGAGCTCGCCGGGACGCCGTGGAGGGCGCTGCTGGACCGCGCCGAGCGGGCCGGCGAGGCGGCCGAAGCGGCGGCCCGCGAAATGCTCGAGGCCGACCGGGAGGCCGGTATCAAACGCAGCGCCAAGGACGTCGCCGACGAGGCCAAACGCGCCGGCCGCCGGCGCCGCACCGAGATCCTCGACCTCGGCCTCGAGCTGACCGGGCTCTGGCTGCGCGACCTCGCGGCCGTGGCAGGCGGCGCCGAGGAGGTCGTCTTCAACGCCGACCGGATGCCGGTCCTCGCCGAGCAGGCCGCCGGCCTCGACCCGGCCGCGGCCCGGCGCGGCGCCGAGCTGGTCGCCCGGACCCGCCGCAGCCTCGAGCTCAACGTCTCCGAGGAGCTGGCGCTCGAAGCGCTCTTCTTCCGGCTCGAGGAGCTTCTCGCCTAGGCGTCGCTGTGCTGGCGCTCGGTCGCGCCCGCCCCGTTGAGCGCTTCTTCGCGGCCCTGCCGGCGGGCCTGTTCCAGCGCCCGTTCCTGGGCCAGCCGCGTGATCTGGGCGGCCTGGCGGGACATGATCACGCTGGTGTTGAGGGCCAGCCCGATCAGGAAGAAGAGGACGACGGAGAAGAGCGCGACGTTGGTGTCGCGGACGCCGAGCGCGTCGGCGACGACCTGCAGCAGCCCGGGAAAGGCGGCGCCGGCCAGCATGCCGAGGCCGGCCACGAACCAGATCACGCTGTAGCGCTCCTGCAGCTTGTTGCGCCGGATCAGCTCGAGGACGAGGAACATGAAGGCGAGCGCCAGGATCGCGGCGATGATCCGCGTCTGCGCCGTCAGCCGCACGCTGTCGGCCTGGGCGGCCAGCAGCAGCGCGCTCACCGCTCGGCCCCCGCGTGGCGCGGCCGGAACTGGCCGACCAGCAGGACGACGAGGCCCTTGAAGATGAAGAAGGCCGAGCGCAGCGGCGTCAGGAAGGAGCTGCCGCCGGCCCGCTCGAGCATCCGCACCGGCGCCTCCTCGACCCGCAGCCCTTCGCGCACCGCCAGCTGCAGGGACTCGATCTCGGCGAAGTCCGGCGAGTAGTTCTCGCTGAACAGCGCCATCACCCGGCGGTTGGCGGCGCGCATCCCGCTGGTCGTGTCGGTGAAGCGCTGGCGCGTCGCCAGGGTGAGGAAGAAGCGGAAGACGCTGGTCCCGATGCGACGCGAGAAGGTCGGCCGGTAGTCGTCGCTCTGCGCCTCGGCGGCGGAGGCGTGGTAGCGCGAGCCGATCACCAGGTCGGCGCGGTCGGAGGTGACCTCCTCGAGCAGCCGGGCGACCTCGCGGGCGGGGTGCTGGCCGTCGGCGTCGAGGTGGGCGCAGAAGTCATAGCCCTCGCGCAGCGCGAAGAGGTAGCCGGTCTGCAGCGCCGCGCCGAGGCCCTGGTTGAAGGGCAGGGTCGCGACCAGGGCCCCGGCCTCGCGGGCTCGCGCCGTGGTCGCGTCGGTCGAGCCGTCGTCGACGACGAGGACGTCGGCCTCGGGGATCGCCTCACGGACGTCGCCGATCACCGCGGCGACCGAGGCTTCCTCGTTCCAGGCAGGGATGAACACCAGCGTGCGCACGCGCCGATTCTTCCACGAAGGCCCGCCCAGTTCGGCTTTTCCCTAACGGCGAGCAAAGGTTTGTGTTAGTAAACCTTCATGGCAAGCAAAAGAGAGCTGCCGGTCAAGCGGCGGGCCTCGGGACCGCGAATCGGCATGCGCCTCTGGCTGACCGGCGCCTTCGCCGCGGTCAGCATGATCAC
This sequence comes from Solirubrobacterales bacterium, assembly GCA_046330305.1. Classification (GTDB taxonomy): domain Bacteria; phylum Actinomycetota; class Thermoleophilia; order Solirubrobacterales; family 70-9; genus VAYN01. Next base: position 31,076 of record JAXLTA010000024.1, on the reverse strand, counting down.
CGCCGCCGCGGTCTATTTCTTCGGCGACAACCACCAGGCGCTGATCGGGGCGGTCCTGGTCGGCGTCCTCACCGGGTTCCTGATCGCCGTCGCGATCTCCCACCGGGTCGCCGGCCTCGCTCTCGCCGCCGGAGAAATGGCCGGCGGCTCCTTCGACGCGCCGCTCAACGTCTCCGGGCCCGACGAGATCGGCGACCTCGCCCGCGCCCTCGACTCGATGCGCGCCTCGCTGAAAGAGAGCTTCGGCGTGCTGACCGCCGACCGCAACAAGCTGGCGGCGATCTTCGACGGGCTCACCGACGTCGTCATGGTCGTCGACTACGAAGGCCCGGTCCGCTTCTCCAACCGGGCCGCGACCCGCCTGCTCGACGCCAACGGGATGCCCCCGGAGTCGATCCTGCCGCAGCTGCACCGCGCCTCGGAGGTCGGCTTCTCCGCCCATCCGGCGCTGCGGATCGGCGACCGCGCCTACGCGATGACCGCTCGCTCGCTGCCCGACGAGCGCGCCGTCCTCGCGGTGCTGCGCGACCGCACCGACGAGCTGCGGCGCGAGCTCGCCGAAGCCGACTTCGTCTCCAACGCGGCCCATGAGCTGCGCAACCCGCTGGCCGGGATCTCCGGCGCGATCGAGGTCCTGCAGAGCGGCGCCAAGAACAACCCGCGCGACCGCGACCACTTCCTCAGCCGGCTCGCCGAAGACGCCGAGCGGATGAACCGGCTGACGCAGTCGCTGCTGACCCTCGCCCGGGTCGAGTCGCGCGGCGCCGCCGAGAGCGAGGTGGTCGACGTCCGGGTCGCGGTCCGCGACGTGGTCGCCGCGGTCGAACCGCCGCGCCACGTCGCGCTCGAGGTCGACGTGGAGCCCGACCTCGCGGTGACCGGCGACCCGACGCTGCTGCGCCAGGTGATGATCGGCCTGCTGACCAACGCCTTCAAGAACACGCCGCCGCCGGGGACGGTGACGATTCGCGCCCGCCGCGAGGGCGTCGCCGAGGCGGTCCTCGAGGTCGCCGACACCGGCACCGGCATCCCGGCGGCGGAGATCGAGCGCGTCTTCGAGCGCTTCTACCGGCGCAGCGAGTCGCGCAAGCAGGAGGGCTTCGGGCTCGGCCTGGCGATCTCCCGGCGCATGGTCGACGTGATGGGCGGCCAGATAGGTGCCGACTCGGTCGAGGGCGAGGGCTCTACCTTCTGGGTCCGCCTGCCGGTGGCGCAGCCGAGCCCGACCCCAGTCGCATGACCGACCCCCTTGGCACGACGATGAACAGGAGCTGGATGGAGATATGAGCAGCGGACGAATCTTGATCGCCGACGACGAGCCGTCCGTGCGGGACTCGGTCGGCTATGCGCTGGCCCAGGAGGGCTTCGAGGTCACCCCGGCCGCCGACGGCGACGAGGCCGCGGCGCTGCTCAGCAACGGCATCCCCTTCGACCTGCTGATCCTCGACATCATGATGCCGGGGCCGAGCGGGCTCGACATCTGCCGCGACGTCCGCTCGCGCAGCGCGGTGCCGATCATCGTCCTCACCGCCAAGGACGCCGAGGTCGACAAGGTCGTCGGCCTCGAGGTCGGCGCCGACGACTACGTGACCAAGCCGTTCTCGGTGCGCGAGCTGCTCGGGCGGGTGCGGGCCCAGCTGCGCCGCCGCGAGCTCGACCGCTCGCCGCTTGCCCAGCAGGTGAAGATCGAGTCCGGGCCGGTCTCGATCGACCTCGTCCGCCACGTCGCCACGGTGCGCGGGCGCCCGGTCAACCTGACCCGCTCGGAGTTCCAGCTGCTGCGGCTGCTGGCCGGCCGCCCCGGCGAGGTCTTCCGCCGCTCGCAGATCATGGAGGAGCTCTGGCAGACCGAGTTCGACGGCGACGAGCGCGCCTGCGACGTCCACATCTCCAACCTGCGCCAGAAGGTCGAGCGCGACCCGCAGCGCCCGGAGCTGGTCCTGACCGTGCGCGGGGTCGGCTACAAGTTCAGCCCCGACGGGACCTGACCGCCGCCTAGCCGGCAGGGGCGGCGGCGGCGAGCCCGGCCAGCGGGTCGCGGCCCTCCCAGCTGCCGCGCGAGCCGAGCGGGCGCAGGCGGACGAAGGCGGAGGCGTGGTGGAAGGGGCGGGCGCGGTCGGCGCGCACCGCGGCCTGGTGGGCGCCCGCCTTGCCGTAGGCGTACTCGCGCATCGCCGCCATGCTGCGCCAGACCGAGAACGTCGAGACGAGCCGCGGCGGCCGCGCCAGCCCGGTCGAGGCGAGCAATGCTCCGTCGGCGACCGCCTCGGCTTCCGCCGGGACGGAGCTGCGCAGGAAGGGAATGGCGCGGGCGAGGCGCAGCCTGCCGAGGGTGAGCGCGACCACTGGCTCCCGGTCGTCGACCGGCAGCGCCCGGCTCGGCAGCCCGGGCAGCTCCGGCCAGTGCCCGGAGACGCGCAGCGGCTCCGCCCGCAGCTCCCAGCCGCGAGCGAAGGTCGGCGCCAGGCGGTGGGAGGTGGCGAAGCGGTCGAGCGCCGCCTCGTCCTCCCAGCCGGCGATCATCGCGACCCGGCCGGGGCGCGGGGAGGGGAGGGGGCCGCCGCCGAGCGGCGCCGTGATCGCCGTCTCGGCGTACTGCAGCCCGGGCAGCTCCGGCGGCCGCGGCGGGCGGCGGAGTGCCGCGAGGGCGCGGCGCGGTCCCGGTTCGGCCAGGTGGAAGGAGAGGATCATCGCGTGGCTCCCTTCTCGGGGATCTCGGAGGTAACCTAGTGAGGACTAGGAAACTACCTAGGGAGCACTAGGTTGTCAACCGAACCGCCCGCCCAGCCGGCGAAGCGCAAGCGCCTCACGGCCGCCGCCCGCCGCGCCACGATCCTCGCCGCCGCCGCCGCGGTCTTCGCCGAGCGCGGCTACAACGGCGCCTCGATCGAAGAGATCGCCCGCCGCTCGGGCATCACCCCGCCCGTCCTCTACGACCACTTCGCCTCCAAGCAGGACCTGTTCCGGGCGCTGCTGGAAGCCCACTTCGCCGACCTGCGCGAGATCTGGCGCGAGCACCTCGCCGGCGACGCCCCGCTCGGCGAGCGCGTCGCCCGCTCCTTCGACGCCTGGTTCGCCTACGTCGGCGAGCATCCCTTCGCCGGCCGCCTGCTGTTTCGGGAGACGACCGGCGACCCCGAGGTCGCGGCGATGCACGCCGCGGTTGCCGCCGCCAGCCGCGCCGCCGTGATGCCCCTGGCCGAGGCCCAGCCGGGCGCGCTGGAGCTCGCCGGCGGCGCCGGCGCCGAGGCCTCGGAGATGCTCTGGGAGATCCTGCGCGGCGTCCTCCAGAACCTCGCGATCTGGTGGTATGAGCATCCCGAGGTGCCGCGCGAGCGGGTCGTGGCGGCGGCGATGAACGCCCTCTGGATCGGGTTCGAGCGGGTTCAGCGCGGCGAGGCCTGGCGGCCGCCCGGCTGAGCGCCGGGCTCGAGCAGGCGCCTGAGGCCGCCGAGGCCCCGATCCCACTCGGCGCCGACCGCGCCGATCCAGGCGACCGCCTCGGCCAGCGGCGCGGTCTGCAGCTCGAAGCGCGCCTCGCGGCCGCTGCGGCGGCAGCTGACCAGGCCGGCGTCGCCGAGCAGCTTGAGGTGCTTGGCGACCGCCTGGCGGCTGATCGGCAGCGTCGCCGCCAGGCCGGTGGCGGTGGATCCGGGCTCGGCGGCGAGCGCCTCGACCAGGTGGCGCCGGGTCGGGTCGGCGAGGGCGAAGAAGACGGCGCCGACCTGCTCGTCGGCGGGTCCTGGGCCGACGCTCGCCATCGCTCAGGCGAGGACGAGGCGGCCGAGCGCCAGCGGCAGCGCCCGCAGGCGGGGCTGCCAGCCGGCGGCGAGCAGGGTCGGCGAGAGCGGTGCCGCCAGGGCGGTCTCGGTGACCGTCAGCCTGGTCGCGCCGGCGACCGCGTCGAGAGTCAGCTCGACCCGGCTCGGGCCGGCGCCCTCGCGCCACCAGACGAAGGCCAGCCGTTCGGCCTCCTCGACCAGCTCGACCTCGCCGCGGCGCTCCTCGCCGTCCTCGAAGCGGCAGACGATCTCGCCGCCGGTGTGGGCCTCGAGCTCGACCTCGGGCGCCAGCCACTCGCTCAGCGCGGCCGGGTCGGTGATCGCCTCCCAGACCCGCTCGGCCGGCGCCGCGAGGACGACGGTCCGGGTTACGGTGTGTGCTAGCGTGGACACGCAACTACATAGTTGCACATCAACTCAAGAAACGGGAGGCCCCTTTTGCCCTTGGTACCGATGGTCGTCGAGCAGACCGCCCGCGGCGAGCGCTCCTTCGACATCTACAGCCGGCTGCTCTCGCAGCGGATCATCTTTCTCGGCGAGCCGGTCACCGAGGACCTCGCCAACCTGATCATCGCCCAGCTCCTGCACCTCGAGTCCGACGATCCCGAGAAGGACGTCAGCCTCTACATCAACTCCCCGGGCGGCTCCGCCTACGCGGGCCTCGCGATCTACGACACGATGCAGTTCATCAAGCCCGACGTGCAGACGATCTGTTACGGGATCGCGATGTCGGCCGGCTCGCTGATCCTGACCGGCGGCGCCGCCGGCAAACGGATGGCGCTGCCCAACAGCCGCATCCTCATCCACCAGCCGAGCAGCGGCTTCGAAGGCCAGGCGAGCGACATCGAGATCCACGCCAAAGAGGTGCTCGGCCTGCGCGACCGGCTCAACGACATCTACGTCAAGCACACCGGCCAGCGCAAGGACCAGATCGAGCTCGATATGGAACGCGACAAGTTCTTCCAGCCCGAAGCGGCGATGGAGTACGGGCTGATCGACCGGGTGATCGCGACCCACGACTTCTCCAAGACTCCGGTCGGCTTCCGCGAGAACGGCGGCGACGGTGCCGGCGGAGAGGCGCCGGCGGCGGCCTCCTAGAGCCGGCGCCAGGCCCAGAGGCCGAGCGCGGCGGCGGCGCCGCCCGAGACGACGCCGCGGATGCCGGCCTGCCGGGTCGCCGGGCCCGCCCCGGCGAGGGCAAAGGTGACCGCATCGGCGACGTCGAGCGCCGCGGCGGCCAGGGCGGCGGTGCGCAGCGCCGCCGGCCGGTCGCGCAGGGCGAGGGTGACGGCGCCGAGGGCGAGGTCGCGGCCGCCGGCGAGCTTGGCCAGGGCGAGGCCGGAGGCATCGGTCTCGGCGAAGCCGAGCCCGCGCAGCGCCGGGCGCGTCGCCAGCAGCGCGCCGCTGCCGACCGCGATCCGCCCGGCGGCGACGGCGAGCACGACCTGGCGCGCGAGCGGATCGCTGCCGCGGGAGAACATGGGTCCAATCTACCCGCTCGCCGCGCCGCGCCGGCGAGCCCGGGAGGGCCGGCGGTCATGATTGGGACATGGCCGAGGGCGACACGATCCTGCGCCTGGCGCGGCGCCTCGACGCGGCGCTCGGCGGCGAGACCCTGAGCGCGGCGGCGCCGAACCCGCGCGGGCGCGCCGCCGGCGTGCCCCGCCTCGACGGCCGCCGGCTGGAGCGCACCGAGGCCCGCGGCAAGCACCTGCTCCTGCACTTCGACGGCGACCTCGTCCTCCACAGCCACCTCGGGATGAACGGCGGCTGGCACCTCTACCCGGCGGGGGCGCGCTGGCGGCGCTCGCGCCGCGCCGCCTGGGCGGTACTTGGCGACGGGCGGACCGAGGCGGTCCAGTTCGGTGGGCCGACGCTGCGCCTGCTGCCGGCCGCTCGGGCGCGCCGCGACCCCGAGCTGGCGCGCCTCGGGCCCGACGTCCTGGCCGGCGACTTCGAGCCGGCGGCCGCGCTTCCCGGCCTGCGATCGGACCCGCGCCGCGGCCTCGGGGAGGCCCTGCTCGACCAGACCGCGGTCGCCGGGATCGGCAACATCTTCAAGAGCGAGGCCTGCTTCGCCGCCCGGGTCGATCCCTGGCGGCCCGTCGAGGCGGTCTCCGACGAGGAGCTGAGCGCCGTCCTCGCCGCCGCCCGCGAGCAGATGCTGGAGGCGGTCGAGACCGGCGGGCGCAAGCGCTTCGCGGTCTACCGCCGCCAGGGCCCGTGCCCGTCGTGCGGGGGGCCGCTGTCCTCCCGGGGCCAGGGCGACGCCAACCGCACCACCTACTGGTGCCCGCGCTGCCAGCGGTGAGGCGCCGCCGCGCCGAGGCCCCGGCGCCGCCGCGCCGGCCGGCCTACTACGCCGTCGCCGGGATCGCCCTCGATCGCGAGCTGGAGCGGCTGCGGGCCCTGCCGGTCTTCGCGGACGGGCCGCTCGCCGAGCGCGCACCCGAGCTCAAGGTGCGCCGCGCGCGGCGGGCGCCCAATCGTCTCGGCTTCGCCGTTCCCAGCCAGTACCGGCTTTCGGTGACCGCCTACCCCGGGATCGGCGCCGGCGACGTGCTGGAGACGCTGCTGCACGAGCTGACCCACCTGCACGTCGGCCGCGCCGCCGAAGCCCACGCCTGGCACGGGCCGACCTTCAAACGCACCCTGGCACGGGCGATGGAGCAGGCCTTCGGGGTCAGGGGCGTGCGCCCGCGCAGCACCCGCCACGGCGCCTACGCGGCCGCGATCGACGCCAGCCTGGCGGCGGCGCGCGAAAGGATCGAGACCGCCGGAGCGCGCGAGTAGACTGCCGCCAATGAACGCGCCGGCCAGGGGGCCACTGCGAGCGCCGGCGGGGGTCCTCCTCACCCTGGCGCTCGTCCCACTTCTACTCTCCAGCACGGCCGGGGCCGCCCAGGCCGCCGCCGGCGCTCGCAGTGTCGGCGCGCCGGCAGCGGCCCGCGCCGCCCGCTTCTGGACGCCGGCCCGGATGGCGGCGGCCGAGCCGGTCGAGGTCGCCCCGCCGGCGCGCCACGGCGACCGGGCGGGCGGTCGCGGTGCCGCGCCCGAGCAGCTCCGCGGGGCGCCGGTCCGCGTCGCGTCGCGCCCGCCGGCGACCAGGTTCGAAGCGGTCGCCGACCCGGCCGCACCCACCTACCGGGTCAACGGCGTCGTCTTCCTCGAAGCCGGGCTCTTCGAGCTCGCCCGCTGCTCGGGCACCTCGGTGAGCGCACCGAACCTCAGCCTCGTCTTCACCGCCGGGCACTGCGTCAACGGCGGCGGCAGGCGCGGTAGCTGGTACGGGCGCAACTGGATCTTCGTCCCCGGCTACCGCTACGGCCAGCGCCCGTTCGGCGTCTTCGCCGCCCGCTGGCTCGGCGCGACCCCCGCCTGGCTCGCCGAAGGCAGCGAGAACGCCGACGTCGGCGTCGCCGTGGTCGGGCGCAACGAACGCGGCCAGCGGCTCGCCGCCGCCGTCGGCGCCGTCGGCTTCGCCGCCGGCCTGAAGCCGAAGCAGGCCTTCGACATCCACGGCTACCCCGCCGCCGGCCGGTTCGACGGCGAAACACAGCAACTCTGCGCCTCGGCGCGCTTTCGCGGCCGCGACCCCGGCTCGCTGTTCTACGGCGAGAGCGGCCCGCTGACGGTGGCGGCCGAATGCAACGTCACCGGCGGCGCCTCCGGTGGCGGCTGGACGCTCGCCGGCGGGGCGCTCAACAGCGTCACCGACTACTCCTACCCGGAAGACCCACGGACCGTGTTCGGCGCCTACTTCGGCCGCGAAGTGGCGCGGCTCTACCACCAGGCCGGGAGGGTGCGGTGAGGCGCGCCCTGCCGCTCGCCGCGGCGCTCCTCCTGCTGGCGGCGGCGCCCGCCGCGAGAGCCGCGGCCCCAGCGGCGGCGGCCGGCTCACGGCCGCCCGCGCCAGGCCCGGCGGCGGCCTTTCCGCCGCTGGCGAAGCCGATGCCGGCCCTCGCCCACGTCCGCGCTCTGCTCGCTCGTGAGTCCAAGGGCAAGGGCGCGACCGCCCCGCGCGCCTCCGCCGGCCACCCGGAACTGGGCCTGAGGACGAAGGCCGGCTACTGGGTTCAGGTCTTCGGCGCGGGGCGGGACGTGGCCCTCTCGGTCTCTGGCGACAGCGGCCTCGTCACCACCACCTACGTCGTGCGCGGCACCGCGCGCGGCGGCCGCATCGAGGCGAGCTTCGGTGAGCTCGGTTCGATCTCGATGCGCTTCCGGCCGGCCGCGGGCGCGGCGGGCACCATCCGCGCCAAGCGCTGCTTCGCCGGCCGGCGGCACCGTCTGCGCCAGGGCGTCTTCGTCGGCCGCTTCCGCTTCCGCGGCGAAGGGGGCTACGTCACCGTCGACGCCCGCCGGGTCAGCGGCATCGTCCGCGACGACACGCCCTGCCACGGGGGGAAGGGGGCCGCCCGCGCTCGCGGAGTCGCCGCGCGCGCCAGCGGCGGCACGGTCAGGACCGAACGCACGCAGGAATGGTCCTACCTCCGCTCCTCCTGGCGCGAAGCCGGCAGCGCGGTCAGCTTCGTCGCCCTCGAACTCGACCCGGGCGAAGACCTCTACACCGTCGACACGATCACCGGCGACGGCCGCATGGCGATCCTCCGCTCGGCCCTCGCCGGCCCCACCGCCGGCTTCACGCTGAGCGACGCGCTCAGCTCCGCCAAGGTCCACCCGCCGCGGCCCTTCCACGGCAGCGGCCGCTTCCGCGAGAACGCGAACGGCAGGCAATCCTGGACCGGCGCCCTCGCCGTCAACTTCCCCGGCTACCCCGACTTCCCCCTCACCGCGCCGCCCTACCACGGCCAGCGCCCCTACCAGCTCGAAGTCGACCGCACCGCGAACCCGTTCCTGCTCCTCTTCCTCCTGCTGGGCTGAGTGGGCGACGGTCGCCGAGTCGCGGACGCGGCTGCCCCAAAACGGGCCAGACCCGGCCCGGGGCGGTCCCCGGCTGGCGTCGTGCGTCGCGATTCGCGCCGGCAGAATTGGATTCAATGACCACCCGAGCTCGACTGTCCGCCGCCGCCGCAATATCTCTGGTCGCCCTGGCCCTTCCTGGGACCGCCACGGCGGGCACCCGGATGACGGTCGACCGGTCCTTCGGCGGCGGCATCGTCGACGCCGGCGGCCTGCCGAGCTCCGTCTATCGGGATGGCCGGGTCGTCACCGCCCGCGCCGCAATCGACGCCATCGCTCTCGCCCGCCGGCTGCCCGACGGCCGTCTCGATCCGAGCTTCGGCTCAGGGGGAGTCGCCAGGTTGCCGATCCCCGTCACCCCGGTCGGGGGTGAGCTCGTCTTCTCAGCCACGGCGCTCGCGACCACCGCCGACGGGCGCATTCTCGTCGCCGGCTCCTACCGAGTTCGATCCCCAGAAGAAGAATCCGATACCGGCGGAGCTCCGATCGGCGCCGGCAGGCCGGTTCTGGCCGAGCTCGGCCCGAATGGCGGGGCGCGGTGGATCAGGGTCGGTCGCGAACTTCCCGAGGTGGCCGACCGAGAAGAATCGATCACGACGATCGCCCTCCAGGGTGGTCGGATCATCCTCGGCGGCACGGGGCGGCAGGGCTTTCTCGTCCGCCTCCGCGCCGACGGCCGCCCCGACCCGAGCTTTGGCAGAGAGGGGACCGTGCTGGTGCCCGGCCCGAGGCGACCGCGACCCAGCTACGCGGGGCTTCCTGGCGTCCAGGAGGTTGTGACCCTGCGAGGCGGCGGCATCGTCGCCGTCGGCAGTCGCGGCTCGCGGATGATGGTTCTGCGATTGGGACCTGACGGCGCGCGCGACGCTCGCTTCGGCGGGGACGGGATGGTCCAGGTCTCTGTCCTCGGGGGACACGCCTGCCCCTGCTTCTCCACCGGCGAGGGGGTCGCGCCGGCTGGGCACGGCCGCCTCGTCGTCTCAGGGGACGAGTACGCCGGGCGCCAGGCAGCCTTCCTGCTCCGCCTGGGACGGGATGGGCGCCTCGATTGGGGGTTCGGCCGCCACGGCGTCGTCCGCGCCCAGATCCACGGCGGGACCATCGGCGGCGCCGTGACCGTCGGCGCCGGCGGCCGGATCTTCGTCGCGGGGAGCGCCTCGGCGGGCCGGCGAGATGCGGCGTGCATCACGGTCTTTGCCTTCACCCCTGCCGGCAGCCCCGACCGGACGTTCTTCGGCGACGGCGTCTTCAACCGCTTCGTCGGCGATCTGACCGGCAACGTCGCCGGCCGCCAGGTTCCGACGCTCGACCGTGCCGGGCGGCTGACCGTCGCCGCCGGCCTCCTTCTGCTGCGCCTGCGACCGGTTGGCAGCCGCTGAGGCGGGCCGAGGGGAACCGTTCGGCCAAGCCTCCGGCGCCCGCGGAGCAACGGCAGGCGGAGCGTCCCCGCAGAGCCGACGATCGGACTTGAACCGATGACCCCTTCATTACGAGTGAAGTGCTCTACCAACTGAGCTACGCCGGCGCTGCGACGCATTCTAGGAGGGATCGGGCCCGGCTTCAGGTCGCGACGCGCTCGGCCCTGTCGACGTCGCCGGCGCGCGGTTCCGTCGCGACCGATCTCGAAGATGCGCGGTATGCCTAGGCACGCGACCGCGAAGGGAAGGGAGGAGAACGAGGTCGAGTTCGCGCGGATCGTCGCCTTCAGCGACGGCGTCTTCGCGATCGCGATCACCCTGCTGGTGCTCGACCTGCACATCAAGAGCGGGCTGGAGAGCGACAAGGAGGTCTGGAACGCGATCGGCGACCAGTGGGAAAACCTGCTCGCCTTCGGCATCAGCTTCGCCGTGATCGGCCGCTTCTGGATCGTCCACCACCGCTTCTTCGGCCAGGTCACCGCCTTCGACGGCCGCCTGCTCTGGATCAACCTCCTCTACCTCTGCTCGATCGTCCTGATCCCGTTCAGCAGCAAAGTCCTCGGCGAGTACGGGTCCGACACGGCCGGCGTCGTCGTCTACGCGATCAACCTCTCGGCGACGGTCCTGATCGGCCTCTGGATGGCCGCCGATGCGCAGGGGGCCGGCCTGACCCGGACCGGCCCGGAGGAGTGGCGCGCGGGCTGGATCACCTCGCTCTACATCGCCGCCGTCTTCCTGCTCTCGATCCCGGTCGCCTTCATCGCTCCGAACCTCGGTCAGCTGATGTGGCTCGTCCTCTTCCTCAACCCGAGCCGCTGGCTGGCGCCGCGCGCCGCCTCGCCGGACTAGGGCTGCATCTCGCCGCACACCGGGCAGCCCGGCTCCGGCACCACCGGCTCGCGTTTGACCGCCATCGTCCTCAGGTCGAAGATCTGGGCGGCGCCGAGGGTCGAGGGCTCGGCCAGGCCGGTCAGCAGGTGCAGCACCTCCATTCCGACCTGGCCGCCGATCAGCCCGCAGGCCGGGCCGAGCGTCGCCGCCGGCGAGGGTTTCGCCCGGCGCTGCGCGACGGCGACGTCGAAGAGCGGGTACTCGCGCCGGTAGGCGGTCTCCTGGCAGGCGTAGCAGCCCGTCCTGCCGGGGACGAAGAGGGGCCCGACCCGGGCGATCGGCGGGAAGTGGCTCATCGTGATGTAGGGGATGCCGGCCTCGAAGCAGGCCTGGTTGCACCAGCGCTCGATGTCGTGGGCGGGCCAGTCGGCGGCGTCGACGACGACGTCGGCACCGGCGACGAAGTCGGCGATCTCGACCTCGCTCTCCAGCCGCCGCGCGGTCGCCGTCACCCGCATCTTCGGGTTGAAGGCGCGCAGCCGGGCCGCCGCCGCCTCGACCTTGAGCAGGCCGAGATCGGCCTCGGTGTAGAGGATCTGGCGGTTGAGGTTGCTGATCTCGACCCGGTCGCCGTCGACCAGCCACATCTCGCCGACCCCGACGCAGGCCAACGACCACGCCGACCAGCCGCCGAGCCCGCCGACGCCGAGCACCGCGACCTTCGCCTCGCGCAGCCGCCGCTGGCACTCCGACGGGGTCAGCCCCCGCGGCCCGACGTCGCTGAAGTAGCGCAGCTGGCGGTCGAAGCGCTCGAGCTCGCCCGCGGCGAGGAGGTCGTCGTCGCTGGCGTCCTCGACCACCTCGAGCTCCTCGAGCTGGGAGATCGCGTCCGCCACCGCCTCGGCGCCGAACTCCTCGTTCAGCTGCTCGAGCGTGTGCTCGCCGTCGAGCGCCCGCAGCAGCCGCAGGTCCTGCTCGTCCGGGTTCTCGATCCTGATGTCGCCGTCGGCGCTCGGCCGCAGCAGGTAGAGATCCCCATCGGGCGTGTCGACCGGCTCGGTCGTCCGCTTGATGCGTGGTCGCCTCATCTCTCCGTCCCCCTTGATAGCTGGTTGGGGGCGGTGCGAGCGGTCCGCCCCCTGGTGGATCAGACCGTGGCAGCGATCCGGGAGTTTCGTCCGGTCGCGATCGGGCGGCCGCCCTCAGCCCGCCAGCTCGCGGGCCCGGGCGAGGACCGCGTCGATCATCGGCACCGTGAGCCGGCCGGTGAAGGTGTTCTGCTGGCTCGGGTGGAAGCAGCCGAGCAGGTGCCAGCGGCCGAGCTCGGCCTCGGCGCCGTGGCCGAAGCGCGGCCGCGGCCGCGGCACCTGGACGCCCAGCGCCCGTGCCGCCCGCAGCGCCCCGTCCCAGCCGAACGCCCCGAGCGCGACGAGGACCCGGCCGCGCTCGAGCAGATCCAGCTCGCGCTCGAGGTAGGGCAGGCAGGTGTCGCGCTCCTGCGGCGTCGGCCTGTTGGCCGGCGGCGCGCAGCGCACCGTCGCGGTGACGTAGGCGCCGCGCAGCCGCAGCCCGTCGCCGGGGTGAAGCGACTCGGGCCGGTTGGCGAAGCCGGCGCGGTGCAGGGCGGCGTAGAGCCACTCGCCCGAGCGATCGCCGGTGAACATGCGGCCGGTCCGGTTGGCGCCGTTGGCCGCCGGCGCGAGGCCGACGACGACGACGCGGGCGGCGGGGTCGCCGAAGCCGCTCAGCGGCCGGGCCCAGTAGTGCTCGCCGCGGTGACGTTTGGGCGGGTCGGCGGCGACCGCCTCGCGCCAGGCGACCAGGCGGGGGCAGCGGCGGCAGCCGTGGATCTCCTCGGCCAGCGCCGCCAGCGCCGCCGCCGTCTCCGAGCTCATAGGCTTCCTCGCCTCTCCATGGCAGCGAACCGAATCATGCTCGGCGGCGCCAGGCGGCGCGCCCGCCGCGCCGTGACTGCCGCGCTGGCGGTCCTCGCCCTGACCGCGGCGCTCGCCGCCTGCGGCTCCTCGGCGGACCAGAGCACCAGCACCGCGGCCCAGGACAGGGCCGGCGACGCGGCGATCCTCAACGGGGTCCTGGCCCGCCAGGAAGCAGCCGCGGTCGCCTACCAGGCGGCGATGCGGTGGCTGCCCGAACCGGTCCTGGCGCTTGCCCGCGAGTTCCAGGCCCAGGAAGAAGAGCACGTCGACGCAACGCTGAAGGCGCTCCGCGGCCTCGGCGAAGCGGCCGAACCGCGGCCCGAAGCGATCCCCGTCCCGAGGCTGCGCAGCAAGGACGACGCGCTCACCTTCCTCTATGACCTCGAAGCGGCCACGATCGAGGCCGAGAACAGCGCGACCGGCGCCCTCACCTCGACGGGGGCGCGGATGCTGCTGGCCTCGACGATGGCAAACCAGGCCCAGCACCTGGTCTGGCTGCGCCGCGCGCTGGGGGCCCGGCCGGTCGAAACCATGCCAAGCGCCTTCGAGAACGGTTCCGTCGCCGCTCCATAGGAGATACTTGCGGCGGCGATGACCGGCCCCCTCTACGCGATCGGGCGCTTCTGCTCGCGCCATCACTGGCCGGTGATCGGTGCCTGGATCGTGTTGGCGGTCGCCCTGGTCGGGATCTCCGCCGCCGCCGGCTCGAAGACGAGCGAAAACCTGACCCTGCCCGGGACCGGCTCGACGATCGCCACCGAACTGCTCGAAGAAAGCCTGCCCGAACAGGCGTACGGCTCCAACCCACTGGTCTTCGAAGCGCCCGCCGGCAAGAAGCTGACCGAACCGAAGTACGCCGCGGCGATCGAAGAATCGGCCAAGAAGCTGGCCGCGCTGCCGGAGGTCAACTCGGCGCAGAGCCCGCTGGCCGAAGGCTCGAAGACCCTCAGCAAGGACCAGCGGATCGCCTACATCCCGGTCGTCCTCGGGGTCGGGCCGGGCGAAATCAACGAAGACGAATCGCAGGCCATCCTCGACGCGGCGGGGCCGGCGCGGGCCGTCGGCATCCAGACCTCGGTCGGCAGCTACGTCGGCCAGCAGCTCTCCAAACCGGCGACCGAGTTCGCCGAGGCGGTCGGTCTGATCGCCGCGGTGATCATCCTCCTCTTCGCCTTCGGCACGGCGACGGCGATGATGCTGCCGATCGTCTCCGCCGTGATCGGGCTGGCCTGCGCGCTCTCGATCATCAAACTGCTCGAGCACGTGCTGCAGGTGCCCGGCGTCGCCACCACGCTGGCGACGATGATCGGGCTCGGCGTCGGGATCGACTACGCGCTGTTCATCGTCACCCGGCACAAACTGCAGCTCAAAGACGGGATGGACCTGCAGGAGTCGATCGCCCGCGCCGTCGCCACCGCCGGCGGCGCCGTCGTCTTCGCCGGCTTCACCGTGATCATCGCCCTCTGCTCGCTCGCCTTCGCCGGCATCCCGCTGGTCGCGACGCTCGGCTTCACCGCGGCGGTCGCCGTCGTCGTCGCGGTCTGCGCCGCGGCGACCCTGCTGCCGGCGATGCTGGGAGCCCTCGGCCCCCACATCAACAGCCTCCGCGTCCATCTCGGCAAGACCCATCCCGACGACAAGAAGCCGCACGGCTGGCTGCGCTGGGCCGACGCGGTCTCCGACCGCCCCTGGACCGCCGCCACCGCCTCGCTGCTGATCCTGATCGTGCTCGCGCTGCCGGTCCTGCAGCTCGAACTGGGGCAGAACGACATCAGCGCGCTGCCCAAGGACTCGACCTCGCGCGAGGCCTTCGAAGGGATGGACGAAGGCTTCGGACCGGGCGCCTACGGGCCGCTGCTGATCGCCTCCGAATTCGACTCGCCCGAAGAAGCCAAGCAGGTGCTGCCGAAGCTCGAGCAGGCGATCGGCGGCGCCGAAGACGTCGCCGCGGTCTCCGAACCGAGCCTCGACAAGGCCGGCACCGTCGCCGTCTTCACCGTGATCTCGAAGTCGGAGCCGTGGCAGGACGAAACCGTGGAACTGGTTGAAAACCTGCGCGACGAAGTGATCCCGGCGGCCCTCGAAGGGACCAAGGCGAGCTCCTATGTCGGCGGCCAGACCGCCGGCTACATCGATCTCGCGACCAAGATCGCCGACAAGCTGCCGCTGATGATCCTGATCGTCGTCGCGCTCAGCTTCGTCGTCCTGCTGATCGCCTTCCGCTCACTGCTGGTGCCGATCAAGGCGGCGGTGATGAACCTGCTCTCGGTCGCCGCCGCCTACGGCGTCGTCACCGCCGTCTTCCAGCTCGGCTGGGGCGTCAACCTGATCGGCCTCGACCACTCGATCCCGATCGTCAGCTTCGTGCCGCTGCTGATGTTCGCGATCCTCTTCGGGCTCTCGATGGACTACGAGGTGTTCCTGCTGACGCAGATGAAGGAACACTTCAAGGAAAGCGGCGACGCCCGCCACGCGGTGGTCCAGGGACTCGCCAACACGGGGCGCGTGATCACCTCGGCGGCGGCGATCATGGTCTGCGTCTTCACCAGCTTCGTGCTGGTCGAAGACCCGGTCGTCAAGGAGTTCGGGATCGGCCTCGCGGTCGCGATCGCGATCGACTCGACGCTGGTCCGCTGCCTGCTGGTGCCGGCGGTGATGATCCTGCTCGGCAAGCGCGCCTGGTGGCTGCCGGGCTGGCTGGACCGGATCGTGCCGCACGTCAGCATCGAGGGCGAGGAGTACTTCGCCCGCCTCGACGCCGAACGGGCGAAGGCGCCTGTCGCGGCGGGCGCTGCGTCAGACTGAGGGAGCCATGTTCCCGCTCAACCTGCCGAATGCGCTCACCATGCTGCGCATCCTGGCGGTGCCGGTCGTTGTGGTGGCGCTGCTCGGGGAGACCCCGAACGGCGACGTGATCGCCGCCGCGGTCTTCGCCCTGGCGGCGGCGACCGACGGCCTCGACGGCTACTTCGCCCGCTCCCGCGGCTCGATCACCACCTTCGGCAAGCTGATGGACCCGCTGGCCGACAAGCTGCTGATCACCGGCGCCCTGGTCTCGCTCGTCTCCCTCGACCGCCTCGAAGCCTGGGTGGCGATGGTGATCATCGCCCGCGAGATCGCGGTCACGATCCTGCGCACGATCGCCGCCGAGCGCGGCCTGGTGATCGCCGCCAGCTGGCTCGGCAAGCTGAAGACGGTGCTCCAGATCGCCGCCGTGATCGCCCTGATCGTCACCAACCCGGCCCCGCTCGGCGTCGACCTCCTCGTCTACGCCGCCCTGGTGGTGACGGTGATCAGCGGCGCCGACTACTTCTTCGGCCTGCGCAAGCGGATCGACGCCCAACAGCGCGAGGTGGCCTCGCGAGGCCAGGGCCCGGCACCCCTCTGAGAACGCGCGCTCGCGCGGCTTCGGGGGCGTCTCAGGCGCCGGCGCCCTCCAGCCACTCGCGCATCGTCTGGTGGCGGCCGGAGTGCTCGCCGCTGGCGAGCTCGGCCCGCAGCTCACCGAGGGTGCCGTAGCGCTCGGCGACGACGTTGTGGCGGTGGATCGTCTCCAGGTTCTCCTGGCGCGCCATGACGAAGGTCTGGTCGGGCAGGTCGGGATAGCCCTCGACCACCTGGCGCACCATCTCGCGCACGCAGTCCTCGACGAAACGGGGCTGTTCGTGGGCCTTGACGACGACCGCCATCTCGTCGGGGCGCTTCATCAGCTCGTAGATCTCCGAGCTCATCGAGCTCTCGACGATCCGCAGCAGCTCGGGGGCGTCGATCCAGGCCGGACCGCCCTCGGGGCAGCCGACGTGGAGGGTGCCGATGCCGCGCTGGTTGTGGGTCGCGATCGGCACCGCCTCGATCACCCGCTCGACGTCGTCGGCCTCGAAGCCCTGCTCGGCGAGCCGTTCGCGGGCGAGGCCGGCGACCATCTCCTGCGCGCAGGGGCAGGCCGTCATCCCCTGGGCCTGGACGCCGGTCAGGGTCCGCGTCCCCGCCTCCGAGGCGATCGCGGTGCCGAACAGGACGTAGATCTCCTGGGTGCTCTTGCCGCTCTTCGGCGTCTGGACGGTCTCCGGGTAGCGGGCGGTGAGTGAGACCTCGGCGCGCAGGCCGCGCTGGCGCTCGCGCACCCGCTCGGCGACGTGCGCGGCCAGCACCTCGGCGCGGAAGGCCTCGCCGAGGACGACCTCGTCGATCGCCTCGCCGACGATCTCCTCGAAGCGCGACATGTGGACCCCGGCCTGGCGCGGGTTGAGGTCGACGAAGCACTCCAGCTCGGCGTAGAAGAGGTTCTCGGCGCCGTCGGCCTTGACCCGGATCACCTTCTCGACGCCGGTCACGCCGACCCGCGAGAGGCTCACCTGCGTGGCCGGCAACGAGGCCTGGACGTCGGGCGCGGCGCCGGTTGCGGGGGGCTGGGAAGACATCTCTACGGAAAGCCTAGGCGACCGCGCCTGCGGGGGCTTTGAGAACGGCGCGACCGCGCCTGCGGAGGGCCGTCCCAACGGCGGCCGCCAGCGTATCCGCCTATACTTCGGCGCGCCGGAGCGTTCGGGCCGGCACCCAGGGAATGGGGGAGAGAGGACGTAACGGAGGTCGTGGCGATCGAACCGTTGGAGACGGTCACTGACGTGATGGAGCGCGAGTCCGGCGACGGACCTATCGCGGAGATCGAGGAGCTGCGCGGCCTCGTCGCGCTCGGGCGCGAGCGTGGATATCTGACCTTTGAGCAGATCGCGGCGACGCTCGAGGAGGTGGAGATCACCAAGGAACAGGTCTCCCAGCTGCACGCCCACCTGGTCGAGCACGGCGTCGACGTGATCGCCGAGGACGGCGTCAGCGCCTACAAGGAGCAGCGCGGCGACTCCGCCGGCGGCTCCCAGAAGAAGGAAGAGCTCGACCTCACCGTCGAGCCGAGCCTCGACTCGCTGCGCCTCTACCTGCGCTCGATCGGGCAGGTCGACCTGCTCACCGCCCAGCAGGAGGTCGAACTGGCGAAACGGATCGAGCGCGGCGACATGCTCGCCAAGCGGCAGATGGTCGAGGCCAACCTGCGCCTCGTCGTCTCGATCGCGAAAGGCTATCTCGGCCGCGGCCTCAGCTTCCTCGACCTGATCCAGGAGGGCAGCCTCGGCCTGATCCGGGCGGTCGAGAAGTTCGACTACCGCCGCGGCTACAAGTTCTCCACCTACGCCACCTGGTGGATCCGCCAGGCGGTGACGCGGGCGATCGCCGACAAGGCGCGGACGATCCGGATCCCGGTCCACATGGTCGAGAAGCTGAACCGCGTCGCCCACGTCGAACGCCAGCTGGTCCAGAAGCTGGGTCGCGAGCCGGAGCCGGCGGAGATCGCCGAGGAGCTGCGCTGGCCGGTCGCCGACGTCCGCGACATCCTCCGCGTCGCCCAGCTCCCGGTCTCGCTCGAGAAACCGGTCGGCGACGAGGACGAATCCGAGCTCGGCGACTTCGTCGCCGACGAAGCCGTGCTGGAGCCGTTCGAGGAAGCCAGCGAGCACCTCCAGAAGGAGGGGGTCCGCAAGGCCCTCGATGCGCTCCCCGAGCGCGAGCGGCAGGTGATCGAACTGCGCTACGGCCTCTCCGGGGCCGAACCGCTGACCCTCGAGGAAGTCGGCCGCACCTTCGGCGTCACCCGCGAGCGGATCCGCCAGATCGAGAACAACACGCTGAAGAAGCTGAAGCGCCTGCCCGAGGCGCAGATGCTCCGCGAAGCGTCCTGACGGCCCGTCAGGACCTTGGTGCGGCCGGTTCGAGGACGAAGACGGCTATGTCGCGGTCGGTGCGTTCGGCGTAGTCGTCGAAGCCGGCGTACTGCTGGTTGCAGCGACGCCACAGGTCCTCGCGCTCGGCGCCCTCGGCGACGCGGGCACGGACCGCCTGGCGGCGGCCGCGGATCTCGACCTCGGCGTCGGGGTTGGCTTTGAGGTTGAGCGCCCAGGCGGGGACCCGGGCGTTGCCGGCGTTGGAGCCGATCACGACCATCCGCTCGCCGTCGGCGAGGTAGACCAGCGGCGCTGTGCGCGGCTGCCCGGAGCGGCGTCCGGTCGTCGTCAACAGCAGCACCGGAGCGCTGCCGACGCGCGCCATCAGCCGGCCCCGCGTCAGCCGGTAGATCGGCGTGTTCAGCCTGCCTGCCCAGCGCAGCCCGCTCGCTCCCAGCGAGCTCGAGAAGCGGGACCAGAAGCGGTCGCTGAGGAGCGCCATCGCGTTAGGCTATCCCGATGGCCGAGCCGCACCGCTTCCGCCGCGCCGCCGAGGCCAAGGACCTGGACCTGATGCGCGAGGCGCTGGTCGAGGACGTCGTCCTCAACAGCCCCACGCTCTTCCGCCCCTTCGAGGGCCGCGACACGGTCCTCTTCGTCCTCTCCCACGTCGCCGCGCTGCTGGAGGACTTCCGCTACACCGGCGAGGCCAGCGGCGATCGCAGCCTCGTCCTCCGCTTCACGGCCAGGGTCGCCGGCACCGACCGCGAGATCGAGGGCATCGACTACCTCGAGCTCGACGCGGCCGGCCGGGTGCGGGAGCTGACCGTGTTCATGCGGCCCTACTCCGCCGTGACGCGGTTCAAGGAGCTGATGGGCGAGCGTTTCGTCGCGGCCGGCGTCGTGCCCGGCTCCGCCGCCTAGCCGGTCGCCCACTAGAATCGTCTGTCCTTCATCCGGGGGAGTGCCCGAGTGGTTAAAGGGGACTGGCTGTAAACCAGTTGGCTCTGCCTACACAGGTT
The DNA here is from genome assembly GCA_046330305.1 of Solirubrobacterales bacterium. Lineage (GTDB taxonomy): Bacteria > Actinomycetota > Thermoleophilia > Solirubrobacterales > 70-9 > VAYN01. The sequence continues at coordinate 11,449 of JAXLTA010000024.1, read as the reverse complement.
CGAATCCTGTCTCCCCCATCCAGGCAGAGCCTGCCCTGGGTCACGAGCGGCCCGCGCCGCCCGCCCCGACCGAACGGGCGAGCAGCGCCGCGAGACCCTCCTCGTCGGGCGCCGGGATCGCGCAGGCGCCGGCCGGTCCGTGCAGCTCGGGCGCGAGCGGGTCGCGGCCGCGGGAGCGGGCGAGCGCCGCGAGCGGACCGAAGAGCAGCGACTGCACCGCCGCCGGCGGCCGCTCGAACCGGATCACGTCGCTGAACTCGCGCGCGATCGCCGCCAGCCAGAGGGTGTCGGGCATGCCCCGTGCATCGACCTTGCCGAGCGCGCCCAGCGACCAGGCCGTCTCGATCATCGCGGCGAAGCGGGCGGCGGGCTGGCCCGGAGCGGTGGGCGTCGCCGCCACCTCGACCTGGACGCGGGCGATGCCGCCGCCGGCGTTCCACCAGTCGTGGACCACTCCGGCCGGGACCTCGACGGCGCCCGCCCCGGCCTCGGCGGTGCGCTGCTCGTCCCCGAGCCGGAAGCCGACCTCGCCCTCGCGGACGGCGAAGCGCTCGACGAAGTGGTCGTGGACGTGTGCGCCCGCCACCGCCGCCCCCGGCTGCAGCCAGAGGTCGACCTCGATGCGGCGGCCGTCCGCGTCCGCGGCGAGCAGGTGCGCGATCTCGCCCGTCACCGGGTTGTGCAGCCAGCGCCCGGGCGTCAGCCCAGGGTCGGGGGTGGGAGGCGAGTCGTTCGCGGCCATCGGCCCTCCTTCGGAGTAAAGTTCGAATCTCTAACGATTATGGTTCGAGACCCGAACGAAAGTCAAGGGGCGCGCTTCTTTCCCCGGCGGCCGCCGAGCGGCACCGCCAACTTCGGCAACCTGTTTCGCGACACGGCGCTGGCGATGCAGCAGCTGGTCGCCGAGGAGCTGGCCCGGCGCGGGTTTGCCGACCTGCGGCCGGCGCTGCTCGCGGTTGGCCAGCACGTCGGCGCCGAGGGCACCCGTGTGACCGAGCTGGCCGCGCGCGCCTGGCTCGCCAAGGCGACCGTGGTGCACGCCGTCGACGAGCTCGAACGGCTCGGTTACGTCACCCGCGAGCCCGATCCGGGTGATCGCCGGGCCAAGCTGGTGGTCGCGACCCCCCGGGCGCGCGAAGCCGAGCAGGTCGCGCGCGAGGCGATCGCCGAGATCCGCGCCGCCTGGGCGGCGCGGCTCGGGGAGGGGGAGATGGACGCGCTGGAGCGGAGCCTGCGCCGGTTGCGGGGCACCCTCTGGCCGGAGAGCTAGCGTCCCTGCAGCGGTTTTTGTGGTATTTCCCCCGGCATGAGCTCGCTCGACGGCCGCGTAATCGCCATCGCCGGAGTCGGTGGCGGCCTCGGCCCGCTGGTCGCGGCCGAGCTGGCGCGGGCCGGGGCGAGCGTCGCGGGCACCGATCGCGACCAGGGCGTCCTCGATGCGCTCGCCGGCGAGCTCGGGCTGGCGGCCGAGCGCTGGGACGGGCGCGCCGTCGACCTGCTCGACCCCGACGCGGTCGCCGGCTGGTGCGCGGCGCTGGTCGAGCGCTTCGGCCAGGTCGACGGCCTCGTCCACCTGGTCGGCGGCTGGCGCGGCGGCCAGCCGTTGCAGGAGGAGCCGCTCGAGGACTGGGAGTTCCTCCACGACCTCCTGATCCGCACCGTTCAGCACACGACGCGCGCCTTCCACGGCGAGCTCGAGCGCGCCGGCTCGCGCGGGCGCTTCGTCCTCGTCTCGGCCAAGCAGGCGCAGGCGCCCTCCAATACCAACGCGGCCTACGCGGCGGCGAAGGCGGCCGCCGAGGCCTGGACCCTGGCCTTCGCCGACGGCTTCGAGCCGGGCGGCGCCACCGCCAACATCATCGTCGTCGACGCGATCCTGACGCCGCGGATGCGGCAGGAGAACCCGGGCAAGGAGTTTCCGACCTTCACCCCCGCCGAGCGGCTGGCGGAGGCGATCGCCTTCGTCTGCTCCGACGCCGCGGCGACGATGAACGGGCAGCGCCTGCGGCTTACGATGGGCCCGGCATGAGCGACCGAGGCACCCAGTCCAAAGCCGCCGCGCCGGCGGGCAAGATGACCATCGGCGAGCTGGCTCGGCGCACCGGGATGACGATCCGCAACATCCGCGCCCACCAGACCCGTGGCCTGCTGCCGCCGCCCGAGGTGATCGGCCGCACCGGCTACTACGACGAGTCGCACGTCGCCCGGATCGAGCTGACCAAGGAAATGCAGAGCGAGGGCCTGAACCTGGAGGCGATCCGGCGCGTCCTCGAGCACAGCGGCGATTCCTCGCAGGGCATCGTCGAGTTCGCCCGCGCGGTGCGGGCGCCGTTCGAGGACGAGACTCCCGAGATCTTCGAGCGGGCCGATCTCGCCCACGCCTGGGGGGTCGAGCAGCTCGACCCGAAGCTGCTGCGCCGCGGCGAGCGGCTGGGGATGCTGCGCGAGCTCGAGGACGGCAAGGTCGAAGTCCTGAGCCCGCGGCTCGAGCGCGCCGGCCAGGAGCTGATCGAGCTCGGCGTCAGCGCCGAGGCGGGGATGGCGACCGCGGCGAAGCTGCGCGAGCACGCCGAGGGCGCCGCCCGCGCCTACGTCGATCTCTTCGTCAAGGAGATCTGGGAGCCCTTCGACCGCGCCGGCCAGCCCGAGGCGGACTGGCCGAAGGTGCGTGAGGCGCTCGACCGGATGCGACCGCTGGCCTCCGACGCGCTGCTGGCGATGTTCCAGATCACGATGGGCGAGGCGACCGAGAAAGCCGGCGAACGGACGCTGCATGAGGCCGGCCGGCCGGCGCGCCGCGCCACCGGGCGCCGTCGCCGCTGAGTCGACCTAGGGCTTGATCTCGAAGCGCTTGCGGACCGGCTTGGAGACGTTCTCGGAGGTGTCGGTCGCCCGCAGCACGACTTCGTAGCGCCCCGGCTTGGCCCGGAAGTGCTTCCAGCGGGCGCCGAGCTTGAAGTGGTTGACGCCGATGAAGACGTCCCAGACCTTGTAGCCGTTGTAGACGCGCTTGCCCTTCGAGTTGAAGCGGTAGTACTCGCCGTCGAGGGTGCCGCGGTCGCTGATCGAAGCCTCGGTCGCGATCCCCTTGGTGCCCTTGAAGGCGGGGTGCTTGAGGCTGACCCCGCCGAGCGTGGGGGGCGTCACGTCGACGTTCAGCGGCGGCTGCGGACCCGGGTCGGATTCGGGCTTGCCGGGAGTTTCGGAGACGATGACTTCGCCGCGCACCGCGGCGTGCAGCTTGCACTGGAAGAGGTAGGTGCCGGGCGAGTTGAACTGCAGCGTGTAGGTGTCGCCGGGCTGGTGGCGGGGGGCGTCCGTGCCGGGGTCGGAGTCCCACTGCAGGTCGTTCGGCGAGATCCCGGTGACCGAGTGGGCGGTGTCGGGGCCGAGCCAGTCCCAGGTGACCTTCTCGCCGAGGTCGATGTGAACCGATTTGTTCGACCAGGCGTAGTTGGCGATCGAGACCCGGGTGTTGAGCGCCGCCGCCGGGCTCGCCGCCAGCAGCGCCAGGGTCAGGGCGCCGGCCACGGCAACCGCGGCCCGGCGGGCGCGGCGGCCGGGCCGCGCTAGGAGACCAGGTACCACCCGTTCATCCCCTGGATCAGGTGGTTGAAGACGTGGCAGTGGTAGAACCAGCGCCCCGGGTTGTCCTCGGTGAATTCGATCTTGAACGACTCGGCCGGGCCGAACGTCTTGTTGTCGATGATCGTCCCGTCGGGGTCGGTCCAGCGGTGCCCGTGCAGGTGGAAGGTGTGGAAGAAGTTGTCCATCCCGTAGAAGTGCATGGCGACCCGCTCGCCGACCTTCGCTTCCAGGGTCGGGGCGTTGCCGGCGTAGGCCTTGCCGTTGATGCAGTAGAAGATGTTCTTGAGGCCGGTGATCGACGGTTCGAGGGTGTGGAAGGCGAGGAAGTACTCGCGGTTGGGCCGCGCTTCGCCCGGCTTGCGGATCACCAGCGGCCCGTGCAGCCCCTTGAAGACCGGCAGCGGGTCCATCGGCCCGTGGTCGTGGTAGAGCCAGGTGCCTTCGGTGCCCTCGCGCGCTTCCCAGACGTAGGTGAAGGTGCGGTTCTTCTGCACGAAGCCGCCCGGGTCGGTCCACTTGCCCTTGTAGGCGCCATCCATCTCGTTGGCGTAGAAGATCCCGTGCGGGTGCATCGTCACCGGCGCCTTCAGCTTGTTGCGGAAGTGGACGACGACGGTGTCGCCGACCTCGGCTTCGATCAGCGGGCCGGGGACGGTGGCCGGTGCCAGCGGCCGTTCGAAGTTGGGGCTGTAGGGGCGGTACCCGTAGGCCTGGTAGGTGCTCTTGCCCTTGACCTTCTGGGCCATCATCTCGTCGTAGTGGGTGGGGACGATGTTCCAGCGCCGCTCCTCGGCGGCGATCCAGTATTCGCGCGTCGGCCCGGAGCTGACCAGCTCCGCCAGGTCGCGGCTGACGAAGGTGCCGCCGTTCGCGTCGGCGGCGCGTACGTTGGGCGGCACTTCGATTTCGCCGGCCAGCTTCTTGACGTCGATTTCGCCTTCGTCGGTGCGGACTTCATGACCGGCGAGGGTGCAGAGGAGCGCCGCGCCTCCCAGGCCGAGGAAGGCGCGGCGGTCGATCGGGTCGAATCCCAAGGCGCTGCCCTACTTCGTCGCGGACTTCTTGACGACCACCTTGAGGTGCATTTCCGTCGGGTGGATCGTGCAGATGAAGTTGTAGGTGCCCGCCGTGTTGAAGGTGGCCTTGAATTCGGCCCCGGTCACCGCGGTCGTCCTGGTCGAGTACTTGCTCTTCTGCTTGAGACCCTTCGGACCCTTCTTGAGGTGGACGTCGTGGGGGTAGGTGTTGAGTTCCGACCAGACCCACTTGATCGTCTGGCCCTGGTTGAGGGTCAGGCTGCTCGGCCCGAAGTAGAAGTCGTTGACCGTGACGATCTTCGGCTTCGGCTTCGCCGCCGGCGCCGCGGCCGCCCCGACAAGGGCGACCGCGAGCGCGGCGCAGGCGGTCAGGACCGCAGCGGTGACGAGGACCTTGAGGCGCCGGCCGCGTCCTAGGAGCATTTCAGTTCCCCAGGCTGCGGCGTGATTTCGACCGGCTTGAACTTCTCGAACGCCGGGTGCTCGGGGACGCGCCGCACCCAGCTGCACTGCTGGTTCTGCGGCGGGTTGACGCCGGCGTAGCCGAGGATCGTCGACGGGTTGCTTTCGTCGCCGAGGATCAGCTGCAGCCCGGCCGCCGGTTCGAGGCTGCCGACCTGGTCGGCCAGCACTTCCTGCTGCGGGCAGCCGGGGTAGATCTTGCTCAGCGGCACTTTGCCGTTGCCCGGGGCGAACGTCGAGTTCCCCGAGTTGCCGGCCCAGCAGTTGCCGCCGCCGGAGGCGTCGTTCCAGAAGTCGTATTCGCCGTTCGGGTCAGCCCCTTCGCGGCCCATCGTGTTGTCGACGATCTGGTTGTTGATGTTCTTGGCGTCGTTGCCCTCGTTGGCGACGTAGATTTCGCCGGGGCCCGAGAAGGAGGCGACGCCCCACTTGTAGTTGCCGAAGATGTTGTTGTTCCGGACCACGGTGTTGGCGCTTCCGTAGAGGATCACGCCGACGCCGGTTGGGTAGTTGACGGTCGCTCCGGCGAGCTGGCCGAGGCCGGCCGAGACCGTGTGGAAGGCGGAGCCGGCGAGGAAGTAGTTGTAGTTGTTCCAGAACACGTCGTTGCGTTCGAACACGTTCCAGCCGTTCGGCTCGAAGCCCTCGGAGTCGAGCGTGTTGGGGACGATCCCGGCGCCGTTGTTGTAGAAGGCCGATTCGACGATCTTCACGTACTTGGAGTTCGTGCCCGAGTAGCCGAGGACGTTTTCGTAGCTGCGGTCGTTCTTCAGCAGCGTCCACTTCGGGTTCGCCTGGCACTTCTTCGGGGGCGGCGCGATCCCGTGGTTGGTCCAGTTCTTGCGGTCGCAGGGCGTTTCGCCGACGTAGAAGGCGGAGTCGCCCTGGTGGTAGCCGGCGGAGTTGATCATCTTGCCGCCGAGGCACCCCTTGGCGAAGAGGCCGTAGGAGCGGTTGTCGGAGGCCAGCAGGTTGTCCATCGTGTAGTCGACGCAGTGCTGGCCGCTCTTCACGTCGGCGTGGACGAAGAAGCCGTTGGACTGGTAGTTGCGGGCCCACATGTTCCGCATCACCAGGCCGTCGACGTCGATCGCCTCGATCCCGTTCTGGGCGGCGCCCAGTTCGCCCTTCGCGTTCTTGCCCTCGAGGATCACCTTCTTGCGGTCCTTCTTGGTGCCTTCGATGACCAGCCCGTCGAAGTTCTTCTTCTTCAGCGAGCCGTCGACGACGACGCCTTCGACGTACTTGCCGGGCTTGACGGCGACGATCGCCTTGACCTTCTTGTTCTGCTTCTTCGCCTTGAAGGAGCCGGCGGCGTTGACGCCCTTCTGGATCGTCCGGTACTTGCAGCCGTGCTTGCAGACGGTGAAGACCTTGCTCTTGGCCTGCTTCTTGCCTCCCTTGGCGACCGCCGGCGCGGCCATCGCGGTGACCGCAACGCAGAGCCCGAGCAGAAGGGCGGGTACTGCCAACCAGTGCTTCATTTCTCTCCTTGCAGCGTCGTATGTGGGCGACCCTGCCTCCCGACGGGCGCGCCTCGGGCCCTGACACTCCGAGGCGTTGGCGCGAGATTATCGGACCTGGCCGTTCAGCCAGGCAGGATCTTCTTCAGTGCCTGTTCGAGTTCGAACACGCCGTAGGCGCCCTCGATGCGGTCGCGCACCACGCCGTCGCGATCGATCAGGAAGGTCCACGGCTCGGTCTGCAAGCCGAAGGCGCGGAGCTGTGGCCGCACGCCCTTTTCGGGGTTGTTGTCGTTGTAGACCTCCATGTGGATGAACTCGGCCTCGTCGCCGTACTTGTCGGCGACCTGCTGGGCGACGTCGACCACCGGGCCGCAGACCCGGCTCTGGCAGAGGGCGGGGGTGGCGAAGACGAGCACGATCGGCTTCTTGCCGTAGACGTCGGCGTAGTCGGTCGCGTGCATCTGGTCGGGGGGCACCCTGGTGTCGATCTTGGTCAGGTCGCCGCCGACGTCCGAAGCGGTCGGTGTGTGGATCGACGGCGCCCGCTCGCCGACCTTCGGGATCTGCGGATAGAGGCCGACGTCGGGGCTCGGCACGAGCGAGGATTCGAGCCCGTCCCTGCCCTTGAGGATGGCGACCGCGAGCCACGGGCCCGGCTGGTCGAAATCGACCCTGGGGACCACGTAGGCGGACTTCGCGTCGCCGCTGCCGGCGGCCCGGTAGGCGGGCTTCACTTCGAGCGAGGTCACCTCGGCGGGCAGCGGTCCCTGGACCTTCCCGCCCGGGCTCTTGGCGAAGTAGAGGGCGACGTCGGCGTCGTCGACCTGTTCGTTGGCGACGGTGAAGACGCCGAACGGGTAGCGGTTGGGGCCGACGACGAAGCTCTGCGCCGCGGGCGAGACCACCAGGTTCGTTTCCTTCGCCCCGGAGCCGTGCAGGATGTCTTCGATCGTCTTCCCCTTGGCGCTGGGAAACTCGGTCGCCGCCGGGGCGGGGCGGGGTTCCTCGCCGGAGGAGGAGGATCCGCATCCGGCGGCGCTCGCCAGGGCAAGGCAGAGCAGGGCGGGGACGGTAACGCGGCGGACGAGCATCGGCCGCCACGCTACAGGCAGGGCGCTTCAGCGGGTGGTCCGGCGGCGGCGCGCTCCCGCAAGGCGCGCCAGCGGCGGGCCCGGGCGGCGCGGCGCATCGACTCAGCCCGAAAGGGGTATCCAGTAATCGATGACTTTCAGGCACAGGAGGGTGCCCGCCTCGCTCCCGCTGGTTGTGGCCCTGCTGGCCGTGCTGGCCGCGACGCTCGTGGCCCCTCTCGGGGCGGGCGGCGCCCGCGCCGCCGCACCGCCGCCCACGCCGAGCTGCGCCGAAGGCCCCCGCCGTGAGGGCGACACGATCCAGGGCACCCCCTGCGCCGACACGATCGTCGTCCCGGGGTCGGTGCTCCACGTCGACGGTGGCGGTGGCAACGACACGATCATCGGCGCCCGCAGCGCCGCCGTCCTCACCGGGCCCTGCGAATCCGGCTGCCATCTGCTGGTCGGCAGCCAGACCTTCGAAGGGGGGCCTGGCGACGACGTCGTCTACGGGGACCGCGGCAACGACATCCTGCGCGGCAACGGCGGCAACGACCGCCTCTACGGGGGCATCGGCGACGACGTCCTCGAAGGGGGTCCCGGCAACGATCTCCTCTCGGGCGGCTTCGGCGCCGACAAGATCGACGGCGAGGAAGGGGACGACTACGTGCGCGGCGACCCCACCGTCGACCACATCTACGACAGCGGCGGCGGCTTCGACACGCTCAGCTTCGCGACCGGCGCCACGCCCGGCTTCACGGCGCTCTCCAACCCGACCGGCGCCGAAGGCTTCCCCGGCCCCGAAGGGGAGCGCGGGGTCTGGCTGAAGCTGAACGAAGGCGGCACCAACGCGATCGACGGCGAACCCTCGCTGGGCGGCGGCAACGACGAAATCCAGCCCGGCGCCTTCGAGCGGATCATCGGCACCCCCTTCTCCGACTACATCGTCGGCTCGGCGGCCGCGGAAGAAATCTGGGGCGGCGGCGGCGCCGACGTGATCGAGGGCGGCGGCGGCGCCGACCAGCTCCACGGCGGCGCCGACGGCGACTACCTGGTCGCCTCCAGCGGCGCGACGATCGACGGCGACGCCGGCTCGGACAACTGCGTCGGCGGCGCCGCCACCGCCAATTGCGAGGGCACCGCCGAAAGGGTCGGCACGCGCGATGCGGCGAAGGTCAGCGTCGGTGAGACCGTCACGCCGGCCGGGCTCACCCAGGTCTACGTGGTCGGCAGCACCGGCGCCGACGAAATCAGCCTCACCTACGGAGGCAGCGGCGAAGTCGCGGTCGCCCTTGGCGCCGGCGGCTTCGACACCAGCGCCGGGGACGCCGGCGGCTGCACGGTCTCCGCCACCGCCGCGAGCTGCCCGGTCAGCGGTCGCCTCGACGCCGTCCTCCTGGCCGGGATGGCTGGAGCCGACACGATCCGGGCCGAAGTCCCCGACGGGGTCGGCGTCTTCGAGCTCGGCGGCGACGGCGAAGACCACCTGCTCGGCAGCGGCAGCGAAGACGTCCTGGTCGACGGGCCGGGCGGCGCCCGCGACGTGCTCGAAGCGGGCCCCGGGGACGACGCGCTCACTCACAACGGCGGCCCCGACCTGCTCGACGGCGGCCCCGGCTCAGATCTCTTCCTCTCGGTCTCGATCTGCGACGGCGAGACGATCGACGGCGGCGCCGAAACGGTCGGCGCGCCGATCCCCGATCGCGACAACGCCTCGTGGGCGCGCTTCGGCGCGTCCGGGGTCGACGCCCGGATCGACCAGGGGCGGGTCGGGCAGGTCGGGCCCGGCGGCGAACCGCAGTGCCCCGGCAACCGCTTCGACGCCCTGGCCCGGATCGAGGACCTCGAGGGCTCCAACCAGGACGACTACCTGGTCGGTGACGCGGCCAACAACCAGCTGCTCGGGCACAAAGGCCACGACACCTACTTCAGCCTCGCGGGGCAGGACTCGATCCTCGCCAACTCGGGCAGCTCGGACCTGGTCATCGATTGCGGCCCCGACTACGACGCGGCGGTGATCGACCTCGCCAGCGTCGCCCCCGACCCGACGCCGATCGAATGCGAGAGCGTGCGCGAAGGGGCGGTCGAAGAATTCCGCGAAGCCGAACTGGTGCCGCCGCCACCACCGCCCAAACCGCCGCCGCCGGTCGACGTGAAGCCGCCGCGAACGCTGCTCACCCACCACCCGCCCCGGCTCGTGTTCACGCGCAGCCGCCACCGCCGGGTCGCCTTCCGGTTTGCTTCGAGCGAGGCCGGATCCACCTTCCGCTGCCGGCTCGACCGCAAGCCATTCCGGCCCTGCCGCTCGCCGCGGGTCTTCGGCGTCTCGCTCGGCCGCCACACGGTGCGGATCCGCGCGGTCGACGCCGCCGGCAATGCCGACCGCAGCCCCGCGGTCTTCCACTTCCGCGTCCGGCGCCGGCCCGCGGCGCCAGCGAGCCGCTAGCTCGCTTCGCGCAGCGCCCGGCGCAGGTCGGCGGCCGTCTGCGGGCCGCGCAGCGTCTCGACGATGCGCCCCCCGGCGTCGAGGACGACGGTGGTCGGCAGGCCGTTGAGGTCGAAGCGGGCGCCGTAGACGCCGTCGCGGTCTTCGAGGATCGGGAAGGTCCAGCCGTACTTGCGGACGAAGGCGCGGCCGCCCTCGGGCTTGTCGGTGTAGTCGACGCCGACCAGCTTGCCTTCGCCGCCGAGCGAGCGCTGCAGGCGCTGCAGCTGCGGCGCCTCCTGGCGGCAGGGGTCGCACCAGCTCGCCCAGAAGTTGACCAGGGCCGGCTTCCCGCGCAGGCTGGCGAGCGTCTCCTTCGGCGGCTGCATCACGGTCGGCGGCAGCGGCGGGGAGGGCTTGCCCTGCGAGCCCGAGCCGGAGGAGGCGACCTCGTAGACGATCAGGCCGGCCAGCAGGGCGACGACGATCGCCGGCACCGCGAAGCGCCGCATCGCCTACTGCTGCTCCAGCAGGGGCACGTCATGGCTGACTTCGGACGGCTTGAAGTCGGCGGCGTAGAGCGTCGTCACCTTGCCGTCGGCGGCGATCCCGTAGATCAGCGCCGAGTGCTCGACCAGGTCGGGGTTGGCCTTTTCCGGCTTGGCGACGATGTTCCAGTGGCTCCAGACCTTTTCCAGTTCGGGCCGCGAGCCGATCAGGTACTGCATCTTGCCCGTCATCCCGTGCAGGTCGAGGAAGTTGGCGACGGTCTTCGGCGTGTCGCCCTTGGGGTCGGTCGAGACGGCGACGATTTCGAGGTCTTTGGCCTTGTGGCCGAGTTCGGCCTGGGCCGTCTTCAGGTGGCTGACGATCAGCGGGCAGACGTCGGGGCAGTGGTCGTAGATGAAGGTGACCAGCACCGCCTTGCCCTTCAGCTTGGCGAGGTCGACCGGTTCGCCCAGGTAGTTGTCGAGCTTCAGCTCGGGCGCCGCTTTCGGCGGCGTCGCTTCGGCGCCCCGGTAGGAGACCTGCTTGCTCGCGGTTTCGCCGGTCGAGGCGCCGCCGCCACCGCCGCACCCGGCGGCGAGCAGCGCGAGCAGCCCGACCGCCAGCGCGGCGGCGAGGAGGGAGGCGACGGGCTTGGCTCGGTGGCGGGTCATCCGGTTCTGAAGGCTGAGCGACGCCCACGATTCCTGCGAGGGACGGTCGCGAACGGCGACAACAGGGTGGACGAGACCCCCAAAGGCGATCTAACGAATAAGCGCCCGCCCCCGCCGGCCGTGCCCGCGATCCGCGCCAGCCGGCACCTGCACGCGCGTCGTGCCCGGTACCGCGCCTAGTTCGAGCTCTGCTCCAGCTCGCGGGCGATGATCTTCGTCAGCGCGTCCTCGACGCCGGCCG
>JAXLTA010000023.1:0-79882 GCA_046330305.1 Solirubrobacterales bacterium | reverse complement strand
CTCATGACCTTTGTCACCCACAGGGTTACAAAGGTCATGAGGAGCTGGAGTTCTCCCCCCTGCGTGGTGCGGTACGGATGTGGGGCCGCGCGCGGGGCTCGATGATTCGGGTCGTGGACGGCGACGAGAGACGAACCGGCTTGGGCTGGGTGCTGGGGCACAGGGCGCGGATCCTGGCGTCCCTGGCGCTGGCGGCGATCGTCGTCGGCGGGGCGCTGCACCTGGCGGGGGAGGCCGCGGCGGGCGACGCGGTGTGGCGGGTGGTGCTGGCGCTGCTGGCGCTGGAGCTGGCGGTCGAAGTCGCCTGGACGGTGCTCGTCCACCGCCACATGGGCGTCGACGCGATCGCCCTGGTGGCGATGGTCGGCGCTTTGGCGCTGGGCGAACTGCTGGCCGGCGTCGTGATCGGGCTGATGTTCTCCGGCGGCCTGGCGCTCGAGGAAGTGGCCGGCGCCCGCGCCCGCCGCGAGCTGACGGCGCTGGTCGAACGGGCGCCGAAGAGCGCCCGCGTCCGCGCCCCCGACGGCAGCTTCCGCGACGTCCCCGCCGAGCGGGTGGCGGTCGGCGACGTCGCCCTGGTCCGCAGCGGCGAGCTGATCCCGATCGATGGCACGGTGCTGAGCGAGGAGGCGGTGATCGACACCAGCGCCCTCACCGGCGAGCCGCTGCCGGTCACGGCGCGGCGCGGGACACCGGCGCTCGCCGGCACCTCCAACGCCGGCTCCCCGTTCGAGCTGCGCGCCGACCGGCCGGCGACCGAGAGCGCCTACGCCGCCCTGGTCCGTCTCGTCGAGCAGGCCGAGACCGAGCGCGCCCCCTTCATCCGCCTCGCCGACCGTTACGCCGGCTTCTTCCTGCCGGCGACGATGCTGCTCGCCGGCCTCGCCTGGGCGATCTCGGGCGACCCGGTCCGCGGCCTCGCCGTGGTCGTCGTCGCCACCCCCTGCCCGCTGATCCTGGCGGCGCCGATCGCGCTCGTCTCGGGCCTCTCGCGCGCCGCCGCCGGCGGCGTGATCGTCAAGGGCGCAGGCGCGATCGAGACCCTGGGACAGGTCCGGACGGTGCTCTTCGACAAGACGGGGACGCTCACCGTCGGCAGCCCCGAAGTGCGCGAAGTGGCGGTCCGCGGCGGGTTCTCGGAGGCCGAGGTGCTGGCGCTCGCCGCCTCCGTCGACCGGATGTCGGCCCACGTGCTCGGGGCCTCCCTGGTCCACGCCGCCGAAGACGCCGGGCTCGGCCTGGCTCCCGCCGAGGACACCGACGAGGACCCCGGCCAGGGGATCGCCGGCACCGCCGCCGGGCACCGGGTCGCGGTCGGCAGCCGCCGCTTCCTCGAAAGCCGGGGCATCGCCGCCGCCGAGCTCGAACAGGCGGCGCTGATCGACGGCCGCGGCTCCGGCGAGGCCCGGGTCCTGGTCGCCGTCGACGGCACCCTCGCCGGCGTCATCGCGATGGCAGACGAGCTGCGCCCCGACGCGCGCGGCATCGTCGAGCGGCTGCGCGCCGAAGGTGTCCGCCAGGTGGCGATGGTCTCCGGCGACCGCCGCTCGGTGGCCGAGCGGGTCGGGCGCGAGCTCGGCGTCGATCGCGTCTACGCCGAGCAGACGCCGGAGGACAAGCTCGAGGTGATCCGGCGCCTCCGCGAGGAGGCCGCGCTGGCGCCGGTGATGATGGTCGGCGACGGCGTCAACGACGCGCCGGCCCTCGCCCTCGCCGACCTCGGCATCGCGATGGGCGCCGCCGGCGCGACTGTCTCCTCGCAGACCGCCGACGCGGTGATCACCGTCGACCGCATCGACCGCGTCGCCGACGCCGTGCAGACCGGGCGCCGCTCGCTGCGCATCGCCCGCCAGAGCGTCATCGCCGGGATGGGGCTGAGCCTGGCGGCGATGGTCGTCGCCGCCTTCGGCTACCTGCCGCCGCTGGCCGGCGCCGTGCTGCAGGAGGCGATCGACCTGGCGGTGATCCTCAACGCCCTCCGCGCCCTGCGCGCCTGAGGCGCGACGGGGCCGGCGCCGGCTCGTTTCAGACCCCGCCGCGGCCGGGTAGCCGGAAGGGGACCAACGCAAGCCGAACGAGCGAAAGGAGACCCCATGTCCGATCAGCTGAATGGCGCGAAGATCGCGATCCTGGTCGCCAACGAGGGTGCCGAGCAGGTCGAGCTGACCGAGCCGTGGAAGGGTGTCGAGGAGGCGGGGGCCGAGGTCGAGCTGCTCGCTCCCGAAGCGGGTGAGGTGCAGGCCTTCAACCACCTCGACAAGGGCGACACCTTCACCGCGAAGCGCGCGGTGGGCGACGCCAGCGCCGATGAATTCGACGGCCTGCTGCTGCCCGGCGGCGTCGCCAACCCGGACCAGCTGCGCGGCAAGGAGGACGCGGTCCGCTTCGTCCGCGACTTCTTCGAGGCCGGCAAGCCGGTGGCGGTGATCTGCCACGGCCCCTGGACGCTGATCGAGGCCGACGTGGTCAAGGGCCGCACCCTGACCTCCTGGCCGAGCCTGAAGACCGACCTGCGCAACGCGGGCGCCGAGTGGGTCGACGAGGAGGTCCACGTCGACCAGGGACTGGTCTCGAGCCGCAAACCGGACGACCTCCCGGCCTTCACCGCCAAGGCGATCGAGGAGTTCGCCGAGGGCGTGCACGCCGGTCAGCGGGAGAAGACCGCCGCCTGAGCGGCGACGGCGAGGAAAGGGAAGCGCGATGCCACCCCGTGGAGTGAAAAAAGGAAGCAAACGCGACCGCCAGTACAAACACATCAAGAAGAGCGAGAAGGAAGCCGGCCGCTCCAACGAAAGGGCGGAGGAAATCGCGGCGCGCGCCGTCAACAAGGAAAAGGCGCGCTCCGGCGAATCGAAGACCTCCTCCCAAAGCTCCAGGAGCGGCCGCTCGGCCAGCCAGCGCGGCGGCAAGCAGTCGGGCAAAGGCCCCGGCGGCCGCACCCGCGAACAGCTCTACAACGACGCCAAGAAGCTCGGCATCGAAGGCCGCTCGAAGATGAGCAAGTCCCAGCTCGAGCGCGCCGTGGCCGGCGCCAGCTGAGCCCTAGAGGAGACCGAGCCGTCCCGCCTGCGCCGCTGCGGCCGCCCGCGAGGGCAGCCGCAGCTTGGTGCGGATGTTGGCGACGTGGCGATGCACGGTGTGCGGGCTGAGGACGAGGCGCTCGGCGATCTCGCGGTCAGAGAGGCCGAGGGCGACGAGCCGCAGCACCTCGATCTCGCGCGCGGTGAGGCCGCTCGCGGCCGCCGCCGCGGCGGAGCCGGCCGCGAGATCGCCGGAGCCGGTCGGGACGGCTGAGCCCGAGGCGGGCCCGAGGCCACCGAGCACCGCCGCGACGAGCTCGCCGCGGTCGCCGACCCAGGGCAGGTGATCGGCCCCGGCCAGCGCCTGGAAGGCCGCGTCGGGCAGCGCCGCCGCCAGCTGCTGGCCGAGCCGGAAGGGAATCGCCCGATCCTCGCGACGGTGCAGGACCCAGGCCGGGCCGGTGAGGCGGCCGACCGAGCCGGAGGCGTCGAACTCATAGACGGCTTCCAGCGAGCGCGCCGCCAGCTCGGCGTCGGCGGCGCGGCGCTGGAACTCGACGAACTCGCGGCGCTGCGCGGCGCTCGCCGAGGGCATGAAGACGTCGGCGAGGACGCGCGACCCCAGGCCCCAGTGGCGGCGGACCATCGCCAGGATCGATTCCCGCGCCGCCGCGTCGGCGACCTCCGCGCCGCGCACGTAGCTGCCATAGAAGACAAGGCGCCCGACTCGCTCGGGGTGGCCGGCGGCGTAGGCGGCGACGATCGGGCCGCCGGCAGAGGCGGCGAGGAAGTCGACCGTCTCGGCGCCGCAGGCGTCGACCACCGCGGCCAGCACCGCGGCTTCGCGCTCGAGCGTGCGGTGCCCCTCTCCCGGCTCCGAGAGCCCCATCCCCGGGGCGTCGTAGCGGATGACGGTGCGCCCGGCTGCGAGCGCGAGGATCAGCTCGCGGAAGGCCTGATCGCGCCAGTTGAGATCGAGGTGGCTCATCCACCAGCCGCCGAGCACCAGCGGCGGCCCGGCGCCCACCGTCGCCCAGGCGACGCGGCCGCCGTCCACCGTCGTGAACCGGATCGACTGCTCCTCCATCGGCGAAGCGTTGCACGCCGTGGCCGGTTCCGGCCAATCGCGGATCTGGCCCGATCGGGCGAAGCGAAACGCAGGCGGGGTCGCTGGAATGGGCCGTCCCCCAGACGAAGGAGACGCGATGCCCCAGACGATCCCCCGCCCCACCCCGCCCCACGCCCCGGCCGACCTCCAACCGGTCGCCGAAAGCCGCCTCGGCGCCGCCCTCTACGGGCCGGTCATCTGGCTCGGCGAGCGCCTCGGCATGGCGGCCCGCCGCCGCAAGCTGCTCGCCGCCGCCCACGGCCGGGTCCTGGAGCTCGGCGCCGGCACCGGCCTCAACCTGCGCCGCTATCCGAGCGAGGGAATCGAGGAGCTCGTCCTGACCGAGCCCGGAGGCGCGATGGCCGCCCGCATCGACACCTCCCGCTTTCCCGGCACGGCCCCGGTCCGCCTGCTCGACGCCCGGGCCGAGGCCCTGCCCTTTCCCGACGCCAGCTTCGACACCGTCGTCTCGACCCTCGTCCTCTGCACCGTCGCCGAGCCGGCGCTGGCGGTGGCCGAGGCGCGCCGCGTGCTGCGGCCCGGGGGCCGCCTGCTCTTCCTCGAGCACGTGCGCTCGGAGACCGCCCGCTGGGCACGCTGGCAGGACCGGCTCGCCGGTCCCTGGGCCACCTTCGCCGAAGGCTGCCAGTGCAACCGCGACACGCTCGCGACGATCGCCGCCGAGCTGGAGGTCGAGGCGGCCGAGACGGCGAGCTGGGGCGGCATGGTCCCCGTCGTGCGGCCGCTGGTGATCGGCGCGGCGCTCGCCAGCTAGCCGCCGGGAGCCACCTGGCCGCGCGGAGCGGCCTTCGAGCCAGCAGCCCAACCGCCGCTCCTCCCTGCTGGCCGCCTTGAAGCGATGCCACCAGCGGTGGGCGGTGGCCGGCGCGACGTTGAGGGCGGCAGCTGCCACCCTCAACGTCATCCCCGACTCGATCGCCTCCATCAGCGCCAACCGCCCCGCTGGCCCGAGAGCGGCGTTCGCGTGAACCTCCACCCGGGTCCTCCTTGCTTGGGGCGTAGACACCGCCAAGCCTCTGGGAGGGCCCGGATGGCTTCTCAGCTGTTCACAACGTGTGTGGGCGGGTCAGCTAGCGGCCTAGGCGGACTCACGTCCCGTGGTTCCTTTTGGACGCCATGCGTCCAAAAGGAACCACGGGCCGGAGATAGGCCCCGATTCGCCGCTTTGCGGTTCCCTATGGACGCTGAGCGTCCATAGGGAACCACGCTTGCGCTCAGGGGAAAGCCGCACCGGGTCTGTGGCGCGCCCGGATGGCGCCGGCTCGCCGGCGGCGCAGAATCGCGGCGGGATGAAGCATTTCCTCGACACCCAGGACTTCTCGCGGGAGGAGCTCAGCGAGCTGATCGGCCTGATCCTGCTGCTGAAGGAGGCCGACCGGGCGCGGGCGCTGCCCGACCTGCTGCGCGAGCGGGCGCTGGGGATGATCTTCGAGGAGCCCTCGACGCGGACCCGGGTCTCCTTCGAGGTCGCGATGACCCGGCTCGGCGGCCACGCGCTGTACCTGAAGCCGGGCGAGATCCACCTCGGCCAGCGCGAGTCGGTCTTCGACACCGCCCGGGTCCTGTCGCGGATGTGCGACGTGATCGAGGCGCGGCTGCTGAAGCACGAGACCCTGCTCGAGCTCGCCGCCGCCGCCGAGGTGCCGGTGATCAACGGGCTCACCGACTTCAACCACCCCACCCAGGCCGTCTGCGACCTGTTCACGATGAGCGAGCACCTGCCGCCCGGGCGCAACCTGCACAACTGCCGCGTCGTCTTCGTCGGCGACCGCACCAACGTCTGCAGCTCGACGATGTTCATCGCCACCCAATTCGGGATGGACTTCGTCCACGCCGCCCCGGCCGCCTACCAGGCGCCGGCGGAGTGGGTCGAGATCGCCGCCGCCAACGCCGCCGCCTCGGGCGGCTCGGTGACCGTCACCGAGGACGTCGAGAGCGCCGTCGAAGGCGCCGACTTCATCTACACCGACCTCTGGTGGTGGGTCGACCAGGAAGAGGAGATCCCCGAGCGCCGCGCCGCCTTCATGCCCCGCTACCAGGTCAACGAGGCGCTGATCGAGCGGGCGCCGGCGCACGCCAAGTTCATGCACTGCCTGCCCGCCTCGCGCGGGGTCGAGGTCACCGACGCGGTGATCGACGGCCCCCGCTCGATCGTCTTCGACCAGGCCGAGAACCGGCTCCACGCCGAGAAGGGAATCCTCGTCTGGCTGACCTACCCGACGCTCACCCCCGAGCCGGGCGAGGCGGTCCGCCGCGACTACTCGAACCGGATCCACGACTACCTCGGCCAGGTCGGCTGGGAGACCCCCGCGCCGCGGTCCTGAGCTGCGGCCGAAAGGAGATGCGATGACCGGCAGGCGCAAGGTGATGGGGCTGCTCGACGTGACCCTGTTCACGGTCTCGGCGATGCTGGTGATCGACCAGCTGACCGCCTCGGCCTCGGTCGGCACCGGCACGCTGGCCTGGTGGCTGCTGGCGATCGTCTTCTTCCTCGTCCCCTACGGGCTGATCACCTCCGAGCTCGCGACCGCCTACCCCGAGCAGGGCGGCATCTACGTCTGGGTGAAGCGCGCCTTCGGCCGGCGCTGGGCCGCCCGCACCACCTACTGGTACTGGGTCAACGTCGCGCTCTGGATGCCCTCGGTCTTCCTGCTCTTCGCCGGCGTCTTCTGCCAGCTCTTCATCTCCGACTGGACCGACTGGCCGGCGGGCAAGTGGCCCCAGATCGCGATCGCCGTCGCCCTCACCTGGGCGGTGGTGGGGGTCGGGATCATGCGGCTGGAGGTCGGCAAGTGGGTCAACAACGTCGGCGCCATCCTCAAGGTCCTGATCATCTTCTCGCTCGGCGTCGGCGGCGTCGTCTTCGCCGCCCGCCATGGCACGGCCAACTCGATCTCCGGCTCGGACTTCGTCCCCTCCTTCGACGTCGCCAAGACCTTCCTGCCGGTGATCATCTACCTGCTGATGGGGTTCGAGCTGGTCTCCAGCATGGCCGGCGAGGTGAAGCGCCCCGAGCGCGACATCCCCCGCGCCGTCTTCACCTCCGGCGTCACCATCGCCTTCCTCTACCTGTTCGCGACGATCGGCATCCTGCTGGCGCTGTCGCTGACCAAGCTCGAACTGGTCCAGGGGCTGATCGATACCTTCGAAGTGATCTTCGGCTCCAGCGGCGTCGCCAAGGTCGCCGTCTACGCGCTCGGCATCGGCGCCCTCTACACCTACTTCACGAACATGACGACCTGGACGATGGGGGCCAACCGCTCGGCGGTCGAGGCCGCCAACGAAGGCGAGCTGCCGCGGGTGCTGGGGCGCGAGCATCCGACCCACCGCACGCCGGTCGCGGCGCTGGTGATGACCGGCGCGATCTCGACCGCGGTCCTGGTCCTGACGGCCCTCTTCATCAACACCCAGGACAACCTCTTCTTCGCGATCTTCGCCGCCAGCTCGGTGATCTTCCTGATGCCCTACCTGCTGATGTTCCCGGCGGTCGCCGTCCTGCGCCGCAAGGACCCGGACACGCCGCGGCCCTTCCGCGTGCCGGGAGGCGAAGCGACTGTCGTCGGCTGCGCGGTCATCACCACCCTGGTGATCGCCGCCTCGATCGTCCTCTTCCTCTGGCCCGAGATCCCCAACGCGCCGGAAGAATGGAGCTACACCGGGCCGCTGCTGGGCCTGGCGGTCGGCGCGCTCGCCGCCGGCGAGGTGATCATCTGGCGCATCTTCCGGCCGCGGCGGCCGCGGCCGCGGCGCACCGAGGCTGCCGCCCCGTCGCAGGGCTCGCTGCCGGTGAGCTGATGCGGCTCCTGGCGGCGCTCGGCGGCAACGCGCTGCTGCGCCGGGGTGAGCCCGCCGGCGCCGAGGCGCAGCGCCGCAACGTCGCCCTCGCCGCCGCCAGCCTGGCGCCGCTCGCCCGCGAGCACGAGCTCATCGTCACCCACGGCAACGGCCCGCAGGTCGGGCTGCTCGCCCTCCAGAGCGAGGCCTACGAGGGGGTCGAGCCATACCCCCTCGACGTGCTCGACGCCGAGAGCGAGGGCATGGTCGGCCACCTGCTGGAGGTGGCGCTGCGCAACGAGCTACCCGGCCGTGAGGTGGTGACGGTGCTGACCGAGGTCGTCGTCGGCGCCGATGACCCCGCCTTCACCCACCCCTCGAAGCCGATCGGTCCCGTCTACGGAGCGCAGGAGGCCCGCCGCCTGGCGGCCGAGCGCGGCTGGACCGTGGGTCCCGACGGGGACTCGTTCCGCCGCCTCGTCCCCTCCCCCGAGCCGCTCGCGATCGCCGAGCTGCGCAGCCTGCGCTCCCTGGTCGACGGCGGCGCGATCGTCGTCTGCGGGGGCGGCGGCGGCATCCCCGTCACCGTCGACGCGGAGGGCCGCATGACCGGCGTCGAGGCTGTCGTCGACAAGGACCTGACCGCCGCGCTGCTCGCCCGCAGGCTCGGCGCCGACCTGCTGCTGCTGCTGACCGACGTCGACGCGGTCCGGCTCGACTGGTCCGGGGCCCGCTCGCTCTCCCTGCACCGCACCGATCCCGCCCAGCTGCGCGGGCTCGGCCTCGCCGCCGGCTCGATGGGGCCGAAGGCCGAGGCCGCCGCCCGCTTCGTCGAGGCGACCGGCGCCCGCGCCGCGATCGGCTCCCTCGCCGACGCCGCCGCCCTGGCGGAGGGGACGGCCGGCACCCAGGTCGCGCCGGCGGCGCGGCCGGCAGCCGCCTGACTCAGCGGCGCCGCGCCCGCCAGCGGCGCAGCTCGTCGGCCCCCCAGACGACGAACGGGAAGGGCAGGACGACCAGCACGTAGTGGAGCGGCAGCGCCGCCGTCCCCAGCAGGTCCTGGCAGAAGGGGACGTAGATCAGGAACCCGGTCAGCGCCAGCTCGAAGGCGATCCCCCAGAGCAGCAGCCGGTTGCTGAAGACGCCGACCGAGCGCAGCGAGGCGCGTTCGGTGCGGGAGGCGAAGGCGGTGCCGACCTGGCAGGCCACCATACTGAGGAAGGTCATCGTCGTCGCCTGCCGGTACGCGTGGTGCAGCGGGCTGCCGGCGTCGGTCGCGTCGCCCGGGCTCCAGCCGGCGCGCAGCAGCGCGTAGAAGAAGGCGGCGGTCCCCAGCGCCGCCGAGATCAGGCCGAGGAAGAGCCAGGCGCGGAAGAGCAGACCGCGGGTGATCAGGTTCTCCGCCCGCCCTCGCGGCGGGCGCTCCATGATCCCCGGCTCGGGCGCCTCGCGGCCGAGGGCGAGCGCCGGCAGGGTCTCGGTGCCGACGTCGAAGGCAAGCAGCTGCAGCACGGTGAGCGGCAGCGGGATCGAGCCGCCGCCGAGGGCGAAGATCAGGAAGGGGGCGATCTCCGGCGGCGCGTGGGCGAAGATGTAGAGGATGAACTTGCGGACGTTGTCGTAGGTCCGCCGGCCGGCCTCGATCGCGGCGACGATCGTCGCGAAGTCGTCGTCGGTGAGGATCATCGTCGCCGCCTCGCGGGCGACGTCGGTCCCCGAGCGCCCCATCGCGACGCCGATGTCGGCGGCCTTCAGCGCCGGCGCGTCGTTGACGCCGTCGCCGGTCATCGCGACGACGTGGCCCTGGGCGCGCAGCGCGTCGGCGATCCGCAGCTTCGCCTCCGGCGTCGAGCGGGCGAAGATCAGCTCGCCGCCGGCCCGCAGCGCGGCGTCCAGCTCGGCGTCGCTCATCGCCTCCAGCTCCTCCTCGGCGATCGCCCGCGGGTTGCCGCCGGCGATCCCGATCCGGCGCGCGATCGCCACCGCCGTGCGCGGATGGTCACCGGTGACGACGATGATCCGGATCCCCGCCTCGTGGCAGCGGGCGACCGCCGCGGCCACCTGCGGCCGGGGCGGGTCGAACATCGCCACCAGGCCGAGTAGGGTCAGCCCGCGCTCGGCCTCCTCGCGCGTGGCGGGGACCGCGTCGGCGGCGCGGCGGGCGACCGCCAGCACCCGCAGGCCCTGGTCGGCGTAGGCGTCGACCGCGGCCCGCACCTCGGCCAGCCGCTCCCCGTCGAGAGCCTCGCCACTGCCGGGGCCGGCCAGGTCGCGGCAGAGCGGCAGCACCGACTCGGGCGCCCCCTTGACGTCGACCCAGGTCCCCTCCGGGCCGGCGTCGACGGTCGCCATCCGCTTCAGCACGGCGTCGAAATGGAACTCGGCGCGGCGCGCGAGCGGCGCGCCGGGCCCGAGCGCCAGCGCCGTCGCCAGCATCGCCGTCTCGGTCGGGTCGCCGACCAGCTCGCCGTCGGGGCCGCGCCGGGCGTTGTTGCAGGCGGCCATCGCGGCGGCCAGGGCCCGCAGCTCGCCGTCCTCGCCGACCGGCTCGACCAGGTCCTCGAGGTCGAGCCGTCGACCGGCCGTCCAGACCGCCGTCACCCGCATCCGGTTCTCGGTCAGGGTGCCGGTCTTGTCGGTGCAGATCACGTCGGTGGAGCCCAGCGTCTCGACCGCGCTCAGCCGCTTGACGACGGCGCCGCGCCGGGCCAGCGCCGCGACCCCCATCGCCAGCGAGAGCGTGATCACCGGCAGCAGCCCCTCGGGGACGTTGCCGACGATCAGCCCGATCGCGAAGACCAGGGCGTCGGAGACCGGCAGGCCGGCCACCAGCGTCGCCAGCGGCAGGAAGGCGATGCCCATCGCCAGCGCGACCGCGGCGATCAGCCAGGCGACCCGCCGGACCTGCCTCTCGAGCGGGCTCTCCTCCTGCTCGACGCGCTGGGAGAGAGCGGCGATGCGGCCGATCTCGGTCCCCATCCCGGTCGCGTAGACCAGCGCCCGCGCCTCGCCGCCGGTGCAGCTGGTGCCGCTGAAGACCAGCTCGCGCGCGGCCAGCAGCGGCGTCCCCGGGTGCGAGGGGCCGGCTTCGCGGGAGACCGGGACCGACTCCCCCGTCAGGGTCGAGAGGTCGAGCTCGAGCGCGCCCTCGAGCAGGTGGGCGTCGGCGGAGACCCGGTCGCCCTCGGTGAGCATTAGGACGTCGCCGGGGACGAGCTCGGCAGCGTCGACGCTGGCCGGCTGGCCGTCTCGCAGGACCCGCGCCTGCGGCGGCAGGTAGGCCTGCAGCGCCTCGACCGCGCGCTCGGCCTGGCGCTCCTGGAAGAAGGCGAAGCCGGCGTTGAGGAGGATCACGAAGACGACGGCGATCGCCACCGGCACGATGCCGGCGATCGCGGCCAGCGCCGCCGCGCCCCAGAGCAGGATCGCCAGCGGGTGGGTGAACTGGCGCGCCAGCTGCGCCGGCCAGCGCGGGCCGCCGCGGCGCTCGAGCTCGTTGCGGCCGTGGCTCAGCAGCCGCCGTTCGGCCTCGCGCTGGGAGAGCCCCTCGCGCGAGGAGCGCAGGTCGCGCAGCAGCAGGTCGGAGCGCTCCTCGGGGTCGATGGCCGGCCCGCCGCGCGGCGCCAGCCAGTCGGAGTCCTCGACGTGCATGCCCCCAGAGTGCCAGCGGGGCGCCGGCGGCGCCGGCCCGGGCCGGTCGCGTCAGGCGGGCTGCGGGGCGCCGCCGGCGGGCGAGGCCCCGGCGCCGTAGTCCTCGCCGGAGCCGATCGGGCGCTCCTCCTCGACGTGCCACTCCTGGTTGAAGCCGTAGAGGACGGCGACGATCACGACCAGCTGCAGGAGGCCGAGGACGATGACCAGGGTGCCGACGACGGCCGAGGGCATCAGCGCTTCGCTCAGCCCCTCCTTGTCGCGGGAGAACCAGCTGTTGGCGCCGACCGCGCAGAAGATCGCCAGGATCATCGAGAGCGCCGCCGCCACCGGCAGCACGCCGCGTCCCCAGCGCGCCACCCGGATGGCGAACAGCGCGTAGACGATCACGTAGAGGATGCAGACGATCCCCATCCCGCCGCCGCCCTTGAGCAGCGACCAGCCGCCGATCGTGATCAGCGCCGCGATCAGCGCCGTCGCCGCGAGCAGCAGCACGATCAGCCACTTCATCGTCACCGACGCCGACTTCTCCCGATTCGGCCGCCACAGTTCGTAGCCCGGCCTGACCTCGCCCACTCCCATGCCCCTGATCTTAGAATCTGTCAGCGACGATCCGGGGTTGGCTCCGCGTTAAGGCGCCTGGCCCGGCCGAGCGGGCGTGGCGGAATTGGAATACGCGCCAGGTTTAGGTCCTGGTGGGCTTCGGCCCGTGGGGGTTCGAGTCCCTCCGCCCGCATCGACAGAAAGCCCCCATGCAGAGCACTTCTTTGCCCGCGGCAGGTCGGAATCTAGTGGACGATGGACCGAATAGAGGGCAATGCGCCAGTTGGTGCGCCAGCCCAGGCCACCTGAGCATTAGGCTCCGCCGCGATCGTGGCGGAGAAACTGCTCCATGCCGGTTGACAGATGGCGATTACTTGCTTGGCTGGCCGAGCGGGAGGACAACGAGCCCGGTCGACCATCCATTGGGGGCTTCGAACTTCTCCAAGAGGCCAGCGGCTTGGCGGGCGATGACGGATTGCCGTGGGACGCTGTCGCCAAGGCGGCCGCGTACCTTGAGCGCGCTGGATATATCCAATGGCGGCCACCGCGCGAGCGATCCCCACCGCGCTCCTCGCAGTGCGATTCGGGCGTACCACCTCCGCGCCTCCCACCCCATGGCAACCGTCGCCGTTTGGTGGAGGATGCTGATCCAAGAACGCCGTTGACGCGAAGATCATCCATACTCGCGGCGCCCGCGGGATCTTGAAAGGACCTTGAGATGAGCTCGAACGTGTCGGTCACGGACTTCACTCGTCAGCGGATCGAGGCGATGGCGGCGACGCTGCCCATGGACGACGTGCAGGACTTCGAGGACGTCCGGCGCGGCTTCATCGCCCGGGCGGATCAGCGTCAGATCCTCGCCGAGGACGGCAGGGTCGTCTGGGATCTGGACGCCTACGAGTTCATGCGCGAGGCCGAGGCCCCCGAGACGGCGAACCCGAGCCTCTGGCGGCAGGGCCGACTGCTGATCGAGGACGGGCTCTTTGAGGTCGTTCCCGGGATCTACCAGTTGCGAGGGTTCGACCTCTCGGTGATGAGCATCGTCGAGGGCGACACCGGGGTGATCGTGATCGACCCGCTGATCAGCGCCGAGACCGCCGCCGCCGCGTTCGACCTGTACAGCGCCCACCGCGGTGAGCGCCCGGTGAAGGCGATGATCTACACGCACTCCCACGTCGACCACTTCGGCGGGGTCAAGGGGATCATCTCCGAGGAGCAGGTGGCCTCCGGCGAGGTGCCGGTGATCGCGCCGGAGGGCTTCATGCACCACGCGATCGCGGAGAACGTCTTTGCGGGGACCGCGATGACGCGCCGGGCGGGCTACATGTACGGGGCGGCCCTGGAGAAAGGGCCGACGGGACAGATCGGCGCCGGGCTCGGCCAGACGACCTCGACCGGGAACGTGACCTTGATCGCGCCGACCATCGACGTCACCCACACCGGGCAGAGCCTGACCCTGGACGGTGTCGAGATCGTCTTCCAGCTGACGCCGGGGACCGAGGCCCCCGCCGAGATGAACTTCTACTTCCCCGAACGGCGGGCGCTCTGCAGCGCCGAGAACACCTCCCACACGCTGCACAACATCCTCACCCTGCGGGGCGCGCCGGTTCGCGACCCCCACATCTGGGCGCACTACCTCACCGAAACCATCTCCCTCTGGGGGGAGGAGCTCGACGTCGTCTTCGCCTCTCACCACTGGCCGACCTGGGGCCGCGAGCGTGCCGTCGAGTTCCTCTCGATGCAGCGTGACATGTACCTCTACCTCCACGACCAGACCCTGCGAATGCTGAACCAGGGCCACACCGGGGCGGAGATCGCGGAGCTGCTCGAGCTTCCCGAGGAGCTGTCCCGGCAGTGGCATGCGCACGGCTACTACGGATCGGTGAGCCACAACGTCAAGGCGGTCTATCAGCGCTACATGGGTTGGTATGACGGCAACCCCGCAAACCTCTGGCCGCATCCACCGGAGGCGGCGGCGGGCCGCTACGTCGAGGCGATGGGCGGCCGCGACGGCGCCCTGACGGTCGCGCGAGATGCCTTCGAGGCGGGCGACTACCGTTGGTGCGCCGAGGTCGGGAAGCACCTCGTCTTCGCCGACAGCGAGGACCGAGAGGCGAGGGAGCTTCTGGCAGCGGCGCTGGAGCAGTTGGGCCTCGGCGCCGAGAACGGCACCTGGCGCAACGTCTACCTGGCGGGCGCCACGGAGCTCCGGGAGGGGAGCTTCGGTACGCCCGTCACCGCCGGTCGTGACCTGCTTGCCGCACTCAGCGTCTCGCAGGTCTTCGACGGCCTGGCGGTGCGCCTCGACGGGCCGCGCGCGGCGGGCGAGAGACTGCGGATCGGCTGGCGGATCACCGACGAGGCCGCCGCCTACCTCCTCGAGCTGCGAAACGGCGCCCTTCACCACCGGCTGGTCGACCGCATCCCCGAGGAGACGACGACCTTCGCGCTGACGAGGCCGACGCTCATCGCGCTCGCCACCGGCGTCCTGGAGCCACGCGCGGCGCTCGAGGACGGTTCGGTCGCCGTTGAAGGCGACCCCGGCGCCCTGGGAAGGCTGGTCGCCCTACTGGCGCCCCTCGACCCCGGTTTCGACATCGTGACGCCGTAAGGCACCACGCCCTCGGTCGAGCGGCGGGAGGCGGAAGTCCGATGCTCCGCTCACGTCTCTCGTTGGGATCGGTGGCGAAAGATGGCGTTCCCGAGGGTGATGCACTAACGTCGATGCCTTGACCGAGGCCGTCAGCACCGATCGCTACATCTGGCCTCTGGTGGCAAAGGAGCGCATCGCCGCCGACGGGCCGATGGTCCTCGCTGAAGGCCGAGGCTCACGGGTCAAGGACCAGCGTGGCAGAAGCTACCTGGACCTGAGCAGCGGCATCACCCGAGCCGCGTCGCTCGGGTACGGGAACGAGGAGATCGCTGACGCCGTCCATGCTCAGCTGAGGAAGCTTCACTACGCCGGAACGGTCGAATACCAGGCCGACGTCGTCTTCAGACTGGCCGAGAAGCTGGCTGAGCTGACGCCGGGACCGCTCGGGCCGACCTACTTCACCGAAAGCGGCACCGCCGCCAATGAGGCGGCGTTCAAGCTTGCCCGCTACTACCAGCAGGCGACCGGCAAGCCCCGCGCCTACAAGGTGATCTCACGCTGGAACGCGTACCACGGCGCGATCGGGACGCCGATGGCGGTCAGCGATTGGCTCGGGGTGAGGCTGCCGGCCGATCCGGGCACGCCGGGGGTCTCGTTCGTGCCCGGGCCGACCTGCTACCGGTCATCGTCGGGAACGGGAGAGCCGCCACCGACCTCGAGCTATCTCGACTCGCTCGAGCAGCAGATCCTTCACGAGGGCCCAGAGCTCGTCGCCGCGCTGATCGCCGAGCCGGTGATGCAGGCGAACGGGGTGCAGGTTCCTCCCGCCGACTACTTCCCGGCGGTGCGGGAGATCTGTTCCAGATACAACGTCGTCTTCATCGCCGATGAGGTGATCACCGGCTTCGGGCGCACCGGCAAATGGTTCGCGGTCGAACACTGGGGAGTGCAGCCCGACATCATCACGATGGCCAAGGCTTTGACCGCCGGCTACATGCCCGCCGGTGCGGCGATCGTCAGCGAGGAGATCTGGGCTGCCCTCGAGGTCTTTCCCGACGTCCACACCTTCGGCGGCCACGCCGCGGCGGGGGCCGCGGCGCTGGCAGCGATCGAGATCTATGAGCGCGAGGGCCTGATCGAGCGCGCCCGTGAGGTGGGCGAGCAGCTGCTGGGTCTGCTGCGAAGGCTCGAGGCGCACGAGGTCGTCGGCGAGGTGCGCGGCCTCGGGATGTGGGCGGCCGTCGACTTCACCAGCGACCCGCAGACAAGAGCGCCGCTCGACTTCGATCAGGTCCATGCCATCGTCCTCGCCGCCCGCGAGCGCGGCCTCATCGTCACCCGCAACGGCGGCGCGATAGAGCTCGCTCCCCGTCTCGACATGCCCCTCGAGGAGATCGAGGAGGGCGTCGAGATCCTCGACCGGGCCATCGGCGGCTGACAGCCACCCCGCGGTGGACCGGGCGGAGCGGTTGACTTCGCGGGAAGGAGCAGGATAGTGTCCGACATGTCGGACGAACCGTGGGGTTGATGGCCTATTTCGCCCTCTACATCGATCACAGACTCCGGTTTCATCTACGACCCGTTCTCTCCCGAGGTCTTTGACGACCCCTATCCGATCTATCGGATTCTCCGGGACGAGCACCCCCTCTACTACAACCCGCAGCGGAACTTCTGGACCCTGTCGCGCTTCGACGACTGCCAGGAGGCCGCGCGCAACTGGGAGGTTCTGAAGAGCGGCAGCGGGGTCGAGCTCGACGACACTCAGACCTTCTACCCGGAAACGTTCGGGCCCGGCAACATCGTGATGACCGACCCGCCCGACCACCGCCGGATCCGCAAAGCCGTCCAGCCTCACTTCACCCCGCAGGCGGTCCAGGCCTACGAGGAGACCGTGAGGACGATCGCAAACGGCCTCCTCGACGAACTCGAAGAGAGCCCCGAGCCCGACCTTGCCCATGACTTCGCCTGGCGCATCCCCGTCGCCACCGTCAGCCGGATGCTCGGCTTCACCGAGGAGGAGCGCCGCGAGGTTGCGGACATCCTCTTCGAGCTGGAGACACGCGAGCCCGAAGCGGAGGAGCAGGGCGATTACTTCGAGCTCCCGGCAGTTGCCCGTGAAGCCGCGGAAAGGCTCGCCGGCTTCATCTCCGAGCAGCTCGCCGCGCGCCGCGCCTCGCCAGCAGACGACCTGCTGACGGAGCTGGTGCAGGCCGAAGAGCGGGGAGATCTGGGACCGGAAGAGACCCGAGGCCTGACCTTCATCCTGATCATGGCCGGGGTGGACACGACGGCCTGCCTCGTCGGCAATGGGCTGCACCGGCTGGTCGACCGCCCTGACGACCGCCGTCGGATCGCCGAGGACCCCGAGTTCGCGGCACGGGCCACCGAGGAGCTGGTGCGCTGGGAGGCTCCGGTAACAGGCGAGTCGCGGGTGGCGCTCGAAGACCTTCAGATCGCGGGTGGAACGATCCCCGAGGGCGCCCGCGTCTGGCTCTGCTACGCGGCCGCCAACCGCGACGAGCGCCGCTTCGAGGACCCCGACCGGCTCGACTTCGAACGGGCGCCCAAGCGCCACATCGGCTTCGGCGAGGGCATCCACCACTGCATCGGCGCGCCCCTCGCCCGCCTCGAGGGGCGGATCGCCTTCGAAGAGTTCTTCCGCCGCTTTGACTCCTACGAGATCGGCTCGCATGCACAACGACACCACCAGCACACCACGCGCGGCTGGACCCGGCTTCCGGCCAAGCTCGAGCGAGGTTAGGAGAACGGGGTTGGCAGTGCCGCGCGAGCGGCGATCGCGACCCGGCCAGGGCGGTCGACCATGAGCCTGCGGAAGTCGGGTGGCGGTGGGCGCCGCGCGGGTGTCCTGCAACGGAGCCTTGGCTTCGCCTGCGCGATGGTGGCGGCCCTCGGTCTCCTCCTTGCCTCCGGCTGCGGCGGCGGAGGCGGAGGATCGGAAGCCGAAGGCACCGAATCGACCTCGGTGTCAGGAGCGGGCCAGACGCTCAACATCCTCACCTGGCAGACCTATCACGAACCGGAATGGCTGCAGGAAGTCGAAGACAAGCTGGACATTCACGTGAATGCCACGAATGTCGGCTCCATCACCGAGGCGCTGACGAAGGTGAGAGCGAACCCATCCGAGTACGACATCGTCCTGGCAACCGCAGGCTCACTCGACAAGTACGTCGAAAGCGATCTCCTGGAACCGATCGATGTCAAGCGGGTTCCGAATCTGAGGAATAACCATCTTGCCCTGCCCTGGCAGGAAGGGGTGACGATCGGCGGCAAGCTCTACGGGATCATGTACACGTGGGGGACGATCCCGCTGGCGTATGTCCCCGAATCGGTCGAAGGCCTGGACCTCGCGAAGTACGAGAACGAGAAGGGCGAAATCACAAACTGGAACGTCTTGTGGGATCCGGCGCTGAAGGGGAAGGTGACGATCCTCGAAGACGCCCTCTCCGTGATGCCGACCGTGGGCCTGGCGCTGGGATTCGCCGATCCCTGGAATATGAACGAACAGCAGTTCGAAGAGTTCCGCGAAAAGCTCTTTGCCCTGCGACCCCAGATCAGAGCGCTCGCAAATGGAGACGATGTTCAGGAGGCAGCGTTCGCGAGCGGGGAAGCATACGTCGGGCTCGTGGGCGGGCCCTACGTCGCGGGCCCGCTCAAGGAAGAGGGCAAGGAACTGGTCATCAAAAACGAAGCCGAACCCGGCACCGCGGTCTGGGTCGACAACTACGCGATCACGAAACAGGGAGGCGCGAGCAGCCCGGCCAAGCTCGCGGCCGCTTACGAATTCATCAACTTCACCCTGACGGTTCCGTGGCAGGCGCGGATGGTCGCCGAAACGGGGCAGTCCGGGATGCTCGACCTGCAGCAGGCCACCTCCGCAGCGGCCAAGGCCCAGGGCCTTGGCCGGGCAGAAATCGCGGAAACGCTGATACCGGAGACGGAAAACGGCCCGGCCTTCTTCTCCAAGCTGCACCTCCTGCAGGAATACAGCGACCTGGAAGCGATGCTGGAAGTCTGGAACGAATTCACCTCCGGAGTAGGCGGCCTTTGAGCTGAGGGGCCACGGGAAGGCACCGCGTGGCCGCCGCGCCGTGTCGACTCTGTCAACCGCTGGCTGACAGAGTCGACACGGGCGAGGTGCCGGAGGTGGGACTCGAACCCACAAGCCCGCGAGGGCAGTCGATTTTGAGTCGACCGCGTATGCCAGTTCCGCCACTCCGGCGCGGCGGGGAGAAAGATAGACTGGCGCGCCTTGAGCGTGTCCGCCCCCGCGCCACTCTGGGAGCCCTCGGCCGAGCTGGTCGAGAACGCACGCCTGACCGAGTTCACACGCTGGCTGCGGGCGGAGCGGGGCCTCTCCTTCGATGACTACGAGCAGCTGCAGCGCTGGTCGGTCGATGAGCTCGAGGCCTTCTGGGCGGCGATCTGGGACTTCTTCGAGGTCCGGGCGGACGGTGATCCCTCGCCCGTCCTCGCCGCCCGGGAGATGCCGGGCGCCAGGTGGTTCCCCAACACCGCGCTGAACTACGCCGAGCACGTCTTCGCCGGCAAGGACGCCGCCGAGACCGCGATCTTCCACCGCTCGGAGCTGCGGGAGGAGCTCGGTGAGCTCTCCTGGGGGGAGCTGCGCGGCCAGGTCGCGGCCTGCGCCGCCGGCCTGCGCGCGCTCGGGGTGCAGAGCGGCGACCGGGTCGCGGCCTACATGCCGAACATCCCCGAGACGATCGTCGCCTTCCTCGCCGCCGCCTCGATCGGCGCCGTCTGGTCCTCCTGCTCGCCCGACTTCGGCGCCGCCAGCGTCGTCGACCGCTTCGCCCAGATCGAGCCGAAGGTCCTGCTGGCGGTCGACGGCTACCGCTACGGCGGCAAGGACTTCGACCGTCGCGAGACGCTCGCCGAGCTGCAGCGGGCGATGCCGTCCCTGTCCCACACCGTCCTCCTGCCCTACCTCGACCCCGACCCCGCCATCGACGGCCTCGCGAACGTCACATTCTGGGACCACCTGCAGACCGAAGGCGCCGGCGCCGCGCTGGAGTTCGAGCGCGTCCCCTTCGAGCACCCGCTCTGGATCCTCTACTCCTCCGGCACCACCGGCCTGCCGAAGGCGATCGTCCAGAGCCAGGGCGGCATCCTGCTCGAGCACCTCAAGAAGCTCAACCTGCACGTCGACGCGCACGCCGGCGATCGCCTCTTCTGGTTCACCACGACCGGCTGGATGATGTGGAACTTCCTCGTCTCCGGCCTGCTGACGCCGGCGGCGATCGTGCTCTTCGACGGCAACCCCGGCCACCCCGACCTCAACACGCTCTGGGACCTCGCCGCGGAGGCCGGGATCACCACCTTCGGGACCTCCGCCGCCTACATCTCGGCCTGCATGAAGGCCGGGATCGAGCCCGGCGCCGGCCGCGACCTCAGCGCCCTCAGCGCGGTCGGCTCGACCGGCTCGCCGCTGGCCCCCGAGGGCTTCGACTGGATCTTCGACCACGTCGGCGCCGACACCTGGCTGTTCTCGACCTCGGGCGGTACCGACGTCTGCACCGCCTTCGTCGGCGGCGTCGTCCTCCTGCCGGTCTACCGCGGCGAGCTGCAGGGACCCTCGCTCGGCGTCGCCCTGGCGGCGTGGGACGAAGACGGCAACCCGGTCATCGAAGAGGTCGGCGAGCTGGTCATCACCGAGCCGATGCCGTCGATGCCGATCTACTTCTGGAACGACCCTGACGGAGCCCGCTACCGCGAGAGCTACTTCGAGATGTTCCCCGGCGTCTGGCGCCACGGCGACTGGATCGAACTGACCCGGCGCGGCACCGCGATCATCTACGGCCGCTCGGACTCGACGATCAACCGCGGCGGCATCCGCATGGGCACCGCCGAGATCTACCGCGCCGTGCTCTCGCTCGACGAGATCGTCGACGCCCTGGTCGTCGACCTGCCGAACCCCGAGGGCGACGGCTGGATGCCGCTCTTCGTCGTCCTCCGCGAGGGCGCCGTCCTCGACGACCGGCTGACCGGGGAGATCGCCCGCCGGGTCCGCGAGCAGACCTCGCCCCGCCACGTCCCCAACCAGGTCTTCGCGATCGCCGAGGTCCCGCGCACGCTCTCGGGCAAGGTGCTCGAGGTGCCGGTGAAGCGAATCCTGATGGGCACCGACCCGGCCAAGGCGGCGAGCCGCGACTCGCTCGCCAACCCCGCGGCGCTCGACTACTTCGTCGAGATGGCGAAGACGCTCCCGGCGCCCGGCTCCTAGGGCGCGGAGTCGCCGGCGGCCCAGGCGGCGCCGGCCCCGGCGGCGATCGCCAGGCAGCGCTCGACCGAGCTCCAATCGACCCGCTGGGGGACGTCGCTCGGCAGGTGGTACTCGGTGAAGAGCCCGTCGCGCATCGAGAGCAGCGAGATCGAGGGCAGCCCGGCGAACAGGGTCAGGGCCGGGTCGGTCCAGCCCGGCACCCGGGCCCGCTCGGGCGCCGGCAGGGCGACGGCCGCCGCCCCGGCGTCGGCCCAGGCGAGGTCGCGGGCGCGGTAGCGGGTCGGGATCACGCCCCCCTCGCGCGCCGCCACGACCGGCTCGCCGGCACCGAGCGTGTCGAGGCCGAGGACGAGCGTCGTGGCCGGATCGAGCGCCGCCCCCTCCGCGCGCAGCCAGGCCGCGGTCCCCCCCATGCCGGCCTCCTCGCAGCCGGGGAAGAGAACGAGCACCTCGCAGCCAGGTAGCGGCTCGCGGGCCCAACGCGCGACCAGCGCCAGCGCCGCAGCCACCCCCGAGGCGTTGTCGCTCGCGCCCGGCACCGGGCGGCCGCGGGCGACGTCGAGCTCGAGCGCGATCAGCCCGGCGAGCAGGGCGCGGCCGAGCCGCCGGGTTCGGCGCGGCACCGCGAGCGCGAAGGCCGCCGCCGGCAGGGTCGCGAAGGAGCCGCCGCGCGAGAGCGCCACCAGCCGTGGGTTCCAGATCAGGCCGGTGCGAGCGGCGTCGTGGTGGGCGAGCAGCACCAGCGTCCGCCGGCGCGCTCCCGACGCCGGCAGGCGGGCGATCACGTTGGTCGCCGGGGCTCCGGGCAGCAGCCGGCGCAGCCATTGCGAGCGGCCCGAGAACTCGAGCTCGTAGGAGACCGCGGCGGTCGCGGCGGCGGCTCCGCCCACCATGCCGAGCGCGAGGTGGGCCGCGTGCGCCCAGGCGTAGGTGCGCTGGTAGCGGAAGGGAGCCAACCGCACCTCCGCCGCGCCGGCCTCCCGCAGGCGTGCCGCCAGCCACTCCGCCGAGCGCCGTTCGCCGTCGCCGCCGGCGCCGCGCTCGATCGCCGCCAGCGCCGCGACGTCGGCGCGCAGGCGCGCCGGCTCGGCCCCGGTCAAGGGCTCCAGTCGACCGGCCCGGCGCGCAGCACGTGGGCGCCGAGCGGCCGTCCCAGCACCTCCTGCACGGCCCGCGAGGCGGCCAGCAGCGCCGGCAGGTCGACGCCGGTGGCGACGCCCATCTCCTCCAGCATCGAGACCACGTCCTCGGTCGAGACGTTGCCGGTCGAGCCGGGCGGCACCGGGCAGCCGCCGAGCTCGCCGAAGCTCGACTCGAAGGAGGTGACGCCCTCTTCGAGCGCCGCGACGACGTTGGCGAGGCCCTGGCCGCGGGTGTTGTGGAAGTGGGCCGTGAGCTGGACCCCGGGCAGGCGCTCGCGGGCGGCGGCGAAGAACTCGTGCACCTGGCGCGGGTTGGCCATCCCGGTGGTGTCGCCGAAGCCGACCTCCTCGCAGCCGGCGCCGGCCAGCCGCTCGGCGATCTCGAAGACGCGGGCGGGATCGACCCGGCCCTCGTAGGGGCAGCCGAAGGAGGTCGCGATCACGCCCTCGCGGCGCAGCCCCGCCTCGCCGGCCTCCGCCAGCGTCTGCTCGAGCCCGGCCAGCGACTCGGCGACAGAGCGGTTGACGTTCTTGCGGTTGTGGGTCTCCGAGGCGGAGAGGAAGACGCTCGCCTCGTCGAAGCGCTGGCGCTGCTCGAGCGCCCGCTCGAGGCCGCGCTGATTGGGGATCAGGACCGAGAAGGAGACGCCTTCGCGGCGCCTGACGCCGGCCAGCACGGCGGCGGCGTCGGCGAGCTGCGGGATCACGTCCGGCCGCACGAAAGAGGCCACCTCGATCCGCTTCAGGCCGCTCGCCGAGAGCAGGTCGATCAGCGCCACCTTGTCGGCGGTGGCGATCGTCTCCGGCTCGTTCTGGAAGCCGTCGCGCGGGCCGACCTCGCGGATCGCGGCGCTGGCGGGCAGCTCGTTCATCGCCGCGATCCTAGATCAGGATCACGCCGCGCCGAACTCCTCTCGCAGCCGCGGCAGCACGTCGGCGGAGAACTGGTCGAGGAAGCGGTTCTGGTCGGGCCCGGGCGCGTGCAGGACCAGGTCCTCGAAGCCGAGCTCGACGTAGGGGCGGATCTTCTCGACCACCTCGTCGGGGTCGTCGGAGACGATGAACCGGGTGTGGGCGCGATCGGCGTTTTCGTCGGCGACCCGCTCCATCTCGACCGGGTCCTCGATCCCCTCTTTCTGCTCGGGTTTGAGGGCCAGCGCCGCCCACCAGGCGCAGGCCTCGTGGGCGAACTGCCGGTCGCGGTCGTAGGAGACCTTGATCTCGATCATCTTGCGGATCGCGGCGACGTCGCGGCCCGCCTCGGCGGCGCCCTCGGCGACTTTCTCCATCAGGCCGGAGTAGAGGTCGGGGTCTTTGCCGCTGGTCGAGATGAAGCCATCGCCGACCCGGCCGGCGAGCTTCGCCGCCAGCGGCCCGGAGGCGGCGACGAAGATCGGCACCGGGGTCTCCGGACGGTCGTAGACCGTCGCCCGGTCGGTCTTGTAGTAGGAGCCCTCGAAGTCGACCCGCTCCTCGCTCCACAGCCGCTTGATCAACTCGATCGCCTCGGCCAGGCGCAGCCGCCGCTCCTTGCGGCCGGGGAACTCGCCGCCGGTCACCGGCGTCTCGTTCATCGCCTCGCCGGTGCCGACGCCGAGGAAGACGCGGCCGGGATAGAGCGCCCCGAGCGTGCCGAACGCCTGCGCGATCACCGCCGGCTCGTAGCGCATGGTCGGGGTCAGCACGCTGCTGCCGATGACTGCCCGCTCGGTTGCCTCGCCTACCGCTCCCAGCC
This sequence comes from Solirubrobacterales bacterium, assembly GCA_046330305.1. Taxonomy (GTDB): domain Bacteria; phylum Actinomycetota; class Thermoleophilia; order Solirubrobacterales; family 70-9; genus VAYN01. Next base: position 56,033 of record JAXLTA010000023.1, on the reverse strand, counting down.
AGACCAGCGCGTTGGGGGCATGGCCGCCGCGGTGGCGCCAGGGCTGGAAATGATCTGAGACCGCGACGATCTTCAGGCCGACCTCCTCGGCACGGCGGGAGTAGTCGGTCAGCTCGCGCGGGCCGAACTGCTCGGCGGATGCCTTGTAGCCGAATCTGACGCTCATTGGTTCCTTTCCGGGGGGATGACTAGAAGATCTGGTTCTGCCCCTCGAACACCTCGCTCACCGAGTCGCCGGTGAAGATCCGGCGAACGGAGTCGGCGAGCATCTCGGCGCAGGAGCAGACCTCGATTATGTCCGGTGCCCCGGGGCGCAGCGGCACCGTGTCGGTGACGACGATGCGCTCGAACGGAGCTGCCGCGATCCGCTCGAAGGCGGGGCCGCTGAAGATCCCGTGCGTGGCGACGGCGGACACGCTCCTCGCGCCTGCCGCGATGACCGCGTCGGCCGCGGCGCACAGGGTTCCGGCCGTGTCGATCATGTCGTCGACGATGATCGCCTCCTTGCCCGCGACGTCGCCGATCACCGCACCGATCCGCGCCACCTGCTGCTCGGGCCTGTCCTTGTCGAGCAGGGCGAGGTCGGCCCCGATCCGGGCGGCGAAGTTCTTGTTGAGCTTGACCCGGCCGGCGTCTGGGGCGACGACCACGAGGTCCCGCTCGCCGGCCGTCTCGCGGGTATGGCGGGTGAGCGTCATCAGCGCGGTCAGGTGGTCGACCGGGACCGAGAAGAAGCCCTGGGCCTGGCCGGCGTGGAGGTCCATCGTCACGACCCGGTCGACCCCGACCGCTTCCATCGCGCGGGCGACGACGCGGGCCGAGATCGGCTCCCGCGGCGCACTCTTCTTGTCCTGTCGGCAGTACCCGAACCAGGGCATCACCGCGACGACGCGGTGGGCGCTGGCCCCGACCGCCGCGTCGGCCATTACCAGCAGCTCCATCAACGCGTCGTTGGCGCTCATTCCCGCGCCGGGGTTGGCGCAGGTGGGTTGGACGAGGAAGACGTCGGCGCCGCGGATCGATTCCTCGATCCGGCAGTAGACCTCGGTATCGGCGAAGGTCTTGAGCTTGATCGCGCCGGTCTGGACGCCGAGCCTGGCGGCGATGCTGAGGGCGAGCTCGGGGTGCGCGCGGCCGCCGAAGAGCATCAGCCGCCTGTCCGTACCCGCCGGTGCTGGTCCCGCCACTCGGCTCATGGCCGGCGCGGCGCCGCTCACGGGCCGCCGACGCGCCCGGGGTCGGCCGGAGCGCTGGAGGGCGCTCCGGCCGGGCCGAGGACGGGCGGGACGATCATCTGCGTCGGGCCCGGTTCGCCGGTCGGGCTAGGCGCCGACCGGCGCCGCGCCTCCTTTGGCGGCGTCCCGCATCGGCTGGACGATGTCGGCCGCGTAGTAGTCGGGGTACTCGCGCTCGGAGCGCTCGATCAGTTCCGAGAAGTCCCACTTCTTCAGCAGCTGGCCGTTGCGGAACACCGGCACCAGCTGGTTCTCCTCCTCGGGGATCGAGTCGCGGCGGACGGTCTTGTAGTCCCCGTCGACGTACTGCAGGGCGAGTCGGCCTTTCTTCGACTCCTTCATCGAGTCGTAGGTCGGCCGCTTGCCGATGTCGCGCCACTCGCCGTTCACCTTGACGGCGTTGGCCTTCATGCCGAACTCCATCGTGTCCCGGTTGCAGTGCTGCAGGAGCCCGCCGCCCATGCCGAAGACGGCGTTGTCGGTGGCGAGGCCGCGCCGCTCCATCTCGATGAACACCTTCGGCAGGGTCTCGCGGCGGACACCGTCGCCCTGGACGACCCGGATGTAGTCGGGCAGGACTTTGTAGCCCTTGCTGTTGGTCGTGTAGCCGAACGACTCCATCAGCCACTCGGTCGTATCGGAGGTGACCTGGACGACGTCGCCGGAATCCGGACGGGCACCAACGAGGCCGGGGAAGTTTTCGATCTCTTCCTTGAGCTCGCCGCCGATGATGTTTTTCACCGCGTTCTCGTGGTCGTAGGTGTCGGTCAGCAGCAGCGCGCAGCCCTCCTCCTTGAACGTCTCGAGCATGTTGCGCATCGCTTCGACCTCGCCCTCCTCGCCCCAGGCGCAGAAGCCCGCGTGCTCGGAGTTCGGCCCGGAGTTGGAGGGATCGACCGCGTTGTAGTACTTCTTCGCCGCAACGATGCCCGGGACGGTGTCGCTCTGGTTGAAGTTGACCAGGTGCGCGAGCCCGCCGAGTGCCGCCGATTCCTGCGAGCTGACGCCACGGGCGCCGTAGTCGTGGAGGATGAAGCGGACGGCCTCAGGGTTGTCGGAGGTCTGCCGCAGCGACTCCTTGATCGCCTGCTTCTGCAGCCAGCTGATCGTGCCGATCGTCGTCGGGTACCAGATCGCGCGCAGCAGCGCGGTCTCGAAGAAGCTCGTCGCCCACCAGTACTTGGGGTCCGTGTTGATGATCTGGACGAGGACGTTCTTGACCGGCAGAACGGTGCCCTCGGGCACGGCCTCGATTTCGACCGGCAGGTAGCCGCCGTGGTCATTCATGATCCCGAGCCAGTTGTCGCGGTTGAAATGCATCCCCTGCTCGCGCTCGGTCTGCTCGGCCTCGTCGATGTCCTCGAGCGTCACCGGGGTCATCAGGAACTCGCGAATGAAGGCCTGCAGGCCGACGAACATCTGCACCGGGAACTCGCCGCCACGCGACTCGATGTAGCTGGAGACGTATTCGGTCCCCGGCGGGTAGAGCGGATAGTGGCAGTGCTTGTAGTTGTCGGTGTTGATGATGATGTTGCTGAATTGCGGCATATATCGAAACCTTTCTAGCAAAGCCAGACCGCGGTCCGTTTTCGCGAGCGTATGTGGGCTGCAATGCGCAATATGAACGATTCCACCCGGACCTGTCAAGGGGCCCCTATTGGCCCGTTGTAGAAATTCGTTTATACGCAGGGACGACGCGGCCCGCAGCCCGCGAGGGCGCCTTCAGCCGGCGCTCTTGCGGTAGGTGTCCTTGCAGCGGATCAGCTCGCCGTCGAACTCGAAGACATCGCAGCCGCGGACCGTGATCCGGCCCTCGACGCGAACGGTCCACCGGGTCACCGCGAAGTCGGGGCCGATCAGAACCGGCACCGACTCGGTCACCGCGGCCGGCCCGCCGTTCGGTGCGAGGAACCCTTCGAAAGCCTCCCGCACCGCCTCGCGACCGGTGTAGCTGCGGCCGGGCTCCGGACCGAGCGAGGCGCGGAACTCGCACTCGGCCGCCATCAGCGCCATCAGGGTCTCGACATCGCCCGCCTCCCAGGCCGCGCTGAAGCGCTCGATGACCGCGGCGATCGTTGCCCGGTCCATCTCAGCCCGCCCCGGCGGCGATCGCCGCCGCGTCGGGCATCCCCGAGCGCGCGCCCTCCGCGCCGACCGAGATCGACGCCGCGGCGACCGCCAGGGTGGCCGCGGCCTCGAGCTGGTCCCCGGCGGCGAGCCGGGCGGCAAGGACGCCGTTGAAGGTGTCGCCGGCGCCGGTGGTGTCGCGCACCTCGGCCGCCGGCGCCGGCAGCCGTCTCTCTGTCTCGTCACCGACGATCAGCACACCGTCGGCGCCGAGGGTGACGATCACCGGCGCGCCGCTGCGGCCGAAGAGAGCGCGGGCGTCGAGCAGCGGATCCGCGGCGACGGGCTCGCCGAGCAGCTCGAGCAGCTTCGCCAGCTCGCCGGCGTTGGGGGTGAACAGGGCGCCGCCGCCCACCCCGGCGGCGACCGCCGGGGTGGGCGGCGCCGGGTTGACGACGCAGGCGACCCCGGCCTCGCCGGCGAGCGCGATCGCCGCCGCGATCGCTGGCTCGGCGATCTCGCTGCTGATCAGGACGCAGCCGAGGTCGCCGAGCGCGGGCTCCAGCGCGGCGCGCACCTCGGCGGCGCCGATCGCTCCGTTGGCGCCAGCGCCGACCGCGATCTGGTTCTCGCCGTTCTCGTCGACGACGATCAGGGCGACACCTGTCGCCGCCTCACTCATGCGGGCGACGCCGGCGACGTCGACGCCCTCCTCCTCAAGTTCCGCCAGCGCCCCGGCACCGGTCTCGTCGGCGCCGACGGCGCCGACGAGCAGCACGTCGGCCCCGGCCCGGGCGGCGGCGACAGCCGCGTTGGCGCCCTTGCCGCCACCGAAGCTCCGCGGACCGGCGCCGACGACGGTGTCGCCGGGACTCGGCAGGCGCTCGGCCGTAACCACGAGATCGACGTTGATCGCACCGACCACCGCCGTGCGACCGCCGCTCGGGGACGCGGCGGCGGCGCTCATGCCGGCGGCGGCGCGACCGACTCGCGCACCATCAGGGTCGTCGGGAACGGCGAGGGAATGACCGCCTCGGCGTCGTCACTGATCAGGTCGAAGAGCAGGCTGGCGGCGGCGGCGCCGAGGTGGTGGGCGGGCTGGCGCGTCGTGGTCAGCCGCGGCGTCACGAGCGAGGCGACCGGGACGTCGTCGAAGCCGACGATGCTGACGTCATCCGGCACCCGGATCCCCGCCGACTTGCAGTACTCCAGGGCCCCGATCGCCATCAGGTCGTTGGCGCAGAGCAGCGCGGTGGGCCGCTCGCCCGGCGGTGGCGCCAGGGCCCGAGCGGCCAGCTCATGTCCCGCCTGCTGCCGGTAGTCGCCCTCGAAGAGCGGGATCTCGTCCGGGTTCTTGCGAGCCGCCGCGAGCGCCTCGCGGTAGCCGGCCAGGCGCTGGCCGGCGCTCCAGAGGGGCGAAGGGCCGCCGATCACCGCGAGCCGGTCATGGCCCTGTTCGAGCACGTGCTGGGCGAGCTCGCGGGCGCCGCGGCGGTTGTCGGCGACGATCGCCGGCAGTTCGAAGCCGGGCATCTGCTCGTCGACCAAGACGACGGCGCCGGACCGGCTCAGTTCCAGCATCAGGGTGGGCAACGTCCCGGTGGCCGAGAGGTAGACGACGCCGTCGAGCCGCTGGCTGCGCAGCAGCCGGGCGTAGAACTCATCGGACTTCCCGGTCGCCTGCGGGACGCAGAGGACGACCAGCACGTCCCGCTCGGAGGCGGCGCGCTCGACGCCCTCGGCGACCAGCGCGAAGTACTGATTGGCCAGGTCGGGGACGATCAGCCCGATCGTCGAGGCGCTCCGCCGCTTCAGGCTGCGGGCCGACTCGTTCGGCGTGTAGTTGAGGACCCGGATCGCGTCGAGCACGCGCGAGCGGCGGTCCTCGGCGACCGGGCCGCTGTCGTTGACCACGTAGCTGACCGTGCTCAACGAGACGCCGGCGTGCTCGGCAACGTCCTTCATGGTCGGTCGGCGCTTCCTCGGCATGAGAGCGAGAACTATGCCTCAGACTGCCCCTTGCCGCCGGCCCAAGCGACGATGGAGGTCCAGAGGCGACCGTATTCCGGCCATTCCACGAACTCGGGCGGTGCCCAGTGGGGAGCGCAATCGGAGGCGAAGCAGACCGTGCGACCAGCACCCCACTCGCCAACCACGAGCAGCGGATCGTCGCCGACGCTGGTAACGACCGTCCCGCCCTCGCGGGGCAGCAGCCGGTTGTAACCGAGCAGAAGCGGCCACTCGCCGTCGACGCCGCCGAGGACCTCGTGCCCGGGCACCTCGACCGCGGGCGCGACTCCCTCGGGCGCCTCGACCCGGTCGTCGAAATCGAGCAGCCCCACCGGGAGAACGGGCGCCAGGGGACTCATCCCGTAGCGAGCCCGGCCTTCGATGCCGCTGAACGACAGGTAGCCGCCGACCATCACCAGACCGCCGCCCCCGGCGACGAAGTCGGCCACCTCACCGAGCCGATTGGTCGTCCGCTCAGAGCGCAGGAATGTCTCGTCGGTCAGCAAGAACGAGTTGGAGCCGATGTCGCTCAGCACGACGACGTCGTAGCGCTCGAGCTCGGCCCTGGTTTTCGGGAAGCGCTCGGAGACCTCGTGCGCGCGCACGTAGGTGACGTCCTGACCGGCAGCTTCGAGCGCCTCGAGGAAGACGCGCCCGCCCTCCTCGTACTCGGTGCTGTGGAACTGGTCGAAGCCCTTCATGTGGATCGTGTGCTTGACCCACGACTCGCCGACGACGAGGACGCGGGTGCCGCTGGCTGCGCTCATCGGCTACTCCGATCCGAGCCGGCGATCGCCGACGAAGTCGGGCAGGACGTGCGCCTCGTAGGCCGCGATTTCGGTCGTCTCGCGCATGTCCCAGCCGATCATCTTGTCCGGCACCAGCTCGAAGAACCGGCGCCCGGCGAATTCGCCGAACTCGAAGTAGGACTCGGCGTAGGGGTGGCCCGTGTAGAAGTACTTCTCGAAGACCTTCTCCTGCAGGTGCTCGAACAGCTTCTGATCCTCGACCACCTTCATCTTGCCGATGATGCGGACGCCGTGGACGACGCCGTACTCCTCGCCTGCGTCGACCAGGGCCGAGAGCGCCCTGCCCGACTCGAAGTTCGCGGCATGCCGGCTCGCGGCATCGACCGGGATGTAGATCTTCTCGTCCTCGACCACCAGCCAGAGCGGCGAGAGGTAGATCGAGCCGTCCTCGTTGCTGGTGGCGAAGCGGATCGTCTTGGCCCGCTCGAGGAAGGCCCAGCGCTTCTTTCCCCGCAGCGGGGCGAGCATGCTTGCGGTGATCTTGGTGACGGCCATCAGGCGCTCCTCAGGTCTCTGAGCTGGTTGCTGTAGTCCTTCGCCTCGACCAGTCCGGGCCGCGGCGACGGTCCGCTGGTCCAGAAGAACATCCAGTCGACGCCGGTGTCTTCGAGCGTGTACTTGTACCCGCCCGGCAGGTAGATGTGCTCTCCCTCGCCGGCTTCGTAGGTGACGATGCGACCGGTCGCGTCCTCGACCTTGAGGCGGATGTGCCCCTTGAGCACGAAATGGGTCTCGTCGAAGTTGTTCTGGTCCCAGTGGTAGTCACCGTGGCCGGGTTCTCCGTAGCAGTAGCCGTGCCGGAAGTAGCGCGCATCGTCGCGCTCGCGGGAGAGGAAGATGCGGGTGCCGACCCCGTGGTTGAATTCGAGGAACGGAACCTGGTCGATCTCCTGCTCGGTGATCACCCTGGGATAGCGGCGGGCATTAGGGGCTGTCGGGTCGTAGTCAGCCAAGTTTTGTCTCTTTCGTCGAAACGATTTTGCTTTCTGAGAGAAAAGTGCCGATATCCGGCATCAGACAAGGTTGTGACTCGTTTTTAGGATACCCGGAGCCCGGTCACGCCGTCAAGCATGAGACCCAATGCTGTGGCCGAGTTGACAGGTGAGTATAGAATCGACCCAGATGCCTCAGCCGGTCATCGTCGACTGCGACCCGGGAATCGACGACGCCACCGCCCTGGCGATGATCGTCGCCAGCGACGAGCTCGAGTTGAAGGCGGTCACGACCGTCTCCGGCAACGTTCCGGTCGAGCTCTCGACCCGCAACGCGGCGCGCGTTCTCAGCCTGCTGGGCCGCGAGGACGTGCCGATCGCCGCCGGGGCCTCGCGGCCGCTGGTCCGGGCCAATCCCTACCACCCCGACATCCACGGGCCCAACGGCCTGGGCGGCGTCGAGCTGGTGCCGACCGCCGCCGAACACGGCGCCGAGCCGGCGATCGAGCTGCTCGCCGCGATGCTCGCCGCCGCCGATCCCGGCTCGATCACCCTGATCGCGATCGGCCCGCTGACGAACGTGGCGCTTCTGCTGGCGCTCTACCCGGAGCTTGCCGACCGCATCTCCTCGCTGCGGGTGATGGGCGCCAGCCCCGACCGGGGGAACGTCACCCCCTACGCCGAGTTCAACATCTGGATGGACCCTGAGGCGGCGCACCGGGTCCTGGTCGAGTCCACGGTGCCGCGACAGTTGATCACGCTGGGTGCGACGCGTCGCGCCACGGTCGCCGAGGACCACCGGGCGGCGCTCGCCGTCAGCTCGACCGCCGGCGCAGCCCTGGCCGAGATGATCCTCGGCTACGCCGATCTCGACCCGGCCAGCGGCTGGCCGCTGCATGACGCGATGGTCGTCGCAGAGCTGCTCGAACCCGGCACCGTCGAGCTGCGGCCAGGAGTGCTCGAGGTCGACACCGGAACCGGTCAGCGCCGCGGCGAAACGACGTTCGACTTCGAGCCCCAGTCACCGACCGGGCTCGAAGTCGGCGTCGGCGCCGACACGACGCGCTTCCGCGAGTTGCTCGCGGCGCGGATCGCCCGACTCTGAGGCTCGTGCCGGCGACCCCGGGGGGCCGGGATCAGCCCGGGGTCCTCACGTAGACGGTCTTGGTCGTGGTGAAGAAGTGCCGGGCGGCGGGTCCGTGCTCGCGGCTCATGTTGCTCGACTCCTTGATTCCGCCGAAGGGGACGTGGGCCTCCACCCCTCCCGTCTCGCGGTTGACGTGGACCATGCCGGACTCCGTCGCCTCGGTGAAGGCGAGGGCCTTCGCCAGGTCGGCGGTGAAGACCGACGAAGAGAGCCCGAAGGAGGTGTCGTTGGCGCTTGCCACGGCGGCGTCGAAGTCGGCGACCTCCTCGATCGCCAGCACCGGCCCGAAGATCTCCTCGCGCAGGAGACGGCTCTCGGCCGAGACCCCGCGCAGCACCGTGGGCTGGACGAAGCACTCCGCCTCGAGTCCGCCGCCGATCAGGCTGTCCGCTCCCTCGGCTCGGGCCAGATCCAGGTACTCGCCCACCTTGCGGTGCTGGGCCGGAGAGGAGAGCGGACCGACGTCGACGCTCGGGTCGAACGGGTCGCCGACCCGGAGCCTCTCGACCTCCGCGACGATCCGCGCCGTCAGCTCGTCGGCGACGGGCGACTCGACGTAGAGGCGGCTGCTGGCGGTGCACCGCTGGCCGGTCCCGAACATCGCTCCTTTGGCGATCTGCTGGGCGGCGTCGCCGAGGTCCGCGTCGGCGAGCACGACGATCGGATTCTTGCCGCCGAGCTCGAGCTGCACCTTGACGTTGCGGTCGGCCACGGCCTGGCGAAGTCCGGCGCCGACCGGACCGGATCCCGTGAAGGTGACCCCGGCGAGCCGTGGATCGCCGCTCAGGGCCCCGGACAGCGCGCCGCCCCGGCCGGTGATGAGATTGACGACGCCGGCCGGCAGGCCCGCCTCGAGCATCAGCCGGGCGAGGAAGACCGCGCTACCGGAGGCATCGAGCGCCGGCTTCCAGACGACGGTGTTGCCGAGCCCGATCGCCGGTGCCAGCTTCCACGCCGGGATCGCGAAGGGGAAGTTCCACGGCGTGATCGCGCAGACCACCCCGAGCGGCCGCTCGACCGTGTAGAGGAACGTGTCGGGAGATTCGCTGGGATAGATCTCGCCGCGGGGCATGAGGATCTCGCCGGCGTGGTAATGGAAGACGGCGGCGCTGCGCAGAACCTCGCCCCGCGCGTCGCGGATCACCTTCCCCATGTCCGAGGTGAGGGCGTGGGCCGCCTCGTCGCTGTTGGCTTCGAGGAGGTCGCCGATCCGCCGCAGCAGCCGGGCCCTCGCCGGCGCGGTCGTGCCCGCCCATTGGGGCTGCGCCGCGGCCGCGGCGGCGTAGGCGTCGGCGACGTCGGCTTCGGTCGCGAGCCCATAGGAACCGGTCTGACGCGAGAGGTTGGAGGGGTCGAATGCCTCGTGCACGCCGTCGCCGGCGCGCCACTCGCCGCCGACGAGGATTGTCGCGGGGTCGGCAAGTCGGACTTCTGAGGAGTTGCTCATCGGGCTCCTTCTGGGCTCGGGGTGGGCAGCGGCGGGGGCGCGAGTCGGTAGCTGGCCGGCGTGCGGGACATCTGGATCGGGTTCCTGGTCAGTCTCAGGGGGCCTCCCGTGTGCCGCGGAATCGAAACGGTCGGGTCGAGGCCGAGATCGGCGGCGGTCGAGAAGGCCTGGTCGAGGGTCGAGACGCGGCCCGCGGCCAGACCCCGGTCGCGCATCGGACCGAGCCAGTCCTCGATGCCGCGGGCCGCGAGGAGCTCCGTCAACCGCCCTCGCAGGATCTCGCGGTGCTCGACCCGGGCGCGGTTCGTGGCGAAGCGCGGGTCGCGGGCGAGGGTCGGAGCGCCGAGCACGTCGCAGAGGTCGGCGAAGGAGTCGTCGTCGCCAATCGCCAACACCATCTCCTCCTCGCCGACGCGGAGGACCTCACACGGAGCGAAGCAGGGATCGGCGTTCCCCGACCGCCCGGGGAGCTCGTCATGCAGGCTCAGCGCCGCACCCTCGGCCGGCATCGCCGCCAGCAGGCTGGAGAGCAGATCGACCTCGACGAGCTGACCGCGGCCGGTGCGCCGGCGCTGCTCGAGGGCGGCGAGGATCCCGAGCGCCGCGAAGGCGCCGCAGATCACGTCGACCAGTGCGACACCCACCTTCAGCGGTTCCTCGTCGGGCTCGCCGGTCAGGCTCATCAAGCCGCCCACCGCCTGGATCAGGAGGTCGTATCCGGGCATCCCCGCGCCGGCCCCGCGGCCCCCGAAGCCCGTCACCGAGCAGTAGACGAGGCCCGGATTCGCGGTCGCGAGCGTGGCGTGGTCCATGCCCGCTTCCGCCATCAGGCCGGGTCGGAAGTTCTCGACGAGGACGTCCGCCTCGAGCGCCAGCTGGCGGGCCCGCCCGAGGTCGCCGGGATCGCCGAGATCGAGGGCAGAGCTGACCTTGTTCCGATTGATCGAATGGAAGTAGGTCGCTTCGCCGCAATCGTCGAAGGGCGGTCCCCAGGCTCGGGTGTCGTCGCCCACTCCCGGTCGCTCGACCTTGAGGACCTGGGCGCCGAAGTCGGCCAGCAACATGGTCGCCAGCGGGCCCGCGAGGACCCTCGAGAAGTCGACGATCCTCACTTCTTGAAGCGGTTCTATCACCTGCCGATCCTAGGCGGGGAGATCGGGGCAGTCAAGCCGCTACCCGCGCCGGTCCCGGTGCGGTCGGAACCGCCGGAGAGAGTGTCGATCGACCGCCGACGGGACCCCGAACCACCCGTCCGAGCCCGGCCATTTCTCGCTTTAAAAAGGGGAAAAAACGGCCGGCGGGCCCGGCGAAAATCCGCGACCGGGATGACGGCGGGGTCGGCTTCGGATACCGTGTCGCCGGGTCCGGCCCGGCGTCTGAGGAAAGGGCCGAAGGACAATGTGGAATCGCTTCTGCTTTTTCACCAAAGAACGAACCGAGAGGGAACCCGAGCCGATGATCGAGTTGAGCGACGACCAGCGCGACCTGCAGGAGATGGTGGCGCGCCTCGCCGAGGAGGTATACGCGCCGAGGGCGCTCGAATGGGATGCCGAGTTCACCTTCCTGCCGGCGGAGGAGCGGCTGCGCCTCGGCGAGCTCGGCCTGCTCGGCATCGCCCTCCCGGAGGAGTACGGGGGCGGCGGGCTCGACCTCTTGAGCGCGCTGATCGCAATCGAAGAGATGGCCCGTCGCAACCAGGTCGCGGCCTTTCAGATGTTCGAGTCGAACACGGGGCCGGCCCGCGTCGTCGAGGTGCTCGGCAGCGAGGAGCAGAAGCGACGCTGGCTGCCGCCGATCGCCAGCGGCGAGAGGATGCTCTCGCTGGCGATCTCCGAGCCCGACGCAGGTTCGGCCGCCACCGACCTCAGCACCTCGGCGCGACTCGACGGCGATGAGTTCGTGATCGACGGGAACAAGCGGTGGAGCACCGGCGGCGGGCACGCGGACCAGTATCTGGTCTACGTCCGGCTCGACGACACGCCCGGGGCGAGGGGGATCGGGGCGATCGTCGTCGACGCCGACACCCCCGGGGTCTCCTTCGGGCCGCAGGAGCGGATGATGGGCTTCCACGGCATGCCGTCGGCCGACATCACCTTCGACGGGGCGCGGGTCCCGAAGGACAACCTCGTCGTGCAGGCCGGGGACTTCGCCAAGCTGTTCTCGGCCTTCTCGATCGAGCGCCTGGGCAACGCGACGATGAGCCTGGCGATCGGACAGGCCTGCCTCGACCGCTGCGTCGCCTATGCGCAGGAACGCAGCCAGTTCGGCAAGGAACTGATCGAGTTCCAGGCCGTCCAGATGGCGATCGCGGACATGGTCGTCGACGTCGATGCCGCCCGGCTGCTGGTCTACCGCGCCGCCCTCGGCGCCGGGAAGGGCGTTCCGGTCTCGCTCGAGGCGTCGGTCGCCAAGTGCTTCGCCAACGCGATGGCCAAGCGCGTCTCCGACGCGGCGATCCAGCTTCACGGCGGCTACGGGTACCACCCCGACTACCACGTCGAGCGCCACCATCGCGACGCCCACGGCTGGGCGATCGCCGGCGGCACACCGACGATGCAGCGCATCCGCATCGTCTCCGAATACCTCGGCAGGAGGTTCGACCAGCGGCGCTGAGCGACGCGGCGGTCAGGCCGCCGGCGCGAAGGCGGCGACGGTCTGGCGGAAGCAGTCCTCGCTTTCCGCCTGCGCCAGCGGCGGCCCGTAGGGCGTGTGCAGGACGACGTGGTCGAGCACGCGCTCGTACTCGGCGAGCTGGGCTCGCCCCTCCTCGGGGGTGCCGCAGATCGCGAACGACCTGACGAAGTCCTCGTCGAGCAGGTCGAATGCCGCCGGCCCCTCGGCGATGCGGTCGCGGACTCGGTCGCGGGCGGCCGTCGCTTCCTCGAACTCGATCATCGGGTCGGTTCCCTCGTAGCACGCGTACTGGCCGACGTTGATCCGCGCCCGGCGCACCGCCTCCCGGCGATCGGCAGAGACGCTGCAGAGGACCAGTGCCGTCACCTCGAACTGGTTCCGGTCGCGCCCGGCACGCTCCAGCCCGAGCTCGACGTTGGGCACCACGACCTCTTCCAGGTAGCGGGGGCTGGCCATGTAACAGAGCACGCCGTCGGCGATTTCCCCGGCCAGCTGGAGCATCCGCGGGCGCACGACCGAGAGGTAGACGGGGACTCGGGGGCGGGCCAGCGGCGCCAGGCCCCACGGGTTGCCCGGAGGGCTGGCGGCGCGGTGGAAGCGACCCTCGACCCGGAACGGGGTTTCGTCGACGAGATAGCCCCAGACCCCGTGCAGGCATTCGACGTACTCGCGCAGACGCGGCCGCGGATGGCCGACCTCGGCCCCGTTGAAGACGTCGGTCCAACCGCTGCCGCCGGTGGCGAGCCCGAGGATGGCGCGCCCCCCCGTGATCGCGTCGAGGTCGACCGCCGCATTCGCCATCTCGAACGGGGTCCGGCTGCAGGTGGTGGCGACGCCGGTGGCGTGCTCGATGCGCCGGGTGCGGGGCGCGCAGAGGGCGTGGATGAGGAACGGGTTGCGGAAGAACTCGCAGGTCCACAGCGAGTCGAACCCGGCGCGGTCGGCGAGCTCCGCGAGCTCGGGAAACTTCTCGAACGGCTGGTTGAGGACCGGCATCGAGATGCCGGTCCTCGTTGCCCTCACCTCGCTCATCGGATAAGTCGGGTCCCCTGCGTCCGCCGGCGCCGTGGCGACGGACGCGGGATCCGGGCCTAGGAGATCCTCCGATCCGTTGCGGAGTCAGGCAGCAGGCGTTTCTCGGGCGAGCCGACGATCGAGATCTCGCGCTGGTCCCAGCCGATCATCTTGCTGGGGACGAGCTCGAAGTAGCGGCGGTCGGCAAATTTGCCGAACTCGAAATACCCGTCCGAGTAGGGATGCCCCTCGTAGAAGTATTTGTCGTAGACCTTCTGTTCGAGACGATCGATCAACTCCTGATCCTCGACCAGGGAACCGGTGCCGAGGATGCGGACACCGGCGACGGCCGAGAACTCGATCTCGCTGCTGTCGACCAGCCCCGCCAGCTCGCGGCCGGCCGCCATGTTGGTCGCGTGGCGGCCGCCGGCGTCGAGGGGGAGGTAGATCTTCTCGTCCTCGATCACGAACCACAGCGGCGAGAGGTAGATCGTCCCGTCCTCGTTGATCGAGGCGAGCCGGATGCTGTTCTGGCGGTTGAGGTAGGCCCAGCGCTTCTTGCCGCGCAGGGGCGCGGCCATGCTTGCGGTTACTTCGCGAAAAGCCATTCAGTGCCTCACTTTCGGAGCGCCCGGAGGGTCTTGCTGTAGTCGGGTTCCTCGACGATCCCCGCTGGGGCCGAGGGCCCGCTGGTCCAGAGGAACGAGTACGGGGCGCCGTTCGGTTCGAGCGTGTACTCGAAGCCGGCGGGGAGGTAGATGTGGTCGCCCGGACCGATCTCGAGGACGATCTCCTTGCCGCTGAAATCCGCGACCTTGAGCCTCACCATCCCGGTCAGGCAGCACTGGGTCTCGTCGAAGTTCGCCTGGAACCAGTTGACCGGCTCGTGGTCGGCCTCCGCGTAGCAGATGCCCTGTCTGAAATAGCGGGCGTCATCGAGCTCGCGCGAGATGAAGATCGAGGTTTCGATCCCGGTGTTGAACTCCATCTTCGGCATCCCCGCGATTTCCTCGTCGGTGATCACGCGAGGGAAGCGCCGCTCGTGGGGGCGCATGAGGTCCTCCTTGACCATCGGTCCTCCTCCGGGTAGAAAGGTATATAGAGAGTCCACCAGATTCTTACCAGGTTGGAGTTGCAGCAAGCAAAAAATCGACCTTGAATCGGTTTTGGCCCCTCTGTTATATTCGCGCCTCAGTCGGAACCACAGAGGAGGACGAGATGGCTGATAGCTCCCCCAACGGAGACGCGGCCGCGATTCGCGACTCGGTCCCGGCGGCGCCCTACCGCCGGCCGAAGATGATCACCGCCAAGGAAATCGAGGAAATGCCGCGCCTGCGCTTCGTCAAAGGCATGGAAAGCGGGATCTTCGTCTCCAAAGAGCGCGACGGCGCCCGCTACTACAGCCAGGGCTACTGCTTCCACGATGCCGACATGGACGACCTCGTCTGGGACGAGATCGGCTGGGACGAGTCCTTCCTCTGCGTCAAGGGCAAGCTGCTGGTGATCGTCGAAGACACCGACGGCAAGACCGCCGAATACGAGGTCGAGGAGGGCGATCACTTCTGGGCGCCCGCCGGCTACAAGTACACGCTGAGGGCCACCGGGGTGGACTCGATCAACTTCTGGACCATGGGCCCGGTGATGAAATCGGGCTGGCGCTACACCGACGAACAGTTCGCCCCGCCCTATCACGAGAAGCTGAAGAAGTTGCGCTGAGGCGCACCGACAGAGTCGAACTCCCCGCAAAGACAGAGAGGAAGCGATGCCAGGCAACCTGAGCGAGTTGGCGCCGATGGAGAGCGCCCAGATGTGGGCTTTCCTGGATCAGGCAAAGCAGATCCGGCTCGCCACACGGCGCAACTCCCGTACCCCGGTGTTCGTCAGCGCACATTGGTTCGTCTGCCGTGACAAGGCGGTGTACGTGCCGCTCGACCCCGAAGCGCCGTTCCTGGCCGACAGCCCGGCGCTGCAGCAGATCCTCGGGCTGGAGAAAGGCAAACGGTTCTCGGCGGTCGTCGACGAGGGCGACGAGCTGACGAACCGGCGCTCGGTCCACTTCAGCGGCACGGCCGCGCCGGTCACCAGGGCGAAACTGCGGGAAGACCTGCTCGACCGGGTGCTGGTGAAGTACTTCTACGTCAACCACCCGCACCTCGAACCGTACCTGAACCGGGGCTCGATCGAAGCGCGTCGGTGGTTCAAGCTCGTGCCCGAGGAGATCGACGCCTGGGACCTCCGTTCGCTGCCGCAGCCGCAGTCGGTCGAGCGCCTGTATCTCTGATCAGCGGAGCGCCCGGCGGATGAGCCGAGCCCTCGACGGCATCGGCGTCCTCGACTGCTCGCGTGGGCTGGCCGGGCGCTTCGCGACCCTGCAGCTGGCGGACCTCGGGGCCGAGGTGACCGAGGTGAGGTGGGCCGATGGGCCCGGTCGGGAGCCCGCCGGCTGCGCCGAGGCCGCGGCTGCGCTCTCGACCCATCTCAGCCGCGGCAAGCGGGCGATCGAGGCGAGCCCCGCCGCGCCGGAATCGATCGCCGCGCTGCGAGGGGAGGCGCTCGCGGTCGACGTCGTGGTCGAGGACGGCGGTGACGCGACGATGGGGGCTCACGGCCTCGGGTACGAGGAGCTCGCCGCCGCGAACGAGGGTCTCGTCTACTGCTCGCTTCGGGCCGGCGGCGGGATCGTCTCCCCGGCCGCGCCCGGCCATGAGCTGATGATGCAGGCGCTGGGCGGCCTGATGAGCATCACCGGCAGTCCCGAAGGCGGGCCGCGGCGATCGGGCCCAGCCCTGGTCGACGCCCTCGGCGGAATCTTCGCCGCGACCGGCATCCTCATCGCGATCCAGGCCCGGCCTGCCGCGGGCCGCGGCCAGCGGCTCGAGGTCGACCTCCTGGCCGTCGCCCTCGCCGGCCTGGTCAATCAGGGCAGCGGCTACACCATCGCCGCGAAGGTCCCCGGCCTGCTCGGCAACGACCACCCCAGCGTCGCCCCTTACGGTCCCCATCGCGCCGCCGGCGAGGAGCTGATCATCGCGGTCGGGAACGACCGCCAGTTCCAGGTCCTCTGCGAGGTCCTCGGGGCGCCGGAGCTGGCTACCGACGCGCGCTTCGCCACGATGGCGGCACGCAACGACAACCGCGAGGAGCTGCGGTCGTGCCTGGAGCGGCAGCTCGCCGACCGCGGAGCCGGCGAGTGGGCGACGGCGCTGCTGGCGAAACGGGTGCCCGCCGGGGTGGTCAACGACCTCGCCCAGGCCTACGCGTTTGCCGAGGAGGTGGGCCTGGCGCCCTTGGCGGACACCAAGGGTCCCGACCGCACCGCGGTACGGTCGGTGCGCAGCCCGATCCGACTCTCCGACGCGCCGGCGACCGGGGGTCCGGCCGGCCGGCCCGACGAGGAGCGGCGCTGAGCCCGAGGACCGGGCGCCGGACCCACTCTCCTCGCGCGCGGGCCGGCGGCCGGGCGCGGCGGCGGCCCTCGCCGCTCGCCGCCGCCAGGCGGCTCAGCCGACCGGCTGCATGTCCGCCATCGGCGCGACCACGTCCTGGTAGTAGTACTCGGGGACCTCGCGCTCGCTGTTGGCGATCAGGTCGGTGAAGTCCCAGCGCTTCAGCAGCTTGCCGTTGCGGAAGACCGGGACCATCACGTTCTCATCCTCGGGGATCGAGTCGCGCGGAACCGTCTCGTAGTCGCCGTCGACGTAGCGCAGGGCCAGGCGCCCGGCCTTGGAGTGCTTCATCGTGTCGCCGGTCGGGGTCTTCTTGACGTCGATCCACTCCCCGTTGATGCAGGCCGCGTTCGCCTTCTGGCCGAAGTTCAGCGTGTCGCGGTTGATCTGCTGCAGCAGGCCGCCGCCCATGCCACAGAGGACGTTGTCGGCGGCGAGGCCGCGGCGGGCCAGCTCGATGTAGATCTGGCGATGGGATTCGAGGTTGAGGCCGTCGCCCTGGACGACGCGGAGGTTCGGCGGCAGGACCCGATACCCCTTGCTGTTGGTTTCGGACCCGAAGGCCTCCATCAGCATCTCGACCGTTTCGATCGTGACCTCGACCGGATCGCCGGAATCCGCCCGGGCCCCGATCAGCCCGGGGAAGGAGGCGATCTGCTCCTTGAGCGTGCCACCGACGATGTTGCGGATGTTGTTCTCGTGGTCGAAGGTGTCGCAGAGCAGGCCGACGATCCCTTCGGCTCCGAAGTAGTCGATCGCGTTGCGCAGCGCCTCGGCCTCGCCGTCGCGGCCCCACATCGAGGTGCTCGCGTGCTCCATGTTCACGCAGGAGTGCGCCGGCGCAACCGCGTTGTAGTAGTACTGGGCCGCCAGATTCCCCGGCACCGTGTCGCTCTGGGAGAAGTTGACGAGGTGCGCCATCCCGCCCAGCGCCGCCGATTCCTGGGAGCTGACGCCGCGGGCGCCGTAGTCGTGGAGGTAGAGGCGGATCATCTCCGGGTGGTCGGAGGTCTGCTCGAGCGCCCTGCGGATCACCTGCTTGGAGCTCCAGCTCAGGGTCCCGACGCTGGTCGGATACCAGACGGAACGCAGCAGCGCCGTCTCGAAGAAGCTGGTCACCCAGTAGTACTTGGGGTCGGTGTTGACGAGCTGCACGAGGACGTTCTTGGTCGGGACGACGGTGCCCTCCGGCACCGCTTCGATTTCGACCGGCAGGTAGCCGTCATGGTCGTTGATGATCCCGAGCCAGTTGTCGCGGTTGAAATGGACACCCTGCTCGCGGGTCACGTACTCGGCGACGGCGACGTCCTCGAGCGTGATCGGCCGGGTGAGGAAGTCGAGGAGAAAGGCCTGCAGCCCGACGAACTGCGTGGCCGGGAACCGGCCGCCCCGCGACTCGATGTAGCTGGAGACGTATTCGGTGCCCTCGGGGTACTGGGCGTAGTGGGTGTGCTTGTAGTTGTCGACGTTGAGAATCAGGTTGTCGAGGTGCGGCGGTCTTGGCATCGGACGCGATCCTTTCTTGCCCGCTGAGGCGATCCCATGGGGGGAGCTGCTGAGGCCGACCTGTCCGCCCAGCCGGCCGTTGGCCATTCGCCGCTCACCTCGCCGTGGAGATGATTCGTTTTGTTTTTTCCCTGTATTTGAATCCCATTAGGGCTCTACAGAGCCCTCTGCCATCAACTGTAACGTTTCTAGCAGGGCCCGCGCAAGGGGCGGGCTTCAGCGCCGGCTGGAGGCCGGCGAGAGCAGCGAGCGGCCGAGCGCGTAGGCCTGGCGGAGGTCGTTTCCCGCGTAGCTCGCCGCGGCCACCTCGACCAGCCTCGGGCTGGCGTTGACCGCGACGGTATTGGTCAGGAATTCGAACAGCGGGATGTCCGACGACGAGTCGCCGTAGGCGACGCAGTCCGCATCGCCCAGCCCGTAGCGCTCCAGCAGCTCGACCGCGATGTAGACCTTCGATTCCGGGGTCAGCACCAGCTCGGGGTCCGGCGGCGCCCCGGCGAACACCTCCGCCCCGAAGACGTGATGCACGCCCCACGGCGTGAGCAGGTCGCCGAAGAACTGGGGCGAGAGAGTGATGACGGCGCTGCGCTCGCCCCGGGCGGCGATGTCCTGCCAGACCTCCTCGATGCCCTCCAACCATTCGATCCCCTCGAAGACCTCCTCGGTGTGGACTTCCTCGAGCCCCTCCCAGAGCGGCAGCAGGTGCTCGTAGAACTCGACGTGCCCGAGCTCGCCCCTCCCCCACCGCTCCTCCATCTCCTCGACCGCCTCGATCTTGCCCAGGAAGCGCGACAGCTCGAGGCAGGCGGAGCCGCTCAGGAGCGTCCCGTCCATGTCGAAGATGTGGAGCTTGCCCATCGCCGTCGGCGACCCGAGCTAACGACGCCTCAGAGGGAGACGATTGGTGGTGGTGCCCATTGGTCCCTCCAAAGTAACTTAGAAGCTTTCGGGTCGCATCCTAGAGCGCTTTTCTGAGCTTCAGCCCTAAGAAACTAGAAACGTATCAGATGGACTCGGTGCGTTCCTCAATCGAGCACGGTGACGATCCCGCGGCTGCCGTCGACCTTGACCCGCTGCCCGGTTTCGATCGACTTGGTCCCGAAGCCGGTCCCGACGACCGCCGGCAGCCCGTACTCACGCGAGACGATCGCGGCATGGGCCATGATCCCGCCGATGTCGGAGACCGCGGCGGAGATCTTGGTGAAGACGGGTGCCCAGCTCGGGGCCGTGATCGGGCAGACCAGCACCTCGCCCTCCCGCACCTGGTCCAGTTCGGTCGGCGAGACGATCACGCGGGCGGTGCCCTCGACCACCCCGGGCGAGGCGGCGACCCCGTGCAGCTCGTTCGAGTCGCCGTCGGTCCCGGCGCTCAGCCAGCGCGAGATCGTCTCGTCGTTGACGCCCCAGAGCATCACCGTGAAGGGCTCGGTGAGCGCCTCGGGCACCGCCCCAAGCGCCGGTGGCGGCGACCAGGCGTTGAGCGCCTCGATGATCCGCTTGCGCTCGGGGATCTCACGCGCCCAGTGGTCGCGGCGGTCGGGCGTTTCGGTCGCCCAGCCGGTCATCAGGTCCCAGAGCGCCTCGTAGACCTCGAACCGGTGCAGGTACCAGATGTCGTCGGGATCGGCGAAGAAGCCGCGCTCGGCGAAGACCTCGCCGAGCTCGCGGACCTTGTTCCAGAGGCGGGTGTGGTGCTGGTGCTCGCAGTAGAAGTTGTGGTTCTCGACGAACGGGTAGACCATCCGCGCCAGCGCGACGAGTTCGTCGAAGGCCTTGCGGTCCTGATCGGAGGCGAGCAGCTCGCGGTACTCCGCGGTGATCCGGTCGCGCTCGGTCTCCACCGTCTCCAGCGGCCGCTCGATCTCCTCGCCCGCCTCGATCTTCGCGGCGTAGGTGGCGATCAGGCCGAGCGGGGTGGCGAGCTCGTCGTTCCAGGCCGGATCCTCGTGGATCATCCCGGCACCGGTCGAGAACCAGAACCACGGCTCGCGAGCCCGCTCGAGCTCGGCCAGCCACTGCTCGCCGCCCTCCAGCTCGCCAACCGCAGCAAGCACCGCGTCGGCGCCGCCGCCGCGCTTGATCGGCTCGGCGACGCCGAGCTCGACCGCCAGCCTCGCCAGGCGCTTGAGTTCGTCGTCGGGACGGAACATGAGGATGTCGATCCCGGCGACCATCTGGGCGATCGTCTGGTCGCGGATGTCGGGGAAGGCGGTGCGGCAGAAGTCGCCGAAGGTGACGTAGGCCCCGTAGCCGAGCCCGAGCATCTCGAAATGGAGGTGGCCGATCTTGTTGATGTTCTCGAGCAGCCGGTTGTAGGCCGAGATCATCGCGAAGACCGTGTTGCGCTCCTCGCCTTCCTGAACCCGCTCGAGGGGCTCGGCGTCCGGCAGCTTCGGGAACTCCAGGGACTCCAGCTCCTCCCGCGTCGCTTTGGCCTTTTCGACCCACTTCTCGTACAGCTGCTGCCAGTTCGAGAAGTAGTGGCCGGCGCGCGCCTCGAAGAGGGCCGCGCGGCGCTCGATCTCCGAGGGATCATCGACCAGGTTGGGGCTGATGTAGACGTAGCCGTTGACGACCCTGTGATCGATGCCCTTGGCGGTCGGGACGACCATGTAGCGCGTCGTGTTCTGGTTGAGGATGAGATGGGTTTGCTCCGGCATCACCATGTCGAACGGGAACATCACCCGCGGGTAGTGCATCGAGTCGTGGAACCAGAACTGGTTCTCCTCGAGCTCGCGCCGGTCCTCGCTGAAATGCATGTAGTAGGGGTAGAGGCGCTCCCAACCCTCGGCGCCCTCCGGGGTCGGTACCTCGAACGGGCTCATGAAGCCATTGCCGTCAGCCATCTCGCGTTCTCCTCCGTAGGGCTCGAAATTCGTCGATTGAACGTTGCATGTAGGCCTCTGCGATCCGGCGTCCTTCCGGATGTCTGACCCTCTCCCCCATCCAGCGCAGCTTCTCCAGGGCCTTCTCCTCCGAGCAGCGTCCTGAGTCGGCCCAGCCCGCGACGAGCCCGGCGTTGGTCTCGAGGAAGGAGATCGAGTCGGCCGCCTGCATCAGATCGCCCTCCGGGGAGCCGCCGAACTCGTGCTCGCGGATCGGCTGGGCGACCGCGACGACGGTCTCGTCGCTGGCGCCGTTCAGCGCCAGCCAGGTCTGGACGACGACCGCGGAGCGCGCGGTGTGGGCGTCGTTGTAGGCGCGATCGTCCCAGGAGGTCACAGCCATCTCGAGGACCGGCCCGCCCGGGATCTTGCGCTCGAGGTCGTGCAGGAGCGCGGCGACGATCAGGTGGTCGGGGGCCGCGGGCTCCAGCGCCGCCAGCCAGTCCCCGGCGCGGGTCAGGTGCTCGCGGTCGTAGTAGTCCTCGATCCAGGCATAGATCGAGCTGCGCAGCGTCTCGAAGGCCGGGTCGACCACCCGACCGGGGGGCAGCTCAGACCAGCGCGGCTCGCGCGGATCGAGGGCGGCGGATCCGCCGAAGTCTCTCCTGATTGGAGCCCGCACAGCCGCTAATAGTGCCAAATCGGAGTGCGTTCGAATGCCTGCATACCGAGATTGTCTTTGCAGTGCATAGAAACGATTCGTAAGAGCGGTAGAAACGATTCGCAGTCGCCGTTGACCTCTGGCCGGATACGAGTATACAATCGCGCCGCGGTTCGCTTGGGTGTCGTAACCGTGGACGCCTGTCCGTCCCCATTACAGGAGGAGCTATGGCGGATATCGCCTCAATTGCATCAGAACAGCTATCGACCGATCAGCTGTTGCTGTCGTTCATGTATCTGGTTGGCGCGCTGGCCGTGATCCTGGTCGTTCTCGCGCTCTGCTTCGTCGATGCCGGGCTGGTTCGGAAAAAGAACATGCTCGACACGTGGGTGGCGAAGATCATCGCCTCGCTGCTCTGCGGCGGTGCCACCGCGGTGGTCGGCGTCGGGATCTGGAACTGGAGCTTCAACGAAGCGTTCGAAGTCCAGGAACCGCTATGGCAAGCAATGAAAGACTGGTGGATCGGCGGTCAGTTCCTGACCCACATCTCCACCGAACTGCCGTTCGAAAAGCTGCCCGAGGCCGACGTCCAGCAGGTCTTCGCGGCCTTCTTCATCACCTTCTCGTTCGGCACCATGGCGCTGATCCACACCGGCGCGATGGAGCGCATGCGCCACCGCCCGCTCTACTGGATGGCGATCGTGATCGGCCTCGTCCTCTCGCCGCTGGTCTCCTACTTCACCTGGGGCCCGGTCGGCCCGCTGAGCAACGAAGGCACGCACGACTTCGACGGCATCTTCCCGCTGTACATCTTCGCCGGCACCTGGGTCCTGGTCCTGAGCTGGCGATTGGGACCGCGGCTGGGCAGGTTCGTGCCGCACCCGAGCGGGACCAAACCGGCAGGCAACAACCTCTCGCTGATCGGCGCCGGCGTCCTCCTGATCGCCTTCGCCCTGCCGTTCATCTGCCTCTCCTCGACCTGGATCCTCCCCGGGGAAGGCTATTACGGCATCAGCTTCACCAACACCGGGCCCGGCATCATCATCGAGAACGTCCTCCTCTCGTTCGTCGGCGGCGCGGTGATGGGCGGGATCATCGCCTACCTCCGCAAGGAAGCGACCTGGGCTCTCCTCGGGCCGCTCTCGGGCGCGGTGATCTGCGGCACCCTGTTCGACGTCGGCCTGCCGTGGCAGGTCTTCCTGCTCTCGCTGGCCGGCCCGATCGTCGCCTACGGCACCGCCATCCTCACCGCCAGGATGGGCATCGACGAGCCGAAGGTGATCCCGCTCGCGCTCGGCCCGGGCATCGTCGGCGCGATCGCCACCGGGTTCATCGCCTGGGGCACCGCGACCGGTGGCTACCCCGGCATCGAAGAAGGCGCCTACGCCTTCCAGCACGCCGAAATCAACCCCTGGTGGCAGTTCATGGGAGTGATCGTGACGATGGCCATCGCCGCGATCCCGTGCTACATCATGTGCCTCATCTTCGAGCGCACGAAGCGCGGCCTGCGGATCTCCGAAGAGGAGGAGATCGCCGGTCTCGACCAGACCTACTGGGGCACCGACAACTACAACGACGAGGAGCTGGTCAACGTTCCCGCCGTCGCGCACCCCGCCGGCGGACCGGAATCGAACATATAACCGGCCTCGCCCAAGCCGTCGGCCCAGCGGCCGCGGACACGCGCGAAACGAGCAAACGGCCGCCCCTCAGGGGGCGGCCGTTTCTCGTTGCGGCCCCCTCCCGAGGGGGCGCGGGGTCTTCTCAGGCGCGGGCGACCGGCTCGGATCCCAGCAGCGACCCGGCGCCGGGGACGGCCCGCGGCGCCGAGAGGGCATCGAGCAGCTCGGCGGTGGTCGCGGTGGCGGCAGAGACGACCGGCAGCCCGGTCTGTTCCTCCAGCGTTTCGATCGCGGCGAGCGACGGCATCTGCACGCAGGCCGAGGCGATCAGCATCTGTGCCCGCGAGAGATCCAGCTCCCGCACGTGATCGGGCAGCCTTGCCGGCTCGAGCCGACCGACCTCGACGTTGTCGGCCACCGCCAGGCTGAGCGAGTCGACGACCTCGACGCCATAGGACTCGATGTAGCCGGCGACCAGCTCCGTCAGCTGCGGCATGTAGGGCGTCACGATCGCCACCCGCTCGACCCGGTTGGCCTGCAGAGCCCGGATCAGCGCCCCGGCGCTGGAGACGATCGGCGCCGGGTTGCCGCTCTGCGCCGCGAGCTCGCCGAGCCGCCGCTCGGCGTCCTCGTGGGCGCCGGCGCCGCGGGCCATCAGCGCGACCAGGCAGGCGTAGGCGATCACGTCCACCCGGGCGTCGCTGAGCTCGCGGACGCAGCGGTCGCTTTCGCCGACCATCGCGTCGAGCGAGCGCTCGTCGACGCTGTGCAGGACGGCGCGGCTGGAGTGGAAGGTGACCTCGTCGCCGTAACCGGCGCGCCGCAGCATCAGCGGCACCTCGGTCTCGATCGTCACGTTGGAGCTGGGCACGACGAGGCCGACCCGCTTGGGAGCCGCCATCGGCTCAGCTCCTCCGCATCCAGGCCGCGGCCAGGGCGAGCAGGGCGATGACGGCCGCCGCGAGGGCGATCCGAACCGCGGGCCGGCCGAGCGGGCCCGGTGCCGGCGGCTCGCCCGCGGCGGGCGCCTCGGCCGTCGCGGCGGGCGGCTCCTCGACCAGCGGTTCGCCGCGCAGCGCCCGCTCCAGCGAGCTGACGAATTCGCGCGTCACCGAGTCGGCCTGTTTGGCGACGACCTTCTGCCCGACCGAGCCCAGCACCCCGCCCATCGCGAGATCCGCCTCGAGCACGACCCGGGTCCCCTCCTCGGCCGGCTCCAGCCGGACCGTGTTCTGGGTGCGGACGTTGCCGGCGGCGCCTTTGACGGCGCGGCCGATCGCGGTGAACTGGATCCGCTCGCCCGGCTCGCGCTCGGTGATCCGCATTTTCAGGTCGAAGGTCGCGGTCATCGGCCCGACGGCCTGGGTGACCCTGATCTTCGAGTTGTCGGCGTCGACGACCTCGACGGATTCGACCCCGGGAACGCAGCGGGCGACCTCGTCGACCTGCTCGAAGAACTCCCAGAGCTTCTCGGCGGGCTGATCGACGACGAAAGACTGATTGACCTTCAAGACCTCTCACCTCCATTGGTGGCATCCCGCAGCGCGCGCCAGACGAGCTCCGGCGTGACGGGCAGACTCTCGATCTCGACGCCGAAATCGGCCAGCGCGTCGCAGACGGCGTTGGCGATCGCGGCTCCGGGCGGGATCGTTCCTATCTCCCCCACCCCGCGCACGCCGAAGGGCGTAAACGGGGAGGGGACTTCCGTGTGGTGCAGCTCGACCGGCGGCAGGTCGCTGGCGGTCGGCACGAAGTAGTCGAGCATCGTCCCGTTGACGAGCTGGCCCGTCTCGGGGTCGTAGCGGAGCTCCTCGGCGAGCGCGGCGCCGAATCCCTGGGCGAGCGCGCCGCGCACCTGACCCTCGACCGCCGCCGGATTGACGATCCGGCCGCAGTCGTGGACCAGGACGAAGCGCTCGACCTCGAATTCGCCGGTCTCGGCGTCGACCGCGACGACCGCCGCGGCGCTGCCGAAGGCGTAGGCGGCCTCGGCCGGCTCGAAGTGGGCGGTCGCCTCGAGGCCGGGCTCCTCGTCCTCGGGGATGCCCTGCCCGATGATCGCCGCGGTGTGCACCTCGGCGAGCGGGACCGAGAGGTCCGGGCGCTCGCGCGAGACGACCCGGTCGCCGGCGATCGTCAGCGTCTCGGGGTCCTCGACCTCGAGCTTGGCGGCGGCGATCCGCAGGGTCTTGGCGCGCAGCGCGAGGGCCGCGTCGCGCACCGCGCCGGAGCCGGCGATCAGCGTCCGCGAGGCGAAGGCGCCGGTGTTGAGCGGCGTCGCCCGGGTGTCTCCGGCGTGAACCCGGACCGCCTCGTAGGCGATGCCGTGGACCTCGGCGCAGATCTGGGCGAAGGCGGTCTCGTTGCCCTGGCCGAAGGTCGAGACCCCGGTCAGCAGGTCGATGCCGCCGCTGCGGTTGGCGCGCAGCGTGACGCTCTCGTGGGCGCCGTAGTGCGAGCCGCGCTTGGCGAGGAAGCGGGCGCTCGCGTAGCCGGTCCGCTCGACGAACGAGGTGAGGCCGATGCCGACGTGGCGGCCGTCCTCGCGCGGGCCGCGGCCGCGGCGGCGCAGCTCCTCGTAGTCCACCGCCTCGGCCAGCATCTCCAGGCAGCGCCCGTAGTCGCCGCTGTCGTAGAGGGCGCCGGCGGCGTTGCGCCAGGGCAGCTCGTCCGGGGTCAGCATGTTCTGCAGGCGCAGATCGAGCGGGTCGCGTCCGAGGCGGCGCGCGAGGCGGTCGATCAGCAGCTCGCGGGCAAAGTTGACCTCGGGCTGGCCGTAGCCGCGGTAGGCGCCGATCGGCGTCTTGTTGGTGACCGCGACCCGCCGCTCGACGGACCCGTCCTCGACCCGGTAGGGGCCGCTGAAGACGATGCTCGAGAGCTGGGCGGAGCCGAAGCCGGAGTTCTGGCCGCCCAGGTCGGTGGTGTAGCGGTTGGTCATCGCGACGATCTCGCCGTCGGCGGCGGCGCCGATGCGGAACTCGTGGACCGCCTCGCGCCCATGGGTGCTGGCCCGGAAGTGCTCGATCCGGTCCTCGGTCCACTTGACCGGCGCCCGCAGGTCGATCGCGTGCAGGCAGGCGAGGACGTCCTCCGGGTAGGCGCCGAGCTTGAGGCCGAAGCCGCCGCCGACGTCGCCGGTGATCACCCGCACCTCTCCCTCGTCGAGGCGCAGCGACTGCGCCAGCTGCATGCGGACCAGGTGCGGCACCTGGGTGGAGACGTGGGCGGTCAGCTCGCGGGCCCCCGGCCGCCACTCGGCGACGATCGCGCGAGGCTCCATCGGCAGCGGCGAGACCCGGCCGATGCGGAAGGTCCCGGCGACGACCACGGCGGCCCGCCCGAGCGCCTGCTCGGGCTCGCCCCGCCCCTGCGGATTGGAGACCAGCAGGTTGGAATCCATCTCGCGCGGGTGGATCACCGGCGCCTCCGGCTCCAGCGCCAGCAGCGGGTCGGAGACGTGGGGCAGCGGCTCGTAGTCGATCTCGACCAGCTCGACCGCGTCCTCGGCGATCTGGCGCGTCTCGGCGGCGACGCTGACCACCGGGTGTCCCTCGAAGGCGCAGACCTCGCCGGCCAGCGCGTAGAAGGGCAGCGTCGGCGCGCCGGGGACCGGTCGCAGGACGCTGATCGGCTCGGTGCGGGCGGCCACCTCCGGTCCGAGCAGGACCTGGCGCACGCCGGGCAGGCGTTCGGCCTCG
This sequence comes from Solirubrobacterales bacterium, assembly GCA_046330305.1. GTDB lineage: Bacteria > Actinomycetota > Thermoleophilia > Solirubrobacterales > 70-9 > VAYN01. The sequence continues at coordinate 28,980 of JAXLTA010000023.1, read as the reverse complement.
CCGGCGTCGATCGAGGCGATCTGGGCGTGCGGGAAGGGACAGCGCCCGACCGCGACGTGCAGGGCACGCGCCGGCTCGACGTCGTCGGTGAAGCGCCCGTCGCCCTGCAGGAGGCGGTCGTCCTCCTTGCGCGGCGCCGAAGCCCCGATGCCGAGGCCCTCGCCCGTCCGCTCGACGACCGTGGTCACCGCTCTCCCCCGGTCCCGTTGAGGAACTCATCGACGGCGGTGACGATCCCCTCGTAGCCGGTGCAGCGGCAGAGGACCCCGCTCAGCTCGTCGCGGATCTGCTCGCGCCCGAGCTCGCCTCCAGCCGCGGCGAGAGCGGTCGCGGTCATCAGGAAGCCGGGGGTGCAGAACCCGCACTGGAGCCCGTGGTTGTCCTTGAAGGCCTGCTGCAGGCGGCTCAGCCGCCCGTCCTCGGCGAGCGACTCGACCGTCCGCACCTCGCGCCCGTCGAGCTGCGGCGCCAGCAGCAGGCAGCTCTTCACGGCCTCGCCGTCGAGCACCACCGTGCACATCCCGCAGACGCCCTGCTCGCAGCCGACGTGGGTCCCGGTGAGGCCGAGCTGGCGGCGCAGGAAGTCGGCCGCGTGCAGCCGCGGCGAGACCGCCTCGCGGTGCACGACGCCGTTGACGGTGACCGTGATCTCGATCGTCTCAGCCACCGGCGCCCCCTGCGCTCAGCCCGGCCAGGACGCGGCGCAGATGGATCGGCAGCAGGTGGCAGCGGTACTCGGCGCTGGCGCGGACGTCGTCGGGCGGGTCGCAGTCCTCCAGGGCCAGCTGCGCGGCCTCGGCGAGCGCCGCCGCGTCCCACTCCACGCCCTCCAGCCGGGCGGCCGCGTGGCGCGCGAGGACGGGCGTGTCGCTCATTCCGCCGAGGCCGATCCGGACTCCGCTCCAGCGCCCGTCGGCGCCGCGCGAGGCGAGCACGGCGATGCTGAGCAGGGCGAAGTCGTTGTGCTTGCGGCCCCGCTCGAAGAAGGCCCAGCGCTCCGGGAGGGCGCCGAAGCGCAACTCGGTGAGCAGCTCCTCGGGCGCGAGCGCGCTCGCGTAGGAGCCGAGGAAGAAGTCCTCGATCGGGATCTCGCGCTCGCCGGCCGGGCCGCGGGCGATGACGCGGGCGCCGGCGACGAGGCAGACGAGCGGCATCTCGCCGGTCGGGTCGGCCTGCGAGACGGCGCCGCCGATCGTTCCCCGGTTGCGCACCTGGCGGTCGCCGATGTAGCGGATCGCGCTGCCGATCAGCGGCAGCCGCTCGGCGATCAGCGGCGAGCGCTCGAGCGCCGAGTAGCGGACCAGGGCGCCGATCGCGGTCTCGGCCCCGCGTACCTCGATCTGGCCGAGCTCGGCCTCGAGGCCGTTGATGTCGATCAGCGCGCTCGGGCGCATCAACCGCATCCCCAGCATCGGCACCAGGCTCTGGCCGCCGGCCAGGACGCGCGCCATGCCGCCGTGGTCGGCGAGGGCAGAGACCGCGCCGCGGACGTCGCTGGGCCGGACGTACTCGAACGGCGCCGGCTTCACCGCTGACCGCGCCCGGCGGCGTTGAGGAAGGTGCTGAAGACCCGGTCGAGGGCGTCGCCGCCAGCGCCGCCGGCGACGCCGGCGGCGTGGCGGGCCGCCCAGACCGTCTCCGGCCGCGCCTGCAGCAGGTGCAGGGTGCCGTCGTGGTCGATCGCCCACTCGATGTCCATCGGGCCGCCGCGGTGGCGCTCGATCCGCTTGCCGAGCTCGGCGATCCGCAGCGCCTCCTCGGCGCTGATCGAGTCGCCGCCGCGCCGCTCCTCCTCGACCGGGAAGAGCCCGACGCCGCCGCTCTCGGCGTCGAAGCGGTACTCCTCGGCCTGCTCGTTCACCTCGCGCTCGAGCACCTCGAGGGTGACCTTGTCGATGCGGTGGCGGTCGGGAGTGACGTCGCCCTTGACGACGCCCTCGCCGAGGCCCCAGCAGCTCTCGATCAGGATCTTCGAGCGGTCGCCGCTGACCGGATCGAGGGTGAACATCACCCCGGCGCTGCGGCTGCGGGCCATCTGCTGGACGCCGACGCCCATCCCGGGCAGCTCGGCGTCGGCCGCCTGCTCGAGCCCGTCGGGGCGGTAGGTGAGCAGGGCGGCGTTGAAGAGCCCGGCCCAGCAGCGGCGGACGTGGCGGACGACCTCCTCGCCGCCGACGATCCACAGGTAGGTGTCGTACTGGCCGGCGAAGCTGGCCCCCTCGAGGTCCTCGTTGACGCCGCTGGAGCGCACCGCGACCGGGACCTCGGCGCCCGCCCGCCGCTCCAGCTCCGCGTAGGCGGCGCGGATCTCATCGCCGAGCTCGGCCGGGATCGGAGCGGCCTCGATCAGGGCGGCGATCTCGGCGCTCGCCGCGTCGACCGCCGCGACGTCCTCGACGTCGAGGCCGGAGCGGATCGCGGCGATCCGCTCCGGCAGGCCGGCGGCGACGGCGAACTCGGCGAAGGCCTCGGTGCTGACGCCGAAGGCGGGCGGCACCGTGAACCCGGCGGCGGTCATCTCCGCCAGGCTGGCGACCTTGCCCCCGACCAGATCGGTGGTGGCTCCCGGCTCGTCGATCCAGTGAATCCGCGCCATCGCTCAGACGCCGACGGGAACGTCGGCCTTGAGCACGTCGACGACGATGTCGCCGTCGACGACGATCGGCTCGCCGTCCAGGTAGAGGCTGCAGTTGCGCATCGGGACGTCAACATGGCACATCGTCTCGTTGGGCCCGCCGAGCTCGCCGTTGGGACCGGTCGAGAAGAGCACGTTGCCGTAGAACGAGCGGCCGTGCATGCCCATGCCGCGGCTGTCGTGGGCGAGGATCGACCACTGCGCGGTCTCCAGCATTCCCCACCCGATGTGGCTGATGCCGTAGGCATCCGGGTCGTCGAACGAGGCCATGTACTCGCGCAGCAGGTCGGCGTCGACGCCGCCCGCGATCTTGGTGATCCTGCCGCTCTCGATCGTCAGCTCGATCGGCGTCTGGACGTAGCTCTTGAACGGGAAGATGATGTCGCCGGGCGCGATCACGACCTTGCCGTCGACGCCGTCGTCGGCGCCGCCGGTGAAGACGAAGCCCGACGGCCAGTGGTCCCAGCGGCCGGGAGTATCGGTGTACCCATACTGCGTCATCACCGGATAGGCGCCGAGCTTGTAGGTGACGTCGGTGCCGTGCTCGTTGGTGAACCGCAGCTCCTTGGCCTTGCGCAGGATCTCCTCGCCGGCCTCGACGCGCTCGCGCAGGCGCGGGCTGGGCATCATCGCTTCGATGTGCTCGATCGGCTCGATGCAGAGCAGCACCCGGGTGCCGGATTCCTGGATCTCCATCTGCTCGGGCGAGAACAGCAGGAAGATCGTGTCGACCACCAGGTCGACGCCCTTCAGCGCCTCGATCGCGGGCTGGTTGCCGGCCAGCGGCGTCGCCCCGACCTCCCAGTAGCCGTCTTCGCCGTCGAGGCTGGTGGTCGAGCCGGCGAGGCGGACGTTGAAGCCGGTGGCGCCGAGCTGGTCGGCGGCCGCCAGGAAGGCGTCGACGTACTGGGCTTTGCTGTTGCCCTGGGAGAGCACGGCGATAGTGCTTCCCTCCTTGATGCCGCACAGCTCGAGCTCGTCGCGACACAGGTCGGTGAAGGTCTTGCTTGCCATCTACTGTCCTCCGTCCATCTGGGAGCCGGCGTCCGCGGGCGCGAGCTCGGTTTCAAGGATCTGACGCAGCTGAGCCATGAAGTCGGTGAAGTTGTCCCAGGGCACCATGTGGCCCGCGGCGGGGACGACCGCGTAGGTCGCGCCGGGGTTCGCCGCGCGGGCGTCGGCCGCCCCCTCGGTGGTGACCACCGGGCTCTCGCCGCCGCTGATGAAGGTCGCCGGGGCGGGCACCTCCGCCCACCACTCGAGGAAGTCCTCGCGCACGAACTCGTCGTAGGTCGCGAGCACGGCGTGCTCCTCGCAGGTGGCGAGCCAGCGGGCCCGCAGCAGCAGCTCGCTGCGCGGCCAGAGCGGGTAGTAGGCGCCGACCGCGTCGGCGGTGGTCCCCTCGTAACCCTCGCGCAGCTGCTGCTCGAAGGCCGCCCGGGTGGTCGGGTAGGGACCGCGATCGGGGCCGCTGAGCGGCGGGTCGACGACGATCGTCGCGGCCAGCTCGACCGCCTCGCGGGCGGCCAGCGCGGCAGCGATGCGGGCGCCGAGCGAGTGGCCGAGGACGAGCGGCCGCCGCAGGCCGAGCTGGTCGATCGCCGCCGCCGCATCGGCGGCGAACTCGGGGGCGCTGTAGCCGCCGCCGGCCTCGCTGAGGCCGCGGCCGCGCAGGTCCATGACCAGCGGCCGGACGAGGTCGCGCAGCGGCGCGACGACGAAGTCCCAGGTGACCGCGGGGCTGGTGATCCCCGGCAGCACCAGCAGCGGCGGCCGCTCACCGCCGTAGTCGAGCAGGTGCAGGCGGCGGCCGTCGCTCTCGACCCAGCGGCTCTCGGCGCCGAGCGTCGCCAGCTCGGCGAGCAGGCCCTCGCTGACCGGCTCCCGCTCAGGCATCGACGACGTCCCTGGAGGCGAGGGCGGCGACCATCGCGTCGCCGAACCCGGTGGTCGAGGTGGTGCCGCCGCGGTCGGCGGTCGGGTGCTCGGCCTGGACCCGCGCGAGGGCTGCTTCGACGCGCGCCGCCGCCTCGGGCAGGCCGAGCCCGTGCTCGAGCAGCATCGCCGCCGAGCGGATCGCGGCGGTCGGGTTGGCGACGCCCTCGCCGGCGATGTCCGGGGCGGTGCCGTGGACCGGCTCGAACAGCCCCGGGCCGGCGTCGGCGAGGGAGGCGCTGGCGGCGACGCCGATGCCCCCGGCGAGGGCGGCGGCGACGTCGGAGAGGATGTCGCCGAAGGTGTTCTCGGTGACGATCACGTCGAAGCCGGCGGGGTCTTCGACCAGCCGCATCGCCGCCGTGTCGACCAGCAGGTGGTCGAGCTCGACCTCGGGGTAGTCGGCCGCCAGCGCCTCGGCGCGTTCCCGCCACAGCCGCGAGGTGGCGAGGACATTGGCCTTGTCGACCGAGGTCAGGCGCCGGCGACGGCCGGCGGCCAGCTCGAAGCCGCGGCGCAGGATCCGGTCGACCTGGTCGGGGCGGTATTCGCAGGTGTCGAAGACGGTCCCGTCGGGCCGGGTGCCGCGCTCGCCGAAGTAGAGCCCGCCGACCAGCTCGCGGACGATCATCAGGTCGATCGCCCCCTCGCGGAAGGGACGCAGGTTCGCGTAGACGTCGAGGGTGCGGCGCAGCTCGAACATCCCGTCCTCGGGATTCGAGGACGTCCAGGAGTAGGTGGGGGCGCCGACCGCCCCCATCAGCACCGCGTCGCAGCCGCGGCAGGCCGCGATCGTCGCCTCCGGGAGCGCTTCGCCGTGGGCGGCGATCGCCCGCTGCCCGATCAGGTGCTGCTCGAGCTCGAGATCCGGGACGACGGCCCGCAGCACCCGCGCCGCCTCGGCGACGACCTCGGCGCCGACGCCGTCGCCGGGCAGCAGGACGACCTTCACGACGGCGCCCCCGGCAGCCCGGCGAGGTAGGCGAGCGCGTCCTCGAGCTCGATCACGTCGCCGTACTTGGCGTCGATGTCGAACAGGTTCGCCTCGTGCGGCGCCGTCGCGCGGTCGCCGACGCACTGGCGCGGGACGAGGACCGTGAAGCCGTACTGGACCGCGTCGACGACGCTGGCGCGGACACAGCCGCTGGTGGTCGCGCCGCAGATCAGCAGCGTGTCGACGCCCTTGGCGACCAGGATCGAGGCGAGATCGGTGCCGAAGAAAGCGGAGGCGCCCTTCTTGGTGATCAACGGGTCGGTCGCGGCGCGCGGCAGCCGCGGGTCGATCTCGACCAGCTCGGTGCCGGTGCGCAGGATCCCGAGGCCGGGCGCCTTGCGCAGCCAGGCGCAGCTGTCGCCCTCGACGTCGGCCTCCCCGTAGGCGATCGTCGTGAAGACGACGGGGGCGCCGGTCTCACGCGCCGCGGCGATCAGCTCGCCGGTCGCGGCGACGACCTCGCTGAGCTCGGCCCCGGTCGGGAACTGCGGCTCGCTGAAGCCACGGCTGAGGTCGACGACCAGGACCGCGGGCCGCCTGCCGGGGGCGACGCGGCCGCCCCAGCCCGCACGTTTGTAGACCTTCTCGGTGTCTGAGGGGTCCATCGCCTAAGGATTGCATACATGCATACTCTATGTCCCGAGGGCCATAGTTCTTGCCCTCTTAAGTGGCAAAATTCACATGCTGGAGCGCTCGTAGGCGTCGTCGTGCATACAAGTATCCGCGTTCTATTAGAATCTTGAGCAATGCCGGAGTTGGGGGTAAGCGTCGAGGTGCCGCGCGGCGAGAAGACCAGCGTCGCCGCCGCCCGGGTCCTCCGGGACGCGATTTTCACGGGCCAATTGCGGCCCGGCGAGACGCTCGGCGAGCAGGACCTCGGCAGGCAGTTGGGGATCAGCCGCACGCCGGTGCGCGAGGCGCTGGTGCTGCTGCGCGGCGAGGGGCTGGTCGAGACCCCGCCGAACCGACCCGCCGCCGTCCGCACCTTCACCGCCGCGGACCTGCGCGAGATGCACTCCCTGCGCGCGGTTCTCGAGGGGTACGCCGCCCGGGCGGCGGCACCCATCCTCACCGAGCAGGACCTTGCCGAGCTCGGCCGCAGCGTCGAGCGATTCGCCGGGATGATCGACAACGAGGCCCGGCTGCGCGAACTCACCGACGAGAACTTCACCTTCCACAACACCATCATCGAGGCTTCCAAGAGCGAGCTGCTGGAGTCCCTGATCCGCCAGACCACCGCGATTCCGCTGATCTACCGCTCCTACATGACCTACTCGCGCGAGAACCGCGAATCGGCGCTGCAGGACCATCGCAAGATCCTCGGAGCGCTCCGCGACCGCGACCCCGAGCGCTCGGAATCGCTGATGAAGGCCCACGTGCTCTGGGCCCGCGACGTCGCCCTCGCCCACCTGCCGCTGATCGACGGCGAGGACGGAATGGCGGCCGGCGGCGAGAACGGGGAGGCTTGAGCCGATCCGCCCTCGCCCTCAGGGGCGTGCGCGTCAGCGGCCACGCAGGTCTGCGGCCGCTGCTCGACGGCATCGACTGGACGGTCGAGCGCGGGGAGCACTGGGCCGTGGTCGGCCCCAACGGAGCCGGCAAGACCACGCTGCTGCGAGTCGCCGCCGCGGAGCTGGAGCCGGACGGGGGCTCGGTCGAGCTGCTGGGCAGCGATCCCGGCGCGATCGGGCTGCGCAACCCGCGGCTGCGGATCGGCGTGATCGAAGGCCGGCCCCGAACGTTCTCGGAGAACCTGACGGCGGAAGAGGTCGTCTACATGCACCCGACCGGACCCGCTGCGGTGATGGGCGCCCAGATCGGGCCCGAGGAGCGGGCGAAGGCGATGGAGCTGCTCGACCGCTTCGACTGCGCGCACCTCGCGCGGCGCCGCTACCGGAGCTGCTCGCAGGGTGAGCGCCAGCGGGTGATGCTGGCGCGGGCGATGATGCGGGCGCCCGAGCTGCTCTTGCTCGACGAGCCGAGCTCCGCCCTCGACCTGCCGACGCGCGAGGACTTCGTCGCCGCGATGACGGCGCTCGCCGACGCGAACCCGAGGCTGGCGACCGCCAGCGTCGTCCACCACCTCGAGGAGCTGGCGCCGACCACCTCGCACGCGCTGCTGCTCGCCGCGGGGCGGGTGGTGGCGAGCGGCCCGGTCGAAACCACCCTGACCGGCGCGGCTCTCTCGGCCTGCTTCGGAGCGCCGATCGAGCTCGAGCGTCGCAACGGCCGCTGGCGCGCGAGCCTGGTCGTGTCCTAGGAGGGGCCGGCCGGGGAGTCACGCGGCCCCAGATCCGCCGCGGTGTCGACGTCACGCGCCGTGCCGAGGCCGGTGCAGTCGACCGCCAGGATCTCGCTCTGGACGAGCAGGGGGCCGAGGCCCGCGTCGGGCGCCGAGCGGGCCTGCCTGAGCAGCTCGCCGCGGAGCAGCACCGGGTGGCCGGGAACGTCGCGCTCGTAGGCGCGGACGGCTTCGGCCTCGGAGCGGGCGGCGGCGTCGAGAACGCGCTGCACCGCCTCTCGCCGCAGCCACGGGAGGTCGCCGAGGACGACGAGCGCGGTGCCGGCCGGCACCGCCGCCAGCCCCGCCCGCAGGGATGCGCCGATCCCCGCCCTCCAGTCGGCCGCGACGATCACCTGCCAGCGGTCCTCGGACACGACCGGCCTGATCCGCTCCGCGGCCGCGCCGAGGACCACGGCCTGCGTCGCTCCGAACCCCTCGACCGCTTCCAGCACCCGCCCCAGCAGCGGCCGTCCCTCGAGCGCAGCCAGCTGCTTCGGCGCGCCGAAACGAGTGGCGGCGCCGGCGGCGAGCACGACCGTCGCGATGGCCTGGCGGTCCACGGCTAGCGGCCCGCCCGGGCCAGCTGAACCAGCTCGAGCAGATCGTCGATGACGATGTCTGCGTCGGGGAAGTCCGAGACGTCGTCGGCCATCCCCCGGTAGCGGACCGGCACCCAGCCGCAGGCGCGCGCGCCGGCCACGTCGGTCCGGCGCAGGTCGCCGACATGCCAGACGGGGTCCCCGGCCGCAATCTCGAACTGGTCGCCGAGGTGGGAGAAGATCGCCGGCGAGGGCTTGAAGTGGCCGACCTCGTCGGAGAACGCCCAGCCGCGGAAGCGGTCGAGAACGCCGGCGAGCCTGAGGAACGAGCGCAGATGGGGCGAGGCGGTGAGCCCGACGTCGCAGACGATCCCCAGCTGGATCCCGGCGCGGTCGAGCGCGGCGACAGCGTCGGCCGCATTGGGAGTCAGTTCCAGAGCCTGCTCCTCGCCAGCGTTCAGGTAGGTGTCCGCGAGCCGAGAGCGGACCGCGTCGTCGAGGCCGTCGACGGCGTTGACGAAGTGCTGCGCCGCGTCAACCGCGGTGAAGTGTTCCTGGCGCGTCCAGTGGGCTTCGTGCAGAGCCTGCGCGGCGGCGAGGTGGGCGTCGAGCACCCCGTCCTCGAGCTCGATCTCGTGTTCGAGCAGGGTCCGCAGCACGGCCTCGCGTCGCAGGGCGCTGAGCATCCCCTTCGGCTCGGGGACGAGCGTGTTCCAGAAGTCGAAGCTGATCGCCGCCGGCGGACGCATCAGCGGACGGAGAGGCGCCCCACGCTGCCGTCGTCTCTCACGGCGGCAGGCGTATCTGGGTGACGACCTGGAACAATCGCGAGACCTTGGCTCGCCGCATCTGCGTGTTCGCCGGCTCCGGGAGGGGCGCAAGGCCCGAGTACGAGGCCGGCGCCGCCGCGCTCGGGCGCCTCCTGGCGGAGCGGGGGATCGGAGTCGTCTACGGCGGTGGCAGCGTCGGCCTGATGGGCGCGGTCGCCGACGCGGCGCTGGCCGCTGGCGGCGAGGTGATCGGGGTGATCCCCGAGGCGCTGCTGATCCCCGAGGAAGTGCACGCGGGCCTCAGCGAGCAGCACGTGGTCGGCTCGATGCACGAGCGCAAGGCGCTGATGGGCGAGCTCTCTGACGCCTTCATCGCCCTGCCGGGAGGCCTGGGAACGCTCGACGAGCTGCTCGAGGCGACGACCTGGACCCAGCTGGGCTTCCACTCCAAGCCCTGCGGGGTGCTCAACATCGAGGCCTACTTCGACTCCCTCTCCCGCCTCCTCGACCACGCCGCGCAGGAGGGCTTCCTCACGCTCCCCCATCTTCAGATCCTGATCGTCGAGAAGGACGCCGACGTGCTGCTCGAGCGGCTCCTGAGCTGGGTTCCCCCGCCGCCTCGGGTCGGAGCCGAAGACCCCCATTCCTAGGGGCCGCACCACGCTCACGCAGCGCCCTCGCCGGGCAGGGCAGGCGGCGCCGTGCGGTAGCTGGCGGGCGTCGCCGAGAGCCGGATCGGGTTGCGGGTCAGCTCGACCGCCGAGCCGTCCTCGCGCGGAATCGCGACCGTCGGCTCGAGTCCGATCCGGCGCGCCAGCTCGAAGGCGCCGGCGAGGTCGTTGACGACCCCGGCCGGGACGCGGCGGTCGGTCAGCAGCGCCGCCCACTCGCGCGCCGGCCGCGCCGCCAGCCTCGCCTCCAGCGCGCGACCGAGCTCCTGGCGGTGCTCGACCCGCCCCGAGTTGGTCGCGAAGCGCGGGTCGGCGGCCAGCTCGGCGGCGCCGAGGGTCTCGCAGAGAGCGGCGAACTGGCGGTCGTTGCCGACCGCGAGGACGAGCTCGCCCTCGCCGGTCGCGAGCAGCTCGTAGGGCGAGATGCTCGGGTGGCGGTTGCCCATCCGGCCGGGGACGACGCCGGCCACCGTGTAGGCCGAGCCCTGGTTGACCAGAGCCGCCAGCAGCGAGGAGAAGAGATCGACCTCGACCAGCTGCCCCTCGCCGCCGCTCGCTTCGCGGTGGCGCAGGGCGGCGAGGATCCCGACCGTGGCGAAGAGGCCGGCGAGGACGTCGACCAGCGCGACGCCGACCTTGGTCGGGGAGCCGCCGGGCTCGCCGGTGATGCTCATCAGCCCGCCCAGCGCCTGGATCAGGAGGTCGTAGCCGGGAAGCGCCGCGCCCGCGCCGCTGCCGAAGCCGGTGATCGAGCAGTAGACGAGGCCGGGGTTGGCGGCCGCGAGGTCCGCGTAGCCGAGCCCCTTGGAGTCCATCAGCCCCGGCCTGAAGTTCTCGACCAGGACGTCGCTGGCGGCGGCGAGGCGGTGGATCTCCGCCAGATCCCGCTCGTCGCCGAGGTCGAGCGCGCGGCTCGCCTTGTTGCGGTTGACCGACTGGAAGTAGGTCGCCTGGCCGTGCTCGTCGTAGGGCGGCCCCCACTGCCGGGTTTCGTCGCCGACGCCGGGACGCTCGACCTTGGTCACCTCGGCGCCGAGGTCGGCCAGCATCATCGTCGCGAAGGGGCCGGCGAGGACGCGCGAGAAGTCGAGGATGTGAAGCGGCCCGAGGGCCGAGCCGGCGTCGGCGGCGGAGGGCTCGGCTGAGCTGGTGTAACCTGGATCCTCGATTTTCGAAAATCTAGCATCAGCGCCCGGCTACCGCCGCGCGCCCGAGACCGAGGTGTGAGATGACCGCCAGCAGCACCGCCGCCCCGCCGATCCGTCCCGAGGACTACCTCGCGATCGACCGCCTGCTCTCCGACGAGGAGCGCGACATCCGCGACGCCGTCCGCGCCTTCGTCGAGGGCGAGGTCCTCCCCCACGTCGGCGACTGGTTCGAGCAGGCGACGATCCCGCGCGAGCTGGCGCGCCAGCTCGGCAGCCTCAACGTGCTCGGCATGCACCTCGAGGGCTACGGCTGCGCCGGCGCCTCGGCCACCGCCTACGGCCTCGCCTGCATGGAGCTGGAGGCGGGCGACTCGGGCGTCCGCAGCCTGGTCTCGGTCCAGGGCTCGCTGGCGATGTTCGCGATCTGGCGCTGGGGGTCGGAGGAGCAGAAGCAGGAGTGGCTGCCCCGGATGGCCGCCGGCGAGGCGATCGGGTGCTTCGGGCTGACCGAGCCCGACGCCGGCTCTGACCCGGGCTCGATGCGGACCCGGGCCCGCCGCGACGGCTCGGACTGGATCCTGCATGGGCAGAAGATGTGGATCACCAACGGGTCGATCGCCGACGTCGCCGTGGTTTGGGCCCAGACCGAGGAGGGCGTGCGCGGCTTCCTGGTCCCGCGCGAGACCCCCGGCTTCACCACTCAGGAGATCCACAAGAAGCTCAGCCTGCGGGCCTCGATCACCTCCGAGCTGCTGCTCGACGACGTCCGCCTCCCCGCCGACGCCGTCCTGCCCGAGGTCTCCTCCCTGAAAGGCCCGCTCTCCTGCCTCAACGAGGCCCGCTACGGCATCGTCTGGGGCGCCGCCGGCGCCGCCCGCGCCTGCTACGAAGCGGCTCTCAGCTACGCCAAGGAGCGGGTCCAGTTCGACCGCCCGATCGCCTCCTTCCAGATCCAGCAGCAGAAGCTCGCGAACATGGCGCTGGAGGTCAACCGGGCGACGCTGCTGGCGCTGCACCTGGGGCGGATGAAGGACGAGGGCGTCCTCCGCCCCGAGCACGTCTCGATGGGCAAGCTCGGCAACGTCAACGCGGCGCTGGAGGTGGCGAGGTCCGCCCGCCAGGTGCTCGGCGCCAACGGCGTCACCCTCGAGTATCCGGTGATCCGGCACATGAACAACCTCGAGTCGGTCGTCACCTACGAGGGCACCGCCGACGTTCACGCGCTGGTGATCGGCGGCGCCGTCACCGGGATCCAGGCATTCCGGTGAGCGCGGTCCTGGAGAGCAGCCGGTGAGCGGCGTGGCGACCGCCCCGCGGGGCGCCCACGGGACCGCCGCCCAGCACGCGCTGGAGGGCCTGCGCCGGGCGATGGTCGAGGGCGAGCTGCGCCCCGGCGACCGCGTCCGCCAGGAGGAGATCGCCGAGCGGCTCGGCCTCAGCCTGGCGCCGGTGCGCGAAGCGCTGGCGGCGCTCGAGCAGGAGGGCCAGGTCAGCTACCTGCCGCGGCGCGGCTACACCGTCGCCGAGCTGGCGCTGGAGGAAATGCGCGAGATCTACGAGCTGCGGGCGCTGCTCGAGGAGCGGGCGGTGAGAGCCGCGCTGCCGCAGCTGGACCGCGACGCGATCGACCGCGTCGAGCTCGCCGCCGGCGAATGCGCCGCCGCCGTGGCCGCCGGCGACGTCGCCGCCGAGCTGGCGGCCAACCGCCGCTTCCACTTCGCCCTCCTCGCCGCCCCCGGCCAGGCCCACACCCTGCGCCTGATCAGGCTGCTGTGGGACTCGACCGAAACCTACCGGGCCCTCTACTACAACTCGGCCGAGGGCCGCGAGGAGTCGCTGGCGGCGCACGAGCGCATCCTCGCCGCGCTTCGCGCCGGCGACGCCGACGCGCTGGTCGCCGAGCTCGACGCGCACCGGCGGCGGGCGCTGGCGAAGCTGGCCGAGATCCTGGCGCCGGCCTGAGCGCGCCGCGAGCGCCGGCCGGCGGGCGGCGGCTCAGGCGTCGAGGAAGATGTCGAGCTGGAGGTCCTCGGCGCTGGCGCCGTAGCCGTACTCGGAGAGGTCGGTCAGGCCCTCTTCGGCGAGCACCTCGTCGTCGATGTAGAAGTTGCCGGTCGCCTCGCGGCTCGGGCGGTGGAGGATCGCCAGCGCCGCGTCGGCCATGATCTCGGGCTTGCGCGAGTGGGCCATCGCCTCGTCGCCGCCGAGCAGGTTCTGGACCGCGGCGGTGGCGATGATCGTCCGCGGCCAGAGCGAGTTGGCGGCGATCCCGTCCTCCTTCAACTCCTCGGCGAGGCCGAGCGTGACCAGGCTCATCCCGTACTTGGCGATCGTGTAGGCGAGGTTGTTGCCGGCCCAGAAGGGGTTGAGGTTGAGCGGGGGCGAGAGCGTCAGGATGTGGGGGTTCTCGGCCTCGCGCAGGTGCGGGATGCAGGTCTTGGCGAGCAGAAAGCTGCCGCGGCAGTTGATGTCCTGCATCAGGTCGTAGCGCTTCATCTGCACGTCCGGGGTCTTGCTGAGGTCGATCGCGCTGGCGTTGTTGACGACCACGTCGATGCCGCCGAACCTGGCCACGGCCTGGGCCACCGCGTCCTCGACCGAGGCGTCCTCGCGGACGTCGCCGACGATCGGCAGCGCCTGCCCGCCGGCCGCCTCGATCTCCTCGGCGGCGGTGTAGATCGTGCCCGGCAGCTTCGGGTGCGGGTCGGCCGTCTTCGCCAGCAGCGCTACGTTGGCGCCCTCGCGCGCCGCCGCGGTGGCGATCGCCAGCCCGATCCCGCGGCTGCCGCCAGAGATGATCATCGTCTTCCCGCGGAGGTCCGCCATCGGCAGGAGACGCTAACGCAAAACCGCGCAACCGTCGCGCCGGACGCTGTGGAAACCACCACCCACACCCGCCGGGCCAGCCAACCCCTGCGAGGTTTGTCGCCCTGTGGGCGACAAACCTCGATCGGAGGCGCGTCAGACCATGCCGAGCCCGCCGCTGACCCCGAGCGTCTCGCCGGTCACGTAGCTGGCTTCCTCGCTGGCGAGGAAGGCGACCGCGGCGGCCACCTCCTCGGGCTGGCCGAGGCGGCCGAGCTGCGTCATCCCCGCCATCGTCGCGATCAGCTTCTCGCCGATCTCGCCGAGCTCCCTCGCCCCCATCAGCAGCGGCGTCTCGATCGGGCCCGGGGCGACGGCGTTGACGTTGATCCCGTAGCGGGCGTTCTCGCGGGCGATCGTCTTGGTGAAGGCGATCACGCCGCCCTTCGCCGCCGAGTAGACGGCCGAGCCCTTGGAGCCCACCCGGCCGGCCTCCGAGGAGAGGTTGACGATCCGTCCGTAGCCCGCCGCCTGCATCGCCGGCAGCGTCGCGTAGGTGCAGTTGAGGACGCCGAGGAGGTTGACCGCCAGCACCTTCTGCCACTGCTCCGGCGTCGTCTGGGTGAAGAACCCGAACTCGTCGAGGCCGGCGTTGTTGACGAGGACGTCGAGGGTGCCGCCGGCGGCCGCGACGGCCGCCCGGGCCGAGTCGAGGTCGGCGACGTCGAGCGCCACCGCCTCGCCGGCGATCGCCCCGGCGACCCGCTCGGCCCCCTCGACGTCGACGTCGCCGATCCAGACCTCGGCGCCCTCGGCCGCGAGTCGGGCGGCGACCGCGGCGCCGATCCCGCTGGCGCCGCCGCTCACCAATGCCTTGCGTCCCTCGAGTCGCATTGGCGTCGCAGCATATGGGCTATCCCTAGACTGGCCCGTCGATGCCGGACCGCACGCGACGATCACAGGCCCGCCGATGAGAGTGGCCCTGCTCGCCGGCGGCACCGGCGGCGCCAAGCTGGCGGCCGGCGTCCAGGACGAGGTCGGCGGCGACCTCACCGTGATCGCCAACACCGGCGACGACGTCGAGGCGCTCGGCGTCCACGTCTCCCCCGACCCCGACCTCGTCACCTACTGGCTGAGCGGGGAAATCGACGAGGAGCGCGGCTGGGGCATCCGCGACGACGAGTTCGCCGTCTTCGAGCGCCTCAAGCGGTTCGGCGCCCCGGACTGGTTCGGCCTCTCCGACCGCGACCTCGCCGCCTGCCTCTACCGGCGCCAGTTCCTCGACGACGGCGGCCGCCTGACCGAAGCGCAGGCCCAGATCGGCCGCGGCCTCGGGATCGAGGCGCGGGTGCTGCCGATGAGCGACGCGCCGGTGCGGACCAAGGTGATAACCGCCGCGGGGCGCCGCGACCTGCAGGAATACCTGATCCTCGACGGCGGCCGGCCGCAGGTGCTCGGGGTCGAGCTGGAGGGGATCGAGGCCGCCGAGCCGAGCCCGGAGGTGCTGGAGGCGCTGCGGCTCGCCGAGGCGATCGTGGTCGGCCCCTCCAACCCGGTGATCAGCATCGGACCGATCCTGGCGGTGCCGGGGATGCGCGAGGCGATCGCCGCCTCGCCGGCGCCGGTCGTCGCGGTCAGCCCCTACGTCGCCGGCAGCGTCGTCAAGGGACCGACCGACAACTTCATGGCCGCCCTCGGGCGGCCCCTCAGCGCCGCCGGCGTCGCTTCGCTCTACGCCGGCCTGATCGACGCCATGGTCGTCGACGAGGGCGACCCCGACCCGCCCCCGACCGAGATCCCGACCCTGGCGGTTCCGGCCCTGATGGAGGGCGCCAGCGGCCGCGCCCGGCTCGCCCGCATCGTCCTCGACTACGCCGCCGGGCTCACCCCTTCGTGAAGGCCACCGCGGTCCTCCCCGTCAAGCATTTCGACCTGGCCAAGTCGCGCCTGGCGACAGGGCTCGACCCCGGGCAGCGCCGGCGCCTGATGGCGGCGATGGTCGAGGATGTCCTCGAAGCGGTCCCCCGGGCGCGGCAGGTGGAGCGCACGATCGTCGTCACCGGCGACCCGGCGGCGCAGGAGCTCGCCGCCGAGTGCGGCGCCGAGGTCGTCCCCGACCCGGCCGACGCCGGTCACGTCCAGGCGGCGCTGGCCGGGATCGCCCGGGCCGAAGTGGACGGCGCCGAGTGCGTCGTCCTGCTGCCCGGCGATTGCCCGCTGCTCGACCCGCGCGAGCTCGACGCGATCCTGACCGGCGTGCCGGCCCCCTACGTCGGCATCGTCCCCGACCGCCACGGCAGCGGCACCAACGCCCTCGTCCTCAACCCGCCCAGCGCGATCGTCCCCGCCTTCGGCGAGGGCAGCCGCGCCCGCCACGTCGAGCTGGCGCGGCAGGCGGGCATCGCCTACGGGATCGAGGAGGTGCCGACGCTCGCCCTCGACCTCGACACCCCGGCCGACGTCATCGCTCTCACCCGCGAGCTGATGTCACGGCCGGGCCGAGCCAAGCGCACCGCCAGGGCGCTCGGGATATGACCGAGCTCACGGTCCGCGCGGTCGCCGGGCTGCCGGAGATCGGCGAGGGCGAGCGGCTGGGGGCGTTGATCGCGGCGCGCGCCGAGCTCGTCGAGGGCGACGTCATCGTCGTCTCCCAGAAGGTCGTCTCCAAGGCCGAGGGCCGGCTGCGGCGGCTCTCCTCGGTCATACCCTCCGCCGAGGCGCGGCGGCTGGCGGCGGTCCTCGGCAAGGAGCCCAACCTGGTCGAGCTGATCCTGCAGGAGTCCCGGACGGTGGTCCGCGCCGAGCGCTCGGTGCTGATCGTCGAGACCCGCCACGGCTTCGTCTGCGCCAACGCCGGGATCGACAGCTCGAACCTGCCCGAGGAGGGCCTCGTCTGCCTGCTGCCGGAGGACCCCGACGGCTCGGCACGGCGACTGCGCGAGGAAATCAGCGCTGCAGCGGGGGCGATCGTCGGCGTCGTCGTCGCCGACAGCTTCGGCCGCGCCTGGCGGTTGGGCCAGGTCGAGGTGGCGATCGGGTGTGCCGGGCTGACTCCGCTCGATGACTGGCGCGGCCGCACCGATGCCTCCGGACGGGAACTGGAGGCGACTGCCATCGCGATCGCCGATGAGGCCGCCGCCGCCGCCGACCTGGTGCGCGACAAGGCGGCCGGCGTGCCGGCGGCGGTCGTGCGCGGCCTCGGGCACCATGTCAGCGCCGATGCCGGACCCGGGGCCGCCGCCCTGCGCCGCTCAGCTGAAGAGGACCTCTTCCGCTGAGCCGGCGCGCCGAGGCTAGTCGCGGTGGAGGACCTGCTTGACCTTGTCGGTCAGCTTGTCGACACCGTCCTTGGCGCGGCCGGCGGCCTGGTCGGCCTTGCCCTCGCGCTTCATGCCCTTGTCGCCGGTGACGGTGCCCGCGGCCTCCTTGAGGCGCCCCTTGGCATCGTCCTTGTTGCGTACCGAATCGCCGTCCATCGCGATTCTCCTTTCCTGATCGATTTCTCTGACCAGGTACCCGGCGGCGGCCTTTGTCATGCCGCGGGGGCGGCAGCAGCCCGCTCGGGGTAGCGCTCGATCACCTCGTAGAGGGTCGAGCGCTGGGCCGCTTCGCGGCCGGCGGCGCGGGCCGCCTCGATCAGCTCGTCCGGCTCGAGCCGGACGCCGTGGTCGGCTCCCGCCATGCGGCTGATGTTCTCCTCCATCAGGGTGCCGCCGAGGTCGTTCACCCCCCAGCGCAGCGCCTCGGTCGCGCCCTCCAGGCCCATCTTCACCCAGCTCGCCTGCAGGTTGACGACGCTCCTGCCGAGGCCGAGACGGAAGGCCGCGGTGTGCTTGAGGTTCTCGGCGATCGAGATCTCCTCGATCCCGTGGGTGCGGCCGAGCAGCGTGTTGAAGGGGATGAAGCTGAGCGGGACGAACTCGGTGATCCCGCCGGTCCGTTCCTGCAGGGCGCGGACCACGGCGATGTGGCGGGCCAGCTCGCGCGGCTCCTCGATGTGGCCGAACATGACCGTCGAGGTCGAGCGCAGACCGGACGCGTGGGCGGCTTCGATGATCTCGACCCAGCGCCCCGCGGGCAGCTTGTTCGGCGAGATCCGCTGGCGGACCCCGTCGTCGAGGACCTCGGCGGCGGTGCCGGGGGTCGAGCCCAGGCCGCGCTCGATCAGGTACTCGAAGACCTGGCGCGGGCTCTTCCCGGAGCGCTCGCAGGCCCAGTTGATCTCCATCGGCGAGTAGGCGTGCAGGTGCAGCTGCGGCGCCACCTCCTTGGCCAGCGCCAGCCAGCGGCCGTACTCCTCGAGGGTGAGGTCGGGATGGATGCCGCCCTGCATGCAGAGCTCGGTGGCGCCGAAGGCGACCGCCTCCTCGACCCGCGCCGCGAACTCCTCCTCGGAGACTTCGTAGGCGTCGGGGGAGCGGCGGCCCTGGCCGAAGCCGCAGAAGGCGCAGCCGACCGTGCAGACGTTGGTGAAGTTGATGTTGCGGTTGACCACGAAGGTGACGAGGTCGCCGGCCAGCTCGGCGCGGAGGCCGTCGGCGGCGACCCGCATCCGCTCGATCACCTCGGGCCGCGTCTCGGCGAACAGCGCGGTCAGCTCGTCCTCGGAGAGCGGCGCGCCCTCGCGCCCCTTGGCGATCGCCTCGGGCGCCAGGCCCGGATCGATCGTCTCCTCGCTGCGGCGGCCCGAGCCGCGGCGGGGGATGAAGCTCCAGTACTTGAGCTTGACGACGTCGAGGACCCCCTGCTCCATCCACTCGGGCTCCATGTACTGCGGGTAGACGCAGAGCCGCTCGGTCAGCGCGTAGCCGCGCGGCGCCAGCTCCTTGCGCACCTGGTGGGGCGAGGGAAAGGGCTCCTCGGGCGAGATGTGATCGCCGTTGGCGCTGAGGCCGCCCAGATCGGTCGCCCCGGCCTCCACGAGCTCCGGCCAGAAGTCGCTGAGGTTCGGCGGCACCTGGATGCCGACGTCCGGCATCAGGCGCCGCGTCTCGGCAATCAGGCGCTTGAGCTCCGCGATGCTGACGGGGTTCGCCCAGCTTGGCGGCGGTACCTCCTGAGTCGATGAGGTCGGTGGGGATGCCTCTGGACGAGCCTCCCCGGCTGTTGCTCGGCCAGAGGCATCCCCGCCGGCCCACCGCTCCCGAGATGCCGCATCGGCGATCTCGGCCACCTCGGCGCCGTAATAGCGGGGGTGGGGCACGAAGTTCTGGAGGATCACCTCCTGGATGTGACCGTGGCGCTCGTGAAGCTTCGCGAGGGCTTCAAGGGACGCGACCCGGGAGTCCTCGGACTCGCCGATGCCGACGAGGATGCCGGAGGTGAAGGGGATCTTCAGCTCGCCGGCGGCCTCGATCGTGGCCAGGCGGGCGGCGGGGTGCTTGGTGGGGCTGCCGGCGTGGACGGTGTCCATCAGATGCTCGTCGACCGACTCGAGCATCAGGCCCTGGGAGGCAGTCACCTCACGCAGGCGGGAGAGGTCCTCCCTGGACAGCACGCCGAGGTTGGTGTGCGGCAGCATCCCCCGCTCCAGCGCCCGCTCGCAGGCCCAGACGACGTAGGCGGTGAAGTCCTCGTGTCCCCAGGCGGCCAGCCGCTCGGCGACGAGCGGATTGACCTCGGGCCGCTCGCCGGTCAGGACGAGCAGCTCCTTGGTGTTGCGCCGCAGCGCTTCGTCGAGGATCCGTTCGACGTCCTCGGGCGCGTGCAGGTGCGCCTGGTGGGTGGCAAAGGCGCAGTACTTGCAATAGCACTGGCAGGTGCGGGAGAGGGAGAGGGTGAAGTTTCGGGAGAAAGTAACCCGGCGCACCTGCGGCAACCTAGCGCAAGCGCCGGGCCGGCCGGGCCCCTGCCCGAGCTTCTAGCTTTTCGCTTTGGCCGGCGCCGCCGAGGGCTTGACCCGCTGCGGCGGCTCGGTCGGGGCCCTGCCACCGGCCTCGATCACGAAGCGCCAGACCACGACGGCGAGCAGCGAGCCGACGATCGGGCCGACCAGGTACGGCCAGACGCCGCCCCAGGAGTCGCCGACCAGCGCCGCGCCGAACCAGCGCGCCGGGTTGAAGCAGGCGCCGGTCAGGGGGCCGCCGACCATCACCATGAAGACGAAGGTGGTGCCGATCGCGAGCGGCGCCCAGTCCTTGATGCTGCGCTCGGAGAAGACCGCGGCGAGGATGACGAGGACGAGGGCGAAGACGCCGATGCCCTCGACGACGGCGCCCGCGAAGTTGCCGCTGAGCAGGCCGCTGATGTGGCCGGCGCCGTAGTCGGTGGCGCGGCCCTCGTCGAGCAGCAGGCCCTTGGTCAGGAGGGCGCCGAGCACGGCGCCGGAGAGCTGGGCGAGGATGTAGATGACCGCGTCGATCGGGCTGATCTTGCGAATCGTCGCCGCGGCGAGGGTCACGGCGGGGTTGAAGTGGCCACCGCTGACCGCGCCGAACATGACGATGACGCCGAAGAGCGTGAGGCCCTGGACGAAGCCGACGACGGCGTAGTCGGAACCGAACTGGCTCTGGGCCCCCGTCGAAACGAACAGCGTCACGACGCTGGTGATGAAGAAGACCAGCAGGAACGTGCCGATCAACTCAGCCAGGTACGCGGACAGCCCTCTTTCCTGCACACTCTCCTCCTCGCCGTCGATTCCGATCAAACGGCGGGCAGTCTACCCACATTCACTTAATGAATTACCTTGCCGGGCCAGATGAGAAGGGCTGTCGCGCTGCTGGCGACCGCTCTGCTGCTCGCCGGCGCCGCCGGCTGCGGCGGAGGCGGTGCTGAACCGGGCGCGCCGAGAGGCGCGAGCCTGGTGCTCGACTTCACGCCCAACGCGGTCCACGCCGGCATCTACGCGGCCCGCGCCGAGGGCTTCTACGCCGACGCCGGGATCCAGCTGACGATCCACCAGCCGGGCGAATCGACCGACGCGCCGAAGCTGCTCGCCGCCGGCCGCACCGATTTCGCGATCCTCGACATCCATGACCTCGGCATCGCCCGCGAGCGCGGCCTGCCGCTGGTCGGCCTGGCGCCGATCGTGCAGCGACCGCTGGCCGCGGTCCTCGCCCGCGGCGACGAGGGGATCGGCTCCCCGCGCGACCTCGAGGGCCGCACCGTCGGCGTCACCGGGCTCCCCTCCGACGAAGCCGTCGTCGACTCCGAGGTGCGCGCCGCCGGCGGCGACCCGGCGCGGGTCAAGGAGGTGACGATCGGGTTCAACGCCGTCGCCGCGCTGGCCGCCGGCAAGGTCGACGCGGCGACCGGTTTCTGGAACGCCGAGGGGGTCGCGCTGCGCCGGCTCGGCGTGCCGCTGCGGGTCTTCAAGGTCGACCGCTACGGCGCTCCCCCCTACCCCGAGCTGGTCCTGACCACGTCCGAGCACACGCTCGAATCAGAGCCGGACCTGGCCCGGGCGATGATCGCCGCCACCCGCCGCGGCTACGGCTTCGCCGTCTCCCACCCCGCCCGTGCCCTCGACGACCTGCTCGAAGCCGACCCCGCCCTGGAACGAGCCGACCAGGCAGCCCAGCTCCACGCCCTCCTCCCCGTCCTCCATCCGGCGCCCTTCAACCCCCAAGTCCTCCAAGCCTGGGCCGCCTGGGACCTGACCCACGGCCTCCTGGAACACAAGCTAGACACGACCACCGCCTTCGACCTCCCACAAGCTCCGCAATAACCCCCTCGGCCCCCAACAAGCTCCGCGCACCAGGGCCCGGGAACCGCCGCCTGCCGCAAGCTCCCGAGTGACGGGGGCGGATAGACCCTCCCCGGACACTCAGCCGAAGGCGTCCGGGGAGGGTCTAGCCGCCCCCGTCCCCCAACAGCTTCTGAACCAGGACCGGCAGTTCCCGAGCCATGCGAGACCGCGGAACGACGAGATCCACCCCAGCGGCCTCGGCCGCCGCCCGCGTCTCGGCGTCGACGTGCGAGTAGTAGCCGAGCACCGGCACGCCAAGCCCGACCAGCGCCTCGGGGCTCTCGACCTCGAGGTCGGCGACGACCAGCTCGACCTCGTCGAGCGGCGCCTCGGACACCCCGGCGGCGAGGATCACGTGGTGGCCGGCGGCGGTCAGGCCGGCGTCGACCCGGCTGGCCAGCATCAGGTCGGTGGCGATGCTGAGGACGCGCGCCACGACCGCTAGATCGCGCGGCGCTGGCGGAACTCTTCGCGCACGCTCTCCGGCCGGCCCCACATCTGGACCACCTCGGAGCGGCCCTCGCGGACCTCGGCGACGCGGAGCTCGCCGGCGATGCCCTCGCGGTCGAGCTTGTCGAGGACGCCGAGGACGGTATCGGCGGCGGCGGCGTGGCCGAAGCTGTGGGCGATGACGAGCCGCCAGTGGAACTCGCGCGGCCGCTTGTAGACCTGGGCGTTGACCTGGCTGACGGCCACCGCGGCATCGATGTAGCGGCTCTCGTCCTCGATCCGCAGGTCGACCTCGAGGTCGGTCCAGTCGGGCGGCAACGCCTCGATGATCTGCTGGAAGTCGTCGGCCAGTGGCATCTGCGGAAGCCTAGCGGGCAGGGCTCGCCGAAATGGCCCTACCCCGTGAACACCTGGTAGAGCAGGAAGACATTGAGGCCGATGATCAGACCTGCGAGTACGCTCGCGAGAGCTGTCAGCCAGGGTGGGTTGACGAGGCTTCCCATCACCTCGCGCTTGGCGGCGATCATCAGCAGGGGGACGAGGGCGAAGGGGATGCCGAAGGAGAGGACGACCTGGCTGCCGACGAGCGCGTCGGTCGGGTTGATCCCGAGCGCGAGGACGATCAGCGCCGGCGCCAGCGTCAGCGAGCGCCTGACGAAGAGGGGGATGCGGCGGCGGATGAAGCCCTGCATCACGACCTGGCCGGCCATCGTCCCGACCGAGGAGGAGGCGAACCCGGAGGCGAGCAGGGCGATGCCGAAGATCGCGGCGGCGCGGTCGGAGACGAGGCTCTGCAGCCCTTCGTAGGCGCCTTCGATCGAGTCGACGCCGGTCATGCCGCTGGTGTGGAAGAGCGCGGCGGCGACGATCATCATCGAGAGGTTGACCACGCCGGCGATCGAGAGCGCGATGATCACGTCGACCTTCTCGAAGCCGAGGATCTTCTTGCGCTCGGCGTCGTCGCGGCCGACGATCCGCCGCTGGGTCAGCGCCGAATGCAGGTAGATCACGTGCGGCATCACCGTGGCGCCGATGATCCCGGTCGCCAGCAGCAGGCTCTCGGTGCCGCCGAAGCCGGGAACGACGAGATGCTTGGCGACTTCACCGGCATTGGGGTCGGCGTCGAAGAGCTCGTAGACGAAGGAGGCGACGACGACCCCGACCAGGGCGGTGATCCCGGCCTCCAGGCGCCGGAAGCCGCGCTGCTGGAGGGCGAGGATGAGGAAGGCGCCGGCGCCGGCGAGCAGCCCGGCCGGGAAGAGCGGGATGCCGAACAGCAGGTTGAGGCCGAGCGCGGCGCCGACCACCTCGGCGATGTCGCAGGCCATCGCCACCAGCTCGGCCTGCAGCCAGAGGCCGAGTGAGGCGCGCCGCGAGAAGCGCTCGCGGCAGAGCTCGGCGAGGTTCTTGCCGGTCGCGATCCCGAGCTTCGCCGATTGGGTCTGGACCAGCATCGCGACCAGGTTCGCGGCGAGGACGACCCAGAGCAGCAGGTAGCCGAACTTGGCGCCGCCGGCGATGTTGGTGGCGAAGTTGCCGGGGTCGATGTAGGCGACGGCGGCGACGAAGGCGGGCCCGAGGAAGGGCCAGAGGCGCCCGATCCCGCGAGTGTGGCCCTCGAGCGAGCGGCGGGCGGCGGCGGCGACCGCGGCCTCGCCGGGGAGGACGTCCTCGACCGTCGCGCCCTCGATCGGCGGGGCCGGCTTCACCGCCCGAGGCTCCCGGCGGGCGGCGTGAGGTCGGGCCCGGGGATCGCCGAGCCGTGCGGGTCGTGGCTCGGTTCACCGAGCTTGGCGGCGATCAGCTGCTCGAGCTCCTCGGAGATGTAGTGCTCGAGCACCTCGGCCTCCTCGTGGACGCGGTCCTCGGGCATCCCCAGCGCCTGGGCGAGGTAGGCCTCGATCAGGCGGTGGTGGCGGATCACCTCGAGCGCCACCCGGTCGCCGGCGGCGGTCAGGCTGACCCCCTTGTAGGGCAGGTACTCGACCAGCCCCAGCTCGGCCAGCCGCTTCAGCATCGCGGTCGCCGTCGCCGGCGCGACCCCGAGCCGCTCGGCCACCTCCCCGTTCTGGACCAGCCCCTCGCGCTCGGCGGCGATCGTGTAGATCGCCTTCGCGTAGTCCTCGATCGCCTGAGAGTTAGACACGTCTAAAAATGAGTTTAGACAGGTCTAAAAGAGGAAGGGTTCGGGGGTGGCGGGGAGCCGGTCGGGACACCCCTTCTCTCACAACTGCCGGGGAGGTTCGTTAAGGGGTGTCCCGACCGGCTCTCACCGGCCTCCGCGTACTTCTTTTGATCCGTCCCCTGGTGGAGCTTCGGGCGCCGACTCGGGCGCGGGTTCTCGGAGTCTCGGCCCGTGGGCGTGGGTTTCTAGACTCTGGTCCATGGAGTCTCAGGTCGCGGTGGAGCTCGATGGGCAGTACCGGCAGCTGCGCGAGGACTGCGGCTTCCTGGAGCGGGAGCGCGGGGTGATCGCGGTGACCGGGCCCGACGCGGCCGAGTACCTGCAGGGGCAGCTGACCAACGACGTCGAGGCGCTCGCGCCCGGCGGCGGCCAGTACGCCGCGCTGCTCGACCGCAAGGGCCACATGCAGTCCGACCTCGTCGTCCTGCGGCCGGCGGCCGAGGAGATCCTGCTGGAGACCGAGGCCGGCGCCCGCCAGCAGGTCCTGCGGCACCTGAGCATGTACTCGATCGGTCGCGACGTCGCCGTCGCCGACCGCAGCGAGGAGAGCGTCGTGATCTCGCTGATCGGGCCGCGCAGCGCCGAGCTCGCCCGCCAGGGAGCCCCCCTGGCCGAGCACGCCTGCGAGCCGCTGACGGTCGGGGGCGTCACCTGCCTGGCAGCCGGCAGCGCCGACGGGCTCGACCTGATCGCCGCCGCCGCCGACCGCGAGCGGCTGCGCTCGGCGCTGGCGGACGCCGGTGCCGTGGAGGTGAGCGAGGCGGCCGCCGAGATCGTCCGGATCGAGGCCGGCCGCCCCCGCTACGGGGCCGAGATGGGCGCCGAGACGATGCCCGCCGAGGCCGGCATCGTCGCCGACGCGGTCAGCTTCACCAAGGGCTGCTACATCGGCCAGGAGACGGTCGCCCGCCTGCACTACAAGGGCCGCCCGAACCGCCATCTGCGGGGCCTGCGGCTCAGCGCCCCGGCCGAGCCCGGCGCGGTGCTGTCGCTCGGCGGCAAGGAGGTCGGCCGGCTCGGCAGCGCCGCCGTCTCCCCCGCCCTGGGAGCGGTCGGGCTGGCGATCGTGCGCCGCGAGGCCGAGCCCGGCGCGCAGCTCGCCGTAGGTGAAGATGGCGTTACGGCTGAAGTAACCGCCCTCCCCTTCGGCTAGATTCAGCCCACCATGGGTCGTGGGGAAGCCAGGCGCGCGGGGCGCCGCAGGCAGATCGGCGTCGCCGTCCGGACGGCCGTGCTGCTCGCGGCGCTGGGCGCGGCGGCGCTCGGCGCGATCGGGTGCGGGGCCGAGAGCCACCCCAACGAGCCGCGGCCGCAGTCGCCGACCCGGATCAGCGTCACGATCTCCGACAACGGCGTCGTCGTCGCCCCGACCAGGGTCGCCTTCGGTCCCGAACCGAACCAGCAGATCCCCCAGAACCAGAACCACGAACAGCCGCCGCGCAAGACCGACGAACCGCTGAACGTCGTCTTCGTGATCGCCAACCAGAGCGAGAACAAGGCACGGCTGCAGATCGACGGGCCGGAGGAAAAGACCTCCGAAGCGCTGTTCGCCAACAGCCCGGGGACGCTGCAGACCTCGCTGCCGACCGGCACCTACACGCTGAGCGCCTCCGGCGTCCCCGGCGCCCCCGAGGCCAAGCTCGCGGTCGGCGCGCTCCGCACCTCCTCCGAGAACGACGTCCTGCTGCCATAGCGCAAGCGCGCTTGCAGCATCGGCGGTCCCGTCCGGGGCGTGCGCAACGATCGCTGGCCCATGACCGTCGTCCTCGCCATCGCCGTCGTCCTGCTCGCCGCGCTCGTCGCCTACCTCGCCCTCGCCCGGCCGCGGCAGGTCGAGGAGGAGCCGCGGCAGGAGCTCGACCTGACGCCGGCGATCCAGCAGGCCGCCGCCCAGGTCAGCGCCCAGGTGCGCGACGAGCTGCTGACCCTGAACGCGGAGGCGCGCAAGCTCGACGCGAAGACCGCCGAGGCGGCACTGGAGCGGCGCGAGGCCGAGATCAAGCACCTCGCCAAGCGCATCGCCGAGGGCCAGGTCAAGATCGAAGAGGAGGTCCGCCGCCGCGGCGAAACCGACCTGCAGACGAAGACCCTGATCGAGCAGCTCGGGCAGACGGTCGGCAACCTCAACTCGGAGACCGCGGGGCTGAAGAAGGCGCTGCGCCAGCCCCAGACCCGCGGCCAGTGGGGCGAGCTGCAGCTGCGCCGCTGCATCGAGATCGCCGGGATGACCGAGCACGTCGATTTCGAGCTGCAGGAGACGCTGCGCACCGAGGACGGCCGGCTGCGGCCGGACGCCCGCTTCCTGCTGCCCGAGGGGCGCAGCTTCGTCGCCGACTCGAAGGTGCCGCTCGACGCCTTCCTCGACGCGCAGGAGGCCGAGGTCGAGAGCGAGCGCCGCGTCCATCTGGAGCGCCACGCCCGGCAGGCCCGCGAGCACGTCCGCAGCCTCAGCTCGAAGGACTACCAGGGCCAGTTCAGGGCCGGCGAGATGCCGGACCTGGTGATCTGCTTCATCCCCAACGAGCCGGCGCTGCACGCCGCCTTCACCGCCGACCCCGGCCTCTTCGACTACGCCCTGGAGCGCAACGTGCTGCTGGTCAGCCCGACCTCGCTGATCGGGCTGCTGCGGACGATGGAGCTCGGCTGGCGCCAGGAGCGGATGGTCGCCGAGGCGGCCGAGATCGCCGAGGCGGCGGCGACGCTGCACTCGCGCTTCAGCAAGTTCCTCGGCGAGTTCGAGAAAGTGGGCCGCGGCCTCGACACCGCCGCCCGCGCCTACGACACGGCGGTCGGCTCGATGGAGCGGCGACTGCTGCCGCAGCTGCGCAAGGTCGAGGGCCTCGGCGTCGCCCCCGGCAAGCAGATCGAGCCGCCGGAACCGACCGAGATCACGGTGCGGGCGATCACCGCGCCGGAGCTGCGCGAGGCCGGCGACGCGGCCGACGCGGCCTGACGCCGCTCCCGTCCGCTCATCTAGGATTGCCGCGATAGCGGTGAATAGACGGGAGGAAACCCTTGGCAGTTGATACGAACCAGGTAGCGAAGCTCGACGTCGAGCCGGGGACGCTGCCGGAGACGATGGCGGCGTGGGTGATCCGGCAGGAGCGCGAGGGCGAACCCAAGGACGCCTTCCAGCTCGAGCAGATCGAGGTTCCCGAGCCGGGCGCCTTCGAGGTCATCGTCCGGGTGATGGCGGCGGGCGTCAACTTCAACAACGTCTGGGCCGCGCTCGGCCAGCCGATCTCCGTCTTCGGCTACGGCGACCATCCCGAGTTCGGGCACCACATCGGCGGCTCCGACGCCTCCGGGATCGTCTGGAAGGTCGGCGAGGGCGTCACCCGGTGGAAGCCCGGCGACGAGGTCGTGATCCACTGCAACCAGGCCTCCTACGAGGACGTCGAGGTCCACGGCCTCGACCCGCTCGCCGCCCCCAGCCAGCGGATCTGGGGCTACGAGACGACCTGGGGCTCCTTTGCCCAGTTCACCAAGGTGCAGGCCCAGCAGCTGCTGCCCAAGCCGCCCAACCTCTCCTGGGTCGACTCCTCGGCCTACGGGCTCACGTACTTCACCGCCTACCGGATGCTGATCGACCAGTGCAAGCTGCAGCCCGGCCACAACGTCCTCATCTGGGGCGCCGCCGGCGGCCTCGGCGTCTTCGCCGTGCAGCTCTGCAAGGCGGCCGGCGCCAACGCGGTCGGGGTCGTCTCCTCCGACGAGAAGGGCGAGCTGGTCAAGCAGCTCGGCGCCGTCGACTACATCAACCGGCGCGATTTCGGCGAGATGATGCGGACCGACGAGAACCTCACCGACCGGGCCGCCGACAAGGAGCGCTTCCGCGCCTCGCGGGAGTTCTCCAGGAAGCTGCAGTCGCTGCTCGGCGACGCGCCCGACATCGTCTTCGAGCATGTCGGCCGGGCGACCTTCCCGACCTCGGTCTACGTCGTCAAGCCGTTCGGCAAGGTGGTGATCTGCGGCGCCACCTCGGGCTTCCAGCTCGACTTCGACGTCCGCTACCTGTGGATGCGCCAGAAGCAGATCATCGGCTCGCACTTCGCCAACGCCTACGAGTGCATGCGGGCCAACCAGCTGATGGCCGAGGGCAAGGTGCGGCCCGTCCTCTCGGACACGATGGGCTTTGACGGCGTCCCCGCCGCCCACCAGCTGATGCACGAAAACAAGCACCTCGGCAAGATCGCGATCCTGGTCGGCGCCGAGTCCGAGGACGAGGGCAAGCACGAGGACGGGCCCGGCGCGATCCGCGCCGAGGTCGGAGCATGAACCGACGCGCCGCGGGCGCGAGAAGGAGTTAGACGATGGTCGAGGTCTGCACGATCGATTGGCACATCTCCCCGCTGCGGGCGGACCGCTTCCTCGACTACTGGGAACCGGCCGCGGCGCGGATGCCCGCCTTCGGCGCCACCAGCTGGTCGCTGACCCGGTCGATCGACGACCCGCTGTTCTTCCAGCAGACCTCGACCTGGGAGAGCCGCTCGGACTTCGAACGGTATTGGTTCTCCGCCGAGGTCGCGCGCGCCCGCGAGAGCATCATCGACCTCTACGCGAAGCCGCTCCTGCCCGCCTGGCACATCCTCGTCGCCGCGGAATAGCGGTTCCGCGGCACTCGGCCGACCGGCCCGCGCTCAGCCGCCGCGCGGTCGGCGCACCCGCCAGCCGAACTCCAGCGGCGAGGCCTGCGGCTTGCCGCCGGGTGTCAGGGCCCGCAGCAGGAGCTGGTGCGGCCCGGGCTTCAGGTGCCGGTAGACGCGCGGTGAGGCGCAGGGCCTGAAGCCGGCGCCGTCGAGGTCGCACTGAAACCAGGCGTCGGCCTGGTCGGCGGCGAAGCGGAACCGCGCCGTCGGCCCGCCCCGGCGCGCCGG
>JAXLTA010000022.1:0-95806 GCA_046330305.1 Solirubrobacterales bacterium | reverse complement strand
GGCTGGGGTTCGGCGATCGTCACCTGGTCGATGCCGTCGCACTCCTGCAGCCGCACGTTGACCCGCTCGCCGCGGGCGGTTGGCAGGTTCTTGCCGACGTAGTCGGGCCGGATCGGCAGCTCACGGTGGCCGCGGTCGCAGAGCACGGCGAGCTGGACCCGCCGCGGCCGGCCGTAGTCGAAGAGGGCGTCGATCGCGGCGCGCACGGTGCGGCCGGTGAAGAGGACGTCGTCGACGAGGACGACGGTGCGCTCGCTCGGGTCGAACTCGATGTGGGAGGCGTGGACCACCGGCTGGCGGGCCGGGTCCTTGGCGGCGAGGTCGTCGCGGTAGAAGCTGATGTCGAGATCCCCGATCGGCGCCGCGATCCCGGTCAGCTCGGCGAGGATCGCGTGCAGGCGGCGGGCGAGGATGGCGCCGCGGGTGTGGATGCCGACGATCGCGAGGCCCTCGGGATCGGGGTTCTTCTCGGCGATCTCATGGGCGATCCGTCGCAGGGTTCGCCGCAGATCATCGTGCTCAAGCACGACCTTCTCACTCACTTTTCGCTTCCTTCCTGGCCTCACGGGACCTGGTTAAAGGACGCGGCCAGAGTAGCAGCGCCGGCCGACGAAGCTGCGAGCCTAGAGTGCGTCGCGATGAGGGACTCCGCAAACACCGGCTCCGGCGTCCTCTCCCCCGGTCTGGTCACCCTCTTCGCGCTGACCACCGGCGTCGCCGCCGCCAACCTCTACTACGTGCAGCCGCTGCTCGACGTGATCGGCGGCTCCTTCGGAGTCTCCGACGCGACCGCCGGGCTGCTCGTGGCGCTGGTCCAGCTCGGCTACCTGAGCGGCCTGATCCTGCTGGTCCCGCTCGGCGACCTGGTCGAGCGGCGCGGCCTGATCAGCGGCCTGCTGGGGCTGGCGGCGCTCGCCGCCGCCGCCTGCGCGGCGGCACCGGCCTTCTGGTTCCTCGCCGCGGCACTGGTCACGCTCGGGGTGCTCTCGGTCGTCGCCCAGATCATCGTCCCGCTCTCCGCCTCGCTGGCGAGCGAGGCCGAGCGGGGACGGGTCGTCGGCACCGTGATGAGCGGGCTGCTGGTCGGCATCCTCAGCGCCCGCGTCGTCAGCGGCCTGGTCGCCGAGCTGGTCGGCTGGCGCGGCGTCTTCGTCCTCGCGGCCCTGTTCCTGGCGGCGCTCGGGGTCCTGCTGCGGGCGGCGCTGCCGCGCATCCCGGTGCCGGCGGCCCAGGTGCGCTACGGCGGCGCCCTGCGCTCGGTCCTCGGCCTGGTCCGAGCCGAGGCGGTGCTGCGCCAAAGGATGGCGATCGCGCTCTTCGTCAACGTCTGCTTCGCCTCGATGTGGACGGCGCTCACCTTCCTGCTCAGCGGCTCCCCCTACGACTACAGCGAGGGCCTGATCGGCCTCTTCGGCCTGGCCGGGATCGCCGGCGCGCTGGTCGCGCCCTTCTCCGGCCGGCTCGCCGACCGCGGCCGCGCCGGGCTGGCGATGACCTCCTTCCTCGCCCTGCTCGTGCTCAGCTGGGGCCTGCTGGCGCTGGGCCGCGACTCGGTGGTGCCGCTGCTCGCCGGGATCGTCCTCCTCGACCTTGCCTGCCAGGGGTCCCACATCAACAACCAGTGGACGATCTACGCCCGCCGGCCGGAGGCCCGCAGCCGGGTCACCACCGCCTACCTCGCCTCGATGTTCGTCGGCATGGTGCTGGGCTCGGTTCTAGCCGCGCTCGTCTACGACGCCGGCGGCTGGTACGCGGTCTCCGCGGTCGGCGCCGGCGCCGCGCTGATGGCGCTCGGGATCTGGGGCCTCACCCGTCACCTCGGCGAGACCGGAACCGCCTCAGTCCCGGCCGACCTCGCCGGCTGAGCCCTCGCCGGGGCCGGCGGCGGCGTCGGCGCGCTCGCGGGCGCCGTTCGGCACCAGGCGGGGCTCGCCGCGCTCGGGGAACGGGATCTCGATCAGGTCGAAGTCGCGCGGCGCCACCGACGGCTCGAAGACGTCGGCCGCCTCCTCCAGCACCCTGCCGACGTGGTAGCGGGAGGAGATGTGGACGAGCGCGAGCAGCTTGACGTGGGCCTCGGCCGCGACGGCGGCGGCCTGGCCCACCGTCGAGTGGCCGGTTTCGGCGGCGCGCTGGGCATCCTCCTCGGCGAAGCTGGCGTCGTGGATCAGCAGGTCGGCGTCGGCGGCGGCCGCCACGGTCTGCGGCGAGGGCGCGGTGTCGCCGGTGATCACGACGGTGCGGCCGGCCCTGCTCGCCCCCATCACCTGCTCGGGGCGGACCGGCCCCGAGGCGCCCTCGACGACCTCGCCGCGCTGCAGGGCGGCGAAGGCGGGACCTTCAGCGAGGCCGGCGGCCCTCGCCGCCACGGGGTCGAAGCGGCCCGGGCGCTCGGCCTCGACCAGCGCGTACCCGTTGGCGCGCACGTTGTGGCGCGCTTCGAAGGCCTGCACCTCGTAGCCCTCGCGGGCCACCGCCTCGCCCGGCCGCAGCTCCTCCAGCTCGACCGCGAAGCGCAGCCGCCCGACCAGCGGCCGCAGAACGTCGAACAGCTCCCGCAGCCCCGGCGGGCCGTGCACGAGGAGCGGCTTGGCGCGGTCGGTCAGGTCGTAGCTCTTCAGCAGCCCCGGCAGCCCGAGGATGTGGTCGGCGTGGAAATGGGTGAGGTAGATCTCGTCGACCTGGGTCAGCCCCAGCGAGCGCTGCATCTGGCGCTGGGTCCCTTCGCCGCAGTCGAACAGCAGCCGCTCGCCCCCGCGCGCCACCAGCACGGCCGCCGTCGAGCGCCGCGCCGAGGGCACCGAGCCGCCGGTGCCGAGGAAGATCACCGAGAGATCCACAGCCGGCGAGCCTACGCGCTGCCCGCCGCTGCCGCTGAGCCGCGGTACCGCTAGGCCGCAGCGAGCAGCATCGCCTCGTCGACCAGCCGCAGGCGCCGATGCGCCGCCGCCGGGGCCACGAGCTCGTGCAGGGCGGCCGGGGTCCAGCGGTCGATCGCGTAATCGGCGGCGAAGCGGATGCCGCGCCGCTGGTTGTTGCGGGGCCGGTCGAGACGCAGACGCCCCTCCGATTCCGCCACCGCGTCGAGGGGAACAAGAAATACGGACTCGGTGGGAGGGAAATACACACCGAAGACATCGGCCAGCCCGCGATACGACTGCGGCCCGCGGCCATGGTCCGTGCTGCGGCAGTTGAAGACGAGGCAGCCGCCAACAGGCCACGACCGCTTGCACTGCACGCGCAACAGGCTGCCCTCCCCGGTCTCCATCACCAGGTCGTAGGGTGGCCGCTGCCGAAGGGAATCGCGACCTCGAAGCCGTGGGCGATGAGCGCGTTCAGCACCATTGCCTCCGCCGCGTTGCCCCTGCTGGCCGTACTCATTCTGAAACTTTATGTCTGCGCTCGGACGGAGCTCACCGCCGCGGCGCGCATCGGTCGAGGCCGACTGACTAAGCTGTCCTCGCTGCGCCCGTAGCTCAGCTGGATAGAGCGCGTCCCTCCGGAGGACGAGGCCACAGGTTCGAATCCTGTCGGGCGCGTCGGTGGGATCCGGGTGGCTGGGAGGGAAGGCCGCCGCCGATTCCAATACTGTCGCGGGCGCATGGACGAGGCGCCCCAGGCCGCGGAGACCCAGGACGAACGGATGCCGCGCGGCGTGCTCGCGGTCGTCGCGGTCGGGCTGATCGCGACGCTCGCGGCGTGGCTGCTGACCGCCGGCAAGAGCTCGGGCGAAGCGGCTCACCTCGAATTCGTCCAGGTCGGCAGGATCGCCGACTCCCAGGCGACCGCGGTGCCGGGGGGCGGCGGCACGATGCAGCTGACCGAAGGCCGGATCCAGGCCACGGGGAGCAACTACAGCGGCTACTCCCTGTTCCGCGTCGCGGCGACCCTCAGGGTCTCGGCGGGCTCGCCGGTCGGCGGCGGCCGGGTCCTCTGCGAGACGATGGTCAAGCCGCCGGCGGAAGTCGCCCACTCCAGCGGCGCCCTGCGGACGCTCTACCCGCGCTCCTCCGAAGGCGGGATCTACAAGCAGGAAGTGCCGGAAACGCTGCTGATCAAGTTCAGCTCGCACGGCGGCGAACTGGCGGTCCTCGAAGTCGACGACCTGAAGCAGCCGCGCTTCACCAACGAACGGGGCGTCAAGGTCGAATGGCCCGAATACACGCCGGGCAAGGAGGGCCTCAAGTACTTCCTGCCCGACGGTCAGCCCAAGCGGGATCTGCAGCTGCCCTTCTACAGCGTCTGGAAGTCCCAGCAGCGCCCCGCGGCGGCACTCTCGTGCACGCTCGAAACCAGCGCCGGCAAGGCGACGACCCGAACCGCGGGCAGCCTGCCCAAGGTCTCGCCGCCGATCGACGAAGAAGCCGAAGAGCACAAGGCCGAAGAACGCGAAGAAGAGGAAGAACGGGAAGAAGAAGCGGAAGCGGGCTGAGCCTCAGGCGGGCGCGACCAGCAGCTCGGGCCCTTCCGCCATTCCCTTCCCCACCTTGTTCAGCGCCGGGTTCGCCGGCGCGCCCTGCATCCGGCCCGCCGCCAGCGGCCCGCACATCGCCACCGCGTCCTCGGCGCTGAGGTCCGGGCGCAGCCAGGCCGCCTCGGCCTCCGGGCCGGGCAGGATCGCCGGCATCCGGTTGTGGACCGGCGCGACGACCTCGTTGGGGGTCGTGGTGACGATCGTGGCGCTGTAGAGGAAGCCGTCGTCGTAGCCGCGGTCCTCGGGGTCCTGCCACTCCTTGCGGGTGCAGAGGCCGGCGAAGGCGAACAGCTCGCCGCCGTCGACGGTGAAGCGCCAGGGCTGGCGCGGCTGCTTGGGATCCTCGGCCCGCATCCACTCGTAGAAGCCGTCGGCGAGGATCAGGCAGCGGTGGCGGAACTTGTCGACCAGCGGCGCGTAGGCCCGGCTCGAGGTCAGGTTCTCGGCTTTGGCGTTGATCATCCGGTAGCCGACCTTGAGGTCCTTCGCCCAGCTGGGAACGAGGCCCCAGCGCATCAGCCGCGCCTCGCGCACCCCCGCCGCCGCCTCGTCGGGGTCCGGCGAGGCGCGGACGACGAGGATCTCCTGGGTCGGGGCGACGTTGAAGCGGCCGAGCCCGGGCGGCGATTTCCCCGCCGCCGCCTTACCGGCCGCGCCCGCACCCTCGCCGCCCGCCGCGGCGCCGTCGGCGACGCTCTCCTTGGCCGGCGCCCCGGTGCCGCCCCGTTCCAGCGCCTTCTCGAGCTCGACCTGAAAGCGATCGGCGACCGTCTTGGTGTCCTTGGCCGTGACCGTGAAGCGCCCGCACATGCGACCAGCCTAGCTGCGGCCGGCGATGTAGATGACCCGGTGGTCGCGCTCCTCGTCGGGCGGCTCGGTGAAGACGATGCCCTTGCCCTCGACCTCGTTGTGGCCGATCTCGCCGAGGCACTCCAGGCCGCACGCGGCCAGCGCCTCGAGGACGTCCTCGCGCCGCCAGTGGCGCTCGCGGTGGATGTGCGTCTCGAGCCCCTCGCCGAACACTTCGGATTCGAACACCGACCCGGCCTCGCCGGCACCGCCGAGGCCGCGCCAGCGCAGGTTGGGGTTACCCAGCCATTCGGAGTCGCCCGCGCCGCTGAGGTTGGCGCGAAACAGGAAGAGAGTGCCGAGGTCGAAGCAGATCCGCCCTCCGGCGGCCAGGTTGTCGCGCATCCCGGCGAAGATCCGCTCCAGGTCGCCGTCCTCGGTCGAGTAGCCGAGCACGTCGTTGAGCGAGATCACCAGCTCGAACTCGCCGAGGACGGGGAGCTCGCGGGCGTTGCCCTCGGCGAGCCTGACCCGGCCGCCGAATTTGGAGCGCGCCCGCGCCAGCATTCGCGGCGAGAGATCGACCCCGCACACCTCCCAGCCGCGGCGCAGCAGCGGCTCGAAGGCGCGGCCGGTGCCGCAGCCGACGTCGAGCGCCCGCCCCTGCCTCAGCCCGCGTCGCTCGAGCTCCGGCAGCAGCAGCGAGAACCAGTTCTCGTAATCGTTGGCGGCCGTCAGCTCGTCGTAGCGCGAGGCGAGCACGTCGTAGGCGTGGCGCGCGGTCCCGCTCATCGCGAGGCCGCCTCGGCGAGCCGCGGCCGGGCCTCGGGATGTTCCCGGTACCAGGCGAGCGTCCCCACCAGGCCCTCGCGGAGATCGACCCGGGGCCTCCACCCGGTCAGCGCCCGCAGCTTCGAGGAGTCGACGTACTGGCGGTCGATCTCGCCGCTGGGGGTGCCGCTGCCCCGGTATTCGGCGGCGATACCGCCGCCGGCCAGGGCCGTGATCAGGTCGACCACCTCGCGCACCGGGTGCGGCCGCTCGCCGCCAGCGTTGAAGGCCTCGCCGCGGGCGCCCTCCCCGCTCCCCGCCAGCGCCGCCGCGATCGCCAGGTAGGCGGCGACCGCGTCGTCGACGTGGAGGAAGTCGCGCTCGGGGCTGCCGTCGGAGCGGATCACCGGCGGGCGGCCGTCGAGCACCGCGGCGACCGTCTCCGGCACCAGCCGCGAGAAGTTGAGGTCGCCGCCCCCGTAGACGTTCGCGAACCGGGTGACGGCGATCGGCAGCCCGTAGGCGTGCGCGTAGCTGCGCGCGATCAGGTCGGCGGCGGCCTTGCTGGCGTCGTAGGGGGCCGCGCCCCGCAGCGGGAGGTCCTCGCGGTAGGGCAGCTCGGGGCTGGCGCCGTAGGCCTTGTCCGAGGAGGCGAAGACGACGCGCTCGACCGCCGCCTCGCGGCAGGCTTCGAACACGTTCCAGGCGCCGAGCACGTTGGTCTCCAGGGTCTCGCGGGGCGCGGCCCGGGCGACGCCGACGATCGTCTGCGCCGCGAGGTGGAAGACCGTGTCGCAGCCGGCGACGGCGGCGGCGACGGCGGCGGCGTCGCGCAGGTCCGCCTCCACCACCTCCACCTCGCCGGCGATCCCCAGCAGCTCCAGCCCCGAGCGGCGCGGCGCGCCGAGGTCGGTCAGCCGCGGCTCGGGCCGGTCCAGCACCCGCACCGCCGCCGCCTCGCCGAGCAGCGCCCGGGTCAGGTGCGAGGCGAGGAAGCCGTGGGCGCCGGTGACCAGCGCCCGCCTCAACGCGCCTCCACGACCGCACCGTCCCAGAACCGCCAGGGAGCCTCGCCGGCCGCCCAGAGGTCGTTCAGCACGACGGCGTCCTTGTAGGTGTCCATGCAGTCCCAGAACCCCTCGTGACGGAAGGCGCGCAGCTGCCCGGCGGCGGCCAGCCGCCGCAGCGGCTCGCGCTCCAGCACGCTCTCGCCGTCGAGGTGGCCGAGCAGGCCGGGCTCGCAGCAGAGGAAGCCGCCGTTGATCCAGCGCTCGCTGCGCGGCTTCTCGACGAAGCCGCTGACGCGATCGCCGTCGAGCTCGGCGACGCCCCACTGCAGCTCCGGCCGCACCACGGTCATCGTCACCAGCCCGCCGCCCTCGCGATGGCAGCGCAGCAGAGCTCCGAGATCGACGTCGGCGACACCGTCGGCATAGGTGAGACAGAACGTCCCGCCCGCCAGGCGCTCGCCGAGCCGCGCCACGCGGCCGCCGGTCGGCGTGTCCAGCCCGGTCTCGGCGCACTCGACCTCGACCCCTTCCGGCCAGCGCTGCGCCGCGACGAACTCGGCCACCGCCTCGCCCAGGTACCCGGTCGCCAGCAGGAACCGCTGGAACCCCTGCGCCGCGTAGATCTGGATCACGTGCCAGACGATCGGCCGCCCCCCGATCTCGACCAGCGCCTTCGGCACCGACTCGGTCCGCTCCCGCAACCGCGTCCCCCGCCCCCCACACAGAATGACGACGGGCGGCCTCTCCACCGTCACCTCCTGAGAGGGGCTGTGGCCAAGCAGATCAAGGACGAGTGAGGGAGTGTGCTCCGCACACGACCGAGCGAGGACGCCGATATGCGCCGCGCCACAGCCCCTCTCAGCCGCCGGCGACGGCGGGGAGGATCGTTATCTCGTCCCCGTCGTTGATCCCGGTCTCGAGGCCCTGCTGGAAGCGGATGTCCTCGCCGGATACATAGACGTTGACGAAGCGGCGCAGGTCGCCGTCCTGGGTGATCCGCTCGCGCAGGTCGCCGTAGGCATCGAAGACCGCGTCGAGCACCTCGCCGACGGTCGCTCCCTCCACCTCGACCTCTGCCTCGCCGCCCGTCGCGGCGCGCAGCTGGGTCGGGATCTTCACGGTGACGCTCATCTAGACGGCTACCTCCTCGGTGAACTCCGCCTCGAAGCTCTCGAGGTGCGGATCGATCTCGTGCATCTGGAACGTATCGCGCACGGCGTCCAGCGTCTTCAGCCCCTCGCCGGTGATGTAGACGACGATCCGCTCGCCGGCCCCGATCTCGCCCCGCTCGGCGAGCTTGCGAAGGACGCCGACGGTGACGCCGCCCGCGGTCTCAGTGAAGATTCCCGTCGTTTCCGCCAGCAGCCTGATCGCGCTGCGGATCTCGTCGTCGGTGACCGAGTCGACGGCGCCGCCGGTCCGGCGCGCGTGCTCGACCGCGTAGGGGCCGTCGGCGGGGTCGCCGATCGCCAGGCTCTTGGCGATCGTCTCGGGCCGCTGCGGCTTGCAGACGTCCCAGCCTTCGGCGAAGGCGGTCGCCACCGGGCTGCAGCCCGCGGCCTGGGCTCCGTTGAAGACCGGCAGCTCGCCGCTAAGCAGGCCGAGATCGAGCCAGTCCTGGAAGCCGCGCCCGAGCTTGGTGAAGAGCGAGCCGGAGGCGATCGGCGCGACCACCCGGTCGGGCAGGGACCAGCCCAGCTGCTCGGCCGTCTCGTAGGCGAGGGTCTTGGATCCCTCGGCGTAGTAGGGGCGCAGGTTGACGTTGACGAAGGCCCAGGGCCGGGTCTCGGCGAGCTGCGTGCAGAGGCGGTTGACGTCGTCGTAGTTGCCGCGAACGCCGACCAGGTTGGTGCCGTAGACGCCGGTCGCGAGCAGCTTCTGCTCCTCGAGGTTGGCGGGCACGAAGACGTAGGAATCCAGCCCGGCGGCGGCGGCGTGGGCGGCGACCGCGTTGGCCAGGTTGCCGGTCGAGGCGCAGGCCACGGTCTCGAAGCCGAGCTCCTGCGCTTTGGCGACGGCGACCGCGACGACCCGGTCCTTGAACGAGTGGGTCGGGTTGGCGGCGTCGTTCTTGACATAGATCTCGGCCTCGACACCGAGCCGCTCGGCGAGCCGGTCCGCCCGCACCAGCGGCGTCATCCCCGGCTCCAGCGGATCGTGCGGGCGCCCCGCGAAGGGCAGGAAGTCGCCGTAGCGCCAGATTCCCTGCGAGCCGGCCTGGATCCGCCGTTTCGCCTCCGCCACCTGCAGCCCGCTGTAGTCGTAGGCGACCTCGAGCGGGCCGAAGCAGTTTTCGCAGACGTAGTTGGCACCCAGCTCGGCCGGGGTGCCGCACTCCTTGCACTTCAGGCTTTCGATTGACATCCGATCCTCTTTCGCTTCAAAAAAGACCTCCGCCACGTGGGGCAGAGGTCCGATCGGACATCCCCCACATCTTTCAGACACGAACCGCCGTCTGCTGGACTTGGCACCTCTCTCCGACCTCGCGGTCGGAGTGGTTGCCGGGGCTTCACTGGGCCAGTCCCTCCACCCCTCTAGATGTGGCGCTTATGTTGGGAGAAGCCTACCAGGCAGCGGCGAACGATTTCGATCCTCGCCGGACGGCTAACCTAGGTTTCACGATGACGCCGCTGCTCCCCGAGACGATGGGCCCGCCCGATGCCGAACCTTCCGAAACCACGGTTGCGGCGGGCGATCCGGCGCCGCGACCTGATCGGGCCCGAGCCGCCGCCTGAGCCCCAGACCCCGAACGTCGAGCAGATCGACGGCTCCGGCCTGCGCTGGATCAACATCGAGCGCCCGGGCTCGCTCGAGCGCACCTGGCTCGAGGAGCACTTCGACTTCCACGCCCTCGACCTGGAGGACGTGCTCTCGCGCAACCAGCGGCCGAAGATCGACGTCTATGACGACTACCTGTTCATCGTCCTTCACCTGCCGGTCTTCGACCGCGCCGCCGGCCGCCTCGGCACCGGGGAGCTCGACATCTTCGTCGGCTCCGACTACCTGATCTCGATCCCCAACCAGCCGCTGCAGCCGGTCGAGTACCTGTTCGAGCGCTGCCGGGCCAAAGAGGAGCTGCGCGACCAGCTCTTCTCCCGCGGCTCCGGCTACCTCCTCTACCGCCTCGTCGACGACAGCTTCGACTACTGCTTCCCGATGCTGCGCAAGATCGGCAACAAGCTCGACGCGCTGGAGGACGACATCTTCGAGGAACGCGCCGACGAGGTCGTCCGCGACATCTCCAACGTCAAGCAGGAGATCATCAACTTCCGCAAAGTCGTCCGTCCCCAGCGGCCGGTCCTGCGCGACCTCGAGAAGGTCAAGCTGCGCTACCTGGCGAGCGACCTCGACCTCGAGATCTACTTCGACGACATCATCGACGCCCACGAGCGCATCTGGGACATCCTCGAGAACTACAAGGAGGTCGTCGAGGCGCTCGAGGAGACCAACGAGTCGGTGATCTCCCACCGGCTCAACGACATCCTCCGGGTTCTCACCTCGATCAGCGTCGTGATCCTCCCGCTCACCCTGATCGCCAGCATCTGGGGGATGAACGTGAGGGTCCCCGGCCAGGACAATCTCACCGACTTCTACGTGATCCTCGGCGGGATGCTGGTGATCCTGCTCGGCCTGGTCGCCTACTTCAAACGGCGCGGCTGGCTCTAGCGCGGCTCGCGCGGCGTCAGGGCACGACGACGGGCTTGGAGCTGGCCGCCTTGCAGTAGATCGCGTTCTTCGCCCCCGGCTTGGCCTGCAGGGAGGCCGGCAGCCGCATCTTCTTGACCTTGGCGACGTAGCTCCCGGGCGGCACCGAGGTCAGGCTGATCGAGAAGTCGGGGTACTTTTCGGTCTTGGTCGAACCGACCTTGGCGCCGTCGCGGAAGAGGTCGACGCGGCGGCCCTGGCTGCAGCGGACGTCCTTGCGCGCCTCGAGCCTGCCTTCGAACGCGCCGCCGCCGGCTTCGAAGGGGTCTAACCGAAGCGAGACCGTGGTGCCGACGTTGGTGACCGCGGCCAGCGCCGCGCCGGCGCCCAGCACCGCCAGCGCCGCCGCGAGCGCGGCCAGGGCGCCGATCTTCCCCATCCTCGATCGCCTCCGTTTCGTCTCGCTCACCGCCTCCAGGCTGCCGCCGGGGCACGGCCGCGTCAATACGGCAGCTGCCGTATCCGGCTCGGAGCCGGGCGCCGAATAGGATGGGCGGTGTGGCCAACTTCCGGATCTGGGCTCCCTGGCGCCTCGCCTACGTGAAGGACGCGTCGAAGGACAGCGAGGAGCAGTGCATCTTCTGCGCCAAGCCGCGCGCCGATGACGACGAGGCCAACCTGATCGTCCACCGGGGCGAGCGCTGCTTCGTCATCCTCAACCTCTTCCCGTACACGAACGGGCATCTGATGGTCGCCCCCTACGACCACGTCGGCCGCCTCCAGGAGCTGCCGCCGGAGACGCTGGTCGAGATGATGGGCTTCGCCCAGCGGGCGATGGACCGGCTCGAGCAGGCCTACGAGCCGCATGGCTACAACGTCGGCTTCAACCAGGGCCGGGTCGCCGGCGCCGGGGTCGAGCACCACATCCACATGCACGTCGTCCCCCGCTGGGCGGGCGACAACAACTTCATGCCGGTGATCGCCGACACGAAAGTGATGCCGCAGACGATCGAGCAGAGCTACGCGGCGCTGAAGGGAGCCCGGTGGTGAGCGTGCGGACCCCCCTGGCGCCGCCGGGGATCTTCAAGGCCTACGACATCCGCGGGCTCTACGGCGAGGAGATGGACGAGACGACCGCGCAGGCCGTCGGCCGCGCCTTCGCCCGGGTCCTGGCCCGGCTGCGCGGCAAGCAGCCGAGCGAGCTGCGGGTCGGCCTCGGCCGCGACATGCGGCTGACCGCGCCGAAGATGGCCGCGGAGCTGCGCGACGGCCTGATCTTCGAGGGCGTCACTGTTCTCGACGCCGGCATGGTCGCGACCGAGATGCTCTACCACCTGGTCGGCTCGCGGCAGCTCGACGGCGGCGCGATGGTGACCGCCTCGCACAATCCGAAGGCATACACCGGGGTGAAGCTGGTCCGCGAGGGGGCGCTGCCGCTCTCCGGCGACGCCGGCATCGGCGACGTCAGGGCCGAGATCGAGGCCGGCCTCGGGTCAGCTCCCGGCGGCGGCTCGCTCGAGGAGGTCGACGTCTGGGACGAGTTCCGCGCCCACGCGCTTTCCTTCATCGACCCGGCCAACGTCAGGCCGATGAAGGTCGTCGTCGACGGCGGCAACGGGATGGCCGGGCCGATGGTCGGGCCGATCCTCGACCGGCTCGGCCTCGACCTCGAGCGGATGTACTTCGAGCCCGACGGCGAGTTCCCCGACCACGAGCCGAACCCGCTGCTGGAGGAGAACCGGCGGATGATCATCGACCGCGTGCGGGCCAGCGGCGCCGACCTCGGCATCGCCTGGGACGGAGACGCCGACCGCTGCTTCTTCATCGACGGCAGCGGCGCCTTCTGCGACGGCGACTTCGTCTGCGCCCTGCTGGCGCGCTCGATCCTGCACAAGAACCCGGGGGCGACGATCCTCTATGACCCGCGCTCGAGCCGCTGCGTTCCCGACCTGGTCGCCGCCGAGGGCGGTCGCTCCGACCTCTCGCGGGTCGGACACGCCTTCTTCAAGGCGCGGATGCGCGAGGAGGACGCGGCCTTCGGCGGCGAGGTCTCCGGCCACTACTACTTCCGCGACTTCTGGAACGCCGACTCGGGCACGATCCCGGCGCTGCTGATGCTGGAGCTGCTCTCGCTCGACGGGCGCAACCTCGGCGAGCTGATCGAGGAGTTCCGCTCCCGCTACTTCATCTCCGGCGAGATCAACTCCGAGGTCGCCGACCAGCAGGCGAAGATGGACGAGATCGAGGCCCGCTTCGCCGACGCCGAGATCGGCCATCTCGACGGGGTCTCGATCGACTACCCCGACTGGCACTTCAACGTGCGCCCCTCCAACACCGAGCCGCTGCTGCGCCTCAACCTCGAGTCGCTGGTCTCGCGCGAGGACATGGAGCGCCGCCGCGACGAGATCCTGGGGCTGATCCGCGGATGAGCCCGGCGCCGGGAGCGGCGACGCCGGAGCAGGCGCTCGAGCAGGCGGCCCTGGCCGGGATCCACTGCCTGCCGATCGCCACTCCGTTCGCGGTCGGGCGGGTCAACTGCTACCTGATCGAGGACGAGCCGCTGACCCTGGTCGACACCGGACCCAACTCCGGCAAGTCGCTGGACGAGCTGACCGGGATGCTCGCCGAGCGCGGACACGCGATCGGCGACCTCGAGCTGATCCTCGTCACCCACCAGCACATCGACCACCTCGGCCTGGTCGAGATCCTGGTCGAGCATTCCGGCGCCGAGGTCGCCGCCCTCGGCGCCGCCGCCAAGCGCCTCGCAGCCTTCGAGGAGGATGCGGAGGAGGAGGACCGGTTCGCGGTCGAGGTGATGCTGCGCAACGGCATCCCCGAGGAAGTGACGGTCGCCCTGCAGAGCGTCTCGCGCAGCTTCCGCAGCTGGGGCTCCCACGTCGAGGTGACCCGCCCGCTCGACGACGGCGAGGAGGTGGCGCTGCGCGACCGCCGCCTGCGGGTCCTCCACCGCCCCGGCCACAGCCCTTCCGACACGCTCTTCTGGGACGAGGAGCGGCGGCTGCTCCTGGCCGGCGACCACCTGCTCTCCCACATCTCCTCCAACCCGCTGATCAGCCGGCCGCTGGACGGCTCCAACCGCCGCACGCAGGCACTCGTCACCTACATCGAGTCGATGCGGCGGACCCGCGAGCTGCCGGCCGAGATCGTCCTCGCCGGCCACGGCGAGCCGATCACCGACCACGTCGCCCTGATCGACGCCCGCCTCGCCTCGCACGAGCGGCGCAAGGAGAAGATCTTCGGCCTGATCGCCGAGCGCGGCCGCAGCGGGCACGAGCTGGCCCAGGCGATCTGGGGCAACGTCGCCGTCACCCAGGCCTTCCTCACCCTCTCCGAGGTGATCGGCCACACCGACCTGCTGGTCAACGAGGGCCGGGTGCGGGAAGCCGACGACGGCGGCGTGATCCGCTACGAAGCGGTCTAGGTCCCCGGGCGGGCTGCCCGCGCCCGGGCGGCGGCGAGCTCCTCGTCGCTCAGCACACCCTCGGCGTGCAGCCGCGCCAGGCGCTCCAGCACGTCCCCCGGGTCGGTGGCGGCGGGTGGGGAGCCGGGCGGGCCGGCGGGGGCGGCGCCGGTGAAGCTGAGCTCGGGCCGGCGGCGGTCGATCCGCGCCGGGTCAGACGCGGTCAGGCGCAGCTGAGGCCGCTTCAGGAAGCCGCCGCGGTCGGTCATGTCCTCGCGGCCCAGGCGCGCCTCCTGGGACTCCCGCAGCCATGGCTCGGCCCCGGCGGCGTGCTCCGGCTCCTGCTCGCCGTGGATCACCAGCAGGAGGCGGCGGTAGCAGCCGGCGCCGCGCTCGATCAGCGATTCGAGCACCGCCGCCTCGCTCCCGAGGCGATGCTCGTAGCGGGCCTTGTCCCAGGCGAGCAGCTCCAGCGCCACCTCGCTGGCGATCAAGTTCGCGTCGGCCGCCCGCCCGCGGATCTTCCGGCCGCAGCCGCAGATGCACTCCACCCCTCAAGCATCGCATCCTGGGGCACCATGATCTCGGCCGCCTCCTCGGGGGTGATGTCCGGGTAGAGGGTGCGGATCGTCGCGATCGCGACCGCGCCGCCGATCAGCTGGAAGACCACGAAGGCGGGGACCGAGGCCGGGGCGATGCCGGCGAAGGTGTCGGAGAACATGCGCCCGACGTCGATCGCCGGGTTGGCGAAGCTGGTCGAGCTGGTGAAGAAGTAGGCGGCGCCGATGTAGGCCCCGACCGCGGCCGGGGCGAGGTTGCCGCGCCGCGTCCGGGCCAGCGAGAAGATCACCAGCAGCAGCCCGAGCGTCGCGATCACCTCGGCGAAGAGGTGACCGGGCGAGGCCCGGTGG
This sequence comes from Solirubrobacterales bacterium, assembly GCA_046330305.1. Lineage (GTDB taxonomy): Bacteria > Actinomycetota > Thermoleophilia > Solirubrobacterales > 70-9 > VAYN01. The sequence goes on along the minus strand of JAXLTA010000022.1, from coordinate 80,785 downwards.
TGGGTGGAGATCGAGATCGCGCTCAGCGAGAACATCAGGTTGGCGGCCACGGTGCCGGCGATGCAGCCCACCACCTGCGCCGGGATGTAGGCGAAGGCGTGGCGCCAGCGCAGGCCGCCGAAGGCGGCGTCGACCAGCGAGACGACCGGGTTGAAGTGGGCGCCCGAGACCGGGCCGAAGATCAGGATGAAGGTGAAGAGGCCGGCGGCGGTCGCCGCCGCGTTCTCGAACAGCTGCAGGCCGACGTCGCCCGGCGAGAGCTGCGACGCGGCGATCCCCGAGCCGACCACGGTCGCGCAGAGGAACGCCGACCCGAGGAACTCGGCGAAGAGCCGGCGGGCGAGCGGGGCAGCGGCCATGGCGCGATCCTAAGCATTGACAGATGTCATTTCAATAGATATATCTGAATGGATGTCGGTCGACCTGGAGCTGGCCCCGAAGCAGAAGCGCCCGGCGGGCGAACCGTGCTGCGAGCCGCTCGTCCATCCCGACATCGGGCCGCGCGAAGCCGAGCGGATGGCCGCCGTCGCCAAGGCGCTCGGCGATCCCGTCCGCCTGCAGCTGGTCGACGTCCTGCGCAAACACGCCGGTCGGGTCTGCGTCTGCGAGCTGGTGCCGCTCTTCGACCTCTCCCAGCCGACGGTCTCCCACCACCTCAAGAAGCTGCGCGACGCCGGCATCGTCGGCTCCGAGCGGCGCGGCCTCTGGGCCTACTACTACGTCCTCCCCGAGGCGCTGTCCGAGCTCGCGCGCTGGCTCGGGCCCTGCTGTGCGCCGCAGGACTGCGGCTGCTGATGGCCAACGCGCTGTTCGTCTGCCTCCACAACGCCGGCCGCTCGCAGATGAGCCAGGCCCTGTTCGAACGCGCCGCCGGGGACCGCCACGACGCCCGCTCGGCAGGCACCACCCCCGGCGAGCGCGTCCACCCGGAGGTCGCCGCGGCGATGCGCGAGCTCGGGATCGAGATCGGCGACCGCGTCCCGCGGGCCCTCACCACCGCCGACGCCGAATGGGCCGACGTCGTGGTGACGATGGGCTGCGGCGACAAGTGCCCCTACATCCCCGGCCGCCGCTATCTCGACTGGGACCTGCCCGACCCCAAGGGCCAGCCGCTCGAGGCCGTGCGCGCCACGCGCGAGGAGATCGCCCGCCGGGTCGAGGAGCTGGTCGCCGAGCTCGACCGGCTGCCGGCCCGCTAGCCGGCGCTGCCGGCCCGCTGGCCCGCCAGCGAATACGCTGCGCGGCGCGTGACCGCCAAACTCCGCGACCGCCTCCACCGCAAGCCGCACAAGAAGCGGATGCTGATCATCGTGAGTGGGTCGCGCTAGCAAGCCAAATTTGGCTCTACAGAGCGGTTTGCGCGCCGGTTACTTCCGGTTGTTACCGGTAGTTTCGGTGTCTGACTGGCGCACGACTGGCGCACCAGGTACGCGAGCGTCTCCCCCGGTCTGACTAAGACGCCGGCGGGCACCCGGCCCGGTACCAGCTATCTGCGATCCGGCCCTGAAACAAGGCCTGCGCGGCCTCGACGTCGCCGAGGTCGTGACGGCCAGCGAGCAGGGCGGCGGTGAGCGAGTCGGCGACGATTTCCAACCGCCCGTCCGCACGGCAGGAAACATCAAGCTGCTTTACCTTGAAGCGCGTCATGGGAATGACCTCCTGTGACCATGGGCCGGGGCGCTGCAACGTCGCCGGCCCGCTTTCTTTTGTGCGAGCCATGATACCAGTTTTTGGCTCTAGAATGGGGAAAACCGCCCTCGTCATGGCCTCCACAACGCCGGCCGCTCGCAGATGAGCCAGGCCCTGTTCGAACGCCGCCGGGGACCGCCACGACGCGCTCGGCAGGCACCACTCCCGGCGAGCGCGTCCACCCGGAGGTCGCCGCGGCGATGCGCGAGCTCGGGATCGAGATCGGCGACCGCGTCCCGCGGGCCTCACCACCGCCGACGCCGAATGGGCCGACGTCGTGGTGACGATGGGCTGCGGCGACAAGTGCCCCTACATCCCCGGCCGCCGCTATCTCGACTGGGACCTGCCCGACCCCAAGGGCCAGCCGCTCGAGGCCGTGCGCGCCACGCGCGAGGAGATCGCCCGCCGGGTCGAGGAGCTGGTCGCCGAGCTCGACCGGCTGCCGGCCCGCTAGCCGGCGCTGCCGGCCCGCTGGCCCGCCAGCGAATACGCTGCGCGGCGCGTGACCGCCAAATTCCGCGACCGCCTCCACCGCAAGCCGCACAAGAAGCGGATGCTGATCATCGTCAACCCCTACGCGACGACGGTCTCCGACCGGCTGCGCAACCTCGTCGTCTACGCCCTGCAGGGCCGCTTCGACGTCGAGGCCGTCTCGACGCAGGCGCAGAGCCACGCGACCGAGCTGAGCCGCGAGGCGCGGGAGAAGGGCTATGACGTGGTCGTCTCCTTCGGCGACGGAACGCTGAACGAAGTCGCCAACGGACTCGCCGGCTCGGGCGTGCCGCTGGCGATCCTGCCGGGCGGCTCGACCAACGTGGTCTGCCGGATGCTCGGCATCCCCAACGACGTCGTCGACGCGACCGAGCACCTGCTCTCGCTGGCCGATGCCTGGCAGCCGCGCCGGATCGACCTCGGCAGGGTCAACGAGCGCCACTTCGTCTTCGCCTGCGGGATGGGGATCGACGCGACCGTGGTGCGGCGGGTCGACCAGAATCCGCGGCTGAAGGCCAAGGCCGGCCCCTACTACTACAGCTGGGCGGGCATCTCCGGCTTCTATCGTCGCTACCTGCTGCGCGCGGCCCGGATGCGGGTCGAGGTCAACGGAGCGACGGTCGAGGGGGTCACCACGATCGTCCAGAACTCCGACCCGTTCACCTATTTCGCCAGCAAGCCGATCCGGGTCTGCGAGGGGATCGCGATCGACGACGGCACCCTCTCGCTGGCGGTTCTCAAGCGCGCCACCCAGCGCGACATGCCGTCCCTGATCGGCCGGCTGCTGAGCGGCAAGACCGCCGTCGCCCACAGGCAGGTCGCCCACTTCGACGACGTCACCGCCGCCACCGTCACCGCGGTCTCGGTCGACAAGCAGGGCGACCCCCGCCCCTTCCCCGTCCAGGTCGACGGCGACTACATCGGCGACCGCACCGCGGTCACCCTCGGCGTCCTCCCCGGCGCCCTCACGATCGTCGCCTGACCCTCAGTCGAGCACGCCGGCCTCGCGGGCGGCAAGCGCGGTGCGAAGCAGCGTCTCCTCGGCGTCGAAGCGCGGCTCCCAGCGCAGCTCGCGGCGCGCCTTGGCGGTGTCCATCAGGACCGGCGTCGAGAGCGCCCGCGCCCACTCGAGCTCGGGCAGGGCGAAGCTGAGCCGGCCGGCGGCGGCGGTGCCGAGCCCGGCGACCGGGCCGGGGACGCGGACCGAGCGCCAGCCGATCGCGCGGGCGATCTCGGCGATCCCGATCTCGCCCGGACCGGCGAGGTTGTAGGCGCCGGCGGGCCCGGCGCCGGCGATCGCCGCGGCCAGCGCGGCGGCGACGTCGTCGTGGTGGACCAGCTGCAGGACCAGGCCGGGGTCGGGCAGGACCGGCGCCGGCAGCGGCAACCGGCCGAGACCGCGCCGCAGCCGCGGCAGCGGGTCGCCGAGGCGAGCGGCGCCGACGGTCTGGCGGATCAGCATCGTCGCCCGCGGGCCGGCGACGACGCAGGGGCGGAAGACGTAGGCCTCGACCTCGGTGCCGGCGAGCGCGTCGCTCAGCGCCTGCTCCAGCTCCGCCTTCTGCGCGGAGTAGTAGAAGTCCTCGCTGCCGCGGGCGGGGACCGCCTCGCTGAGCGGTTGCGGGTTGTCGGGGTGGAAGCCGTAGGCGGCGACGGAGGACGTGTAGACGAGGCGGCGCACACCGGCCCGCGCGGCCGCTTCGAAGACGTTTCGCGAGCCCTCGAGGTTGACGCGGCGGGTCGCCTCGCGGCCGCCGAAGATGGCGAAGGCGAGATGGACGACGACGTCGACCCCGTCGAGCAGCGCCGCCAGCGAGCCGCGGTCGAGGATGTCGCCGCGCCGGTAGGAGACCTTCTCCCAGCCCTCCGCCGCCGGGTCGAACGGCCGCCGCGCCATCCCCCTCACCTCCCCCACCTCATCCCGCGCCTCCAGCTCCCCCAGCAAGGCCAACCCGATCTCCCCAGTAGGCCCGGTAACGGCCACCGTCAAAGCCATCGCCAAATGTTATGTCCCCCCGGAAACCAAGGACCAGTTGTCCATGCGCCAGGAAAGCAGAGGACCGAGTATCGACCCCTAACTCCCCGCACCGGCTGCCCGCGGGAAGCACACCGTGAGCCCGCTGCCCCCCGTCAGGCCGCCGGCGTTATCCGATACGCGTCGAACACCGAATCGATGTTGCGCAGCCGCGACACGCAGTGCTTCAGCTGCTCGGTGTCCCCCACCTCGACCACGAACCGGTTCTTCACCATCGGCGGGTTCGTCGTGCAGGTGGCGCCGATGATGTTGATGCCCGCCTCGGAGAAGGTCCGCGAGAGGTCCTCCAGCAGGCGGGTGCGATCGTAGGCGTCGATCTGCAGCTCGACTTTGTAGGAGGCCTCGTTTTCGCCCTCCCAACTGACGTCGACGAAGCGGTCGGGTGACTTTTTCAGCGCCTTGACGTTGTTGCAGTCGGCGCGGTGGATCGTGATCCCGCGGCCGAGGCTGACGTAGCCGGAGATCTCGTCGCCGGGCACCGGGCGGCAGCACTTCGCCAGCCGCACCGCGACGTTGTCGACGCCCTTGACCGCGATGCCGTAGTTGGCGGCGCTTTTGGTTCTCCGGGCGCGGTCCTCGCGCGGGCCGATCAGGCCGCTCGGCTGCTCCTCGACCGCCTCACCGGCCTTCAGCCGCTGCATCACCTTGTTGGCGGCGGTCTTGGTCGAGACCTTGCCCTGGCCGAGCGCGATGTAGAAGTCGGTCGCCTTGTGGAAGCCCATCTCGCGGATCACGTCGGCCAGCAGCGGCGAGCCGGCAACCTTCTGCATCGGCAGCCCGCGCTTGCGCAGCGCCTCCTCGAGCCCTTCGCGGCCGTCGCGCTCGGCGTCCTCGCGGCGCTCCTCTTTGAACCAGGCGCGGATCTTGTTGCGGGCGCGGCTGGTCCGCACCAGTTTCAGCCAGTCCAGCGACGGCGCCCGTTTCTGCTTCGCGGTCAGCACCTCGACGATGTCGCCGGAGCGCAGCTGGTAGTGCAGCGGGACGATGTTGCCGTTGACCTTGGCGCCGACGCAGCTGTGGCCGACGTCGGTGTGGACGGCGTAGGCGAAATCCAGCGGCGTCGAGCCGGCCGAGAGGTTCTTCACTTCGCCCTTCGGCGTGAAGACGAACACCTCGTCCTCGAAGAGGTCCACCTTGAGCGATTCGAGGAACTCGGTCGGGTCCTGTTCGCCCTCGGTCTCTACCAGCTGCCGCAGCCAGGTCATCTTCTCGCGCTTGGGATCGCGGGCGCCGCCCTCTTTGTAGGCGACGTGGGCGGCGATCCCGTACTCGGCGAGCTTGTGCATCTCCTCGGTCCGGATCTGGATCTCCAGCGGCTTGCCCTCGGGGCCGATCACGGTCGTGTGCAGCGCCTGGTACATGTTCGCCTTCGGCATCGCGACGAAATCCTTGAACCGCCCGGGCAGCGGCTTCCAGAGCGAGTGGATGACGCCGATCGCGCCGTAGCAGTCCTTGACCGAGCCGACGATCACCCGCATCGCGGTGAGGTCGAAGATCTCGTTGAACTCGCGGCCCTTCTTCGCCATCTTCGTGTAGATCGAGTAGAAGTGCTTGGCGCGGCCCGATATCTCGGCCTCGATCCCGACCTGCTCCAGCTCGCTGGCCAGGAAGGCGCCGGCGTCGTTGACGAAGCGCTCGCGCTCCTCGCGCTGCTGGGCGACGAGCTGCTTGATTTCAGCGTACTTGCGCGGGTGCAGCGTCGCGAAGGAGAGGTCCTCGAGCTCCCACTTGATCGCATGGATCCCGAGCCGGTGCGCCAGCGGCGCGTAGATCTCCAGGGTCTCGTGTGACTTCGCGGTCTGTTTCTGCTTCGGCAGGGCGCCGAGCGTGCGCATGTTGTGCAGCCGGTCGGCCAGCTTGATCAGGATCACCCTGACGTCGGTGGCCATCGCCACCATCATCTTGCGGTAGTTCTCGGCCTGGCGCTCGTCGCGGCTCTCGAAGGTCATCCCGGTCAGCTTCGTCACCCCGTCGACGAGCTGGGCGATCTCCTCGCCGAACTCCTCCCTGATCTCCTCGAGGCTGGCACTCGTGTCCTCGACGGTGTCGTGCAGCAGCGCCGCGCAGAGCGTCTCCGTGTCGAGCCGCATCCCGGCGCAGATCTGGGCGACGCCGACCGGGTGGGTGATGAACTCATCGCCCGAGTAGCGGACCTGGTCGGCATGGCGCTCGCAGGCGAAGTCGAAGGCGCGCTCGACCTTGACGCGGTCGATCGTCGCCACCGCAACCGCGGTGCCGCCGTCGGAGTCCCCGTTCTCGCTGGGCGCCGAGTCGAACTCCTCGACCACCGCGAAGAGATCGGCGAGGAGCTCCTCGTGGTCGACTGCTATCTGGGTCTTGCGAGGAATCGCTGGGCCTCCGAGAGATCGTCGCTGTAGGCGCGGAACGCGGCTGAACGCTCCAGTTCGGTTCCCCCTGAGGATACGACCCCGACGGTGCCAGCACCGCGATCCGGCTCCCCCGCGACCAGCTCGAGCTCGACGAGGACCCGCAAACAGCGGCCCGCGGTCTCCGGCGAGAGCGCCTCCGGGCCGGCGCCGGCGAGGGCGCCGCGCAGGCCGGCTCCACTCGACTCCCCCGCCTCGCGCAGGCGGCGGAAGACGGCGGCGACGGTCTCGCGCGAGGGCGCGAAGGCCGCGTAGGCGCGCCCCGCGAACTCGGCCTCGGCCGCCGTCCACAGCTCGTGCAGATAGCCGGCCGCGGCCGCGCCGTTGGCGACTTCCTCAGGCCCGTGGGCGAGGAGGTCGCCACGCGCGCCGGGAGGCGGATCGATCAGGGCGAGGTGCTCGAAGCGCGCGGCGAGCTCGGGGCGCCGGTCGAGGGTCGCGTGGTCGACCAGGGCGAAGCCGGCCGCGGCCTTGGCGGCGACGGCTTCGAGGGCGGCGGCGCCGCAGCGCATGCAGGCGACCCGGCCGCTGCCGCCGTTGAAGCGGGCGAGGCCGGCGGCGCCGGCGGCCAGCGAGGCGCGCCGCGAGGCATCGGCGCATACCCCCAGCACCCCCGCGCCGCTGGAGACCAGCTCGGCGATCGCGACCAGCGGCGAGCCCCGGCCGGCGACGACCGTTCGCCCACCCTCGTGTCGAGTTCCTCTCGCCACGCGAGAGGAACTCGACAACTCACGGCCGAGCTCGGCCTCGAGACGCTCCCACCACTCCTCGTCCTCACACTCGCAGCCATGCCCCGCGACCGCGGCCGCGGCCGCCTCGGAGTCGCTCGCCGCGCTCCCGGGCCGCTGCCCCCCCTCCCCGCGCAGCGGATAGATGTCGCGCAGCACCACCCGCGGCTCGACCGAGCCGTTCCAGTGATTTACCTCGAGCCGGACCGTGGCGTCGATCTGCTCGTCCTTGCCGACGCCGAGACTGGAGCGGCCGAAGGCGACGCCGACCGCCCGGTGGGAGCCGCTGTGGAGGCTGAAGCGGGCGTGCCGGCCCTCCTCGCCCATCGTCCTCACGTCGCTGACCCGCGCCGAGGGCACCATCAGCCGCACGCCGGGATTGCCCATCCCGAAGGGCGCCAGCTGCCTCAGCTCCTCGGCCAGCTCGAGGCCGAGCCCGACGCCGCCGACGATTGCGTCGATCCGCTCGGTTCGCCGCAGGTCCTCGGGGCCCAGCACCGCCGCGGCGTGGGCCGCGAAGGCGGCGCGGAAGCCGTCGAGGCTCTCCGCCCGCAGGCTCAGCCCCGCGGCCGCCCGGTGCCCGCCGAAGCTCTCCAGGTGCTCGGCGCACGTCTCGAGCGCCGCCAGCAGGTCGAAGCCGGGGATGCTGCGGCCGGAGCCGCGTCCTCCCCCCTCGCCGTCGAGCGAGACCACGACCACCGGCCGGTGGTGGCGCTCGACCAGCCTCGAGGCGACGATCCCGACCACGCCGGGGTGCCAGTCCTCCCCCGCGAGGACGAGCCCGGGCGCGGTGCGAAGCTCCTCGGGAAGCTCGCGCAGGTTGGCCTCGGCGGCGGCGTCCACCTCGCGCTCCCTCGCCCGGCGCTCGGAGTTGGCGCGGCTCAGCTCCGCCGCGATCTGCTCGGCCCGCGCCTCCTCCTCGCAGAGCAGCAGCTCGACCCCGGCGTCGGCCCGGTAGAGCCGTCCGGCGGCGTTGATCCGCGGCGCCAGACGGAAGGCCAGGTCGCTCTCGTCGATCGCCGCCGGCTCGCACTTCGCCGCCGCCATCAGCGCCCGCAGCCCGACCCTGCGGGCGCGCCGCGTCTCCGTCAGGCCGCGCTTGACCAGCGCCCGGTTCTCTCCCACCAGCGGCACCACGTCGGCGACCGTGGCGAGGGCCACGAGGTCCAGGTCGGCGTCGAGGGCGGGATCGCGGGACCCGGCTTCGCGGGGCGCTCCAGCGGTCCCCGAAGCCGAGCGCAACGCGCACGCCAGCTTCCACGCCACCGCGGTGCCGCAGAGGTGCTCGAACGGATAGCCCGAGAGCGACGGATGCAGGATCGGACACGGCGGCAGCTCGGTGCCGGCCTGGTGGTGGTCGGTCACGACCACCTCCATCCCGAGCTCCTGCGCCAGCCGCACCTCGGCGATTGCCGTGACGCCGCAGTCGACGGTCAGCAGCAGGCCGGTGCCGCGCTCGGCGAGCCGCTCAACGTTCGCGCCGGTGAGGCCGTAGCCGTCCGCGATCCGGTCGGGGATGAACCAGTCGCAGTCGGCACCCAGCGCCCGCAGCGTCGAGACCGTGACCGCGGTCGCGCAGACGCCGTCGACGTCGAAGTCGCCGTGGACCGTGATCCGCTCGCCGGCCTCGATCGCGGTGCCGACCAGCTCGACGACCTCGGCCATCGCCGCGAAGGCGGCCGGGGGGTGCGCCTCGTCGGCGGCGAGGAAGGCACGCGCCTGCTCGGGCGTGCGATAGCCGCGCCGCACCAGCGTCACCGCGACCGGCTCGGAGACGCCGACCCCGGCGGCGACCGCGCGCACGTCCGCGTACTCATAGGGCGCGGCGGCAAAGCTCTTCAGGGAGTCCGGCACCCCTCCCAGGCTAGGAGCCGGCCCGGCGGAAACCGCCCGCATCAGGCCCGGAAACTGCGGCCGCTCTAGCGCAGCGAGCGCTGCTGGCGGAGGCCGATCAGGTAGACGATGCCGAGCCCGATCGCGGTGCCGGGAATCGCGATCAGGGCCGTGCCGATGTCGGTTTCGCTGAGGCTTTTGCCGCTGATCTCCTGGACGATCATCCCGAACACGACGGCGCCCAGAACCGCCCCCAGGAAGGCGCCGATGATCCCCTGCCAGAAGTGGTCGGGCAGGAAGACGGTGAAGTGCCAGAGCGCGATGCCCATGATGAAGAAGACGAGCAGCGCCATCTAGATCGCGACCTCCATCAACGGCTCCTTCCGTGCTTGCGGCGCTGCTGGCGGCGGGCGCGGCGCGCCTCGTTGCGGGCCCGGCGCTCGGCCGAGGCCTCCTCGGTCGCCGACTGCGGCGGCGCCGGATCGCCGCCGTTGCCGGGGGCCGGGCGCTCCGCCGTGGCGACCGGCTCGGGGTGCTCCTCGGCGGCGACCTCGGCCTCCATGTCGACCTCTTCGGGCCGGTCGTCGCCTTCGGTGTGGGCGTCGTCGGCCAGCAGCTTGGCCTGCGTGTCGTCGGCGTAGGCGGGCACGACGCCGCCCTCCACTTCGGCGATCCGCAGGCGGCGGCGGATGAACCCCGGCTCGCGTTCCTTCCAGGCGCTCAGCACCGGCGAGGCGATGAAGATCGAGGAGTAGGTGCCCGAGATGATCCCGATCAGCATCGCGAAGGCGAAGTCCTGCAGCGTGGCGCCGCCGAAGACGAGCAGCGAGAGCACCGCCAGCAGGGTCGAGAAGCTGGTCGCCAGCGAACGGTTCAGGACCTCGCTCATCGACCGGTTGACGATCTGGGAGAAGGCGGCGCGCGGCATCCGCGGCACGTTCTCGCGTATTCGGTCGAAGACGATGATCGTGTCGTAGATCGAGTAGCCGAGGATCGTCAGGAAGGCGGCGACGGTTCCGCTCGTCACCTCTTTGCCGGTCAGCGAGTAGACGCCGGCGGTGATCAGGATGTCGTGGAAGATCGCGATCAGCACCGGCACCGCGAACTTCGGGTCGAACCGCAGCGCGACGTAGCCGCAGATCACCAGCAGGGCGAAGATCAGCGCTTTCAGCGCGTTGTTGGCCACCTGTTCGCCGAAGGTCGGCCCGACGCTGGTGCTTTCGAACCCGTTTTCGACCACGCCGAAGTCGTTGCTGAGCGCCTTGCGGGCTTGCTTGACCTCTTCCGGTTCGAGTTCGTTGGACTGGATCTGGAAGACGTTGTCGCCCAGCACCGGGTCGGAGACCTGCTGGACCTCCTCGCCCGAGACGCCGGCGGATTCGAGGCTTTCGCGGACGCCTTCCTCGTCGGTCGGCTTTTCCAGCGCGACCGTGATCCGCGTCCCGGACTCGAAGTCGATGCCGAAGTTGAGCTGGTTGGTCGAGAGCGCGACGGCCCCGATCAGCAGGATCACGCCCGAGACCGAGAAGAACCAGCGACTCGCGCCCATGAAGTCGAAGCGCCACTGCCGGCCCCTGCCGCCGGCGCCGAGGACGCTGGGCGAGCGCAGGATCCGCGAGCGGCTCATGCTGCCGAGCAGCGCCTGGGTGAAGACGACCGCGGTCAGCAGCGAGACGATCGTGCCGATCAGCAGGGTGAAGGCGAAGCCCTTGACGCCGGCGGTCGCCAGCACGAAGAGGATGAAGGCGGTGAGCAGGGTGACGACGTTGGCGTCGACGATCGTCAGGATCCCGCGTTTGTAGCCGGCGGCGATCGCGCTCGACATCGCGCGCCCGGCCCGCACCTCCTCCTTTATTCGCTCGAAGATGACGATGTTGGAGTCGGCGGCGACGCCGATCGTCAGCACCAGGCCGGCGATGCCCGGCAGCGTCAGGGTGATCGGGATCAGGTCGATCAGGGCGAAGAAGATCACCCCGTAGGCGGCCAGCGCGATCGAGGCGATCAGGCCGAGGAAGCGGTAGTAGACGAGCAGGAAGAGGACGACGAGGGCGAGGCCGATGATTCCCGCCTTGACCCCCTCGTGGAGGGCCTGCGAGCCGAGCGTCGCCGAGACCTGGGTCTCGCTGATCAGCTTCAGGTTGATCGGCAGGGCGCCGATCTGCAGCGTCGTCGCCAGTTCCTGAGCCTGTTCGAGGCCGTGTTCGTTGTTGAAGCCGCCCGAGATCTGGGCCCCGGTGCGGCCGTCGATCCCGTCCGGGTTTTCGCGGAAGTTGATGATCGGCCGCGACTGGACTTCGTTGTCGAGGACGACCGCGAAGTGGCCGGAGAGCGCCGCCGCTTCCTGGTTGCTGACCGGCCCGATCGCGTTGGCCTGGCCGCGCTGGGCGATCGCCCGGGTGACGTCGTGGAAGGCTTCCTGGCCTTCGCCGGTGAAGTTGAAGCTGACGATCGGTTCGTTGGTCGTCGGCGCGTAGGTCTGTTCGGGGTTGGTGATCTCGTTGCCGTTGAGCGAGGGCCGGTCCTTGATCGCCCACCAACCGGGCTGCGCGGTCGTGTCGAAGCTGCCGGTTTCGTCGCTCGGGTATTCCGAGACCAGCACGTAGCCGGTCGGCACTTCGACGACGATCCCGTCTTTCGGGATCTTTTCGCCGGTCGGGCTGACGTAGAGGTCCTTTTCCTTGAACTCGGGACCGGCCAGAAGCTTGTGCGGGGCTTCCTTGTCGAACAGGTAATACCGCGGGCGGCTGACCGAGCATTCTTCGCACGGTTCGATCGGTTCCTGTTCGGAGGCCAGCAGCGCCGCCGAGTATGCGCTCGGGTAGGCGCCGGCGTAGATCAGCTGCTGGTTCTCGGTGCTCTTCGGGTTGCGGCCCGCTTCCTTCCACCGTTCTTCGGATTCCTTGATCGCCTTCTGCGGCGCTTCGCGGCCCGGGGTGCCGGCGATCTGCCGCGAGGGTCCGATCAGGTTCGGCTCCCAGTCGTAGAAGAAGAGCTGCGCGGTGCTGCCGACCTGTTCGGCGGCGCGTTCGGGGTCGGTGATCCCGGGCAGCGCGACGGTCACGTTGCTCGTCCCGAGACGGGCCACTTCGGACTCCGAGACGCCGAGCTCGTTGACCCGTTTTTCGATGATCGAGATCGAGTCTTCGATGTCGCTGCCGGTGACTTCGCCGCCTTCTTCGGTCGGCTGGCCTTCGTAGACGAGCTCGAGGCCGCCCTGCAGGTCGAGGCCGAGCTGGGTTTCCTTCTTGACGATGATCACCACCGAGGCGATCACCAGCCCCAGTACGAAGAGCAGGACGAAGAGGTGGCGCCGCCGCGAGCCCATCGCGCTCAGCCCTCTGGCGTGAGGACGAGCAGCAGCCCGCCGTCGTCGTCGTAGGCGGGGAAGACGTCGGCCACGGCGCGCGCGGGCAGGTCGCCCTCGGCGTTCACCGAGACCCGCTTGCCGAGCGAGCGCACGCCCCACTCCAGCGAGGTCTCGATCGGGTCGGTGACGCCGTCGCCGTCGCTGTCGGCGCTCTCGCCGCCGTCGCCGGGGTCGATCCAGTCGAGGCCCAGCACTTCGCTCACCGGCCGGCCGATCACGTCCTCGTCGGTGAGGCCGGTCAACTCATAGCTCCCCTTGCCCGCGTCAAGCACCCTCCCCTGCTGGTCGCAGACGAAGAACGCCGCGTTCGGAGCCGGATAGTAATCGTCGAGCAATTCGAAAATGAATCCGAACCCGCATTTCGAGCAGCCTTTGGGACGGGTGCTGAAGCCGGCGGTGCGGTCGCTCCCCGACTCGCGATGGCCGCAGTTGGGACAGATGAAGAACGCCATTTGCCGACAGGCTAGAGGAGCGGCGCTAGAAGAGGCTCGCGGCGCCTTCGGGGGCCGGCAGCCCGAGGTGGTCGTAGGCGCGCTGGGTCAGGACCCGGCCGCGCGGGGTCCGCTTCAGCAGCCCCTGCTGCAGCAGGTAGGGCTCGAGCACGTCCTCGATCGTGTCCTGCTCCTCGCCGATCGCGATCGCCAGCGTCGAGAGCCCGACCGGGCCGCCGCCGAACTTGGTCGCGACGGTGTCGAGCAGGGCGCGGTCGGAGCGGTCCAGGCCGCCGGCGTCGACCTCGAGCATCGCCAGCGCGTCGGCGGCGATCGCCGCCCCGATCGCCCCCGTCCCCTTCACCTCGGCGAAGTCGCGAACCCGCTTCAGCAGCCGGTTCGCGACCCGCGGGGTGCCGCGCGAGCGGGAGGCGATCGTGCGTGCCCCGGCGGCGTCGATCTCGACCTCGAGGATCCGCGCCGAGCGCTCGACGATCAGCGCCAGGTGCTCGTCGCTGTAGTGCTCGAGCCGGTGCGAGACGCCGAAGCGGTCGCGCAACGGCGTCGTCAGCAGCCCGGCGCGCGTCGTGGCCCCGATCAGCGTGAACGGCGGCAGCGGCAGCGTCACCGTGCGGGCGCCGGCGCCCTGGCCGAGCACGACCGGCAGCTCGCCGTCCTCCATCGCCGGGTAGAGGGTCTCCTCGACGGCGCGGCCGAGGCGGTGGATCTCGTCGATGAAGAAGACCGAGCCCGGCTCCAGGGCGGTGAGGAAGGAGGCGACGTCGGCCTTGCGCTCCAGCGCCGGGCCGGCGGTCTGCACCATCGGGACGCCGAGCTCGCCGGCGACGATGTGGGCCAGCGACGTCTTGCCGAGGCCCGGCGGGCCGGCGAGCAGGACGTGGTCGAGCGGCTCGCCGCGACGGCGGGCTGCCTCGATGAAGATCGCCAGCTGCTCGGTGACCTGCTTCTGGTTGACGAAGTCCGCCAGCGTCGGCGGCCGTAGCGAGCGGTCGAGGTCCTCGTCGGGGACGTCGGCGCGGGCGTCGTGGACCCGCACCTCGGCGTCGATCGGGACCGGGTCCTCGCCGATCCCCGGCGTCCGGATCCGGTTGCCGCCGATCTCGGGCGACTCGCTCATCGGGCGCTCGCCGCCTTGCGCAGGGCGCCCGCCAGCAGCTCCTCGGGATCCTCGCCGTCGAGCCCGTCGAGCAGCTGCTCGGCCTCCTGCAGGGCGTAGCCGAGGTTGACGAGCCCGTCGCGGGCAAGCGCGCGGGCGTCGCCGCCGCCCTCCTCGGCCGCCAGCGCCACCTCCTCGGCGAGGCTGCCGGCGACCTTCTCGCGCAGCTCGACGATGATCCGCTCGGAGGTCCGTTTGCCGATTCCGGGAACCGCCTGGAAGCGCTTCGCGTCGCCGGCGGCGATCGCCTGCAGCAGGACCCGGGCGCTGCCGCCCGAGAGCGCCGCGATCGCGACCTTGGGGCCGACGCCGCTGACCGAGATCAGCAGCCGGAAGAGGTCGCGCTCCTCCTCGGAGGCGAAGCCGTAGAGAGCCAGCGAGTCCTCGCGCGAGATCAGCTCGGCATGCAGGAAGGCGTCGCTGCCCGCCGCCGGCACCGCCTTCAGCGTCTCCGCCGAGACCGTCAACCGGTAGCCGACGCCGCCGGCGTCGATCACGACGTGATCGGCACGCCGCACCATCACCTCACCGCGAACGGCGGCGATCATCCCGCGATCCGCTCCCGCATCGGGCTGCCGCCCCCGGGCGCACCGGTGGCGGCGATCGCCGCCCGGCGCCCGGCCGAGCCGCCGTGGCAGATCGCCACCGCCAGCGCGTCGGCTGCGTGGTCGGGAGTCGGCGGCTCGGGCAGACCGAGCAGGGTGCCGACCATCCGCTGCACCTGGGCCTTGTCGGCGCCGCCGGAGCCGCAGACCGCCATCTTGATCGCCTGCGGCGTGTAGGCGAAGCAGGCGACGCCGGCCTGGGCCGCGGCCAGCATCGCGACGCCGCTGGCCTGGCCGACCGACATCGCCGAGGCCACGTTCTTGCCGAAGAAGACCTCCTCGACCGCAACCGCCTTCGGCTCGTGCCAGGCGATCAGCTCGCTCAGCGCCTGGTGGATGCGCTGCAGGCGCCGCTCCATCGGCAGCCCCGCGGCGGTCTCGACCACGCCGCCGTCGAGGGCGACCATCCGGTTGCCCTCGACCCGCACGACTCCGAATCCGAGGTTGGCGGCGCCGGGGTCGACGCCCATCACTACCTGCATGGGTAGTGATTCTGGGGCGCCGGCCGGATGCCTTCCCGGCTCGGGCGGCGCCGCCGGGCCTCAGGCGGCGAGCTTCTCGAGGACTTCCTCGGGGATGTCGAAATTGGCGAAGACTTCGTCGACGTCGTCCTGGTCGTCGAGCTCGTCGATCAGCTTCAGCAGCCGTTCGGCGTCATGGCCCTTGACCTCGACCGTGCTCTTCGGCTCGATCGCCAGCCCGGCGGAGACGTACTCCACGCCGGCGCCCTCGAGCGCCTCGCGCACCGCGGTGAGGTCGGCGGGCTCGCAGATCACCCGCAGCCGGTCGCCCTCCTCGACGACGTCCTCGGCGCCCGCGTCGATCGCGGCGATCAGGTCGTCCTCGCCGTAGCGGGCGGCGTCGACGGCGATCGACCCCTTGCGCTCGAAGATCCAGGCGACCGAGCCGGGCTCACCGAGGTTGCCGCCGTGCTTGGAGAAGGCGTGGCGGATCTCGGCGCTGGCGCGGTTTCGGTTGTCGGTCAGCGCCTCGACCAGAACGGCGACCCCGGCCGGGCCGTAGCCCTCGTAGACGATCCGTTCGATCGCGGCGCCGTCGGAGCCGGCGCCGGTGCCGACGTCGATCGCCTTCTGGATTTTGTCTTTCGGCATCGATGCTTCTTTGGCCTTCTGCACCGCCGTCGCCAGCGTCGGGTTGCCGTCGACGTCGCCGCCGCCGTCGCGGGCGGCGACGGTGATCGCCCGCGCCAGCTTGCTGAAGAGCTTGCCGCGTTTCGCGTCGGCCGCGCCCTTCTTGTGTTTGATCGAGTGCCACTTCGAATGTCCGGACATAGGGGTGTCATTCTATTTGGGAGGGAGATGGCGGCAAACCGGACCGGAAACCACGATCGGCTGCGGGGCCTGGCGGCGGGGCTGGTGTTCATCGCGATGCTGCTCGCGGCCTTCTCGCTGTGGACGGCGATCCCGCTCAGCTGGGTCTACATCGCCTCCAAGGTGTCCCACACCCAGTTCCCCAGCGGCGGCCCCTACCTGGTGGTGATCGTCGGCATCCTCGCCTCGGTGCTGATCGTCGCCTGGTTGATCGGGCGCCTCAACCAGCTCTACATCTCGATCACCGGCACCAACCGGCTCGGGCCGATGCGGCCGACCTGGCTGCGCAGCATGCGCGACACCGCGCCCGTGCGCGGCTCGGTCACCGTCGTCGAGGCCTGCCTGATGGCCTCGGTGATGCTCGCCGCCCTCGCTCTCACCGTCTGGTTCTTCCTCCTCGCCGGTTCCCCGATCCCGAACCAGTAGAGCCCCGCGGGCTCGCCGTCGCCGAGCCGGCTCGAGGCCACCCGCGAACCGCCACCCGCCCGCCGTCACACTGCTGGCACGAAACCTTTTCGTTTCGCAGACAAACCATCTCATCCATCGCGCCAAGGTGGCATCATGGCCACGATGGCAGGGGAATCCTGGACCGACGAGCGCCTCGACGACCTCAACAAGAAGGTCGACGACGGCTTCGCCGAGATGCGCCACGAATTCCGCGCCCTCCGCTCCGAGCTCCGCGCGGAAATTGGCGGCATGCGCGAAGAGCTGAAGGCTGAAATCGGCGCCATGCGGGAGGAGGTCCGGACCGAGATCGGCGCCCTGCGCATGGAGATCGGCGCCATGCACCGGTCGTTCAACCAGCTCTTCGCGGGCCTGATCGGCACGCTCCTCGTCGGCGTCCTGGGCGTGATCGCCGCGATCCTCGCCCACGGCTGACCCCTCGCCGATTCCCGGCCCAAATTCGCTCGTCCAACGGTTCCTGACCGAGCAGCGCCAGGACGAGGAGGGAGCGTGCTCCGCACGTGACCGACCGAGGACGCCGCGATGCGACGCGTCAGGGGCCGTCAGACGACGAAGCGGCCATTTTCCTGCATCACCTTGCCGTCAACTTCCAGCTTGCCGCCGAGGCGCAGGTCGCAGACCAGGTCGGTGTGGACGGCGGACTCGTTGACTCCGCCGGACTCGGGATAGCTGGCGCCGACCGCCATGTGGACGGTCCCCCCCAGCTTCTCGTCAAGCAGCACCTCACGGGTTCCGCGGTCGATCCCGTAATTGGTGCCGATGCCGAGCTCGCCGAGCGTGCGGGCGCCCGGGTCGGTGTCGAGCAGCTTGACCAGGTACTCCTCGCCGCGATCGGCGCTGGCGTCGACCACGCGCCCGCCCTCGAAGCGGAGCTTGACGCCGGAGACCTCGCGGCCGCCGATCACCGCCGGCAGGTGGAAGCTGACCTCGCCCTCGACCGAGTCCTCGACCGGACCGGTGAAGAACTCGCCGTCGGGCATGTTGTGGTCGCCCACGCAGGGGATGAAGTGGCGGCCGGCGATGCCGAGCTTGATATCGGTGCCGGGCGCCGTCAGCCGCACCTCCTCGTGGCCCTCGATCCACTCCGCCAGCCGTTCGGTCTCCTCGGAGGCCGCCTTCCAGGCGTTGAGCGGGTCGCCGGAGTCGGCGAGGCAGGCGGCGTAATAGAAGTCCTCGTAGTCGGCCAGGCTCATCTCCGCCTCGCTGGCGTAGGCGCTGGTCGGGAACAGGGTGTAGACCCAGCGCATCTCGCCCGCGGCGGCGCGCTTCATCGCCCGCGCCATCAGGTCGCCGGTGACCGACTGCCGCAGCGTCTGGCGCTCCGGCGGCACCCCGGAGAGCTCGCGGGTGTTGGTGCTGGCCCCGATCGCGATCCGCACGTCGACGTGGTCGGCGACCCACTCGGCGAAGGGCGAGATCCATTCCAGCTGGGCGTCGGAGGCGTGCTTGAAGTAAGCCGCGATCTGGCCGTCGAGGGCGACGTTGAGGACCGGGTTGCCGCCGGCCTTCAGAACCTCCTCGTAGACCGCCAGCAGCAACGGCGCCGCGGCGCTCTCGCCGTCGATCGAGACCGTGTCGCCCTCCGCGACCCTGGTCGAGTACCCGACCAGGATCTTCGCCAGCGCCTTGGTCCTCGGATCGCCTGCGGTCATCGTCTCGCCTCCTGCTCGTCGCTCGCCGCCCGCTCGCGGGCGCTGCTGATCATCGCCATGAATATCGCGTGGAAGCGCGGGTCGTCGGTCAGCTCGGGGTGGAAGGCACTCGCCAGCACCGAGCCCTCGCGGACCGCGACCGGGTGCCCCTCGTAGCTGGCGAGCACCTCGACCTCCTCGCCCCAGGCCTCGATCCAGGGGGCGCGGATGAAGACCGCGCGCAGCGGCTCGTCGCCGATCCCCTCGACCTCGACGTCGGCCTCGAAGCTCTGCAGCTGGCGGCCGAAGGCGTTGCGGCGGGCGGTCGCGTCGAGGAAGCCGAGGTGGTCGGCGTCGCAGACGATCATCCCGGCGCAGGTGCCGAGGATCGGCCGGCCCTCCTCGTGCAGCCGGCGCAGCGCCGGCTCCAGGCGCGCCGCTTCGATGCCCTTGCCGATCGCGGTGCTCTCGCCGCCGGGGATGACGAGGCCGTCCAGCCCCTCGAGGTCCGCGGGCGTGCGCACCTCGACCGCCTCGGCGCCGAGCCGCCGCAAGGTCTTCAGGTGGGCTTCGAAGCCCCCCTGGAGCGCTAGGACTCCGACCTTCAGCTCAGCCCCCGCGGTGCTGCAGCAGGGCGTCTTCGGCGGCCAGCGGCGCGATCTCCAGCCCCTCCATCGCCTCGCCGAGCCCGATCGAGGCGGCGGCGACCCGCTCGGGGTCGTTGTAGTGGGTCGTGGCCTCGACGATCGCCTTGGCGCGCCGCGCCGGGTCCGAGCTCTTGAAGATGCCCGAGCCGACGAAGTTGCCCTCGGCGCCGAGCTGCATCATCAGCGCCGCGTCGGCCGGGGTGGCGATGCCGCCGGCGCAGAACAGCGGCACCGGCAGGCGGCCGCGCTCGGCAACCTCCTGGACGACTTCCAGCGGCGCCGGCAGCTCCTTGGCGGCGGCGGCGAGCTCCTCGGGGCGCAGCTGGGAGAGGCGGCGGATGCCGGAGGTGATCTCGCGCATGTGGCGCACCGCCTCGACCACGTTGCCGGTCCCGGCCTCGCCCTTGGAGCGGATCATCGCCGCCCCCTCACCGATCCGCCGCAGCGCCTCGCCGAGGTTGGTGGCGCCGCAGACGAAGGGCACCTGGAAGGCGAGCTTCTCGATGTGGTTGACCTCGTCGGCCGGGGTCAGCACCTCGGACTCGTCGATGTAGTCGACCTCGAGCGCTTCCAGCACCTGAGCCTCGGCGATGTGGCCGATCCGGGCCTTTGCCATGACCGGGATCGAGACCGCAGCCTGGATCCCCTTGATCATCGCCGGGTCCGACATCCGGGCGACGCCGCCGTGGGCGCGGATGTCGGCGGGGACGCGTTCGAGCGCCATCACCGCGACCGCGCCGGCCTCCTCGGCGATCGTCGCCTCCTCGGGGGTGACCACGTCCATGATCACGCCGCCTTTCAACATCTCCGCCAGGCCGGTCTTCAACCGGAAAGTCGCACGCTCAGCCATGGGCCCATATTACGGATGCGGGGCGCCGGCCCGCGCCCCGCCTACTTCAGTTTGTAGGCGCGGATCCGATCCCGGTGGGCGGCTTCGTCCCGCGCGTACAACCCGTGCGCCAAAGCTTGTACCAACGCCATCAGGGCGGTGTTGGAGCGCGTGAAAGAGGGGCTGTTGGAGGAGAAGTAGAGGGTCATCTCGGCGTGCTCGCCCACCTCCGACATCGTCGCGTCGGAGATCGCCAGCGTGCGCGCCCCGCGGTGCAGAGCCAGTTTCATCGCCCGCAGCAGGAGCGGGTGGGCCCGGCCGGCAGACAGCGTGATGACGAGCGTCTCTTCGTCGATCCTGCCCAGCCGCTGCAGGGACTCGCCGCCGGTGGAGGCCACGATCTCGGCCCTGATGTCCAGCAGGCTCAGCGTGTGCCGCAGGTAGCTGGCGAAGAATGCCATCTGGTCGACGCCGACGATCACGATCCGCTGCGCCGTCGCCAGCGCCGAGACCGACTGGTCGATCTGCTCGGTGGTCAGCTTGCGCGCGGTTTCCTCGAGGTTCGAGTAGTCGGCGCTGAGCGAGGCCTCCAGCTCGGAATGGTCGAACGAGAACAGCGGGCCGGCCCCGGGAACGGCGGCGGTGGCGATCGTCGTCCGGTACTCCTCGATCGCCGCCTGCTGCAGCTCCGGGTAGCCCTCGAAGCCGAGGGCCTGGGAGAAGCGCACCACCGTCGAGGACGAGGTGCTCGCTCTCCTGGCCAGCTCCTCGGCGGTGAGAAACGCGGCCTCGTCGAGGTGGTCGACGATGTAGCGGGCGACGTCTTTCTGGGAGCGCGAGAACTCGTCGAAGCGCTCCTGGATGTAGTCGGAGAGGCTTTTGAGCTGGGGAGACTTCGTTGCAGTCTTGGTCACGGCGGTCCAATTCGCCGACCCCGTCGCTTTCCCTTCTGGGAAACTCGGGCCGATGACGCTCGAGCGGGCCGTCCGCCTCACCAACGGGTTCATGATCGGGTTCGACCTCGCCCTCGGCGGCGCCGCGCTGGCCGCCCCGGCGGCGACGCTCCGCGCGCTCGGCCACGACGAGCCCTCGCCCGATGCCCGCCACCTGTTCCGCCGCTGCGCGCCGATCTGGCTGACGTTCGCCGCCGCCCACGCGGTCGCCGCCCGCCGCGGCCGGCCGGCCGATTGGCAGGCGCTGGCCTGGCTGCGCGGGACCGAGATCGCCACCGACGCCCTCTGGGCCGCCTCGCCGGCGGTCAGCCGGCCGGGCGCCAGGGCCGGGCTGCGGCTCGCCGGCGCCGCCAACCTGGCGATGGCCGGCGCCTTCGCCTGGATGGCGAGGCGCTGAGATGGGCCAGTTCGACGGCCAGCCCAGCACCCGCTGGTCGCTGCGGGGGCTCAACGAGGAGGGCGACGAGGCCTGGTTGATCCGCGGCATCGCCCGCAAGCTCTACCGCTGCCCCGGCTGCCATGGCGAGATCGAGGTCGGCGACGAGCACACGATCGTCCAGTTCGTGCGCCGGCTCGGCGGCACCGACCACCACCACTGGCACCGCCGCTGCGCCGAAGAGATCCTGATCCCCGAGCTGACCAACCTGAAGCGCGTCCCGGCCGCCGAGTCCTCCCAGTCGCGGCTGCAGGCCCGGGGCCGCGTCAAGGCCGGCCGCCGGCGCCGCTGACGTGAACCTGCGCCGCCGGCTGGCCACGACCTATGTGCGGATCTGGCGCACCTACCGCGCCTGGGCGCCCTCGCTGCTGCTGCTCGGCCTGGTCGTCTTCATCCCCCTCGGCCTGCTCGACTCGCTCGCCGTCCGGGTCGACGTCGAAGCGCTCGACCTGAGCAGCGGCATCAAAGTCACCGCCTTCCTGCTCGCGGTGCTGGCGGTGAGCACGACCGGCCTGCTCGGCGAGGTCTTCTTCAGCGGCGCGGTCGCGGTCTCCCTCACCCATCCCGATGACGAACGACCGCCGTCCCTGACGTACATCGCCCGCCGGCTCAACTACGGCCGGCTGATCGCGGTCGACGTGCTCTACGTGATCGCCGTCGCGGCGGGGTTGGCGGTGTTCGTGGTGCCCGGCGTGCTGGCATTCATCTGGCTCGGGCTCGCCGGGCCGATCGTCGAGCTCGAGGAGTGCGGCGTGCGCCGCGCCTTCGCGCGCAGCGTCCGCCTGATCCGCGGCAACTTCTGGTTCGTGTTCTGGATCCTGGTCCCGATCGAGCTGGCGGGAGACGCGCTCGGCGGCGCCATCGCCGCCGGCACCCACGCGCTGCTCGGCCACGGCTTCCTCGCCTCCTGGTTCGCCGAGTCGGCCTCCAACATCGTCCTCTCCCCCTTCTTCGCGGTCGCCGCGGTGCTGCTGACGCTCGACCTGATCCGCGCCCGGGACGGCGCCGCTCCGCGTCTAAACTCGAGGCCGGTGCCGGCATGACGACGGCTACGATCTTCTCGGACTTCTGGGACAACCTGGTCCAGCACGAAGAGCAGGGGCTCTTCCTCGTCCTCCTCGGATTCCTGCTCTCCTTCGCCTTCATCCGCATGAGCACGCGGCTGATGCGCAGCCCACGGGTGCCCTGGTGGCCCGGCAGCGTGGTCAGCGACAGCGGCGTCCACATCCACCACCTGGTCTTCGGGATCGTGACGATGATGGTCGCCGGCGCGCTCGGCTTCCTCTCTTTCGGCCGCAGCCCCCACACCGAGATCTGCGCCTTCTTCTTCGGCATCGGCGCCGGGCTGACGATCGACGAGTTCGCGCTCTGGGTCCACCTCGACGATGTCTACTGGTCCGAGGAGGGACGCAGCTCGATCGACGCGACCGTGATCGCCGCTGCCGGGATGCTGCTGATCCTGCTCGGAGGCAGCCCGTTCACGATCGAGACCGGCTCCGCCAGCGCGGTGATCGGCAGCGTGATCAGCGGGCTGCTGCTGTTCAGCTGGGTCGCGATCTGCTTCGCCAAGGGGCGGGTCCTGCACGGCATCGTCGGCTTCTTCTTCTTCCCGGTGGCGCTCTACGGCGCCTGCCGGCTCGGCAAGCCGCGCTCGCCCTGGGCCCGGCACCGCTACGGCGAGCGCCGGCCCGCCAAGCAGGCGCGCTCGGAAGCGCGCTTTCCCCCCGACCGCCGCACCGAGCGCTTCAAGAACGCCTTCCGCGACATCGTCGGCGGCAAGCCGAGCGAGGGCATGGCGGCGGCGACCGAGGAGGCGTTCGCGGCGACCCGCGAGGCGACCGAAGAGGTCCGCCAGCGGGCCGAACGCGTCGCCCACGCGGCCGACCCCACCCGGCGCGGCGACGACTGAGGGACCGCTCAGGCGCCGGCGGGCGGCGCGGCGGCGGCGGCGAGGCGGCGCTCGAGGTTGGCCCGGACGGCCGGCCACTCGGCGTCGATCACGCTGAAGTAGGCGGAATCGCGCTGGCCGACGCCGGGCACGATCATGTGCTTTCGCATCACGCCCTCGAACCGCGCCGGCAGCGCCGCGATCGCGGTCCGGGAGCGCTCGTTGCGGGCGTCGGTCTTGAACTCGACGCGGACGCACCCGAGGCGCTCGAAGGCGTGCCCCAGCAGCAGCAGTTTGGTCTCGACGTTGACGCCGCTGCGCCAGGCGCTCGGGTTGAGCCAGGTCCAGCCGATCTCGACCACGCGGTCGGCGGGGCGCACGTTCATGTAGCGGCTCGAGCCGACGACGGCGCCGTCGGCCCGGCGGCGGATCGCGAACGGCCCCTCGCGGCCGGCCTCCCCCGCCTCCAGCGCCGCCCGCATGAACTCGGCGAAGACGGCCCGGTCGGCGCCGAGGTTGGTCAGCCACTCCCAGATCTCGGGCGCCTGGGCGGCCGCCCACAGCTCCTCGCCGTGGGCCGCCGCCAGCGGCTCCAGCACGACCAGCGCACCCTCCAGCCGCGGCGCCAGGCTCTCCATCTCAGCCCGCCTCGTTCCCCACGGCGGTCATTGGCTGCAGACTTCGAAGCCGATTTCGTCGGCGAGTTCGCGGCGCTTGCCCTGTCCTTCGTCGCGCGCGCCGCGGGCCAACAGGTAGGCGGAGGTGTTTTCGTCCCTCGCCGCCTGCAACGCGCTGGCATCCAGTTCGCGCACTTCTTCCTGCGAGGCGACGTATTCGCCGTAGGCGCGTCGCTTCTGCGGGGGCGGTACCAGCTTCCGGAACCTCTTCACGGCACTGGAGGAGATGGCCACCAGGCGTTCGGAGTATTCGACGTCGGGCGCTTCCTCAAGCTTGGCGGTGGGGAATTCCTGGCGGACCCGCTTGAAGGATTCCTGGCTGGCTTCGCAGATCCGATCGCCCTGCCGAACCAACTCGGCCTGGCTCAGCGGCGGCGGCGCTTCCCGGTTTCCATCCCCGCCCTGCTTCGCCGTCCCTTCCCCGCCTTCCGTCTTCCCCGTGGTCCCGCCTTCCGTCGCGACGGCCGGACTGCCCCCGCCCCCGCCCGAGGAGAGGACGATCGCCAGCGCTGCCGCGATCACGACTACGAGGCCGACGCCGGCCAGCAGCCAGACGCGCCGCCCGCCGCCGTCGCCGCCGCGCGGCGATTTCTTCTTTTCACCCCCTATAGGGGGTGAAAGGCCGACACCGCCGACCGGCTCGGTCTCGCCGGCCTCGGTCTCGGCGGTCCGCTCGGGGCGGGCCGCGGCGGTCCGGTCGGCAGGCGTTTCGGCGGTCGCGGCCAGCGGAGCCAGGGTCTCCGACTCGACGGTGGCGGCAGCGCCGGTGGCGACGGTGCGCTCGGGAACCGAGACGTCACCGCCGGCGACGGCGGCGACCGCGGCGCGGCCGAGGTCGCCGGCGGAGGGGTAGCGGGCGGCGGGGTCCTTGGCCATCGCCCGCGCGAGGACGGCGTCGAGCGCGACCGGCACCTCCGGTGCGTAGAGCGAGGGCGCCGGCGGCGGGTCGTTGAGGTGCGCGTAGAGGCGGGCGGCCTCGCCCTCGCGGGGGAACGGCACCTGGCCGGTGAGCAGCTTGAAGAGCAGGCAGCCGAGCGCGTAGACGTCGACGCGGGCGTCGACGGCGCCGCCCGAGATCTGCTCGGGGGCGACGTAGTCGAGGGTGCCGACGAAGCGCCCGGTCTGGGTCAGGCCGGACCGGGTGGCGACGTTGCGGGCGACCCCGAAGTCGGTGATGTAGGCGTGCTCCTCCCCGACCTCGCCGCTGATCAGGACGTTGGCCGGCTTGACGTCGCGATGGACGAGCCCGGCCGCGTGGATCGCGTCGAGGCCGTTGCCGACCTGGGCGATCAGCGCCGCCGCCCGTCCGGGCTCGAGGCGGCCGTCGCGCTCGATGCGGCGGCCGAGGTCCGAGCCGGCGACGTAGCGCATGGCGATGTAGGGGACGCCGTCCTCCTCGCCGGCGGCGTAGATCGGGACCACGTTCGGGTGCTCGATCGAGGCGGCGATCCGCGACTCTTCGGCGAAGCGGCGCGAGAAGACCTCGTCGGCCGCCGCCTCCGGCGCGATCAGCTTGAGGGCGACGCGGCGCTCGAGCCCGGGCTCGACCGCCAGGTAGAGGATCCCCATCCCGCCGCGACCCAGCCGGCGGTCGATCCGGTAGCCGGCGAACTCATCTCCCTCGGCGAGGTCTATCCAGCCACCCGGCTCGGTCATCGGCCCAACCCTAGCCCGCCTTCCGCGCGCTCAGAGGCCGAGGCCGCCGACGCCACGCTCGTCCCAGCCGAGGTGGTGGGCGAGCTCGTGCCGCAGGGTCCGCTCGACCTGCTCGGCGAGCAGGTCGCGGTCGTGGCCGAAGTCGCGCTCCAGGGTGTCGCGGTAGATCACGATCCGGTCCTCCCAGCCCTCGCGGGCGACGCCGTCGCCGAAGTACTCGCCGTAGGCGCGCCGCTCGCCGCCCAGCTCGGAGACGACCACCGGCACGTCCTCCAGCAGGCGCTGGAACTCGGCGGGCAGGGCGTCGATCGCGTCCGCGATCATCGCTTCGAACTCGTCCATCGGCTGCTCTGACTCCATCATCGCCACAGCATGCAATACGTTCGTGTTCCGGCGCCAGCCGGGTCCGAACCCACCACAGCGGGAGAACCGACATGAGAGACGAGACGTCACCCACCAGGGCGCGCGCACTGGCCGCGCTTCTCGCCGTCATCGCGCTGATCGCCGGCGGCGTCGTGCTCTCGGCCTGCGGGAGCAACAGCGTCAGCTCCGGCACCGAGAAGGCGAAGGAAGAAGTCGAAAACGGGGCCGCCGAAGCCGAAGAAGCGCTCGAAGAAGGCAAGGCGGAAGCCGAAAAGGCGCTCGAAGAAGCCAAGGAACAGGCCGAAAAGGCCAAGGGCAGCGCCAAGGAAGGCCTCGAAAAGGGCATCGAATCGGCCGAAAAGGGCCTTGAAAAGGGCAAGGGCCAGGCCCAGCAGGGCCTCGAAGAAGCCAAGAAGCAGCTCGAAGAACTGACCGAATGAGCGGCGGTGGCGGCGGGTCCCGGGCCCGCCGCCGCCCGCTCGGCTATTCGGGGGCGGGCAGCTGCGAGGCCATCTCGGCGTAACCGGCGGCGCTGGGGTGGATCCCGGTGTCGCCGCTGATCACCCAGGGCGGCCCCTGCGCCGGCCCCGAGCAGAACGAGAGCGGGTGGTCGATCAGGAGCTCGTCCTGGGTGGCCTCGATCTGCACGCTCTGGCCGTCGACCTTGTATCCGAGCCGCGAGCAGGAGTAGCGCGAGGGATAGAGCGGTTCGAGGTCGATGCCGACGTTGAAGTGCGGCGGGGTCACGACCCGCAGCCGGGTCGGGTTGACGGCGGCCGCGGCGCGAGCGATTTCGCGATTCAGCAGCGCCCCCATCTGGGCGATCTGGAAGGCCGTGTAGGCGAGCGCGGTCGAGGGGATCGAGAGGTGGTACTGCATCAGGTAGATCGTCGCGTCGGTCCGCTTCACCAGGTCGGTGTAAACCCGTTCCAGTTCGCGCCGCAGGTGGACGCCTTCGAAGGCCTCCTCGATGCATTCTTCGTACTTGCCGAACAGGTCCGACCAGATCGCGCAGCCCATCCTGTCGGTGCCGAACAGCATTTCCGAGAGCAGCGGGTTGGCCCCCAGCGTCAGCAGGACGTAATCGGGGTCTTCTGACTCGATTTCCCTCGTCGTGGCGTAGAGGCTGCCTTCAGGCGCCCAGTTGACCGGTTCGGAGCCGCTGATCGCGAGGTTCTCGTAGTCGGTGACGCCGTACTCGTTGGCCCACTGCGCCGCCCAGGAGACGTTGTTGGCGAGGCCGTAGTCGGGCGCGTACTCGATCGCCGCGGCCGAGTTGTTGAGGGTTTCCGAGTTCGACGAGCAGGCGTCGACCAGCGTCACCGAGCCGGGCCTGCATTCGGGCAGGCTGACCAGCGGCATCAGCCTGCCGCTCGAGTAGTAGCCGAAGCCGGCGGTGACCGAGTCGCCCATCGCTCGGACGACGACCTGGGCGGTGTTCTGCACCTTGACGACTACCGGTACGGTGAGCGGCGCGGCGGCGGCCCGGGCAGCCCCGCGGCGACGGCGCGGCATCGCCCGCAGCTCCAGCGTGTCGGTGCCGCGGAAGCGCCGGGACGGGACGTAGAGCAGCGATCCCCCGCGGAGCATCGCGCGCCCGCCCTCGGGCGCCGCGGCCAGCCGCCAGTGCCGCACGCCGACGCAGGCCGGGAGCCTGACCGAGACCGGGTGCCGGGCGCGCGTGAACAGCAGCGGGACCGTGGCGCACGCGGGTGCCGCGCGGCCGCGGGCGAGCCGGCGGACGACCCGGGCCCGGGCGGCGAGCTCAGGCCGCCCGTCGTGGTTGGCGTCGAGCCGCGCTTGAGCGCTGACCACGACCCGGCGGCTGCGCCGCAGCTCGGCCGCCGCCCCGGCGCCGAGCACGACCTGGTGAACGAAGGCGAAGCGGCGGCGCCGGTCTGCCAGGCGCGGCGGGCCGGCGCTGAGGCGGACCGGGCGGCTGGCGAGCGGGATCGAGCCGCCGCCGCGGCGGGCGACGGCCACCCGCAGGACGGCCGGGCGGCCCGCCATCGCCAGCGGGTAGCTGACCGAGACCAGCAGCGAGGCGCGCCCGTGCGGCAGCGCCGCCAGCGCGACCCGGCCGACCGTGACGCCGCGCGGCGCCGGTTTGGCGGCCGCCGCGGCGGTGGTGAGCAGCAGGCAGAGCAGGCAGGCGAGAGCGGCGGACCTCTTCACCGCCGGGACGCTACCGGGATGTGCGCAGGCAGTTCGCTTAAGGTGCCGCCGTGAACGCGCTCCCGCAGCAGGCGAGCGGTGCCGAGCCCGGCCCGCCGCTGGCGCGGCGCCTGGTCCGGATCGCGGCCTGGGTCGGCGGCGTCGCCCTCGCCGTCTTCGTCCTCGGCCTGCTCGGCATCCCGGTCGGCGCCTGGCTGCGCGAACTGCTGCACGAGGTGCGCGAAGTGCCGCCCTGGGCGATCGTCGCCGGCGTCCTCCTCGAGACCGCCCAGACGAGCCTCGCGGCGCTCGCCTGGTACGGGATCCTGCGGGCGGCGCTGCCCGACGACCGGGTCTCCTACCGGCTCGTGCTCGCCTGCTACGCGGTCGCCGTCGCCCTCAACTGCTTCCTGCCGGCCAACATCGGGACCTGGGTGATGCTGCTGATGTTCACGGCCCTGTTCGCGGGGGCGACCCTGACGATCGTCGTCTCCGGCCTGATCGTCGAGAAGATCTTCTTCTCGGTCTTCAACCTCGCCCTCTACCTCTATCTCTTCCTCAGCGTCGGCGGCTCGTTCGGGATCAAGCTCGGCCTGCTCGAAGACCACGCCGCGCTGGTGCTGCTGATCCTGGGCGGCGCCGTGGCGCTGCTCGCCGTCCTGGCCCGTGCCTTCTGGCCGCGGCTGGGGAAGCTGCGCCGCGAGGCGGCGGCCGGCGGCGCCATCCTGCGCAGTCCGCGCCAGACCTTCACCCGGCTGTTCCTGCCCGAGCTCGGCAGCTACCTGGCGCGGCTGGGGATCGTCGCCGTCTTCCTCGGCGCCTACGGGATCCCGGTGACTTTCCACGACGTCGCCACCGTCACCGCCTCCAACTCGATCTCCAACAGCGTCTCGGCGACGCCGGGCGGGGTCGGCGTCACCCAGGCGATGAACACGGCGGCGCTCGCCGGCTCCGTCGACGCGACGACGGCGACCGCGTACTCGATCGGGCAGCAGCTCGTGATCTCCGCCTGGGACGTCGTCTTCGCGGTGATCGTCGTCTCCTGGGTCTTCGGCTGGACCGGCGGCCGGGCACTCGTCGAGTCCTCGTATGCCGGCGCCAAGGTAAAAAGCCAGGAGATGCGAGAGAAGCGGCGACAGCGAAAGCGGCGGGAGGCGGCGCCATGATCGGCGAGCGCGAGGTCGAGGGCTTCGCCGCGCGGACGCTGGCCAGCGCCGGAGAGGATGGCCTCGAGGTCGCCTTCGCGCCGGCCGCCGGCATGGTCGCCTGCTCGCTCCGCCACCGCGGCGAGGAGCTCCTCGGCCAGCGCCGCGGCCTCTCCGCCTACGCCGAGCAGGGCCGGACGATGGGGATCCCGCTGCTCTACCCCTGGGCGAACCGGCTCGGCGAGCGCCGCTTCCCGGTTGCCGGCCGCGAAGTCGACCTGACGCGGCCCGGGCTGCGTCTCGCCACCGACCCGGTCGGGCTGCCGATCCACGGCCTGCTCGCCGGCGCCGCCGCCTGGCATGTCGAGCGCCACGAGGCCGAGGGCGACGGCGGGGTGCTCGAGGCGAGCTTCGACTTCGGCGCCGACCGCACCCTGCTGGCGGCCTTCCCCTTCCCCCACCGGATCCGCTACGAGGCGCGGCTGGCCGGCGCCGAGCTGACGATCGCCGTCACGATCGGCGCCCGCGGCCTGGCCGTCCCCGTCGCCTTCGGCTTCCATCCCTACCTGCGGCTGCCGGGCCTGGCGCGGCGACAGTGGCAGGTCGAGGTCCCGGTCCGCCGGCAGCTGCTGCTCGACCGCTCGCGGCTGCCGATCGGCGGCGAGGAGCCGGTCGAGATCGAGCCCGGCCCGCTCGGGGAGCGCACCTACGACGACGCCTTCCGGGCGCCGCCGGGCGGGGCTCCGTTCGTCCTCGCCGGCGGCGGTCGCCGGATCGAGGTCCGCCTCGGGCCCGCCTACCCCTTCGCCCAGGTCTTCGCGCCGGCCGAGGACGCCGTGGTCGCCTTCGAGCCGATGACGGCCCCGGCCAACGCGCTGGTCAGCGGCGAGTCGCTCGGGCTCGTCCCCCCCGGCGAGTCCTTCAGCGCCGCCTTCACGATCGCCGTCCGCCCCCAGTAGGCCCCACCGCGGGCGGCGCCGATCTGGTGCCCGAGCGTTTGCGCGATCATGGCAGGCGGTGGCCAGCTCGCTGCCCAGCCCCGTGCGATCGCTCGGCCGGCCGCGAGGCCCGGGCGGCGGCCGCCTGCCGCTGATCGCCGCGGTCACCGCCGCCGTCGTCCTGGTCGACTGGCTGACCAAGCTGGCGGCGACCCAGTGGCTCTCCGGCGAGGGCAAGGTCGAGGTCCTCGGCGGTCTCTTCCAGCTCGAGCTCTACCGCAACTTCGCCGGTCCCAACAACCTCTTCCAGGGCCAGACGGTGGCGATCTCGGTGTTCGCGGCGGCTGCCGTAGTCGTCCTCGTCGCGGTCGCCTTCCGGGTGCGGGCGACGTTGACCGCGGTCGCGGTCGGGCTGCTGCTCGGCGGCGCGCTCGGCAACCTGCTCGATCGCCTCTTCCGCGAACCCTCGCCGCTGCACGGCGGCGTCGTCGACTGGCTGCGGATCACCTCGCTGACCAAGTCGATGAACGTCGCCGACCTCGCGATCGACGCCGCGATCGTGGTCATGCTGGTCGCCGCGGTGCGTGCCTGGGGGCGCGACGAGGAGCACGGCTCGCAGGCCCCACCGCCGAGCGGCCGCGCCTCCGAGCCGAGCGCCGGGCAGCCCTCCGAATAGGCTGCGCCGCTGTGTTCGCCGCGATCCCGAGCCCATCGACCAACGACTTCCACGTCGGGCCGCTCGAATTCCACGCCTACGGGCTGATCTACGCCGTCGCGATCATCGTCGCCGGCGCGATCACGGTGCGGCGCTGGGAGGCCGAGGGCGGCAACCGCGAGCTCGTCTACGAGGCGATCCTCTGGGGGGTGCCGGCGGGCCTGATCGGCGGCCGCATCTACTTCGACCTCACCTCGAGCAGCGAAATCCCGCCGCACTGGTGGGGCGTCTTCGCGATCTGGGACGGCGGCCTCGGCAGCTGGGGCGCGTTCAGCGCCGGCGTCGCCGTCGCCCTCTGGCGGGTCAAGCGGGCAGGCGAGTCGGTCTCCAAAGCGCTCGACGTGGTGGCGCCGGCGCTGCTGGTCGCATTCGGCATCGGCCGCTTCGCCAACTACGTCAACCAGGAGCTGTTCGGGGGGCCGAGCAACCTGCCCTGGGCGGTGGAAATCGACCCCGCCAACCGCCCCGCCGGCTACGAGCAGTACTCGACCTTCCAGCCGACCAACTTCTACGAGTCGATCTGGGACTTCAGCTTCGCCGCCTGCCTGGTCTGGCTCGGCCACCATCGGGCGATCCGCTCGCCCGGACTCTTCGCACTCTTCGTCACCGGCTACGCCGGCTTCCGCATCTTCGAGGAGCTGCTGCGGGTCGATCCCTCCCACTACATCCTCGGCCTCCGCCTCAACTTCTTCGTCGCCTGCACGGTGACGGTGATCGGCGCCGCCTGGTTCGCCTGGACTCAGGGCTGGTGGGGACGCCGCCGCCAGGCCCGGGGACCACAGCGCTCGGGGACCGAGCCCTAGTCACCGAGGCTGGCCGCGCAGGCGCTCGCGCAGGAGCAGCAGGCCGACCAGGCTCTTCGCGTCCCGGACCGCGGCGATCGCGCCGTCGAGGTCGGCGAGCGGCCAGCGGACGATCTCGATTTCCTCGTGCTCGTCCGGTCGGGCGCCGACCTCGCGCAGATCGGTCGCGAGGAAGATCGTCGTCGTCTCGTCGGCGAAGCCCGGCGTCGGGTAGATCCGGCGGAGCAGCTCCCAGTTGCCGGCCTCCAGACCGGCCTCCTCGACCAGCTCGCGCCGGCCGCACTCCAGCTCGCTCTCGCCGTCGACGTCGAGCGTCCCGGCCGGGATCTCGAGCAGGGCCTCCTCGCCCACCGCCTCGCGCGGTTGGCGGACGAGGTGGAGGTGGCGCTCGTCGTGGGCGACGATCGCGACCGCGCCGGGATGGACGACGACCTGCCGTTCGTACTCCGAGCCGTCGGGCCGCCGGTAGCGGCGCACGACGACGTCGAAGAGGTAACCCTCGAAGGCCTTCTCGGCGCTCAGCTCGTCCACCGGCGGCACGCTAGCCGGTCGGGCGCGCGAGCCCGGCTGCCACGCCGGGGTCCGCCGCCGCGACCTCCTCGGCGTACCCGTTGGCGATGAACTCGCGGTAGAGCGGGTGCTCGCGCCGCATCAGCGTCACCTCGCCGCAGGCGATCCGCGCCCGCGGATCGCGCCCGGTGCCGACCAGACGCGCGACGCCGGCCTGGCGCCGCGAGAGGATCGAGATCTCCATCCGGCGCTGTTCGCGGCCCGCCGCGGGATTCCTGCTCGCCGTGCCGTCCTCCGGTACGTTGGTATCGATGCCGCGTCCCGTCCTGCTCGCCGTCGACGACGATGCTGACTCGCGCGCCGCGATCGAGGCCGAGCTTCGCGACCGCTACGCCAACAGCTACCGCATCGTCTGCCTCGGTTCGGCCCCGGAGGCCGAGGCGGAGCTCGACCGGCTGGCGGCGGCGGGCGAGGACCTCGCCCTGGTGCTCGCCGGCGAGTCGCTCGACGGCGTTCCGGGCAGCGAGCTGCTCGGCGGCGTGCGCTCGCGCCACCCCCAGGCGCAGCGCGGCCTGCTGGTCGACTACCAGGCCTGGGGCGACGGCGCCACCGGCGACGCGATCTTCAAGGCGATGGCGCTGCGCCAGATCGACTACTACGCGCTGCGGCCGATCCGCACTCCGGACGAGCTCTTCCACCAGTCGATCTCGACCTTCCTGCTCGAGTGGACGCACGCCATGCGGCTCTCCGCCCACACCGTCCACATCGTCGGCCAGGCCTGGTCGGGGCGTGCCCACGAGCTGCGCGAGGTGCTGGGCCGCTGCGCCCTGCCCCACACCTTCTGCCTCGCCGACTCCCCAGAGGGGCGCTCGATCGTCGCCGATGCGGGCGGCGAGCAGCCGCTGCCCCTGGTCGTCTTCCCGACCGGCGAGATCCTCGCCGACCCGAGCGACGCCGAGCTCACGATCGCCGCCGGCGGCCCGGTCGAGCCGCGCGGCCGCGAGTTCGACCTGGTCATCGTCGGCGCCGGGCCGGCCGGGCTCTCGGCGGCGGTCTACGGGGCCTCGGAAGGCTTCAGCACCCTGGTCATCGACTCCGGCGGGATCGGCGGCCAGGCGACGCTCAGCTCGCTGATCCGCAACTACCTCGGTTTCCCGCGGGGCATCAGCGGCCGCCGCCTGGCGGAGGAGGCCTACGAGCAGGCCTGGGTGTTCGGGGCCCGGTTCGCCTTCATGCAGCAGGCGACGGGGCTGGCGCGCGAGGGCGATCGCGTGGTCGTCGGGCTCTCGGACTTCCCCGAGGTCCGCGCCCGCGCCGTGATCCTCGCCGCCGGCGCCGCCTACCGGCGGCTCGAGGTCGACGAGCTCGAAGCCCTGGCCGGCTCCGGCGCGGGGGTCTTCTACGGGGGCCCCTCGACCGAGGCGCCGGCGATGGTCGACCGCGACGTCTTCGTCGTCGGCGGCGCCAACTCCGCCGGCCAGGCTGCGCTTCACCTGGCCGAATACGCGCGCACGGTCACCCTCGTGGTGCGCGCCGAGAGCCTCGCCGCAGGGATGTCGCACTACCTGATCCAGCAGGTAGAGGCCTCGCCCAACATCGAGGTGAGGCTGAGGACGGAGGTCGTCGGGGGCGGCGGCGAGAGCTGGCTGGAGCGGCTCGATCTCCGCGGCCGCGACGGCGGCGCCAGCGAGACCGTCGCCGCCGACGCGCTGTTCCTGATGATCGGCGCCCGCCCCAACACCGGCTGGCTGCCGGAGGAGATCCTGCGCGACGACTCGGGCTTCATCCGCACCGGGCCGGAGCTCGCGGCGAGCCCGGCCTGGCCGCTCGAGCGCCCTCCCTTCCCTCTGGAGACGAGCATGCCGGGCGTCCTCGCCATCGGCGACGTCCGCGCCGACTCGCTCAACCGCGTCGCCGCCGCGGTCGGCGAGGGCTCGGGCGCCGTGCGCCTCGTCCACGACATCTTCGCCGCCGAGCGGGCGGCCTCCGCTGCCCGCCTCTAGTCGTCGTAGAGCGAGCGGACCGCCGCGACGATCCCGACGTAGCCGGTGCAGCGGCAGAGGTTGCCGGCCAGGGCGGCGCGGATCTCCTCCTCGCTGGGAGGCTCCTGCGAGCGCCGGGACTCGACGAACTCGCGGGCCGCGATCAGCATGCCCGGCGTGCAGAACCCGCACTGGAACCCGTGCCGGTCGGCGAAGGCCTGCTGGAGCGGGTGCAGCTCCCCGTCGGGTCCCGCCAGCGACTCGACCGTCTCGACCTCCTGACCGCAGGCCTGCGCGGCGTAGAGCAGGCAGGAGCGGACGCTGCGGCCGTCGAGCAGCACGGTGCAGGCGCCGCAGAACCCGTCCTCGCAGCCGACGTGGGTCCCGGTCAGGCCCAGCTCCTCGCGGAGGAAGTCGGCGAGGGTGGTGCGGTCCTCGACCTCGCGGCGGTAGGGCTCGCCGTTGACGCTGAGGGCGATCTCGGTGCGCCCGCCGCTCATCTCCCGCTCCCGGCCCGCTCGGCCGCGGCCAGCAGCGCCCGGCGGACGAGCGCGGCGAGGACGCGGCGGCGCTCGGCCGCCGTGCCCTGGTAGTCGTCGACCGGATCGCAGGCCGCCGCCACCTCGCGGGCGGCCGCGGCCGCCCGCGCCGGGCCCAGCCGCTCGCCGACCAGTGCCCGGGACTGCGCGGCGGCGTCGAAGGGCACCGGCCCGGCGTTGGCGCAGACGACGCGGGCGTGGGCGCAGGCGCCGTCCTCGTCGATTCCGACCACCGCCGCCACGCCCGCCACCGGCAGGTCGCCGCCGCGGCGGGAGACCTCGAGCCAGGCGCAGCCCGTGCGCGGCGGCAGCGCCGGGACCACCAGCTCGACGGCCAGCTCACCCGGCTCCAGCGAGGTCCGGTTGACCCCGAGGAAGAAATCTCCCAGCCCGATCTCGCGGCGTCCCCCGGCACCGGCGGCGGCGATCCGCGCGTCCAGCGCGAGCGCCGCCGCGGGCAGCTCGGCAGCGGGATCGGCGTGGCAGAGGCTGCCGAGCACCGTGCCCCTGTTCCTGATCGTCGGATGCGCGACCTCGGCCAGCGCCTCGGCGAGCAGCGGCCAGCGGCGCCGGACCTCGGCGGAGGTCTCGACCGCGCGCTGCCGGGCCCCGGCGCCGATCGCGAGCCCGGCGGCCCCCGCCGTCACGCCGTCGAGGCCCGCGACGCGGTTGATGTCGACGAGGTGGGAGGGGCGCTCGAGGCGGCGGTGCATCAGCGGCACCAGGCTCTGGCCGCCGGCGAGCACCCGGGCGCTTCCCGCGTGCTCGCCGAGCAGGCCGACCGCCGCCTCGACGCTGTCCGGGCGGTGGAGGGTGAACGGGGCCGATTTCACGCCGGCGCCTCCGCGACCGCCTCGACCTCGAGCAGCCAGGCCGGGTCCAGCAGCGCGGCGACGACCACCACCGTGCTGGCCGGGAAGGGCTCGACGATGAACTCCGCCCGCACCCGGGCGAACTCGGCGACCTGACCGGCGTCGGTCAGGTAGGCCGTCAGCTTCACCACCGCGTCGAAGCCGCAGCCTGCCGCGTGCAGGACCGCCTCCAGGTTGCGGAAGGCCTGGCGCGCCTGCGCCTCGACGTCGCTGCCGGCCAGTTCGCCGTCGGGCCGCAGGCCGACCTGCCCGGAGACATGGAGCAGCCGCGGACCGGCGAGGATCGCGTGGCTGTAGCTGCCGGTCGGCGGACCGACCCCGCTCGGCTGCACCGCTTTCCTCATCCCTCCCCCCTCTCCGCCGCGCCGGCGGCGACGATCCGGTCGGTATCGATCGGCAGCGACTCGATCTCGACCCCGAGGGGGGCGACCGCGTCGGCCACGGCGGCGGCGATCGCGCCCGGGGTCGCGATCGCGCCCGACTCGCCGACCCCCTTGATGCCCTCGACGGTGTGCGGCGAGGGCGAGCACTCGTGCAGCAGCTCCAGCTCGGGCACGTCCGTCGCCTTCGGGATCTTGTAGCGCCG
Organism: Solirubrobacterales bacterium; assembly: GCA_046330305.1. GTDB lineage: Bacteria > Actinomycetota > Thermoleophilia > Solirubrobacterales > 70-9 > VAYN01. Next base: position 44,921 of record JAXLTA010000022.1, on the reverse strand, counting down.
CATGTCGGTGGTCAGCAGGCTGCCGTCCTCGGCGTAGATCATCTGCTCCATCAGCGCCGCGCCGAGGCCCTGGACGACGGCGCCGCTGACCTGGCCGTCGACCAGTGCCGGGTTGACGACCGTGCCGCAGTCCTCGACCGAGACGAGCTTGCGCAGGCTCACCTCGCCGGTCTCGACGTCGACCTCGGCGACCGCGCCGACGCAGCCGTTGGCATAGGAGGCGGGCGGGTCGTAGAAGCCGCTGGCGCTGAGCGAGGGGTCGGGCACCGTGGCCCGCAGCCTGTGGTCGAAGTGGGCGGCGGCGGAGAGCTCGGCCAGGGACACGGCGCGCTCGGGCTCGCCGACGACGGCGAAGACGCCCGCGGCGGCGCTCACCTCGCCCGGTTCGGCGCCCAGCATGTGGGCGGCGATCGCGTCGAGCTTGACCCGCAGCTCGTCGGCGGCGATCGCCAGCGCCCCGCCGATCACCACCGCGGTCCGGCTGGCCCGGGTGCCGGCGGTGCTGATCGGCGTCGCCGCGGTGTCACCGGCGAGGACACGGACGTCCTCGAGGGCGACGCCGAGCCCGTCGGCGACGATCTGGGCCAGCATCGTCTCGTGCCCCTGGCCCTGCGCCGGGGTCCCGACCGCAGCCGTCACCCCGCCGGAGGAGTCGATCTCGATCCGAACCGAGTCGTGGGAGGCGAAGGACCACAGCGACTGCAGCGCGCCGGCGCTGCCCCACCCCGTCGGCTCGACGTAGGGAGTGACCCCGACGCCGAGGCGGCGCGGGCCGGCGGGCTCGGCCTGCTCCTCGCGCAGCCGCTCGTAGGCGACCGCCTCCAGCGCCCGATCGAGGCAGGCCAGGTAGCTGCCGCTGTCGTAGACCATCCCCGTGCAGGAGCGATGCGGAAAGGCGTCGACCATGTTGGCCCGGCGCAGCTCGGCGGGGTCGGCGCCGAGGGCGCGGGCGGCGCGCTCGATCAGCAGCTCGCGGGCGGTGTGCCCGGCGGTCCAGCCGACGCCCCGGTAGGGCGAGATCGGTGACTTGTTGGTGACCGCGGCGAGGATCTCGCAGCGGTAGTCCTCGATCCGGTAGACGCCGGGCATCAGGCCGGCCGAGAGGTAGGGCTCGACCAGGGCGCTGGCGCTGTTGTGCGAGTAGGCCCCGGCGTCGCCGAGGATGCGGGCGCGGAGGCCGAGGAAGGTGCCGTCGGCGGCGAGGGCGAGCGCGGCGTCGATCACCTGCTCCTTGGCATGGGGGGCGGCGAGCAGGTTCTCGTGGCGGTCCTCGATCCAGCGCACCGGGCGGCCGACGGCGCGGGCGGCGAGCGCGACGGCGACCTCCTCGGCCTGGGCGGGGATCTTCTGCCCGAAGGCGCCGCCGACGTCGGGCGCGATCACCCGGATCAACGCCTCGCGGACGCCGGTCGTCTGCGCCAGGCGCCGCCGCAGCTGGTGCGGGCCCTGGGTCGAGCACCAGACGGTCAGCTCGCCGCTGCCGGGGTCGTGCTCGGCGATGCAGCCGCGAGCCTCGAGCGGGACCGCCACGTAGCGGTTGCCGTGGTAGCGCTGGCTGACGACGTGGGCGGCCGCCGCGAAGGCGGCCTCGGCGTCGCCGGCGGCGATCTCGCCGCGGTAGAGCAGGTTGCCGCCCTCGAACAGGTCCGGGCCCTCGCCGGCGGCGGCGCGCTCGGGGTCGAGCACCGGGTCGAGCGGCTCGAGCTCGACGCGGACGAGCTCGGCGCCGTCCTCGGCCAGCGCCCGGCTCTCGGCGAGGACGATCGCGATCGCCTCGCCGTGAAAGCGGACGCGGTCGGCGGCGAGCGCCGGCTGCGGCGTCCGCCGCAGGCCCTCGACGGCGACGCTGTCGAGCAGGGGCCGGTGCGGCAGGTCGGCCGTGGTCAGCACGGCGACCACGCCCTCGAGCGCGAGCGCGGCGCTCGGGTCGACGGCGACGACCGCGGCGTGGGCGCGCGGGGAGCGCACGAAGGCCGCCTCCACCGCCCCGGGCCGGACCAGGTCGGCGCAGTAGCGTCCCTGTCCTCGAAGCAGTCGCGGGGCGTCCAGCCGGGGCGCGGCGACGCCGATTAGCCGCTCGTCCCGCGTTCTTGACTGACCGTACAGCATGGTCTCCTCACTGCCCGGGAGCGCGGCTTCCCGCTGACAAACAGATCGCCGAACTATACTGTGTAGCCATACAGGAATGGCCGTGGGCCCTGGTCCACGGGCTCTCGCAAGCCGCATGCGATCGCGGGCACAGCTGCCGCGTTCCTTCCCGCAACGCGGCCATGTCGCGCCGCCGCCGCCTCATCCCCCTCCCGCGGCGGTCCCCCTCTCGGCTCCGCGCCGGCGCCTCAGTCGCCCGGGCAACAGTCGCCTCCGATGCGGCAGCAGATCGGTTTCCCATTGCAGCCCTGGCAGGAGGCGTATTCTGTGTTGCAGCAGTAGTTTTCGGGACCGCAGAGGACGAAGCCAGGTTCGCAGCCGGAGCCGTTGCCTCCGCTCCCGGTTCCCGAGCCCCCGCCGGCAGCCTGACACTTGGCTTCTCCTTCGGCTCGATCCTGAGCGAAGACCCCGTTGCAGAACTCGACTTCCTTGAGGGCCCGGTTGCGGCGCCGCGTCAGGTCCTCGATTATCCGTCGCAGACGGCGCCGGGCTGCCGGCTTTTTCTGCACTCTCAGGTGTTCTTCGGCGTCCTGGATCGCTTCGGAGGTTTCGGTGAGGTCTTCGAGCGGCCCCTTCACGCAGGCCTGGAAGTCCTTGTAGCTGACTTCAGAGCTGATCTGGCTGCACGTCGTGGCGGCGGCAGCCGCCGCCGGCTTGAGCAGTCGGCCCGGGCCGAAGACCGCGACGGCTCCGGCCGCGCCCGCCGCCGTCTGCAGCGCCCGGCGTCGGGTCGTTCCTTCTGCTGCCGGATCCGCCGGGCGACGAGGGCCGTCTCCCGCCCGGCCGCCGCCTGCCGCGCGACGCGCCAGTGAATCGAGCCAGCTCACGCAAGGGCCCTTTCGAGCTCGGCTTCGAGGCGGTGATAGCGGCTGACCTGCCGGCGGGCCGAGGCAGCAGCCCGAGCTGCCTGAGCAGGGTCGGCGATCGAGAGGCTCTGTCGCTCGAGGTCGAGCGCCGCGATCATCGTCTTCAGCCACCTCTCAGCGATCCGCCCGGTGTGGGCGCCACCCGCTGTCGCACGCACGCGGCGCAGCGCCCGGTGGGCCTCGCGGCGCCAGTGCAGCAGCGCCTGCAGGGCAAGTGCATCCTGAGGCGAGGGGGCGTTGAATTCGGCGCCGCCCACCGCGTTCGCCTTCGCCAGCGCCAACAGGGCGACGGTGTAGTCGCGGGCGTGCTCGGGCAGCCTGGCGCGGAACGGGTCCAGCGCTGCCCTGACGGATTCCGCGCCCGGGGCCATCGCGGAGCTCACCCTGCCGCCAACCCGACCAGGTCGGCTGGGGACTGGCTAGCGATCACCGCAGCGCGGACGTCGTCGGCGCCGAGCACCGCCGGAGCGACGACGCGGCCCGCGGCGTCGACCAGGACGAGGGCCGGAAACCCGTTGACACCGTAGGCGTCGAAGAGAGACTCGCCGTCCTGGGGGACGACCCGATCCAAACCGAACTCGGCGGCCTTGTCTTCGATACGACCGATGCTACCGCCGCTCAGAACCGCCAGGGTCAGGGACTCCGACCGGTCGCGCTGGGCGCTGGCGACGGCGTCCAGGACGAGGTCGCAGGCGCCGCAGCCCGCGTCGGTGAAGAGCAGGCCGACCGGAAGACCCGGGGCCAACAGGGAACGAAGCGATACCGCCCCGCCGTCGAGGTCGCGGCCGGAGAACGACGGGGCGGCCATCCCCGCGGCCAGCTCGGCGGGCGCCGCTGCACCGTCGCGCTGCGGCCCGGTCGCGTCGACGGCCTCGAGGCGCAGCAGCAACCTCCCGTTCTGCCGCAGCAGCTGCCAGCAGAAACAGGCGAGACCGCACACCGCAAGGGTCAGAGCCGCGATGGCGAGGCGGTCCCCCGGCGCGGGAGCGACGACCCACGCGAAGGCCCCGACGCGTGCGCCCGCGAAGGCGACGAAGGCGGCGAGCAGGACGAGCACCGAGTTACGGACCAGGGTCCCCCGTCCGACCTCGACCTCGCTGAGGCCGCCGAAGCAGTTGCAGACGGGCGCGGCACCGCGGCGAATCGCAGCGATGACCGCGGCGCAGAACACGAGCAGGAGCGCGACCGCCGCCAGCGCGCCCCAGCGCCCGGTTGCGGCAGGCAGCAGCGCCGCGGCGATCGCCAGCTCCACCAGCGGAACGAGGACCCCGACCGCCGGCGCGAGTCCGGCCGGGACGCCGAAGGCTTCGGTCGCATCCCTGGTTGCGGAGAGATCCGCAAGCTTCCCGACGGCGGCCACCGCGAGCACCGCAGCGAGCACCAGCTGGGTAAACGAGACCGCGACGGGCATTCGGTTCCTCTCTCGGGCTCCCTCGCGAGAGGGGATCGCCGCGGACGCGGCCCGTCGATACTATCCGCACTAGCTCCGCCTGTCGACTCGCCGCCGCGCCGCGCCCGAGGGCGGTACTGTGTAGCCATACAGGAATGGCCCCGCCGAGCGATAGCAGCCTGTCCTTCGAGCCGCTCACGCCGACGGCGTTCCTGGCTCGGGCGGCGCTCGTGCACGGCGAGCGGACCGCGCTCGTCGACGGCGAGCGCCGCGACACCTACGCGGAGCTCTGGGAGCGGGCCCGGCGGCAGGCCGGCGCGCTGCGCGCCGCCGCCGTCGCGCCCGGCGACCGGGTGGCCGTCCTCTCCTCCAACTCGCCGCTCCTGCTCGAAGCCCACTACGGAGTGCCCCTCGCCGGCGCCGTCCTCGTCGCCCTCAACATCCGCCTCCCCGCCAGCTCGCTCGCCTACATCCTCGACCACTCCGAGGCCGCCGTGCTGCTCTGCGACGCGGCCTTCGAGACGACGGCGCGGGAAGCGGTCGCCGCCGCCTCGGCACCGATCAGGGTGATCGTCGAGGGTGAGGAGTACGACGGCCTGCTCGCCGCCGCCGAGCCGCTCGAGCCGGCCCCCGTCGACGAGCGCTCGCCGCTGGCGATCAACTACACGAGCGGCACCACCGGCCGGCCGAAGGGCGCCGTCTACCACCACCGCGGGGCCTACCTGCAGGCCCTGGCGATGGCCCTCCACAGCGGCCTGCGCAGCGACGGCGTCTTCCTCTGGACCCTGCCGATGTTCCACTGCAACGGGTGGTGCTTCAGCTGGGCGGTGAGCGCCGCCGGCGCCACCCACCTGCTCCTGCGCACGGTCGACCCCGACCTGATCTGGGACCTGATCGAGCGCGAGGGCGTCACCCACTTCAACGCCGCCCCGACGGTGCTGATCGCGCTCGCCAACCACCCCCGAGCCGACCGTGCCGCGGTCGAGCGGCCGATCTCGGTCGCGACCGGCGGCGCGCCCCCCTCGCCGGCCCTGCTCGCCCGCCTCGCCGAGCTCAACATCCGGGTCACCCACCTCTACGGGCTGACCGAGACCTTCGGGCCGGCCGTGATCTGCGAGTGGCCCGCCGAGTGGGACGAGCTCGCCGCCGTCGAGCAGGCGCGGCTGAAAGCGCGCCAGGGCGTCGCCAACGTGATCTCGCAGCCGATCCGGCTGCTCGACGCCGACGGCAACGACGTCCCGGCCGACGGCGAGACGATGGGCGAAGTCGCGTTGCGCGGCAACAACATCATGCTCGGCTACCACCGTGACCCGGAGGCGACCGCGGCGGCGACGCTCGCCGGCTGCTTTCGGACCGGCGACCTCGGCGTGCTCCACCCCGACGGCTACCTCGAGCTGCGCGACCGCAGCAAGGACGTGATCATCTCCGGCGGCGAGAACATCTCCTCGGTCGAGGTCGAGCAGGCGATCGAAGAGCACGCCGCGGTGCTCGAGGCGGCCGTCGTCGCCGCCCCCGACGAGCGCTGGGGCGAGCGCCCCGCCGCCTACGTCGTGCTGAAGCCGGGCGCCGAGCTGGAGGGCGAGGAGCTGATCGCCCACGTCCGCGGCCTGATCGCTACCTTCAAGGCCCCGCGCGACGTCCATTTCGTCGAGGAGCTGCCGAAGACGTCGACCGGCAAGGTGCAGAAGTACGTCCTCCGCGAGCGGGAGTGGCAGGGCACCGACCGCCGCATCGGCTGAGGCTTCGCCGGGGCCCCGCCGCGCTCAGCGGGCTGCCGGCCCCGAGAGCACCAGCTCGGCGCAGCGCTCGCCGACCAGCATGCAGGTGAGGCAGGGGTTGACGCCGGTGATGGTCGGAAAGACGGAGGCGTCGGCAACCCGCAGGCCGGCGACGCCGCGCACCCGCAGGTCCGGATCGACCACGGCCCCCTCGTCCTCGGCGGCGCCCATCCGGCAGGTCCCGGCCGGATGACTGACGGTCGTGTGCGTCCGTTCCACGAATGCCGCCAGCGCCTCCTCGGACTCGACCTCGGCGCCGGGCGCGAGCTCGCGGCCGCGCCACGGCGCCAGCGCCGGGGCGGCGGCGATCCTCCGGCAGAGGCGCAGCCCGGCGACCATCATCCGCAGGTCATAGCCCTCGGGGTCGGTGAAGTAGCGGAAGTCGATCGACGGCGGCGCGGCGGGGTCGGCGGAGCGCAGCCGCAGGGTCCCGTGGCTGCGCGGATACATCACGTTCGGGGTCAGACAGAAGACGTGGTCGGTCACCGGATAGCCGGCCAGCGCGCCTTTGACGTCGCCCGGGGTCAGCCCGAAGTGGATCATCAGGTCGGGCCGCTCGAGCGCCGGGTCGCTCTTCGCGAAGCAGGCGACGTCCCAGAACTGCGAGCTCTCGCCAGGGATCGGCTGGGTTGCCTCCCACATCACCGTGCCCTCGGGGTGGTCGAGGAGATGGCGGCCGACGCCCGGCAGGTGCCGCGCCACCGGGATCCCCAGCGCCCGCAGCTCAGCCCCGTCGCCGATCCCCGAGAGCGCCAGCAGCTTCGGGCTCTCGAACGCACCGGCCGCGAGGATCACCTCGCGCCGCGCCTCGACCGCCCCGGCCTCGGTCTCCACGCCGCGGGCGCGCCCAGCCTCGACCAGCAGCCGCCGCACCGGGCTCTCGGTCCGCACCTCGAGCCCCGCCGGCAGCTCTGCCAGCGGATGCAGGTAGGCGACCGAGCTCGACTGGCGGATGCCCTCGTGCTGGTTGAGCGCCAGCCAGCCGATGCCCTCGCCGTGGGGGTCGACGTTGAACCGCGTCCGCGGCAGGCCGGTCTCGACGCCGGCCTCGACGAAGGCCCGGGATAGCGGGTTGACGGCCGCCGCCTCCTCGATCCGGACCCGTTCACGCACCCGCTCCCAGGCCGGCGCCACCGTGGCCGGCTCCCAGCCCGCCGCGCCGGCCGCGACCCAGGCCTCGAGGTCGGAGTCCAGCGGCCGGAAGGCGATCGCGGCGTTGTGGGAGCTGCAGCCGCCGAGCACGATCGCCCGTGTGTGGCGCAGGCGGCTGTTGCCGCGTTCCTGGGGCTCGAGCGCGTACTCGCGGTTGAGCTCGGTTTCCGGGACCGCCATCCAGTCGCGCAGGCGCAGGACGCGCTGGTCGGCCTCGTCGCTCGGCCCGGCCTCGAGCAGGCAGACGCTCCCCGTCCCGCCCTCCGCCAGGCGCCGCGCGACCACCGCCCCGGCGGCCCCGCCGCCGACGACCAGGTAGTCGAACGAAGACGAGTACATGAGATATGGGATACTAATGGCGTGAGCGAGTCCTCGCGCAGCGCCGTCATCTCCCCCTCCGAGCTGCGCGACCGACTGGGCGAGGAGGACCTCGTCGTGCTCGACGTCAGGTGGCATCTCGACGACCCCGAGGCGGCCCGGCGCGCGCACGCGGCCGGCCACGTGCCCGGCGCCCCCTACGTCCACCTCGAGGACGACCTCTCCGACCCCGACGCCGCGGTCGCCGGCCAGATGGCGCCGCCGGAGCGAGCTGCGCGGGCCTTCGAGCGCTTCGGCGTCGGCGACGACACCATGGTCGTCGCCTACGACGACGACGTCATCTACACGGCGGCACGCGTCGTCTGGATGCTCGCCGTCCTCGGCCACGACCGCGCCGCCGTCCTCGACGGCGGCTGGCCCGCCTGGGAGCGGGCCGGCGGCCCGGTCGAGACCGGCGCCGAGGTGCCGGCGCGGGCCCCGGGACGCCTCAGCCTCTCCCCCGCCGCCGGCCTGCGGCTCGAGCGCGCCGACGTCGAGGCCGCGATCGCGGCCGGCGTGCCCCTGCTCGACTGCCGCATGGACGAGACCTGGGACGCCGCCGGCGAACACATCCCCGGCGCCCGGCGGCTGCCGGCACCGTCCCTCACCGATCCCGCCGGCGGCCGGCTCGAGGACCCCGACCGCACCCGCGAGCGCGCCCGCGAGCTCGGCCTCGACCCCGAGCAGGAGGTCGTCCTCTACTGCGGCGGCGGCGTCTCCGCCTCGCGCGCCTGGCTGGCGCTGCGCGACGCCGGCTACCGGCGCGCCGCCGTCTACGACGGCTCCTGGTCGGAGTGGTCGGCCGACCCCGCGACCCCCCGCGAGCGGCACTGACCGGATGCGCTTCAGCGACCATCTCCGCCAGCGCGGCGACGAGCTCTGGGAGGCGCAGCTCGCCCACCCGTTCATCCAGGGGATCGCCGACGGCACGCTCAGCGAAGAGCGCTTCCGCGTCTGGCTGCGCCAGGACTACGCCTACCTGCTCGACTACGTCCGCGTCGCCTCGCTCGGGGTGACCCGCGCCCCCGACGAGGAGACGATGAAGCGCTTCGCCGAGACCGCCCACCGGGTGCTCGGGATGGAGCTCGACCTGCATCGCGGCTACGCCGCCGAATTCGGCGTCACCACCGAGGAGCTCGAGAGCGAGGAGATGATGCCGGCGACGCGGGCCTACGTCGACCACCTGATGCGCACGGCGCTGATCGGCGAGGTCGCCGAGCTGCCGGCGGCGCTGCTGCCCTGCATCTGGGGTTACTCGTGGATCGGGGAACGGCTCGGCGAGCGGCCGCTGCCCGCCGAGCCGCGCTACGCGCGCTGGATCGAGCTCTACGGCTCCGAGCGCTTCCACGACGTCGTCGTCTGGTGCCGCGAGCTGACCGACCGGCTCGCGGCGGAAGGCTCGCCGCGGGTCCGCGAGCAGGCCGAGCAGGCCTTCATGCGCAGCTCGCGCCACGAGCTCGCCTGCTGGACCCAGGCCTGGGAGGCCGGCAGCTAGGCCGGATTCGCCAGCGCCCGCGCCAGCAGATCGACCACGTGCCGGACGCGGCGTTCGGAGAAGCCGGGGCTCTCGGCGACGTACCCCATCCCGGCGAGCAGGGTCGCGTCGTGCTCGAGCGGGAAGAGGCAGAGCGCGATCACCGAGATCACCAGCTGGTCGGTGTCGACGGCCGGCCCGGCCGCCGGCGCGAAGGCGGCGGCGATCGCGGCGACGCCGTTCTGGAACGCGGTCGAGTGCCGCCGCGCGGTGGCGCGGCCGCGGCGCCGCAGGTCGAGCGCGTCGCGGGTCATCACCTGGACGAACCCCGGCCGCTCGGCGACGAACTCCAGGTAGCCGGCGACCAGCCGCTCGAGCCCGGCGCGGGGATCGCCGGCCGGGCCGGTGGCGAGCGCGACCGCCTCGGCGCAGATCGGCTCCAGCGCCGCGTCGCGGTCGGCGAAGAGGCGGGCGATGACGGCGTCGTAGAGGCCGTCCTTGTCACCGAAGAAGTAGCTCGGCAGGGTGCCCGAGAGGCCCGCCTCGCGCCCGATCTCGACCAGGGTCGCGGCGTCGTACCCCTTGCGGGCGAAGACCAGCTCGGCAGCGTCGAGGATCTTGCGCTGCGAGCCCTCCGGGTCCCTCCTGGTGATGGCGGTCGCGGTTGCGGTCACGGGTTCTGGGCCAGATCTGAACGCCGACTCAGTTAGGAGGATACCTTCAGCTGGCTTGCCCATGCTTGCGCTGCGCGGCCTGCACCGACTACTGTATCGAGACACAGGAACTCGATACGAAGGAGACCCAGATGCCGGAGTGGAAGATCACCCCGCTGGTCGTCGCGCTCGGGCCGCAGCGCGAGAAGAGCCGGTTCACCTACATGCACAACTTCGGCGGCAAGGTCGACGTGCCCTACGTCTCCTGGCTGCTGCAGGACGGCACCCACAACGTCCTCGTCGACACCGGCTGCAGCGCCACCGAGTACGCGCAGAAGGTGCGCCCGCCCGACGGCCCCCTGCTGCTCGCCGGCGAGCGCTTCGCCGACGTCGAAGACGTCGTCCCGCTGGAGGAGCGACTCGCCGCACAGGGCCTCGAGCCCGGCGACATCGACCTGATCGTCCAGACCCACCTCGACTGGGACCACACGATGAACACCCCGGTCGTCTTCGCCGGGACCGACGTCAAGGTCGTCGTCCAGCGCCAGGAGTGGGAGCGGATCCCCGCCCACCCGCTGTTCGCCGGCACCTACTCGCCGAAGGAGACCTACGCCCAGATCGAGGCGATGAACTTCGAACTGCTCGACGGCGACCAGGAGATCCTCCCCGGGCTGCGGCTGATGGTCACGCCGGGGCACTCGCCCGCGGGCCAGTCGATCGTCCTCGAGACCGCCGCCGGTCCCCACGTGATCGTCGGCATGTGCACGATCGCCGAGAACTTCTGGCCCAGCGAGGAGGTGCTGGCGAAGGGGACCTACACGGTGATCCCGACCGGGATGCACACCGACGTGATGGCCTGCTACGACAGCATGCTGGCGATCAAGGCGATCCCCGAGGCCCGCATCCTGCCCTTCCACGACATCGCCGTGCTCGACTACTCGACGCTGGGCTGAGCCGCCGGCGCGGGGGCGTCCCGCGCCCACTCGCGGGCGACCTCGCCGACCGTGGTCAGCTCGGCGCCGATCTCGCGAGCGTGGCGGATCATGTTGGCGACGATCCTGATCCGGGCGCCGCGGCCGATCACCTGGGGATGGAAGGTCATCGTGAAGACGCCGCCGGGGACCTCCTCGGCGGCGAAGTCCATCTCCGCCAGCCAGCGCCGCTCAGCGTCCTCCGGTGAGACCCCGCCCGGCAGCAGGAAGCCGGGCGCGTAGACGTACTCGATCTGGACGAAGTCGTCGAGCGACCAGGACACCGGCACCTCGACCAGCTCGATCTCGGGCCCGAACTCGAAGCCGCGGTCGGCCGGCATCGCGTCGCCCGTCCGGCACCAGTAGGGCTCGAGGTCCTGCGCCATCATGCTCGAGTCGTAGAGGAAGCCGTACTCCCGGAGCAGGCGGGTCGTGTTCGGCGAGAGGTCCCAGGCCGGCGAGCGGTAGCCGGCCGGCCGGTAGCCGTCGAGGTTCGCCTCCATCGCCGCCAGCCCGCGCTCCAGCACCGCCCGCTCCTCGGCCTCCGAGAGGGTGACCGGCCCCTCGTGGAAGTATCCGTGGTGGCCGACCTCGTGGCCGCCGGCGAGGATCCGGCGGCAGAGCGCCGGGTAGGTGTCGATCGTGTGCCCCGGGACGAAGAAGGTGGCCGGGGCGCCCTCCCGCTCGAGCAGCTCGAGCAGCCGCGGCACGGCGACCCTGGCGCCGAACTCCCCGCGCGAGACCGGGGTCGGGGAGAACTGCGCGAAGGAGCCGCCCCAGAGGCTCATCGCGTCGAAGTCGAAGCTGAGGCAGACCCTGAGCGGACGCGCGCCCATCAGGCGGCCTCGACCGCTGCAAAGGTGGGGCGCAGCCGCTCGTACTCGGACTCGCTCGGGGGCCCGGCGGTGACGTCGGCGGTGCGGGCGCTGAGGTCCATCACGACCGAGGCCACCGTCGAGCCCCGCAGGACCGGGTGGTCGGCCGGGTTGGGGAAGCGGCAGATCGCGTCGGGGTACCCCTCCCGGTCGCGCAGCGCCTCCTCGACCAGGGCCGCTGAGAGCTCGCCGCGGCGGCCGCCGAGCAGCAGCTCGATCCGCGCCAGCCTGGCGACCGAGTCGGCCCACATCTCGCGGCCGAGGTCGCCCAGCCCGGCGTCGCCGAGGAAGTGGTTGGTGTGGAAGAGGAGGCCGCCGGCGGGCGCGATCAGGCGCACCGTCTCCAGCCCGCCGGGACCGACCTCGGCGCAGACCGCGGCGCCGTCGGGGCCGGCGATCGTGTAGGCGGCCGAGGCGCCCCGCCGGGCGCGGACGATCGCCGCCAGCGCCTCCTCGACCGTCGCCGAGTTGAGGATGCCCCGCAGGACGGCGTGCGTCGGCACCAGCCGCTCGCCGACGTCGCGGTCGGAGACCAGGGCGTTGACGACGACGCCGACGCCGTGCTCGTTGAACCCGGTCTTGCCGATCAGCCCGGCCTCGGCGACCATCAGGAAGGCGGGCCCGCCCGGGCCCTGGTCGACCTCGAAGCTGGCGACGGTCTCGCTCGTCCGGGTGCGCCAGTCCCAGTTCTGGCCGAGCAGGACGCGGCCGTCGGCGGTCGCGCCGGGGCCGGCGCAGAAGGCAGTGCACTCCGGCAGCGGCGGCACCTTGAGGCCGAACATGATCTCGGTCCGCGCGTTGAGGGCGAGGACGTCGGCGGTGCTGAGACCGGCCCCCGCCGCGATCCCCTCGATCTCGGCCAGCATCGCCGGGTCGTAGGCGGCGATCGGCTCGGCGAACTCGAGCGCCAGCTCGGCGACCTCCGCCCAGGCGAGCCCGGTGTGGTACGCGAAGGTCTCCTCGTAGACGGCGACCGACCCATGGATCTGCTCACGGGCGGCGGCGCCCAGCTCGCGGCCCCGCGTCCGCGGGTTGGCGCTGGCGACCCGGTGGTGGGGGAACGGCGCCATCAGCCTCCCTCCTCCCCGGCCGGCGGCCCGAAGCCGCCGCCGCCGCTGCTGAGGAAGCTGACCACATCGCCGTGCTCGAGATGGACGTAGCCCTTCGACGGCAGCCGCTCCTCCTCGGAGCGGCCGGCGCGGACGACGAGGATCGCCGCCGGGGCGCCCGGCCCGCCGCCGTCGCGGCCGGCGGGCGCCGCCTCCGCCCGGGTCTGCTCCACGTAGTAGGTCCCCTCGGCACGGACCCCGAGCAGGCGGTAGTCGCGCCGCATCGCCTCGCCCCCCCGGTGGCGCCCGGCGCCGCCGGAGCCCGCGACCAGGCGGGTCGATTCGATCCGCCAGGGGTACTCGAGCTCAGTCACCTCGGCCGAGAGCAGGGCGATGTTGCCGGTGTAGGTGTCGATCGCGTGGTCGCCGTCGCGCTCGGCGCGGGCGCCGCCGCCACCGCCGAGGATGTCGGTGAAGAGCGTGCGGCGCCCCTCCTCGTCGTCCGCCTGGAAGACGAGCGCCGGGAAGGCGACCTGACTGCCGGCGATCGCCCGCTCGGGCACCAGCTGGCTGAGCGCGTCGACGAACACGTCGGCGAGGCGCTGGACGGTGAGGTGACGGCCGCTGACCCCGGCCGGGCGGCGCGGGTTGAGGACCGAGCCCTCCGGCACCCGCAGCCGCATCGCCCGCCGCAGCCCGACGCTCTGGGGCAGCCCGGGCACGAAGCAGCGCACCGCGAAGAGCGCGGCGGCGTAGGTGCTGGAGAGGGGCACGTTGATGCTCGAGGGCAGCTCCGGGTCGGTGCCGCCGAGGTCGATCTGCAGCTCGCCGTCCTCGACGCCGATCGCGACGCGGATCTTCGCCGCAGCGAGCTCGGGGAAGCCGCCGTCGTCCATCACGCCCTCGGCCCGCACCGTCTTCGCCGGCCACTCGGCGAACGCGGCGCGGGCGCGGGCGGCGTTGATCTCCTGCACGCCGCGCATCGAGTCCAGCACGGTCGCGGCCTCGTAGCGCTCGAACAGCTCGCGGACCCGCTCGGCGCCGAGCCGGCAGGCGGCGAGCTGGGCGTCGACGTCGCTCAGGGTCGCGTCCGGGTCGCGCACGTTGGCGCCGATCAGCTCGAACACGGCCTCGTTGCGGACGCCGGCGTCGACCAGCTTGATCCCGGGGAAGATCAGGCCCTCCTGGAAGATTTCGGTGTTGTGGGCGCTGACCGTCCCCGGGACGCGGCCGCCGATGTCGATGTGGTGGGCGATCGAGCCGCTCCAGCCGACCAGCCGGCCGGCGGCGAAGATCGGCGCGAAGATCTGCAGGTCCGGCGTGTGGGTGCCGCCGAGGTAGGGGTCGTTGAGGATCACCGCGTCGCCCTCGGCCACCGCCTCCGCCGGCCAGCGCTCGAGGATCGCGGCCAGAGCGAACTCCATCAGCCCGAGCTGGGCCGGGATCTGTTCGGAGTGGGCGATCATCGATCCGCCGGCGTCGAAGAGGCCGCAGTTGAAGTCGAACATCTCGCGGATGATCGGCGAGAAGGAGGAGCGGTACTCGACGATCGCCATCTCCTCGGCGATGCCGCGGAAGGCGGCGCCGAGGACCTCCTGGGTGACCGGATCGACGCCTGTAGCGCTCACGCCGCCTCCCTCCGCAGAAGGAGCGCGCCGGAGGAGTCGACCCGCGCCGTCCAGCCCGGCGTGATCAGTACCGTGGTGTCCTCCTGGTCGACGATCGCCGGCCCGGCCAGCTCCTCGCCGGAGCGGAGCGAGCCGCGATCGAGCACGGCGAAGCGCCGCCACTCGCCGCCGTTGAAGACGTCGCGCTCGCTGCCGGCGGCGGGCGGCGCCTCGGCCTCACCCTCCCGCCACTCGGTCGCGCCGACGTCGCCGAGGGCCTGCGCCCGCAGGGTCACGATCTCGGTCTCCGAGACCGTCGGCGTGTAGCTGTAGAGCGCCAGGTGGCGCTCCTCGAAGGCGGCGACGGCGGCCTCGAGCGCCGCGCCGTCGATCGGGCGCGGGGCGATCGGCACGGTCAGGTTGTAGGCCTGGCCCTGGTAGCGCATCTCGAGCTCGAAGCCGATCGAGGAAGAGGAGGCGTCGTGCCCGGACTGGCGCAGCAGCTCCCCGGCGCGCGCCTCCAGGGCCGCGAGCTCGGCGTCGAGCTCGGCGGCGTCGATCGCCGAGACCCGCCGCAGCCAGCTCTGGCTGATGTCGTGGCGGACGTCGCTGAGCAGCAGGCCGAGCGCCGCGCCGACCCCCGGGTGGCGGGGGACGACCACCCGCGGGATGCCGAGCTCGTCGGCGAGGTCGCAGGCGTGCATCGGCCCCGCGCCGCCCATCGCGACCAGCGCGAAGCGCCGCGGGTCGTGGCCGCGGGCGACCGAGATCCCGCGCAGCGCCTGCGCCATGTTGGTGTTGGCGATCCGCAGGATCGCGACCGCGGCCTCCTCGACGCCGAGGCCGAGGGGCTCGCCGACGGCGCCGGCGACGGCCTCGCGGGCTGCCGCCCGGTCGATCGCCAGCGACTCGCCCAGCCGCCGCCCGTCGGCGAGGACGCCGATCGCGACGTGGGCGTCGGTCACGGTCGCCGCGCGCCCGCCGCGGCCGTAGGCCGCCGGGCCGGGGTCGGCGCCGGCGCTGGCCGGCCCGACGCTGAGCGAGCCGAAGCCGTCCACGGCAGCGATCGACCCTCCCCCGGCGCCGATCGAGAGCACGTCGATCTGGGGCAGGTTGACCGGCTGGCCCTCGTGCTCGCCCTGGAAGCGCTGCAGCGGCCGGCCGCCGAGGACGACGGCGACGTCGGTGGTCGTGCCCCCCATGTCGAAGGTGAGGACGTCGCGCTCGCCGAGCACCTCGCCCTGGCGGGCGCCGCCGATCACCGCCGCCGCCGGCCCCGAGGCGATCAGCCCGACCGGCAGCTCGCCCGCCCGCTGCGCCGCCGAGACGCCGCCGTTGGACTGCATCAGGTGGATCGGCACCGAGACCCCGCGCTCCGCGGCGGCGGCGGCGAGATCGCGGACGTAGCCGCCGACGGTCGGCAGCAGGACGGCGTTGAGCACGGTCGTGTTGGCCCGGTGGAACTCGCGGAACTCGGGCGCGACCGCCGCCGAGCAGGTGACCGGGACGCCGGGCAGCTCGGCGGCGAGGATCTCGGCGACCGCGTCCTCGTGGCTGCGGTCGACGAAGGAGAAGAGGAGGACGACGGCGACCGCCTCGACCTCGGCCTCGCGCATCGCCCGCGCCGCGGCGCGCACGTCCTCGGCGTGCAGCGGGGTGACCTCGCTGCCGTCGGCCGCGATCCGGCCGCGGACCTCGTGGCAGCGCTCGCGCGGGATCAGGGGCCGGCGGGCCGGCGAGAGCAGGTCGTAGAGCCGTGGCCGCTGCTGGGTGCCGATCTCGAGGATGTCGCCGAAGCCGGCGTTGGTGATCAGCGCCGCCCGCGCCAGCCGGCCCTCGACCAGGGCGTTGGTGGCGACCGTGGTCCCGTGCGCGACGTAGCCGGGGGCGGCGGCGTCGAGCCCCGCCCGGGCCGCTACCTCGACCAGGGCTCGGGCCGTGCCGAGCGCCAGCTGCGCCCGGTCGGTCGGCACCTTGAGCACGTGCAGGCGCGCCTCCTCGTCGACGAGGGCGGCGTCGGTGAAGGTGCCGCCGACGTCTATCCCGACCCGAGCCGCGGTCATCGCCCTACTGCGGCTCCGGGCCCTCGAGCGTGTTGTAGTCGTACCCCGGGCCGGCGGGCGCCTCGCTCCAGCGGCGGTAGAAATCGAGCGCGTAGGGTTCGAGCTCGGCCGGCAGCTCCATCGCCTGGCGCCGTTCCTGCTCGTCGGCGAACCGCCACATCCGGTTGGCGGTGGCGTCGGCGAAGGCCTCGCGGACCTTTGCCTCGTCGACCGTCGTCATCTCGCCCTCGCGCAGCAGCGGCCGGCCGCGGACCAGGACGCTGTCGATGTCCGTCTTGTCGGCACGGTCGATGATCACGTCGAGCGGGTCGGAGACGGCGTAGCGTGCCGGCGGCCAGAAGACGTGGTCGCGGCGCATCACCAGGAGGTCTGCGTCCTTGCCCGGCTCGAGGCTGCCGAGCTGGCTCTCGGCCCGCACCGCGCGGGCGCCGCTGGTCATCGCCGAGCGAAACAGCTTCGAGGAGGAGAGCCGACCCGAGGCCAGATCCATCGGCCGGCGCTGCAGCAGCCCCGCCAGCCGGAACTCGTCGAAGAAGTCCTCGCGATCGCCGAAGCTGATCCCGTCCGTGCCGAAGCCCGCCTTGCCGCCGCGTTCGATGATGTCGCGCACCCGGGAGATCCCGGAGCTGAGCCGGAGGTTGGAGCCCGGGTCGTTGGAGGAGACGCTCCCGGTCCGCACCAGCAGCTCGATGTCGCGGTCGCTGGCCCAGACGAAGTGGGCGAGGCTGGTGTCCTCGCCGAGCACGCCGAGCTGGTCGAGGCGCTCCATCGCGCACATCCCGTGGTGCTCGACGTTGAAGAACATCTCCGAGCGGGTCTCCAGCGCGTGGGTGGTGATCCCCGACTCGTGCTCGTCGGCGAGCTCGCGCACCTGCCGGTAGAGGTCGTCGGAGCAGGCGGGCGTCCAGTCGGGAGCGAGGATGACGCGGATCCGGTCGTCGCGGCCGTCCCAGCGGGCGGCGAGGTCGCGGTAGGTCGAGAAGATCTCGTCGAGCGGCCAGGCGTAGCCGACCGGCGAGGCGGCGACCTCCTCCGCCAGGCGCGCCGGCAGGCAGCGGCGGAAGCGCTCGTCGTCCTGGTGGACGTAGCGGTTGCGGTCGCGCGAGACGAGCCCGAAGGCGACCCGCAGCCCGACCTGCTCGTAGGCCCGCAGGGCGGCCTCGGTGCCGAACGCGGGCAGGCTCGGGGTCCCGTAGTACATGTCCACCGCCGCCGTCTGACCGCCCCGGACCAGGGAGATCAGGTGAACCAGGATCGCGGTATGGAGGTCCTCTTCGGTGATCCCGCGCAGCATCCCGTGCATCCACAGGTTCGCCCGCTCGAAGACGAACTCGTAGACCCCCTGACCGAGATAGCACTCGCTGTGGAAGTGGCAGTTGACGAAGCCCGGCATCACGAAGTGGTCGGTCGACCCGATCACGTCGTCGAACTCGCCGCCCTCGAACCGCTCACGCGGGCCGACGTCGGCCACCACTCCGTCCTCGATCACCAGGGCGCCGTCGGGGATCACGTCCTCCTTGCCGAGGACGACCACGGGGTCGCCGATCACCAGCGTTCTCATCGAGCTTCTCCTCTCCGGCGCTCGCGGGGGCGCGAGCGGTTAGAACACGAGTACGTTGCGCCCCTTGACCTCGCGGGCACGGAGCCGCGCGATCGCGGTCTCGACCTCCTCCAGCGGATAGCAGGTGTCGATCGCGACGCTCAGGTGCCCCTGGCCGGCGAGCGCGATCGCGGTCTCCAGGTCCTGCCGCGAGGCGGCCACCGAGGAGGCGATCCGCGCCTCGCTCAGGATCAGCTCGATCGGGTGCACCTTGAGGTCGTCCTCGGTGTAGCCGACGAGGACGGCGAGCCCACGCCGCGCCAGCGACCCGATCCCGGCTTTCATCGAGGCCTCGGTCCCGACCAGCTCGAAGAAGTAGTCGGCGCCGCGCCCGCCGGTCAGCTCGCGGATCCTGTCGGGCAGGCCGGCGTATCCCTCGCCGCCCTCCAGCACCACGGTCTCGGCGGCGCCGGCGTCGCTGGCCAGCGCCACCCGCGCCTCGGCGTCGGCGACCGCGATCACCCGCAGCCCGGCGTGGGCGAGGACCTGGATCACCATCAGCCCGACGCCGCCGACGCCGTCGACGATCGCCGTCTGGCCGAAGGAGACGTCGGCCAGGCGTGCCGCGTGGACGGCGGTCATGCCGCTGCAGCTGAGCACCGCCGCCGACTCGAAGGAGACCGAGTCCGGCAGCTTGATCAGGTTCGCGGCCGGCGCCACCACCTGCTCGGCGAAGCCGCCGTTGGCCGTCCAGCCGAGCTGGGCGACCGGATCGGTGCAGATCGACTCGTGGCCGCTGCGGCAGCTCTCGCAGCGCCCGCAGCCGACGAAGTTGTAGACCGCCACCCGGTCGCCCGCCGCGACCTCCGCTCCCGCGGGGGCGGAGAGGACGACGCCGGCGATCTCGTGCCCGAGCACGAAGTCCTCGAACGGCGGCGGGATCATGCCGTCGAGGAAGTGCAGCTCGCTGCCGCAGACGCCGGCCGCCTTGACTTCGACGACCGCCCAGTCGTCGCGCTCGGGGTTCGGCAGCTCGCCGATCGTCAGCGCCTGCTCGTTCAACAACACAGCCTTCATCTTCAGCTCCTCGTGGTGATCGGGACGGGTCAGGAGAGGTCGGTCCAGACCGACTTCGTCTGCAGGTATGGGTCGAGCGCCTCGCGCCCCAGCTCCTTGCCGTAGCCGCTCATCCGGAAGCCGCCATAGGGCACGGCGACGTCGAAGAAGCCGTAGGTGTTGATCCACACCGTCCCGGCGTGCAGCTCGGCGGCGACCCGGTGGGCGCGCTTGACGTCGGCGGTCCAGAGACCGGCGGCCAGCCCGAACTGGGTGTCGTTGGCGGCCGCGATCACCGCCTCCTCGTCGCTGAAGCGGCTGACCATGCCGACCGGCCCGAAGACCTCCTCGCGCATCACCCGCATCTCCGGGGTGACGTCGGTGA
This sequence comes from Solirubrobacterales bacterium, assembly GCA_046330305.1. Classification (GTDB taxonomy): domain Bacteria; phylum Actinomycetota; class Thermoleophilia; order Solirubrobacterales; family 70-9; genus VAYN01. The sequence goes on along the minus strand of JAXLTA010000022.1, from coordinate 25,557 downwards.
ACAGGGCGGGCCGCACGAAGTAGCCGCCGGCCAACTCGGCCTCGAGCTCGGCGCGGCCGCCGCCGGCGAGCTCGGTGGCGCCCTCGGCCAGCGCCGAGTCGATGTAGCCGGTGACGCGCTCGGCCTGCTCGGAGCTGACCAGCGGGCCCATGTCGGTTTCCGCGCTGAGGCCGCTGCCGAGCCGCACCGCCTTCAGCTTGGCGAGGAGCTTCTCGACGAACGCCTCGTGGACGTCCTCGTGCACGTAGACGCGGGCGCCGGCGATGCAGCACTGGCCCTGGTTGAAGTAGACGGCGCCGTAGGTCCCCTCGACGGCGGCGTCGAGGTCGGCGTCGGCGAAGACGATGTTGGGCGACTTGCCGCCGAGCTCGAGCGAGACCCGCTTCAGGTTGGCCTTCGAGGCCTCGAGGATCTTCTGCCCGGTCCCGGTCTCGCCGGTGAAGGTGATCTTGTCGACGCCCGGGTGGGCGGCCAGCGGCGCCCCCGCCGAGGGGCCGTCGCCGGTGACGACGTTGACGACTCCCGGCGGGAAGCCGAGTTCCTGGACGACGTCGGCGAGCCGCAGCGCCGAGAGCGGCGTCTGCTCGGCGGGCTTGATCACGATCGTGTTGCCGGCGGCCAGCGATGGCCCCGCCTTGTAGGCGCACATCAGCAGCGGGAAGTTCCAGGGGACGATCGCGCCGACCACGCCGACCGGCTCGCGCCGCGTGTAGACGTGCTGGGCGAGGCCGCCGGCGGTCGGGATCGCGGAGCCCTCGATCTTGGTCGCCCAGCCGGCGTAGTAGCGGAAGATTTCGCTGGAGAGCGGCAGGTCGACCATCAGCGCGTCGCCCCGGGTCTTGCCGTTGTCGAGCGCCTCGAGCGAGGCGAACTCGTCCGAGAGCTCGGCGATCCGCGTGCCGAGGTCCCAGAGCAGCTCGGCGCGCCGCGCCGGCGCCAAACCCTGCCAGACGGGCAGCGCCTCGCGGGCGGCGGCGACCGCGGCGTCGACGTCGGCGGCGCCCGCCGCCGGCACCTCGGCGAGCACCTCGCCGGTCGCCGGGTTCAGCACCTCGAGCCGCTCGCCGGCGCTGGCGTCGACGCGCTCGCCGCCGATCAGCAGTCGCAGCTCGCTGGCCTCGAGATCGGGCAGGGGTACCTGGGTTGCGCTCATGTCTCTCTCCTTAGGCGGGTGGGGAAGGGGCGGCCGCGGGGGCTCCGAGCTCGGCGGCGAGCCGGTCGACCAGCTCGCGCTGGTGGGGGGCGAGGAAATTGAAGCCGGCGCCCTCGAGGAACGGCCCGAAGGGGTCCTCGCTGCGCGGCGCGTCGGCGAGGACCTCGATCAGCTTCAGCCAGCAGAACGGCGAGTAGACGTGGTTGTAGCCGCCCTCCTGCTCGAACACGACCCGGCCGCCGCAGTGGCGCTCGGCGACGGCGACGAGCTTCTCGGCGACCTCGCCGTAGCCGCCGGCGGTGAGGCCGAGGGTCGAGAGCGGGTCGTACATCGCGGCGTCGACGCCGGCGACGACGAGCAGCAGCTCGGGCTCGAAGGCGTCGAGCGCGGGGATCACGAGGCGGTCGACGGCGTAGTGGTAGCCGCCGTCGCCGGTTCCCGCGGCGAGCGGCACGTTGAGGTTCGCTCCCTCCGCCCCGGGCCCGCCGCGGTCGGCCGCGGCCCCCGTCTCCAGCGGGAACATCCGGTCCTCGTGCAGGGAGACCGTCAGCACCGCGGGGTCCTCGTAGAAGATCGACTCGGTGCCGTTGCCGTGGTGGGCGTCGATGTCGACGATCGCGATCCGCTCGACCCCGGCGCGACGTGCGGCCGCCGCCGCGACGGCGACGTTGTTGAAGATGCAGAACCCGTAGCCGGTGTCGGCCGAGGCGTGGTGGCCGGAGCGCCGCCCGATCGCGTATGCCCGGTCTGCCTCACCCTCCAGCACCCGCTCGACGCAGGTGATCACCGAGCCGGCGCTGAGCAGGGCCAGCTCGTAGGAGTCGGCGTTCATCGGCGTGAAGCCGCCGCCCGCGTCCCCCCACCCCGCCTCCGAGACGGCGGCCATCGCGCTGACGTGCTCATGCGTGTGGACGGCCTCGATCTCCTCGACGCTCGCCGCCCGCGGCGCCACCACGTCGAGGCGCTCTTCGAGCCCGGTCTTGGCGATCAGCCGCCGCAGCCGCGCGGTCCGTTTCGGGTTGTCGACGTGGACGTCGGGCTCGACCAGGCCGGTCGGGGGGACGTAGATCGCCCAGTCCCCCATGTCGTGCTGGCCGAAGCGCTCCGACCAGGTGAGGGTGGTGCGGGTCACACGGCGACCTCGTCGAGGTCGGGGACGACCATCCGGCCGACGACGTCGCGGAAGGCCGCGTTGGCCTTGGCGACGACCTCGTCCTGGTCGACGGTGAGCAGCTGGCGGCCCTCCATCAGGACCTGCCCGTCGCAGATCGTCGTGTCGACGCAGGAGCCGTTGGCGGCGAAGACCAGGTGCGAGACGACGTGCTCGACCGATTCGGGCATCAGCGGGGTGAACATCGGCGCGTTGGTCTCGACCAGGATCACGTCGGCCTTCCTGCCGGCCGAGAGCTCGCCGGTCTCGTGCCCCAGCGCGGCGGCCCCGTTGCGGGTCGCCATCCGCAGCACGTCGGGCGCCTGCTGGAGGCCGGCGTCGACCCGGACCGCGCGGTGGATCAGCGAGGCCCACTTCATCACCTCGAACATGTCGCGGCTGTTGTTGCACTCCGCCGCGTCGTGGCCGAGGCCGACGTTGAGGCCGGCGGCGAGCATCTCGGGCAGCCGGGCGACCCCGTTGCCGAGCTTCGCGTTGGAGCTCGGGTTGTGCGAGATCTGGGTGCCGGTTTCGCGCATCAGCGCGATCTCCGCGTCCGAGAGCCAGACGCAGTGGGCTGCCACGCAGTCGGGCCCGAGGATGCCCTCTTCGTAGGCGACCTCGGTCGGCCGGCGGCCGAACATCTTCTTCGAGATCTCGACCTCGCTGAGCGACTCGTTGAGGTGGATGTGGACGCCGGCCCCGAGCTCGTTGGCGAGGGCGCGGGCTTCGCGCAGCAGCTCGCGCGAGGCGAGCGGCAGCCACTCGATCCCGACCCGCACTTCGATCCGGCCGTCGGCGGCGCCGTGCTTGGCGCGGAAGGCGGCGGCGTTGTCCTCGAGCGAGTCGAGGTCGTGCTCGTCGGTGGCGACGTCGTTGCAGAGGACGGCGCGGATGCCGATCTTCTCCGCCGCGTCGCCGAGCGCCTCGAGCTGCCGGTACATGTCGTTGACCGTCGTCACCCCGCAGCGGATCGACTCGGCGTAGCTGGCCAGGGCGGCCCAGTAGGCGGCTTCGGGGTCGAGCGCGCGGATCATCGGGTACCAGCAGGTCTGCAGGTACTCCCAGAGCGGCAGGTGGTCGCTCCAGCCCTTGCCCAGGGCCGTGTGGTAGTGAAGGTCGATCAGCCCCGGCATGACGATCTTGCCGCTGGCGTCGATCTCGCGGGCGCCGGCGGCGTCGACCTCCTCGCCGGCGGCGGCGACGCGGGCGATCCGATCGCCCTCGAGCACGACGGTGCCGCCGAAATGCACGTCGTCGGCGTCGTTCAGGGTCAGGACGGTGCCGTTGCGGATGACGATCGGTTCGCTCATGGGTCTCTCCTCAGCTGCCCTCGTTGATCTCGATTGGCCAGGCTTCCTGGCGCCACGCCGCGTCCCAGAACATCCACTCCAGGCGGCAGCCCTGGGCGAAGATCGCGCGGAAGCGGTCGCGGCCGGCCGCGTCGGTGGCCGACCCGATGTCGTCGACCATGTCGAGCACGCGCGCCACGGTCGCGGCGAAGTCCGGGTTGCCGTAGGCGTCGATCCAGCGCTGGTAGCGGGGGTCCGGGGAGCCCCTCTGGACCAGCTCCTTGCCGACCTCGGCGTAGATCCAGAAGCAGGCGAGGACGGAGGCCACCGCGTTCGCGAACGGCCCCCGCGAGGAGTGGGCGAGGATCGTCTGCACGTAGAGCTCCCCGTTGGGAGAGAGCTTCGGCTCCGGCGCGTTCTCGAGGTCGATGCCGAAGCCCTCGAGCAGCTCGACGTGCATCCCGGCCTCGACCGCGATCGCCGTCGAGGCGGAGCCGGTCAGCAGGGTCGTGTAGTCGGGGTTGTCGGCGTGCCCGGCGGCGTAGGCCAGGGCCCGGGAGAACGCTTTCAGGTAGAGGCGGTCCTGGCCGACGAAGTAGACGAACTTCTCCGGCTCCAGGCTGCCGTCGGTGACGCTGGCCAGGAAGGGGTGGGAGATGATCGCCTCATAGGTGGGCGTGATCGCCTCCCACAGCTCGCCGCTGAAACCGCTGGCGCGGTCGATCGTGGTGGTCTTGGTCTCGGTTGACATCTCTCTCCAATCCGGTGACACGGTGGAGGGGGCGCCGCGGGTCGCGGCGCCCCCATCGCCTCAGGCGCTGCCTTCGCAGGCGGCCGGTCCGAATTCGGTGCTGTAGAGGGTGTCGAGTTCAGGTGCGCTCGACACCGGCTTGCCGTCGGTACCGGTGATGATTCCTTTTTCGAACAGCCAGTTCGTGCCTTCTTCCCACTTGGCTTTGGTCTGGCAGCCGAAATTGCCTTCTTCGTCGTCGTAGAATTCTTTGGCGAGCATTTCGGCGCTCGCGTAGACGAGGCTTTCGCGGGGGAAGACGCCGGGGTTGGCGTCGATCAGGATTTTCGCCGCCGCTTTCGGGTCTTCGACGGCGAATTCGTAGCCCTTGGCCGTCGCTTCGATGAACGCCTTGGCGACTTCGGGATTCTGTTCCAGCCAGTCGTCGTTGCAGGCGATCATCACGTTGTAGAAGTCCGGCACGCCGTATTCGTCGACCGGGAATTCGTTCAGTTCGATGCCGCGTTCCTTGGCTTCGATCAGCTCCCAGGTGCGGAACGCCAGCGAGGTGTCGACCTGGCCGTTGTAGACGGCTTCGTAGGCGCCGGTGTTGAGCGTGACGCCCTTGACTTCGCCCTTGCCGCCGTCGAATTCGATCATCTGATCGACCATCGGCACCTCGTAGGGAAGGCCGAACCCGCCGTAGGTGCCCCCGGAGAGGGTCTTGGGCGAGGTGAATTCAGAGTCTTTCTTGGTGATCAGGGCGTTGACCTGGTGCTGCACGACGGTCATCACGGCCTTCTCCTTGGTCCCGGCGGCAACCGCCAGCGGGACGTTTTCCTGGAAGGTGATGCCGCAGTTGGCCTTGCCGGCGCCGATGATCGTGTCCGCGCCCGCGTTGCTGTACGGGAGGATCTTCAGCTTGATGCCGGCTTCTTCGTAGTAGCCCTTCTGGTCGGCGACGTAGAGCCCGGTGTGGTTGGTGTTCGGGGTCCAGTCGAGCTGGAAGCTGACTTCGTGCATTTCGCCGCTGCCGCCGCTGCTGCTGGTCGATTCCCCGCCGCCGGCGGAGGTTTCGCCCCCACCCGAGGATGAGCTCGAGCCGCCGCCGCAGGCGGCAACGACGAGGGCCAGAGCACAAACGGCGAGTGCGGCCGCGATCCAGCGAAGGTGTGGCGGTCTCAATTGCGTCATCTATTCGTTCCTCTCGGTTCCCTCTCGGGTGGTTGCCAACGCTTGCGCCGGCGCGGCGACTGCCGCCGCGTCCGGCCACTGCTCGAGCCCGTAGGCCATCTCCCAGAAGCCCAACTCCAGTCGCGCTCCGTTCCTGAACGTCTCGCTCAGGTGCGCCGGATCGGTGCCCTCGCGCCGGGCCAGCGCGTCGAGCTCCGCCTTCATCCGCTCCACCAGCTCCGAGTACTCGTCGCTGGCGAAGAACGCGAGCCATTTGGCGTAGACGGGATGGTCGACCGCCTCCCCCTGCAGCCTCCGCGCGATGTCCCCGTAGCTCCAGGCACAGGGCATGATCGCGGTCATCACCTCGAGCGGACCTCCCTTGAAGGCCGCGGCAATCAGGAAGCTCGTGTAGGCAAGGGTTCCGGGCGCCATCTCGGCGGCGCCGCCGCGGTCCTCCGCGCCGAGCTCGACGATCTGGGCCAGGAACGCTTCGTTTTCCGGGATCTCGACCCGGACGATGTTGTCGATCGCGCCGCCGAAGGAGCGCAGCTCGGCGTCATCGCGCGAGCGGGCGGCGCCGATCGCGATCGTCCGCGAGTACTCCGGCAGGTACATCAGGTTCTGCTCGAGGTAGAAGCGGAACTTCTCCGGCGGCAGCGTCCCCGCCGCGAGCTCGACCAGGAAGGGATGCTCGTGGAGGGACTCCCAGACCGCCAGGGACTCGTCCCGCAGCCACTCGCAGAGCGAGCCTTCGGCGCCGCTCACAGGGTCACCTCCTGCTCCTGCTGGCGGTTCTCCTCGCGCAGCGCCAGCAGCAGCTCGGCCTCGAGCTGGCCGAAGCGCGGCGTCGCGATCACGTCGAGCGGGCGCGGCCGGGGGATGTCGACGACGACCTCCATCTTGACCCGGGCGGGCCGGGCGGTCATCACGTAGATCCTGTCCGAGAGGTAGATCGCCTCGCGGATGTCGTGGGTGATGAAGACGATCGTGTGGCCGAACTCCGCCCAGACGTCGAGGAGGAATTCCTGCATTTCGGTGCGCGTCAACGAGTCGAGCGCGCCGAACGGCTCGTCGAGCAGCATCAGCGGCCGCTCCTGGATCACCGTGCGCATCAGCGCCGCCCGCTGCCGCATGCCGCCGGAGAGCGCGTACGGATAGGCCTCCTCAAAGCCCTCCAGCCCGAACCTGGGGAACAGGCTGCGGGCCCGCTCGGCGGCCTCGGCCCGCGGCACCGAGGCGACCTGCAGCGGCAGGGTGACGTTGCGCAGGACCGAGCGCCAGGGCAGCAGCAGGTCCTTCTGCGGCATGTAGGCCACCGGGTGCTCCTTCGGGTCCAGGGGCCGGCCGTTCAGCTCGGCGCTGCCCGCGTCGGCCACCTCGAGCCCGGCGATCAGTTTGAAGAGCGTCGACTTGCCGCAGCCGCTGGGCCCGATCACCGAGACGAACTCCCCGGGTTTGGCGTCGAAGTCGACGTCATGCAGGACCGGGACCGGTCCGCCGCGGGCGCCGTGAAAGGTCTTCGAGACGCCGCGCAGGGCGATCTCCGCCGCCGCGCCTTTGCCCAGCACCACCTCGGCGCTCATTTGCGCCTCCTCGCGGCGTAGTACCAGGGCATCACCAGGCGCGCGATCAGCCCGATCAGCATGAAGAGGCTGACGCTGATCAGGGCCGAGATCGCGATCGCGCCGAAGACCAGGTCGGTGCGGAAGGAGCTCTTCGAGGTCGACATCCAGATCCCGAGGCCCTGGTAGGCGCCGACGTACTCGGCGAAGATCGCGGCGAGGACGGCGTAGGTGGCGGAGATGCGCAGGCCGGTGAACATCTGCGGCATCGCGCCCGGGAAGCGAACGAGCCGGAAGATCTGGCGGCGCGAGGCGCCCATCGTCCGCAACAGGTCCATCGCCTCATGCTCGGTCGCGGCGAAGCCGTCGAGCAGCGCGACGACGATCGGGAAGAAGGTGACGAGGACGATCAGCAGCACCTTCGGCAGCAGGCCGAAGCCGAACCAGATGATCATCAGCGGCGCGATCGCGATCACCGGGATCGTCTGCGAGGCGATCAGCATCGGGTACAGGGAGCGGCGCAGCCATGCCATCTGGTCCATCAGGACGGCGACCAGCAGCGCGACGACGACCGAGACGCTGAACCCGATCAGCGTCTCCTGCAGGGTCTGCCAGGTGTTTTCCCAGGCGATCTGGCGGAACTGGTAGAGCTGGCTGACGATCCGGGTCGGCGTCGGCAGGATCGTCGCGTCGACGTTCGCCGTCGAGGCGTAGAGCTGCCACCCGGCCAGCACCAGGAGCGGCACCAGGATCCCCGGCGCGTAGCGGGCGACGAGCTGCACCCGGCTGGCGCGCCTGGCGCGCGCGGCCGCCTCTTCGCGCTCCGCCGGGGATGGGGAAATCGCTTTCGGGACGGCGGCTGTGGGCGTTCTGTCAGACATCGAATATGAGATATCTCAAACTATTGGCTGGGCTGGCAACTGTCAAGAATCCGCCCCCTCTCGCGCGGGGGAATGGCCGACCAGGTGGTGGGGCCCGAGCAGCTCCTCGAGCTGGGTCGGATCGAGCAGGCCGCGCTCGGCGACCACCTCGGTCACCGTGCGGCCGCTCTCCAGCGCCTCGCGGGCGATCGAGCAGGCCGCCGCGTAGCCGATGTGCGGGTTGAGCGCGGTGGCGATCCCGAGCGAGCGCTCGACCGACTCGCGCAGCCGCTCGTGGTTGACGCCCAGCCCGCTGACACAGCGGCGCGCCAGCAGCCCGCAGGCCGCGCTCAGGTGCGCGAAGCCCTCGAGCAGCCGGTGGACCATGACCGGCTCGAAGGCGTTCAGCTGCAGCTGCCCGGCCTCGGCCGCCATGCTGACGGTGACGTCGTTGCCGGCGATCTCGAAGGCGACCTGGTTGACCATCTCGGGGATCACCGGGTTGACCTTGCCGGGCATGATCGTCGACCCCATCTGCACCGCCGGCAGCGTGATCTCGCCGAGGCCCGCGCGCGGCCCCGATGACAGCAGCCGCAGGTCGCTGCAGATCTTCGAGAGCTTGACCGCCACCCGCTTCAACGTGCCGGAGAGCTGCACGAACGCGCCGCAGTCCTGGGTCGCCTCGACCAGGTCCGGCGCCGAGCGCAGCCGCAGCCCGGCGATCGCCGAGAGCTGGGCGCGAACCAGGTCGCGGTACTCGGGGTGCGCGTTCAGCGCCGTCCCGATCGCGGTGCCGCCGAGGTTCACCTCCTGCAGCAGGAGGCGCGCCTCCTCGAGCCTCGCCTCGTCCTCGGCGATCGTCGCCGCGTAGGCCGCCAGCTCCTGGCCGACCGTCATCGGAACCGCGTCCTGGAGTTGCGTCCGCCCCACCTTCACCACCGAACCGAACTCCTCGGCCCGCGCCGCGAAGGCGCCCCGCAGCGAGGCGAGCGCCTCGACCAGGTCGCAGACTGCGCGGTCGAGCGCCACCCGCGCCGCCGTCGGGTAGACGTCGTTGGTGCTCTGGCCGGCGTTGACGTCGTCCAGGGGATGGAGGTGCTCGTAGGCGCCGCGCGGGTGGCCGAGCAGCTCCAGCGCGCGGTTGGCGATCACCTCGTTGGCGTTCATGTTTGTCGACGTGCCCGCGCCTCCTTGTAAGACGTCCACGACGAACTGCTCACGCAGCGCTCCTTCGCGGATCTCCCTGCAGGCCGAGACGATCGCCTCCGCCTTCGCGGGATCGAGCACGCCGATCTGCCGGTTCGCGAGCGCCGCTGCCTCCTTGACCGCCGCAAGCGCCCAGATCAGATGGGGATGCGTCGCGATCGAGACACCGCTAACCGGGAAGTTGTCCAGCGCGCGAGCCGTCTGGGCGCCGTAATAGGCGCCCGCCGGGACCTCGCACTCGCCGAGGGGATCGCGCTCGCGCCGCATCGTGGCGCTCATCGCCGCCTCCCCTCCCCCGCCATTCCGTGGTTCCTTCCGGTCGCTCCGCGACCGGAAGGAACCGCAACGGGCTCGAGGCCGGCGATCCTCGATCCCGTGGTTCCCTGCGGAGCTCCAGCGTCCACAAAGAACCACGCGACCGGTGCGTCGGGTGCGGGGGTCGGGAGAAGTTGGATGGCTTCGTCCCTCGCCGGGGCCTTGTTCGGCCGGCGGGGGGATCGGGGTGGCGCCGGCGGGCGCTCAGTCCGCGGCGCCGGCGGCGTCGGCGAGCTCGGCGAGGGCGCGCATCGCGTCGCTCTCGATGCTCTCCATGTGGGTCCGGGTCGCGGCCCGCGCCCGGTCGGGGTCGCCGCTCGAGATCGCGGCGAGGATCGCCTCGTGCTCGTCGATCGAGCGCTCACGACGCCCCGCCGTCCGTTGCGCGACGCTTGCAGTGAGCGCGAGGATGTTGCGAAGCCGTTGGACGAACTCGACCGCGAAGCGGTTGCCGCTGTGCTCCAGCAGCAGATCCGAGAAGGCCTCGACCGCCTCGGTGTAGCCGTGGATGTCGCCGGCCTTGAGGGCGCCGCGCGAGCGGTCGATGCTCTTCTGCAGCGCCGCGCAGACCTCGTCGCGGTCCGCCGCCACCGAGGCCTGGGCGGCGATGTCGCCCTCCAGCCAGCCGCGCACTTCGCAGGCCTGCCTGACGTCCTCCGAGACCGGCGCCGCGACCCTCGTCACGTGGTAGGGCACCTGGTCGACCAGCCCGTCGCGCCCCAGCGCGATCAGGGCCTCGCGCACCGGCGTCTTGCTGATTCCGAACTCGGCCGAGAGCTGCGCCTCGACCAGCGGGTCGCCGGGACGCAGCTCGCCGGAAAGGATTCGTTCGCGGATCGCCTCGCTCACCACCGCGTCCAGCGCCCGCGCCTCCAGCTTCGTACCCATCCCGTACATCATACTCCGGACATGAGCGGCAACGGCGGGGCTGACGCTCAGCGGCCATCGCCGGCCTCCCCGAAGCCGATGCCGGCGTGCTCGTCGAGAGCCGGCGCCGCTCCCTCCGCGGTCGAGCGCGCGGCCGAGAACTCGATCGGCAGCCGCACTTCGCTGACCGCGCCGGCAACCGGGTGCTCCGCCTCGCGCACCGAGCCGAGCGCCGCCACCTGCTCGGAGCCGAGCACCTGGTCCAGGGTCTGCACCGGAGCGCAGGGCACGCCGGCGGCGCGCAGCTCCGCCTCCCAGTGCGCGGTCGGGGCGGAGCCCATCCGCTCCTCGACCTCGGCCCGCAGCGCCTCGACGTTGCGCACCCGCAGCGAGTTGTCGGCGAAGCGCTCGTCCTCGATCAGGTCGGGACGGCCGATCGCGGCACAGAAGCGCTCCCAACCGTCGCCGCCACCGGTGCCGACCACGACGATGTAGCCATCGGCGGTCGCGTAGGCCTCATACGGCGCGAAGAACGGGCTGCGCGTCCCCAGCGGCCCCGGCTCCTCGCCGCCCGCCGCCCGGGTCCCGACGTGCATCGAGAGCCAGGCGAGGCTCGTCTCCAGCAGCGAGGTCTGCACCCACTGGCCGCGACCGGTGCTCTGGCGCTGCCAGAGCGCGGCCTGGATCCCGATCACCGCGTAGAGGGCGCTGCCGAAGTCGAGCGCCGCGACCGGGATCTTGGCCGGGGGTTGCCCGGGGTGGCCGGTCATCGACATCAAGCCGGAGAGCGCCTGGATCGTCAGGTCGTAGGCGCCCGCGCCGGCCATCGGCCCGCGCTGGCCGAAGCCGGAGATCGAGCAGTAGACGAGCCTCGGCGCCACCTCGCTCAGCTCCTCGTAGCCCAGCCCGTAGCGGGCCAGCGTGCCGGGCGTCATGTTCTCGACCAGGACGTCGGCTTCCGCGGCCAGCGCCCGCAGGGCGGCCCGGTCGGCCTCCTCGCGGAGGTCCATCGCGACGCTGCGCTTGCCGCGGTTGAGGGCGAGGAAGCTGACGCTCTCGCCGCGCAGGAAGACGGGTCCCTGGCCGCGGTAGACGTCGCCGCGGCCGGGCCGCTCGACCTTCAGCACGGTCGCGCCGAGGTCCGCCAGGACCTGGCTGCAGTAGGGGCCGGCGACGTACTGGGTGAGGTCGAGGACCTTGACGCCCGCCAGCGGGTAGCCGTCGCTCATCCCGCCTCGCCCTCGACGATCTCGATCAGCACCCCGTCGGTCGCCTCCGGGTGGATGAAGAAGCACTTGCGCCCATCGGAGGAGCGTTCGATCTCCTCCCCGACCAGCCGCACCGATTCCTCGCTCAGCCGCTCCCGCACCGCCTCGATCGGGGCAGCGACGCGCAGCGCCACATGGTGCAGCCCAGGACCGCGGCGCCGCAGGAAGCCGGCCACCGGCGAGCCCTCGCGGGCCTCCCAGACCAGCTCCAGGCCGCGCTCGGGACCGAAGCGCCCGACCGCCACCCCGCTCGGCATCTCCTTGCCCGGCACCGCCGCGGCACCGAGCAGCCGGGTCAGGCCGGTGCCGGGCGCGCCGGCGGCGATCCCGACGTGGTCGACCGCCAGGGCCTCGAGCAGGGCCTCCATCAGATCACCGTCGACCCCACGTGGCGGCCGAAGACCCGCTCCAGCGCGCCGCTGATCTCACCGGTCGTCGCGTAGGCGCGCACCGCGGCGATGATCGCGGGCATCGTGTTGCCCCCGCCCCGCGCCGCCGCCTCGACGCCGGCGAGGGCGCCGGCCACCGCCTCCTCGTCGCGCTCGGCCCGCACCCGCCGCAGCCGCTCGAGCTGGCGCTCGAGCACGTCGGCGCCGACCTGGAAGGTGTCGACGTTCGCCGTCGTCCCCTCCTCGACGAACCTGTTGACGCCGACGATCACCCGCTCGCCGTTCTCGATCTGGCGCTGCTGCTCGTAGGCGGACTCGGCGATCGCCTGCTCCAGCGAGCCGTCTTCGATGCCGGCGACGACGCCGCCGTTCTCGTCGATCCGCTCGATCAGGGCCGAGATCCGGCGGTCGAGCTCGTCGGTCAGCGCCTCGACGTAGTAGGAGCCGCCGAGCGGGTCCGCGGTCCGGGCCAGGCCGCTCTCGTGGGCGATGATCTGCTGGGTGCGCAGGGCGAGCAGCACCGACTCCTCGCTGGGCAAGCCGAGCGCCTCGTCCCAGGACATGGTGTGGACCGCCTGGGCGCCGCTCAGCACGATCGTCGCCGCCTGCAGCGCGATCCGCATGATGTTGTTGTGCGGCTCGGCGGCGGTCAGCGAGGTGCCGTCGCCCCCCGAGTAGAGGCGCAGCCGGCAGGAGCGGGGATCGGAGCTGCCGAACCGCTCCCGGATCAGCCGCTCCCAGACGCGCCGGGCGGCGCGGTGCTTGGCGACCTCCTCGAAGACGTCGCGCATCGTGGAATTGTTGAACGAGACCTGAGGCGCGAACTCGTCGACCGGGATGCCGCGGTCGACCACCTCCTGGATGTAGGCGACGCCGTTGGAGAGCGCGATCGCGATCTCCTGGACGGCGTCGGAGCCAGCCTGTCGCATGTGGTAGCCGCAGACGCTGATCGGGTTGAACTTCGGCAGCGTCGTCGCGCAGTACTCGATCACGTCGGCGACCAGCCGCATCGAGGGGCGCGGCGGGTAGATGTAGGTCTTCCGCGCCAGGTACTCCTTGAGGATGTCGTTCTGGACCGTGCCGCGCAGCTCGGCCGGGTCGACGCCCTGTCGCTCCCCCACCACCTGGTACATCGCCAGCAGGATCGGCGCCGTCGCGTTGATCGTGAACGAGGTCGAGATCCGGTCGAGCGGGATGCCGTCGAAGATCGTCTCCATGTCGGCCAGCGAGGCGACCGCGACGCCGACCTTGCCGACCTCGGCGAGCGCCTGCTCGGCGTCGGAGTCGAGCCCCATCTGGGTCGGCAGGTCGAGCGCGACGCTGAGCCCCGTCTGGCCGCGGTCGAGCAGGTAGCGGAAGCGCTCGTTCGTGTCCTCGGCGGTGCCCCACCCCGAGTAGAGGCGGATCGTCCACGGCCTGCCCCGGTACATCGAGGGGTAGATCCCCCGCGTGAAGGGCGGCTGGCCCGGGAAGCCGACCTTCTCGAGGTACTCGGCGGCCCCGCCGTCCTCGTCGAAGCTCGGCCCGTAGACGACGTCGACCGGGATCCCGGAGTCGGTGGCGGCCGGGTCCACCTCGCCGACCGCCTCGAGCCAGCGGGCGTAGGCGGCCTGCAGCTCGGCCTCCGCGCGCGCGATCGCCTCCGCGCTCACGGTCGTCTCCTCACCTGGTCCATCCCGAAGAATGGTACATCATATCTTTATCCCCCGGCAATCGCCACGCGGGCGAAAGCCTCGATCGTCCGCAGCCGGGTCGCCTGGTCGCCGAGCGGGAAGACGGTCATCGCGTCGAGGCGCTGCGTGCGCAGCCAGGCGACCTTCTCCGCGACTTCCGCGGGGGTCCCGGCAAACGCCATCTTGGTGACGAAATCGTCGGGGATCAGGTCGGCGGCCGCGCCGGCGTCCTGAAACTCGCCACCCTCGTAGCGGGCGACGACGGCGTCGATCAGCTCCTGGCTCATCCCCGCCATCCGGGCGTGGGAGGGCGAGGTCTGCGGGAACCAGGCGACGATCGGCCGGGCGACGTCGATCGCGTGGCGGCGGTCCTCGTCGATCGCCCCGTAGAGGAAGGCGGTGCGGCTGAACGAGGGCCGGGTCGAGTCGGCGAGGCCCTCGTCGAGGCACCGGTGGGAGAACTCGAGCGCCTCGGGGTAGAGCCCGGCGAGCAGGATCACGCCGTCGGCGATCCGGCCGGTCATCTCCAGCGTCTTCGGGCCGCTGGCGGCGATGAAGATCGGGATCTCGCCGGCCGGCGAGAGCAGGCTGGCGCCCTCGAACTTGCTGCTGCCGAACGGTCCGCTCAGCTCCTCGCCGGCCCAGAGCCGGCGCAGCGCCTCGATCGTCTCACGCAGGTCCCGCAGCTTCGCCATCCGCATCTCGAACTCGAGCAGCGGCCGGTCGCCGACCCCGATCCCGCAGTTGACCCGTCCCGGGGCCAGCTGCTCGAGCGAGCGGAAGGCGTTGGCGGTGATCCCGGCGTGGCGGGTCAGCGGGTTGGTCACGGCGGAGCCGACCCGCAGCCGCGAGGTCGCCAGCAGGGCGGTGGTGAGGTAGACGTAGACGTCGCCGGCGTGAAGCGAGGAGTCGGTGATCCAGAGGTCGTCGAAGCCGAGCTCCTCGACGTGCTTGGCGAGCCTGCCGAACTCGGCCGGCGGGATGACTCCTTGAAGGGTGACGCCGTAGCGCATGCTGACTCTCTCTCCTCTCAGCCGGGGCGCGCGGAGGCACCCGATTCGGTCTTCTCGGCGAGCAGCGCCAGCAGCAGAGCCCGCAGCTGCGCGGCGCCGGTCGCCATCGTGGCCAGGTCGATCCGCTCGCCCAGCGAGTGCATGCCGCTCCCGGCGGCGACGCCGATGCAGAGCGCCGGGACGCCGAGCGCGTGGGCGGCGTTGGCGTCGGTCGAGGCGGCGCCCAGCTCGAGCGGCAGGCCCAGCTCCTCGCGGACGGCGGCGATCGCGGCGAAGAGCTGGGAGTCCCGCGGCAGCGAGCCGCCGGGGCGGCGGCCGAGCGGCTCGACAGCCAGCTCGCAGCCCGGCCCGACGGCGAGCTCGGCCAGCTCCGCCTCGAAGCGATCCAGCGCTCGCTGGGAGATCGACCGGCACTCGACCACCAGCTCGGCGCGGTCGGCGAGCGTGTTGACGGAGCGGCCGCCGCTGATCGTGCCGACGTTGACGGGCGCCTCCGCCGCGCTCATCGCCAGCAGCGCCGACGCCACCGCGACCAGCTCGTGGATCGCGCTCGGCTGGCCGCGGTCAGACCAGGAATGGCCACCGGGCGCGCTGACCGAGACCCGGGCGCGGACGCTGCCGACCGCGTCCACCACGACGGTCTCGAGCATGTGCCCCTCGAGCGCTACGAAGGCTTCCGGCGCCAGCTCGCGGCAGGCGTGGAGGGCGCCGCGCAGGTTGCCGAGCCCCTCCTCGCCGACCGTGAAGGCAACCGCCCCCGGCGCCAGCGCCCTCTCCTCCAGCAGTTCCGCGACGACCTCGACCGCGACCGCGACCGCGGCGGCGTTGTCGCCGACCCCGGGGCCGATCAGGTCGTCGCCGTCGCGGCGGAACTCGAGCGGCGTCTCGGCCGGAAAGACGGTGTCGAGGTGGGCGGCGAGCAGGACCCGGGGCCGGCCCTCCCCCCACTCCCAGATCAGGTTGCCGACCGCGTCGCGGCGGCGGCGCCCCGGCAGCCCCTCGAGCCGCGCCGCCAGCCACTCCGCGCGCGCCTCCTCCGCCATCGTCGGCGCCGGTATCGCGGCGATCGCCAGCAGGTCCTCGACCGCGCTCATGCCGCGGCCCAGCGCGGGTCGACCGCGACTCCGTCGAGCCGCAGCTCAGCCGCCAGCATCACGCAGTCGATGTGGGAGCGGGCGTCGACGCGGCCGCCGTAGGGGACGTTGTTGCCGACCGCGACGTGGGCGCCGCCGACGATCCCCTCCAGCTCCAGGGGCGAGCCGCCCGGGCGCGAGCGGGGGTTGAGGCCGATCGAGACCTCGGCGAGGTTGGTCATCCGCTCGTCGCCGGCGGCCTCGATCGCGTCGAGCAGGCGGAAGGCGTCCGGGCCCGAGGCGTCCTCCAGCCGCCCCTCGCGAAAGCGCAGGGTGACCGGCGCCGGCAGCTGATCGGCGCTGAGGAAGAGGATCGAGCCGTCGATCACGACCACCCCCTCGGCGCTGCCCTCGACCGGCGCCGAGCCGACCTCGATGTCGGGTGGCGCCCCGTAGCCGCCGGGCTTGTCCACGACCCCCCAGAGCGGGCGGCCGGCCCTGCCCTCGAAGCTGCCGCGCAGGTCGGTGCCCAGCTCGCTGACCAGGTGGAACTCGGCCGCATCGTCGAACCGCCTCGAGAGCCGCTGCGCGTGCTCGCCGAGCGCGGCGAAGTCGGCGGCGAAGGGGCCGCCGGGACGGAGGCTGCGCCAGGTGAGACCGGGGACGGTGAGGTAGCGGGCGCCGCGGGCGCAGGCGTCGCGGCGGGCCTGGCTGGAGCCGGCGAAGATCGAGGTCAGCTCGAAGATCACCGCCACCTCGGCCGGCTCCATCGCGCCGCGAACCGCGGCCGGCGGCTCGTCCCCCGGCAGCTCGACCGGCTCGGAGGCGACCACCGCGACCTCCGCCCCGAGGCCCCGCAGCACCACCGCCATCGCCTCGACCACCGTCTGGTCGGCAGCGCTGTCGGTGATCAGCAGGCAGCGCTCCCCCGGCCTCACCCCGGCGCACTCGGTCGCCAGGCGCCGCAGGCCCTCGACGCCGGGGAGGCCGTCCAGCATTAGGCGTCCCGGTTGGAGAGCGCCACCGTCATCAGGGTGTTGACCTGGGCCGCGAGCTTGATGTCGGCGACGTCGAGCCACTCGTTCGGCGTGTAGACCGGGTCGTGGCCGGGACCGAAGATCACCGTCGGGACCTGCTTGCCGAAGCTGGCCGTGTCGGCGAGCCAGGAGCCGGCGGCGTAGCGGGGCGCGCTGCCGGTCACCTGCTGGTAGGCATCGTCGAGCGCCTCGACCAGCGGGTGGTCGCGCTCGATCAGGTAGGAGTCTTTGCGATCGGCGAGGACCATCTCGTAGCGGCCGTCGGGCCGCTTGGCGGCGGCACGGTCGATCGCCGCCTGCAGGTACTCGCGCACCTGCTCGGCCTCGATTCCCGGCAGCGGGCGGGAGTCGATGCGCAGCACGGTCTCGTCGGGGATCATCGAGGGCCCGCCCGGCGGCAGCCCGCCGTAGATGCGCCCGACCGCCGTGTAGAGCTCGGTGCCGACCAGGTCGGTGATCCACTCGGGGGCCTCGGGCTCCCAGCGCAGCGCCTCGATCTCCTCGATCACGGGGACGGCGAGGGCGATCGAGTTGACGGCTTCGTGGCGGCGGCAGGTGTGGGCGGCTTTGCCGTAGCAGGTGACGTCCCAGTAGAGCCGGCCGCGGTGCCCGAGGTAGATGTCGTTGTCGGTCAGCTCGGCCAGCAGGCAGTAGTCGGCCTGGTGCTCGTCGAAGAACTTGATCGCGCCGATCTGCTGCCCCATGTGGTCGACGACGCCGCTGACGATGACCTTGCCGCGCCACTGGTCGCGGCAGCGCGAGAGCGCGTCGCCGGCGGCGACGATCCCGCCGATCCCCGCCTTCATGTCCATCACGGCATGGCCGTAGAGGCGGTCGCCGTCGAGCCGGCCGCAGTAGGGGTCCTCATCCCAGCCGACGCAGACCGGCTTGGTGTCGATGTGTCCGGTGAGGACGATGGTCGGGCCCGGGCGGCCCGAGTCGACGACGCCGACGACGTTCTTGCGGCCCGGCAGGGCCTCCTGCTGGTAGACCTCGTCGAACCCCATCTTGCCCATCCGCGCCGTCAGCGCGTCGGATAGCTCGGCCTCCTCTCCACAGACGCTGGGGATCCGGACTATCTCCTGGGTTACCTCGACGACGTCGTCGAGGTCGACGGCATCGACCACGACCGCTGCTGGCGGGACAGACATCCTTTCCTTTCCTTTCCAAACGTTGAGCCCCACGCGGCGCCCGCGGCGGCTCGCTGCTCCTCCGGTGGATTGCGGCGACAGCTGAAAGTCTCGGTGCTTGCCGTACCATATATCATATTCCCATGGCACCGGAGCGGATTCGGCGAGCCGATCGGTCGGACCTCGGGGGCGTCCTGGACCTGCTCGGGGAGCTGGGTCGCCCCTGCGACGCGCAATCCCCACCGGCGGTGCGCGAGGCCGCCGCGGCGATCATCGCCCGTCCGGACACCGAGGTGCTCGTCGCCGAGCTCGACGGCCGGCTCGTCGGCCTCGCCAGCCTGCAGACCCTCCCCCGCCTCGGCCACGCCACCCCCGAGGCCCGCCTCCTCGACCTGATCGTCGGCGAGGCGGCCCGCGGGAGCGGGATCGGCCGCCGCCTGGTCGAGGCCGCGCACGAGCGCGCCGCCGCGGCCGGCTGTCACCTGATCCGGCTCGAGTGCGGCCACGCGCGGACCAGCCAGGACTTCTACCGGCGGCTCGGGTTCGAGAGCCGCGGCGAGGACTGGCAGCTCCCGCTCGACCCCGCTCCGGACCGCCCGCGGCCGCGATGAGCCTGCTGCCGCTGCTCGTCCCGTCCAACCGGGGGCGCGGCCTGCTCGCGGCGGGAGCCGAGCTGACCCACGCCGAGCTCGCCGCCGCCAGCGGGCGCGTCGCCGCCGCGCTCGCCGGCGTCGAGCGGGTCGCGGTCCCGGCAACGCCGGAGCCCGAGACCTGCGTGGCGATCCTCGGCGCGCTGCGGGCCGGCGTCACCGCGGTCCCGGTCAACCCGGGCGCCGGCGAGGGCGAGCTGGGACACCTGGTTCGCGACAGCGATCCCGATGCCGTCCTCTGCGCCCCCGGCGCCGAGCTGCCGGCGCCGCTGGCCGGGCGGCGGCGGATCGCGGTCGCCCTCGGCGGGGAGGGCGGCGCGGGCCCCGGCCCGATCGCCGCCGCGGGCCCCGCGTTCATCCTCTACACCTCCGGGACCACCGGCCCACCGAAGGGCGTGATCGTGAGCCGGCGCGCGATCCTCGCCGACATCGAGGGGCTGGCGGCTGCCTGGCAGTGGACGGCGGCCGACGTCGTCGCCCACTCACTGCCGCTCTTCCACGCCCATGGCCTGATCCTCGGCCTGCTCGGGCCGCTGCACCTGGGGGGCACGGCGATGCTGCTCGGCCGCTTCTCGCCGGCCGCGGTCGCCGCGGCGCTGCGCGGGCCGGCGACGATGTTCTTCGGCGTGCCGACCATGTACCGGCGGCTCCGCCTCGCCGCCGAGGCGGACCCCGAGCTGGCCGCGGCGCTGGCCGGCGCCCGCCTGCTCGTCTCCGGCTCGGCGGCGCTGCCCGCCGCCGAGCACCGCGCGGTCGAGCGGCTGACCGGCCAGCGGATCGTCGAGCGCTACGGCATGACCGAGACGATGATCACGATCGCGGCCCGTGGGGACGGACCACGCCGGGCGGGCAGCGTCGGGGTTCCGGTTCCCGGGGTCGATGTGCGCCTGGTCGACGACCGGGGCGCCGCGCTCGCCGCCGGGGCGGTCGGCGAAATCGAGGTCCGCGGGCCCACCCTCTTCGACGGCTACCTCGGACTGCCCGAGGAGAGCCGCGCGTCCCTGCGCGAGGGCTGGTTTCGGACCGGCGACCTCGCGATCCGCGACCGCGACGGCTCCTTCCGCCTCGTCGGTCGCCGCGATACCGATCTGATCAAGACCGGGGGCTACCGGGTCGGGGCGGGCGAGGTCGAGGCGGCCCTGCTCGAGCACCCCGGGGTCGCCGAGGCGGCGGTCACCGGCGTGCCCGACCCCGACCTCGGCGAGCGCATCGTCGCCTGGGTGGTCGCCGCCGACGCCGCCGCGCCGCCGGCCGCCGAGGAGCTGACCGAGCACGTCGCCGCCACCCTGTCCCCCCACAAGCGACCGCGCGAGATCCGCTTCCGCGACTCCCTCCCGCGCGGCTCGATGGGCAAGGTCCAGAAGAGCCGCCTGGCCGCCTAGCGCCCGCGGACCAGCCCTGATTGCCGGCCTCAGCTCGCCGCGATAGCCTCGTTCTCTCCGCTCGCCCATAGGAGGATGTCCTTCGTTGAACGCCCGCCCCCGCAGGCCCATGCGGCTGCTCGCCCTCGTCCTATCGTTGTCAACGCTCGGCCTCGCGGCCTTCGCAGCCACCGGCGCCAACGCCTACCTCTACTGGACCCAGCAGGGCGGGACCACCGTCGAACGCACGACCGCCGGCGGCGCCGATGCGACGCGCACGCTGGTATCGGGTGGGAAATTCACGGCCGGCGTCGCGGTCGGCGCGGGCCACGTCTACTGGGCGGACGTGGGCACCTCCTCGATCGGCCGCGCCAACCTCGACGGAACCGGCGTCGAACCGGAATTCATCAAAGGCGTCGCCCTCCCCACCGCCGTCGCCGTCGACTCGAGCCACGTCTACTGGGCCAGCGAATTCGCCAATGCCCTCGGCCGCGCCAACCTCGACGGAACCGGCGTCGAACCGGAATTCATCAAAGGCGCCGTGCAGCCAGCCGGCGTCGCCGTCGACGCTGGACACATCTACTGGTCGAGCTTCATCCCCGGCCTGATCGGCCGCGCCGCGCTCGACGGCAGCAAACCCGAACCGGAATTCATCAAAGGCGCCAGCGCCCCCCAGGGCATCGCGGTCGACAGCGGTCACCTTTACTGGGCGAGCTACGAAGCCAACTCGATCGGCCGGGCCAACCTCGCGGGAGGCGAAGTCGAACCGGAATGGATCACGGGCCCCACCCTCCCCGTCGGTATCGCGGTCGACGGTGGTCACGTCTATTGGGGCAGCAACGGCTCGAACTCGATCGGCCGGGCCAACCTCGCGGGAGGCGAAGTCGAATCCGCATTCCGCCCGGCCCAGCTGATCGTCGGCCTCGCCGTCGGCAAGAGCCCGAGCACGACGACCCTCTCCACCTCGTCCGAGAAGGCGGTGTGGAAAAGCACGATCACGCTCACGGCCACAGTCGGGGGAGTCGAACCCACCGGACCGGTTACCTTCTCGGCCGACGGCTCTCCCCTCGGCGCGGTCCCGCTGTCGGCAGGCGCCGCCGCGCTCTCGACCAGCTCGCTCGGCCTCGGCAAGCACACGATCACCGCCGGCTACGGCGGCGACGAAGGCAACGCAGCCTCCCAATCGGCACCGCTCTCGGTCAGCGTCGTCGAACCGAAGCCCAGGGTGGCACTGCACTACAGCCCCAACACCCCGCACAAGCCCAACCCGAAGGGCGGCCCGCGCTGGACCTTCCGCTTCTCCTCCGACCTCCCGGGAACGACCTTCGTCTGCAGCCTCGACGGCGGGTCCTTCAAGCCCTGCTCCTCACCCAAGGTCTACCGCAACCTGAAGAAGGGCAAGCACACCTTCCGCGTCCGCTCCCGCAGCGCCGAAGGTCTCGAGTCGGCACCGCAGACGGTGAAGTTCCGCGCCCGGCAACCGCGCTGAGCATCCGGCCCTCGAGGAGATCTATGCTCGGGGCGACGAGCCCCGGGGCGGTAGCTCAGTTGGTTAGAGCAGCGGACTCATAATCCGTAGGTCGCTGGTTCGAGTCCAGCCCGCCCCATTGGCGCCGAAATCGCCCCAGCGGGCGGCGCTACACTCGCCCCATGAGCAACCCCCTCCACCTCACGATCCTCTACGAGGAGGGCGAGGACGGCTGGATCTTCTCCTCTATTCCCGAGGTCCCCGGCGTGCTGAGCCAGGGCAAGACCAAAGCTGAAGCCCGTGAGATGGTGCTCGATGCCCTCGCCGGAATGCTCGAGCTGCGCGCCGCACAGCACGAGCCTCAAGGCAAGGACGTCGGCAGGGAGTCGCTCGACATCGTCGCCGCGTGAAGCGCCGCGACCTCGAGCGGCACCTGAAGAAGCACGGCGCGCGTCTGCTGCGCGAGGGTGGCCGTCACAGCTACTGGGGCATGGACGCGGAGCGGTCCACCTCGGTGCCGCGCCACCGCGAGATCGGCTACCCGCTCGCACGCGCGATCTGCAAGCAGCTGGGCATTCCGCCGCCGAAGGGGTCGCGGTGAGGGCGCCGCTCCCTGCATCATCAGCACTGGCGATGCAAGGCCTTGATAGCTCGAACCCGCCTTTGGTTCGAATACCGTCCAGTTAGTCCACTACCTGAACAGCTCTTCGACCGATTCGCGAAACGAGGCGGGGTCTATCGCCGGAAATCGGTACAGCTCCGGCTCGATCGCCTCGAACTGGGCGATGGCGTCGGCGGGGTCAACCAATCCGCTCGCGATCATCTGCTGCACATCTCGCTGGGTCCTGCTCATGGCCACGCTCTGCCTTCGCGAGGGCCTGGGCGACCGGGTCGAAGTGGTGGAACGCGATCTTGCCTGCCCGGCGGATGAGAGGGCTCCGTTCCTCCCAGCCGTCGGGAACCGGGATGAAGTCGGACGGGGCGGCGAGCTCCACGTTCAGGTTGAGCTGCTCCTTCAGCCTCGGGATCTCACGTAATAGGTCATCGCTGTCCGGAACCACCTTGATGTCGACGTCTATCGTGCTCTCGCGCCATCCATGGAGCACGGCGGTGGCGCCACCGGTCAGGTAGACCCGACCCTCGGACTTTGCCGCCCGGCCCAGCGCCTGCATGAACCGGTCGATGTGAGATTCGTCAGCTAGGTCGCGCATTGCGCAGCTCGCTCGAAGCTGACGAGGCGGCGAATGAGCGCGTTGTAGGCCGAGTGCGCCGCGTTGCCCTTTTCCCGGGCCAGCTGCAGGTAGAGCCGGTGCTCGGGGGAGTCGAACGGGGAACTCACCTCGTAGCCGAGCGATCGCAGTCGCGGCGCACCGATGGATACCAGCAGGGCCTCCGTGGTCTCCCGCCGCGCTTCCAGGTCCGTGAGACCGCGAGCGATGAGCTCAGCCCCCGGCAGCGACCGCACGTCCTCGGGCACCGCGTTCATGCCGCTGAGGCTAGCGAGCCGATCGGGGTGCCGTCCCGCCCGGCGCCGGAGCCCCTCGCTTCGGCTGGATACAGCCGCGTGATCGGCACTTCTGGCTCCCGGTTCGAATACCGTCCAGCCAGTCCCATCAGACAGGGTCGGGGTTCCCCGCAGTTCGGTCGGAGGCAGGGCGCCCATCAGCCGTGTTCACGGCCGTCGGTAGGACAGCCAGCCAGCGCTCATGCACCGCGTAGAGTCCGATCGCGACGAGCGGGACGATGATGTCCGACAACAGCACCAGGCCGCCATTGTCAGGCGCGTGGTTGTCGTGGATCGCAGCCTGATGAAGGTGCCCGTAGGCGTCGCCGAGATAGCAGATCGAGACCGTAACCACCGCGGCGAGCATGAACTTGTCGCGGAACCAAGCGCAGAGGATGCCGAGGACGCCGACCGCCAGGTCGGCGAACCCGACCTCGGTCTGGAATCCGCCGTCGCCATTGGTGTAGCCGATTTCGCGGGCGGTATGCGGGCCGTCGAAAAAGTGGTACATCGACCCCATCACGCCGGCGATGCCGACCGCGACCACCATCCACCAAACGAAGTAGATTTCGACCGTGCGGGCGCCGGTCCGCGGTGCCGAGTCGCGGCGCAGGTGGATGGTCGCGCCGATCAGAGCGACCGCGGCGAAGAAGAGAAAAGGCATCTTGTTCCTCCAGGTTGGGACGGCATGCGGGATGAGACCGCGACTGGACCCGAGTTGGGAGTCGGGACCTGATTCGGAGGCAAGTCCAGGTCCCTGGAGTCCTGCATGTCGCCATCCGAAAGATCAAAGGCGGGGGACGGCCCCATGAGGACCGCGCGGGCGAGGTCCGCGACGCTATCCCCTGCGCCTTGGAGCGGACGCAGGAGGGCTTGTTCAAGCCGCTGACGGCGAAGGCACGCCGCTCGACCGGCTGGCCTGAATGGCACACCTCGGCCTTGTCACCGTTGCCGATGCAAGCCTTGGATGGCGTTGACCCGTCCGTGGTTCGAATACCGTCCAGTTGGTCCCATTGGCCAGAGAGCCGAATGCGCCGCCTCCGGGCGCCGCACACCCCCCGGCAGACCGTCAGGGTGTGGCGGACTGCCCTGACCGCCCTCCCAACTGGGTTGGGGGTCAGTTGGGGTGCTTATCTAGACTAGATGTAGAGCTGAGAAAGACTCCGACAAGAGATGACGGTCTGCTTGTCCGTCTGCCCCTTGGAGTTGGCGGTGTGAGGACCGGAGAGGGGGCAGGCCACCGGACCGACACGGGAGCCCGCTGCGCCAGGAAGGGGCCTGGGCTCTGCGTCCACCATCAGCCTTCGCCACCTAGCCATAGAGCACCACGTAGAAGGGCACAGGGTCTGGGACTTGGGTTGCTGAGTTGTAAGTCTCGACGTAGGCCTGGCATTTGGGGAAAGTGAACCCGAACTGGGCAAAGCTGACATTACCTGGACCGACCTGGTCAACCGTCGCCTGTCCGCCCAGCGGCGTGAATGGCACCCCTGTGATGCAGTAGAAGCCGGGGAACACCGCAGTAACCGAGCCGACATTCTTCGAGCGCGCCGGATCGATCACTCCGGCCGCGCTTACGTGGGCGAAGGCGACCGGCTGCGCGCTGTCTGCGCTCGTGGCAGTGGACGCGGTTTGCGCTGTTTGCGCGTTGATCGCGCTCGCCACGGACAGACCTGGTGCGGCTTTCTTGATCTCGCCCCGGGCGATCCTCCTAGTTTGCTTCTTCTCCTTCTTGCTCAGGGAGCTGATCGTCCCCACGCTCGCAACGCCGGTTCCGGCGAGCGCAAACACCAAGGCCACAATCGCGACCACCATCGATCCCGACGGGCGCCTCATGCTCAGCTTCTCCCGCATCGTTCCTCCTAGCTTCCGGTGGCGGAGACCGACGCTGTCACCACCTGGGTCAGAGATCTTGTACAGGGCCGCAAACCGGGCGTCAACGCGCCGCGCTCGCGCGATGGCTCGCCTCGGCGTATGAGCAACCCCGCGCCACCTCACGATGCCCTGCGAGGAGGGCGAGAACGGCTGGATCTCCTCATCGATCCCCGAGGTTCCTCGCGTGCTGAGCCAGGGCAAGACCAAAGCCGAAGCCCGTGAGATGGTGCTCGATGTCCTAGCCGGGATGCTCGAGCTGCGCGCTGCGGAGCATGAGCCCCAAGGCGAGGACGGCGGCAGGGAGTCGCTCGACATCGTCGCCGCGTGAAGCGCCGCGATCTCGAGCGGCACCTGAAGAAGCACGGGGCGCGCCTCTTGCGCGAGGGACGCCGCCACAGCGCCGGAACCCAGGCATGGCAGAGCATCGATATCTCCGTCGCCGCGTTATAGGGTCGGAAAACCTGATCCGGTCCGTCCGGAAACGCCCGCCAACAGGAGAGAAGACCTTGACTCGTCGCTCGCCCGCCGCCCGCGCCTCGCTGCGCCGTCTCGCCCTCGCCCTGACGCTCTCCCTGCTCGCCCTGGCCGCGTTCGGTGCCGCGGGCGCCTCTGCCCACCTCTACTGGACGGGGACCCTCGGAACCTCGGTCAACCGCACCACCACCACGGGTGCCGAAGAAACGCAGGAATGGGTAAAAGGCGGCAAATACCCCGTCGGCGTCGCCGTCGACGCCGACCACGTCTACTGGGCGAACTCCGGAACGAACTCGATTGGCCGCGCCAACCTCGCCGGGGGAGAAGTCGAACC
>JAXLTA010000021.1:0-96612 GCA_046330305.1 Solirubrobacterales bacterium | reverse complement strand
CCGCTGGAGCCGATTCCGGTGCCGACGACGTGAACCCGCATGCCAAAGAAGGGAGGCTCGGAAAGAGAGGCGAGAAGGGGGTTGGGCTGATGCGAGGGGTCGCCCGCATAGGTCCGTACGAAGGGGACCGTCCCGCGTCCGAACTCCGGGTCCTCGCCCGCGTCGGCGTGCTGGTTGAAGGCGGCGACGGTGCGTTCCAGCTGCTCGCCATCGATTCCCAGCTTCGCGCCCAGCTCCGCGAGTGTCGGGGCGGAGCTGACCAGCCCAACCGGGTACTCGCCACCGGGCGGGGTGGTGGTCAGGCCGTAGGTCCGGTGGTGGCGCTCGTCCCAGACCATGAAGCAGGGGAGGTGCGGGTCGGCGGGGTCCAGCGCACGTTCGACGAACGACACCCAGTAGGAGTCATCGCAGAAGCGCTTGCCAGCGGAGTCGACCATGATCGCGCCGGGCAGCGCGTACTCGGGGCCGTAGGTGAAGCCCGGCTCGTTGTCGGCGGGCCAGCCGGGCAGCATCGGGACCCGGTTTCCGGGAATGCGGCCGACCTCGCCCCCGACCGAACGCGCGAGCTCGATGCCGTCGCCGCGAATGCTGCGCGGGGCGACGCTGCCGAAGTTCTCCGCGGCGATGCCGATCAGGTCTTCCACCAGGTCGGTGTTCCAATCGTAGGAGCTGGTCGCGAGGACCACCGGGCCCTCGAAAGCCGCCCTGCCGCCGGGCCCCTCGGCGACCGCGCCGCGGACCCGGCCGTCGTCATCCGTCGTCAGCTCGACCACCCGGTGTCCCGTGCGGATCTCGATCAGGTCCTCGCGCAGGGCCCGGCGCAGGAACATCGCGACGACCCCCGTGCCGAAGGTGAGCGGGTCGCTCTCGTCCTTGGCTTGCTCGAGCAGAGCCTGCCGGCGGCCGACGGCCGCAATGCGGTCGTAGGTGACGCCGACCGGGAAGTGCGGGCTGCGCGCGAGACGGTCCTGCCAATCGCCCAACTCGCGACCGTCGATCGGCGCGTTGGTGAGGTAACGGCCGACTCCGAAGGCGCCGCGAGCCTCGGAGTGATAGTCGGTGAGCCCGGGGATCACGATCCATTCGATCGCGCCGACGTCCTCCCAGTAACGAGCCGCCACCGGAGCTGCGGTCAGCCACCGGACCATCGCCTCTTCGTCAAGTAGCTCCGGCTCGTGGTGGAGGGCGATGTCGCGCACGTAGGTCTCCGCCAGCTCGAGGCTGTCGCCATCGAGGCCCTCCCGGACGGCCACGTGGTTGGCCCCGATCCAGACCTGGCCGCCCGAGTAGGCGGCGGCGCCGCCGACCTTCTCGGCTGCCTCGAGGACGATCGCCCGGCGCCCGTTGAGGGCCAGCCCGATCGCGGTCGCCAGGCCCGAGAGACCTGCTCCGACGACGACGACCGGTTCCTGCGCGCTCGCTGACTCGGCGCTCATGGTGGCTCCTTCCTTCCTGGCAGCCACCGAGCTGTCCGGCGGCTTTTCAGATAACTATTCTAACCATGACAATCATTTCGGGGCGCTTCTTTCGTGCGCGGCTCGGACGGAATGCCAGGTGCTGAGCGCCGCGAGCGCGCGCGGGAAGCCGCAGTAGACGACGAGCATCGTCAGCGCCTCGTGCAGCTTCTCCGGGTCGAAGCCGTCCTGGAGCGCGCCGTGCAGGTAGTTGCGGAGCTGCTCCTGATGGCCACCTGCCGCGAGCGCGGTCACCGCGACCAGCATGCGTCCCTCGAAATCGAGGCCCTCGCGCGCCCAGATGCGGCCGAAGATGAACTCGTCGGCGACCTCGGCAAGCTCGGCGTCCAGCGAACCCAGGGCCTCCTGCAACTGCGGCGCCTTGCGTCCCTGCGCGCGCTCACGTAGGGCGCGGCCGCGCTCGGCCCGGCCCGTGTCATTTCCCGAGCTGCCGCTCACCGGGCTCAACGCCAGTCGACGAGCTCGTCCATGAGCCCGGGATAGCGGGAGCTGAAGAACTCGGCGTAGGAGGCCATGTGATCGTGCATCAGCTGTTGGGCGGTATCGCCGTCGTCCCGCTCGATCGCCTCGACGATCCGCTCGTGCGTCTCACGCACATGCTCCCGTTTCTCGTCGGGGAAGATGAGGCCGGAGACCCGCGCGGTGTAGATGTCCTTCAACCCGCGGGCAAGCAGATTCAGCAAGGGGTTGCCGGACATCGAGCAGATCAGCCCATGGAAGGAGTCGGTCACCTCGCGCCATTCGTCGTCGGTGAGGTCGCCGTAGTGAGCGTCCATCGAGGCGCGGAGAACCTCGTTCATCTCCGGATCGCGGCGGCTGGCGGCGAGCTTCGCCATCAACGGCTCGAGCGCCAGGCGGGCCTCCATCAGATCCCCGAGCGTCACCCGCATGACCTGGAAGAAGAGGGTGGCCATGCGCCCGAAATCTCGGCTGTCCATCTCGGCAACGGAGGGCCCGCCGCCGGGCCCCGGCCGGATCGTGATCAGACCCTGAGTCTCGAGGATGCGCAGCGCCTCACGCAGCGAGGCGCGGCTGACCCCGAAGGCTTCCAGCATGTCGGCCTCGGGGGCGAGCGGCGCGCCGACCTCGAGATCGCGATCGGTGATTTCTTTGACGATCTCGCGGGCGATCACGGATGCGACCTTCTCGGTCCGCGAACGGCGGTGCTTCAGAACGCCCTGCCCTTCCCGTGAGCTCGGCATCTCGACCTAGCTGCGGCAATCCCTCGAGCGTTTGCGGCTGCCCCGCGGGCCAGCCACACGGAGCTGCCCCATGTCCAACATGGCTGGCGTGCAGGCCATATGAAAGATCCTAATAGTTATGAGGGACATGATCAAGTGGCATAACCCCCGGATGACCACTCGGGCCTGCCGGCATGCTGCGTAGCTGCAGGCGAAGCCTAGAGAACGACCCGGCCCCAAGAAAGGGCCGGCTAGGTGCCGTTTGCCGTGGAGCGCGCAAAGCGCGGGGTCTGGTCAGCACGGGCCGACCCGCGAACGCAGCCGCCGGGCCGGGCCGGTGCCTAGCCGGAGAGGCGCAGCGTTTCGAAGGCATTCTCCACCAGGATGCGGCTGCTGAGCTCATCGGGCAGCGCCTCGATGGCGGCGAGCACGTCGACCTCGGCGAAGGGCGCGTCGGAACCGTAGAGCAGCATCTGCTGCGGGATCAGAGCAAGCAGCCGCTCCAGTTCTCCGGCGGGCAGTTCCGCCGAGCCGTCGAGGACCAGCCGGACGTGCTCGGCCGCGTACTCCGAGGGCGCCTTGGTCAGCCACGGAACCTCGACTCGGAGGCCGCGCCACTCACTGTCCGCCCGCCACAGGACCGGCGGCGCCCAGGCAAACCCGAAGCCGGCGAAGATCACCCTGAGCGCAGGAAAGCGCAGGAAGATGCCGTCGAAGAGGATGCTGCTCAGGTTCGACATCGCGACCTGGGGCAGCAGGGAGAACGTCTCCTCCGGCGTGCGCGGGCCGACGCCGCCGAGGACCGGCGGGCCGACCACGTTCCCCTCGCCGCCGCCGGGGTGGACCATCAGCGGCAGACCCTGCTCTTCGGCGGCCGCGTAGATCGGGTGATAGTGCGGCTGGCCCATGTTGATCGCCATCAGCGGCATGCAGACGGCGGCGACGGCGGGGTTGGGGCCGAGCCGACGGATTTCCGCGGCCGCGTGCTCCGGGTCGTGGGGGGCCAGCACCGGGGCGAAGCGGAAGCGCGGGTCGGCGGGCAACCAGGTCTCGAGGACGTGGTCGTTGACAGCTCTGACGAAGGTCTCGGCGGTGGCGACGTTCAGCCATCCCGAGGTCACGATCGCCTGTGCCGCCACCAACAGCACCGGCCCGCTGTCAGCGGGCAGCGAGGCCGCAACCGCGGCGGGATCGTCGCCGCCGTCCACCGCGCCACCCTCGACCTGAACCCCGGGATGCGGGCCCGGCGGCGGCAGCCGGAACTCGCTCTCGGTCATCCGCGCAACCCATGCCGGCTCGACCCTGGCGGTGACCTGGTCGAGTGAGCTGAGCAGGACGTGCCGCTCGCAGTCGACGACCCCGGCAGCGCTCATCGGCGCTCCTTCCGAGCGCGGCCCCGCAGCACGACCGAGACGATGCCATCCTCGACCTCGACTGGATAGGTGACCAGCTTCTTCTTGGTGATCTGCTGGACGGAGGCGCCGGTCTCGAGGTCGAACTCCCAGCGGTGCCAGGGGCAGGCGACCACCCGGCGGTCATCGCTGTAGAGGTACTCGCGGGGACTGGACGGAGCCATCGTGCCGGAGACGATTCCCGCGCAGATCGCGGCCCCCTGATGCGGGCAGCGGTTGCGCACCGCGTAGAACCCCCGCTCGGTGCGAACCACCCCGACGGGGCGGCCGTCGAGGTCGAAGACGCGGAACCGGTCCAGCTCGAATTCACCGACCGAGCCGACCGAGTGGCGGGTCTCTTCGCGCACGACCTCGGTCGCGCTCACAGGCCGAGCCTCGGCCCGAAGCACTCAATCGCGTTGTCAGTTGCGATCGGCCGCCGCAACCGCTCCGGCAGCCGCGAGGAGAGGATCGTGGTCGGGTCGTCGGTGTCCCAATGGGGGTAGTCGGAGCTGAACATCAGGGTGCGCTCGGCATGCATCATGTCGAGCATCGTCCACAGCATCTCGCGGTTCGGGGGCTCGTCCAGCGGCTGCGTGGTGAAGCGGACGTTGTCGTCCAGATACTCGCTGGGTCGGCGCTTGATCCCGGCCAGCTCGCCGTCGCCCTGGTCGTACGCCCGCTCCATCCGCCAGAGCAGCGGGCCGGCCCAGGTCACGCCGTACTCGACGAGGACCAGCTTCAGCCCTGGGAAGCGATCGAAGACGCCGCCGAAGATCATGCTGGTGAAGATCTGCTGTCCCGGTTGGGCCAGCATCGCGTGACGCTCCGGATAGGTGTCGGGCGAGCCGCCCGCGATCCGCGGAGCCTCGGCGAAGTTGGCCTCGGCGCCGGTTGGGTGCAGAAGGATGGGCAGGCCATGGTGCTCGGCGATCTCGTAGACCCCGAACATGCGGCTCGAGCCGAGGGGCACGGCGCCGGCCGGGATGAAGACGCCGGCGATGCCCGGCACCTCGGCAAGGCGCTCGATCTCGGCGATCGCGCCGTCCACGTCATAGGGCGAGATTGAGATCACCGAGCGCAGGCGGGAGTCGAGGCCGGTCCACTCGTCGAGGAGAAACGTGTTCATCGCCGCCAGGAACTCAGAACCGGCGGCCTCGTCTCCCCAGGGAATCACGAGGCCTGCCTGGACGGGGATCAAGACCGCGGCAGCGATTCCGCACGGGTCGATCCACTGCTCGACGGCAAAGGCCGGGTCGGATCCGGGAGGGCCTCCGGACGGGGTGAGCGCGTCGAGGCGCAGGCCGCTTGAAGGGTGGGGGATCCGGTTGGGGTCCCGGGAGTAGACGGGTACGTCGGCACCGAAGGCGCGACGGGCCGCGCGGGCCGACATGTGCGGGCGCAGGACGCTGACGTCGCCGATCACCGGGTGGACATCGCAGTCGATCAGGCCGTCGATCCGGCCAGGCCCGCCGACGACCTCGTCGCGCTCGCTCTCGATCGTGGTGGGATTCACCGCATCCTCCTCGAACCAGATGGAAATTTCGCAGAATCCATGCTAACTATAACAATGGTCATTGGAAACCCATGCCAGGCCGCAGCTCGGGCCAAAGGAATCGATGCGACCCCTCGAAGGAATCAAGATCCTCGACTTCACCCGTCACATGGCGGGGCCGTACGCGACCCTGGCACTGGCCGACTACGGCGCCGAGGTGATCAAGGTCGAGTCGTTGAGCGGCGACCCGAGTCGTCGCACCGGCATCGACTTCGTCGACGGCGAAAGCGCCCTCTTCCTGATCTGGAACCGCGGCAAGCGAAGTATCGCGCTCGACCTCCGCGACGAGCGAGGGAAGGCGGCGGTGCGGCGGATCGCCGCCGACGCCGACGTCGTCATCGAGAACTACAAGCCGGGTCAGGCCGACAGGATCGGGATCGGCTATGAGGATCTCTCCGCCGACAACGACGGGTTGATCTACGTCTCGATATCTGCCTTTGGTCCGAGCGGCCCGCTGGTTCCCTATCCGGGCACCGACCCGGTGATCCAGGCCGCCGCCGGGGTGATGTCGGTGACCGGCGAGCCGGACCGCGGACCATCGCTGGTCGGCGTTCCGATCGCCGATTTCACCGGCGCGATGCTCGGGGTGCAGGCGGTGCTCCTCGGCGTCCTCGCTCGCGAGCGGACCGGCCGCGGCCAGAAGATCGACATCTCGATGCTCTACGGACTGATGTCGAGCCTGACCACGCGCCTCGCGTCCTACTGGACCACGGGCGAGGACCCGAAGCGCTATGGCAGCGCCCACAGCGTGGTGATGCCGTATGAGGCGTTCGAGACGGCAGACGGCTACGCGGTCGCCGGGGTCTGGGGCGGCAACGACGGCTGGGGGCCGTTCTGCGAGG
This sequence comes from Solirubrobacterales bacterium, assembly GCA_046330305.1. Lineage (GTDB taxonomy): Bacteria > Actinomycetota > Thermoleophilia > Solirubrobacterales > 70-9 > VAYN01. The sequence goes on along the minus strand of JAXLTA010000021.1, from coordinate 90,168 downwards.
CGGTCGGCCTGCCAGATCTCGCCGAGGATCCGCGCTTCCGCACCAACCAGCAACGGGTGGCCGGGCGCGATGAGCTGCGCCCGCTGATCGCCGCCGAGATGGTCAAGCGCAGCAACGACGAATGGGCGGAGATCTTCCACACCCGCGGCGTCCTCTTCAACCCGGTCTACTCGTTCTCGGAAATCCTCAGCCATCCCCAGGTGACGGAGTCGGGCATCCTGCAGACCGTCGAGCACCCCACCGTCGGCGAGATACCTCAGCTGGGGCCCGTCATCCAGCTGCATGACACGCCGGGTGCGATCACCACCCCGCCGCCCCTCCTCGGCCAGCACACCCGGGAGATCCTCCGCGAAGCCGGGTACGACGAGGCGGAGGTGGAGGGGCTGATCGAGTCCGGAGTCGCCCGCAGCGAAGCGACGATTTCGGAGACGCCCGAGACGACGATCCCCGAGTGACGGCCTCGCGGGCGGTGCCGGGCGCTAGCCCAACGGCCACTGGATGTGCTTGACCTCGAAGAACTCGCGGAACCCCTCGTTGCCGGACTCGCGTCCGACGCCGCTGCGGCGGAAACCCCCCCAGGGCGCCTCCGGACGGATCTGGCCACCGCCGTTGATCGTGACGTTGCCCGAGCGGATGCCCCTCGCGACTCGCAGCGCCTCCGGCACCGGGCCCCATACGTTCGCATTGAGCCCGTAACGGCTGTCGTTGGCGATCGCGACCGCCTCCTCGACGTCGTCGTAGGGGATCACCGAGCCCACCGGGCCGAACTGCTCCTCCTGGCAGAACTCGCTGCGATTCGAGATCGAACCGAGCAGCGCCGGCCGCATGAAGGCACCGGCCGCGAGGTCGGGAGCTGGCTCGCCTCCTCCCGCCACGATCGTCGCGCCGCCCGCCAGCGCTCGTTCGACGTGTCCCTGCACGAACGCGAGGTGGGCTCGGTCGACCAGCGGCCCGACCACGGTGGCTGGATCGCGCGGGTCGCCGACCTTGACCCGGTCGAGGAATGCGGCCGCGAGCTCGCAGAACCGGTCATACATACGACGCTCGACCAGGATTCGAGATAGCGCTCCGCAGCGCTGGCCGGCGTTGGTGATCAGACGCAGGATGCTGGGCTCGAGCGCCGCCTCGAGGTCGGCGCTCGGCAGAATCAGGTTGGGCGACTTGCCGCCGAGCTCGAGTACGAGCTTCTTGATCGTCGGAGCTGCCTGCGCCATGATCGCGGCGCCGACCGCCTCCGAGCCGGTGAAGGTGACCATGTCGACGTCCTCGGCCGCGGTGAGGCGTTGGCCTACGTCGCTCTCGCCGAGCACCAGGTTCACGACCCCCGCCGGCAGTTCGAGGCGCTCGATCAGGCTCCACAGAGCGAGCGTCGAGACCGTGCCGCGGAGCGAAGGCTGGACGACCACCGTGCAGCCTGCGGCGAGGGCGGCGCCGAGCTTCCAGCAGACCAGGTTGTAGGGGAAGTTGTAGGCGGTGATCGCGGCGACGACGCCGATCGGCTCCCGGGTCAGGATGCCGTGGCTGACCAGCCCGGGGTGGGTGCCCCCGGCCGGGGCGTCGACCGTCATGCCACGCTCGTACCAACCGTCGGGTCCGGTGCGCGCCGCGTCGGCGAACCAGCGCAGGTTGAAGAGCGCTCCTTCGAGCTGCAGGGGCTTGGCGAGCGAGACCGGGGAGCCGACGTCGGCGCCGACGATCTCGATCAGCGCGTCGCTGTGCGCTTCGATCAGGTCGGCCAGGCGGTGCAGGGCGGCCGAGCGCTCCCGCGGGCCGAAGTCCCGCCAGGGACCCCCGTCGAACGCGGACCGGGCAGCGGCGACCGCCCGGTCGACCTGCTCGACCGAGGCGGCCGCAAAGGAGCCGAGCGGCTCGCCGGTGGTCGGGTTGATCTTGACGTGGGTGTCCCCCTCGCCGGGCTCGCGACGGCCCCCAATGCGACAGCTCCCGTCGGCGACCAGCGCCGCAGCGGCGTCGCCGAGAATGTAGGAGGGCGTCACGGCGGGCAAACTATTAGGATAATAACAATGATCCTGCGTCGCGCATCCGGCGCAGAGTGAGCCGTCGAACGAACGGGGGTCGAGGATGAGTGAGGCGGAAACGGCGGCACTGGTCGCGCAGCTGGAAGAGCGTTTGCGGACCCTCGAGGATCGCGAGGAGATTCGCTCGCTGGTCGCGCGTTACAACTGGGTCATGGACGACCGCGACCTGCCGGGGATCCGCGACCTGTTCACCGAGGACGCGCAGGTGCGGTCGAACGACGGCGCCCTCGAGTCGGTCGGACGGGAGGCCGTGGTCGCCATGTACCAGGGCCGCTTCGAGGTGCTCGGCCCGAGCCTGCACTGGGCCCACGATCACCGCGTGTTCCCCGATCCCACCGATTCCGACCGCGCCACCGGGACGGTCAGCCTGCACGCCGAGATGACCCGGTTCGGAGTCGCGGCGGTCTCGGCGATCCGCTACGACGATGCCTACCGCCGCTGCGCGGACGGGATCTGGCGCTTCTCTGAACGCCGCCTGTCCTTCTTCTACTTCATGGACCCGCGCGAGTACCCCGAGGTGATGGAGCATTCCGATCGTGTCCGCTCGAGCGAGCAGCACACGGCCGCCGGCTTCCCCGAGGGGCTGGAGAGCTGGCGCCGCTACTACGCGGAGTTCCCGCGTCCGACCTCGGCGGGAGAGGGCTCCCAGTCGTAGGTTGCCGCGCGGAACGGCGGCCAGTTGTCCTCGGGCGCCGGCCGCTCTATCGACAGGCTGTGGTAACAGGCCTGGCACTTGACGACGATGCGCGGCCCGCGGCACCAGCCAATCGGGTAGCGGGCGACGTCCTCGCTGCCGCACTGCGGACAGCTGGCGCCCTGCACCGGAGTCTTGGCAACCTCCATCTCCTCCTTACCAGGGGTGAGGAAGATCATCCGGTCGTTGATTCCCATCTCAGACCTCCACCTCGGCCGGCGCCGCGAGGGCGCGTTTTCGCATCGCTTCGAACTCCGCCTGGGTCCGCGGCCACTCGCGTGGGTGGGCGATCGGTGGCCCGGAGGCACGCTCCGCCGCCAGCTTCTTGCGAGTAGCGGCGGTCGCCGCGGCATCGACCACGAGAGAGGCCGGATCGATCTCGACCCCGTAGACCTGGGCTGCCTGGCCGAGCGAGATCAGGTCGCCGCGCACGTCGGCGAGAACCGCCTCGACGTCGCGCTCGAGGGGATCGCCGTAACCGCCGCCGCAGGCCGTGAAGACGCGCATCAGCTCACCCGACTTCATTTCGTAGGCGGTCGGCTTCGAGGTCTGGAGCAGCGTCCCCTCGCCCCATTCGCCGTCAACCGGATCGGGGACGCCATCGGAGGCGAAGTAGCCGAAGAGCGGCGTCATCCGCTCCAACGGCAGCAGGCCGTTGAAGGAGTGGACCTGCCCCCGCTCGTCCTTCTCGACCATTGCCGCGAAGGACATCGAGGCCTCACCGCCCCCCGAGAGTCCACCCGCCGGGAACTTCGAGGAATCCATGATCGGCGTGATGAAGGCGTCGGCGAGCGCCTCGAAGGTGTAGGAGGCGGCGAAACCGCCCCGGTACTTACCGGAACCCGCTGCGTCGATCAGGACGCCGTGCTCCCAGATCACCACCGGCATCGCCTTCTCGCTGTACTCGATGATCATCGAGCGGCAATTGAACAACGAGGACTGGCAGAAGCTGATCCCGTCGCTCGCCTCGGTCGCACCCCAGGCACCGCCCATCAGCAGCACGCCCCCGTATGGCTGGCCCTCCAGCCCGGGGCGCGAATCGACGCCGCCCATGATCACGCAACCGCTGGTGCCGGAATCGTCGGCGACGGCTCGCTCGGGCACCGCCTTGGACATCACGCGGGTCATCAGCCGGGCGATCTTGGCGCCGAGCTCGACGTGGTTGCTCTGGCTGGCCGGCGGCAGCGACAGCACCATCGAGCCGGGTGGCAGGAGCACCTGGAAGGGACGCATCGCACCGGCGTTCATCGGGTGGCGCGGATCCAGCACGACCTTGGGGCCCACCACCGCACGAGCCGCCTCCTGCCAGCCGGTCTTGACCGAGCCGAGTGACTGCGGATCGGTTCCGGAGAAGTCGATCTCCGCCTCCGAGCCGCGGATCCTGACCTGAACCCTGACCTTCAGCGGCTCGGTCGAGATTCCGTCGTCGTCGAGATGGATCTCGTCCTCGTAGTCCCCGTCGGGGGCACTGAGGAGGGCCTGCCGCATGCGGCGCTCCGAGAGGCCGAGCGCGTAGCGGGCTGACCCCTTGACGCTCGCGGTCCCGTAGCGCTCCATCAGCTGGCGAACTCGCTCCTCGCCCGCCCGCAGGGTGCCGAGCAGGGCACGCACGTCGCCCAGCATGTGCATCGGACTGCGGGTGTTCTCGAGCAGCAGGTTGAACATCGAGCGCACCGGCTTGTCGGCGGCCGTGATCAGAGTCGGGGAGATCCGGAGCCCCTCCTCGTACATCGTCGTCGCCGCGGTGTTGAAGCCGCCCGGGACGGGGCCGCCGATGTCGAAGACGTGGGCCGCGTCACTGACCACGAAGGCCGGGCTGCCGTCCTCGTCGTGGACCACCCGGAACAGGTTGAGGTCCCCGAAATGGATCCCGCCGCGCCACTCGTCGTTGCAGATCACCGTGTCACCGGGGCCGAGGTTCTCGATCCCGTACTCATCCAGCACCATGTTGGTCATATGCTGGTGGGTGAAGGCGAACTGGGTGCATCCCTCGGTGATCGCAACCATGTCGGTGGTCCCGTCGTCGTTGACGAGATGAACGCAAACACCGAAGTCCATGCCGTCGCGGATGATGTTCGAGAAGGAGCTGCGGAGCAGCGTGCCGTGCATGTGCCGGGTCGCCTCGATGAATCCGTTGCGCAGCGTCTCGGCCGTGATCAGGTCGACTCCGTAGTCGGCCTGGACGTCCTCTGCGGTCATGAAGAACTGGTTCGGTTCCATGCTCAGACCTCGATCCTGAGAGTGCCGTGGCTGACCACCCGCGCGGTCGCGCCTGGGTTGACGACGATCGTGCCGAGGTGGTCGTCGATCACCGCGGGACCGGCCACCTCGTCGCCGTCCCGCAGCAGGTTGCGGTCATAGAAGCTGCTGTCGGGGTGCGAGCCGCCATCCAGATGGAGCGTCTCGCGGAGGATCAGCGCCCGCTCGACCCCGCTGCCGTCATCGTCCGTCAAATCGCCTGAGGACGGCAGCGTCAGCGGCCGCTGCTTGCCGTAGCCGACGACCGAGACCGAGGAGACGAAGATCGGGATCTCGGGAGCCCGGTAGCCGAAGCGGCGGTCGTAGAAGGAGTGGAAATCCTCGGCGATCCGGGCAAGATCGGCATCGGCCACCTTGGTGCCCGGCAGCGAGAGCCGGTTGTCTTCGCCCTGGCCGGTGTACATGCCGTAGTAGGCCGCCTCGATGGTGACCTCGTCCTCGCCCAGGCCCTGGGCGGAGAGATCCTCGAGGCAGCGGGCCACCTGGCGGTCGATCGCCGCGTTCAGCCCGTCGGCGCCGAGGCCCTCGAGCGTTGACATCGTCGCCTCGCTGTACTCGACCCGGGTGCGGCTGGCAACCATTCCATAAGCCGAGAAGCCGCCTGGAAAGTAGGGGATGACGACCTCGTCGATGCCCAGCTCCCGGGCGACCGAGACAGCGTGCATCGGCCCGGCGGCGCCATAGCCGAAGAGGGAGAATTCACGCGGGTCGTAGCCGCGATGGGTGGTCATCCGAGCAAGCGCTGCGGCGATCGTCACGTTGGCGATCGAGTAGGCCCCCTGGGCCAGCTCCACGGCGTCCATCTTCAGCGGCTCGGCGACGCGGGACAGCGCCTCCAATGCCGCCCCGGGGTTGAGCTCCATCTCGCCGCCGAGGAAGAGCTGCGGCTGCAACAACCCCATCGTCACATAGGCGTCCGTCATCGCCGGATCCTCTCCGCCCCGCCCGTAGCACGCGGGGCCGGGGTCCGACCCGGCCGACTCCGGTCCGACCTTGAGAGAGCCGACCTCGTCGAGCCCGATGATGCTGCCGCCGCCGGCGCCGATGCTGCGCACGTCGAGGGTGGTGATCGCGAGCGGGATCGCGTGCTCGAGTTCCCACTCGTTGGTGACCTCGGCCTGGCCGTCGATGACCACCCCGAGGTCGGAGCTGGTGCCACCGATGTCGAGGCAGACGAGGTTGCGACCGTCCAGCAGCTCCCGCGAGTAGCCCTCGGCGCCGAGCAGGCCGGCGACCGGGCCGGACTGCAGGGTGTAGACCGGCGCCTGGCGGACGGATGGGCTGGTCCGCAGGCCCCCGTCCATCTGCATGATCTCCACCCGCGTCTCGAAGCCGGCCTCCTCGAGACGGCGCTCGAGGCGCTCGAGGTAGCGGACGACCGGCGGGCCCGTGTAGGCGTCGAGGGCGACGACGAAGGTGCGCTCGAACTCTCGTGCCAGAGGCCAGATCTCCGAGCTCTGCACGTAGGCGTCAGGCAGCACCTCGGCGACGATCTCGCGCACCCGCTTCTCGTGGGCGGGATGCTCGTAGGCGTTGAGCAGGCATACCCCAACCGATTCGACACCCTCGCGCTTGAGGAACTCGAGCTCTTCTCGGGTCGCCTGCTCGTCGAGATCGAGCAGGACCTCGCCGTTCTCCCGCATCCGCTCGGGCACCTCGCGGCGCAGACGGCGCTCGACCATGGGGCGCTCCTGGTGGGGCCGGCGCCAGGTGGGGTCGTAGAGGTTCTCGTCGAACGGGCGCCAGACGCGCCCGTGGTCCATGGTGTCGCGATGTCCAGCTGTGACCAGCATCCCGGTTTTCGCTCCGGTTCGGGTCAGCGCGGCGTTGAGACCGACCGTGTACCCGTGGTGGAACGCGCCGACGTCGGCGGGGTCGTCGACCAGGCGCTGCAGCGCCGCAAGCGTGCCCTCCGACTGGTCGTGGGCGGTGGTGAGCACCTTGGTGCGGGTGATCTCACCGGTCTCGTCGTCGATGCGGACGGCGTCGGTGAAAGTGCCACCGACGTCGATGCCGACTCTTACGGTCACGTGCGTCTCCTCCGTGATTCGGGCGCGCGGCTCATGCCACGGCGTCGGTCTGGCGCGCCGCCGCTCGCGAGCGCGCTGCGTTCTTTCCTGCCAGGTAGCCGAAGGTGACCGCCGGCCCGACCGTCCCCCCGGCCGCCCAGTAGGCCTTCCCGGACGGCGAGGCGACGCAGTTGCCGGCGCCGTAGAGGCCGGGGATCGGAACCCCGTCCGCATCAAGCACCCGCGCCTCCCGATCGATCGGCGGCCCGCCCTTGGTGTCGAGCGCCGCCGGGACGATGATCGTCGCGTAATAGGGGCCCTGGTCGCGCAGCGGGTACATCAGCGGGTTTCGCTCGTCGCGGATGCCGCCGCTGAACATCTCGTTGAAGGCTCGCTCGATCGGCATCTCGCCGCGTTCGAAGTCCGGGTCGCGGCCCTCCCTGGCCGCCGCGTTGAAACGCTCCACGGCTGCCTTCACGTTGGTGGCGAAGTCGTCCTCGAGGAAGAGCTGCGGAACTCGATCGGAGAGCGCCTCGACGCGCTGGCGGATCGCCTCGGCGAGCCCGTCGAGGCTCTCGCCGCTGACCACGTGTGGCGCCGGCTCCCCGGCGGGCCGGATCGGGTTGGCGGGCCGGTCGTTCGAGTGGATGTCCTGGGTGTCCTGATCCCAGATCATGTACTGAAACAGGTCGGTGTAGCGGGCGCGGCGAGGGTCCCAGCGCTGAAGCATCTGTGCCGTCTCGTTGTAGGGACCCTTCTCGTTCAGGGTGCGGTGCCCGCATCCGTTGACGAAGAGCATGCTGTCCCCCGGCGGGTGAAAGAGGCTCTTGACCTCGGGGTCGTGCCGCAGCGCCCACTCGAGCGGCATCAACGTCATCCACGGGTAGGACATCGCCTTCAGCGGCGCGCCCAGGGCCTCGGCGATGGCGAGGAAGTCGCCGGTGTTGCCGGCTGCGGCGCAGGTGCCGATGATGGGCGCGACCAGGTGCTGGCGGGTGCGGTCCGGGTTCTGCGCGAATCCCCCCGACCCGAAGACGACACCCCCGCGCGCACCGATCGCGACCGTCTCGCCTCCGTGCCCGGCGATCACCCCGACCACGGCACCGTTGTGGACGATGACGCTCTCGACCGCATGCCCGGCGAGGATCGCGCCGCCCTCGCGTCGCACGGCCTCGGCTCCCTGATCGACCATCTCGACCCCGGTGCCGGGCTCGCCGTCCCTCCGGCGTGGACGCAGCGTGCGCCCGCGTGGCGTCTTGTTCTCGGGGAGCTCGGCGAAGTAGTCGGAGAGCTCGGTCAGATGGATGCTCTGGACGTCGTGTTCGTGCAGGGCCTCCGCGGCCGCCGCGGCGTTCTCGTAGAAGGAGTCGAGCAACTCGTAGCGCCATGACTCGAGGCCCAGCGTCGGGTCGGAGGGGTCGTAGGCATCCGGCTGGGAGAGGCGCGCCATATACCTCATCGCATCCTCCTTGGCGTCTTCGTGGCCGTCGACCCGCAGCCCGTAGTGGTTCGGGTACCAGGCAAAAGCCGACGACTTACGGGTGGTGCCGCCGAGAGTCGGCGACTTCTCGAGGACGACCGTGTCCGCGCCCTCGGCGAGGGCGCTCAGCGCCGCCGAGAGGCCGGCCGCCCCGGAACCGACCACCACCACGTCGGCCTGCCGATCGAAGCCCTCGATCTCCTCAAGCTCGATCGTCGGCCTGGCTCGTTTCGCGTTCAAGCTCTTCCCTCGCTCCCTGGCCCGATGGTAGCACCTGATGATGATCATCAGGAAAGTCCCCAGGCTGCGCCTGATCTGGCTTCAGGGGCCAGTCAGCTGCGAAGGGGATCCGCGGTGGGCGCCGATCAGGTGAGCGGGCTCGTCCCCGATCAGAGTCCTGCCACCGTCGACGTCGATCACCTGCCCGGTGGTCCACTCAGCCTCCGGCGAGGCGAGCCAGGCGATTGCGCTGGCGATGTCCTCGGGCCGTCCCAGCCGCCCAGCGGGCAGCAGCTCTGCCTCCGCCTGCTCCTGCTCGCCCTCCCACAGGATGCGCGACATCTCGGTGCGGATCAGCCCCGGCGCGACGGCATTGACACGGATGCCCCGCGGGCCGAGCTCACGGGCCAGGGTGCGGACCAGCAGGTCGAGCGCCGCCTTGCTGGCGCAGTAGGGAGCGACCAGCGGCTGAACCGAGTGACTGCCGATGGTCGAGACGGCGATGATCGAGCCGCCCTCGCCGAGCCCGGCGCGAACCGCCTCCTGGGCGAGGGCGACGATCGGCCAGGTGTTGCGCTCCATGGTCGCCAGGAAGGGCTCGCGCTCGACCTCGAGCAGCGGCCCGTAGGTGGCGCTGATGCCGACTGTGTTGACGACGAGGTCGATCCGACCGAAGCGCTCGACCGCCGCCGAGACCAGGCGGCCCGGCCCCTCGGGGCGGGTCACGCTGCCCGCGCACGGTTGGACCTCCAGGCCTTCGCCGCGAAGTCGCCCGGCGAGCTCGGCGAGCGAATCCTCGGTGCGGGCATTGACGAGCACGGCAGCGCCCTCGCGAGCCAGCCGCTCCGCGGTCGCGGCGCCGATTCCCCTTGACGCGCCGGTGACCAGCGCCACACGTCCCTTCAGTCGCTTCATGACCGGGACGATACAGAACTGGCATGATAGTCATCATGAATTCACAGGAGGAGGATCTGCAGCGCCGCATCGCGGCTGCCGCCGGACCAGGTGTCGAGGTGACCGCCTTCGCCGCGATGCCGGGCGGGCATTCCGGCATCACCCACCGGGCCACGCTTCTTCGCGGCGATGGAACCGTCGAGGAGGTGGTCATCAAGTCGGCCCCGCCGGGACGGCCCGCGAGCGGCCGGCACGACGTCCTCCGTCAGGCCCGGGTGATCGCGGCCCTCGGCTCGACCGGGCGGGTCCCGGTCGCCGAAGTGCTCTTCGCGGAGGACGGCGACCCGCCCTTTTTCGCCGGCGAGCTGCTCCCAGGGGTCGCGACCGAGCCCCTGATCGAGCCCGAGCTCGCGGAGGAGACGGCGGAGCTGATCGCCGCCCGCTGGGAGGCCGCGATCGCGATGCTCGCGGCGCTGCACGCGACCCCGCTGGCCGAACTCGGGCTGGCGGAAGAGCCCGCGCGCACGCCGCTCGAAGAGCTCGAGCTCTGGATGAAGACGATGGCTGCGGCGCGGATGGACGACCCGAGCGCGGCCGACCTGCTGGGCGCCGAGATGACCCGCACCGCCCCAGAGGCCGGGTCCGCCGCCCTCGTACACGGCGACTTCCGGCTCGGGAACATCGTCTTCGAGGGGGCGAAGCCACGCGGCCTGATCGACTGGGAGATCTGGAGCGTGGCCCACCCTCTCATCGACCTGGCCTGGTTCGTCCAGTTCACCGACCCCGAGAACTACCCCGGCCTCAGCCGTACCGTCCCCGGCACCCCGAGCGCCGAGGAGGTCGTGGATCGCTACCTCGCGGCGGCCGGACAGGAGGGTGATGACCTAGCCTGGTTCCTCGCCCTCGGCTGCTTCAAGCTGGCCGCGATCCAGGCCCACAACCGCCGGCGCCACTTCGACGGCCGACACCACGATCCTCTGCAGGAGCAGCTCGGCCCGAGCATCGACCGCCTCCTGCAGCGCGGTCTCACGGTTCTTGCAAAACCCTGATGATTATTATTCGAGACTATGGACTTTGAATACGATGCCACCACGACCGAGATGCTCGAGCGAGTCGAGGGGTTCTTCGAGACGCACATACTGCCTGCCGAGCCGATCTTCGCCGAGCAGGTCGAGAACGCCGAGAACCCGTGGGACACCCCGCCGGTGATCGAGGAGTTGAAGGAGCGGGCGCGGGCCGAGGGCCTCTGGAACCTCTTCCTCCCCGACGAGAACGGCGCCGGCCTGACGAACCTGCAGTACGCGCCGCTCTGCGAGGTGATGGGTCGCAGTCCATTCCTGGCGCCTGAGGTATTCAACTGCTCGGCGCCCGACACCGGCAACATGGAGCTGCTCAGCCTGTTCGGCACCCCGGATCAGAAGCAGCGCTGGCTGGAGCCGCTGCTCGCCGGTGAGATCCGGTCGGCCTTCTCGATGACCGAGCCGGATGTCGCCTCCTCCGACGCGACCAACATCGCCACCCGGATCGAGCGCGACGGCGACGAGTACGTGATCAACGGGACCAAGTGGTTCACCTCTGGCGCGATGTCGCCCCGCTGCAAGCTGCTGATCGTGATGGGGGTCACCGACCCCGAGGCCGACCGCCACCGCCGCCAGAGCATGGTCCTCGTCCCGATCGACACCGAGGGCGTCGACGTGCGCCGCTCGATGCATGTGCTCGGCTACCTCGACGGGCCGCACGGCGGTCACCCCGAAGTGGTCTACGAGAACGTCCGCGTCCCCGCCGCCAACGTGCTCGGCGGCGAGGGTGAGGGCTTCGCGATCGCCCAAGCCCGGCTCGGGCCCGGCCGCATCCACCACGCGATGCGGGCAATCGGGGTCGCCGGCCGGGCGCTCGCGATGATGGTCGAGAGAACCAATTCGCGGATCGCGTTCGGCCGGGAGCTCTCCCGCCAGGGCGTGATCCGCGAGTGGATCGCCGATGCGCGGATGCGGATCGAGCAGGCGCGGCTGCTCGTCCTCAAGACGGCCTGGCTGATGGACACGGTCGGCAACAAGGGCGCGTTCGTCGAGATCTCGGCGATCAAGGTCGTCAGCGCCGAGCTGGCCTCGTTCGTTCTCGACAAGGCGGTCCAGGCCTTCGGAGCCGCCGGGGTCACCCAGGACTTCATCCTCGCCGAGCTGACCGCCCACGCCCGGATCTTGCGGATCGTCGACGGTCCGGACGAGGTGCACCGGATGACGATCGCTCGTCGCGAGACCGGCGCCAAGAGGTAGACGTGCGACTGGCGCTCGACCGAGACGAGCTGGCGCTGCGGGAAGAGGTTCGCGCTTACCTGGAGGCCAACGTGCCCCGGGCGGAGGAGATCCCCGACGAGTTCGACGCCAGGGTCGAGTTCCTGCGCGGCTGGCAGCGGCAGCTGCACGAGGCCGGCCTGGTCGGCCTCTCCTGGCCGCAGGAGTTCGGCGGCCGCGGTGCCAGCCTGACCGAGCAGATCGTGGTCAACCAGGAGATGGCGCGAGCCGGCGCCCCGATCCTGGTTGGCAACGTCGGGCTCGACGTCGTCGGCCCTTCGATCGTCGGCCACGGCACCGAGGAGCAGAAGCGCGCCTATCTCGATCGCATCCTCTCCGGCGAGGACATCTGGTGCCAGGGCTTCTCCGAGGTCGGCGCCGGCTCCGACCTTGCGGCGCTGAGGACGAAGGCGGTGCAGAGGGACGGGCGCTTCGTCGTCAACGGCCACAAGGTCTGGACCTCCTACGCCCAGCACGCCCAGTGGTGTGCGGTCCTCGCCCGCACTGACGCCGAGGCCCCGGCCCACCGCGGGATCTCCTACATCCTCGTCGACATGGCCACCCCGGGAATCGAGATCCGCCCGCTGGTGCAGGTGACCGGCGACGCCGAGTTCAGCGAGGTCTACTTCGACGACGTCGAGGTCCCGGCGGAGAACCTGCTCGGTGAGCTGAACGGCGGTTGGGCGATCGCCATGCACACGCTCGCGCACGAGCGTGGCTGGTACGGAGTCGGCCGCCAGGTCGTGCTGCGGGTGCTGCTCGACTCGCTGATCGAGGACGCGGCCGGGTGCGAGCGCGAAGGCAGCACCGCGATCGAGGACCCTGAGATCCAGCTCGAGCTGGCGCGGGCTCACATCGGCATCGAGGTGCTGAAGCATCAGGGGTTCCGCAGCGTCGGCCAGATGATCGCCGCCGGACACCCCGGCTTCGAGAGCTCGGTCGACAAGCTGGTTCTGGCCAACGTGGAGCAGCGGATGGCGGCCGCTGCACTCGACGTGCTCGGCTCGCGAGCAGCGCTGGGCCGTCGCGAGGGCGAGCGGGTCGACCCCTCCGGGTGGCAGCACGTCTACCTCTACGCCCGCGCCGCCTCGGTTTACGGCGGCTCCGCGCAGGTGCAGAGGAACATCGTCGCCGAGCGCATCCTCGGCCTGCCGCGGGGCTCCCGATGAGGCTGACTCTGAGCGAGGACCAACTCGAGCTGCACAGCGTCGCCCGCGAGGCGATGGCGGACCTGGCGCCGTTGAGCCTCGCTCGCTCCTTCCTCGAGGGCGAGGGCGATGCGGCCGCGCTGCAGGCCGAACTCGGCGATCTCGGCTGGTACGGAGTCGGCCTCGAGGACGATGGCTTTGGGGTCCTCGGGCTCTGCCTGCTCGCCGAGCGCTGCGGCGCCCAGGCGGCGCCGAACTGCCTGGTCGACACAGCGGTCGCCGCCCGGCTCGCCTGCTCGCTCGACCGCGACGACGAGCTGGTCGGAAGGGTGGCCGCCGGCGAGGTCCCGACGGCGTTGGCCGTGATCGAGCCAGAGGCGGACTGGAGCCTGGAGGGCGCAGCGGCCAGGCTGAGCGCTCGGGGCGAGGCCTTCACCCTCAGCGGGACCAAGCTCGGCGTCCAGCTCGGCGCCAGCGTCGAGGCATTCCTCGTCTCCTGCGACCACGACGGCGAGCGCGCCTTCGCCCTCCTCGCCGCCGACCAGGCGGGATGCATCTCTCGGTCCGCCCCATCGCTCGACGCCGCCGCGGCGACGGTCGAGCTCGAGCTCGAGAGCGTCGCCGTGCCGCAGTCCCGCGCGCTCTCCGGACGCAACGCCACCGAGGCGATCGATCGCGCCTTCCGCGTCGGCGCCGTCGCCACCGCGGCGGAAGCCGTCGGCGCCTCCTCCGCGGCCCTCGACCTGGCCGTCGCCTACGCCAAGGAACGAGAACAGTTCGGTGCTCCAATCGGCAGCTTCCAGGCCTTGAAGCACCTGCTCGCCGACGCCCATGTCGACCGCGAATCTGCGCTGGCGTCGGTGCTCTTCGCCGCCGCGGCAATCGACGAGCAGAACCCGAGCGCGGAGGAGGCGGCGACGGTCGCGAAGGCTTACGCCTCGCGCGCGAGCCGCGCGGCGGTCGAGGCGGCGCTGCAGGTTTTCGGCGGGATTGCCTTCACCTGGGAGCACGACGCCCACCTGCTCCAGCGCCGCGTGCTCGCCGCCGAGCGCCGCTTCGGAGACGCGATCCAGCACGAGCGCCACCTCGGCCGGATGCTCGCCGCACGACGCCAGGGCGCGGCGGCATGAGCAGCCCGGTGCCTGCCCTCGAGGGCGCCTTCACGACCGACCCGCCGACTCTGCTTGGCTCGCGCTGTCGCAACTGCGGCGCCATCCGGTTTCCGAGCAACGCCGTCTGCGCCAACTGCCAGCACGCCGACGGTGAGACGGTCGAGCTCTCGCGTCGCGGCGTCGTCTACACGTACACGATCGTTCACGCGGCGCCGCCCGGCTATCAGGGCGAGGTCCCCTACGCTCTTGGCGTGGTCGAGCTGCCGGAGGGGCTCCGGGTGGGTTCGACCCTCCTGGCGGACGACCTCGAGGCGATCGACGTGGGCGACCCGTGCGAGCTCGAGCTGTTCGAGATTCCCGGCGAGCCTCCGATCATCAACTTCGGCTTCCGCGTCGGGGGTGCCTGAGGTGCGCCCGATCGTGGTGCAGGGCGTGGGGATGCACCCCTTCGGGCGCTTCGACGATAAGAGCGTCCTCGAGATGGGAGTGGAGGCGCTGCGCGAGTCGCTGGCCGACGCCGAGCTCGAGTGGAGCCAGGTCGACGCTCTCTTCTGCGCCCACATGTACGCCGGGACCGGCGCCGGCCACAAGATCGCGACCATGCTCGGCCGCACCGGGATCCCGATCGTGAACCTCGAGAACGCCTGCTCCTCCGGCGGCGCCGCGATCTCCGCGGCACGCCAGGCGATCGGCAGCGGCGAGAGCCGGACGGTCGCGGCGCTGGGGATCGAGAAGATGCCCCGCGGCTTCATGAAAATGGACTACTTCGAGGACTGGCGGCACCCGATCGGCCACGCGGTGAACCCGGTCCAGTTCGCCTTCGCCGCCCGCCGCCACATGCACGATTACGGGACCACGGAGCAGCAGCTCGCCCTGGTCGCCGAGAAGAACCACTCTCACTCGGTGCACAACCCGCGGGCCATGTACCGGAAGGAGATCTCCGTCGAGGAGGTCCTGGCGAGCCGGATGGTCGTCGACCCGTTGCGGCTGCTGATGCTCTGCGCCCCCGACGAGGGCGCGGCGGCCGCGATCCTGACCGCCGGCGAGGCCCGCCCCGGCGACGTCCAGATCGTCGGCCAGGGGATGGCGACGGCGCTTCGCAGCCAGGCGATCGGCGAGCACATGCCGACCGATTCGAGCGTCGAGGCCGACGTCTCGGTCACGCGCCGCGCCGCGGAGAAGGCATACGAGCAGGCGGGCCTCGGCCCGGAGGACCTCGACGTGGTCGAGCTCCAAGACACCGACTCCGGAAACGAGATCATCGCCACCGAGGAGCTCGGGCTCTGCGCTCGCGGAGAGGGCGGCCCGTTGGTCGAATCGGGAGCGACCCGGATCGGCGGCCGGCTCCCGGTCAACCCGTCCGGTGGCCTGCTCTCCAAGGGGGAGCCGGTCGGCGCCTCCGCGCTGGGCCAGATCTTCGAGATCGTCACCCAGCTGCGCGGCGAAGCCGGCCCGCGCCAGGTCGAGGGCGCCCGCACCGGGCTGACCCACGCACTCGGCGCCGGCGGCAACTGCTCGGTGATCGTCCTCCAGCGTGCCTGAGAGGCGCGGCGCGGTTAGACCAGCCGGCCCAGCTCCGGGTCGCCTGCCGGAAGCGGCTCCAGCTCGACCCGGCCGCGATCTCGGATCAGCTCCGGAATGAAGGCCATCAGGTCCTGGTAGCGCTGGGTCCCGCGGTGCACTTCAAGTGCGTCCTGGGACTCGTAGACCTCGACGACGACGAAGTGGCCTGGGTCCTCGCGGTCGCGGTGGACAGCGAACAGGAGGATGCCCGGCTCCTCGTGGGTGTGCTCGGTGTGCTCTCGGAGCACCTCCGCCATCTCCTGCTCGCGGCCCTCTTTGGTGAAGACCTCGGCGATGATCACGGTGTCCCCCGGCGTTGTTCCCGCCACTCTTCCCTCCTATGAATCGGCGTGCACTGAAAGCTTATTAGAATCATTATCCTAGTTGGCGGGCGCCGCATGGCGCCCGGGGCCGCGACGACGGAGAGGTTGCGACATGGCTTTGCGAGTGGGCATGGACGTGGGCGAGACCTTCTTGGATAGCGCTTCAGCAGGAGTGGGTACCGAATGCGCCTCGCGCGCCGGCGGGGCGTCGCGGTGAGGCTGCCAGAGAGCGGACGGGCGGCCGTCGTCGTCGCTTTCGACGAGCCGCTGGAGTTGCGCGAGTACCCGATTGCGGAGCCGCCGCCCGGCGGGCTGCTCGTCGCGGTCGAGCGGACGACGGTCTGCGGCAGCGACGTCCACATCTGGGACGGCAGCTTCGCCGAGGAATTCGGCATCCGCCTCCCGGTCGTCTTGGGGCACGAGATCGTCGGCCGGATCGTCGCCTTCGGCGACGGCTCCAGGCTGGACTCGGTGGGGCGCGAGCTGGGCCTCGGCGATCGCGTCACCTGGGAGCACGAGGCCTGCGGCCGCTGCTACGAGTGCACGGTCACGCGCACCCCCTCGCTCTGCCGCAACCGGCGGATCGGCTTCCTGCTCGACAGCGACGAGCCGCCCCACTTCGGCGGCGGCTTCGCCGAGTACTCCTATGTCTGGCCGCGCTCCGGGCGGTTGCGGATCCCCGACGACGTCGACAGTGCCCTCGCCGCCGCCGCCAGCTGCGCCCTGCGCACGGCGATACCCGCGATCGAGCGGCTCGGCGGCGTCGGCTTCGACGACACGGTCGTCGTCCAGGGCAGCGGCCCCCTCGGCCTCTTCGCCACCGCCGTCTTCGCCACCCACCGGCCGCGACGGCTGATCGTGGTCGGCGGCCCGAGCGAGCGCCTCGAGGTGGCACGCGCCTGGGGCGCCGACGTCACCATCTCGATCGATGAGCATCCCGATCGCGAGGAGCGGGTCGCCCTGGTCCGCGAGCAGACCGAGGGCCGGGGAGCCACCGTCGTGGGTGAGTTCTCGGGCGGCCGCGAGGCTGTCGTCGAGGGCGTCGAGATGACGGCGCCCGCCGGCCGCTATGTGATCGCCGGCAGCCTCGGAGGGCCCGCGCAGCCGCTGCTGGCGCAGATGATCACGCAGAAGGCGCTGACGATCCACGGCTCGCTCGGCGCCGAGATCGGCTCCTACTTCAAGGCGCTGGAGTTCCTGCGCCAGGAGCGCGACAGCTTCGCCTGGGGGTCTCTGCTGGGCGCGACCTACGACCTCTCCGAAGCCTCGACGGCGCTTGCCAGGATGCAGGCCTTCGAAGAGATCAAGGCGGTCCTGGCGCCTTCCGGCTGAATCCGCCAGGCACCCAGGCGGACGGCGGCTAGTCGAACCAGACGACCCGGTTCTCGGTCGTCACCAGGAACGGCGAGCGACCGGGGTCCAGCAGCGGCGCCGCGCCCAGCTGCGCCCAGGCCTCCGGCTGCCGCTCGCGGGCGGCGGCGAACGCCCATTCGTCTGGCCACCACATCTCCCGGGTCGCGTCGAAGGCCGGCGGACGCTCGCCCGCATAGGCCTCGGGGATGCAGCAGGTCCGGGTGAATCTGTCCATCCTCAGGGCGCCGGCGAGGTCGGCCTCGTCCGCCGCCTCCCAGGCCAGCCGGAACTCGTCGGGGTCCTGGCCCTCGGGCCTGGTGACCAGGTGGATCACCTTGAGGCCGCCGCTGCCCTTCTCCAGCGGCGCCGACTCGTGGACGACCTGCTCGCGCACGGTCATGAAGACCATCCGCTCCATGTCGATGAAGTTGGGCTCGTCCGGCAGCGCGTTCTCGGTGTACTCGGGATTGGTGACCAGACCCTCGGCGGCGGCCAGGTCGCCCCACCAGACTTCTGCGGTGCCGCCGAACTCGGAGGCTATCTCGAGGTCCTGCGGCGGCCGCGGAACCAGGTGGCACTGGCAGTAGGCGCGCCAGGTCGTGATCATCGCCGCCAGCGGTCCGTGGGTATAGCGCCAGTGCTCGTGGAACTCGACGTCGGTCAGATCCGGGCGCTTCACCAGAAGTGCAATCAGCTTCACCAAGGCCGTCTCCTCTCAGCTCTCTTCGTCCGCCTGGCGGGGGGCGCCGTACAGGTTCATCCCGACCGCCGGCATGCAGAACTCGGGCATGTAGCCGACCGCCAGGCTGCTGCCCGGTCCGAACGCGTGCAGGCGCCGGGCGCTGATCCGCCAGCCCTCGCCGGTCCGCACCAGCTCGTCGTCGTAGCAGAGCGCCATCACGCAGTCGGCCGGCCGCACCGGGCCGGTTCCGCGCACGATCTTCATCCAGTGCGATGCGAAGAGGTAGGTGCGTGCCTTGGCGCGGTCGCCGTCGAGGTCGATCATCGACGGGCCGGTGAAATGCTGGGTGCCGTCGAAGTGCGGCATCGAGTGCCCGAAGAACTCCTTCAGCTCCTGCCGCCCCCTGGTGACCATCGGCGGATCCGTGTCTTCGGAATGCACGTCCATCCCGTCCTCCGAGTAGACCGCCTCCGGCACCTCGTCCCAGCGACCGGTGTCGAGCAGGAAGCTGTACTCCCAGATCACCCGAGCGATCTGCTCGCGGTCCTCCAGGTCGCGGACCCGCCGGGTGAGCTCGCGCACTTCCTCGCCGAGATCTGCGTCGGTCATCGATTGCCTCCTCAGGGCGCAAGGAAAGGGGGAGGGCTTCCCAGCCCTCCCCCCTTCCCGCTCAGAGATCTGCGGCTATTTCAGGCCCCAGAGTTCTTCGTACTTTTCCCGGAACCCCTTCGGGCCGGCCCATTCGCCGCCTTCTGCGAGGATGCCTTCAGCGGCTTCGGGGGAATCGATGACCCAGGTCGGGACTTCGCCCGAGAGCTGGTAGTCAGTCAGCGGTTCGCCCTGGAAATTGCGAATCGCTCCATCGACCGAGAACCAGCCCGACCACACCTGCGGCTGCGCGGTCCAAGCCGCCACCTTGCCTTCGGTGATTTCTTTGACGATCGTCGGATTCGACTCGACGCCGATGAATTTGGTGTCGCTGCCAACGCCGGCCGCTTCCAGAGCCGCTTCGACGCCCGGCAGCAGATCGCCGAACGTGAAGTCGATGTAGTTGATGTCCGGGTGCTGCTGGAGGTAGGCGACGATCTTGGCGGGCACTTTGCCGCCGCCGATGTCTTCGACGCTGACGTCCAGTTTGTCGGAGGTGCATTCGGGGCATTCGGCGTACGTTTCTGCGGTTGCTTCCGCCTGTGCCTCGACGATCGGGTATTCCGGCACCGCAACGATCAGGGCGTGGGCTTTGCCGCCGGAGTCGTTGATCGCCCAGGCGGCGATCTGCTTACCCTCGAGCCCCCAGCCGAAGCTGTTCTCGTAGTTCATGTAGACGCCGTTCTTCTTCGGTTCCGGATCTTCGGTCGAGAAGCCGTTGAAGATCGGGATTCCCTTCTTGATCGCTTCCTGGGCCTGCGCTTCGAAGTAGGCCGGATCGATCCCCGTGATGAAGATCGCGTCCGGGTTCTTGTTCAGCGCTTCCTGGACGGCGGCAGAGGCTTTCAGCGGGTTGTAGTTGATCTGTTCGAATTCCCAGCCGAGGGCTTCAGACGCCTCTTTGTAGCCGAGGCTGAGGCCGCCCTGGCAGCTGGGAAGTTCGCAGGCAAGCCAGATCACGTTCTGCTTCGGGGGCGGGGTCGTCTTCGGCGGGTCGCCGATCGGCCATTCGGTGACTTCGCTGGTCGGCGGCTGGGGAACGATTTCTGCCGTTTCCGAGCTGCTTTCTTCGCTTTCCGCTTCGGTCGATTCGGTCGCCGCACCGGTGGATTCGCTGGATCCGGAGCTGCTGGAACCGCCACACGCCGCCAGCAGCAGGGCGGCGATGCAGAGCATCAACAGCGAGAACCCGACCCTCCACTTGAAGATGGATCGCATCTGACTTTTTCTCTCCTTTTTCGCGGTATCGGCGAACCGAGGCACCTGGGACAGGGAGCCCGACGTCCACCTCACCTGGAATTCCCTTATAACAATTATAAATAGCGCGAGCTATTCCTGTCAACTCGCCGACGTCGCCTCGGCGCTCTGCCCGCGCGACCTGCCCCGCCGTCCTTCCTTGAGCTTCACGGCGACCGGGCGACTGGCCATGGCGACGGCGATGATCAGGGCGACGCCCTCGAAGAGCGGGCGGCTCCAGATCGCGGCACTCGACGAGGTCAGCGAGAGTCCCTGGATCCCGAAGGCGAGGGCGAAGTAGGCGATCAGGGTGCCCCACACGTTGGGCCGCTGCTTGAACTGGGAGGCCCCCAGGAAGACGGCTGCAACCGCGGGAAACAGGTAGTCGGAGCCGACCGAGGCGCTGAATACGCCAGTCCGCATCGAGTAGATGACGCCGGCCAGCCCGCAGATCGCGCCGGAGGCGATCATCGCCCCCCAGACCATCCGGTCGGTTCGGATGCCGGTGAGCCGGGCGGCCGGCTCGTTGCCACCGGTGGCGAACAGGTAGCGGCCGACGGGCGTGAACTCCAGCACGAACCAAAGCACCAGGGCGACGGCG
Source organism: Solirubrobacterales bacterium (assembly GCA_046330305.1). Classification (GTDB taxonomy): domain Bacteria; phylum Actinomycetota; class Thermoleophilia; order Solirubrobacterales; family 70-9; genus VAYN01. Next base: position 69,614 of record JAXLTA010000021.1, on the reverse strand, counting down.
AGTAGGTAGAAGACGACGATCGGGATGCCCGCCACGAGCTGGTTGCCGAGGCTCTTGTAAGAATCGGGGAAGGCCGCGATCAGCTGCGAGTTGCCGGTGATCAGGAACACGGCCGCGAGAACGATCTGGCTGGTGCCGAGGGTGGCGATGAACGAGTTGACCCGGAGCTTGACCACGACGAAGCCCGAGACCGCGCCGACCCCCGTCGTGGCTGCGATCGCGAGCAGCGCGGCGACCGCGGCAGGGATGCCGGTGTTGATGTTGAGCCAGATGCAGAGCGAGATCGAGAGCCCGAGGAGGGCGCCGATCGAGAGGTCGAAGGCGCCGGTGGCCAGGGGCACGAGGAAGGCGAGCGCCAGCAGGCAGGTCACGACCCCTTCACTGAAGACGAGGCGGAAGGTGGCGCTGGTCAGGAACGTGTCCGGATTGAGCAGCGAGAAGACGACGATGAAGAGGATGAACAGGTAGACCGCGCTGATCCGTCGGGGACTGAGGTAGTACAGGAACGAGCGGGCGAACTCGCTGGCATCATGGGAGCCGGCGTGGTCTTCAGCCGTCGCGGTCGCAACGCCAGTCGGGGCGGCTGAACCGTCCCGGTCGCGCCCCTCCGCCGATTCTCTCTGCTCTTCCCTGGTGTCCATCAATCCTTCCTTTGGTCGTTGCTCGGTGGGGCCGGTGAGTGGCTGTTGCCGGCGGCGGCGCCGAGGTTCAGCTGCAAGCGACCGATCTCGTCGATGGTGGTTTCGCCCTGCATCAGTTCGGCGGTGATCGCGCCATCACGGAAGACGCAGACGCGGTCGCAGACCTCGGCGATCTCCTCGTCGTCGCCGGAGGCGATAACCACCGCCGCGCCGGCGGCCGCCGCGTCGCGAAGCAGGGCGTGGATCATGGCCTTGGCCCCGACGTCGACGCCCTGGGTGGGCTCGTCGAGCAGGACGACCTTCGGTCGCAGGCGCAGCCACTTGGCGATCACGACCTTCTGCTGGTTGCCGCCGGAGAGGCTGGCGAGCAGCAGGTCCGGGTTCGGCGGCCGCACGTCGAGGCGCTTGACCCACTCCTCGGCTTCACGCCGCTCCCGGCGCGTGCTGACGTAGCCTGCGGCGCCGCGCAGGCGCTGCAGATCGGTCAGTGTCAGGTTGACCGCGACGGACATCTCGAAGACGCCGCCCTGGCGGAGGCGGTCGGCCGGCACCAGCGCGAGCCCGCCCTTGATCGCTGCCTGCGGGCTGCCGGAAGAGATCAGCTCGCCACCGACCCGCACCTCTCCTCTGCGTGGCGCGGACCCGAACAGCATCGGCAGCAGCTCCTCGCGCCCGGAGCCGGTGAGCCCGGCGAAGCCAAGCACCTGACCCGCGTAGGCGTCGAAGTCGACGTCCTCCAGGACCGTCCCGCACAGGCCGCGCACCGAGAGCAGGGCCTCCCCCGCGGCCGCCGGGCTCGAGGCGGCGGTGCGGGTCACCGCGCTGCCGACCATCAGCGCGATCAACTTGTCCTCGTCGAGGTCAGAAACCGGATAGGTGCCGACCTTGCGACCGTCGCGCAGGACGCTGATCCGGTCGGCAATCGAGAAGACCTCATCGAGGCGATGGGAGACGTAGATCACGCCGAGGCCGCGGTCACGAACCCTGCGCACCGCCTCGAACAGGATGTCGACCTCGGCCGCCGGCAGCGTGGCGGTGGGCTCGTCGAGAACGAGGACGCGTGCCCCCTCCTCCCACTCCCAGAGAGCCCGGGCGATCGCAACACCGGTTCGCTCCGCGGCGGCGAGCTGGCCCAGCGGCTGACGCACGTCGAGCCTGAAGCCCAGGGAGGCGAGCATCTCGGCTGCCCGCCGGCGCTCCTGGCGCCACCGGATCCGCCCGCCCGCGGCGGTGTCGAAGCCGCGGCCGAAGGCGAGGTTCTCGACCACGCTCATGTCATCGATCAGCGCCAGGTCCTGGTGGACGAAGCGGAAGCCCGCTGCCCGCGCCGCGTGGGCATCGCCGAGGTCGACTTCCTCGCCCTCCACACGCACCACCGTGCGCGGTTCGGGGGCATGGAAACCGGCCAGGATCTTGATCAGCGTCGACTTCCCGGAGCCGTTCTGGCCGACCAGGGCGTGGACCTCGCCGGCCGCGACCTCGAAGTCCACAGCATCGAGGGCCAGGGTGCCCGGAAACGCCTTGGACATGTCGCGGATCTCCAAAAGAGGTGTCAAGTCTTGATCGCTCCTCGCGCTCCCAGTCGATGTCGTCAGAGCGGCCGTTCCCGGCGACCGATGGTGAACATCGTAATAGTTATGATAGTGGATGTGAATTCAGATCGGGCGGGATTCGCGATTCGAGCTCCGAGGCATCGAACACCGGCAGCCGGACCGCTGACCCTCGCGACAGGGTCGAGGGAGAATTCGCGGCCGTGACCGGTGCGGGTCGCGGACAGGGCGCAGCCGACAGCGGCGCTACCTCGCCCGCAGACTCGCCGCTCGCCGAGCCGATCCGGCTCGGCCGGATGACGCTGCGCAACCGGATCGTCGCCACCGCCCACAGCACCCTGATCGCCCGCGAGGGCCTGCCCCTGGACGGCGACGCCGAGTACTGGGGGCGGCTGGCGCGTGGCGGTGCGGCGATGGGCATCTCCGGTGGAGCGGTCGTCGCGCCCGACTCCACCGGCCGCGCAGGCGTCTTCGGTGAGCTGTTCCGGCCGGAGATCGTGCCCGGTCTGCGACTGCGCACCGACGCGATCCACCGCGAGGGCGGCGTCGCCGTCTGCCAGGTCCTCCACCTCGGGCGCGAGACCCTCGGCGAGCTCCGCTGGGACCACCCGGTGGGCGCCTCGGCGGTGCGCTCGCCGCGCGAGCCCACCGCCCCGCGCCCGCTCACGGAGGACGAGATCCCCAGCCTGCTCGAGGCCTTCGCAACCGGCGCCGCGCACGCCCTCGACGCTGGGTTCGACGGGATCGAGATCCACGCCGCGCACGGCTACCTCCATGCCCAGTTCCTCTCTGGAAACTCGAACCGTCGCGAGGACCGCTACGGCGGCCTCGACGGCGGGGTGCAGCTGCTGGCGGAGACGATCGGGGCGATCCGCACGATCGACGCCGAGGTGCCGATCGGCGTCCGAGTCTCGGTCGAGGGCGAGGACTCCGACCTCGACGCCGAACGGATCTGTCAGGTGGTGGAACGACTCGGCGAGAGGGCCGGGTTCGAGTACCTCAACCTCACCACCGGGGTCCGCGGCGAGTACGTCGGCGACATGGCGACGGTGCACCCGCCTCTGATCGGCAACCTGGCCGCGGTGTGCGCCGCCAGCCCGGCGCCGGTGATCGCCTGCCACGGCTTTCGTCGCCGCGAGGATTGCGAGGGGGCCCTGGCCGAGGGGGCGTCGATGGTCGGGATGGCGAGACCCTTTTTCGCCGACCCGGACCTGCCGGCGAAGCTGCTCTCGGGCCGGGAGGACGAGATCAGGCCCTGCGTCGGCTGCAACCAGGACTGCCGCGTCTTCACCCCCAGTCTGCTCTGCACAGTCAACCCGGACCTCGCCCCGCCCGGGCTTGCGCGGCGGCCGGCGCGGCCGCTGACGCTTCGCGCGGGCAAGGGCCGGGCGGCGTCGCGGATCGCGGTCATCGGCGGCGGGCCGGCAGGCCTGGAGTGCACGGTGGCCCTCGCGGCAGCCGGGGCGGCGCCGGTGCTGTTCGAGGCGACCACGCGGATCGGCGGCCAGCTCGCGGCCGCCCTCGGATCGCCGTCCCGCCGCGGCTGGCGGCGGTTGCTCGACTTCTACCAACGACGGCTCGACTCCGACTCGGTCGAGCTTCGTCTCGGCGAGGCCCCCGACGCGGACGCGCTGGCGGACTTCGACGAGATCGTGGTCGCGGTGGGCGCCGTGGAGGTGGCGCCGGAGTTCGCCGGAGTCGCGGCGGCGAGCTCGGTCTCCACGGCGCTCACCGATGGACCCTCGACCCTGCCGAGCGACGGTGCCGTCGTGGTCATCGACGACGGCTTCGGTTGGTGGCAGGGCATCAGCGCGGTCGAGCTGGCGCTGGCCGCCGGCGCCGCCACGGTCACCGTGCTGACGCCCGGCGCCGGCTTCGCCGCCGCCCTCCCGCACGAGAGCCGGGCGCAGCTGCTGCGTCGGCTGCGGGGGGCGCGGCTGGAGGTGCGGCCGCTCTGGGCGCCCGAATCGCTCGCCCGCGGGCGCCTCGAGGCGCGGCACGTGCTGTCAGGCGAGACCGCCACGCTGCCCGCCGACGCGGTCATCTTCGTCGGCGAGCGGCGCCCGCGACAGCTCGAGGTCGAGCTACCCAGCACCGCCGGGGTACGGGTGATCGGCGACGCGCTGGTGCCGCGCGAAGTCGGGCAGGCGCTCGCCGAGGCGCGCGAGGCGGCCGTGGCGGTTCTAGGGTCCGGCTGAGAGGCGGGGTCCGATTCGGGGCAGCACCTCGGCGCCGAACTCGGCGATCTGCTCGCAGACCCGGCGGTGGTCGCCCCCCTCGAGGTGGAAGCGCAGGTTGAGGCCGTCGAGCCCGATCTCCTCGATGTCGCGGGTCAGCTCCTCGATGACCTGATCGACGCCGCCGCAGAGGAACGGCTCGGCGAAGCCGGCCGCCTGGCGGCTCCCGCCGACGGCGGCCGCCCGGTACATCGCTTCCCGTTTCTCGATCGCCCCGGGCGGCGCCTCGCCCAGCCACATCGGCCGGACCTTGGTGACGGTCCCTCGACCGCCCTCCTCGCGGTAGGCGGCGATCATCTCGCGAACCCGCGCGCGGCTTTCCCCGCCGGGGAAGAACAGGCTCATCCCGAACCTCGCGGCGCGGCGGGCTCCCGGCTTCGTGTTGGCCGCGCTGACGATCGGTGCCGGGTGCTCCGCCCAGTAGCGGAAGGCGGGGTCCCCGGACCCCTGGCCGCGACCCTCCACCGTCGCCAGCAGCAGCCCGAGCAGCTCCTCGAAGCGGGCTGCTTTCCCCTCGAACTCGACCCCCAGCAGCTCGAAGTCCGAGCGGGCGTAGCCGGAGGCGAGGGCGGCCCCGAAGCGGCCCGGGAAGCGGGCGTTGGTCCAGGCCAGCTCCTCGGCGGCGAGCACCGGATTGCGGAAGTTGAGGAGGTAGGGGGCGGGCGCCGCCCAGAGCCGCGCCGTCGCCGCCAGCACCCAGTTGGCGGCGAGGCCGGGCAGGCCCATGTAGCCCGGGAACCCGCCGTGGTGCTCGGGAAAGGTAACCCCGGAGAACCCGGCCGCCTCGGCGACCTGCGCCTGCTCCACCAGCCGGGCCGCGTGCCCGGCCGCATCGGCGTCCTCCAGGAGGTGCAGGCCGACCGAGACCGAGCCGGCCGCGAATGGCGGCGCCCCAGCGGCACCCCCACGCGCCCGGCCGGCGCTCCCCGCGTCCCCCGCCTCACTCACCGACAGCCCCTGACCGAATAAGCCGGTCGGCATCCAGCCCCACCTCGGCCAGCAGCGCCGGCCCGTCGACGGCGGCGTCCGGCAGCCGCTCGGGAGCGGCCGGGCGCTCGCCGTCGATCAGGGCCGGGAACTCGACGTGGAGGCCGTCGCCCAGCTCCCGAATGGTGCCCCGCTCTCGCAGGTGGGGGTCGGCGCACACCTGGGCAGCGGTCCGCACCAGCTCGGCCGGCGCTCCCCGACTCCTCAGGGCGCCCAACAGCTCCTCGGCGTCGACCGCGCCGACCGCCCCCGCCAGGGCCTCGCGCAGCTCGCCCCGGTGCGCCATCCGGCCGGCGTGGCTGTCGTAGGGCGGGCCCGCCAGGTCCTCGCGGCCAAGGCCGGCGCAGAGCTTCTGCCAGAACTTGTCCTCGACCGCCGCCAGAGCCACCCAGCGGCGGTCGGCGGTCTCGTAGAACGAGTTCCCGGGAGCGTAGGAGCCAAGGTCGGAGAGCTCCGGCTCAACCCGGTCCCGCAGGTAGCGGCCCCACCGCGTCGCCGAGAGATGGGTGAGCGACTCCAGCATCGAGAGGTCGAGCCGCACCGCCCCGTCACCCGCCCGTCGGCTGCTCAGGTGGGCGCAGATCGTCAGCGCCGCGAACAGCGCGCCGCCGAGGTCGCCGGCCGGCAACGGCGGCGGCGTCAGGGGCTCGCCTACCGCGAGAACCCCGGCGTAGCCGCCCCCGGCCGCCTCGTAGGCGATGTCGTGACCGGGCTGGTCCCGGTCTGGGCCGGTCTGGCCGAAGCCGCTCAGCGAGCAGTAGACGAGGTCCGGAGCTACTTCGGCGCAGGCCTCGAAGCCGATCCCGAGCCGCTCGGCGACGCCGGGACGGAAACCCTCGAGCGCGGCACCGGCGCTGCCGACCAGGGCGAGGGCGGCGGCGAGCCCGTCGTCGCGCTTGAGGTCGAGCCTGATCGAGCGCTTGCCGCGATTGACGAACTCGTAGACCCCCGGGAGGAACTCGCGCATCGGGTCGCCGCGCAGCGGCTCGATCTTGACCACTTCGGCACCGAGGTCCGCCAGCAGTCGCGTCGCATAGGGGCCCGGCAGGTAAAGGCTGAAGTCCGCTATCCGGAGGCCAGAGAGGGGTCCGCTCACGGGATCACCCCGGCGCTGCGCAGGCCGGCGAGCGCGGCCTCGTCGAAGCCGAGCTCGGCCAGGATCTCGACTCCGTCGCCGCCCGGGTCCCGGGGCGCCGGGAGCGGCGGCCAGCGCTTCTCGCCGAAGCTGACCGGCGGCGCCAGCACCTCGAAGGCGCCGACCCCCTCGACCGGCCGGAACCCGGTGGCGCTGTCGGAGCGGTGGCGGCGGGTCACCTCCTCCAGGCCGGCCACCCGGCCGACCGGCACCCCAGCCGCGGCCAGCTCCGCCAGCCACTCGTCGGTGCCCCTTGCTGCGAGCGCCTGCGAGATCCGCCGCTCCATCTCGCCGCGGTGCGCGAGCCTGCCGGCCTGGGTCAGGAGCCGCTCGTCGCCGTCCAGCGGCGGGCCGAGCACCGCCGCCAGCCTGGCAAAGCTCTCGTCCGTCGCAGCGCCGATCACGACGTACCCGTCGGCGGTGGCAAAGGCGCCATGCGGCGTGGTCACGCTGGTCCCCGAACCCATGCGCGGCGGCGCCTCGCCGGTCGCCATGAAGGCGCTGACCTTCTCGTTGAGGAGGCCGACGGCGACGTCGAGCATCGAGACCCGGACGGTCGCCGAGCGGCGCTCGCCGCCGAGCTCGGCGAGGATGGCGAGCGCCATCCAGAGCCCGGTCACGTGGTCGACCGCGGCTGCCCCGATCCGCGACGGGGGGCGGTCCGGCTCGCCGGTCTGATCCATCAGCCCCGACTCGCCCTGGACCAATAGGTCGTAGCCCGGCCGGTCGCCGTCGGCGGGGTGGAAGGCGGCGACGCTGGCATGAACGACGCGCGGATTGACCGCGTGAACCGTCGCGGCGTCGAGACCGAGCCGCGCCTCGTGGCCCGGCCGCAGGTTCTGGATCAGAACGTCGGCGTCGGCCAGCAGCCGGCCGAGCACGTCGCGGCCCTGGGGGCGGCGCAGGTCGAGTGCGAGGTAGCGCTTGGAGTGGTTGACGGCCGCATACTGGGTCTGGACCCCGTCGCCGACCGGTGGGTAGGCCCGCATCGGGTCCCCGCGCAGCGGCTCCAGCTTGATCACGTCGGCGCCGAGGTCGGCCAGCGTCGAGGCGGCGAAGGGGCCGGCGATGTTCGTCGCCGCGTCGATCACGCGCGTTCCGGCCAGCGAGGCGGTCAATCCGGCCTCCTCGGGACCATCGGTTCGCAAACGAAGGAGAGGTAGCGGGCAACCCTGCCATCGGCAGCAAGCGAAGCCGAGGACATGAACGACTCGGTCCGTCCCTCCGGGCCGCCGTCGACCCAGACGTGGCCTTCGATCAGCAGGTGTGATCCGCGCTGGATCGCGGCCGGAGCGAAGTGCTTTTTCGGCAAGGTGCCGCGGCGCTCGAAGCCGGCTTTCAACTGAGCGTGGCCACGGTACTCGACCCGGGGCAACCCCTTCCCGTAGGGGGGGTGCGCATAGAGGCAGTCCTCGGTGAAGTAGGCGACGGCGGCACCCATGTTGCCGACCTCGAGCTCGTGGAGGTAGGCCCCGATCCGCTCCATCGCGTCGATTCCGGGCGGCAGCTCGACGTCGACGCCGACCGCGTCCTCGGTGGCGGCGCAGCGGAAAGCGAGCGCGCGGCGGAGGCGGCCGTCGGCCGCCAGCTGGAAGCTGGCGGCGAAGCTCTGCGCCGCCGCGCCGCCGGCGTCGAGCACGGTCCCCTCCAGGAGGCAGTCGGGCCCCTCGTGGGCGCAGACCCTGAGGGCGTGGGGAAGCCCGCAGGCAGGGTCGGCGGCGATCGCCTCGCGCAGGGTCGCGCCCTCGCCCACGCGTCGCGGGTCGGTCTCCTCATCAGGGTTGGAGGGAAAGGCGTAAAGGCCGTCCGCCGCGAAGCAGCGGGCCGCCGCGTCGGGGTCACCGGCGGCCAGGGCCGCGTAGAGGGCGGCGACGGCGGGCGGCAGCGGATCGCCCGCGGCGGGGCTGAGGGCGGCGCTCATCGGCGCCTGGCTCCCGCGACCGCGGTCTCCGCCGCCCGCAGTCCGAAGACCAGAGCCGGTGCCAGCCCGCCTGCGTAGGCACGCTTGTAGAGCCCGCCGGCATCGCCGCCCGCCGCCAGCAGACCGGGTACCGGATCGCCGCGCCGGTCGAGGACGCGCGCGTCAGGATCGATCAGCAGGCCTCCCATCGTGAAGGTGATCGCGCTGCTCACCTCGAGCACGTAGTAAGGCGGGTCCAGCAGCGGGGTTGCGTCGCGGCGTCGCGACGGCTGCGGATCCCCGGCGCGGCAGCTGCGGTTGAAGTCGAGCAGGAGGTCGCGGACCTTCTCACCTGGATATCCCCAGGCCTCGGGGAGCGCCGCGAACTCGTCGAGATCCTCGGCGGTGGCGCAGCGGGCACCACGCCGGTAGGCGAGCTGGAATTTGTCGACCGGCTCGAGGCCCTCGACGTAGGGCTTCAGCATCCAGTCCCGGTGGACCCGCTCATCGGTGACCAGCAGGCACCGGTTCTCGCGCTGCTCGACCAGCGCGATCGCGTTCAGCTGATCGCCGACGGTCTCGTCGATGAAGCGCTCGCCGTCGAGGTTGACCAACACCCCGTGCTCGGAGTGGTATGTGGTCAGCATCGCGAACTCGAACGGGTCGTCGACCTTCACCCCGGACGGCATCAGGTGCCCGTAGAAGCCAGCATCCTCCTTGCCGAAGGCTGCCCCCGCCGCTTCACCCAGGCGCAACCCGACGCCGCGGGAATGCGGGTTCGCCCGCAGCAGCATCTCGCGCGCGTTGGGATGGATGTGGCGCGCTCGCAACTCGGGATCCGCGGCGAACCCACCGCTGGCGAGCAACGTGAAGCGGGCGGCGACGCTGCGGCTGCGCCCATCGGCGCCACGGAGGTCGGCGCCGATGACCGCGCCGTCGGCGAGCTCGAGCGCGGTCGGCGACCACCCAAGCAGGGTCTCGCAGCCCTCGGCCTCGCGCAGAAGGCCCTCGCAGGCGCGGAGGTAGGCTGCGAGGTCGGTCTTCCGGCCCCGGCCGAAGCCGAGCAGGTCGACCGGCTCGAGGACGGTGACGCCGAGCGAGCGCACCCACTCGATCGCCGGTTCGTAGCCGTCGACGAGCGCACGTCCCAGGGCTGGGTCGCCGCCCGGGTTCACCGCGGCCAGCGCCTCGAAGCTGGGAGCGGTCCAGATGAACTCGGCGTAGGCGGCCGAGCCTCCCACCCGGGGCGCCTCCTCGACCAGGCAGACCGTGACCCCCCGCGCGGCGGCACGGGCAGCGGCGCTGAGGCCGGCCATCCCGGCGCCGACCACCAGCAGGTCGAACTCGGGCGCGTCGCTCATGTCGTGAACGGATCCTTGGCGCGGCCGGAATAGTCGATCCAGACGGTCTTGCGGCGCACGAAGCCGCGCAGCGACTCGGCGCCGTTCTCGAAGCCGACCCCGCTGTCCTTGAAGCCCGAGAGAGGCGTCTGTGCGGAGGCGAGGCGGTAGTTGTTGACGTAAACGGTGCCGGCTTCGAGCGCGACACAGAGTCGATGGGCCCGGTTCAGGTCTCTGGTCCAGACGCCCGCACCGAGGCCGAAGCGGGAGTCGTTGGCCAGTGCCACCGCCTCCTCCTCGTCGGCGAACGTCGTCAGTCCGAGAACAGGACCGAACACCTCCTCTCGCATGATGCGCATCCCGTTGTCGACCCCGGTGATCACGGTCGGCTCGAAGAAGAATCCGTCGGGGAGGTCGTCGACGATCCCCCGCCTCCCACCGAGGCGGATCATCGCGCCCTCGGCGACGGCGGTCTCGCAGCGTCCTGCGATCGCCTCGAGATGCTCGCGGAAGGCGATCGGACCGACCTCGGTGGCCGGGTCCATCGGGTCACCCAGCCGGAGCCTGCCGATCCGGTTCGCCAGACGCTCGACCACCTCGTCGACGACCGACTCCTCGACGTAGGCGCGGGAGCCCGCGATGCAGGTCTGCCCTCCGGCCGTACAGAACCCGGCGAAGACGCCGTTCACCGCGAGGTCGAGGTCGGCGTCGGCAAAGACGAGCTGCGGCGACTTGCCGCCGAGCTCGAGGACGACGTCGGCAAGCGAACCCCCGGCCGCGGCACCAACCCGGCGGCCGACCGCGTCGCTGCCGGTGAAGACGACCAGATCGACGTCCGGATGACCGCTGAGCGCGGCCCCCGCCTCGGCGGCGCCGGTGACGACGTTGAAGACCCCGGCGGGGAAGCCTGCCTGCGCGAAAAGCCGCGCCGTCTCGAGCGTCACGACGGGGGTGTGCTCGGATGGCTTGAGGACGACGGTGTTGCCGGCCGCCAACGCGGGCGCCGCCTTGAAGGCGACCTGCAGGCCGGGCGAGTTCCAGGGGGTGATCGCGGCAACGACGCCGACCGGCTCGATCAGCGTGTAGGTGAGCATGTCTTGGCGCTCCCGCGGTAGCACCGCACCATCGATCTTGTCCGCCAGCTCACCGAAGTAGCGGTACCACTCGGGGAGAAGGCGGTATTGGGCGGACACCTCGCTGATCGTTTTCCCGTTGTCGCGCACCTCGGCTTCGACCAGGGTCTCCGCGTTGGCCTCGATCAGGTCCGCGAGGCGCGCCAGGAGCCGTCCGCGCTGGCGCGGGAGAACCTGCCCCCAATCGCCGCGGAGCGCCTGGCGGGCGGCTGCGACAGCGCGGTCGACGTCCTCGGCTCCCGCCTCGGGCACCGTCGCCCAGGGGAGGCCGTTGGCCGGGTCGACCGAGTCGCGCTCGCCGCCGGCGGCGGCCGTCACCCACTCGCCCCCGATCAGCATCGCGTAACTACGGATGTCGTCCTCGCGGGCGGCCATCAGACCGACCCGCGAGCGATTGCCTTGACGGCGCCGGGCCCCGCGATCCTCTGGCCACCGGATCTCATCGCTCGCCCCGCTCTCACCCGACGGCGATCGGGTTGATCGGGCTACCGGTGGCACCGGTGATCGGCAGCGGGCTGGCAACGAAGAGAAACTCGAAGCAGGCTGCGGCGGCCAGCTCGTCGAGCACGAGGTGCTCGGCCATCAGGATGCCGTGCCCGCGCAGCAGCTCGAGGTGCACGGGAAGGAATTCCCCACGCGGGAACGGTTGGCACTCGACTCCGGTGTTGTCGGAGCCGACCAGCACCGGGTCGCGGCCGGCGAGGAAGGATGCTGCCTCGATCCCGATCCCGGGTTGATGCTTCATGTCCGGCTTCCCGGGGGCCATCTCCCGCTGCCGCTCCAGGAACCGCCCGAGCCAGCCGGTGCGGATGAGGACGGCATCGCCGGTGGCGAGCTCGATCTCCTGGGCGGCGAGCGCCGCCTCGATCTCGGCGACCGCGATCTCGTGGCCGGGCTCCAGACACTCCACGCCGAGCGCGGCGGCGACATCGAGGAGCACCCCCCGGGCAACGATCCCGCCGGCGTGCTCCACGCCGCAGTGCGAGGCGCCGTGGTAGGGGCGGAGCGAGCCCTCGAAGCCGTTGTAGATCGTGTCTTCGCTGTAGACATGACAGAGCGCGTCGACGTGGGTCAGGGAATGAGAGGGGAACATCACGACGTCCTCGGTGCACCCGGTCTCGGCCGAGCCCCCACCGAAACGCTGATAGACCTCCTGGTCTTCGCGGTTGATCAGCGTCATCCGCTGGGGCGGATTGCGGTAGCCGAGGTTCGGACCGCTGTCGCGGCCGATCGGCAGCCCGAGCTGGAAGACCCTGCCGCTGCGGGGGACGCGAAGCGCGGCCAGCACGCTTTTGGCGTCGACGAGGTTGAGCGTGCCGCGCTGGTCCTCGGCGCCCCATCTACCCCAGTTGCCGCGCTCAGAATGCGTGGGGATACTTGTCACGCGCGCGCTCCTCGCTCAGGTAGCCCTCGGCGACGTCGGTCGCAACCTTCTCCGGCGCACGCTCGGCGGCTGGGCCGACACCTGAGCCGCCGCTCAGTTTCATCTCGATCACCGAACCCTCCGGCAGGTGGGTGGCCGTCACCTTCGAGTACTCCACCGAGGAGCCGTCCGGCCGGTGGATGAGGACCTCGTTGCGCCGCCCCTTCTCCGCCCCGGCGAGAGCGAACGGAGGAACGCGCGAACGCTCGTTGACGATCGTCAGGTCCATCGGCCGCAGCGCCTTGAGGAGGACGGTCCAGCCGGGGCCGCCACGATGCTTGCCGACTCCGTGGGAGTCGATCGCAAAGTCGCAGCTTTCGACGATCATCGGCGTCTTCGCCTCCCAGACCTCCCAGGAGACGCTGCGCACGCCGCTGCAGGCGATCGGCATCAACGGCGCGCCCCCGTCTCCGTAGGGCGCCGCGGCGGGAGCGCCGCCGGTGATGTTGACGGAGTCGATCCAGACCTGGTCGCCGTCGTCCTTGCCCCACATGAACAGCGTCACCACCATGTCGTAACCGGCGGGACGTGCGTCGGGCATCGCGTTGGCGATCGCCTCATTGAGGCCCTCGATCAGGATGTAGAGCGGATAGCTGGCGAGTGCGACCGGGGCGGGCGATTGCGCATCGATCATCGAGCCCGGTCGCGATTTCAGCTGCAGCGGCCGGAAGTAGCCCTCGTTGGCACGGCCGCCGTCCTGGATCGCGAGCGCCATCATCGCGCAGCGGATCGCCGAGATCACCCCGATCACGGGTGCGTTGACCGGCCCGGGTTGCGGCTCAGGTGCACCGGTCAGGTCGATCACGATCCCGTCCTCGACGAATTCGACCGCGACCTCGTAGGGGATCATCACCTCCTCGAAGCCGTTGTGCTCGTGCACGACGGTTCCGGTGAAGCGCCCGCGGGGGAACTCCGCCAGCTTTTCCCGCATCGTCGCCTCACCTGCGTCGAGGATGGTCTCGACCGCCGCCTCGAACTTCTCGAGGCCGTAGCGCTCGATCAGCTCCAGCACCGCCCGGAGACCGGCGTGGCAAGCGCCGGCCTGCGCATTGAGGTCGCCGGCCGCAGAGTCGGGGAGGCGTGTGTTGGCGAGGAACATGCGGTACAGGTCGTCGTCACGACGGCCCTGCTTCCAGAGCTTGACGCCCGGCCAGATCGTGCCCTCCTGGAAGACGTCGGTGCTCTCGGTGACGAAGGGTGCGAGCGCGGCCACGTCGAGGTGATGCGCCTTGATAGCGGCGTAGCAGACGATCTCCCCATCGAGGAAGCCGGGCACGATCACCGCCACGTCCCACTGGTGGGTCCCGGTGACGAAGGGGTCGTTGACGACCAGCACGTCGCCCTCCTGGATCCCCTCGTTCGCTTCGTAGTGCTTGACCACCGACTCGACCGCCAGACCGAGACTGCCGGTGAACATCGGCAGGGCCGTCATCTGCGAGAGCATCCGGAAGCGGCGGTCGTAGAAGGCGCCCGCCCCGTCCATGACCTCGTAGATGATCGGCGAGAAGGCGGTCCTTTTCAGAGCGACCAGCATCTGGTCGGCGGCGGCGTCGAGGCCGTGGCGGATGATCGACGCGGTGACCGGGTCCACCTTCGCTGCGGGGGCGGTTCGGGTGCTCATCGTCTCTCCTCTCGGTCAGGCAGCGGTGGTTGAGACGACGAGCGCTCCGGAGGCATGCACCTCGCCCCGCTCGCCGGTGTCGATGTAGGAGGTCGTGGTCGGCTCGAGGATGATCGCCGGCCCCTCGAAGCGGTCGCCCGGCGCGAGCGAGGAGCGCTCGATCACCTCGAACTCGAGCCAGTCGTCGGCAGCGAAGGAGAAGGCTCGGGCGGTCTCGCCACTGCGCTCCGCCGCCGCGGCGGTCTCGCCACTGCGGCTCGTCGGGCGGGGCAGCAGGGTCCGCTCGACGGCCCGCACCGAGAGGATCGTGACCGGCACCTCGAAGCTGTGTCCGTAGCTGCGCTCGTAGGCGGCCGCGAACCGCTCGGCGATCTCCTCCGGTGCTTCGGAGAGCCCGCCGTCGACCAGCTCGACCGGCAGGGCCAGCGAGTACTCCTGGCCGACGAATCGCAGGTCGAACTCGGCTTCCTTGACGATCTCGCCCGAGACGCGGCTCTCGGCCCTCTCGTCGAGCTGATCGAAGAGCCCGTCGAGCGCCTCCTGCGCCTTGGCGATGCCGGTCGCAAGGGGCTGCACTATCGTCAGCGCCGCCGAGCGAACCATGTCCTGCTCGAGCAGGCCCCAGGCCGAGAAGTTGCCGGCATAGTTGGGTACCACCACTGTTCCGATCTGCAGCTCGCGGGCGAGCAGGGAGCTGAACAGCGGCCCGGCTCCGCCGAAGGCGAAGAGGGCACCCTCGCGGGGGTCCTCGCCGACCTCGATGCTGACCGCCCGCATCGCGCCGGCCATGCTTGCCCCGGCGATGCGCATCACCCCCTGGGCGACCTGCTCGACATCGATCCCCAGCTCATCGCTCAGCGGCCCGAGCGACCGCCGAGCCCCCTCGACGTCCAGTTCGAGACCGCTGGCGAGTGTCGGGCGGGCCAGCATGCCGAGGGTGACGGCGGCATCGGTGACGGTCGGTTCGGTTCCGCCCCGCCCGTAGGCGACCGGGCCCGGCACCGCCCCCGCGCTGCGGGGACCGACGCTGAGCAGGCCGTTCTCGATGAAAGCGATCGAGCCGCCGCCGGCCCCGACCGAGCGCACATCGACCCAGGGCGTCTGCAACGGCATGCCGACGACCTCGCCCTCGTATTTGAGATTGGCGCGGCCATCGATCAGCAGGCAGGTGTCGAAGCTGGTGCCGCCGACATCCGCGGTCACCGCCAACGGCAGCTCGAGCTCGCGGCAGAGCACTCCGGCGCCGACGGCGCCGGCCACCGGCCCGGACATCACGGTCTCGAAGGGGCGTGAGCGCGCCTCCGAGAAGGTGATGCAGCCGCCGGCCGAGGTCGTGATCAAGCAGTCCGCGTCGACGTTCTCCTCTTTCAGTCCGCTCTCGAGGCGCTCCAGGTACCCGGAGACGGCGGGCCGTACGTAGGCGTCGATCACGGTGGTCGAGGTGCGCTCGTACTCGCGGTACTGGCCGGTGATCTGGTGCGAGAGCGACACCGGACCGCCGAACCCCGCCTCCCGCAACATCTGCGCAGCCGCCAGCTCGTGCTCCGGGTTGGCGTGCGAGTTGATGAAGACGATCGCAGCGCACTCGACGCCCTCCCGCCTGAAGAGCTCAGCCGCGGCGCGGACGGAGTCCGCGGAGAGCGGCGTATGCACGGTGCCGTCGGCCAGGGTGCGCTCCTCGATCCCGACACGCAGGGGGCGCTCGACCAGCGGCGGCGGAGTGCGAAACAGGTGGTCCCAGACGCGTCGACCGCGCTCGTCGAGGCGCTCCTGGCGCGCCTGCTCGAGCACGTCGCGGAACCCCTCCGTGGTGAGGATCCCCACCTTCGCTCCGCGCCGCTCGAGAAGCGCGTTGAGACCGACGGTGGTGCCGTGGAGGAAGTACTCGACCTCGGCGGCCCGCTCACGATCGAGGGTGTCGACGACCACCGCCCGCACGGCGGCGTCGACAGCGGCGGGATCCGAGGGCCCCTTGCCGACGGTCACCTCACCGGTCACCTCGTCGAAGTGGATCAGGTCGGTGAAGGTACCGCCGACGTCTACGCCGATTCGAGATGACATTCGTCCCCTTCCGATCTTCCCGGGCGCCGTCGGCGCTTCCCCGCGACGCCCCGAGCAGTGGATCGCTGCTCCTGATAAAGGTTACTACAGTTATTATAAATCTTGGATTCGTGCGGGCCGACCCGAAGCGGGCGCCCGCGAGCGCCCGCCCTCACTCCCAGCCGTCGAGGACGGGTGCCAGAGCTTCGATCGCGACCTCGGAGGTCGCCTCGCCGGCGTAGACGCCAGCCCAGAAGACGGTCTCGATCGCCTGCCGGCGCCGGACCCCGAGGTGGCGGGCCATCTGCCCAGCGCGCAGGATCGAGGTCGGCCACTGGCGCTGGGCCGCGAGCAGCAACCAGCTGAGGGGCGCCATCTGCGCCGGCAGCGCCTCGCCCAGCGAGGCCTCGAGCCGGATGCGCTGGGTCTTCAGCGCCACCGGGTGGTCGGCGGCCAGGACTTCGATGAACCTCGGGACCTCGCCGTAGACCCGCTCGTACCAGCCTCTCAGCGCCGCGAGATCGGCGTCGCTCATCTCGTTTGTCGAGTGGTCGATCCCCGACTTCAGCGCGTCGGGGTCAGGCGCCCATCCCCGCGGCCACTCGATCCCGGGCTCCCCGGAATCCTCCGGCCAGGCGCGCAGATACTCGTCGGCGAGCTCGGCGGCCGCGTTGATTCCGAATGGTCCGGCGGAAAGCGCGGCGATCCGGAAGGCGTCGACGACTTCGGCGCGGGTCGCCCCCAGGGTGCGGGCGTTGACGACGAGGTAGAGAATCCCCTTCTCGTTGGCGAAGACCGTGTACAGCCCGAGATACATGAACAGATGCGCCGCCCCCGGCATCGAGTCGGGATCGGACGCGTCGTCGATCTCGATCATGTGCCGTCGGTAGCGCTTGAAGCCCCCCGGATCGTGCTCGATCCAGAAGTCCGGGAAGCGCGACAGCTTCGTGTGCTCGGCCTCGTGGTGCTGCTCGTACCAGGCGAGCAGCTGCTGCTTCTCCTCGGAGCTGAAGTCCTCCGAGGTCCAGTCGAGGCCGGTCTCGAGGAAGGACCCCGACTCGCCTTCGTTGCTCATTCAGGCACCTCCATTCCGGGTCTCGCCCTCGAGCCCCTTGACGATCTCGAACTTCTGCACCTTCCCGGTCAGCGTCCTCGGCAGCGCCGCGAGCAGCTCGAGGCGCTGCGGCAGCTTGTAGGTCGCCATTCCCTGCTGCCTGAGAAAGGCGACGAGGTCGGCGAGATCGAGGCTCTGCCCCTCCCGCAGCACGACCGCCGCGCAGGTCGCTTCGCCGAGCCGTGGGTGCGGCAGACCGACGACGGCCGCCTCAGCGACCGCCGGGTGGAGAAGGATCAGCTCCTCGATCTCCCGCGGGGCGATGTTGAGCCCGCCGCGGATGATGATCTCCTTCTTGCGTCCGACGATGGTCAGAAAGCCCTCCTCGTCCAGGATCCCGAGGTCGCCGCTGCGAACCCAGCCGTCGGCGAGGAAGGTGGCGCTCGTCCGCTGGGGATCGTTGAAGAACCCGACGCAGGTGTTGGGGCCGCGGACGAAGATCTCCCCCGGCTCCCCGACCAGCTCCCGCCCGGCCTCGTCGCGAACCGCCACCTCGACGTCGTCGAGCGCGCGGCCGTCGGTCTCCATCAGCTTCTCCTCGGGGTCGCCGGGCCGGTTCGTCGTCGCCATCAGCAGCTCGGTCGAGCCATACAGACGAAGCACGTTCATGCCCAGCACGGCAGCCGCGTTGACGATCTCCGGCGGGATCGGGGAACCGCCTGAGCCAAACAGTCGCATCGAGGAGAGGTCGACGGCGTTCGCCGCGGCGTGCTCGCAGATGTCGCTGACGAAGGTGGTCGCGGCTATCGTGTACGAGCAGCGTTGGCTCTCGACCAGACGTGCGGCGTCGGCCGGAGACCACTGGTCCTGCAGGACCAGTGGGAGCCCGAGGTAGAGCGCGGGGCGAACGCCGTAGTTGAACCCGGTCGAGTGCCCGATCGGCGAGGGCATCCAGACGACGTCGCCGCTCCCGAGGCCGAGCGAGCTGGCGACCGCCCGGGCGCTGAAGTTCGTGTTCTGCTCCGTGTGCATGATTGCCTTCGGCTCGGCCTCGGTGCCGGAGGTGAAGATCAGCTCCGAGACCGCCGCGGCCGGGACCTCGAGCGTCGGCGGGTCGGCCGAGTTCTGCCGCAGCCACTGGTAGAATCGATCGGTTTCCTCCGCCGGGTCGGCGACCGCGACGACGTGCTCGAGATCGGCCATCTCCGCCCGCAGCTCGGCTGCGAGCCCGGCGTGGTCGAAGTTGCGGTACGCAACCGGACAGAAGTAGACGCGCACGCCGCCGACCCCCAGCATGTGCCGCAGCTCCTTGCCTCGGTAGTTCGGCAGCAGCGGGTTCATCACGGCTCCGGCCCGCATCACGCCGAGGTCGATGACAACCGTCTCGTACCAGTTCGGCATCTGCACCGAAACGACGTCACCCGGCTTGACGCCGGCACCGATCAGGAAGTTGGCGAGGCGGTTGGCGTCGGCGTCGAGCTGCGCGTAGGAGACGGTGCGGGCACCGACCAGGTCGACGACGGCGTCAGCATGCGGCACCGTTCGCGCATGCTCCGCGACGCGAGCGGCGAGTGTATCTCCGTTCCAGTGCCCGGCGCGCTCGTAGGCGGCCCGCCGGGCAGAGCTGGTTACGACGTCGGCCGGACGGCCAGCTGCGGCTGCCGCGCTCGCCGCTGCGTCCATCCCGGCGTCAGTTCCCGGCCCCGAGGCTGGGACGCTCCGCCGGGCTCACGTCCCAGTCGTATGCGACCGCCCGGAAGGGAGGCCAAGGATCCTCGGCCCCGGGTTTGTGGATGTCGAGATGCGCGTAGCAGCTCTGGCACTTGGTCACGATGCGCGGCCCCCGCGACCAGGTCACCGGGTAGCGACGGATGTCCGTCGAGCCGCACCGCTCGCAGGTGAGGCCATCGACCGCCTCCTTGTGGATCGTCAGGTCGGCATCGGGGCCGGGTGGCTGGTAGATGATCCGGTCGGCGAGGCTCATAGCGGCAGCTCATTCCGGGCCGGAGTCTGCGCGGCGAGCAGCTGATCGTATTCCGCGCTGCTGACCGGCCAATCTCGGTAGAAGGAGATCGGCGGGTGCCACTCACCGCGTGCGGCCTGCTCGCGCCGCTCGGCCCGCAGCTTCTCGCTTGCCCCGGTGTCGACCTGGCCGTCCTCGCCGATCACCACCCCGTAGCTGTCAGCCGCCTGGCGTCGGGAGATCCGCTCGTTGACGAAGTCGGCCAGGACCATGCCCGGGTCGCGATCGAGCGGGTCGCCGAAGCCGCCCGGCGAGGCGACGATGAAGCGCAGGACGCTCCCCGGCGGCACCTGGAGGCCGGCGATGTGGCAGCTCTCATACCGCGCGCCCTGTCCGAACGTGCCGCCTTCGGGATCGGGTCGGCCCTCGGCGTCGTAGATGCCGTAGAGCGCCTCGGTCCGATCGACCGGAAGGATCCCGTTCCAGGAGACGGGCGAGTGACGCTGGTCCTTTTCGACGAGCATCCCGTAGGTGGTCATCCCGGCCGTCCCGCCGTTGGCCGCCGGCGCGGGAACGCGTACCCGGTCGAGCAGCGACGTGACGAACGTGTCGCCGAGCACCTCGAGCGTCAGCCCTGGCGAGAACCCGCCGCGGAACTTGCCCGCCCCCGCCGCGTCCTGGACCAGGCCGAACTCCCAGACGATCACCGGCGACTCCTTCTCGGCGTACTCGGTGACGATTGCGCGCACGTTGTAAAGGGGCGCGAAGCAGTAGCTGATCCCGTCGGATTGCTGGCTCCCGCCCCATGCCTCGCCGCAGAGGTAGGCGGTGCCGAAGGGAATCCCCTCCCGGCCGGGGCGCTGGTCTGTCCCGTGGACGATGATCGAGCCGGTGACGCCGGCGTCGGGAGCGACGGCCCGCTCCGGCAGGGCCTTGGAGAGCGCCTGCAGCATCAGCGAGGAAAGCCGGGCGCCGAGCTCGGTGTGCGCGCTCTGGCTGCTCGGAGGGAGCGCCAGCATCACCGAGCCCGGGACCGCGAGGACGTCGAAGGGCCGGGTCGCGCCGGCGTTCCACGGGTGGCGCGGGTCGAGGAAGACCTTTGGCCCAATCAGACAGCGGGCTGTGTCCTGCCAGCAGGTCGAGATCGAGCCCAGGGTCTGGGGGTCGGTGCCGGAGAAGTCGATCTCCGCCGAGGACCCCCGAACCCTGATCGTGACCGCGACCTTGACCGGCTCGAAGACGATGCCGTCGTCGTCGAGATACTCCTCGGCGGTGTAGTCGCCGTCCTCGAGCGCGTGAAGCTGCATCCGCATCCGCCGCTCGGCGAGGTCGAGCGCGTAGTGGGCGGCCGCCCGGACGGACCCCGCGCCGTAGCGGTCGATCAGCTCCTGGACCCGGGCCTCGCCGGCGCGCAGGGTGCCCAGCATCGCTTTCACGTCGCCGACCATGTGGAACGGACTGCGGGTGTTCTCAACCAGGAGATTGATCACCGGACGGACGATCACCTCGCCGGCGGTGATCAGCATCGGCGGGACCCGCAGGCCCTCTTCGTAGAGCGTGGTCGCCTGGTGGTTGAACCCCCCCGGGACCTTGCCGCCGATGTCGAACACGTGGGCGCCGTTGGAGACGACGAATGCCGGCTTGCCTTCCTCGTCGAAGATCACGCGGACCATGTTGAGGTCGCCGAAATGGATGCCGCTGCGATAGGGGTCGTTGGTCACGACCGTGTCGCCGGGCCCGATGTTCTCCAGCCCGTACTCGTCGAGCACCATGTTCACCAGCTGTTGATGGGTGAAGGCGAACTGGGTGCATCCCTCGGTGATCCCGACCATGTCCGTCGAGCCGTCGTCGTTGACGACGTGGACGCAGACGCCGAAATCCATCCCGTCGCGGATGATCGCCGAGAACGACGAGCGCAGCAGCGTCCCGTACATGTGACGGGTTGCCTCGATCAGGCCGTTGCGGAGGGTCTCGGCGGTGATCAGATCGACCCCGTAGCGGTCCTCGACGTCCTGCGCGGTGAGGAAGAACTCGGCGGGGTCGGTGGTCGTGTCGGTGCTCATCGGCTCTTCTCCGTTCTCAGCACTCGATGTGCAGGGTCCCCGACTCCCCGACTCGCGCCCTGGCGCCCGGGTTGACGGCGATCGTGCCGAGCTTGTCGTCGATCACGGCCGGCCCGTCGAATGCGTCGCCGAGGAGAAGCCTGCCGCGGTCGTAGACCGGCACGTCGTCGTGCCGCTCGTGATCCATGTAGAGAGTCCCGCGCTGCAGCACGGTGTCCGCGAGCGATCGCCCGCTCCCGGACTCGCCCTCCGGCTCAGGCAGGACGATCTCCGGCTCGGGCCCGAAGCCGGTCACGGTCAAGGACGTGACGATGATCGGCATCTCTTCGGCCTTGTAACCGAAGCGGTCCAGGTAGAAGGCGTGGAACTCCTCGGCGAGCACCTCGAGGTCTCCCTCCTCGAGCTGTCCTTTGTCGATCGGGATCCGGCTGTCCCAGCTCTGGCCGCCGTACATCCCGTAGTAGGCAACCGCGACGGTCACGTCCTCCTCGGCGACCCCCTGGCGGCGGAGGTCCGCGCGACACTCCTCGGTTAGCTCCTCGATGATCTGGTTCATTCCGTCGAGGCCGAGCGCAGCCATCGGTTCAACCAGCGCGCGGGAGTACTCGACCCGCTTGCGGGAGACGATCATCCCGAAGGCGGAGAAGCCGCCCGGAAAGTAGGGAACGGCGACTTCCGGTATCCCGAGCTCGCGCGCGACCGATACCGCATGCATCGCCCCGGCGCCGCCATAGGGGAAGAGCGAGCAGTCGCGAGGGTCGAGCCCGCGATTGATCGTCATCGACCTCACCGCCGCCGCGATGTTCGTGTTCATGATGTCCCAGGCTCCCTGGGCCAGCTGCTCCGCGGACATCCCGAGGCGCGAGCCGACCGAATCGAGCGCCGCCACGGCCTTGTCGCGGTCGAGCGCCATCTCGCCGCCGAGAAAGAGGTTCGGCTGCAACAGCCCCATCGCCACGTAGGCATCGCTCATCGCCGGGATCGTGCCGCCGAGGCCGTAGCAGGCGGGGCCGGGTTTGGAACCGGCAGATTCGGGGCCGACCCGCAGCGAGCCGACCTCGTCGACCTGGATCAGGCTGCCGCCGCCGGCGCCGATGCTGCGAACGTCCAGGGTCGTGATCGCCAGCGGGATCGCGTGCTCGAGTTCCCACTCGTTGGTGACTTCGGCCTCGCCCTCTCGGATCACGCCGAGGTCGGTTGACGTTCCACCGATGTCCAGGCAGACGAGACTGCGTCGGTCGAGCAGTTCCTGCGAGTAGAACTGGGCGCCGAGCAGGCCAGCGACGGGGCCGGACTGAAGCGTGTAGACGGGTCGCTCGCGGACGCTGCTGCTGGTGCGCAGGCCGCCGTCCATCTGCATCACGTCGACGCCGACGTCGAAGCCCTCCTCGGCGAGGCGCTCCTCCAGCCGGGCGATGTACTTGACCACCGGCGGCCCCGTGAAGGCGTCGAGCGCGACGACGAAGGCGCGCTCGAACTCGCCCGAGACCGGCCAGATCGCCGAGGTCTGAACGTATGCACCGGGGATCACCTCTTCGACCAGCTCGCGCACCCGCTGCTCGTGCGCCGGGTGCTGATGGCCGTGCATGAAGGAGATGCCGACCGCTTCGATCCCGTCCTCGGCGAGCAGTTCGAGCTCGCGGCGGGCACCCTCCTCGTCGAGCTCCACCAGAACCTCGCCATCCTCGCGGACCCTCTCATTGACCTCGCGGCGGTGGCGACGGCCGATGATCGGGTTGGCCTCATGGGGCCGCTGCCAGGTCGGGTCGTACAGAGGATCGTCGAAGGGCCGCCAGAGTCGTCCGATGTCGAGCAGGTCGCGGTGGCCGGCGGTGGCGAGCAGGCCGGCCTTGGCGCCGCTCCGGGTGAGGGCCGCGTTGATCCCGACCGTGTATCCATGGTGGAAGGAGCGCACGGCGTCAGGGGAGTCGACCACCTGCTTGAGGGCCGCCAGGGTGCCTGCGGATTGATCGTCGGCGGTGGTCAGCACCTTGCCGCGGGTGATCGTCCCGTCGGCTTGCAGGAACACCGCGTCGGTGAAGGTGCCCCCGACGTCTACGCCAACTCGCGCTTCGCTCATCTCTCCTCCGAATCGGCCCGGCTCGGCCGACGCCGCAGCCCGGACTGCTTTCGCTGCGAGCCTACTTGTTTACCTTCGCGAAAGTCAAGAAACTAGGAGATCGAGCATGCGGCCGGCGGAGAGTCCCCCCTCAGTCGGCAGCCTCGAACTTCCAGCGCGGGACCACATGCGGCGTGAGGCGGAAGCCGCCATCGGGCACCAGCACCTCGCCGGTGACGTAGCCCGCCGCCTTGGTGAGAAGGAACATGATCGGCCCGCTCACCTCATCGAGCTCGCCGCCGCGACCAAGCGCGATCACGTCGCGAATCGGGCCGCTGACGCCCTCGTCCTCCCACATCGAGCGGGTCCGCTCCACGGGGAAGAACCCCGGCCCGACCGCGTTCAGCCTGATTCCGAACGACCCCCACTCGCGCGCGATCGTCCGCACCATCGCCTCGACGCCCGCCTTCGAGGCCGAGGAATGCGCGGCGCCGGGCGTTCCCGCCGCGGCGATGCAGCTGGTGAGGAATACCGCGGTCCCAGGGGAGGATGAGGCGATCAGCGGTTGCGCCCAGCGATGCAGCACGTTGAAGGCCCCCAGCAGCACCGACTCGACGACGGCCGCGAAGGCCTCCGGGGTGAGCTCGGCGGCGGGCGTGTATTCCAGGGCCGCGGCGGCGTTGACCATCGCCTGCGGGGGATCGCCTTCTGCTTCCATCTCCAGCCAGGCAGAATCGAGGCTGGCCGGGTCGCGAACGTCGCCGACGTGGGCGATCACCGCGCCGGGCAGCTCGGCGGCGAGGCGAACGGTCTCCTGCAGAGCCTCCGCCCCGCGTCCGAGAACGTGGACGCGCGCACCCGTGCGCGCTGCCTCGAGGGCGGTTGCCCGGCCGATCCCCGAACCGCCGCCGGTGATGACGAGGCTGTCATGGACGAGTTCGGACTTCCAAGGCTCCACTGCTACTCCTTTACTTGCGGATCAGTAAATGCGATAGTAGGACACGTGACCGGTGTCGCAACAGGCCGCGACCAGCGTCTCCCCTCCCCCGGACGGCCCGGGTCCGCGCGATGAGCGCCGGACCCGGGTTCGATCCGGTAGATGGACTGCGTCGGTTCTTCGCTCAGATGGACTCCGAGGAACCGTACGACGTGGTCTCGACCCTGCGCGAGGACTTCCGCTTCACCGTCTTCTTCGCGCGTGAGGACGGCACCGAGGAATTCGCCGGGGGGCATGCCGACTGGGATCGCTACATGGCGCAACGGCCGCAGGAGAACCGACCGTTCCACGAGCTCGACCTCGTCGCGGGCACCGGCTTGGCGGCGATGGCCCTCGGCCGTACGCTGCTCGGCGACGAGCTGGTCGCGACCTTCACCGCGGTGCTCGAGTTCGACGACGCGGGCAGGATCCGCTCCTATTTCGCCGCCCGCACCACCGACCTGCACCTCGCGAAGGAGAGCCTTCCGGGAGCGCCGCCGCGTCCCCGCTCGGCAGTATTCTCCGGACCCGAGTGAGAGGCGCGTGAGCGAGGCACAGACCCAGAGGGGCTCGCGGCGAGGAGCGAGCAGCCTCGGCAAACCACGAGGCGGCAGCCCCAAGGAAGACCGCCTCGACGACGTGCTCGAGGCGGCAACTCAGCTGTTTCGGGAACGCGGGTTCCGGGCCACCAGGCTCGATGACATCTCCGAGAGCCTGGGTGTGACGCGAGCGGCCCTCTACTACTACTTCGACGGCAAGGCCGAGATCCTCGAGGAGATCTGCGCGCGGGCGATGGCCTCTTCGGAGGCTGCTTTGCGCGACGTTCAGGTCCTCGACGATCCCACCGACCGCCTGCGCTCATTCGGCCGCGTCTACGCCCGCAACATGAGCTCCGACGCCGCCCGGGTGTTCTTCCGCGACAACGGCGAGTTGAAGCAGTCCTCGCGGAGGGCGCTGCTCGCCCGCGCGCGCTCGATCAATGCCGGAGCCGAAGAGATCGTCCGCTACGGAATAGAACGCGGCGATTTCGCGGACGATCTCGATGTCCGCCACTGCACCCTGGGGCTGCTCGGGATGCTCAACTCGCTCGCCGAGTGGTATCGGCCCAACCGGGACGGGGACTTCGACGAGCTAGTCGACCAGCTGATCGGGCTCGTGGTCAGCGGCCTCGCCAGGCGCTCGGTCAGCACTGCAGATCAGCGCCCCGAGCCGGCGTAAGACCGCGCCCGCTCACCCAGAAGCCGTTTCAAACTCAACCGTGGTGCGGCCCGCGTGCTCGACGAACACCGCCCGCACCGCCCCTTCGGCGCTGGGCTCGCCGATCAGGCGCCCATAGA
Source organism: Solirubrobacterales bacterium (assembly GCA_046330305.1). GTDB lineage: Bacteria > Actinomycetota > Thermoleophilia > Solirubrobacterales > 70-9 > VAYN01. The sequence goes on along the minus strand of JAXLTA010000021.1, from coordinate 44,155 downwards.
TCATCGCCCCCTCCTCGAGCCGAACCGAGGCGACCACGAACGGGGTTTCGTCGGGCGCGCTGATCGAGGCCTCGATCCCGACCCAGGAGTAGATCGTCCCCCGCCCACTGCTCTCGACAACTCGAGGCTCGGAGCCGCGCCCGCAATCGGGGCAATGCGGCATGAAGGGCAGCCACGCGGCGCCGCAGACCGGACAGCGCAGGACCAGGAGGTGCCCCCGCTCCGCCGCCTCCCACCACTCAGCGGGGGTCAGCCCGGTTTCCGGCGCGACGCTCATCCGCTCGCCAGCACCAGAGCCGAGCCGTCCATCATCGCCCCCGAGGTGACGACGCAGGTCCGCGGCTCCCGGGCCGGTTTGACCTCGCCGCGACCCTGGAGCTGGAGCACCGCCTCGGTCAGCGTGTTCATCCCGTGCAGGTACCCCTCGGCCAGCAGGCCGCCGCTCGTATTGGTCGGCAGGCTGCCGTCTCGAGCGGTCGCGCCGCTGCGGATCAGATCGATACCGCCGCCTCGCTCGGCCAACCCCAGACCCTCCATGTTGATCAGCACGCTGCTGCTGAAGCAGTCGTAGATCTGGGCCATGTCGACCTCCTCGGGCCCGATCCCCGCCTCGCCCCACAGCTCCTCGGCGAGAATGCTCGTGTAGTTGCGCGTGAGGTCGGGCCAGAGCAGGGCGTCGCCTGCGTCCAGCCCCGAGCGGTGGCCCATCCGATAGCCGCCCGAGAGGAAGCGGACCGGAGGCTGGCGCAGATCGCCGGCCAGCTCCGATGCCACGACCAGCAGGGCGCATGCACCGTCCACCTCGATCGTGCAGTCGACCAGACGGAAGGGGTCGGCGACGACGGGAGCCTGCAGGTATTCCTCGTAGCTCAGCGGCTTGCGCATCACCGCGCGCGGATTCTCGATCGCGTGAAGGCGCTGGGCGACCGGCACGGCGCCGAGGTCCTCGGGCTGCTGGTTGGTCTCGATCAGGTAACGCCGGCCCCAGAGAGCGATGTTCTGCGCGTAGGCGTCGAACCCGATCGCGTAGCGCTGTTCGGCGGCCGCCCCCGGAAGTCGCGCCTGGCCGACCCGAGCCCCGGAGCGGCCATTGAGGGCGCGGTAGATCAGGATCGCCCGGGCCGCGCCGGCATGGATGGCCTGCGCGGCGGAGATCGCCAGGTAGCAGGGCGCCTGCCCTCCGAGGGCCGAGTCGAGCGCCCAGGTCTGGTCGCCGAGCCCGAGGCCGGTGGCGACGGCCTGCACTGGCACCGAATCGTGGTTGAAGCTGTAGGAGAGGACGCCATCGACGAGGGCCGCGTCGATCCCGGCGTCGTCGATCGCCGCGCCGCAGGCGGTCAGCGCGAGATCGAGCACCGAGGTGCCGGATTGACGCGTGATCGGCGAATAGCCGACCCCGACGATCGCAGAATCTTCCCAGACCTCGCGCCGGATTGGCATCGGCCCCAGCCTATCCGATTTACTAACGCGCAAGCAAGCTAAGTCGCGACAGGTTCACCAGCGCTGTGTCTTCGTGCCGGTACGGACTGCCCCCGGGGGACTTGCACCTTATTTACTTTCGCGTTAGTTTCCAGACGAGGACCGATGTCGGGGAAGCCGCGGACAGCCGAGGGGAGCGCCGACCGGGTGTTGGTCGAAGAGGTCGAGCACCAGGGCGTCGCAATCGCGCTGCTCACGCTGAACCGCCCAGCCGAGCACAACCCGATAGACGAGGCCACGATCGCCGCCCTCGAGGAGGCCCTGCAAGCGATCGTCGACTCCGGGCAGGCCCGCGCCCTCGTGATCACCGGTGCCGGACCCTCGTTCTCCTCCGGAGGAGACCTCAAGGGTTACCAGGCGCTGTTCCGCGACCGCCCCCGCTTCGAACGCTTCGTCGACGCCTTTTCCCGCGTCTGCCTGCTGATCGAGCGCTGCCAGATTCCAACCGCGGCAATGGTCAACGGCACCTGCATGGCGGGAGGAATGGAGCTGGCTCTCAGCTGCGACCTGATCACGGTCGCCGAGGAGGCCAGGATCGGGGATGGCCACCTCAGGTTCAGCCAGATGCCGGGCAGTGGCGCGCAGCGACTGGTCCGCGCGATCGGCCTGCAACGGGCGCGACACTGGCTTCTGACCGGCGACCTGCACTCCGGCCCGGAGGCGGTCGAGGCCGGGCTGGCGATCGGCGCGGTTCCGGTTGCGGATCTGCGCACCTACACGCTCGACGAGATCGCCCGCATCTGCCGCGCCAGCCCCCTCGCACTGGCCGGCGTCAAGCGCCTGATCGTCGCCGCCCAGACGAAACCACTCGACGAGGGGCTCGAGATCGAGGCGCAGACCGCCGTCGAGTACGCGACCGGGAGCTCTGATGCCATCGAGGGCATCACCGCCTTCGCCGAGCGGCGCGAGCCTCGCTTCGTCGGCCGCTGAGCACAGACGCCGCGAACAGGGCGGCGACGTTCAGCCTTCAGCTAGGCCTTCAACCAGAGGCTCGAAAGGCGATCGAATAGATCGAAAGCGAGGGCGCGAGCGCGGGGTGCGGTGACCCGCAACTCCTCCCGCAGGCGAGATAGATCGCTCTCGCTCAGTCTCCCCGCCGCGATTTCGATCCAGTGGGCAACCACTGCTCGTTCGACCTCGGGGTGAAACTGGAGACCAACGTCAGACCCACTGCGGAAGGCCAGGGCGCCGGCACCATCGCGCGCAAGCTCGACGGCTCCGGGCGGGACCGTGAAGACATCGTCGTGCCAGCACAGCCACGGGCCGGCCGGGACGAGGTCGGGGTCGGATGAAGCGATCTCCTGCCAACCGGGCTCCGTTATCGCGGCGGGCTCGACCGAACCGCCCCGGGCCGCGGCCAGGATCTGGGACCCGAAGCAGATTCCCAAGACCGGCACCCCGGCAGGCTCAGCCTCCCGAAGGTAGTTCAACTCAGCCTGCAGCCACGGCTCAGTAGAAGCGTGAACCGAGCTTTTCGAGCCCAGGGTGACGACCAGGCCCTGCTCGTCGAGGGGCGGCAGCGCGCCATCCGTCGGGACGTCGATTACCTGAACTACATGACCTCGCTCCGCTGCCCACGAACCGAAAAAGCCGACTGGCGAATCGGATTCGTGGCTGAGAACGGCAATGTCCAAGCGGTCGGAAGAGCTCATCGCGTCAGGCCGTCTTCGGACCGCGGTTCGGCGCGGGCAGCAGCCGGCGTTCGTGGAGCGCACTGTATGTGGCTCCACGAACGCAGGACCGCTGGTGCTGCAGCGCCTCGCGAGATCCGCAAGGGTCGTCTGCGGCGCCGGCGAATCGAACAGCCGACGTCAGGCGATGCGGATCAGCTTCTTGTTGACGAACTCGTCGGCGCCGAAGCGACCGAGCTCGCGGCCGAAGCCGCTCCGCTTGATGCCGCCGAACGGGATCTCCGGGCGATCGGCGACCGCTCCGTTGACGAAAACCATCCCGGCTTCGATCGCGTTCGCCACCCGCTCGGCCTGCTCCCTGTCGTCGGTCAGCACGTAGGATCCGAGCCCGAACTCGGTGTCGTTGGCGAGCTCGATCGCCTCCTCCTCGGAGCCGACCTTGTAGACCTGGGCGACCGGGCCGAAGAACTCTTCCTGGCTCGCGTCGGAGCCCCTCTCGATCCCGGTGAGGATCGTCGGCTCGAAGAAGTTGCCGTCGCGCTTGCCGCCGATGACGACCTCCGCCCCGTTCTCGATCGCCCGGTTGACCTGGTCCTCGAGGCGGTCGGCGGCGGTCTTCGAGGAGAGCGGACCGCACACGGTCGCTTCCTCGCTCGGATCTCCCGGCGTCGCCGCTTCCATGTGCGCCTTCAGCTTGGCCAGGAAGTCGTCGTAGTGCTTGTCGGTGACGATCATCCGCTTGGCGGCGTTGCAGGCCTGGCCGGTGTTGCCGAGCCGGGCTTCGGTCGCGGTCTGGACAGCCTTGTCGAGGTCGTCGGTGTCGAGCACGATGAAGGGGTCGGAGCCGCCCAGCTCGAGCACCACCTTCTTCAGGTTGCGCCCGGCGATCTCGGCGACGGCGGCGCCGGCACGCTCGGAACCGGTCACCGAGACGCCACGCACGCGTGGGTCGGCGATGACCCACTCGATCTGCTCGTTGGTCGCGTAGATGTTCTCGTAGCAACCCTCGGGAAAACCGGCCTCGTCGAAGATGCCCTGCATCGCCTCGGCTGACTCCGGGCACTGGGGCGCGTGCTTCAGCAGCACCGGGTTGCCGATCACCAGGTTCGGTCCGGCGAAGCGGGCCACCTGGTAGTAGGGGTAGTTCCACGGCATGATTCCGAGGACGGTTCCGTAGGGGCTCCGCCGCACGACCGCCGTACCGTCGCTGCCCAGCAGCTCGATCGGTTCGTCGGCCAGCAGCGACTCGGCCTGATCGGCATAGAAGTGGTAGATGTCGCCGCAGAAGCCGACCTCCCAGAGCGCCTGCGCCTTCGGCTTGCCCATCTCGCGCACGATGATGTCGGCGAGCTCTGCCGTTCGCTCCTTGTGCACGTCACCGACCTTGCGAATCAGCGCGGCGCGCTCGGCGACGGTGGAGGACCGCGACCAGGACTTGTAGGCGGCGTCGGCGCGCCCGATCGCCGCGCGAAGCTCCTCGTCACTGATCGTCGGATACTCCTTGATCGTCTCCCCGGTGGCAGGGTTTACAACGGCGTAATCGCTCATCTCGCTCCTCGCGGCTGAAGTTGGTTCCCGGGGACTAGAAAGGTTTCTCGCGTCCCGAGAGAAGGTATATCAGGTGGCTGCCGTCGAGGGAAGAGGTTCTCGATGAGGGCGATTTGACGACGCGGCGCTTCGTGTCTGGGTGCCAGATCGAAGTGTCGTCAGGCCGCTGGAATCGACCCGGTTTGATGATCTTGCCATCGGTCCGAGGTCGCGCGACCCAATGCTGAAGCTTGGCGTGCGAGAAACGATTAACCCCCGCAGAAGGGCTGACGGGGTCCGCGGGAAGCGCGCACGCCCTATCCATCTCCACGTGCCGCCCCGCTCAGCAGTCGAAAGCCGCTCCCCGGCGCGGGCGCAGCCGACCGCGGGGACGGTACCTTGGGACCGTGGATGCCCGGTCGGACAGGCGGTCGTTTCTGCGCGAGATGGCGATGCGGGCCGGGCGCACGGCGAAGAACCTGACGCCCGGCGCGGAGCTGCCGGGGCTTCTCAAAGTGGCGCCTGAAGCTGCCGAGGAAAGGGCGCCGAGGGCGGAACCGACCAGCGGACCGGTGGCCTGGGAGGAGTTGGTGGCCCTGGTGAGTGAGCTCGGTCTCGACCGTGGGCAGGCCGAGGTTCGCCGGCTGGCGCGGCTCGGCGCCCGCCTCCCCGCCGGCGACAGTCCTGTCGTGGGCTTCGCCGGGGCGAGGGCGGACGCCCCGAGTCTCGCCCGGGCCGAGCCCGGCGGGACCGATTCCGACGGCCGCGCGGGCGAAGTCGGGGTCTCGCTCGACCTCGGGGCGCTCGGCGGGGCGGTCGGCGCCTGGCCGGCTCTCCCACGCGAGGGGTGGGCTTCGATCGCCGCCGGCGAGGGGGAGGTCGGGCAGCCGCGGACGGCGGAGGTGGTCTTCGGGCCGGAGGCGAAGCCGCCGCCGGGTGCGGTCGCGCTGCGCGCTACCGGTGAGCTGCTGCTGCCGCGGGCATGGTCGAAGGCGGTCGAGCCGCTCGCGCTGAGCGATTCCGAGCAGCAGGCCTGGCAGCTGCTGCGAGAGCGGCTGGCGGTGCTGCAGGGGGTCGCCGCGATTGACGGGGGCCCCGCGCCCGCCCCGATCCACCGCTTCCTCGGCTATCCCGACGAGCGGCGCGGCGACATGCCTTTGCGCTGCGAGCTTCACGCCCGCGGCCTCGAGGTGGACTGGACGGCCCCCCAGGCGCACCCGGACGCCGGCGAGGCCGCCGCGGGCTGCGGCAGGTGGTGGCTGCTCGCGCAACTCGACACCGACCCCGAGCTCGGCTGGGCCTGGCCGCGGGGCCGGCGCCTGTATCTGTGGGCGGCCGCGGCGGAGGGTCCGGGGCTGGCGGTCCTCGGCATCTACCGCTAGCCCGGCCCGCCCCCTCAGTGGCGCTGCATGTAGACGACCTGCGTCTGCATGAACTCGTGTAGGCCGTGCTTGCCGTCCGCGCCGCCGATGCCGCTCTTGCGCCAGCCGGCGTGGAAGCCCTGCATCGCCTCGAAGTTCTCGCGGTTCACGTAGGTCTCGCCGAAGTTGAGCTCCTGGCAGACCTTGAGTGCCACGTTCAGATCCTGCGTGTAGATCGAGGATGTGAGGCCGTACTCGGAGTCGTTGGCAAGGGCGATCGCCTCGTCGATGTCGTCGAAGGCCACCAGGGGGACGACGGGGCCGAAGATCTCGCTCCTGACGATCTCCATCTCCTGCTGCGCACCGGCGATCACGGTCGGCTCGTAGAAGAAGCCCCCGTCGCCGGCGCCGCGGGAGCCGCCGACGACGACGGTCGCGCCCTCGGCGACCGCGCCGCTGACCAGACGGTCGACCTTCTCGAAGCCGGCCTCGTTGATCAGCGGCCCGTAGTCGACCGACTCGTCCGCCAGGGGGTCGCCGAAGCGCGCGGCGGCCATCTCCGCCGACAGCTTCTCGGTGAACTCGTCGGCCACCCTGCGGTCCACATAGACCCGCTCCGCGCAGTTGCAGACCTGGCCGCTGTTGATCAGCCGCGACGCCTTCACGGCCTCGACGGCGACCGCCAGGTCGGCGTCCCCGGCGACGATCGCCGGGGCCTTGCCGCCCAGCTCGAGGTTGGCCTTGGTGATGTTCGGCGCCGCCGCGGCAAGGATCGCCGAGCCGGTCGCGACGCTGCCGGTGAAGCTCACCATCCCGATCTCGGCCGAGGAGGCGAGCGCGTTGCCGGCCGAGGCGCCGCGCCCGTGGACGACGTTGAGCAGCCCGGCCGGCAGCGAGGTCTGCGCGAGCAGCTCGCAGAACTGGGCGGCGTTGCGCGGCGTCTCCTCACTCGGCTTGATCACGATCGAGTTGCCGGTGACCAGAGCGGGCGCGGCCTTGCGCGCGATCAGGAAGAAGGGGAAGTTCCAGGGAAGGATCCCGGCGATCACGCCGATCGGCTTGCGGAACAGCAGCATCGTCTCGCCGGCGCGGTCGCTGGGCAGGATCTCGCCCTCGATCCGCCGCGCCCACTCAGACATGTAGTCGATGTAGTCGGCGGTGAAGGCGACCTCGACCTCGGCGAGGCCGAGCACCTTGCCCTGCTCCTCGACGATGCCGCGCGCGAGGCGATCGGCGTCGCCGCGGATCGCGGCGGCGATCTCGCGCAGCGCCGCGGCGCGCTCGATCGCCGGCGTCGACGCCCAGGCGGGCTGCGCCGCCCTGGCCGCCGCCAGCGCGGCCTCGACGTCGGCGCCGCTGCTCTCGGGGACCGAGCAGAGCACCTCGCCGGTCGACGGGTTCGTGACCTCGATGCGCTCGCTGCCGGACGACGGGGCAAACCGGCCGTCGATGAAATTCTCGTAGTCCTGCACGTCTAGCTCCTCATCGGTTGTGGGTTGCCGGTCGGGCCCGCTCGCCGCCCTCCGCGAGCTTCGGCACGTCCTCCATCAGGCGAATCGTGTACGGGTCGCCGGGGTGCTCCAGCACCCTGTCGACGTCGCCCGCGTCGACGATCCGGCCATCGCGGAAGACGACGGCGGTCTGGGCGATGCTGCGGACGAGGGCGAGGTTGTGGGTGACGAAGATCATCGCCAGGCGCCGCTCCCGCTGCAGGCGACGCAGCAGCTCGACGATGCCCGCCTGGACCGAGACGTCGAGGGCGGAGGTCACCTCGTCGCAGATCAGCACCTCCGGCTCGACGACCAGGGCGCGCGCGATCGCCACCCGCTGGCGCTCGCCGCCCGAGAGTTCGTCGGGATAGCGGTCGGCGAATTCGGCGCTCAGCGATGCCTCGGCGAGGACGCCGGCGACGCGCTGTCGCCGCTCGGCGCCGGGCAGGTCGAAGTAGTGGCGCAGCGGCTGCTCGAGGATCTGGCCGACCGTCTTGCGCGGATTCAGCGAGGTGTAGGGGTTCTGGAAGACGTACTGGATCCGGCGCAACGTCTCCAGGTCGCGGTCGTGGGCGCTGTTCGCCAGATCCTCGCCGTGGTAGGCGACGGTGCCGGTCCAGTGCGAATGCATGCCGACGATGCAGCGGGCGAGGGTGGTCTTGCCGGACCCCGACTCGCCGATCACCGCCAGGCAGCCTTCCTCGCCGACACCGAGATTGATTCCGGAGAGGACCTCGACGTCGCCGTAGGAGGCCGCCAGATCGCGCACGGAGAGGACCTCCTCGCCGTCGGCGGCGAGGCCGGTGATCGCGGCGACCGAGGTCGGCGGGCCGGCTCGCTCGATCTCGCCCGCCCGGTGGCAGCGCACCATCTCACCGTTGAACTCGCTCATGGCCGGCATCTCGCGCCGGCAGCGGTCGACCGCGAGCGGGCAGCGGCTGGCAAACGAGCACCCCTCCGGCCGCCGGCCGGGCCGGGGCGGCCGGCCCTCGATCCCGACCAGGACATGGGCCCGCTCGGGGGAGGGCACCGCGGCCAGCAGGCCGTGCGTGTAGGGGTGGGCGGGTGAGCCGAAGACGCGCGCCGTCGGCCCCATCTCGATGATCCGGCCGGCGTAGAGGACGGCGACGCTGGTGACCAGGCCGCTGACGACGGCAAGGTCGTGGCTGACGTAGACGGCGGCGACGCCGTAGGAGCGGCAGAGGTTGCGGATGGTCTCGAGCACGTGCCGCTGGGTGGTGACGTCGAGGCCCGTGGTCGGCTCGTCGAGGACGATCAGGGAGGGCCGGCAGATGAACGCCATCGCCAGGCAGACGCGCTGCTGCTCGCCGCCCGAGAGCTGGTGCGGGTAGCGGCGCAGGAAGGCGGGGTCGTCGCTGAGCCGCACCTCGCGCAGCACCTCGGCGATCCTCGCCTCGGGATCCTCGACCGCGTCGGGGTGAACGGCCAGCACTTCGCGCAGGAGGGAGCCGATCCGGCGCGCCGGATTGAGGGCCGAGGAGGGGTCCTGGGCGACGTAGGCGACCTTGGCGCCGCGCGTCCGGCGCAGCTCGGCGGAGCCGAGAGTGAGGAGATCGGTGCCATCGAGGCGGACCTCCCCGCCGCGGATCTCGACCCCGCGCCGGGCATGGCCGAGCAGGGCGAGCCCGATCGTGGTCTTGCCTGACCCCGACTCGCCGACCAGGCCGAGCACCTCGCCGGCGGCCACCGAGAACGACGCCTCGCTGACCACGTCGGCGCCGCTGTGGCGCAGTGCCACGTCGAGGTCGCGGACCTCCAGCCGCGCCGCCTCCGCGCTCATACGCTCGCCTCCAGCCACGACTCCTCGTCGGGGTCGGCCACCTCGGCGAGCTCCTGCGGGCGGTGCTCGACGCCGATCGCGACCCGCGCGATCGCGTCGGTGAAGGTGTTGGTGCCGATCGCGAAGAGGACGATCAGGAGGCCGGGCACGATCACCGCCCAGGGGTTCGTTTCCAGCCCCAGGCGGTTCTCGTTGACCATCGTTCCCCAGTTCGGGATGTTCGGCGCCTGGCCGAAGCCGAGGAAGGAGAGGCCGGCGATGATCACGATCGAGTAGGTGAGCCGCAGGCCGCTCTCGACCATGAGCGGGGTCGTCAGGTTGGGGAGGATCTCCTTCGTCATCACCTTGACCGGCCGCACTCCCTGCAGCTCGATCGCCTTCACGTAGTCGCGCTCGGAGATGTCGAGCGTCGCCGCGCGCAGCACCCGCGCCACCTGCGGGGCGTGGGCCAGGCCGACGGCGACGATGATCAGCCACAGCTTCGGACCGATGATGCTGAGCAGGAGGAGCACCAGGACGAGCTGCGGGAAGGCGAGCAGGACGTCGACGGTGCGCATGATCAGGCCGTCGGCCGTGCCCCTCAGGTAGGCCGCCGAGATGCCGGCCGCGGAGCCGACGACGATTCCGAAGGCGGTGGCGGCGAAGGCGACCGGGAGCAGGGTCCAGCCGCCTTCGAGAACCCGCGAGAGCACGTCGCGGCCGAGTACGTCGCCGCCCAGCGGCGGCGCTATCGAGGGCGGCGCGAAGGGGGTGGTGACGAAGGCCTGCCCGGAATGAGGCGAGACGAAGGGACCGATCGCGGCGACCGCGACGACGAAGGCCGTGAGGGCGAGGCCGGTGGCGCCGCGCGGCGTCTTCGCCGCCGCCTTCAGCGTCGTCCACCAGCCGGCATGGCGGAGGAAGGCCCGGCCCCGGCTGGCGCTCGCCGGCTCCACCGTCCCGTCGCTCGGCGCCGCCACGGCTAGCGCGCCACCCTCCGGCGCGGCGAGGCGAGCAGGGCGATCACGTCGGTGACGATGTTCATCACCACGTAGAAGGCGGCGAGGATCAGGACGATCACCTGGATCACGGGGATGTCCCGCTGGGAGATCGAGTTGACCAGGCCCTGGCCGATGCCGGGGTAGTTGAAGACGAACTCGACCAGGACGATGCCGCCGGCGAGGTAGAGGAAGTTCAGCCCGATCACCTGGATCACGGGCGGCACGATGTTGGGCAGCGCGTGGTAGAGGTTGACGCGCCAGGTCGGGACCCCGCTCAGCTTTGCCATCTCGACGTAATCGGACTCCAGCGCCTCCGCCATCGCGGCGCGGGTCATCCGGAAGATGTAGGGGACGATCACGATCACCAGGGTCGCCACCGGCAGGACGAGCAGTTCCGGGTCGCTCCAGGCATAGGTCCCGGGAGGCAGAGTCGAGACCGCGGGCAGGATCTGGAGGCCACCGGTGGCGAGCAGCAGCACCAGGGCGACGGCGACGATGAACTCGGGCAGGGCGGTCACGGTCAGGGCGCCGACCGAGGTGATGCGGTCGAACCAGCTCTCGCGGCGCAGCGTGGCGAGGACCCCCAGCAGGACCCCGACGAAGGCGCCGATCAGCCCGGAGAGGAAGACCAGGATCGCCGAGTTGACCAGCTTCGGGGAGATCAGGTCCCAGACCTGCTGCCCTTCGGCTCCGGTCAGCGTGCTGCCGCTGAGGGAGCGGCCGAGATTGCCGGTGACCAGGTCGCCCAACCAGCTCAGGTACTGCTCGACCACCGGGCGGTTGAGGTCGAGCTGCTGTTCGAGGATGGCGAGGCGCTTCGGGGTCGCCGACTGGCCGAGGACGGCGTTTGCGGCGTTGCCCGGCAGCACGTGGGTGGCGAAGAAGACGAGGATCGAGACGGCGAACAGCGTCAGCAGCCCGAGCAGCGTGCGCCTCAGGACCAGGCCCCAGACCATCGCCTAGACCTCGAGGAGACGCTCGGCCCGCAGGCGCTCGATGGCGCGGGCGAAGGCCTCGACTGTGGCCGCGATCTCCTCCTCGGTGTGGGCGGCCGAGGTGAACCCCTGGGTGCGCATCACGTCCACTCCCTCGAGCAGCAGCGCCTGGCGCAGCGAGTCGCCGAGCTCCCCCCAACCGCGGGCCAGCCGTTCGCCGTCGGCGGCAGCTTCGGTCAGGTCGCCGTCGAGCAGCTTCGGGCGCTCGCCGAGGTACGTTTTCCAGATCGAGCTGCGCCCGTAGGCGACGGCCGGCAGATCGGCTGCCGCGAACACCTCGTTGAGGCCATCGCGGAGCTGCGCGGCGCGCTGGTTGGCGATCCGCGTCGGCTCGCCGCCGGCGATCGCCGAGAGCGCGGCGACACCGGCGGCCGCCGCCACCGGCATCGCGTTCCAGGTGCCGTACTGGGGAATGCGCTCGCGCCGGTCGCGCAGCGGGTCGCCGGTCGTGTCGAGCATGGCCATCACGTCAGCGCGGCCGACCAGCGCGCCGGCCGGGAAGCCGCCGGCGACCACCTTGCCGAGCGTGGTCATGTCGGGGGTGATCCCGGTGTGCTCCTGGACGCCGCCGACGGCGTAGCGGAACCCGGTGACGACCTCGTCGAAGATCAGCAGGACGCCCGCCTCGCGGGTCGCCTCGCGCAGCTCGGCCAGATAGCCGAACTCGGTCGGCACCGTGTCCGAGAACCCGCCGCCTGGCTCGAGCAGCACGGCGGCGACATCGCCGGCCGCCAGGGCGGAGCGCACGGCGTCGATGTCGTTGCCGGGCAGCACGATCATGTCCTCGAGCGCGCCGGGCGGTATCCCGGCGGCCATCGGCAGCTCCCAAGGCGGGTAGACGCCGACGGTGACGGCGTCGTGCCAGCCATGGAAGTGGTGGCGGAACTTGATCACCTTCATCCGGCCGCTGTGGGCACGTGCGACCCGCAGCGCCAGCAGGGTGGCCTCGCCCCCCGAGGAGGTGAAGCGGACCGACTCCGCCGAGGGAACGAGGTCGCGAACCATCTCGGCCCAGCGCAGCCCGATCTCGGTCTCGCCGCCGGCGTGCATGCCGTCGCCGAGCTGCGCCGCGATCGCGGCATCGACCTCCGGGTGGGCGTGGCCGAGGAGGTAGGAGCCGTGGCCGAGCCAGTAGTCGAGGTACTCGTGCCCGTCGACGTCCCACTTGCGCGACCCGCGGCAGGCCTCGATGAAGAGCGGGAACGGGGTGAAGAGACGGGTCGAATGCGTGACGCCGAGCGGGACGACGGCGTGCTGGCGCTCATAGAGCTCGCGCGAGCGCGGGTTTGCGGCGATGTAGGCCTCGCGGATCGAGCGGGTCGCGGTCCCCTTCGCCGCCGCCATGCTCAGCCGCTCCCGAGGTCGGGATAGGCCAGCGGCATGCCCGGCTCGGAGACCGGGATCGCGCCGAGCTCGTGCCCGCCGTAGTTGGCGTAGAAGAGACGGCGGCCGTCGCCGGCGAAGGCGACGTTCGTCGGCCGGTTGAAGAGCCCGTGGACGGCGTCCTCGATCAGCACCTCGACCGAGCGGTCGGGCGCGACGACGAGGATCGCGCTCGGCTCGTAGTAGGAGACGTAGAGGTTCCCGGCCGCCGACAGCGCCAGACCGTCGGGCACCGAGTAGGCCGGCAGCGAGGCGTAGATCTCCGGCCGACCGTGGATCTCACCGTCTGTCAACCGCAGCCGGATCACGTTGCGGACGCTCGACTGCGCGACGTAGAGCCAGCCGTTCTCGCGGTCGAGCGCCATGCCGTTGGGGAAGGCGAGGTAATCGGGGAAGGCGAGCTCGGTCTCGCCCGAGGGTCTGATCACGTAGATCCGCCCGTCGCAGTGCTCCCAATCGCCCGAGTCGGAGACGAAGAGGTTGCCCGCGTCGTCGAACACCGGGTAGTTGGGCACCGTCATCGGCAGCTCCGGCGTGCCCGCCGAGTAGACGGAGACCTCGCCCGAGGGCGTGATCCTGTTGACCACCTGGGTCATGTTGCACTCGTAGACGTTGCCGGCGGCGTCGAGCGCGACCCCACCGCATTCGCCGCCGACGTTGGCGAACTCGACCGCCTCGCCGCCCTCCTGCACCCGGTAGATCTGCCCTGCCTCGCCACCCGCGTAGAGCAGGCCGCCCTCGCCCACCGCCACGCACTCCGGATGGTCGAGGCCGGTGGCGATCACCTCGCAGGCGGTGGCGGGCAGGCTCATAGCCTCGCCACCGCCGCCACGCTCGGCTCGAGGCGCTCGAACAGCCGATCGACCTCGGCCGTCGACCGCTTCGGCTGGACCACGCACAGCATCTGGTCGACGCCGGCCGCGGCGTAGGCGCCGAAGTCGATCTCGTCGATCGGGGCTTCGGTCGCGATCGTGACGAATACCTCGGCCCGCTCGCGGCCGTTGGCCGCCAGCATCTCCTCCATGGTTTCGATCTTCCCTGCCGCTTCGGCGGGGGTCAACTCCCAGGGCAACCAGCCCTGGCCCCGGCTCGCCACGCGTCGCAGCGCGGCCCGCGAATTGCCGCCCCAGTGGATCGGCGGGTGGGGGCTCTGCACCGGGAAGGGTTCCTGCACGGCTCCGGCGATCTCCGGCGGCAGCGCCTCGGCGCCGTCGCCCGACTGCGACCACAGCGCTTCCATCACGTCGAGGTGGCGCTGGGTATTGGCGACCCGGTCCTCGAAGGAGGCCCCGACCGCCCTGAACTCCTCCTGCAGCCAGCCGATCCCGGCGCCGAAATCGAAACGGCCCCCGGAGAGGACGTCGAGGGTCGTCACCCGCTTCGCCGTGCTCACCGGGTCGTGCTGCGGGATCACGCAGATGCCGATGCCGATCCTCACCCGCTCGGTCAGCGCCGCCACGTAGGCGAGCCCGAGCAGGCCGTCGAGCTCGCCCTCGACGCTGTAGTCCTCGGGCATCTTCCCGTCCTCGGTGTAGGGGAAGACGGATTCGTACTCCTCGAAGGCGAGCATGTGCGGCTCGGCGATCCAGATCGAGTGGATGCCGGGCGCTTGGTCCGCCCGCTGGACGATTTCGCGGAAGGTCTCGACCTCGGCGACCAGGGGCATGAGGAAGAGGCCGAGCCGCATCAGCGCACCGCCAGCGCCGAGACCGGCGCGTCCTCCGTCCCCAGCGTCGAGCGGGTCAGCTCCTCGACCTTCTCCTGCGCCCCCTCGGGATCTTCGACCCAGCGGCGGTAGAACTCGAACGGGCAGGCCGCGATGCCCTTCTCGCCGTCACCGGACTGGACGACACCCGTGTAGCCGCGGTGCAGCAGCTTGAAGAGGTGGTTCTGCGACTGCCAGTTCGCACGCGCGTCCCGGATCAACGAGACGGAGAGCTCGGCGTACTGGACTCCGTTCTCCTCGGTCTCGCATTCGGCCAGCGTGCGGCCGTCGAAGCCGATGATCGCCGAGTGGCCGAAATAGGAGTAGACGCCGTCGAAGCCGGCGGCGTTGGCGACGGCGACGTAGGTGTTGTTCATCCACGCCATCGCCCGTGAGACCATGATCTGCTGGTCCTTGGCCGGGTACATGTAACCCTGGCAGCGGACCACCAGCTCAGCCCCCTGCATCACGCAGTCGCGCCAGATCTCGGGGTAGTTGCCGTCGTCGCAGACGATCAGGCTCAGCTTCAGCCCCTTGGGACCCTCGGTCACAGTGGTACCGCCGCCGGGGTACCAGGCCTCGATCGGAGCCCAGGGAAGGATCTTCCGGTAGCGCTGGACGATCTCCCCCTCGTCGTTCACCAACATCAGGGTGTTGTAGGGGTTCTTGTTCGGATGGTCCTCGTGCCGCTCTCCGGTCAGCGAGAAGACCCCCCACACCCCGGCCTGGCGGCAGGCCTCCGAGAAGATCTCCGTCTCGAAGCCCGGCACGGTGGCCGCGTTCTCGAACATCTCCTCGCGGTCGTACATGATCCCGTGCGTGCTGTACTCGGGGAAGATCACCAGGTCGAGCCCGGGAAGGCCCGCCTTGATCCCCTGGATCATGTCGGCGATCTGCCGGCAGTTCGCCTCGACTTCCTCGCGGGTGTGAAGCCGCGGCATCTTGTAGTTGACCACGGCCACCCCGACGCAGTCGGGACTCGAGCTGATATCGCCATGTCGCATCGCTGACGCTCCTTGTCTTCTCTCAGTGCTCGGCCTCGGCGCAGATGCGGCCGAGGAACTCGACGATCGTGTGTGCTCCCAGGTAGGAGGTGATGCCGGTGCCGACGTCGAGCAGCGGGTTCACCTCGCAGAGGTCGAAGCCGACGACGTTCAGGCGGCGGGCGACCTGCCAGAGCGCGTCCAGCAGCTCCGCGTAGAGCATCCCGTTGGGCTCGCCGGAGACGCAGCCGGGGATCAGCGACATGTCGAACACGTCGACGTCGATGCTCACGTAGCAGCGCTCCCCCGCCGGGATCGCGGCGAGCGCGTCCTCGAAGGCGCCGGCGCGGAAGTCGTCGATCAGCACGACCCGGTTGCCGGCCTCGATCGCTTCGCCCATCTGCTGCTCACCGTTCCTGATCCCGCGGATCCCCACCTGGGTCAGGCTCGTGATCTGCGGGCTGGCGGCGATGTGCCGGAAGCCCTGCCCGTTCGTGCATTCGAGCCCGTGCTCGAGCGGCTCGAAGTCGAGGTGGGCGTCGAACTGCACGACGTGCATCGGCTCGCGATCGAAGGCCCGCACCGCCGGCCAGGTCGTAGCGTGGTCGCCCCCGAGCACGACGGGCAGCGCGCCCCGGTCCACCACCTGGCGGACCCGGGCGGTCACGTTGTCGAAGCTCGCCGGGGCGTTGGTCGGCAGGATCGTCGCGTCGCCGGCGTCGACGATCCTCCCCTCCCGCATCTCCCGCTCGAGGAACCGGCGCTTCAGCCCGGCGTCGTAGTACCCCTCGCCTCCGGCGCAGAGACGCAGCGAGTGCTCACGCAGGCTGCGCGGTGCCAGGCGCGTGCCGGGATAGAACGGCGACCCCTCGTCGCTCGGGACCCCGACGACGGCGATCGAGGCGTCGAGGCTCTCCAGGTCGGCGCAGAGCGGGGCGCGGAGGAAGGTGGGGAGGCCGACCAGGGGGAAGAGGGGAGCGCCGCCCATGTCAGGATGAGATCCAGGCATTCTCCCAGTCGCCGTTGCCGAGCGGGATCCCGGTCCCGGCGTTTTCGGCGAAGCCGTTCACCGTCGTCGACATGATGTCGACGGTTTTGTTGAACGTCGGGATGATGTAGGCGCCGCTGTCGAAGAGGATTTTCTGCATCTGCGATTTGAGGTCGCAGCGGCCGGCGTTGTCCACCGTTTCGTTGACCTGTTTGTAGAGCGAGTTGAATTCGGGATCGTCGAAATGGGTGGTGCCGAACGGCGCCCCCGGGATCGAGGTCTGCGCGGCCATGTTCATGATCGGGTCGTAGGCCAGGAAGTCCTGGGCGAACGGCCATTTCAGATAGTTGGTGAAGAAGGTCGTGACGCTGGTGCTGCGCAGGTTGACGGTGACGCCGGCTTCCTTTGCCTGCTGGACGAAGACCTGAGCGGACTCGGTCGCCCCGGCGGCGATCGGGGCGGTCACCAGTTCGACGGTGAGCCCTTCCTGTCCCGCCTGCTTGAGCAGGGCCTGCGCCTGTTCGATGTCCTGTTCGCGGGTGAGCGAGGTGTCGTAGCACGGATCGTGGAGGCCGTAGACGTCGTTTGCGACGACTCCCAGGCCGCCAACGGATGAGGCGAGCATCTGTTCGCGGTTGATCAGCAGCCGGAATGCCTGCCGCACGCGTTCGTCGTTGAAGGGCTTGACGTCGGCCCGCATCGTGAACGGCACCCACAGCCCCGGCGCCGAGACCAGGGTGTGCAGCGTACTGTCCCCAGCCACCTGGTTGTAGAGGTCGGGCGGGGCGTTCTCGAAGACGTCGACCGTGCCCGACTTCAGCGCGTTCAGCGCCGCGGTCGGTTCGGCGAAGGAGTCGATGATCGTCAGCTTGTCGAGATGTGGCAGACCGCTTTTGAAGTAGTTCGGGTTGCGGACGAACACGCTCTGTTCGCCGGGGGTGAAGGATTCATATTTGAACGGGCCGGTGCCGATCGGTTTCGAGGGGTCATACCCTTCGGGCACGATCCCGAAGTAGTAGTTGTTGCAGATCTGTTCGACGAAGGTGGCGTAGGGCGCCTTCATCGGCAGCCGCAGGGTGAGGTCGTCGACCACCTTCGCCGCCTTGAGGTCGACCGGTTCGAGGGCGGTGATCCCGGTCAAGAGCAGCTTCGGGTCGGCGATCCGGTTGAAGGTGAACAGCACGTCCTTGGCGGTCAGCGGCTTGCCGTCGTGGAAGGTGATTTCCGGTTTCAGCCGGATCGTCCATGTCTTCGCGTCCTTGCTTCCTGAGATCTCTTCGGCGAGGACGTTGGAAACCGCCTTGCCGTCGGCGTCGAGCGCGACGAGACCGTTGTAGAGCGCGAAGTTGCGCATCACCTGAGGGAAGTTGTAGGCGGCGTCGGCCTCGAGCGTGTCGTCGGGCGTGCCACCGACCATGGCGACGCGGAGGTTGCCGCCGCGCTGCGGGGTCCCGCCGCCCATCGTCGAGCCGGAGCTCGACGTGGAGGACGAGGAGGAGGACCCGCAGGCGGCGAGCAGGGAACCGGCACCCACGGCGGCGACGCCCGCGGCCCCGCCCTTGAGGATGTCGCGCCGACTGAGGTCCGACAGGGCGCGCTTTGCCTTGGCAGCGTCGACAACCTCACGATCAGGCTTCACAGGTCGCTCCTCCTCCTGCATTCGATGGACCGAGATTCGATCTTGCGTTTGCTAGATCGAACGAAGCATAGGCTCAGCACCCGCCTAAGTCAAGATGCGCCCAGTTGTGTGCGGCATGCCGAACGCATCACGGTAAGATTCTGGCCTTGTTGGCATCTGGTTTAATGACAAACCCGTCAATAGACTTAAATATCGAACGATAACTGCCTGAGAGCTCGAATAAGGTTTGACTCGTCATGACTAATAGAGAGGGATCGGCTCCCCACCCGTCGAAACTCGCGGGCTCCAAGCTCCGCGAGTGGCGCCTGCGCCGGGGCAAATCCGTCTCCGAGGTGGCCCGGGCCGCCAACGTCTCCAAGTCGACCGTCTCCCAGCTCGAGCGGCACAACGGCAATCCGTCCCTCGACACCCTCTGGGCACTCGCCACCGCGCTCAACATCCCGCTCGGCTTCCTCTTCGAGTCCGACGGCGCCGAGGACTCCTTCCACGTCGTCCGGCACGACGAGACGTCCGGCGTCACCTTCGAGCAACCCAACTACGAGGCGCGGCTGATGGCCGGTTGGCAGATGAACGGCCAGGTCGAGATCTACCTCGTCTCGATGAAGGACGGCGTCCGTCGCGACTCGGAGTCCCACGGGCCCGGCGTGATCGAGCGCTTCCTGGTGATGGAGGGCGAGGTCGAGGTCGTCGCCGACCACGACTCGGCCAGGCTGCAGGTGGGCGACATGCTCACCTTCAGCGCCGATCGCCCCCACTACTACCAGGCGATCGGCGGTTCGGCCCGTGGCATCGCCGTTCAGCAGTACCCGGCCGCGCGGGCGACCGCCGGCGGCAGGCCCGCTGACGGGGCCCGCCCTCCGATCGAGAGCATCGCGCCGGCCGCCGGCCTGCGCGCCCGCCTGCAGGCCGGCGAGACGGTGCTCGGGACGATGCTGTTCGAGTTCAACACCTTCGGCGTGCCCCGGATCCTCTCCGGCGCCGGCGCCGATTTCGTCCTGATCGATCTCGAGCACACGGGCTGGGGCATCCCCCAGGTCCTGCCGCTGCTTGCCACCTCGCGCTCTGAGCCGGTTGCTCCGATCGTCCGCGTCCAGGGGTCGGCGCGGCACCAGGTCTCCGCCGTGCTCGACGCCGGCGCGGCGGGCGTCGTCGTGCCGATGGTCGCCGATGCCGACGAGGCGGCTCGGGTGGTCGAAGCCGCCCGCTTCGGCAAGCCCGAGGGCGGCCGCGGATTCGGCCTGATCTACCCGGACCAGGTCGCCGACGGCGTTCCGCACGCCACCGCGACCGCCGACGCCGAAACGATCGTGATCCTCTTCATCGAGACCGTTGAGGGCCTCGAGAACGTCGAGCAGATCGCCGCCACCCCGGGAGTCGACGTGCTCTGGGTCGGCGAGTACGACCTCTCGATGTCGATGGGGATTCCCGGCGCGATCGAGCACCCGCTGGTCCGGGAGGCGGAGGAGAGGGTCGTGGCGGCATGCGAGCAGGCGGGCATCGCAGCCGGCATCCTCGCCGCCTCGGTCGATGCCGCCAACGCGGCCCGCGACCTCGGGTTCCGGATGATCGCGCTGGGAACCGACATCAACCTCTACTCGCGAGCCCTCAAGGACGAGCTCGCGCTGATCCGCGCCAACGGCTCCGAGCCGGGCTGACGCCGAGCGTGGAGGAACTACCAGCCACCCTCGTCACCGGTGCAGGCGGGTGCATCGGTGCCTGGACGATCCGCCAGCTGCTCGCCGAAGGCGCACCGGTGCTGGCGCTGGACCTCGGTCGGGACGACCGCCGGCTGCGCCTCCTGCTGGAGCCGGAGGCGCTGGCGGCGGTCGAGTGGATCGAGGCCGACGTCACCGATCTCGCGGCGCTGCGCCGGATCGTCGCGGAGCATGAGATCGGCGCGGTGATTCACCTGGCCGCCCTGCAGGCCCCCTTCTGCCGCGCCGACCCGCCCCGGGGCGCGCTGGTCAACGTCGTCGGCACGGTCAACCTGCTCGATGCCCTCGTCCGGCATGGCGCCCCGGCGGCCCCCTTCGTCTACGCCTCCTCGATCGCGGCCGGGTCGCTGGCGGGCGAGCCCCACCCGACCACGGCCTATGGCGTCTACAAGCTCGCCTGCGAGGGAGTGACCGACGTCTACCACCGCGAGCACGGAGTCGCCAGCATCGGCCTCCGGCCCCACACCGTCTACGGTCCAGGCCGCGACCAGGGCATCACCTCCTCGCCGACGCTGGCGATGCTCGCAGCGGCGACCGGGAGCGAGTACGAGATTCCGTTCGCCGGCCAGCTGACGATGCAGTACGCCCCCGACGTCGCGGCCGCGTTCGTCGCCGCCTCCCGCCGGCGTGACCACGAGGGCGCGAGCGTCTTCGATCTGCCCGGGTCCACGGTCACGGTCGAGGAGATCCTGGAGGCGATCGAGGAGGCGGTCCCCGGGGCCGCGGTCAGCGCCGCCGGATCCCCGCTCGGCTTTCCGGCGGCGGGCCGCGCCGAGTTCGAGTGGCCCGTGGCCCTCAGCCCGGTGACGCCGCTGCCGGAGGGCGTCGGCGCCACGATCGCCCGCTTTCGTGAGCTCGTCGCCAGCGGCCGTCTCGATCCCGGGGTCTCCGGTCCCGCACCGGCGGGTGCCGGTTAGCTCGCGCCCGCCCCGGCCTGCTACAAACCGTTCCATCTTGGGCGATGGAGGAGCTCTCGCAGGCCGCCGGGCGCGGCGGCGCCTGGCCTCGGGTCTGGCGCTGATCGGCGCCCTGGTTGCGGTGATGTCGGGGCCGGTCGCCGGGGCCGGCGCGGCGGGGCTCGAGGCGCACGGCAGCGTCGAACAGGTCTATGCGACCGGGGTCGGGGCGCGGGCGACGGTCAGCCTTCTCGATCGCCGCGGGCGGACGATCCAAACCAGGCGCTCGACCGCGCTCGGGGGCGTCCTCTTCCGGCATGTGCGGCCGGGCAAGGGGTACCGGGTCAGGATCGGCCGGCAGGGGGCGCGCTCTGGCGGGCTGCGGGTGCTGACCAGGCGCTCGGCGCCGCCGAGCGCGGCGATCTACGAACAGTCGATCCCGGCCAGCGGCTACGGGTACCTGACCACCCGCGACGGCACCGAGCTGGCGATCGACGTGCACCAGCCGCGCGGCGCCGGGGCGGGGCCGACCCCGACCCTGATCGAGTACTCGGGCTACGGCTACGCGAACCCGGCCGGCCCAGAGAGCGGGCTGGCGCCGATCGCCAACCTGATGGGGTTCGCGGTGGTCGACGTCAACATGCGCGGGACCGGCTGCTCCGGCGGCGCCTTCGACTACTTCGAACCGCTGCAGGGGCTGGACGGCTATGACGTGATCGAGACCGTCGCCCGGCAGCCCTGGGTCGCCAACCACCAGGTGGGGATGATGGGGATCTCCTACGGCGGCATCAGCCAGCTCTTCACCGCCGCGACCCGGCCGCCGAGCCTGGCGGCGATCGCGCCCCTCTCGGTGCTCGACAGCACCCAGACGACCCTCTATCCCGGCGGCATCCTCAACACCGGCTTCGCCGTGCCCTGGGCCGAAGAGCGGGTCGAGGACGCCAAGCCGGCCAGCGCGAAGCAGGGCCAGCCCTGGGCCTACCAGCGGATCCGGGAAGGCGACCGCACCTGCCGGGCAAACCAGGCCCTGCACGGCGAGGCCGCCAACCTGCTGCACCAGATCAGGGCCAACAGCCACTACCGGCCCAAGGTCGCCGACCCGCTGGCGCCGATCACCTTCGTCCACAAGATCGACGTGCCGACCTTCATGGCCTGCCAGTGGACCGACGAGCAGACCGGCGGCCACTGCCCGGCCCTCGCCGCCCACTTCACCGGCACCGACCGCAAGTGGTTCACCTTCACCAACGGCACCCACATCGACGCGCTCGACCCCGCCACCGCCAACCGCTGGTTCGATTTCCTCGAGCTCTACGTCGCCAGGCAGGCGCCGATCGCGAACGCGGCCTCGATCCGGGGCGGCGCCTCGCTGCTCTACAGCCAGGCGATGGGGGTCGGCGGCGTCAGCCTGCCTCCCGACCCGATCCAGGAACAGCCCACCTACGAGGCGGCGCTGGCCGCCTTCGAGGCCGAACCGCCGGTCCGCATCGCCTTCGACAACGGCGCCGGCGGCACCGCGCCGGGCCAGCCCTACGCCGGCTTCGAACGGTCCTTCCCCTCCCTCCCGGTCCCCGGCACCGAAGCGCGCTCCTGGTTCCTGGCGCCGGGCGGCGCGCTGCGGCCGACCCCGCCCGCGGGCCGCCACGCCGACCGCTTCCGCTGGAACGCCCACGCCCTGCCGCCGACCGACTTCAGCGGCGACACCGGATCGGGAAGCGGCGGCCTCTGGACCGCGACCCCGACCTACCACTGGAAGCCGTACCCGCACGGCAGCTCCGTCTCCTACCTGAGCGAACCGCTGGCCGCGAGCACGACGGTGATCGGCGCCGGCGCCGTCAAGCTCTGGATCCGCTCCTCGGCGCCCAGCGTCGACCTGCAGGCGACGATCAGCGAGGTCCGCCCCGACGGCATCGAGACCTTCGTCCAGAACGGGTGGGTCCGCGGCGAGGAGCGCAGGCTGGACCGAAGGAAGAGCACCCCGCTGGAACCGGTCCTCAGCCTGCGCCGCGCCGACGTCAGGCCGCTGCCGAGCGGACGCTTCGTCCCGGTCACGATCCCCCTCTACTACGAGGGCCACGCCTACCGGGCGGGCTCGCGGATCCGGGTCACGATCGCCGCCCCCAACGGGACCCAGCCGATCTGGGCCTTCGCCGAAACCCGGCCCGGCGGCAGCGCCGACGTCGCGGTCGCCTTCTCGAGGAAGATGCCCTCAAAGCTGCTCCTCCCGGTCGTCCCGGGCGTCTCGGTGCCCACCGGCCTGCCCCCCTGCCCAGGCCTGCGCGGCGAGCCGTGCCGGCCCTACCGGCCGCTCGCCAACCTCAGCGCCGGGTCCTGACCGGGCGCCGCACCGCGGCTTGACTCGCGCCGGGCGGCAGCGGAGACTGCTGCGGTTCTCGTCCCCTCACCCCATCACTACAAGGAGAGACCATGCCCGCAATGGCAGTGCCGCTCGCGGCGGACAAGCTCGAGGCCTGGGAAGCGTGGACAGCCGAGCTGACCGGCCCCAGGAAACAGGAGTTCGAGGAGATGAACGCGCGCGCCGGGCTCGACGAGCACCGGGCCTACCTGCAGCCGACGCCCGACGGGGGCTACCTCGTCCTGGTCGTCGCCGAGGGGCCGGGCGCGGCCGGCTTCCTCGACGCCCTGGCCGCCTCGGACCACGACTTCGACCAGTGGTTCATCGCCGGGGTCGCCGACCTGCACCAGCTCGACCCGGATGCCGAGCGGCCGCCGATGGCCGAGCGCCGGATCTGAGCGCAAGGCGATGAGCGGGGGCCGGCGACCCTCGGGTCGCCGGCCCCGCCCACCGGCGCCCTAGCCGATACCGAGTTTGAATTCGTTCCAGAGGTTGAGTCGCTTTTCGAGGTCTTCGACCGGCTGGTAGAACTTCAGCGCCTTGAAGAACGCTTCCCCCTTCTGGGTTTCGGGGATCAGCGTGCCTTCGAGCTTTTCTTTGGTCAGGCCCTCGGCTTCGGCTTCCTTGGTGGTCGCCTGTTCGTAGTTGAGCGTGCCGGAGTTGCCGCTGTTTGCGATGAATCTCGCCTGCCATTTCGGGGTCAGCGAGAAGTTGATGAATTCGTAGACGGCCGCTTCCTTGGACGCGCCCTGCTTGGTGATCGTCAGGTTGTCGCTCCAGGCGGGCATCCCGCCCTTGATGATGTTGAACACTTCGATTTCTTTGCCTTCTTCCCGCAGCGCGGTGGCGGTGGCGATGTTGTTCAGCATCGCGACCGACGCTTCGCCGGCGGCGAGCTGGGCGGTCTGATCGTCGAAGCCGGTGGTCAGCCGCTTGATCTGCGGCTGCAGTTCCATCAGCTTGGTTTCGAACGCTTCGAATTCTTCTTCGTTGAGGTTGTAGGCGTCTTCGAAGCCAAGGGCCATCGGCACCATCGGCTCAGCCGAGGTCGGGTCGTCGAACAGCGAGACCTTCCCCTTCAGGGCCGGATCCCAGAGCACGTTCCAGTCGTTCAGTTCGCCCTTGGAGTTCTCGTACTTCGAGAGGTCGATGCCCTTGACCAATTCGGGCATCACCGCCAGGGGCTGGGTGCCCCAGTTGTAGATCACCCCGTAGAGCTTGCCGTCGACGGTCGTGGCTTCTTCCCAGTCGAAGCCCAGCTTGATGTTCTTCATTTCCGTCACTTTGGACGTGTCGATCGGCGTCAGCAGATCCGATTCGACGTACTGGGGGAACCAGCCGGCGGTGTTGAGGATGATGTCGTACTGGTCGGGGCTGGCTTTGACCTTGGCGAACATTTCGGCCGGCGAGCCGACGTTCGTCGAGTTCACCTTGATCCCGGTTTCTTCTTCGAATTCTTCGAGCCATTCCGGTTCGTCGTAGGTCTCCCAGGTGAGCACGTTCAGCGTTTCGCCGCTGCCGCTTTCGGCGCTCGCTTCGGTGCTCGATTCGGACCCGCCTTCGGAGGAGGAGCTGCTGCTCCCGCCGCCACCGCAGGCCGCGAGCAGGAGCCCGGTGACGAGCAGCGCCGCGAGCACCGCCGCCCAGCGCAGCGAGGTGGGGAACGAGGCGAACCGCCCGCCGCTACCTCGGTTGTCTGTGTTCATGCTGTTCCTTTCTTGTGTCCGAGAAAACGAACGCTGCCGCCAGCTTCCCCGTGGTAGGACCGGTGCCACCGTACGTCATTGACATATTCAGCGTCAAGGCATCGTCTTGACCGAATGGATCGACTGCATTTCACCAATCTTCGCGGGTCCCGCCGGACGTCCGGGCTCACGGCGCCTCCCCCATCACGTCGGCCGGCGAGACGGCGCGCCCCGTGGCGGCCGAGCGGTAGGCGGCCTCCAGCAGCGCCATCGTCCCCAGGTTGTCCCGCCCGGAGATGCTCGGCTCGCCGCCGGCGGCGAGCGCGCCGAGCAGCTCGGCCATCGTCGCCGCGAACGCGTCCGGGAACCAGCGCCCCGTCCAGCGCGGTTCCAGCACCTGTTCGGGGCGCTCGACGCCGACGTAGCGCAGGGTGCTGGAGCTCCCCCACGGATGGTCGGGCCAGCCCAGGGTTCCCCGCGCCGCGCCGCCGGTCCCGTCGACCCGCCACTCGATGCCCTGGTCGAGGGTCGCGTAGGTGTTGTCGATCCCGACCGCGAGCAGCCCCTCGGGGTAGCGGAGCGTGTAGGCGGCCATCTCGTCGGCCCCGTCGGTTCCGGGCGCGGCGCGGACGCTGGCCACGATCTCGCTCGGATCGCCGAACAGGAAGCGGAAGGCGTCGAGGTGGTGGACGCTCATGATCAGCATCCCCTTGCGCGGATAGTGCTCCGCGTAGGGCATCCAGCCGACGCGGGCATGCATCGTGATCTGGGCCATCACCGGCTCGCCGAGCCGGCCGTCGTCGAGCAGCCGCTTCAGCGCCCGGATCGAGTGGTCCCAGCGCATGTTCTGGTTGACGGCGAGGACGACCCCGTGCTCCTCGCAGGCGCGCACCGCCGCCGCCGCCTCGGCGAGGGTCGGCGCCAGCGGCTTCTGGGCGAGGATGCCGCGGATGCCGGCGCCGCGGGCGGCGATCCGGGCGATCAGCTCGGGCTGGACGTCGGGCGGGTAGGCGATGTCGACCACCTCGATCGCCGGCTCGTCGACGAGCGCTTCCCAGCTCTCGAAGGCGCGGATGCCGCGCTCGGCGGCGAGGTCGCGGCAGCGCTCGGCGTCGCGCGAGGTGATCCCAACAACCTCGGCGCCGGCCGCCGCGTATGACGGCAGGTGGCATTCGCGCACGATCCAGCCGGCGCCGATCACCCCGATCCCCGGCGTGCCGGCGAGGCTGCCGGCCTCCGGGTGCCCGAGCCGGTCGAGCTCGCCGCTCACGCGGGCGCTCCCGCCAGCTCGTCCCAGACGCCGAGGACCTCGCGCCGCAGCGCCTGCGCTTCCTCCCAACGGTCGGACATCTCCTCACCGTCGGGGCCGGAGATCGCGTACCACTGCGGCGGCCCGAGCTCGGTCGTGAAGATCAGCCGGTCGCCGTCGCTGGCGCGGGCGCGCCAGCGGGCGAATCCCTCGCGCCACCAGCCGAGGAAGAGGTCGAGCCACTGGCGGTGGTGCGGAAAGGAGATCTGGATCTGAACCTGCTCGCGCGAGGCGACGCGGCCGTGGAAG
Source organism: Solirubrobacterales bacterium (assembly GCA_046330305.1). Lineage (GTDB taxonomy): Bacteria > Actinomycetota > Thermoleophilia > Solirubrobacterales > 70-9 > VAYN01. The sequence goes on along the minus strand of JAXLTA010000021.1, from coordinate 17,986 downwards.
GCGTCGGCGCGGTCGATGATCCGCTCGACCAGGAGGTGGTTCTCGGCGCTCACCGGCCAGCGGAACTCGCGCCCGAGCAGGTAGTGCGAGAGGTCGGCGGTCAGCCGCATCGGCGGGATCGCGTCAATCAGCTGCAGTGTGTAGAGGAGGTCGGTCGTCATCCGGTCGCGGTGGGTCTCGAAGAGGACCGGGATTCCGGCCTCGTCGGCGATCCGCTGCCACTCGAGGATCAGCGGGATCCCCTCGAGCACGGTCTGCGGCCGGACGTTGGGCTGCAGGTTGATGTGGGTGGCGCGATCGAGCCCGAACTCTTCGGCCCGCGCGATCGCGGTGCGTAGTTCGTCGAAGTCGCGTGGCGCGCACTCGATGCTCCAGAGCAGATCGCGGTCGCGCAGCAGCGAGGTGATCGTCCGGGCCGCCTCGTAGTCCTCGAACTCGACCGCGGCCCCGTCGTAGCCGGCCTCGGCGATCCTCTCCACCTGCTGCTCGAAGGACCAGGGGCTGCCCCGCCAGGGCAGCTGCTCCATCGCCCACATCGACTGGAAGACCAGGAGCTCCATGTCGTCAGTGCCGGCGAACCGGAGGTCCAGCCGGCTACGCCCTCCCGGGACGTACCGGAATCGAGGTGTAGCCGTTCATCATGTGGCTGCGGATCCGCTCCGGCTCGCCGCTCAGCTCGTAGTCCGGGAGCCGCTCGAGGATCGCGCCGAGGGCGATCACCGCCTCGAAGCGGGCGATCGGCGCGCCCATGCAGTGATGGATCCCGTCGCCGAGCCCCATGCTCCGCTTCGGTTTGCGGGTGATGTCGAAGAGGTCGGGATCGCGCCAGCGGCGCTCGTCGCGGTTGGCGGCGCAGTAGAGCATGAAGACCGTCGAGCCCGCCGGCATCGTCACGTCGTGCAGCGTGTACTCGGTCGTCGTCACCCGGCGCAGGAAGCGCAGCGGCGCTTCGTAGCGCAGCGTCTCCTCGACCGCGCCCGGCACGCGGCCGGGGAGGTCCTCCAGCAGCCAGCGCCGCTGGTCGCGGTGGCTGTCGAGCAGCAGCAGGGCCTGCGAGATCAGCGAGGAGGTCGTGTGGGTGCCGGCGTCGAGGAAGAAGAAGCTGTTGCCGAGGACGTGGTCCTCCGGCAGCTGCTCGCCGTCGTGCCTGGCGGTCAGCATCAGGCTGAGCAGGTCGTCGCCGAGGTTGGCGCGTCGGTCCTCGATCAGCCCCTCGAGGTACTCGTGGGCGTCGGCCGCCGCTTTGACCGAATGGGGCGGCGGCGTCACGTCGCCCGGTTCGCGTTCCTGGAAGAGGCGCAGGTTCTCCGAGAGGGCCGGCTGGTCGGCCTTGGGGACCCCCATCATGTGGCCGGTCACCGCGATCGGCAGCTTCCAGGCGACCTCGGTTCCGAGGTCGATCTCCTCCCGACCCTCGGCGAGCGCCGCGTCGAGCAGGCGGTCGACCTCGGCTTCGATCACCGGCTCGAGCGATTCGCGGATCGCCTTGGCCGAGAAGCGGGGCTGGAACAGCCGCCGCCACCAGTCGTGCTCGGGCGGGTCGCGCTCGAGGAAGTTGGGGCCACCGAGCAGGGCGGTGTGGTCGACGTCGACCCCCTGGGCGCTGGAGAAGGTCTCCCAATCGCGCGAGACCGTGCGCACGTCCTCGTAGCGGGAGACGGCGTAGAACCCGTAGCGCTCGCTGTGGAAGAGCGGCTCCACGTCGCGGAGGCGGCCGTAGTTCTCGTAGGGGTCGTCGAGCCCGGCGGTGAACGGGTCGTACTCGATGCTCATCTCGCCGCACCCCGGCGGGCCGGGCCGACCTCCGGTCGGTGTTCGGCAAACCGGACAAAAATGCGGTTTTGCACTCTCCTCACCGGTGCGACCGTACGCCATCGCGCCGCACCGCGTCAAGTCATCACTTTTTACGGACGAATGCGCTTGCGCTCACCAGGGCAGCGGCTTGCCGTCGCGGAAGAACCCCCCGCGCGGTCCGTCGGCCGCGAGCTGGGCCGCCCAGACGACCGAGCGGGCACCGTCGGCGAGCGGCCGCGCGCCCATCTCCTCGGCGCCGGGCCAGGTCGCCGTGAGGCCGGGGCAGACCGAGTTGACGAGCACCGGGGTGCCGGAGAGCTCGGCGGCGAGGGTGCTGGTCAGCGCGTTGAGGGCGGCCTTGCTGATCCCGTAGCTCGCGGCGGCGCCGCCGCGCGCGGCGAGGCCGAAGCTCGCTTCTCCGTGCGAGCCGGCACCGCTGGCGACGTTGACGATTCGCGGCCGCTCGCTGGCGCGCAGCAGCGGCAGGAACGCCTGGGCCGTGCGCCAGGCGCCGAGCAGATTCACCTCGAGCACGCCCCGGGCCGCATCGAGGTCGGCGGCACTTGCCATCTCGGTCCAGTCGACGTAGGCGGCGGCGTTGTTGACGAGCACGTCGAGGCGACCGGGCCGCTCGGCGAAGGCCGCGGCGTAGGTCTCGACGCTGTCGCTGTCGGCGACGTCGAGGCCGAGGTCGAGAGCGTTCACCGCCACCCCGGGGCGAAGCTCTGCCGCGGCCTGCCGCGCCGCGAGCGGATCGCGGGCGCTGAGGTACACCTCCGCGCCCGCCTCGGCGAGCTGGCGCCCTGCCTCGCGACCGATCCCGTGCGCGGACCCGGTGATCAGAACGACTTGTCCCGACATCTCCTCCTCCTCTGTAGCGGACCGGTCCGTCTCAGTTTGTACCGTATCGGCATGACCGCCGCCCAGCCGCTGCCCCGCGACGCTGCCCGGGCGGCCCGGGAAGCCCGAGTGCTCGAGGTCGCCGGCGAGCTCTTCTACGCCCGCGGCGTCCACGAGGTCGGGATGGACGAGCTCGTCGGCGCCACCGGGATGGGCAAGGCCAGCGTCTACCGCCTCTTTCCGACCAAGAACGAGCTGATCGGCGCCTACCTGCGGCGGCTGGGGGCGCGGATCCTGGAGCTGATCGACGCCGAGGCCTCCACGCGACCGGCCGACCCGGCCGGCGCCCTAAGGGCGATCTTCGCCGCGATCGCCGCCGACCTCGCCCGGCCCGGGTTCCGCGGCTGCCCCTTCAACAACGCCAGCGTCGAGTTCGCCGACCCCGCCCACCCCGCGCGGGAGGCCGCGCGCGGATACCGCGAAGCGCTGCTGCAACGGCTGACCGCCCTCGCAATCGATCTCGACCCGGCCCGGGGCAAGCTCCTCGCCGAGCGTCTGGCGCTGATCATCGACGGCATGTACACGAGCGCGGCCCATCTCGGCGCCGGCGGCCCGGCCGCCGCTGGTCCGGCCCTGGCGGCGGCGCTGATCGAAGAGGCCCGGCGTGGCTGAGGATTACGAGATCTTCACCGCCACCTCGCGCGAGCAGTGGCGGGCATGGCTGGCGGCCAATTCAGCCACCGCACCGGGCGTCTGGCTGGCGACGTACAAGAAGGCGAGCGGTGGGCCGCACCTGCCCTACGAGGAGATCGTCGAGGAGGCGCTGGCGTATGGCTGGATCGACAGCCGGGCGCGCAAGCTGGACGCCGAGCGCTCGCAGCGGCTGGTGACCCCGCGCAAGCCGGCGAGCAGCTGGTCACGGGCCAACCGGCGGCGGGTGGCGAAGCTCGCCGCCGCCGGGATGATGACCCTGGCCGGCCTGGCCGCCGTCGAGGCGGCCAAGGCCAACGAGCCTGGCAGGCGCTGGAGGATGTCGAGGCCCTCGTCGAGCCGGAGGACCTGGGCGCCGCACTCGACCGCAACCCCGCCGCCCGCCGCCACTGGGACGCCTTCCCGCCGTCGAGCAAGCGGACGATCCTCGAGTGGATCGCCGCCGCAAGGAAGGCCGACACCCGCCGGCGCCGGGTCGAGGAGACGGCCCGGCTGGCGGCCGCGAACCTGCGGGCGAATCACTGGCGCCAGCCCAAATCGGTGGCGAAGGACGGCGGCGCCTAGCGCCGGCTCTCCGCCGCGGCCGGCTGCAGGCGGCGAAGCAGGCGCCGGTCCCCCTCGGCGACGACGCCGGCGGCCTCGGCGGCCTCCCGGTCGAGCCGCCCGGAGAGCAGGCCGAGCAACGGGTGCGGAGGGCCTTCCAGGATCAGTCCGGCAGAGTCGGCGCGGCCGAGCCGGGTGCTGATCGCGCCGCCCTCGGCCCTGATCGTCCCCACCTCCTCGCCGGCCCGGACCTCGATTTCGACCGAGCCCCGCTCCGGGGCGGTGTCGCGCAGGAAGACTTCGCTCGGGAAGGCCAGCCACTGGGCGCGGAAGACGTCGGCCTCGGCGGGGCCCAGTGCCATCAGCGGCAGCCCCCAGCGGCCGAGCGCCTCGATCACCGGCCGCGCTTCCTCGCCCCGCTCGGTGAGGTGGAAGAGCGTCGTCGCGATCGGCGCCGGCGCCTCCTCCCGGCGCAGGAGACCGTCGCGCTCGAGGCCGCGCAGGCGGTCGGCGAGCAGGTTGCTGGCGATGCCCGGGAGCGCCTCGCGCAGGTCCGTGTAGCGGAGGCCGTCGCGCAGCAGCAGCTCGCGGACGATCAGCAGGGTCCAGCGGTCGCCGAGCACGTCGAGGGCCTTGGCGACCGCGCAGTACTGGCCATAGGAGCGCATCGGCGGAGGTTAACCCTTTGTGACTTATTTGTCCAGCTGCTTGACTTTCTTGTCTATCTGGTTTAGAAGTCTCGCCATGCCGAGAAAGCCGCTGGTCCTCGCCGCTCTTCTGCTCGCCGCCTTCGCGATCAACCTCGACACCACGATCGTCAACGTCGCGCTGCCGCGGATGATCGACGAACTGCATGCCTCCAACACCGAGCTGCAGTGGATCGTCGACGCCTACAACCTGGTCTTCGCGGCGCTGCTGCTCGCCGCCGGCAGCCTCGGCGACCGGGCCGGACGCAAGGGCGTTCTGCTGGCAGGGCTCGGGGTCTTCGGCGTCTCCAGCCTCCTCGGCGGTCTGATGAGCACCCCCGCCCAGCTGATCGCCGCGCGCGCCGTGATGGGGCTGGGCGCCGCCCTGATCTTCCCGGCGACGCTCTCGCTGATCACCAACGTCTTCACCGAGCGGGGTGAGCGGGCGCAGGCGATCGGCCTGTGGGGCGCGACGGCAGGGATGGCGATCGCGCTCGGGCCGATCGTCGGCGGCTGGCTGCTCTCCCAGTTCAGCTGGCAGAGCATCTTCATCGCCCTGGCGCCGGTCGCCGCCCTGGCTGCCGCATTCGTCGCCCTCGTCGTGCCGACCTCGCGCGACCCGCGGGCCGGCCGCGCCGACCTCGGCGGCACTTTGCTCTCGACCGCCGGGATCGCCCTCCTGATCTACACGATCATCGAGGCCCCGACGCAGGGATGGGGCGGCGCCCGCACCCTCGGCGGCTTCATTCTCGCGCTGGCGGTGCTCGCCGCCTTCGTCGTCTGGGAGCGCCGCCTGGCAGAGCCGATGCTCGACGTCCGCCTCTTCCGCAATCCCCGCTTCACCGCCGCCAGCGGCTCGGTCACGATCGCCTTCTTCACCCTCTTCGGATTCATCTTCCTGGTCACCCAGTACTTCCAGTTCTTCAAGGGCTACAGCCCGCTCTCGGCCGGCGTGCACCTGCTGCCGGTGGCGATCTCGGTCGGCGTCAGCTCGGTCCTCGGGACCAAGCTGGCGGTCCGGCTCGGGACCAAGCTCGTCGTCGCCAGCGGCCTGGTCGCGATCGCCGTCTTCTACCTCTGGGTATCGACCGGCTCGGCGAGCACCGCGTACTCCACGATCGCCATGCAGATGGTCGTCTACGGGGTCGGCATGGGCTTCACCAGCGCCCCTGCGACCGAGGCGATCATGGGCGTCGTGCCCCGTGCCAAGGCCGGGGTCGGCTCGGCGGTCAACGACGCCACCCGGCTGCTCGGCGGCACCCTCGGGGTCGCCGTGATCGGCAGCGTCTTCGCCTCGCTGTACGCCGACCGGCTCGCCGCCCGGCTGCCGGCGCAGCTGCCGCCAGCCCTCGCCGACGCGTCGTCCTCCTCGGCCGGCGCCGCCCTCGCCGTCGCCGGCCAGCTGGGAGCCGAAGGCCAGGCCTCGCTCGCCGGCGGCGTCGCCAAGGCCGCGGACGCCGCCTTCTTCCACGGCTTCAGCGCCGGCTGCCTGGTCGCCGCCGGGGTCGCCGCGGCCGGCGCCGTTCTGGCGGCCCTGCTGCTGCCGGCGCAGCCGAGCCCCACTCCGGCGCCGCAGGCCGAGATCGCGGCCGAGCCCGCGGGCGCCGAGGCTACGGTCTGAGCCCGCGCCCGCGGCGGAGCGGGCGCGGCTTCCTCATCCCTCCCCTCCCTCGCCGGCGCCGCGAACCCGGGCGTCGGCGGCCAGCGCCGCCGCGGCGAGGGAACGCTGGGCGGCCTCGACGGCGGCGCCGAGCTCGCGGTCGCCGAGAGCCAGGATCCTTGCCGCCAGCAGGCCGGCGTTGCGGGCGCCGTCGATCGCCACGGTCGCGACCGGGACCCCGCGCGGCATCTGCACGATCGAGAGCAGCGAGTCGAGCCCGTCGAGGTGGCGGAGCGGCACCGGCACGCCGACCACCGGCAGCACCGTGGTGGCAGCCAGCATTCCCGGCAGGTGGGCGGCACCGCCGGCGCCGGCGACGATCACCCCCAGGCCGCGGCCGGCGGCCTCTCTCCCGTAGGCCAGCATCGCCTCGGGAGTGCGGTGGGCGGAGATCACCCGCAGCTCGTGCGCGACGCCGAGCTCGGCGAGGACCGCGGCCGCCGGCCGCATCGTCTCGAGGTCCGAGTCGCTGCCCATCACGATGCCGACGCGGGGCGCCGTCATCGCCGGGGCTCCGCGTCCGCGCTCCCCTCGAGCAGCCTCGCGACCCGCACCGCCTCGACCCGCGCCGCCCCCAGATCCTCGCCGAGGACCGTGACGTGCCCGAGCTTGCGGCCCGCCCGCGGCGCCTTCCCGTAGAGGTGCAGATGGGCGGGGGTCCCCGCCAGCGCCGCGGCGGCCAGGGTCCGCGGGTCGTGCGGATCGGCGCCGCCGATCACGTTCGCGGTCGCCACGGCGGCAGCCCGCAGATCGGTCGGGCCGAGCGGCCAGCCGAGCACCGCGCGCAGGTGCTGCTCGAACTGCGAGCTCGCGCAGCCCTCGATCGTGAAGTGTCCGGAGTTGTGGGGGCGCAGCGCCAGCTCGTTGACCAGGAGGCCGTCGCCGGTGAGGAAGAGCTCGACCGCGACGACGCCGCTGGCGTCGATCGCCTCCGCGATCCCCACCGCGAGCCGGCGCGCCTCCTCGGCGACCGCCGCCGGCACTGGCGCCGGCGCCAGGATCTCGCGGCAGATCGCTTCTTCCTGGACCGTTTCCGCCACCGGGTAGACGACGAGCTCGCCGGTCGTCGAGCGGGCCAGCAGCACCGCCAGCTCGCGCTCGATCGCCAGCGCCGGCTCGAGCAGGAGCCCCCCGGGATGCGCCCGCAGCGCCGCCTCGGCCGCGCGCCGGTCGGCGAGCCGGAAGACGCCGCGGCCGTCGTAACCGCCGCGGGGAGCCTTGCCCACCAGCGGCCAGCCGTGCTCGGCGGCGAAGCGGTCGACGTCGGCCGCGCCGCGCGCGTGGGCGAAGGGCGGCAGCGGGAAGCCGAGGCGGCGCAGGGTGCGGCGGGCGTGCAGCTTGTCCTGGGCGAGGAGCTTGGCCGCCGCGGTCGGCGCCAGGCGGACGCCGCCGGCCTCGAGCCGCGCCAGCGTCGCCGGCTCCACGCGCTCGTTGTCGAAGGTGAGCACGTCGGCGCCCGCGGCGAGCGCCAGCAGGTCGGCCGCCGCCGGCCGGCGGGCGATCAGGTGCTCGGCGCCGGCGGCGACGGCGCAGTCCTCGCCGCCGGCCGCCAGGACCCGCAGGCGGACGCCGAGCGAGACCGCCGCCTGGTGGGTCATCTGCGCCAGCTGCCCGGCCCCGAACATCGCGACCGTGGCGACCGCCGTCCGCGGCCGGGCGCCCGGCACCGCCGCGGCGCTCACCGGAAGTACTCCGGCCGGCTGACGAAGACGTCGGAGACGAACATCACCCCCGGCCGGCGCTCGAGCAGCGAGCGCAGGCCTGCGGTCAGGCCGGCGAGGGCGTCGTCGGGCACGACCGTGATCAGCAGCGCCATCGAGTCCCGTTCGTTGAACAGGGCGCCGCCCTCGTGGTAGCCGTGGTGGCCGAGGCCCGAGACCCGCGAGAGGCTGGTGAAGCCGCTCGCTCCCGCCGCTTCGATCTGCTCGCGGACCGCGGGCCCGTCGGCCGCGGCGACCACCACCTCGACCTTCACCATCTTGGTCAGGCCAGCTTCCTCCATCGCTCTCAACCCTCCTCTCGCTCGCCGGCCGCGAGCCAGCGGCCGTTCCGTTCACGCAGCAGCCATTCGCCCGCGGTGTCCTCGCGAGCGGCCAGGGTCACCCAGCCGTTGCCGAAGAGGTCGCCGAGGGTCCGATGACGGGCGATGATCGACTCGATCCGCTCGATCGGCGCCTGGACCACCGCCAGCAGCCGCATCGGCTCGTGGATCAACCGCTCGCCGTCGGCGACCGACTGCCAGGGCAGGCCGAGCTGGAGGTCGCCCGTCTGCCCGGCCAGCACCCCGATCCCGGCGACGACGTTGTGCACGGTCTTCGTCCCGGCGCCGAAGACGACCGGGTCGACGGTCGAGAAGTAGTACTGGCAGTTGATCCACTGGGCGACGATCAGCGGCGCCGTGAGGATCGTCTCCAGCCCGCTGCCGTCGGGGTCGGCCTCGGCCCGGTAGGAGTGAAGGAAGGCCCGCCGGCCGAGGTCGACGCCGGCGGTGAGCTCGCGCGGCGCGACGATGAAGGCGGCGTTCCCCGCCAGCCCCCACTCCGGGAAGACCTGGGCCCAGTCCCTCCCCCGCTCGGCGGCCGCGCCGCGACCGCTCGGCGCAGCGCCGGGCCCGGGCAGGGTGGCGGCGCGCTCGGCGCTGTTCGCGGCACCGGCCCGGGCGAGGTCCGCCGCCAGTCGCTCGATCGCGGCGCCGTGGCCGGCGGGGGCCAGGTGCAGGTCGAGCAGCTCGACCCGATCGGAGGTCGTGTCGTGCTGTGCGGCGAGGAACCATGTGTCGGGCGGGATCTCGATGCCCGCCGAGCGAGCGAGGCGGCGGCGGACCTCGGGGTGGTTGAAGATCGCAGCGGCCGTCCGGGCGTTGGGACCGCCGGCGCTGCCGCCGCAGGCCCCGCAGGCGAGCGCAGCTTCGTAGGGGTTGTTCTCGGTCCGCGCGCCGTGTCCGCAGAGGACGACGAGGCGCCCGAAGCCCTCGACCAGGCCCATCATCCGCAGCGCGACCGCCGCCAGCTCCGCGGCTTCGGCCGGCTCGAACCCGGCCTCGGCCGCGATTTCGGTCGCGGCCGGCGGCGCGGCGCGGGCGGCGAGCCGCTCGCGCGTCGCGCCGAGGCGCCCGGGGGCGAACGTCCGGGCCGCGGCCAGCGGCCCGGCGACCCAGCCGCCGGCCTCGGCGAGGGTGAAGGGAGAGAGCGCTTCCTGCTTGGCGTCGTGGAACCCCTCCTCCCCGCCCCGCATCGCCTGCAGGCCGTCGATCCGCCGCCTCGCCGCCGCCTCGGCGCCGGCCGCGGGACGCTCGACGACCTCGTTGCGGGGCGAGATCAGGACGGGGCAGAGGTCCGACGGCGCACCCCCGGCGAGGTCGCGGAAGCGGATCGCGACCGCGAAGAAGCCGGCGAACCCGAGCGTCTCGTAGGGACCCACCGCCTCGAGATGACGGCGCAGGCCCTCCGAGCGGGCATCGATGCAGCAGACGAGCTGGGCCGCCGGGCGCCCGCGGCTCGCGGCCGGGCCGCCGCCGAGCGAGCCGAGCAGCCGGCGCCGGTACGCGGCCTCGTAGGCGTCGAGCCAGACCAACCCGCGCTCCTCGCCGGCCAGCCTCGCCACTTGCGAGCTGCGGCGGCGCAGCGCGGGGCGCTCCGCGGCGGGGTCGGAGCCGGGGAGCGAGACCGGCTCTGGCAGCGAGGCGCCCTCGATCAGGGCCGCCTCGATCGAGAGGCGCAGGGCGAGGAAGGCGACCAGGTCGATTCCCTCCTCGCGCTCCCCGCGCCAGCGCACGTGCGCGGCCCAACCCGGCAGGCAGGCGAGATGCGCGCGCAGGTACCGCCGCCGCTCCGAGCGCTCGACGCCCAGCCGAACCAGCGCGTCCAGCAGCGCCTCCTCCGCCGACCCGGGCAGCTCCCGCAGCTGCCGCCGGGCCCGCCGGGGCAGCGCCGGGTCCTTCGGTCCGAGCCGCCGCCAGGCCGGGTAGAAGCCCAGCTCGCGCCCCGGCATCGCCCAGGCCGAGCCACGGTCGAGAAAGGCCGCGCACCACTTCACCGTCTGGGCGTCGATCCGCGCCGCGACGCGGGCGTCGAGGCGCTCGGCCAGCGTCAGCCAGGCGCGCCGCGGCAGCGGCGGCGTCGGGCCCTCGAGCAGATCGCGAACCAGCAGGTCCTCGGCGCCCCGCGCGAGCTCGTCGGCCGGCTCGCCGGCGGACGTCGCCAGGCTCGAGAGCCGGCGCCGGATCGCGCGGCGCAGATCCGCTTCAGCGATCCGTCCGGACGCCGCCGCGGCGCGGAAGAGCCCCTCGTCAAGAGTCCCCCGCGCCCCCAGCACCTCCGCCGCCAGGGCGATCGCCCGCTCGAACGGCAGGTCCTCGAGATCGCCCAGCGGGTTGACGGCAATGAAGGTCTCCAGGGGCCAGATCGGGGCGACGATCCTCGCGGCGACCGCGACGTCGGCGCGGAGCGCGGCGCGGTCCGCGGCGGTCCAGGTGTCTTCGCGCCGGACCGATCCGGGGCTTCGCTCGGCGCCTGCGCACCGGGCCCGCAGGCCGTTCACGAGGCCGCCCCCTCGGGCGCGGTGCGCAGGGTCGCGAGGCCGCGGCGACGTGGCCGCCAGCCCTCCCCGCGGCCGGCTTCTCCCGGCACCACGTGGCCGAGCTCCAGCGCCCAGACGTAGGCGGTCTCGGCGATCTGCCGCCACCAGCCGCTGCGCGGAGGCCGGCGCAGCGCCGCCAGGCCCGCCAGCGGCACCAGCGCAGCCGTCGCGGCGAGGGGCGGCACCCCGGCCGTGCCCGCCCCGGCCAGCGCCGGCCGCAGGAACTCGGCGAACGCGGTGATCCCGGCGACGTAGGCGAGAGCTGCGAGCACCCCGAGGGCGGCGGCCGTCGCGAAGCCGCCGAGGCCGGGCCGGCGCCGCAGCCAGCCGCGGGTCAGCCAGGCGCCGGTGGCGAGCGCGAAGACCAGCAGGACTCCGCCGCCGTCGGCGCCGCCCAGATGAGGCTGCACGATCGCCGCGGCGAGCGCCAGGGCCCCGGCCGGGATCAGGAGCGAAAGCGCCGCCAGACCGAGGCCGGCCCGGGCGGGCCGCGGCGGAGGCGGCGCCTTCGCCGCCCGCACCCTGCCCCGGATCGCGCCCCCGGAGCCGAGGAACAGCGAGGCCTTGTACATGCCGTGGCCGACCAGGTGGAAGATCGCGGCGGCGTAGGCCCCCAGCCCGCAGGTCATGATCATGAAGCCCATCTGGCCGATCGTCGAGTGTGCGAGCGCGCCCTTGACGTCGGGCTTGGTCAGCATCAGCGCGGTGCCGTAGACCGCGGTCGCGGCCCCGACGAGGAAGGCGAGGTGGGTGGCGGCAGGCGAGGCCCCGAAGATCGGCGCGAGGCGCACCAGGAGGATGCCGCCGGCGTTGACGACGCCCGCGTGGAGCAGGGCCGAGACCGGAGTCGGCGCGGCCAGCGTCGCCGGCAGCCAGCCCTGCAGCGGCAGCTGCGCGGAGCGGGCCAGCGCCGCGACCAGGACCAGGCAGGCGACCGCGGTCAGCGCCCCACCCCCGGGGTCGAGGCCGGCGGCGCTGCCGCCCAGGTCCCGCAGGTCGAGGTTGCCCCAGGCCACCAGCGCGACTGCAACCGCCGCCCAGAGCGCGCCGTCGCCGACCGCGAATGCCCGGCGGGTGCGCCGCACGCCCTCATCGGCGTCGGGGAACCCGGCGTACACGCCGAGCAGCGTGCAGAGGGCCGCGCCCGCCAGCGTCCAGGCGAGCGCCAGCCCGACCAGCGTCGCCGCCGAGACCATCGCCGCGGTCGCCGCGAGCAGCAGCGTGCTGGCCCAGAAGAAGCGGCCAGCGCGCACGTCGCCGGCCAGGTAGCGCGAAGCGAAGGCCTGAACGGTGGCGGTCACGCCGAAGACGAGCAGCAGCAGGATCGACGTGAGCCGGTCGAAGTAGAGCGCGGGGAGGGCATCCCCGCCGGGCCCCGGGATCGCCACCGAGAGCGGGCCGGCGAACCCCACCCAGACGGCGAGCAAGAGCGCCGCCGCGGAGCCGACCGCGCTCGCCAGCAGCGCCGCCCGCGCGCTCACAGGCCCCTCGAGCGCAGGCAGGAGCCCGTCAGCGCCCGGCCGTCGGGCCCGCCGATGCGCTCCAGCACGAACTCGTCATGAACGATGGAGTAGAGGGAGCGGCCGAGGAAGAGCTCGGCGCGGACGTGTCCCGCGACCTCGGCCGCGGCCCGGGCGCGGGCTCCCGGCGGCGAGGTCGGGATCGGAACGTCGGGAGGCGGGGCCCCCCACTTGTGAGCCCAGGGCTCACGCGACTCCTCCTGGTGCCGGACACCGACCCCGTCGGCAGCTCGGGTCTTCTCGCTCACGCTCATCTTGGATCTCCTTATCGTGATCGGCATAACACGATTTATCCGACGTGATCCATAATATGCGATTTATAATTCGTGTGTCAAGGGTTAGGAATTCGCCGTCCTCCCCGGTACGCTGCGCCGATGGCCGACTGGACCTTCCTCACGAACCATGCGCACGTCCTGATCTGCGTCGCGCGCGACCCGGGAATCCGGCTGCGCGACGTCGCCGAGGGGGTCGAAATCACCGAGCGCGCGGCGCAGCGCATCGTCGCCGACCTGGTGGCGGCCGGATATCTGGAGCGCGAGCGCGAGGGTCGGCGCAACCGCTACCGGCTGCGGCCCGAGCTGCCGCTGCGCCACCCGTTGGAGCGCGAACACGCGGTCGGGGAGATTCTGCGGGTCCTCGCCGCACCCGCGGCGAGCTGAGGCCGCCCCGGCGGCGGGGCGCTGCCCCGCGGCGGAGCGGCGGCGGCCGCGGGCTGCCCGGCGCAGCCCGCGGACCGTCGCGCCGTCGTCACATGGCGGGCGGGAGCAGGACTTCGTCGATCACGTGGACGATTCCGTTGGAGGCGGGAACGTCGGGCATCACGACCTTGGCGCCGTTGACGGTGACTTCTTCGCCCTTGATCGCGACTTCGAGATCTTCGCCCTGGACGGTTTCGATCATCTGGCCGTTTTCGAGTTCGCCGGAGCTGACTTCGCCGGGGGCGACGTGGTAGGTCAGGATTTCGGCGAGTTCCTTCTTGTTCTGGGGTTCGAGCAGTTCTTCGAGCTTGCCGCCGAGCGCTTCGAAGGCTTCGTTGGTCGGCGCGAAGACGGTGTAGGGGCCGGGTTCTTCGAGCGTTTCGACGAGGCCCGCGGCGGCCACCGCTTCGACCAGGATCGAGAGTTCCGGCGTTTCTTTGGCGACGGCGACGATGTTGCCGGCAGCTGCCGATCCGCCGCCTTCGCTGGTGGCGGCGCCGCCGGAGGTCTCCGTCGCGCTCGTGTCTCCCCCACCTCCGCAGGCGGCCAGGCCGAGGGCCAGGGCCATGACGGCGACTCCGAGCAGGAGGGTGCGCTTGATCATCGTGGTCCTTTCGTCTGGCCCGCGCGCGGGGCGCGGGCGAGGTCTTGTGGAGGGGTACGGCCCGGCCGCGCCGCCCGGTTGGGAAAGGTCGCCCGAGCCCTCAGCCCGTGAACGGGTGGGTCGGCGTCGTCCCGTTCGGCGCCAGGAGATCGAAGCCGTCGGGGATGTGGAGGTGGTCGGGGCCGGTCCCGGGGTGGCCGGTCACGCCGTACTGCCAGACGATCTTCCGCGTCCGCGGGTCGATGATGACGACGCGGTTGCGGTAGTCGTCGTTGACGGCGATGTCGCCGCCGGGCAGGCGCTCGGCGAGGCTCGGGTGGTTGAGGCGGCCGGGGCCCGATTCGGGCCGGTAGCTCCACAGCAGGTGACCGGCGCGGTCGAATTTGTAGATCCCGCCGGGGTTGGCGTAGTCGACGACGAGGTAGCGGTCGCGGCCCAGCTGCTGCGGGTCGGAGGGGTAGGAGATCGGCAGCTGCACGCTCCAGACGACCTTCCCCTGCGGCGTGATCTCGTCGATGTAGGAGCCGTTGACCTCGGAGATCAACATGTCGCCGTTGGCCAGCGGGGTGTCGCCGTTGGGCGAGCCGAGGTAGCCCGGCGGTTCGTGGAAGCAGCCCGACGGGTCGCCGAAGGTGTGCAGCACCCGCTTGCCGGGAGAGATGCGGAGCACCCGGCAGTTCTGGGCGTCGGCGACGGTGACTTCGCCGCCCTTCAGCAGGTAGGCGTCGTCGGGCTCGTGCAGGTAGCCCGGTTCAGAGCCGGTGACGCCGGGGTGGCCATAGGACCAGAGCAGCTTGCCGGAGGGGTAGGCGAGCTGGACGATTCGCTCGTTCTGCTCCTCGTTGGAGATGATGCCGTGGCCGCCGTGGATGAAGAAGGCGTCGTCGGGGAAATAGAAGCCGCCGGGCGGCGCGGGGTGCGCCGGCGAGGGGAAGCGCCAGAGGATCTGCTTGCGGTTGTTGACGACGATGATCCGGTTGTTGCCGCGGTCGGCGATCATCAGGCTGCCCTTGAAGGGCGCGGCGGCCGCTCCGCCGGCGGCCGGCGCGGAGTCGGCGGCGGCCGCGGCGGCGTGCTTGGGGCGGGCGCGGCGGAGGCCGAGCGAGACCAGCGTGTCGAGGATTTCGCCGCCGGAGCCGGTGCCGCCGGCGAGCGTCGCGGTGTGCCCGTCGCCGGCCGCCGCCGCGGCGGCCACCGCCAGCGGCAGATGCGGCGCCCTGGCGAGGCGGCCGCCGCCTGGGTCGAAGCGCCAGGCGGCGGCGGTCGGTTCGCCGCCGGCCCTCTCGCCGCCGAGCACGTAGACGGCGCCGCCGAGCACCACCGCGGCGGCGTGGGAGACCGGGCTCGGCAGGTGGCCGACGACCCGGGCGGTGCCGCGGGCGGGGTCGACTTCCTGGATCGCGTCGGTCGCCTGCCCTTCCCCGGTCTCGCCGCCGAAGGCGAAGATCCGGCCGCCGACCGCGGCGACGGCCAGGTAGCGAGCCGGCACCGGCAGGCGCGCGACCTGGTCGAAGGAGCTGCCGTCGGCGGTGGCGAGCACCGCGGGGTCCAGTTCGGTGCCGTCGTAGCCGCCGAGGACGTAGGCGCGGCCGCCGACGGCGACGGCGCTGAGGTCCGAGCGCGGCGCCGGCAGGTGGCCGACGACCGTCGCGGTCGCTTCGGCTTCGCCGCCCGGCGAGCCGATCGAGGCGGGCAGCGCCTGCACGGTGTCGGTGCTGGTGGCGGTGCCGCCGCCGAAGACGAGGACGCGGTCGCCGAGCAGCGTCGCGGCGGCGTCGTGCAGCGGTCCGGCCAGCGCGCCGGCCGGCTTCAGTTCCCCCTGGCGGTCGAGGAAGACGCCGGCGACCGAGGTTTCGGTCGCGTCGAGTCCGCCGAGCACCAGTGTGCCCGCCGGCACCCGCACGGCGGTGGCACCGGAGATCGGAGCGGGCAACGGGTCGGCGGCGGTGCGTGCCGTGAGAATGCGCGGAGTGGCGGCGGCGCCGTTGCCGGCGGCCCCGGCCGGGGCACCGGTCCCCGATCCTCCCAGGCCGCGGACGACGAGGAAGACGGCCAGGAGGAGGATGGCGGCGGGCAGCAGGAGCCGCCGGCGGCGATGTGCGCGCGACGGACCGGGCCGCCGCGCTCGCCTCGCTCGCTCGGTCGGCTGCTGCACGTCCTCGAGGATGGCCCCCGCCCGTGAGCCGGTCCTAAACGGAGGCGAAGAAGGCTCTCACCTTCCGCCGCCGGGCCGGCCGCGCTCAGCTGCGCCGGGCGCCGTGCCGCAGGCGCAGCGGTTCGGCGAGCACCTGCCGCCCCTGGGCCGGTGAGAGGTAGCGGTTGTCCCCCGGGGGGCCCCACACCCGCTACCTGGCGCACCCGCCCCGCCCGCGGGTGGCGCCGCGGGTCGTAGGCGCTCGGCGCCTGCAGGAGGCCGGCGAGCAGCGTCGCCTGGGACCAGCTCAGCCGGCGCGGGGGCACGCCGAAGTAGCCGAGCGCGGCAGCCCGCTCTCCCCAAAACCCGTTGCCGAAGTAGGCGGCGTTCAGGTACATCGCGAGGACTTCCGAGCTCGAGTAGGTGAGCGCCAGCTTGACCCCGAGCCCGATCTCCGCCAGCGTGCCGGCGAGGCCGCCGCCCTGCGGGTAGAGCAGCTTGGCCAGCTGCTGGTCGATCGTGCTGCCGCCCGGATCGCCGCCGCCCTGGAGGGTCGCCGCGGCGGCCCGGCCGGCGCCGTCGGCGACGTCGACGACGACGTTGGCGTAGAAGTGCTCGTCCTCGGTCGCGACCGCGGCAGCCGCGAGACGGCTGGGCGGCGGCCCGGCTTCGAGGACGCCGCCGTGGGCCGCGAGGATCGCCCGCACCCGGCCCTCCGCCCCACCGACGCCGGGCAGGCCGCAGAGCACGCCGGCACCCGCAGCGGCGATGGCCACGGCCGCGACGGCGGCCGCCAGAATCAGCTTGAGCCCCTTGCTTCGCGTGGCGGCATCATCGGAGCGCCGCCTTAAGGCAGCTTGAGCCCTGCCTCCCGCCTCACATATTTAGCCGCCGCATAGCCCCGCTAGAGAAAGACCGCCTAGCTTGGAACCCATGACCAAGCAGCAGTCATATTCACGCGCGCTGCAGGCGGTGACGGCGGAGGCGCGGCTCGGCGCCAGGCGCGGGACGCTGCGCGGCGGGCTGCGCCGGCACGGGCATCAGCCGCAGCAGGTGAGCCCCAAGCCCAAGACCGGCATCCGCTTCCAGTAGCCCGGCCCCGCGCTCAGCCCTCGACCATCGCGTCCTCGGATAGAGCGAGGTGCTGCGACTCGGCGGCCGGCGACTCGGTGTAGCCCGCCGCCGTCTAGACCCGTTGACCCAGGTGGGACGGCTCGATCCTAGGAACGGGGCGCAGCCAGACCTTGTCCGTTCGGACAGCGACAGTTCTGGAAAGTCAGCTATTCAGACAACGGCCGTGCGTCGCACCGCGACGCTCCGAGGTCGGCCGGCCGCCGTCCGCGCTGCTCCCACCGTAGGATCAGTCCGGTGGCAGCCGTCCTCCTCGCGCTTCTGACTGCCTCCTCCTACGGCCTTTCCGACTTCATCGGCGGGATCGCGAGCAAGACCCGCTCGGCCTGGGCGGTGGCGGCCGCCAACTGCTTGATCGCCGCCGTCTGCACGATCGCGGTCTCGCTGTTCGTCACCGGGAACCCGCGGGGCGAGGATTTCGCCTGGGCGGTCGGGGGCGGCGTCGGCGAGGGGGTGGGGATCGCCTTTCTCTATCGCGGCCTCAGTCGCGGGCGGATGGGAGTGGTCGCTCCGATCGCCGGCATCGGCTCGGCCCTGATTCCGTTCCTGACCGGAGTCGCCACCGGCGAGCAGCTCACGCTGCTCTCCCTGGTCGGTGTCGCAATTGCCTTCCCGGCGCTCTACCTGGTGCCCCAGCGCGAGGCGGCGGCGATCGACGGCCAGGGCGAGGGAGGCTTCTTCGAGGGAGTGATCGCCGGGATCGGCTTCGGCGCCCAGTTCGCCTTCATCGGCCAGATCGAAGCCGGCGCCGGTCTCCTGCCGATCGGCCTGCTGTTGCTCGCGGCGACCGCCGCCGTGATCGTCAGCGCGCTCCTCCTGCGCCAGCCCTGGCTGCTGCGGGTCGATGAACTGCGCCCCTCGGTCGCCTGCGGTCTCCTCAACGCGACCGCGGTGGTGAGCTTCCTGCTCGCCACCCAACAGGGCCTCCTCGCGATCGTCTCGGTGATCGCCGCGCTCTACCCGGCGATCACGGTCGGCCTTGCCGCCTTCGTCCTCGAGGAGAAGATCGGGCGCCTGCAGGCGGTGGGGATGGCCCTGACGGTGATCGCCGTGGTTCTGGTCACCGCCGGCTGAGGGGTCGCCGGAC
>JAXLTA010000020.1:0-110511 GCA_046330305.1 Solirubrobacterales bacterium | reverse complement strand
CCCCCGCTATAGGAAAAGGTCCCGGTTCCGGGGCCTTTTTCGTGTTCACGGTGTTGAATAGCGCTCGAGAGAGCCGGACGGAAGGAACCTGGATGGGCCTGCTGCGAAACCGCGACGACGACCTCGGCGGCACCACCTACCGGATGCGGGAGAAGATCTTCGCGATCGGCGACGACTTCTGGATCGAGACGGAGGGCGGCGAGCGCGCCTTCAAGGTCGACGGCAAGGCCGTGCGCCTGCGCGACACCCTGATTCTCGAGAGCCCCTCCGGGGAGGAGCTCTTCAAGATCCAGGAGAAAAAGCTAAGCGTGCGCGACACGATGAAGATCGAGCGCGGGGGCGACACCGCCGCGACCGTGCACAAGGCTCTGGTGAGCCCCCTGCGCGACCGCTTCAAGGTCGAGGTGGACGGCGGTGAGGACATCGAGGTGCAGGGCAACATCGTCGACCACGAGTACGAGTTCGAGCGCGGCGGCGAGAAGGTGGGGCAGGTTTCCAAGCGCTGGTTCCGGGTGCGGGACACCTACGGAATCCAGATCGCTCCCGACCAGGACGACGCCCTGATCCTCGCGATCACCGTTTGCGTCGAGCAGATGGCCGACGAGCGCTGAGCCTCTCGTTCGGCAACAAGCGGGTCGCGGCTACCCGCCGAGGGGCTCACTACTACGGTGGTCTTGGGATCCCAGTTTTCCGGCTGCGGGTAATCAAGCCCGACGGAACCTGCACCTCCGGCAAGCCCAACTGCAACGCCCTCGGAAAACATCCGGCGAGCAACTGGCGCAGCAGAGGGCCGGGCCAGGCAACGACTGACGCTGACGCCATCGACCGCATGTTCGGGGTACTGCGCGGCGGAATCGGGGCAGCGGTCGGCGGCCCGTTCCTCGTCCTTGACTTCGATCCGAAGAACGACGGGCTAGCTTCTCGCCCAAGACTTGAAGCGGACCACGGGCCGCTGCCGACAACCACCCGCTACAAGCGCGCGGTCGTCAGGTAGCCGGAGTTCACCCGCGGCGAGGAGCCGCTACTCGAACCGGTGCGTGGTCTTCGCGTCCGCGCCCATCCCGGCCAGCCCGCCGTCGACCGGTAGGTCGGAGCCGGTGATGAACGAGGCCGCCGTCGAGCAGAGGAAGGCGATCGCCGCCGCCACCTCCGACGGTTCCGCGCAGCGGCCCAGCGGGCAGTACTCGCCCCAGATCGGTTCCCACTTCTCGCGGTCCCAGTCCGCCCCTTCGTAGAGCACTTTGGTCCAGACGTAGCCGGGGCTGACGCTGTTGACCCGGACCCCGCGCGGCGCCAGGTCGAGCGCCTGGCAGCGGGTCAGCGCGAGGATCCCGCCCTTGCCGGCGCTGTAGGTCCAGCGGTCCGGCTGGGAGACGTGGCCGGAGATGCTGGCGACGTTGACGACCGCTCCGGCCTCCGCCCGGCCGAGCGCGTCGGCCGCCTTGGCGACGAGCTGCGCCGGCGCGATCAGGTTGACCTCGGCGGTCCGCCGCCACTGCTCATCGGTCGCCTCGAGCCCGGCGAGCATGAAACCGCGGCGTTGTTGACCAGCACGTCGAGCTCGCCGTCGGGGCCGCAGGCGGCGGCGATCATCTCGTCCTGGGCCGCCGCGTCGGCGATGTCGGCGATCAGCGGGTGGAAGCGATCGGCCTCCGCTCCCAGCGCCCGCGTCGTCTCCTCCAGTCCCTCCGCGTCGGGGTCGACCCCGGTCACGTGCGCGCCCTCGGCGACGAGCTGGCGCGCCGTCGCCGTCCCGATCCCGCTGCCGGCGCCGGTCACCAGCGCGTGGCGCCCGGCGAACCGGTCGGCGATCGCGATCTGATGAAGCGGCGGCTGGGGGCGGGCGTCGGCGCGGTCATGCCGCCAAGCTAACGCCGGCCGCGCCCGCGGCCCACGGTGCTTCGCCCAAACCCGGCGGCGACCTTTTGCCTGCCGTGGCCGCCCTCGGCCCGACCCCACTCACGAGCCGACCGGCGAGGAACCAGGGCGCGACCGCCCCGAACTACCGCCAGGGAAAGAGCAGCGAGGTCGGATAGGGATCTTCCGACCCGCTCCAGACCTGGAAGATCGCCGCCGCGTTCGGCGGACCGACGTACTTCTCCCGCGTCGGGTTGCCGCCGTCGTCGTCGTAGCCGGAAGGGTTGGAGTTGGTGCAGAGAACCGTCATCGAGAAGGTGCCGCCCTTGAACAGAGGCGCGAAGACGTTGTTGTGCCAGAGGCTGCCTTCGGGCCAGCCGGCCAGGGTCCAGCGGCGATCGAGGTTCGGTTCCCAAATGGCTTCACGGTCGGGATGTCGAAGGCCCCGTACCCGACCCCGTCGCTGGCCTTGACGGTGATGTCACCGGGCCGGCCGGCGCGGTTGCTCTTGCTTCCTGGCAACGAACGAGGCGTTGTCCGGGCAGCGGAACTTGCGCAGAACCACCGCGGTTCCCGCTTTGAGCTTGAAGTCCCAGCTGTAGCTCTGGGTCACGAGGCTGGCATCGCTGGCGCTGGCGAGGAGCTTGCGGGTCGGCGCCGGCGCCTTCACCAGCTCCACCCTCGCGACGAACATCGATCTCGAGAGCGTCTTGCCGTCGCTTCTGCGCAGCTCGACCGTGACCGGCAGCGGGCCCCGCTGCCGCAGCCAGGAGAGCGCGTCCTCGTCGAGGTTCAACCGCGGCTCGACGTCCTCGCCGCGGTTGGCCTGGAGCCCGCGGCTGGAGGCGACCGGGCCGGACCCCAGCGCCGCGATCGCTTCGCCCCGCGGCAGGACTGAGACCCGACCGTGGCAGTCGTTCGTCGAGGCCAGCCCGCAGTCGATCTGGACGCCGACCTTGCCGCCGCCCATCGCGAGCACCTGCCCGCTGGCGCGGTCGAAGGAGAAGGCGTTTGGCTGAAGGCCGCGGCGCTTCCGGCTAGACAGAACAGGGCGAGGAGAAGGGCGGCCGGAACGAGCCAGCGAGCCGTGCGAGCAGCGAGCATGGGGCAGGGGGACCTCGCCTCGCCCCGCGCTCGCGTCCCGTTGTCGACTTTGGGTCTCTATACGCCCCCAAAGTCGACAATGCCGCCGCGCTCCACGGGGCCGGCCGGCCCTAGTGGAGCGCGGGCTCGGGCGCGTCCTCCTCTTCGCGGGCGCGGTCCGGGAAGAGGACGTAGCCGATCAGGATCGCGATCGCGGCGCCGAGGACGGTGTCCGCGAGGCGGTGCCCGGCCGGGTCGGTGAAGCCCGGCGCCAGCACCTCCGTGACGGCCACGGCGAAGACGGTGGTCGCCATCGTCAGCACCGCCGGGTTGCGCATGACCCAGGCGAGGCCGAGGTCGAGGAGGATGAGCGCCGCGATCAGCAGGGCGGTGTTGGAAAGGGGAATCGCGAGCAGGGCCAGGAGGCCGATCCCCAGGAACGTCCCGACGGTCCGCACCAGCGCGAAGTCCCAGGAGGCCCTTCGTTCGGGCTGCAGGACGACGAATATGGTCAGCATCACCCAGAGCGCGTCGCGGTCGCCGGTGCCCTCGTAGATGCCCATCCCGATCCCCAGCGCGATGCCGCGGCGCAGCCCGTAGCGGACGCGCGGATCGCCGAGGTCGCGGGCCATCTGCCCCAGTCCGGAAACGACTCCCCGCGCCCACTGGCGCCCGACGGCGGGTGAGTCCTCCTCGGTGAGCTGGCTCACCAGCCTGGCGAACAGCATCCCCCAGGCCGCGCCGACGGCGGCCGCCGCGGCCACCAGCCCGAGCGGCTGGTCATAGCCGGTCCCGATCGCCGCCGGCACGACGTAGGCGGTGGCGAGCAGCGCGCCGAGCAGGATCGCGACCCCGCCGCTCGCCGCCAGCAGGCCGGAGACGAACGCGACCGCCGCCATCGCCGCGCCGGCGGCCACGGCATGCCCGGCGACGAGGGAGGCGAGCGTGGCGAAGGCGACGGCGGCCACGGCGACGATCGCCGCCGCCACCTTTCCCGCCCCGCGCGGCAGCACCGACCCCGCCGCGGCGACGAAGATCCCCGAGATCGTCGCCCCGAGCGCCAGCTGGATCGGCCCCAGGAGCGAGCCCAGGGCGAACCCGCCGAGACCCGCCACCGCCGCCACCGCCGAGACCTTCCAGAGCAACGGCGCGTCGCGCGACCGCAAGATCTGCCGCACCCGGACGAGCACGGGCGAGAGCATATCCGCGGGCCGCGCGAGGCGCCGCCGAATCGAATCAGCGTCGACTCGGTCACCTTTCGCGCCGCTGGGTGCAACGCGAGCTCCTAGCGTCGACCCTTTTGGCCTAGCGATATAGGTCACAATCGAATATCGTGGTAAGCCACAATGGCTTGGCGACGGACTCGGGTGAGGGCGCGGGCCGGGACGGCGGTCTGGGAGACCGGGGACGGGCCGCCGGTGCTCTTGGTGCATGGCTTTCCCGACCATCCCGAGGGCCTCTTCGCCCTGGCCACGGAGCTCGCCGCCAGCGGATATCGCTGCCTGCTCCCGGCCCTGCCCGGCTACGCCCCATCGGAACCGGCTCCGGACGGCGATTACTCGGGCGCGGCGGTGGGTGAGGATCTGATCTCCGTCCTCGACTCGCTCAAGATCGAGTCGGTGGCCTACGTCGGCCACGACTGGGGCGCGGAGCTCGGCTACCCGCTCCTCGCCCAGCACCCCGAGCGGTTCACCTGCATGGTCGGGATCGCCGCGCCGCATCCGAGCGGCTACGCGGTGCGCCGGACCGACGTGGCCGAGCTGCGCACGGCCTGGTACGCGATGTTCCTGGCCTATGTCCCGGGTGCCGCGCAGATCGCCCGGGACCCCGACTGGCTGCGAGGCCTGGTCAGGAGCTGGTCGCCCACCCTGCGCTGGGAAGAGTGGCCGGCGATCGCCGAGTGGCTCTGTCGGCCCGGGGTGATGGAGGCGGTCAGCGCCTATTACAGGGCGAACCTCGACGCGCCGCCCGCCGCGCCGGTGGTGCCGGTCCCGACGACGATCCTCCACGGCTCGGCCGACGGCTGCATCGGCCCTGCCGCCTACCCGGACTTCAGCCGCTTCTTCCCCGCCGGCGTCGAGGTCCACGAGCTCGCCGGGGTCGGCCACTGGCCCCAGCTCGAGGCTCCGGCCGCGACGCTGGCGGCGATCGAAGCCCGGCTGGCCTCGGTCGGGTCGGCGCCCGGCTGAGGGCGCACGGCATCCTCGCCGGCTAGCCGTTGGCGATCGCCGGCGCCAGCTCGCGGCGCTCGGCATGGCCGTTGCCGCTCGCCCCCGCGCCGACCTTCGCGTCGCGCATTTCGTCGAGGACGGCGGAGACCATTCGCAGTGAGGACTCGTCGAGCACGTTTCCGAACTCGACGACCTTGACGTGGTTGCGCAGCTCTTCGGCGAGCTCCGGCATCTCGCTGGGAACGACGACCACGTCGACCTCGGCCAGGGCCTCGCGGCTCGTGTCGTGCAGAACGTCGACGTTCTCGATCCCCGACTGGACCAGCGAGTCCTGGATGCCCTGCGCCTGCTCCTCGGTCGAGTAGAGGATGCCCACCCGCCTGTCCTTGGGCACCTTCGCCAGCTGGACGAGCGTGCGCACGTGGGGGGCGACCACGATCGCGATGATTTCGCGCCCGGACCGGCGCATCGAGCGGCGCACCTCGGTGAGGTGGAAGAACGTCGTCAGGACCAGCTCCTCGTCGCGCCGCTGGGGGTCGAACTGGCCGAGCACGAGCGGCTCGACCGGCTGCCCGAGCCGCTCGGAGAGCTCATCGGCGAAGTATCGCGCCCGCTCCTCGTTGCACTCGACGAAGCAGATGCTGATCCGCGCTTCCTCGGCGTGCATGGCGAAGTGGAAGGCCAGCGAAGAGACCTCCTCGGCGCTGAGGCCGAGTTCGATGCACTCATGGGTCAGGTTCGCGATCAGCGAGCGCGCCCGTTCCCGCGCCCGGGCCTGCTCGCGCGCCGACCTGGCGCCGGTGACGACCATGCCGCTGCGCCGCCGCGACTCGATCAGGCCGATGTCACGCAGTTCCCGGTAGGCCCGGGCGACGGTGTTGCGGTTGACCTTCAGGTTGTCGGCCAGCATCCGGCTGCTGGGCAGGCGGTCGCCGTCGGAGAGCTGGCCGCCCTCGATCATGAAGCGCACCTGGGCGACGATCTGCTTGTAGATCGGCGTGTCGGAGCCGGGGCTGAGTCGAATCGTCGTCATGCCAGCGATCGATGATAGTCAATGGCCTACTGGGAACCCTCCGGAAGCAGCCCAAAAAACGGGCTTCCTGGGTCGGTCGGATGGGCCACCCGACCCCCTACGGCAGGATCGCCAGCCCCTCGATCTCGACCATCGCCCGCGGGTCGATCAGGCCGCTGACCTCGACCAGGGTGGTGGCCGGGAACTGGCCCTCGAGCAGCTCGCGATAGCGGCTGCCGAACGAGCCCAGGGCGTCCTTGTAGGCGGCGACGTCGGTCACGTAGAGCCGCAGCATGATCACGTCGGTCACGTTCGCGCCGGAGGAGCGAACCACCTCCCCGAAGCGTTCCAGGGCCGAGACGAACTGCTTGTCGAAGCTCGCGCCCTCCTCGAGCAGCGAGGGGTCGGGCAGCTGGCCGGCGACGGCGACGATCGCCCCCCTGGCGCTGGTCGCCTCGCTGTAGCCGCGCGGTGCCTCGCGGTCGGCGGGCTGGTGGATGGTTACCGATGTCATGACTCTCCTCTCGTCGGGTGCTGGGGACTGGTCCAACCAGGTGTTCTCGTCCTCGTCCCAGGCGGCGAGCGCCTGCAGTGGCGGGACCAGCGCGAGGCCACCGCGGGTGTCGGCGGAGACCGGCCTGCGGCTGACCCGCACGTCGACCAGCGCCGGCCCCTCCGCCACGGCCTCCTCGAGAGCGGGATCGAGCTCCGTCGCCGACTCCACCTTGAAGCCGCTCGCTCCGAGGGCGCGGGCGAGCGAGGCGAAGTCGCAGGTCGACAGCTCGGTGGCGAGAACCTCGCCGTCGTAGTTCTCGAGCTGGTCGGCCCGTTCGATGTTCCAGGCGCTGTTGTTGGCGACCACCACGGTGATCGGGGCTCCTTCGCGGACGGCGGTCTCCAGCTCCATCGCGTTGAACCCGAAAGCGCCATCGCCGACGACGGCGATGACCCGGTGGTCGGGCCGGGCCAGCGCCGCGGCGACGGCGAACGGGACCCCGACCCCGAGGCAGCCGAAAGCTCCCAGGTCCAGGTAGGTGGGAGCGTCGATCGCGGTCCGGGCCCAGGAGAGGATGTCGCCGCCATCGGCGATCACGATCGTGCGCTCGGTGACGACGCGATTGACCGCCGCCAGCAGCTGGTTGGGATGCAGGCCGTCCGGTTCGGCCTCGGTTCCAGCCAGGCGCCGCTGGAAGGCGGCGGCCTTGCGCGCGTTCTCGTTGACCATGGCCCGCAGCCATTCGCCGTCGCCGCGCCGGGGTCCGACCCCCGCCTCCAGCAGCCGCTCGAGCGCCGGCCCGACGTCGGCCCGCAGCTCCACGTCGCCGCGCCGATTCGCCGTCACGTCCTCGGCCGTGCGGCCGATGCGGACGAACGTCTCGGCATGGCGGAAGACCGCCGGCGAGCCGAACCCCACTTCGAAGTCGAGGGGGCGGCCGAGCGTCACCACCAGGTCGGCTTCGGCCATCGCCCGCGCCCGCAGCGCCGGCACGTAGGAGGCGATGCTCCTGGACATGCCGTCGCGGCTGGCCCGGGTGTCGAGGTAGACGCCCTCCAGCTGATCGACGAACCGCGCCACGAGCTCAGGCGCGGCGAGCGCCTCGCGGCCGGCGATCACGAGCGGCCGGCGCGCGGACCGCATCCTCGCCGCCGCCTCCTCGACCGCCTCCGGCGCGGGCAGGCGAATGCTCCGCCGCCGGCGCGTGACGGGGGCGTAGGGGCGGGGGCACGGCGCTTTCAGCATGTCGGCCGGCAGCTCGAGGTAGACGGGTCCCGGGAGCCCGTCGTCCCCGATCGCGGCGGAGATCGCGAGGTCCAGGCGCGGCAACGCGTGCCGTGGCTCGAGCACGGGATGGACGGCCCGGCAGAGCGGCGCGACGACGCCGACCTGGTCGACTTCCTCCAGCGCCCCCATCCCGTCCTGGAGCAGCGGCGCACGGGTCGAGATGACGAGCACCGGAGCCCGCGCCAGGAAGGCGGCGCCGATGCCGGTCACCCCGTTGGTGAGTCCGGGGCCGGCGGTGAGGATGGCGACGGCCAGTGACCCCGAGAGTTCGGCGTCGGCCTGGGCCATGTGCATCGCCGCCCCCTCGTGGCGCGCGGTCACGATCCGGATGCCGCGGGCGGCAAGGGCGTGCCAGAGCGGCTTCATGTGGCCGCCGGGAAGGCTGTACACGCGCTCGATTCCCTGCGCGCCGATCGCCTCGGCGAGGGCCTCGGCGATCGATCGGGCCGCCGGCGCGGCTGGGCTCGAAATGGGGGGCTGGACGACGGTCTCAGTTGACAACGAAGTACTCCCGGTTGATCGCGATGTACGAATGCCACTTCTCCGGCACGTCTTCCTCCTGCAGGCAGGCCTCGACCGGGCACGCCTGCAGGCAGGCGTTGCAGTCGATGCACTCGCCGGGATCGATGTAGAGGTGCGCCGCCTCCTCGAACCCCTCCTCCTGGGGCGTGGGGTGGATGCAGTCGACCGGACAGACTTCGACGCAGGAGGTGTCCTTGGAGTCGATGCAGGGCTCGACGATCACGTAGGTCATCCGGAGTCGGCCTCCTCGGAGACGGAGTTGGCGAGGATCACGTCCTCGAGCTCGAACGTGTCGTGGACCTCGGCCATGTGCCGTTCGACGGCGGCGACGAGCTCCTCGTCGGTCTCGGCGGTGACCACGGCGTCGCAGCCCGCCTCGAGGCATTCGAACCGTTTGATGCTCATCTCAGCCCCTTTCCCTAGCCGGCGACGACGCCGACGACGAAGTCGATCTCGGGATCGAGGATCTGCTCGATCATGGTCTCGTCGGGCTCGATGCCCATCTCCCGGCAGCGGTTGCGGTAGTGCCGAGCCTTCTGGTTCTGGTACTTCTGCATGTCGAGTTCGCTCATCGTCTTCTGGTACTCGACCAGCCCGACGACCGAGCCGCGGAACTCGTCGAAGGTGCTGTGAACCTCGTCCGCGAACTCCGGGTGGGTTTCGATCATCAGCCGGATCGCGGTCGTACCGAAGGTGATGTGCCTGCCCTCGTCGGCGAGAATCGCGCCGAAGCCCTTGCGCAGGGTCGGGAACTTCCCCCAGTGCTTGGAGGCGTCGACGACGATCTCGTAGGAGGGCATCGAGAGGACGCCCTCGACGAACCCGCAGTACAGCGTCAGATAGCGGACGAGGTGCCGTTCGATCTCGTAGGAGTCGCCACCGGCGATCGCGTTCTCCAGGCACACCGCGTAGGCGGGAAGCCCCTCGTGGGCGACCTCCTTGACCTCGAAGCGGCCGCTCGGGTCGACCGTCTTGCCGCGGGTCAGGAAGTAGGGGGAGACCTCGTCCGGCTCGAGGATGCCGACGACCTCGCTGTGCCAGTGCGCCAGGAACTCGGCGTGCTTTGCCTCCTCCATCGCGAAGGTTCCCAGGTACATCACCCAGTCGTAGCGCTCCAGCGCCCGGGCGGCGACGAACATCGGGACCACGTCCTTGGCAACGATCTGCTCACCCGCGAAGAACCGCACCGTGACCCCGAGCAGGGCATTGCGGTTCTCCTCCGGCAGGTCCTGCCAGTCCGCCGCGTCCTGCGAGTAGTCGAAATCCCGCGGGTTCCAGATCAGCCGGATCGCCTTCTCGTACTTGCGGTAGATGTCACCTTCCATCATCGCCCTGGTGAAGTTGAAGTGCTTCTCGACCTCCGAGGCGTCTCTTGCGTTGGTTGCCATCGCTATTCCTCCTCTATGGCGTGATAGATCGTCTTCGTCTCCGTATAAGCATCGAGCGCGGCCATCCCCAGCTCCCTCCCCAGGCCAGAGGCCTTGACGCCGCCGAACGGGGCGGCGACGTGCACGGAGCTGTTCGAGTTCACCGAGACGACGCCGGCGTCGACCGCCGCTGCGACCCTGGTCGCCCGGCTCGCGTCGCCGGTCCAGACGGACGCCGAGAGCCCGTACTCGGTGTCGTTGGCGATCGCGATCGCCTCGGCCTCGTCGCGGAAGGGATGGACGACCGCGACGGGGCCGAAGATCTCCTCCCGCATCACCGCCATCGTGCGGTCGGCGTCGGCGACCAGGGCCGGGCGCATGAAGAAGCCGCGGCCGTCGAGCGGGTCGCCGCCGCAGACGATCCTCGCTCCCGCCTCGCGCGCCCCGGCGACGTAGCCAGCCGCGGTCGCCCGTTGCGCGGCCGAGACCAGGGGGCCCATCTCGGTCGACTCCTCGAGCGGGTCGCCGACCGCGATCGCCTCGATCGAGGCGGCGAGCCGGTCGACCGCCTCCGCGTAGATCGAGCGCTCGACGAGGATCCGCGCCCGCGAGCAGCAATCCTGGCCGGCGTTGGCGAAGCAGGCGCCGATCGCCGCGTCGAGGGCGGTCGCGACGTCGGCGTCGGCGAAGACCAGGTTCGGGGCTTTCCCGCCCAGCTCGAGCGTCAGCCGCTTCATCCGCGCCCCGCCCCGGGCGGCGATGTCCTGTCCGACGGCGGTCGAGCCGGTGAACGAGATCTTCGGGATGCCAGGGTGCTCGACCATCGCCGTGCCCAGCGATCCGCCGGCGCCGACCAGGACCTGGACGACGCCCACCGGCACGCCGCAGTTCTCGCAGATCGCCTGCAGCCGCGTCGCGGTCAGCGGGGTGAGCGTTGCGGGCTTGACCAGGATGGCGTTGCCCGACGCGAGCGCCGGCGCGATCTTCCAGCTGGCGAGGACGAGCGGGAAGTTCCAGGGGACGATCGCCCCGACCACGCCGAAGGGCCTGCGGACCGTGTAATGGAGCGCCCCCCGTGCCGGGAAGGTCTCGCCGAGATGCTTGTCGGCGGCCCCGGCGTAGTAGCGGAAGGTCTGGGCGGCGAGCCCGACCTCGCCCCGCGACTCGGCGATCGGCTTGCCGACGTTGCGGCTCTCCAGCCGGGCGAGGTCCTCGGCCTCGGCCTCGATCTGCGCCGCGACCGCGCCGAGCACCCGGCCCCGCTCGGCGGGGGCGAGGGCCTGCCAGGCGCGCACCGCGTCGCGGGCGCGGGCCACGCGGTCGTCGAGGTCCGCGGGCCCGACGATGGGCAGGGACCGCAGGACCTCCTCGCTGGCCGGCTCGAGGACGTCGATCCTGGTGTCGGCGGCGACGGTCATGAACGGCCTCCGCCGGCGACGCCCGCCGGGCGCGCGGCCTCGACCAGGGCCTCGAACAGGGTCGGATCGTCGCCCTCCTCGGGATGCCACTGGACGCCGAGCACGAAGCGTCGCTCCTCGGCCTCGATCGCCTCGACGACGCCGTCCTCGGCCCGGCCGGAAACCAGCAGGCCCTCGCCGAGGCGGTCGACCGCCTGGCGGTGATGGGAGGGCACGGCGGTGCTCGAGCCGAGCAGCGAGGCGCCGAGCGTGCCGTCGAGGAGGGCGACCTGGTGGTCGTTGAAGACCCCCCGTTCGACGAGATGATCGCGGGAGGCGCCGGCGCCGGGCAGATCCTCGATGATCGTGCCGCCGCGGGCGACGTTGAGCAGCTGGGCGCCCCGGCAGATCCCGAGAACGGGGAGGTCGCGGTCCCAGGCCCCCCTGGCGAGCGCCAGCTCGAAGGCGTCGCGGACGTCGGAGTGCGCGGCGTGCACCTCGACGCTCTCCTCGCGCCCGCTGTGGACCCCGCAGATGTCTTCGCCGCCGATCAGCATCACCGCGTCGAGGAGGTCGAGGTAGCGATCGACGACGGCCTCCGGCGCGATGCAGGGGAGCAGCAGCGGCGCGCCGCCGGCGGCCAGCACCGCGTCGACGTAGGTGCGCGGGGTGAGGACCGAGTCGTCGCGCCACACGGTCCAGTCGGCGTGCACGCCATAGGTCGTGATCCCGACGACCGGCGCGGCGGTGCCGAGCTCGCTCACGAGCCCCCGCCCGTGCGTCGGAACCAGCCCATGGTGAAGCCGCCATCCACCGGGATCGAGATCCCGGTGACGTAGCCGGCGTCGACCGAGGCCAGGAACGACGCCGCCGCGGCGATGTCCTCGGGACGCCCGATGCGCCCGATCGGAACGCAGTCGACGATCCAGCCCGAGATCTCCTCTCGCGCCAGCGAGGCCTTCGTGAACGGGGTTTCGATCACGCCCGGCGCGATCGCGTTGACGGTCACGCCGGCGGGAGCCAGTTCGTAGGCCAGCGCTTTGGTCAGCAGGTCGAGCCCCGCTTTCGAGGCGTTGTAATGCGGCTGCACCTGGCCGCCGGTCGAGAGCAGGTAGTGCGCCTCCATCGAGGTCACGTTCACGACCCTGCCCGCGGCGCTCTCGCGCAACAGCCGGTCGGCGGCGACGCAGCAGCGGTAGGCGCCGAGCAGGTTGACGTCGAGCACCCGGCCGAATGCCTCGACCTCGAGCTCCGGATAGGTCCCGGGGTCGACGATGCCGGCGTTGTTGACGAGGATGTCGAGCCGGTCCAGCTCGCCGAAGGCGGCCCGGACCTGGTCCTCGTCGGTGATGTCGGCGTGGAGGCTTCGCGCCCGCTCGCGCAGGTCCCCGGGCCAGCCGCCGATCGTGCTCTCCAGGCCCTCCGCGCTGCGGTCCAGCAGCCATACCTCGGCGCCCTCCTCGGCCAGCCGGCGGGCGATCGCCGCGCCGTTGCCGGAGCCGGCGCCGGTGACCACGGCGGCGCGGCCCTGGTGGATCTTCTCGCTCATCCTCGCTCCGTTTCCGGCGCCGCTAGAGATAGCGGCGCAGCTCCCAATCGGTCACCGCCAGGCGGTGCTGCTCGGTCTCCCAGAATCTCGTCTCGACGTAGAAGTTGACGAACTCCTCGCCCAGCCAGTCGGCCGCGACGCTGCTGTCTTCGAGCGCGCGGGTGGCGCTGCCGAGGTCGTTCGGCACCCGGCCCACGCCGCTCGCGGTGTAGGCGTCGGCAGGGATCGGCGCCGGCGGCTCGAGCCCCGCTTCGATCCCGTGGCCGAATCCGGCGAGCGTCGCCGCCAGGGCGATGTACGGGTTGAGGTCCGCCCCCGGGGTGCGGCTCTCGATCCGGGTCGAGCCGGGTGTCGCCTTGATCACCCGCAGCCCGCAGGTGCGGTTGTCATAGCCCCAGGCGATCGTGTCGCCGGCGAACGCGTAGTCGGTCTGGTAGCGACGGTAGGAGTTGATCACCGGCGCGTAGAACGAGGTGAACGGGCCCATCGTCTCGAGGAAGCCGGCGATCGCCTGCCTCGCGGTGTCCGTCAGCTCGCCGTCGTCGCCCAGCATCTGCTGCTCGCCCTCGAGGTCGGTGAGGCTGACGTGGAGGTGGCCGCTGGAGCCGTAGCCCTGGGGGTCGATCTTGGCGATGAACGATGCGGTGAGGCCCTCGCGGGCCGCCAGCTCCTGGATGAAGTGCCGGTAGAGGAAGGCGTTGTCGGCGGCGCTGAGCGCGTCCGAGTAGCGGATCGTGATCTCGCTCTGGCCCTGGGCCGCCTCGGGGTTGGCGGCCTCGACCGGGATGCCCGCCGCGTTGATCATCCGCCGCAGGACGCCGAGGACCCGCTCGTCCGCCGCCGCCCGCGTGTGGCTGTAGGCAGGGCCGATGCTGAGCGGGATCAGCTTCGAGGGGTCGGCGGCCGCCTCTTCGGGCGGGCATTTGAAGACGAAGAACTCGTACTCCGCTCCCGCCATCGGCTCGAAGCCGAGGCCCCGCAGGCGGTCGATGACCCGGCGCAGCACGCCGCGGGGCGAGACCACGAGCTCGCTCCCGTCGTGTCCGTGGAAGTCGCCCAGGACCAGGGCCACCTCTGGTTCCCAGGGAAGGATCCGCAGCAGGTCCCAGTCGGGGTGCACGTAGATGTCAGGCAGGCCGCTCGCCGCCGTCGGGAAGTACCCCTCATAGCCCGGCCGCGGCACCATCAGCTCGTCGGTCAGGTCCGAGGCGAAGACGTAGTCGCTGAAGGCGACCTCGACCTCCTCCCGGGAGAAGAGATCCAGCGCAAAGCGCTTGGACCGGAAGACTCCGTTGATGTCCGCGGCGCCGATCACCAGGGTGTCGACGCCGGCATCTTTCAGTTGCTGCAGTCGCTGGCCGTCGGATACGGCCGTGCCGTCTTCCGAGGGGTTCGAGGTCTGAGTGTGCACTAGCTCCTCCTAGGCGTAGTTCCCGGTTCGTTTACGGCGCCCTCCGGGTCCTGCCCGGCGGCGTCTCCCATCCCGTTGCGATGCACGAGGGTCAGCTCGCCCCGCATGATCCTCTCCCTGAGGACCGCCTTGGCCGACTTGCCGATCCCGATCACCGGCAGGTCGGGCAGGACCGCGGCCGCCGACGGACGTTTGTAGCCGGCCAGCTCGCCCTCGCAGTGGCGCAGCAGGTCCGTCGCGCTGAGCGACTCGCCCCGGCTCGCCACCGCGATCAGGACCGGGGTCTCGCCCCACCTGCTGTCCGGCATCCCGATCACGGCCGCCGCGGCGACGCCCGGACAGCGGTAGGCCGCCGCCTCGATCTCGGCCGGCGAGACGTTGAGGCCGCCGCTGATGATCAGTTCCTTGCGGCGGCCGGTGAGGAAGAGGCGGCCTCGCTCGTCGAGATGGCCGATGTCGCCGGTTCGCAGCGCGCCGTCGTCGGTGAGGGCTTCCGCGGTCTGCGCCGGCGCGTCCAGGTAGCCGGACATCCTCGCCGGGCTCCAGCAGACGACTTCCCCCTCCTCGCCGATCCCCACTTCGTCGAGCTCCTCGTCGACTATCCGCAGCGCGGTCGTGGGGTACGGCGTGCCGACCGTGCCGCTGGCCTCGCGCATCATCACCGGGTCGGCGTGGGTGGCCGGCAGCAGCTCGGTGAGGCCGTAGAACTGGTGCGCCGCGACGGTCGGGACCTCTTCACGCCAGCGTTCGAGCAGGGTGGCGGGCATCGGCTCGGAGGCGAAGCTGATCCACTTCAGCTTGCGCAGCTGGGCGTGGTTCCCGAGCTCCAGCAGCCGCCCGATCGCGGTCGGCACCGCGTCGAAGCTGGTCACCTCGTCGCACGCGTCGCAAATCTCGTCGGGATCGAAGCCGACGGTCGTCCGCAGCGCCGCTCCTCCGAGCAGCAGGGGCAGCGCGTGCTCGGGCGCGGAGGCGAAGAAGGGGAGGAAGGCGAGTCCGACGTCGTCGCGGTTGATCGGCAGCGCTCCCAGCAGCTGCAGTCCCGCGTGCAGGAGCGTCCCCTGGCTGTGCACGACGCCCTTCGGAGCGCCGGTGCTGCCGCTGGTCAGGACGCAGAGCGCCGGATCGTCCGCGTCGGGCTCGGGTATGTCCACGACCGGCTCGGTCTCGAGCAGGCGGCCGGCGTCGAGCACCGAGCACGCCTCGCCGAGCCCGGCGAGGAGCCCGTCGTCCGCGCCGGCCGCGACGCAGAGGTCGGCGCCCACGAGCTCGAGCTGCTGGCGGAGGTCGGCAAGGCTGTTGCGATGGTTCAGCGGCACGACCATCGAGCCCGAACGCATCACCCCGAGGTAGGCGGCCAGGTAGGCCGGTGAGTTCGTCCCGATCAAGGCGACCGCGGGCGCGGCAGCCGCGCCGTCTCGCCTGAGCCCCTGGGCGACCCGGCCCGCGGCATCCCAGAGCCGGTGGTAGCTCCACGTCTCCGTGCCGTCGCCGACCGCCGGCCGCGAGCCCTGGGCGTGCGTGACCTCTCGCAGCCAGCCGAGCAGCGTGGCAGGCGTGCGCCTCCCCCGGTGAGCACCTCTCTCCCTTTGTGAACCACTCACGTGGGCCACAGTACCACGGAATCTGAGCTATGCAATTTCGCGATTCGCTCGCCTTTTCGACCTTATAAGCCGGCAGAAAGCCCGAACAAAATGGCATATCTAGGTGAACCATTGGGACTTGCATCCAAAGTCACGATGTGCTTATGCTTGCCCCAGGGTTACATCCATTGAGCCATCGCACTATGCCAGTTGAGCATGAGCGCGCTGGCCATCAACGGTCCGCGGGATCGCGGTCCGACCCAAGGAGAGAGCGATATGAGGGAAAGCAGAGCTGTCTCGTCCGGGAGGCGGCGATGAGCGTCGACGGCTCCCGGGACCACTTCGCGAGCGCGGATCGCGTCGACGCCGAGGAGCTGACCCATTTCGGATACCGCCAGGTCCTGCGGCGGACGATGGGACTCGGCCGGTCGACGATGGTCAACATCTCCACCTCGTCGGTCACCACGGCGATGTTCACGCTGTTCGCCTTCGGCCTCCTGACCGGCGGCACGGCGTTCATCTGGACCTATGCCGTCGGCTTCGCGATCCTGCTCCTGGTCACGATCTGCTTCTCGGAGCTGGGGTCGAACATGCCGATCGCGGGCGCTCTGTACCCGTGGGCGAGCCGATTGGTGGGCCCCCGCTACGGATACGCGGTCGGCTGGCTCTACGTCGCCGCCCAGACGGCGATCTGCGCCGCGGTCGCCTACGGGATCGCGCCGTTCGTCGCCTCGCTGTTCAACTGGTCGATTACCGCCAATGAGCAGGCGACGGTGGCCGTGGTGATCATCGTCCTCAGCACGATGGTCAACCTCGTCGGCATCTCGGTCGCCTCCGGCATCAGCGCCGTCGGCGCGGTCGCCGAGGTCGTCGGGATGCTCGTGATCGTCGCCGTCCTGATCGTCACCGGGATCGGCAACCAGCCGGTCGAAGTGCTCTTCAAGTCCGAAGGGCTGGCGCCGGGAGGCGGCTTCCTCTCCGTCGCTCTCGCGACCATGCTGTTCGGTTCCTGGGCCTATACCGGGCTCGAGATGACCACGGACATGGCCGAGGAGACGCACGAAGCGCCCCGGGTCATCCCGCGGGCCGCAATCACCTCGATCTGCACGACGTTCGGCGTCGGGATGATCTTCCTGATCGTCTCGGTGCTGGCGATTCCGAGCATCGGCGGCGTCTTCGAATCGGAAAACCCGCTGCAGGCGATCATCGAAGGGAACACCAGCTCCGGGTTCTACGACGCAACCCTGGTGGTGGTCATCGTCGCCGTGTTCGTCGCCACGGTCACCAACCAGGCGCTGACCGCGCGCGCTCTCTTCGCGCTCGCCCGTGACCGCAAGTTCCCGGCTTCCGGCACGGTCGAAACGGTGCCGAAGAGCACCCGCGTCCCGGCGGTGGCGATCGTGATCGTCGGCATCCTCGCCTCGGCGCTGCTGCTGTTCACGAACGCGATCGGCGTCATCGCCGTCGCCTGCCTGACCGCCCTGTTCGCCTGCTACATGCTGGTCGTCTGGGGGCAGCTGTACGCCCGCCTGCGGGGCGACTGGGAGCCGACGCACTGGACCGTCGGCAGGATGTCGCTGCCGATCAACGTCCTCGCGGCGGTGCTCGGGACGGCGCTCACGATCAACATCGCCTGGCCCCGGGGCGAAGCGATCTGGTACGAACGCTGGTCCGGGTGGGTCTTCACCGGCGGCGTCCTGCTCTGCGCCCTGATCTATTACCTGGTCGGCGGTCGCAAGGCGCGGGCGGCCATCGACGCCCACCCTGCGGCGCTGGGGATCGCCCCCCATCACCATCCCGAGCTCGCGACGAGCCCGGCGATGGCGGCGGCTCCCGAATCGCCGACGACGCCGGAATCGGTCGAATAGAGGTCCTGGCCTGCCCGCGCTCCCGGCGCGGGCAGGCCGGTGTCCGACCGGGGCTCAGGCCGCGGCGCCGTGTGCCAGCCCGGCGCTCTGGGCCGCCTCGTGCAGCGACTTCTCGTCCTCGTGCCGGGCGGGCTTCAGGTCGAACACGACCCGCTTCACGGTCCCGGTGAAGGGATAGGGGGCCTTCTGCTCGTAGCGGCGGTCGACCACGAGCCCGTTGTCCCGCCCGACGTCCATGCCGGCGTAGCTGGTGAAGGCGACGGGGACCGTGCGTGCGATCGTTCCCTCCCCGACCGGCTCGTCGTCGATGAAAAGGGTCGCCTTGCCGCCGCTGCCCGGCTTCGACTCGGTCGCCTCGAAGAGCATGCGGACCGACACGTCCCCCGACGGGAGCGGCCGATCGGCGGTCTGTCGATAGGTATCGACGCCGAGCAGGGAGTAGGTGTGGGTGAGGATCCCGCGCTCGTCCACCCAGAGGCCGAACCCCCCGATGAAGTCGGCGTTGGCGAGGATCACGCCCTCGGCACCGCCCTCCGGGACGTGCAGCGCGGCCTCGATCGCATAGGAGCGTCCGTAGATCCGCGGGATCATCCCGCGCTGCACGTTCTGCACGTCGCCCGCGAAGGTGTAGCGGGTGACAGTCGGCAGCGGCGGGAGCTCGCCGAGCAGGAGCGCGGCGCCGCCCCAGAGCGGGAGGACGCGGTTGCGCTCGGCCTCCTGCCACCAGAGCTCCTGCAGCTCCGCCACCTTGTCCGGGTGGGCGGCGGCGATGTCGTGGGCCTGCGAGAAGTCGTCGGGCAGGTAGTAGAGCTCCCAGCCGACGTCGCGGTCGGGATCCCAATCCGCCTGCGGGCCGTAGCGGGCCAGGGTCTCGGGTGAGAAGTCCCAGGGCAGCCGGTCCGGGTTGGAGGCGGCCCACCAGCCGTCCTTGTACATCGCGCGGCTGCCGAACATCTCGAAGTACTGGGTCGTGTGGCGCTCCTCCGCCCCCGGGTCGGCGAAGGTGTAGCCGAAGCTCGTGCCGTCCATCGGCTCCTGCTCGATCCCGTCCACCGTCTTCGGCTCCGGGATGCCCGCCGCCTCCAACACCGTCGGGGCGATGTCGATGACGTGGGTGAACTGGGGACGGGAGCCGGCGAGCCGGCGCTGAGGCCAGGCGACGACCATCGGGTTGCGCGTGCCGCCGAGATGGCTCGCGACCTGCTTGCCCCACTTGAACGGCGTGTTCTGCGCGTGCGCCCAGGCGGCGGCGAAGTGGGGCGCCGTGTTGATCCCGCCGAGCTCCTCGATGCCGCCGTACTCCTCGATCAGCTCGAGCTGCTGCTTGGCGTCGAGGACGATGCCGTTGAGAAAGGTCATCTCGTTGAAGGAGCCCGTCGTCGTGCCCTCCATGCTGGCCCCGTTGTCACCCCAGACGTAGAAGATCAGGGTGTTGTCGAGGTCGCCCAGGTCCTCGATCGCGTCCAGCAGTCGACCCACGTTCCAGTCGGCGTTCTCCGAGTATCCGGCGAAGACCTCCATCTGGCGGACGTAGAGGCGCTTCTGGTCCTCGTCGAGGGAGTCCCACGCCGGGAACGCCTCGGGCCGCTCGGTCAGCTCGGTGTCCTCCGGGACGATCCCGAGCTCCTTCTGGCGCGCGAGGATCTGCTCACGGAGGCTGTCCCACCCCTGGTCGAACCGGCCCTTGTACCTGTCGGCCCACTCCTTGGCGACGTGGTGCGGGGCGTGGCTG
Organism: Solirubrobacterales bacterium; assembly: GCA_046330305.1. Lineage (GTDB taxonomy): Bacteria > Actinomycetota > Thermoleophilia > Solirubrobacterales > 70-9 > VAYN01. Next base: position 91,176 of record JAXLTA010000020.1, on the reverse strand, counting down.
CAGCCGGTCGAGTAGTACATCATCCACGGCTTTTCGGGATCCTGGGCGCGGACCGCGTGGAGCCACTTGACCGCTCTGTCGGTCAGGTCGTCGGGGAAGTAGTAGGGCTCTCCGTCCTTGCCCTCGAGCACGCCGAGGACCGAGTCGTCCTGGGTGATGATCGGGTCGTATTGGCCGGCGGCGCCGCTGAGGAATCCCCACCAGTGGTCGAAGCCCCAGGCCTTTGGCCAGTGATCGAAGGGGCCCGCGGCGCCCTGGACGTTGTCGGGCGTCAGGTGCCACTTGCCGAAGCCGCCCGTGACGTACCCGTTCTCGCTCAGGATCCGCGGCAGCGCGGCGCAGCTTCGTGGCTTCGCGGCGGTGTAGCCGGGGTAGGGGCCGGGGTACTCGGCGATCGAGCCGAACCCGACCCGGTGCTGGTTGCGCCCCGTCAGCATCGCGGCCCGGGTCGGCGAGCAGACGGCGGTGACGTGGAAGCGGTTGTAGGTGACCCCCATCTCCTTGACCCGATCGAACGCGGGAGTGCGGATCGGCCCGCCAAAGCCCTCCGGCCCGCCGAATCCGGCGTCGTCGATCAGGCAGATGAGGACGTTGGGCGCGCCGTCCGGGGCCTTCGGGCCAGGGATCATGCTCCAGTCGGGCACCGAGTCCGCGAGCGTCCGCCCCGCGGTGCCGCCGAAGTTGCGGTCGGCGATCGGCAGCACCGTCCGGTCCTGCTGGAACTTCCCCATCGCCTCGGCGAGCGAATCCTTCAGCGCCTTGATCCCGTGCTGGTCGCCCTCGATCACCGACCTGCCCAGCGCGCCGCCGAGCTCGCGCTCCACCGTGAATCGCTGGGCGTCGTCGAAGACGGCGATCACCCCGGCGCTCCCCGGCGGCAGGTTGGTGCCGATCTTGTCGTGGATGCCCTGCTCGAGGCGGTGATCGACGAACTTCCCGATCACGCTGCCGCCGGCCGCCCCGACGGCGACCGAGGCCAGCAGGGGCGGCGCGAAGAGGCCGACCGCGAGGCCGACGCCGCCACCCCAGCCAGCGCCCTTGCGCCCCAGGTGGTTGCCGGTCTGGTGGACGGTGACCGAATCGTCCTCGTCATGGGTGACGAGGATCGCGCCCTCGATCTCGACCTCCTTCTCACCGACCCGCTCGACCAGCGCGTCGAAGTCCCTGCCGGCGGCGTCGAGGTCGGAATAGACGGCAACCAGCAGGTCGATCGGTGAGTCGGTCATCGGTTCTCCTCGAGGATGCGAGCGTTCGGTTGACTGTCGAGCGGCGATGCCCTGGGACCCCCCCGTGACCGCTTGCGGCCGAATCTAGGGGCGCCGGCGTGCCGTCGCATCCGCAATAGGCCGCACGTGCGGGAGCAACCGAGGGAAGGTCGGGCGCCGGGTCTGCGGCTACGATCTCTCCCGTGGATGTCCGGCTCGCAGCCATCCTCGCGTCCCTTGCCTGCCTGCTCGCCCCCGCCGGCGCCAGCGCCAACAGCGCGCTCCTCTACGTCGGCACCGGCAAGGTGGCGGTCGAAGCGAACCACGAAGTGACGGTGAGGCCGACCTGTCCCGGCGGCTACAGCGCGCTCGGCAGCGGCTACCGCCCGGTCGGGCGCTCGGCCGGGAACATCGGCTTCTACCGGTCGGGGCCGGCGGGGCCGGGCGCGGTCGCGGTCACCGGACAGAACGTCGATGACCTGCGCGAATGGGAATTCGAAGCCTTCGGCTCGTGCGCTCCGACGGAAGCCCTGCAGGGGCTGCAGCTGACCAGCCAGGAGGTGACTCTCGACCCCGCCTTCAAGGCGGGAGGGCGCCACGAAGCGACGGCCTTCGCCGCCTGCCCCGCCGGCAGCCTGCCGGTGGGCGGCGGTTTCGACGTGCCGGACGACGGCATCAACGTCGCCGTCACGGCCACCGCCCCGGCGCCGGAAGCCGGCGGTTGGACGGTGCGCGCCCGCAACTTCGCCAAATACGAAAGCCGGAGCTTCGAAGCCGAAGCGGTCTGCGTCTCGGCCCAGACCGCCCGCGGCCTGCTGATGGTCCACTACGTGCGGGAGGAAGACGAATTCGAGGAAGGCACCCTCCAGGCCCCGTGCTCCTTCGGCGGCCGGCCGCTCAGCGGCGGCGCCTCGGCCAGCGGCTCGAGCGGCTCGATGGACGCGCTCAGCTTCTACCCGCAGGGCTATGAAGTCACCTACAACTCGGGCAAGGAGGGCAACAACCTCGTCCAGGCGATGGTCGTCTGCGGCGACGTCACCGAACCGCTCGGGGGCCTGACGGCGGAAAGCTTCCAGCGCTTCTGCGAAGACGAATTCGAAGGCGAAGAAGACGTGCGCGCGGTCCACGGCGAAACCGCGCTGAGCTGGAAATGCCTGACCAAGAAGCGGACCTTCGAAATCGCCGGCTCGGTCGGTGAAGTCTGTCGCGACGCCTACTACCGGTTCCACTCGGTGCTGCCGAAGGCGATCTACCTGAACCTCGGCGACCCCTTCAGCTGGCGCTGCTTCGCCCCTGAAGCGCAGGTGCGGCAGGCGCGCCCGACCGCCCGCCGGGCCGGGGGCTTCGGCGCCGGGCCGCCCGGCGGCGAGGTCGAAGTGCGGGGCAGCGTCCTCCTGCCGCGGAAGATCTCGCTCGCCCGCACCCGGATCGGGTTGCGCAGCGTGCTCGCCGAAACGAGTGCCCGCGGCGAGCTCCTGCGCCGCCGCGGCGGCCGCGACGTCGGCCCGGTGATCCTGCGCCGCCTCAACGGCGCCGGGGGCGGATCGCGCCGGGGCGTCTACGCGACCGGGCGCTCGCCGCGGCTGCGGATCACCCTCGATCGCCGGGCAGGCCGCCGGCTCTCCTTCACGGTCAGGGCCACGGGAGGCAGCCTCGCGCCCTCCTACCTCTGCCGGGCGGCGAGCCGGGTGACGCTGACGACCCGGTTCACGATCCTGCGCGGCGATCGCCGTCTGGCCGACATCGCCACCCCCAGCCGGTGGAGCTGCTCCCGGCTGGCTCACTGAGAACCGAAGCCGGGGAGCGCCGCCACGGAGCGATTCCGTGGTTTGACGGATGCGGACAGGGCGGCGAGCGCCGATCCTTCCCGCATGCGCGCGCGAACCCTGACCGTGTCCCTGCTCTCCTCCCTCGCCGGCGTCGCGGCCCTCGCCCTGGTCGCCGGCGGCGCCGGGGCGGTCAGCATCCCCAAGATCCCGAAAGCCCCGAAGGTCGTGGAATACCCGGTCACGATCGACGTCGCCGGCTACCTCGAGTACAAGTGGACGGTCGACGGCCGCTCCAAATGCTCGCCCGGCTACGCGAAGACGATCGACGAAGAGCTCAGCTTCGAGCTCGGCAAACCGCGTGCCTCGAAGATCGCGGTGGTCGGCGGTGACGTCGTCATGACCCCGAAGACGGGCGGGCAGGCGAAGCTGCGCGCCACCGTCAGCGGCTTCCAGACGACCAACTACTGCCCGCCGAGCCAGCCGGTCGAGATCCCCAAGCCCGAGTGCAAGAACCTGAGCGGCAGGCTCGGCGTCGCCCTCTCGCCGCTGGCCAAGACCGCCGAAGAAGGGGGCCTGGTGCCGCTCGGACAGGAGACGCTGGTCACCCTCTGGCGCACCGGCGGCCAGGCGCAGAGCAGGTCCTGCCTCACCGATCGGCCGGACATCGAAGCCGAACGCGAGGAAGACGGCTTCAAGCTCGACCCCTACGGCGGCATCGTCGTCACCTCGGGGATCAGCAACACCGAGCTCTTCAAGCTGAAGCCCGGCCACCGTGAGGTCGGTCGGACCAAGATCAGCGGCGGCTGCCGGCTCGCCCACGCCCACGCCAGCTTCGTCGCCGCCAACGTCACCAGCTGCACGCTCGAAGGCTCGATCGTGACGATCGTCAAGCGCACCGGCTGAAGGCCGGCGGGCCGCGTTCTCGCCGCCCGTGGGGCGGCCCCGGCCGCTGCCGTGGGCCGCGCCTGATGAAATGGCGGGGTGACCACGGTTCGGCGTCAGGCGGCGACCGGCAGCGACTGGATCCGGGAGGGTCGGCGGGTGGTTGCCGCGCTCCTGGTCGCGGTCGAGGGCTCGGCCCCGCTCGATCCGGGCGCCTCGATGCTGATCGCCGAGGACGGCGCGATCGAAGGATCGATCACCGGCGGCTGCGTCGAGGCCGCCGTCGTCGGCGAGGCGAGGGCGGTCTTCGCGGGCGGCGCGGCGCGGATGGCGACCTACGGGATCTCCGACGAGCTGGCGGGGACGGTCGGCCTCACCTGCGGCGGCACCGTTCACATCCTCGTTTACGAGCTGGCCGGGGGGCTCGACTTCCTCCTCGCCCTCTGAGTGGAACCACTTGAGGACGACGTTGGCGTCGCTAACGACGCTGATCGCGGGCATCGCGCTCCTGCCGCTGGGCGCGGATCACCTCGGCGGACTCGAAGCTGCCGAGGCCGGTCAGGGCGACGCGGCCGCGCCGCAGCGCCGCGTCGACCGCGAGCGGGTCGGGCCAGCCGAGCTGGCGACGGGCGGCCTCCTGGAGGAAGTCGCTGCGAGTCTGACCGAGAATCGCGGTCTCGCGATCGATTCGCTCGAGCAGCTCGTCGGGAATCGTCACCAGAACCTTCTTCGCCTTCGCCATGACGGCATCCTAGCACCTCGATATCTCATAGATATCCACCTATTGGTCGCCCCGCTACGACGCCCGCGGCCGCTGCCGTGCGCCGCGCCTGATGAAATGGCGGGGTGACCACGGTTCGGCGTCAGGCGGCGACCGGCAGCGACTGGATCCGAGAGGGTCGGCGGGTGGTTGCCGCGCTCCTGGTCGCGGTCGAGGGCTCGGCGCCGCTCGACCCGGGCGCCTCGATGCTGATCGCCGAGGACGGGGCGATCGAAGGATCGATCACCGGCGGCTGCGTCGAGGCCGCCGTCGTCGGCGAGGCGAGGGCGGTCTTCGCGGGCGGCGCGGCGCGGATGGCTACCTACGGGATCTCCGACGAGCTGGCGGGGACGGTCGGCCTCACCTGCGGCGGCATCGTCCACATCCTCGTCCACGAGCTGGCCGGGGCCGCGGCGGAGGTCGAGCGGGCGGCCCGCGACGCGATCGGCGAAGGCCGGCCGGTGGCGATCGCGACCATGCTCGAGGGCGGGCACGCGGGGGCGAAGCTGGCGATCGTCGACGGCGAGCCGATCGGCTCGCTGGCCGGGCCCGAGCTGCTCGATCACTCGGTCGCCCGCGACGCCGCCGGGATGCTGAGCCGGGGCGTCACCGGCATCCGCCACTACGGCGAGGACGGCGCCGTCCTCGGCGCCGACCTGGCCGTCCACGTGCACTCCTTCGCGCCGCCGCCCCAGATGCTGATCTTCGGCGCGATCGACTTCTCCACCGCGCTCGCCCGGATGGCCGGTGAGCTGGGCTACCGGGTCACGGTCTGCGACGCGCGCGAGGCGTTCATCCGCAACCCGCGCTTCGAAGAGGCCTCGCAGGTGCTCGTCGCCTGGCCCGAGGAGGCGTTCGAGACGCTGACCCTCGGCCCCCGCGACGCCGTCCTCGTCTTCAGCCACGACCCGAAGTTCGACGAGCCGGCGCTGCGCGGCGCGCTCGCCACCGAGGCCGGCTACATCGGCGCCCTGGGAAGCCGCCGCACGACCGCCGACCGCAACCGCCGGCTGCTCGACTCCGGAGTCCCCGGGCAGGCGCTGGAGCGCGTCCACGCTCCCTGCGGCCTCGACATCGGCGGCAGCACCCCGGAGGAGGTGGCGGTCTCGGTCCTGGCCGAGATCATCGCGGTGCGATCGCGCCGCTCGGGCGCTCCGCTGCGCGACGGGGAGGCCGCGATCCACCCCCGGCCGGTCCTCGATCCGCCCGCCCCGGCCTGAGGGTCGTCATCGTGGTGGTCGGGATCCGGGCCAGCAGCCGGAAGCCGCCGCCGGGGATCGGGCCGGCCTCGATCCTGCCGCCGAGTAGGTCGACCCGCTCGCCGAGCCCGAGCAGGCCGTGCCCGCTCTGCAGTGGCCCGCCGGCGCCGCGCCCGTCGTCGGTGACCTCGAGCTCCAGCTCGGCGGGCCGGTAGCGGAGGACGAGGTTCGCCCGGGTCGCCTGCGCGTGCCGGAGGACGTTGGTCAGCGCCTCCTGGATGATCCTCAGGGCCGCGACGTCGAGCGGGGCGGGCAAGGGCCTTCGCCTGCCCTCGACCCGCATCTCGACCGCCAGCCCCGCGGCGCGGACGCGGCCGAGCAGGGCGTCGAGGCCGGCGAGCCCGGGCGCCGCCTCGCGCATCCCCCTGACGGTGCCGCGGATCTCCGCCAGGGCCTCGGTGGCGGCCCGCTCGATCTCCTCCAGGGCCGCCGCCTCGGCCGGCAGCCGCGCCTCGATCCGGCCGCGCACGAGCCCCACCTGCAGCACCGCGACGCTGAGCGCGTGGCCGAGGACGTCGTGCAGCTCGCGCGCGATCCGCGCCCGCTCCTCGGCGGCCGCGATCTGTCCGCGGGCCTCCTGCTCTCGCTCGAGCAGGTGGGCGCGGGCACCGGCGGCGGCGGCCGCCTCGGAGCGCTCGCGGAGGGTCAGGCCGGCCAGCCAGGCGACCGCGACCAGCGTCGGGATCGTGAGCAGCTCCCCCGCGTCGCGGAGGGGATCGTTGGCGACGATCAGCGCCGCGCAGCCGAGGCCGAGGAGGAGGCCGAGCGGCGCCAGCGGCCTGCGCGGGTGGTTGCCGAGGAGGAACGCCGCGGCGAGGCCGGCCGCCAGGGTCGAGCCGGCCGCGACGACGAGCCGGCCGTCGGCGGAGGAGGCCAGCGCCCCGAGCACCCAGACGGCGGCCGGCCCGGCGAAGGGAAGGCGGCGGCGGACGAGCAGCGGCAGCGGGATCAGGGCGACGGCGGCGAGGGCGAGCGGCGCGCTCAGGGTCGGCGCCGCGGGCCCCGCCGGCGGCGACCGAGGCCGCGCCGGCGGCGGCGAGCCCGAGGACTAGCAACCGAGATGCACGCTCGCCCGCCCGCCCGGCGAGCGTGCGCGGCGGCAGGCTCACCGTTCTTCCGCCTCGCCGGCGCCGACGATCACCGTGCCGTGCTCCTCGTTGAGCGCGACGATCCGGTCGCGGTCCGGCATCCCGCCGCCGCTCTCCCGCACCAGGTCGACCAGCGCCTCGAAGTAGCGCTCGTGGCCGGCCGGGGTCACCGTCACCAGCGAGTGAGCGGGCCGCGCGGAGCGGTTGGCGAAGGTGTGGGGGGTGTTGCGGGGGACGAAGGCGACTCCGCCGGGGCCGACGGTCGTGGTGCGCTCGCCGACCCGCAGGCAGAGCTCGCCCTCGAGCACGTGGAAGAGCTCGTCGAAGCCGGGGTGGAGGTGAAGCGGCGGGCCGGGGTAGCCGGCCGGGACCCGCTGCTCGATCAGCGCCAGGTGCCCGGCGCTGTCCTCGGCGCGGACGCGGATGGATATGGAGCCGCCGAGCACCTCGAAGGCGGGGGCGTCGGCGGCGGCCTGCAGCAGGCCCTGGGGGATGGTGTCGAGCTGGTTCATGGCGCCAGGCTCGCCGCGCCGGGGCGCCGTGTCCATCCCGAGGTTTCAGGGATTGTCGGCCTCCCCCGGGCCTGGCAAGATTGCGCCATGGACGAGCGACGCCGGCGCCGCGCCGAGCGCATCGCGGGCGAGCTGCTCAGCCTCGACGGAGATCTCGACGCGGTCCACCTACGCCTGCTCGAGAGCCTCGCCGGTGAGCTCGACCTGGCGAGCGCCTGCTGGCACGCCTGCGACCCGGCCAGTGGCTTCCCGATCGGCGTCGGCGCCGCGGGCGATCCGCCCGGCTCCTTCGAGCAGGGTCTCCTCTACGAGTTCGCCCCGGGCGAGCGCGGCAGCTTCAACCAGCTCTGGCGCGAGCGCCCGACCCTGCACGCGATGGGCCTCGCGACCGGCGGGCGGCCGACCGAGAGCGCCCGGTTCCGCGAGATGATCGCGCCGACCGGGATCGCCGACGAGCTGCGGCTGGCGATCGCCGACAGCTTCGGCAACTGGAGCGCCGCGGTCTTCTTCTCGCGCCGCCGGCTCGACGAGGAGGACGCCGCTCTGGTCGAGGCCGTCCTGCCCGCGGCCGCGCTCGCCATCCGCCGCGCCGCCGCCCCGCTGATGGCCGACGATTCGCCGCCGGCGCCTCCGGCCGTCGTCGTCATCGACGCCGCCGACCGGCTCGGCGCGGCCGATCGCCAGGCCCGCGAGTGGCTCGCCCGCCTCGGCACCCGCGCCGCCGACGAGCCGCCCGGCGTCCTCGCCTTCCTCGCCGCCAAGGCTCGCCTCGACGACCCCCTCGACCCCGCCGTCGCCCGCACCCGCACCGACGACGGGGTCTGGCTGGCGCTCGACGCCTCGCTGCTCGGCGAGGGCCCCGAGTCCGACGTCGCCGTCGTCCTCCGTCCGGCCCCCGGCCCCGGCGTCCTCGACGCGGTCCTGCGCGGCTTCGGCCTCAGCGAGCGGGAGCGCGAGGTCGCCGCCCTCGCCGCCCAGGGCAAGACCGACCGCGCGATCGCCGCCTCGCTCTTCCTCTCGCCCTGGACGGTCTCCGACCACCTCAAGGCGGCGTACGAGAAGACCGGCGTCGGCGGCCGTGCCGAGCTCGGCAGCCTGACCGCCGGTGCCGTGGCCGGGCTCGGATCGAGCCGCGACGATCCCTCGCCAGCGCTGTGAACCTCGGAATCGATGGCAGGGCCTTCGTCGTCACCGGCGCCAGCAGCGGGATCGGCACGGCGCCCGCGGCCAGCGGCCGCCAATTGAGCGGCTAGCGGGGCTTCAGGGGAACAACGTGGCTGGCATCTACAGCTACGCGGCCCACCACTCGCGCCGGCCCTCGACGTCGCGCCGCGGATCCTCGCCGAGATTGGGGGCGCCGATGACGAGGATCTCGAGGCCCTCGGCCCCGGCCTCATAGCCCCGCCAGGTACCGGGCGGAACGCGGACCGCGTCGAACTGCCTGAGCTCGACGACCTCCTCGTCGAGCTTGATCCGCCCGCTGCCGCGCAGGACGACGTAGACCTCCTCCTGGCGCCTGTGCACGTGGCCGTACGGGAACCGGTAGCCGGGCGGTAGGCGCTGGTAGCCGAGGCCCGAGCGCTCGAGGCCGAGCGCCTTGGTCGCCAACCGGAACTCCAGCTCCGGCGAGCCGTCGAAGTTGGATCCGAGGTCCTCCAGGTCCTGCCGCAGGTTCCTCAGCGTGAACGGCACAGCCCGATCCTAGACCCGCCGGCGCGGCTGGATGATCTCGTTCAGGTTGAGGAATTCGCCCCAATAGCCGAAATAGACGCCAAGACCCACAACGCGCCTCCGCGGCGCTCGCACAAGGAGTGTCTTGATTCCGATGAATCGGTCCCGAAAGCTGCGCTCGCTCGTCCCCGTGGCGGCGGTCGCCCTGCTGGCCGTCGCTCTCCTGGCGCCGGCCGCCAAGGCGTCCAGCGTCCCGCCCCTGGTCACCACCGCGCAGTACAAAGCGCTGGTCAGCTTCGTCGAAAAGCTCGACCGGCTCTCCCATACCCCGGCCACCGCCGCCCAGAAGGCCGCCTACGACGGCCAGCTGGAGAACAAGCACCAGGCGGCCGTCAACAAATCGACCGCGCTCTTCAACCGCGGCAAGAAGCAGGCCAAGGCCGAAGAACAGCGTGCCGTCCAGGTCGGTGTGCGGACGATCCGCCAGACCGAGGCCGGGGAACTCGAGGCGCTGCGCCGCGACTACACCGCGCGGATGAACCAGGCGGCCCGCAACTACGCGAGCGCGGTCGGCCGGCTCGAAGACGTCTACGACAACCGGGCCGCGTCGTTGCAGAAACAGATCCGCACCCTGCGCAAACAGAAGGCGAACGCCGAAAGCGCCGTCCGCAAAGCCGAGATCCAGGAAGCGATCGACCGGCGGACGAAACGGATCAGCGACGACCGCAAGGTCGAACAGGAAGAACTCACCGACCTGAGGGCCGGCTACCGTCGCGAAAAAGCCTCGATCCGGAACGCCAAGGCCTCCGCCTCGCGCTCGGTGCAGCAGAACGACGACGAAGCGATCGAAACGCTGCGCAACCGCAGCAAGCAGATCTACAACACCCGGGTCCGCACGCTCCAGGCCCGGCGCGTCAACCAGCTGCACGATCTCGAAAGGAAGCTCAACGCCGGGCGCGCCTCGATCGCCCGGATGCCCGACATCGGCTGACCGACGCCGTCTCGCCGGGGCCCCCGCGACGGGGCCCCGGCGCGGCGCGGCTAGGCGAACGTCCAGAGCTTGTTGCCGAGGAAGTTGAAGGGCATGGCGACGGCGACCGCGATCCCCTGGGCGCCGAGCTGCCCGATCGAGCGCGAGCTGACGAGCAGCTCGAGGACGGCGAGGTTGAGCCCCAGCGAGGCGAGGCTGACGACGAAGAAGCGCGCCGCCTGGAAGCGGGCGGGGCCGTTGCCGGGGCCGAACGTCCAGTAGCGGTTCCAGAGGAAGTTGTTGGTCACCGCGACGCCGAAGGCGCCGATCGCGGCGAGGCTGTGATGGAGGCCGAGGTCACCGGCCAGCAGCGAGAAGACGGCGAGGTTGATCACGTACCCCGAGCCGCCGATCAGCCCGAACTTCGCCAGCTGCACCCAGGTCGCGCGCCGGCGCACCGCCGCGTTGAGTCGATATGCGAGCACCGGGGCCATCGCTGCGCGACAGGATGGGGGCTCTGGCTAAGCGCGAGATAAGGCGTCGCCGGCTAGGCCGAGCCGGCGCTGATCAGCAGGATCGCGGCGAACGCGGCGAGCAGTCCCACCCGCTGGGAGGGGGTCCAGTGCTCGGCGAGCAGGACGCGGGCGAGGATCGCGGTGACACCCGGATACAGCGCGGTGAGGACGATCACGATCGCGAGCTGCCCGGTGTGAGTCGCGGCGAGAAAGGAGAGGGTGGCGATCCCGATCAGCACGCCGGCGGCGATCGCCAGGTAGATGCCCTGCCGGCCGACCCTGGCGGTGCCCCGGGCGAGCGCCCGGACGGCGATCGGCAGGGTGACGAGCACCGAGCCCACCTGGCTGCTGACCACCGGCCAGGCCCCGGACTGGGTCCCGGCCCGGTCGAGCGCGATGAAGAGGATGGCGAAGGCGAAGCCGGAGAGGAACCCCCAGGCCGGCCCGGCACGGCCGCCGTGCTCGGCGGTGCTCGGGTGCCAGGAGACGAGCCCGGTGGCCGGGATTGCCAGAACGATGCCGATCGCACTTGCCATCGTCAGGGTGTCGCCGCCCGCGACCCCGACCAGGACCGGTATCACCGCCGTCATCAACCCCGACAGGGTGGCGACGACGCTCATCCGTCCCACCGCCATGCCGTGATACAGCGCCAGCGTCCCACAGCCACTGGCGGCGCCTCCGACCGCGCCCCAGGCGAGGGCGTGAGTGGTGGGCCCGTCGCCCGGAAAGAGGAGGACCGACACCAGCGCCGTGACGAGCGCGACGAGTTGCGCCGTGGCGCTGACCGCCGCCGGGTGCATCCGGCGGCTGGCGAGGCCGGCGAAGAAGTCGCACGTCCCGAACGCGACGGCCGCCAGCAGACCGAGCGCGATCGACATGCCGGGACCCTAGTCGACCCCGCACACTTGCCGGCCCGGCCGAGCCGCCGGCCGCGCGGGCCGCGGCGTCAGCGTGCCGGGCGCGCCGGCCCGATCGCCGTCGCGGGCGGTCGCGGCGCCGGCACCGCGGGGCCGATCGCCTCGCGGACCGGGTGGACGGAGGCGCTGCGGCCGCTGCGCAGGCCGGCGTCGGCGGGCCGGGCGCGCTGGCTGTGCAGGCCGTCGACCAGGACGGCGTTGCGGCCGAAGCCGCTGGGCAGGTCGCGCAGGGTGTGGAACCAGAGGGTGACCGCGCGGGGGGCGCGGAAGCGGACGATCGAGAGGCGGTGGAGCCGGACTCGCGCGACCTCGCGAAACGGCCGGCGCAGGGTCGGCGGTGCCGCGTGGGCCTTGCTCACCAGGACGACTTCGCGGAGCCGCTCGGGGCCGCTGTAGAGGCGCAGGGCGCCATCGGCCAGGTAATAGTCGACCGGGTCCGCGGCGAGCCGCCAGCCGACGATCGCGCGCGGACCGCGGGGCGGCCCGATCAGGCGGGTGAGCCCGCGCAGGTCCGGGCGCTGGAGGTTGGGCGTCTGGGTTATGTAGACGGCGAAGGCGAGCCAGTAGAGGCAGACCGCGACCGCTAGCGCGGCGCTCAGCCGCCTCCCCGCGGCGGCGAGCCCGATCGCGAGCGCCACGGCCAGCGGCACCAGCGCCGGCAGCAGGTTGCGCTCGACCACGTAATCGCGGCCGGCGAGCGCCGCCGCGGCCGCCAGCGCCGGCACTCCGAGCCCGACCGCCAGCGCGGGGGCGGCCCGCCGCCCGGGCTCGGCGCCGCGCCGTGCCGCCAGCGCCACCGCGGCGAGCACGATCAGCGCCGGCAGCAGGGCGTAGAGCTCGCGCGGCGGCTCGGCGATCACGTGGCCGGTTTCGCCGGCGAGGAAGCTGACGCCGCTCTGCACGAGGCGGGAGGGCAGCGTCGTGCGTTCGATCCAGCCGATGTGGTGCGGGTTGACCTGGGCGGCGAGCAGCGGTGCCAGCGCCACCCCCGCCAGCCCGACCGCGGCCGCCGCGGCGACCGGCTTTCGCGCTTCGTCGTGCAGCGCGACCAGCAGCCAGGCGGCCTCGACGGCGATCGCGAAGACCGCGAAGTAGTGGCTCCAGAGGGCGAGCGCCGAGGCCAGCGCCCAGAGGCCGAGGTCGAGCGCCGAGCGGGTGCGCAGCGCCCGGGCGAAGAACCAGAGCGCAAGCGCGCCGAAGCAGACCAGCGCCGCGTAGGAGCGGGCCTCCTGGGAGTACCAGATCAGCATCGGGTCGAGCGCGACCAGCGCCGCGGCGATCAGTCCGGCGCGCCGGCCCGCCAGCTCCCGGGCGGCGAGGAAGGCGACCGGGACCGTCGCCGTCCCGAGCAGCGCCGAGAGCGAGCGCAGCCCGACTTCGGCGGTCCCGAACAGCCGCGACCAGGCCCAGGCGAGCACGTAGTACAGCGGCGGGTTCGACTCGCTGACCCGCACCTCGTGGAGCATGTGGCCGAAGCCGCCGGCGAGCACCCGGCCGGCGGTGATCACCTCGTCGTGGTGGTAGCTCTGGACGCCGAGGCTGGCGAAGCGCACGACTGCGCCGACGAGCACGATCGTCGCCAGGAGCGGCCGTACGCCGGGTGCGCGCATCCGGGCAAGGATTCGCAGACCGGGTTAGGGCGAACCTAAAGTGGCGCTCAAAGGGCGCTAAACGGTCGACGAGGCACCATGCCACGGAGAAAAAGAGAATAAGTCTCATTATCGTGTAGGGTGAGCGCTCTCCACCCACCGGCCCCGACCGATGCCCCGCCCCCACCGTCCCGAATCCCTGCTCGCGCTCGCCCTTCTGGGCGGGCTGCTGCTCGCCGGCTGCGGCGGCGCGGGGGCCGGTACCGGGGAAGGGCGGCTCCAGGTGGTGGCGGCCGAGGACTTCTGGGGATCGATCGCCGCCCAGCTCGGCGGCGAGAAGGTGGCGGTGAGCGAGGTGATCACCAACCCCGCCGCCGACCCGCACGACTACGAACCGACCAGCGAGGACGCCAAGCAGATGGCGGTGGCCCAGATGTCGATCGTCAACGGGATCGGCTACGACGAATGGGCGACCAGGCTGCTCGACGCGAGTCCGGACGAAGACCGCGTCGAACTCAACGTCGGCGACCTGCTCGGCCTCGAGAACGGCGACAACCCCCACCAGTGGTACTCACCGGCATCGGTCCGCGCGGTGATCGACCGGATCGTCGCCGACTACGAGCGCGCGCTGCCCGGCAACGACGCCTACTTCGAGCGGCGCAAGGCCGCGTTCGAGACGAAGTCCCTGGCCGAATACGACCGCCTGATCGCCTCGATCAGGGCCGCCCACGGGGGCTCCCGGGTCGGCGCCTCCGAGAGCGTCTTCGAACCGCTGGCGGCAGCGCTGGGGCTCGACCTGGTCACGCCGCGCGGGTTCATGGACGCGGTCGCCGAGGGCGCCGAACCGACGCCCTCCGACAGGGCGGCCGCCGAAGCTCAGATCGACGACGGGAGCATCGACCTCTGGGTCTACAACAGCCAGAACACGACCCCGGACGTGACCCGGCTGAACGAAGCGGCGCAAGCCGCCGGGATCCCGATCGCGACCGTGACCGAGACGACGACCCCGGAAGGGGCCAGCTTCCAGAGCTGGATGGTGCGCGAGCTGCGCGGGATCCGGGCGGCGCTGGCCGAGGCGGGTTGATGGCCGAGCCCGCGATCCAGCTGCGGCAGGCGAGCGCCCGGCGCGGCTCCCGGACCATCTGGTCGGGAGTCGACCTGACGATCGGGGCCGGCGAGCTGGTCGCCGTCCTCGGGCCCAACGGCGCCGGCAAGTCGACGCTGCTCGACGTCGTCCTCGGGCTGCTGCCGCTGAGCGCCGGCCGCGCCGGCGTGCTCGGCCGGCCGCCGGGCGAGGCCCGGGCCGAGATCGGCTACCTGCCGCAGCGGCGCAGCTTCGACTCGGGCACCCGGATCCGCGGCCGCGAGCTGGTCCGCCTCGGACTCGACGGCGATCGTTGGGGCGTGCCGCTGCCACCCTCGCTCAGCCCTCGCGCCCGCCGCGCCCGCGCCCGGGTCGGGGAGATCGTCGACCTGGTCGGAGCGGGGGCCTCAGCGACGCGGCCGATCGGCGAGCTCTCGGGCGGCGAGCAGCAGCGCCTGCTGATCGCCCAGGCCCTGGTCCGCCGGCCGCGGCTGCTGCTCCTCGACGAGCCGCTCGACAGCCTCGACCTCTCCAACCAGGGCGCGATCGCGGCATTGGTCCAACGGCTCTGCCGCAGCGAGGGGGTGACCGTGCTGCTCGTCGCCCACGACGTCAACCCGATCCTTCCCTACCTCGACCGCGTCGTCTACTTCGCCGAGGGCCAGAGCGTCGAAGGGCTGCCGCGCGAGGTGATCGACGGGGCGACGCTGAGCCGCCTCTACCGCTCACCGGTCGAGGTGCTCGAAGCCTCCGACGGCCGCCTCGTCGTCGTCGGCACGCCGGAGCCGCCGGCCCACCACCACGGCTGCCAGGGGGAGGAGCTGTGAGCGCCCTCCATCTCGTCGCGGCGCTCTCGCTGAACCCGGTCAGCGACCTCGAGCAGATGACCGAATACCCGTTCATGGTCAACGCGCTGTGGGCGGGCACGATCGTCGCCGTGATGGCGGGCGCGATCGGCTGGTTCATGGTCCTGCGGCGCCAGACCTTCGCCGGCCACACGCTCTCGGTGATCGCCTTCCCCGGGGCTGCCGGCGCCACCCTGGCCGGGCTGCCGATCGCCTTCGGCTACTTCGGGGCCTGCGGCGCGGCCGCGGTGCTGCTCGCCGCGGTCAGCGGCCGCGAGCGCGGCTCGCACGCCGACGAGACGGCGGCGATCGGGACCCTGCAGGCGGCCGGGCTGGCGCTCGGCTTCCTCTTCGTCGTCCTCTACGGCGGCCAGCTGTCCGGGCTCGAGGCCCTCCTCTTCGGGACCTTCCTCGGGATCACGACCGCGCAGGTGCAGACGCTGCTGTGGATCGCCGTGGCCTCGCTGGCGACGCTTGCCGTGATCGCCCGCCCGCTCCTCTTCGCCTCGGTCGACGGCGCCGTCGCCCGCGCCGCCGGGGTGCCGACCCGGCTGCTGGCGCTCGCCTTCCTGCTGCTGCTCGGGCTGGCGGTGGCGGCGACCGCCGAGATCACCGGCGCGCTGCTGGTCTTCGCCCTGCTGGTGACGCCGGCGGCGACGGCGCAGCAGCTGACGCCGCGCCCCGCGCTCGGGCTGGCGCTCTCGGTCGGGCTGGCGCTGGCGGTGACCTGGATCGGGCTGACGATCGCCTTCTTCTCGCCCCACCCGGTCGGTTTCTGGGTGACGAGCCTCTCCTTCGGCCTCTTCGTGATCGTCCGGGTCGGCGCCGGACTGGCCCGGGGGCGGCACCCGCGCGGCGCCACGCCCGCCGGCCTGGCGGAGGCGGCCTGATGCTCACCCACGAGTTCATGCGCAACGCCTTCCTCGCCGGCAGCTTCGTCGCCCTGGCCTGCGGCCTGGTCGGCTACTTCGTCGTCCTCCGCGGCCAGGTCTTCGCCGGCGACGCGCTCAGCCACGTCGCCTTCACCGGCGCCCTCGCCGCCGCCGCGGCCGGGGCCGCGGTCCGGCTCGGCCTCTACGGGGTGACGGTCGCGGTGGCGGCCGGGATGGGCCTCCTCGGCCGCCGCGCGCGGCCCGACGACGTCGTGATCGGCACCGTCTTCGCCTGGATCCTCGGCCTCGGGGTCCTCTTCCTCTCGATCTTCATTGCCGGCGCCGGCGGCGCCAACGGGACCACGGCGGTCAGGGTCCTGTTCGGCTCGGTCCTCGGTCTCTCGGCGGGCGAAGCACGGCTCGCCGCCGCCCTCGCCGCCCTTGCCGCGCTCGGCCTGCTGGCGATCGCCCGGCCCCTGCTGCTCTCGACCCTCGACCACGAGGTCGCGGCGGGCCTCGGGGTGCCGGTACGGGCGCTCGGGGTCGCCTTCCTCGTCCTCGTCGGCGTGGTCGCGGCAGGCGCCAGCCAGGCGGTGGGCGCCCTGCTGCTGCTCGGGCTGCTCGCCGCTCCCGGCGGCGCCGCCCGGCTGCTGACCGACCGACCATGGCGCGGCCTGGCGCTCTCGGCGGCGATCGCCGTCGGCTCGATGTGGGCCGGCCTGGCACTCAGCTACGAGGTCGACTCGCTGCCCGCCAGCACCGCGGTGATCGGGGTCGCGACGGCGGCGTTCGTCCTCGCCGGCGGCCTCGCCTGGGCCCGCGACCGGCGGCGGCCGCGGCGGCCGGCGGCGATCCCGATCGCGGAGAGCGGGGTCTAGACCGTGGGCTCCGCGCCGAGCTCCTCCTGGGCCGAGTACGCGCTCGGGCGCCTGCGGGCCGCCGGCTACCGGCGGGGCGGCGCCCGCATCGCCGTCGTCGAGGCCCTGGCCGGCCACGATTGCGCGGTCACCGCGCTCGACCTCGAGGACGAGCTGCGCCGGACCGCCTCGCCGCCGGGCCGAGCCAGCGTCTACCGCGCCCTCGAGCAGCTCGAGCAGCTCGGGCTGGTGCAGCGGATCGAGGTCTGCCGCGGCACCGCCGGCTACGAGCGCGTGCGGCCGGGCGGCGAGCACCACCACCACGCGATCTGCGACGTCTGCGGCCGCATGGTCCCGTTCGAGGACCCGGCCCTGGAGCGCGCGCTCGCCGCCGTCGCCGGCGGCATCAGCTTCGAGGTCGGCGAGCACGAGGTCGTGCTCCGTGGCCGCTGCCAGGACTGCGCCCGCCGGTCCTCCTAGCGCCGGCCCCGTTTGCCGGTCAGCCCTTCGCGCCGCCCTCGTCGCGGCCGAACTCGCGGCGGGCGGCGGCGAAGGCGGTGAGGCGGTCGGCGACGAGACGGTGGACGCTGCCCTCCTCGTAGGCGCCGTCGGCGAGCAGGCGGCCGGCGGGGCGGCCGCTGAGCAGCTCGATCCCCTGGTCGGCGTCGGAGATCGCCCAGACGTTGAAGGCGCCTTCGCGGACCGCCGCGACGACCTCCTCGCGCAGCATCAGGTGGCGGCGGTTCGCCGCCGGGATCATCACCCCCTGCTCGCCGTCCAGCCCGGCCTCGCGGCAGACGGCGAAGAAGCCCTCGACCTTGGCGTTGACGCCGCCGATGGCCTGGATCCGGCCGTGCTGGTCGACCGAGCCGGTGACCGCGACGCCCTGGCGCAGCGGCAGCTCGGCGAGGCTGGAGAGGAGGGCGAAGAGCTCGGCGGCCGAGGCCGAGTCGCCCTCCACCATCCCGTAGGACTGCTCGAAGACGAGGCTGGCGGCGAGCGAGAGGGGCTGTTCGCCGCCGTAGCGCTCACGCAGGAAGCCGGAGAGGATGAGAAAGCCCTTGTCGTGGATCGGGCCGCTCAGCTCCGTCTCGCGATCGATGTTGAGCATCTCGCCGCTGCCGACGGCGACGGCAGCGGTGATCCGCGCCGGCCGCCCGAACTCGTGGTCGCCGAGCGCGGCCACCGAGAGCCCGTTGACCTGGCCGACCCGTTCGCCCCCGAGGTCGACCACCAGGGTGCCGGCCCGGATCTCCTCGCGGACCTTCTCCTCGACCAGGTTGGAGCGGTGGACGCGCTCCTCGACCGCGCGCTCGACGTCGGCGACGCCGACCGTCCCGCGGCCCGCGGCGGCGGCCCAGTGGCTCGCTTCGGCAACCAGCTCGGCGATCTCCTGGAACCGCGCCGAGAGCCGTTCCTGGCTCTCGCGCAGGCGGGCGCCCTGCTCGATCACCCGCGCCACCGCGCGGCGATCGAACTCGAGCAGCCCGTGCTCGCGGACCTGGCCGGCGACGAAGGCCGCATACTGGCCGTCCTGTTCGGCCTCCCACGGCATCTCGAGGTCGAAGTCGGCGCGCACCTTGAACAGCTTGCGCAGGTCTTCGTCGAGCCGGTAGAGGAGCGCGTAGAGCTCGGCGGTGCCGACGAGGACGACCTTGAGGTCGAGCTCGATCGGCTCCGGTTCCAGCGTCGCGGTGGGGAACATCGTCAGCTGGGCGCCGAAGTTCTCGATCGCGATCCGCCCCGCGCGCAGCGTCTCCTTCAGCTTCTCCCAGACCAGCGGCTGGGTCAGGACCCGGGCGGCGTCGAGGACGAGGTAGCCGCCGTTGGCGCGGTGAACCGCCCCGGGGCGGATGCGACGGTGGTCGGTGGTGACGGCGCCGAAGCTGGCCTCGTAGTCGATCCGGCCGAAGAGGTTGTAGTGGGTGGGGTTGGTCTCGAAGACGACCGGGGCGCCGTCGCCGTCGGGATGGCTGACCAGCAGCGTCGGCCGGTAGCGGGCGAAGAACTGCTCGTCGCTGCGCCGCGCCGAGGCGGCGATCGGCTCGGGCAGCTGCTGCTCGCCGTCCTCGGCGCGGAAGCGGCCGAGGTTGTCGACGACGTCGTCGGTCAGGCTCTCGAGCCAGGAGCGCAGGCCGGCGGGCTCGGCGAAGCGGGTCTCGAGCTCCTCCACCAGGTGACCGATCGCGAACTCGGCGACCTCGCGGTCGAGCTCCTCGATCTGCCGCCGGGCGTCGCGCTGGATCTCGGCGAGGCGGCTGATCGTCGCCGGCAGCCGCGCCTGGACCTCTTCGGTGTGGCTGACGATCTCCTGGCGCTGGGCCTCGGGCAGGTGCTGGAACTGCTCCGGCGCCAGCGGGTGGCCGTGGGTCATCGGGATGATCGCCACCCCGGCGGGGGTCAGCTCGACGGCGAGGCCGCGTTCGGCCGCCAGCTCGCGCAGCGGCCCCAGGGCCTCCTCGCCGCGCTTCTCGAGCTCCTCGCCGAGGGCGCGGCGCCGCTCGCCGTACTGCTCGCTGCGGAAGGCATCGGCGATCCGCGCCCGCGCCTCCTCGACGAAGTGGGACATCTCGCGCACCAGCTCCTCGCCGCGGCCGGCGGCCAGCAGCACCGCGCGCGGGGTGTCGGGGGCGGCGAAGTCGAAGAGGTAGACCCAGTCCCCGGGCGCCTTCCTGCCCGCCGCCTTCTCGCGCAGCAGCCGCAGCAGCGTCGAGCGCTTGCCGGTGCCGACCGGGCCGGTGGCGAACACGTTGTAGCCCGGCGCCTCGATCGCCAGCCCGAACTCCACCGCGCGCAGCGCCCGCGGCTGGCCGACCGGCTCGGCGAGCGGCTCGACCTCGGCCGTCGTCTCGAACGGCAGCGACGCCGGGTCGCAGCTGCGCTTCAGCTGGTCGGGCTCGAGTCGCACGGCGTTCATCTCCCTGGTCCGCCAGCAGCCTACGGCAGCGCCCAGAGACGGGCCATGCCGCGGTTGATCGGCGCGATGGCGCCGGGGACCAGGGAGACGCCGGATTCGATCGCGCTGGTGGCGGCGGCGCAGTCGTGGGCCCGCCAGGCGGCGAAGGAGCCGCCGATCGTCGCCACCGCGCGGCGCACCGCGGCGAGCCCGGCGCGGGCGTCCTTGACGCCGGCGCGCAGGGCGCGGCGGCGTCCCGCGTCCGGCCAGTAGGCGGCGTACTTGTCGCCGAGGCGCCTCAGCGCGGAGTCGGCGCGCGCCAGGGCGGTGTCGACCCGCCTGGCGCTGGGTTCGCCGAGCACGGCGACCAGCTGGGCGAGGGTGCTCCAGTCCGCCTCGGCGCCGGCGGCGTCGCCGCGGCCCTGGGCACCTTCGCCCACCTCGCAGACGTCTTCGGCGGCGGTCAGGTGTTCGGTCATCTCGACCGGCTCGAATTCGATCGCGTCGCGGAGCTTCGCTTCGATCGCGCGCAGGTCGCGGTGGAAGGGCGTCGTCGCGGCGCCGGCCGCCGCCGGCAGCAGGCCGCCGAGGAGGAGCGCGAGGAGCGCCGCCCCAAGCAGGGCCCGCGAACGGTGCTCACGCCGTTGCATCGCTGTGCCCCCGGTCGGTCGTGGTGCCGTGGCGCAGGAACCAGGCGCTCGCCAGCTGGCCGACGCGCTCCAGCGCCCCCGGCTCCTCGAAGAGGTGGGTGGCGCCGGGCACGATCGCGATCTCGTGCTCGCAGCGCAGCAGCGCCGCCGCTTCTTCGTTCAGCGCCAGCACCTGCCAGTCGGCGCCGCCGACGATCAGCAGCGTCGGCGCGAGGACGCGGTCGAGGCTCGCCCCGGCAAGGTCGGGGCGGCCGCCCCGGGAGACGACGGCCCGCACCCCGGAGCCGAGGCTCGCGGCGGCGCGCAGCGCCGCGGCGGCCCCGGTCGAGGCGCCGAAGAAGGAGACCGGCAGCGCCCTCAGCTCCGGCATCTCGCCGACCCACCGGGTGACGATCAGCAGGCGCTGCGCCAGCAGGTCGATGTCGAAGACGTTGGCGCGGTCGCCTGCCTCCTCAGGGCTCAGCAGGTCGAAGAGCAGGGTGGCGAAGCCGGCCTCGTTGAGGGCGGCGGCGACCTGCCGGTTGCGCGGGCTGAAGCGACTCGAGCCGCTGCCGTGGGCGAAGACGACGAGGCCGGCGGCGGGCGCTGGGAGGCGCAGGTCGCCGCCCAGCCGCACCCCGGGAGCGGCCTCGATCCAGACCTCCCGCTCGGTCGGCGGAGGATCGTCGGCGCGCGGGGGATCGTCGGGCGGGTCGGGCGCGGCGGTGGCGACCGGGTCGCGCCCGGCCTCCAGCAGCTCGCGCACCTCGCCGTCGCCGACCTGGTCGAAGTCGACGTAGAACTGGCCGACGGCGTAGAAGCCGTGCGGTTCCTCGCAGCAGACGATCTCGTCGAACTCGGCGGCCAGCCGCTCGCCGGTGCCGGGCGGCGCCACCGGGACGGCGAGCACGACCGCCGCGGCGCCGCGGGCGCGCAGGGCGCGCGCCCCGACCACCGCGGTGCCGCCGGTCGCGATCCCGTCGTCGACCAGGATCGCGGTGCGTCCCTCGACCGCCAGCGGCTCGCGCCCGCCGCGGTAGAGGGCGCGCCGGCGCTCCAGCTCCTCGCTCTCGGCGGCGATCACAGCCGCCAGCTCCTCCTCGCCGATCCCGATCAGCTCCGCCTCGTCGCCGCGGATGAAGCTGACGCCGCCCTCGGCGATCGCGCCGATCCCGTACTCGGGCTGCCGCGGCGAGCCGACCTTGCGCACCAGCAGCACGTCGAGCGGCGCCGCCAGCGCCCGGCAGACCTCGAAGGCGACCGGGACGCCGCCGCGCGGCAGGGCGATCACCACCGGGTCGCGGTCGCGCAGGTGCTCGAGCAGCGGCGCCAGGCGGCGGCCGGCGTCACGACGGTCGGCGAAGAGAGCGAGGCGGTGCGCCATCAGCTGATTCTCAGGAACCGGCTTGGAGCGGGCATCGGGAATCTCCCGCACGTCCACGTGGCTTTGCCGCGGTGCCCGCAGCCCGATCAGAAGCCGCCAGGCGGACCGGTCCGGCGCTTCGCAGCGGGCGCGCGCACCCTCGGCAAGGTGTCGAGCGGCGGCCGCGTGGGTAGGGACGGCAGCGATGAGGACGGCGGGCAGAGGCAGGTTGAGCGCGGCGTGCGCGACGCTGGCCGCGGCCACGGCCCTCGCCGCCTGCGGCGGCGGCAGCGCCGAGACCGGCGCCGCCGAGGAGGGGGCGAAGGGCTCGGCACGGAAGCTCCACACCGTGCGGATCGCCCCCGGCTCCTTCCAGAGCGGCGGCCTCAACACCGCGCTCTACGACGACCTCGGCCGGCAGCTGGAATCGGCTTCGAACCCCTGGCACCTGCCGGCCGGGTCGGACCTCGAACTGCTCTCCTGCGAGCCCGGGCTGAACGAACCGGGCAACAGCGGCACCTGCGCCTTCGCGGTCGCGGGGGAGAGGAAGGGCTTTGCCCTCGCGGTCACCACCAACGCCGGCGGCACCGCCGCCAACTGGGTGGCCGCCGGCGAGGTCGCGCGTCCCGGCTACTGAGCGCCCGCGCCTGGCCCGGCGCGGCTACAACCAGACGTGCTCGAAGCGCAGGCCGCCGGCGCCGGCCTCCAGCAGCCCGAAGGACCGCCGCGGCGCGCGGCGCTCATCTTCCCGCGGCCTGTGGCGACTTCCTCTCGCACGTGCGAGAGGAAGTCGCCACAGGGGTCGTTCTCGTCGCTCAGGCGGTCTCCGCCATGTACTCGGCGGGCCCCTTCTCGGCGGCGACCGGGTCCATCCACATCACCTCCCAGAGGTGGCCGTCGAGGTCGTGGAAGCTGCGGCCGTACATGAAGCCGTAGTCCCGGGGTTCCTTGGCGGGGGCGGCGCCGGCGGCGAGGGCCGCCGCGGCGAAGGCGTCGACCGCGTCGCGGCTCTCGGCGCTGACCGCGACCGTCAGCGCGGTCGCGGTGGCTGGATCGGCGACCGGCCTGGAAACGAACTCGGCGAACCGCTGGCGCTGGAGCAGCATCACGTATGCCTGCTCGCTGACCACCATGCAGGTCGCGCTCTCGTCGCAGAACCGCTCGTCGAACTCGAAGCCGAGCCGGGAGAAGAAGCGACGGCTCGCCGCCAGGTCGGCGACCGGCAGGTTGAGGAAAAGCAGGCGGGACATCGGTACCTCCTCGTGGGGTCGATTGGACATAGGGACTGCGGCGGCGGGCGAAACTCATCGGCCGGGCCGCCACGATCCGGGCGCTCGCTACGATCGGCCGGTGCCGGCGACCACGGCCCCGACCTCCTTCGAGCAGGACCTCGAGCGCCTGCGCCCCGCCCTGACCGGCTACTGCTACCGGATGCTGGGCTCCGGCTTCGAGGCCGAAGACGCCACCCAGGAGGCGATGCTCCGCGCCTGGCGGCGCTCCGAGACGCTGGCCGAGCCGGCGGCGATGAAGTCCTGGCTGTTCCGGATCGCGACCAACGTCTGTCTCGACCAGATCGAGAGCCGCAAGCGCCGGGCTCGCCCGGTCGACCTCGGCGGCGCCGGCAGC
Source organism: Solirubrobacterales bacterium (assembly GCA_046330305.1). GTDB lineage: Bacteria > Actinomycetota > Thermoleophilia > Solirubrobacterales > 70-9 > VAYN01. The sequence goes on along the minus strand of JAXLTA010000020.1, from coordinate 67,867 downwards.
GCCGAGACCCCGGTCGGGGCGCCGCTGCCGGAGGCGACCTGGGTCCTGCCGATCGCCGACAGCCAGGTGCTCGACCCCGACGCCGACCCGGCGGCGCAGGCCGCCGAACGCGAGGCGCTGCGGCTCGCCTTCGTCGCCGCTCTCCAGCACCTGCCGGCCCGCCAGCGCGTCGTGCTGGTCCTGCGCGAGGTGCTGCGCTGGAGCGCCCAGGAGGTCGCCGAGCTGCTCGAGACCTCGGTCGCCTCGGTCAACAGCGCCCTGCAGCGCGCCCGGGCGACGCTCGACGGGCTGGCGCTCGAGGACGCCGAGGCACCCGCCCGACCCGACGCTGAGGACGAGCGCCGCCTGCTCGAGCAGTACCTGGAGGCCTTTGCCGAGTACGACATCGACCGGATCGTCGCCCTGCTCCGCTACGACGTCGTCTTCGACATGCCGCCGCTGCCGCTCTGGCTGCGCGGGCCCGAGCAGGCGGGCCGCTTCATGCTCGGCCCGGGAGCCGCCTGCCGCGGCTCGAAGCTGATCGCGACCGCCGCCAACGGCTGCCCGGCATTCGCCTCCTACAAACCCGACCCGGAGTCCGGCGCGTGGCTGCCCTGGTCGCTGACCGTCCTCGAGCCGGCCGGCGAGGAGGCGGGCGCCCGGGTCGCCGGCGTCCACAACTTCCTCCAGCCTTTCCTCCCCGCGCTCTTCACCGCCTTCGGCCTGCCCGACCGGCTCACCGACGCCGACCCCGTCCTGGGCTGAGCGCGCCGCTCGCGCGCCGCCGCCCCTAGCCTCCTCGCAGGGCTTCACCCGAACAGGGGTTCGGATCCTCACGTCCGGGTAGCTGGTCCGCGAACGTCGAAGCCGAGAAGTCAAGAGGAGACCGCATGAGCGAACGTGAGCAGACGGCCGGCGGCGCCGTCGGCAGACTGATGGGCCGGGCCAAGGAGATGGCCGGGGCCGTGCTGGGGCGCGACGACCTGCATCGCGAGGGGCGCGTCCAGCGCGTCGCCGGTGAGGCCGAGGCCGAGGCCGAGGCGCGCCGCGCCGAGGCCGAGCAGCGCGAGCGCGAGGCCGAGCTGGAGAGCGAGCGGGCGGAGACCGCGGCCGAGCGGCGCCGGCTCGAGGCCGAGGCCGCCGAGCTGGCCGCCGAGGAGCAGGCAGAGCGCCAGGCCGAAGCCGAGCTGGCGGCCGCCGGTCGCGAGGAGCGCGCCGAGGCCGCCGGTGCCGAGCGGCAGCGGCAGGCGCGCGAGCAGCAGGCGCGCGCCCGCGAGCACGAGGCGGCCACGGACGCGGCCCGAGCCGCAGGCGAGGCCGCTCGGCTGGAGCGCGAGGCCGCGCAGGCTGAGCGGGCCGCCGAGACGATCGATCCGAAGGAGAACAAGTGATCACGATGCGCCGGGTTCCGAAGACGGTCCTGCAAAGCTCGCTGAAATTGGTCCGGGCGCCGCTCGACGCCGGTCTCGGCGCCTTCGGCGCCGCCGACTCGACCGCGGGCCGGGCGATCGACAGGGTCGAGGCGGGGATCAAGACCGCGACCGGGGCGCTGCTCGGCGACCGCGAGCTGAAGCGCGAGGGCAAGGCCGCCCAGGCGGCGACCGACGAGCGGGAGCGGGCCGCACGCCTGCAGGACGCGGCCGAGGTCCGCGAGCGGCAGGCCGAGGAGAGGCTGGAGGAGGGCCGCGAGGCCGCCGAGCGCGCCCGGCGCGAGGCGCGGGACCAGGCCGCGGCCGAGCGGCGCAAGGCGGCGCGGCGCAAGCGCGAACGCGAGAAGCGCGCGGCGAAAGCCGAGCAGGCGCGCAAGCGGGATGCCGCCAAACGCGCCGAGGTCAAACGGCGCAAGAACGCCAAAGCCGACACCGCCGCGAAGCTGCGCGAGGTCTCGGCCAAGGAGGAGAGCGTCGAGGCCAAAGCCGAGGCGGCCGCGGCCGAGCGGGAGGCCGAGCGGCTGCGCGACGCCGCCGCCAGGGCCAAGGAGGAGCGGAAGAACGGCGACTCCGGGTAGAACCGGACGACCTGTCGTTCGGGCTGCCCTTCGGCGCCGATCCGAACCAAGGCGGCGCCCCGGCGCTGGATCGTCGCGGCGGTCGAGGGCTCGCTGCGGCGGCTCGGCACCGATTGGATCGACCTCTACCAGGTCCACCGCCAGCTCGCGGTCAACGTCGCTGACAACATGCGGGGCCAGGCGGCCCCGTCACGGGCTGGCGGGTGTGCTTTCAACCAGGAATTCGGACAGTTCGGTGACTTCGGTCGGCGACAGGGTCTGGCCGAAGTCCTGCGGCATCACGTTGGGCGCGTAGCCTTCGATGACCTCGGCGTTGGGCTTGACGATCATTTCTTCGATCGCTTCGGTGTTGTCGTCGGGGGCCAGCGATTCATCGAGGTTGGGCCCGACTTCCCCGGTCGAGCCGGCGGCCTTGAGGACGTGGCAGCTGCCGCACCCCGCGGCGGTGAAGATCTGTTCGCCGCCGCCCCCGGCCGCGGCGCCTTCGGATTCGGATTCGGCTTCGCTCGGTGCGACCGCGACGGCGACGGTTTCGGTCTTCGGCGAGCTGCCGAGGTCGCCGACGAGGAGTCCGCCGACGAAGGCGAGGACGGCGATCACGACGTAGATCCAACCTTCGGTTGCAAGGTGCTTCCAGTTGTCACGGCGCATCGCGTTGCCTCCTCTTGCTGGCTGTCGACTCGGCCGGACGATAGGCGCGGCGGCTGGGCCGGGCATCGGTAGTGCGCCCACCGGGAGCCGGGGGTTTCCACGCACTGCCGCGGCTACTGGAGGCAGGCTTCGGCTCGGGCGAGCAGCAGCTGGCGCTCGCGCTCGTTCTCGCAGAGGCCGGCCGCGCGGAGCAGCTCGCGGCGCGCCTCTAGCGGCCGCTCGAGGCGCAGCAGGAGGTCGCCGCGAACGGCGGGGAGGAGGTGGTAGGAGCGCAGGCTGGGCTCCTCGGCGAGCGCGTCGACCAGCTTCAGCGCCGGCGTGGGCCCGAAGGCCATCGAGATCGCGACGGCCCGGTTCAGCTCGACGACCGGCGAGCCGGTGAGCGCGGCGAGGGCGTCGTAGAGAGCGACGATCCGCGGCCATTCGGCGCCCTCGACGCTCGGCGCCCGCGCGTGGCAGGCGGCGATCGCCGCCTGCAGCGTGTAGGGGCCGAGGCTGCCGCTCAGCTCTTCGGCGCGGGCGAGGGCGCTGAGCCCGCGCCCGACCAGCAGGTGGTCCCAGCGGCCGCGGTCCTGCTCGGCGAGCACGACCGGCTCGCCCCGGGGGCCGACCCGCGCACGCAGCCGCGAGGCCTGCAGCTCGAGCAGCGCGACCAGACCATGGACCTCGGGCTCGCGGGGCATCAGGCCGGCCAGGACCCGGGCCAGCCGCAGCCCCTCCTCGCAGAGCGCCGGCCGGACCCAGTCCTCACCCGCCGTCGCCGCGTAACCCTCATTGAAGATCAGGTAGACGACCTCGAGCACCGCCGCCAGGCGCTCGACGCGCTCGGACTCACCCGGGACCTCGAACGGCACCCGGGCCTCGACCAGCGTCCGCTTGGCCCTGACGATGCGCTGCGCCACCGTCCCCTCGGAGACGAGGAAGGCGCGCGCGATCTCCGGCGTCGTCAGGCCGCCCAGCAGCCGCAGGGTCAGCGCCACCCGGGCGTCCTTGGAGAGGATCGGATGGCAGGTCATGAAGGCGAGGCGCAGCACGTCGTCCTCGACGCTCTCGACGGCGGCCGCGAAGTCGGGTTGCTCGAGGCGCTGCAGAGTCTCCAGCTCGCGCCCGATCAGCTCCTGCTTGCGCTCGAGGTTGACCCGGCGACGAATCGCGTCGACGCCGCGGCGCCTGGCGACGGTCATCAGCCAGGCGCCGGGGCTGGCGGGGACGCCCGCGCGCGGCCACTGCTCGAGCGCGGCGACGAACGCGTCCTGGGCCAGGTCCTCGGCGCTGGCGACGTCGCCGACGAGCCGAGTCAGCCCAGCGATCAGCTGGGCCGACTCGATCCGCCAGACGGCGTCGATCTCCGCCTGGGTGGCGGCGCCCACGCCCTAGCTCTGATCGCCGAGCTGCTCGCCGAGGCGCTCGTTCGCCTCGCGCAGCTCGGGGGTGAGCTGGTCGTCGAAGTCCTCGAACTCGTGGACCTGGCGCAGCTCGATCTCGGTGCCGCCGTCGAACGGCGCCCGCTTCAGCCACTCGATCGCCTCCTCGCGCGAGCCGCACTGCCAGAGCCAGAACCCGGCCACGATCTCCTTCGCCTCGGTGAACGGCCCGTCGATCACGGTGCGCTCGCTGCCCTCGAAGCGGACCCGGGCGCCCTTGGCGGTGGGCTGGAGTCCCTCGCCGGCCAGCATCACGCCGGCTTTGACGAGTTCCTCGTTGTACCTCGTCATCGCCTCGAGCAGCTCGGTGCTTGGCATCTCGCCTGCCTCAGAGCGGGAATCGCCGGGAACCAGAACCATGAAACGCATCGTTGCCTCCTTCGTTCGTTGGGATGCTCCTACCCCTCCGTCGAACGAAGAAGGCAGAAATCGACAAGAGGGTCGACAGGCCTCCTCATGACCTTTGTAACCCAGAGGGTTACAAAGGTCATGAGGTCAGCGGGGTGGGGGGGCGGTCGCGGCGACGGCGGCGGCCATCAGGTCAGCGGCCGCCGCCTCGGTGAGGCCCTCGCCGGTCAGCCGGCGCCAGGTCCAGAAGTCGAGCGCGACGCGCAGCATCGCGCCGAGGCGCGCTGCCGCCTGGCCGCGGGCGCCGAACGGGGCGGCGAGCTCGGCGGCCAGCTCCGCCTGGACGCGGTCGATGTTCGCCGCCATGAAGCGGTCGAGCTCGGGCACCGAGGAGCGGTCGCTGAACAGCTTGCCGAACATCGGCTCGGTCTCGCGGTACCAGCCGTAGAGCAGGGAGAGGGTGGCGCCGACGCGCTCGCCGGGCTCCTCCTCGGCCAGCGCCGCCGCGAAGTCGGGCAGGGGGTGGCGTGTCTCGTAGTGCGCGGCGCAGGCCGGGATCAGCTGGTCGAGGTCGGCGAAGTGGTTGTAGACGGTGAGCCGCGAGACGCCGGCGCGCCGCGCGATCTCGGCGACGGTGGTGGCCGCGACCCCCTTCTCTTCGTGCAGCTGGGCAGCGGCGCGGGCGATCTGTTCGCGGGTCTCCCGCTGGCTCTCGGCCCGCGCCTTCAGCTCGTATTTCCTAATTTCAGTTGACATGGTGTTTAGGGATGTTACTCTACCCGATAATCGCTTGACATGCTGTTAATCGAAAGGATAGAGAGAATGATCGACGCAACGCTCGTCCCCGCCCCGTCCGCCCCGTCCGCCCCGTCCCCCGCGGCGCCGCCCGGGCGGCTGCTGACCGCTCGCGATCCCGACTGGGACGCGACGCGGCAGGTGTTCAACCTGAGAAGCGACGTCCGTCCGGCCGCGATCGCGCTGCCGCGCGACGCGGGCGAGGTCGCCGCCGCGGTCGCCCATGCCCGCCGGCACGGCCTGCGGGTCGCGCCGCAGGCCACCGGCCACAACGCCGACGCCCATGGCTCGCTCGCCGAGACCCTGCTGGTCGACGTGCGCGGGTTGCAGGAAGTGTGGATCGACCCCGGTGCGCGGCGGGTCAGGGTCGGCGCCGGCGTCAAATGGGAGCGGGTCGCGCCGCAGCTCTCCGAGCATGGCCTGGCGGCGCTGCACGGTTCCTCGCCCGACGTCGGCATCGCCGGCTACTCGCTGGGCGGCGGCATGGGCTGGCTGGCACGCAAGCACGGGCTGCAGGCGGACAGCGTCACCGCGATCGAGCTGGTCACCGCCGACGGCCGCCTGCGCCGGGTCGACGCCGACCACGAGTCCGATCTGTTCTGGGCGCTGCGGGGCGGCAACGGCAACTTCGGCGTCGCCACCGCGATCGAGTTCTCGGTCTACCCGGTGCAGGAGCTCTACGCCGGGATCATGGTCTACCCGTACGAGCGGGCCGGCGAGGTCATGCACGCCTGGGCGGAGCTCGGCCCGGGCCTCCCCGAGGAGATGATGACCTGGGTCAAGCTACTCCAGTTCCCGGACCTCCCCGACATCCCCGAGCCGTTCCGCGGCGGCGCCTTCGCGATCGTCTTCGCCGCCTTCCTCGGCGGGGCGGCTGAGGGCAGCGCGCTGCTCGAGCCGCTGCGCGGCCTCGGCCCCGACCTCGACACGCTGGCGCCCGTCGCGCCGGCGGCGCTCGCGGAGCTGGCGATGGATCCGCCCGAGCCGCTGCCCTACGTCAGCGACACCGCGGTCCTCGCCGAGCTGCCCGGAGCCGGCGTCGAGGCGCTGCTGGCGGCCGCCGGGCCGGGCTCGGGGTCACCGCTGACGATGGTCGAGCTGCGCCAGCTCGGCGGTGCCCTCGGCCGTCGTGCCCCGGGCGCCGGGGCGCGGGCGACGATCCCCGGGGAGTACGTCCTCTACTCGCTGGGCGTGGTCGAGGACGACGCCGCGGCGGCGACGGGAAGGTCCTACCTGGGGGCGATCGGGCGGGCGGTCGACCCCTATCGCCAGGGCGACTACCCGAACTTCGTCGAACGCCCGGTCGACGCGAGCGCCTTCTTCGACCCCGGAACCTGGGCGCGCCTGCGCCAGGTGAAGGCGCTGTATGACCCCGAGGACCTGTTCAAGGGCAACCACCACATTCCCCCGGCGGACTCGCTCTAGGTGGGCTCCCCGACCCCGCGTGGCAGAGCTTCTGGGTCTCCAGCACCCAAGAGCTCTGCCACCTCGCCGGCGCCGGGGGGCGGGGCGGACGGGACGAAGCCCCAGCCCTAACGCAGGTCGAAGCGGTCGAGGTTCATCACCTTGTCCCAGGCGGCGACGAAATCCTCGACGAACCGGCGCTCGCCGTCGGCGCTGGCGTAGACCTCGGCCAGCGCCCGCAGCTCGGAGTTGGAGCCGAAGACGAGGTCGACGCGGCTGCCGGTCCACCTGACCTGCCCGTCCTCGCCGCGCGCCTCGAAGGACTCGGAGGCCTCCGAGGCCGGCTTCCAGGTCGTGCCGGGCCCGAGCAGGTTGACGAAGAAGTCGTTCGTCAGCTGCCCCGGCCGGTCGGTGAGGACGCCGAGCTGCGAGCCGCCGCTGTTGGCCCCGAGCACGCGCAGGCCGCCGACCAGGACGGTCATCTCCGGCGCCGTCAGCGTCAGCAGGTTGGCCCGGTCGATCAGCAGGTACTCCGCCGGCAGGCGGTGCTCGCCCCGCAGGTAGTTGCGGAAGCCGTCGGCGGTCGGCTCCAGCGGCTCGAACGACTCGGCGTCGGTTTCCGCCGCGCTGGCGTCGGTGCGGCCGGGTGCGAACGGGACCTCGACCTCATGGCCGGCCTCGCGGGCAGCCTGCTCGACCGCGGCGCAGCCGCCGAGGACGATCAGGTCGGCCAACGAGACCCGCTTGCCGCTGCCGTTCTGGGCGGCGTTGAAGTCGCCCTGCACCTTCTCCAGCACGGTCAGCACCTGGGCCAGCTGCTCGGGGTCGTTGACCTCCCAGCCGCGCTGCGGCTCGAGCCGGATCCGGGCGCCGTTGGCACCGCCGCGTTTGTCGCCGCCGCGGAAGGTCGATGCCGACGCCCAGGCGGCCGCGACCAGCTGGGAGACCGGCAGGCCGCTTGCCAGGATCTGCTTTCCCAGCGCCGCCACGTCGGCGGCATCGACCAGCTCGTGGTCGACGGCCGGCACCGGGTCCTGCCAGATCAGGACCTCGTCCGGCACCTCGGGCCCGAGGTAGCGCGGGCGCGGACCCATGTCTCGGTGCGTGAGCTTGAACCAGGCCCGCGCGAAGGCGTCGGCCAGCTCGTCGGGGTTCTCGAGGAAGCGACGCGCGATCGGCTCGTAGACCGGGTCCATGCGCAGCGCCAGGTCGGTGGTGAGCATTCGCGGCACGTGCTTGCGCTCGGGGTCCTGGGCGTCGGGCACGGTCGCCTCGGCGTTCTTCGGCCGCCACTGGTTGGCGCCGGCCGGGCTCTTCTCCAGCTCCCACTCGTTGCCGAAGAGGATTTCGAGGAACGAGTTGTCCCACCGCGTCGGCGTGTCGGTCCAGGTCACCTCGATCCCGCTGGTGATCGTCGCCGTGCCGTTGCCGGTCTCGTAGCTGTTGTGCCAGCCGAGGCCCTGCTCCTCGAGCGGCGCGCCCTCGGGCTCGGGGCCGACGTACTTTTCCGGGTCGGCGGCGCCGTGGGTCTTGCCGAAGCTGTGGCCGCCGATGATCAGCGCCGCGGTCTCCTCGTCGTCCATCGCCATCCGCCTGAAGGTCTCGCGGATGTCGACCGCGGCCCTGAGCGGGTCGGGGTTGCCGTTGGGGCCCTCCGGGTTGACGTAGATCAGGCCCATCTGCACCGCCGCCAGCGGGTTCTCGAGCTGGCGGTCACCGGTGTAGCGCTCATCGCCCAGCCAGGTGGTCTCGGGGCCCCAGTAGACGTCCTCGTCGGGCTCCCACACGTCCTCGCGGCCGCCGCCGAAGCCGAAGGTCTCGAAACCCATCGACTCCAGCGCGACGTTGCCGGCGAGCACCATCAGGTCGGCCCAGGAGAGCTTGGCGCCGTACTTCTGCTTGACCGGCCAGAGCAGGCGGCGGGCCTTGTCGAGGTTGGCGTTGTCGGGCCAGCTGTTGAGCGGGGCGAAGCGCTGCTGGCCGGCGCCGGCGCCGCCGCGGCCGTCGCTGATCCGGTACGTGCCGGCGCTGTGCCAGGCCATCCGGATGATCAGCGGGCCGTAGTGGCCGAAGTCGGCCGGCCACCAGTCCTGAGAGGTTGTCAGCACCGTCTCGATGTCCTGCTTGACCTCGGCGAGGTCGAGGCTTTCGAATTCGGCGGCGTAGTCGAAGTCCTCGCCCATCGGGTTCGCCTCGAGCGGGTTCTTGGCGAGGATCCTGAGGTTGAGGCGGTTGGGCCACCAGCCGCGGTTGCCGCCGCCCTCGCTCGGGTACGGGGCGCGGTCGTGGGCCACCGGGCAGCCGCCGGCCTCGGCGCCGGTCTCCTCGTTCATCTCTCCGACAACGGCATCTGGCGTTTCAGACACGGCAGTTCCTTCCAGGTTCAGGTGGGGTGCAGGGCAAGCGGTCCGCTCACGGGCCCCGGTTGGCGGGGGGCGCGAATCCTCGCAGCGAGCCGCCGAGCCCGCCTGCGTTCGCCCATCTTACTTTCTGGAACGGTTCAAATCTAGCCCCGGCGAGGCGAGCCCGCCGCGCCGGGGCGACCGCTCAGGCGGGCGGGTTCTCCGCGTACTGCGGGGCGCTGTCGCCGATCTGGTGCCAGTCGGCTTTGTAGGCGACCTGGAGGTGGAAGCTCGGTTCCAGGTCGAGGTCCCGCATCAGGCCGGCGGCGACGAAGTACTTGTCGCCGAGGTCGTCGTAGATGCTCGAGCCGCAGTTGCTGCAGAAGTTGCGCGGCGCGAGCTCGCTCTCGTAGGTGTGGACCAGGTCCTCGCCCTTGGTGAAGTGGAAGTTCTCTTTGGCGACGACGACTCCGGCGAGGCTCGAGCCGGTCCAGCGCTGGCAGCGGGTGCAGTGGCAGTAGCCCAGCGCCTCGGGATCGGTGACCTCGTACTCGACCCCGCCGCACAGGCAACTGCCCTTGAGAGTCTCAGGCATGACGTCTCTCCTCGTTAGCTTTTGAAAGTCCCAGACCAAAGCTAGCCCCGCCGGCCGCGCCGCGCAATCGATTTGCGACCGGATGGAGGGGTTGCGAGCAGGTTGCTGGCCGGGCCGTCCTCAGGCCGGCTCACCCAGGACGCGCGCCCAGATCCTCGCCAGGGCGCGCCGCTCGGCGGCGCTCAGGTGGGCGAGGAAGTGGGCGCGGATCCCCGCCCGGTGGGTGGGGCGGGCGGCGGCGATCCGCTCGCGGCCGGCGTCGGTGAGCTCGGCGAAGAGGCCGCGGCCGTCGCCCTCGGCGGCGCAGCGGGTGACGTAGCCGAGCTTCGCCAGGCGGTCGACCAGGCGGGTGCAGCCGGAGCGGCTGAGCAGGGCGCGGTCGGCTATCTCCGACATCCGCAGGCGCTGGCCGGGGGCGTCCTCGAGGAACATCAGCACCTCGTAGGCCGAGAGCGAGAGGCCGTGCGCGGCCTGCATCTCGGCGTCGAGCCGGTGCGTGAGGCGCGAGTTGACTTCGAGCATGCCCCGCCAGGCGGCCAGCTCCTCGCCGGAGAGGGGTCCGGAGTTCATCACGGGAATAGTTGCATATGCAATCACTTTCGGATATAGTTGCGGCTACAACTACTTTTCAGAGAGGGCCGCGCCCGACGGGTTGGCCGCGAGGAGGAAGCGATGAAGCTGGACGGCATGCACCACCTGACGATGATCACCGGCGACGCCCGCAGGAACGTCGAGTTCTATGCCGACGTGCTCGGGCTGCGGCTGGTCAAGAAAACGGTCAACTTCGACGCCCCCGAGGCCTACCACCTCTACTTCGGCGACGAGCAGGGCTCGCCCGGCTCGATCCTCACCTGGTTCGAGTTCGCTGGGGCCGGTCGCGGTCGCCCCGGCGCCGGGATGATCCACACGATCGAGCTCGGCGTCGCCTCGCCGGCCGCGCTCGAGTTCTGGGCCGAGCGGCTCGCCGCCCACGGTTACGAGAGCACGCGCGGGGCGGACACGCTGGCCTTCGAGGACTACGACGGCCTGCGCTTCGAGCTCGGCGTCGCCGCCGGCGGCAACGAGCCGCTGCGAGCCGCCCATCCCGAGGTCCCGGTCGAGCACGCGATCCTCGGCGTCGAGGGTGCCCGCGCCTACGCCGGCGCCGCCCTCGACGCCGACCGCGAGCTGCTCACCGAGACGCTCGGCTTCCGCGCCGTGGGGGACGGGAAGTACCTGCTGGAGGGCGAGACGCGGCGCTTTCGTTGGCGCTACGACGAGGCCGCCGGGCGCGGCGTGCCCGGCGCCGGCAACGTCCACCACATCGCCTGGCACTCGCACGACGCCGACCACGCCGGGTGGCAGCGGCGCGCCGCCGCGGCCGGGATGCCGGTGACGCCGGTGATCGACCGCGACTACTTCAGGTCGATCTACTTCCGCCAGCCCCAGGGCGTCCTCTTCGAGATCGCGACGACCTCGCCGGGCTTCGCCGTCGATGAGGATCCCGAGCGGCTCGGCGAGGGGCTGCGGCTGCCGACCCAGCACGAGCACCTGCGGCCGCAGCTCGAGCGGCTGCTGACGCCGCTCGCCAACCCGCGCGCCGCCCGCCGTGAGGAGGCCCGCGCATGAGCTCGCTCGTCCATCGCGAGCGGCCGGCCGCCGGCGACCCGGAGGGGCTGCTGGTCCTCCACCACGGCCGCGGCGCCGACGAGCACGATCTGCTCGGGCTGGCCGACGTCCTCGACCCCGGGCGCCGGCTCCACGTCCTCACCCCGCGCGGACCGCTGACCGTCCCCGGCTGGCCCGGCAACCACTGGTACGTCGTGCCCCGGGTCGGCTACCCCGACCCGGAGACCTTCCACGCAGCCTTCGAGCGGCTCGCCGCCTTCCACGAGGAGACCTGGGAGCGCACCGGCATCGGCCCGGAGCAGACCGTCCTCGGCGGCTTCTCGATGGGCTCGGTGATGAGCTACGCGCTGGGCCTGGCGGCGGAGCGGCCGGTGCCGGCGGGGATCCTCGCCTTCTCCGGCTTCGTGCCGACGGTCGAGGGCTGGCAGCCCGACCTCGGCTCGCGCCCCGATCTGCCCGTCTTCATCGCCCACGGGCGGCGCGATCAGGTGGTGGACGTCGGCTTCGCCCGCCGCGCCCGCGATCTGCTCGAGGCCGGCGGCCTCCCGGTCAGCTACCACGAGTCCGACGCCGGCCACCAGATCGACGCGGCGCACCTGCCTGCGGCCGCCGAGTGGCTGGCGTCGGCGCTGCCGGCGCGTTGAGGGCTACCGTGTCCTCGGCATGAGCGATCGAGGACAGACGGGAGTTTGAGCGGGACGGCGCTGCTGCTGATCCCGATCGGGGTCGCGATCGGGGTCCTGCTCGGCTCCGTCGGCGGCGGCGGCTCGTTGATCGCGGTCCCGGCCCTCGTCTACGTCGGCAGCCAGAGCGTGCGCAGCGCCCAGGCCGGCGGCCTCGTCGTCGTCATCGCGGCCGCCGCGATCGGGGTGGCCGCCTACCTGAGGCGCGGCGAGGTCCGCTGGCGCGCCGGACTCGCCTTCGGCGCCGCCGCCGGGGTCAGCTCCCTGGCCGGCTCGCTGCTCGCCCGCCAGCTCAACCCCGACGTGCTGCTGCTCGCCTTCGCGCCCGTGATGGTGCTCGGCGCGGTGGCGATGGTCGGCGAACGGGCGCGCGTCGAAGCCAGCTTCCGGCCCTGGCGCCACGGCGTCAGCCGCGAGTCGGCCCAGCGGGTGGTCGGCTTCGGCTTCGCCACCGGGTGGCTGACCGGGCTGTTCGGGGTCGGCGGCGGCTTCGTGATCGTGCCCGTGCTCGTCCTCGGGCTCGGCTTCGCGGTCACCGAGGCGGTCGGCACCAGCCTGCTGGTGATCATCCTCGGCTCGCTCGTCGCCCTCGCCGAGCGGCTGCACGGCGGTGGCGTCGACTGGGCGGTGATCGGCCCCTTCGCCGCGGCCGCCGTCGCCGGGGTCCTGCTCGGCGCCGCCTTCGGCGAACGCGCCTCGCAGCAGGCCGTGACCCGCTGGTTCGCGGCGATCGTGATCGCGACCGCCCTCTACACCGCCGCCGATGCGCTGACGGCGCTGCTCTGAGCCGGGCGCCGGGCCGGCACCGGGGTTGGGGGGATTGCTAGCTTCGCGGCGTGCTCACGCTGCTCGCCGAGGTCTCGCCGCAGAAGCTGGAACGCGCCTGCGGCGAAGAACCGGGCTGGATCTGCCGTCACGTCCTCGACTGGACCGGCAGCGAAGGGACCGCCGAAATCGCCCACTGGGCGCTCGACGTCCCGCTCAAGATCCTGCTGATCGTGATCGGGGCGCTGCTGGTCAGCTGGCTGCTGCGGCGGGGGATCAGCAAGGGGCTGCGGCGGCTGCACTCCGGCGGCGTCGAAGAGCGGGCGGCGGCGGTGCGGCGCGGCGTGCCGGACGCCCTGCTGGAGACGCGCGAGACCAGCGTCCGCGCCGAACAGCGGATCGAAGCGCTGACCGGCGTCCTGCGCAGCGCCACCACCTTCGTCGTCTGGCTGATCGCCGCCTTCATGATCCTGGCCGCGGTCGGGATCAGCCTGGCGCCGCTGCTGGCCGGGGCCGGGGTGATCGGGGTGGCCCTCGGCTTCGGCTCACAGTCGCTGGTCAAGGACTTCCTCTCCGGGGTCTTCATCCTCGTCGAGGATCAGTTCGGGGTCGGCGACATCATCGACGTCGAAGGCCAGGTCAGCGGCGTCGTCGAGGCGGTCAGCCTGCGGACCACCCGCCTGCGCAGCGTCGACGGAGTCGTCTGGCACGTTCCCAACGGCGAGATGCGGATGGTCGGCAACATGAGCCAGCACTGGTCGCGCTCGCTGCTCGACGTCGAAATCGCCTACGACACCGACATCGAGAAGGCCAAGACCGTGATCAAGCAGGTCGCCGACCGGCTCTGGAAGGAAGACCCCGCCGTGCTCGAGGAGCCGGAGATGTGGGGGGTCGAGCAGCTCGGTGCCAGCGGCATCGTCCTCCGCCTGGTGGTGAAGACGACGCCGAAGGAGCAGTGGCGCGTGGCGCGCGCCCTGCGCGAGCGGATCAAGCGGGCCTTTGACGAGGAAGGGATCGAGATCCCCTTCCCCCAGCAGGCGGTCTGGTACCGCGGCGAGCCGGCGCCCGAGGGCCCCGACGCGACGCCGCCGGCCGGTGCCTAGCCCTCCTCCTCATGACCTTTGTAACCCTCTGGGTTACAAAGGTCATGAGGAGGCGCTCAGCGCCCGAATCGCTTGCGCCAGCCGCGGCGCATCTTGCGCGTGAAGCGCTTCGGCTTCTCGGCGTAGAGGCGGTCGCCGAGCGCCAGGGCCCGGTCGGCGAGCTCCTCCTGGCGCGCCACGATCGCCGCGACCAGCGCCGGCCGGTTGACGGTGGGCAGCTCGCGGAGCAGGAGGTCGTCGCGGAGGACGGCGAGGTCGTGGTGGTCGCCGAGGACGTCGGCCAGCCGATCGGCGATCTCGACCCGGTCGCTGAGGCCGGGCGGCGTCGCCACCGCCAGGATCCGCAGCTGATACCAGATGTCCTTGACCCGTTTGCGCCACTCGTGGACGGCGGCGGGGTCGGGGTCGGCGGCGACGCGGCGCATCGCCCGGCGCCCGCGCCGGTAGGCGCGCTCGAGCCCGGGGCCGGCCAGCTTCCAGCCATCGCTCTCCAGGGGCCAGCTCTCGACCCGGTCGCGGCCGGCCTCGACCAGGCCCAGCGCCTCCTCCAGGGCCGCGGCCTCGCCGCGCGTCGCCGCCTCGGCCTGCGCTCGCTCCTCCCGCAGCACCTCCAGCCATTCCGCCGCGGCGCCTGCGGGCAGCCCGCCGCGGTCCTCGCAAAGCGCCTCCAGGGTCTTCGCCTTGACCGCCGCGTCGCGGCTCTCGGAGAGCAACCGGCCGGCCTCGCGGAACGCGGCGTTCGCCACTCGGTAGCGCTCCTCGCCGAGCTGGGAGCGGAGCAGGCGCAGCAGCGAGCGCAGCTTCTTCAGGTCCTTGCGGGCGCCGTGCACGCTGGCGGTCGGGTCGCGTCCCTCGCGGGCCGCGGCCAGGCGGTCGGCCGCCTTCTCGGCCCGTCCGCGGGCGATCCGCGCCATCCCGGCGCTCGGCCGCTCGCCCTTCTTCAGCGCGTAGCCGCGGCTCTCCCGGCCGCGCCGCCGGAGGTCGTCGGGCAGGCCGTGCCGCGCCAGCTCCTGGTTCGCGTAGCGCCGCTCGCCGGTCAGCTCGGCCCCCAGCCAGGCAGGCGGCCGGAAGCCGTCGGCCTCCGCCTCGGAGCCGAACTCGACCTCGGCGACGATGAGGCCGGCGAGCTCGCCCTCGTACACGTCCACCTCGGCGCGGTGCCCGTCCTCGAGCGGGACCGCGTAGCGGCGCTTGAGCAGCCGCCGCGAGGCGGTCAGCTCCCAGAGCCGCTCGAAGGCCTCGACCTCGAGCCCGACCTCGACCTCCTCACGGGTCTCGCCGGCGCCGCGCTTGACCGTCAGCAGTCGCTCGCCCCCGATCCGGCGCAGGCGCACCTCGGCGTCCTCGGCGATCGCCAGGTAGCCCTGCTCGATCTGGCGGCTCTCGCGGCGCTCGAGCCATGACGGGGGCCGGGCGAGGAGGAACTTGCGCTCGATCTCCTGCATCGCGGTCGACCGGCGCTCTCTGACCCGGCTACCACTCACCGCGGCGGGCGCCGCTCCAGAGGTCGACCTCGCCGTCCTCGCCCAGGTGCCGGTCGATCTCGGCCAGCTCCTCGTCGCTGAACTCGAGGTTGCCGAGGGCATCGACGTTCTGCTCGAGCTGGGCGACCGAGGAGGCGCCGATCACCAGCGAGGTGACGCGCTGGTCGCGCAGCGCCCAGGCCAGCGCCATCTGGGCCAGGGTCTGGCGGCGGCGGCCGGCGATCGCGTTGAGCTCGCGCAGGCGGGCGATCATCGCGTCGTTGATCCAGGCGCGGTCGAAGGCGGGATGTTCGCGCGCCGCCCGCGAGTCGGCGGGGATGCCGGTCAGGTAGCGGTCGGTGAGCAGGCCCTGGGCGAGCGCGGTGAAGGCGATCACGCCGACGCCGAGCGCCTCGACGGCGTCGAGCAGGCCCTCGTGCTCGATCCAGCGGTTGATCATCGAGTAGGAGGGCTGGTGGATCAGCAGCGGCGTGCCGAGGTCGGCGAGGATCGCCGCCGCCTCGCGCGTGCGATCGGCGTCGTAGGAGGAGATGCCGACGTAGAGCGCCTTGCCGGAGCGCACCGCGGCGTCGAGGGCTCCCATCGTCTCCTCCAGCGGCGTCGTCCCGTCGAGCCGGTGGCTGTAGAAGATGTCGACGTAGTCGAGCCCCATCCGCCGCAGCGACTGGTCGAGCGAGGCGAGCAGGTACTTGCGCGAGCCGCCGCCCTGGCCGTAGGGCCCCGGCCACATGTCCCAGCCCGCCTTGGTCGAGATCACGAGCTCGTCGCGGTAGGGCGCGAGGTCCTCGCGCATCAGGCGGCCGAAGTTGCGCTCGGCCGACCCGTAGGGCGGGCCGTAGTTGTTGGCCAGGTCGTGGTGGGTGATGCCGAGGTCGAAGGCCCGGCGGGCGATCGCCCGCTGGGTCTCGAACGGGCGGTCGTCGCCGAAGTTGTGCCAGTAGCCGAGCGAGAGCAGCGGCAGGTCGAGCCCCGAGCGGCCACAGCGCCGGTAGGCCATCGACCCTTCGTAGCGGCGGCTGTCCGCCTCGTAGCTCACCCGAGGGAGACTAGATACCCAGGGTCACCGAGGTCACGATCGCCGGCCTGGTGCGCTTGGAGTACTTGCGGTGGCCGTCGAACTGGACCCCGTACTTGTGGTGGTTGCGGGCGTTGCCCGGGAAGATCCGCGCCTTCGACTTCAGGGTCCCGCAGGGGCCGTGGGCCTTGCCGAACTTGTGACGCAGCACCGCGTGGCCATGGACCAGGTAGTGGCCGAAGATCGGCCGGCCCGGCTTGAAGCCGCTGAAGCGATAGGTGACGCGCCGCTGCGCCGGCGCGGTCGAGGGCTTGGTGCGGACCGTCAGGTTGGTCAGCTTGACTTCCGCTTCGGAGAGCACGGCGCCGCTGAGGACGCCGACCACCTGCAGGGTCTTGCGTTCGACGATCGGGTCGATCGATTCCGGCGAGACGTCGTGCAGGGCGGCGCGGAGGGTGCCGTCGGGGGCGATCGTCGTTTCGGTGAAGGCGAGCAGCCCGCCGGGGGCGAGGACGTGGACGAAGACCGCTTCGCCGGGAGCGTAGCCCTCGCCAGAGACGCCGATGCTGGCGCCGACGCCGGGCTGCGGCGCGACGTAGCAGGGCCGGTTGACACGGACGGTGGCGGCAAGCGCGGCCGGGGCCAGCGCCAGGACGGCGATGCCGACGGCGGCGACGGGGCCGAGCTTCTTCAGCGGGGTCATGCCTCGCCCCTACCCACGCGCGCGGCGCCGCTAAACAGGAGCGGACGCCTGCGCTAACCTACAACCAGATGGTTGTAAGTCAGCTGGACGAGGAGACCGCCGACGCCCTCTTCGGGGCACTTGCCGACGGCACCCGCCGCGACATCGTGCGGCGCTGCCTCGGCGCCGAGGCGTCGGTCTCCCAGCTCGCCGAGGCCTACCCGATCAGCTTCGCCGCCGTGCAGAAGCACGTCGCGGTGCTCGAGCGCAGCGGCCTCGTCACCAAGGAGCGCCGCGGCCGCGAGCGGCTGGTGCGCACCGACCCGGAGGCGGTCGGCCGCGCCCGCCTGGCCCTCGAGCGGCTCGAGGCGGAGTGGCGCGGCCGGGTCGGGCGGATGTCCGGCCTGCTCGCCGAGGCGCCCGACCCCGATTCCGACATACCCCAGAAAAGGAGCCAGAGAAGATGACCGTGACCAGCGTCGAGAAGGACCTCGACAACCTGACGATGACCCTCCTCGCCGACTTCGCCGCCCCGGTCGAGCGGGTCTGGCAGCTGTGGGAGGACCCGCGGCTGCTGGAGCGCTGGTGGGGCCCCCCGAGCCATCCCGCCACCTTCCATCAGCACGAGCTCGTCGTCGGTGCCGAGGTGAGGTACTTCATGACCGGTCCCGAGGGCCAGAGGTACCACGGCCTCTGGCAGGTCGAGAGGGTCGAGGCCCCGCGCTCGCTCGGCTTCCGCGACGCCTTCGCCGACGAGGACGGCAACGCCAACCCGCAGATGCCGGTCTCGACGGTGGAGATGACCCTGACCGAGCACGATGGCGGCACCAGGATGCAGCTGCGTTCGACCTTCGCCTCGCGCGAGCAGCTGGAACAGGTTCTGGAGATGGGGATGGAGCAGGGGCTGCGCGAAGCCGTCGGGCAGATCGACGCTCTGCTGGCCGAGTAGGGCCCGCGCTGGCCTCGCCGCCGCCGGGCTGAGACAATCGCCGCGTGGGTTGCCGCTCGAACCGACGCGCGCTGGCCGCGGCGATCGCCGCCGTCGCCCTGGTGGTGGCGCTCGTCACCGCGAGCGCGGCGGCGGCCCGCCCGGCGCCGCTCTCCCACGCCGGTCGCTGGCTCACCGACGGACGCGGGCGGGTCGTCGTCCTGCACGGAACCAACATGGTCTACAAGCTGGCGCCGTACGACCCGGCCGCGGCGGGCTTCGGCGCCGACGACGCCGCCTTCCTGCGCCAGATCGGGTTCGACGCGGTCCGCGTCGGCGTGATCTGGAAGGCGCTTGAGCCGCAGCCCGGCGTCTACGACGACGCCTACCTCGAAAGCATCGCCGCCACCGTGCGCACGCTCGCACGGCAGGGCATCTTCTCGGTGCTCGACTTCCACCAGGACCTCTTCAACGAGCGCTTCCAGGGAGAGGGCGCGCCGGACTGGGCGGTGCAGGACGAAGGGCTCCCCGCCCAGCCGCAGCTCGGCTTCCCGGCCAACTACTACTCGGTGCGGGCGCTCCAGGTCGCGCTCGAACACTTCTGGGAAAACAGCCCGGGTCCGGGCGGCGTCGGCCTGCAGGACCGCTTCGCGGCGGCCTGGGCCCACGTCGCCGCCCGCTTCGCCGGCGACCCGGCCGTCGCGGGCTATGAGATCTTCAACGAGCCCTTCCCCGGCCGCGGCTACCTGGCCTGCTACTCGGCGGCGGGCTGCACCGCCTTCGACGCCCAGCTCGACGCCTTCTACGCCCGGGTCGACGCCGCGATCCGCGCCGTCGATCGCAGCACGATGGTCTGGTATGAGCCCAACGTGCTGTTCAACTTCGGCGCCCCGACCGCCGTCTCACCGCTCGCCGACCCGCGTTCGGGCTTCGCCTTCCACGCCTACTGCCTCGAACAGGAGGCGAAGGGCTGCGCATCCCACGCGACCACGCTCGCCAACGCCGACCGCTACGCGCGGGCCACGGGCGAGGCGCTGATGCTGACCGAGTTCGGCGCAACCAGCAGCCGCCTCGACCTGCGCCAGATGCTCGCGCTCGGCGATCGCCACCAGCTCTCCTGGCTGGAGTGGATGTACTGCGCCTGCGGCGACCCGACGACCGCCGCCGACCCGCGCGACCAGGCGATCGTCTACGACCCGCGGCGGCCGCCCCGCGGCGCCAACCTGGCGACGCGGACGATCTCCTCGCTGGTCGAGCCCTACCCGCGGCGAATCGCCGGCACGCCCCTCGGCTGGGGCTTCGATCCCGGCCGCCGCGCCTTCCACCTGCGCTTCTCGGTCCGCCGGGCCGACGACCGGGGCCGGTTCCCGGTGGGAGCGGTGACCGAGGCCTCCGTCCCGGACCTCGTCTACGGGCGCGGCTACCGGGTCGTGGCGCGGGGCGCGAAGGTCGTTTCGGCGCCGGGCGCGGCGGTGCTGCGGCTCGCCTCGACGCGCCGCCGCGGCCTCGTCTCGGTCAGCGTCACCCCGCGCTAGCCGGGCCAGGGAACCCGCGCCGCACCGGCGGGCGCTCGTCGCTCGCCCGGCGACGGAGGGGTGGCCAGGTTCACCCCTGGGGTCCCTGTGAGAGGGGGCGCCGCTCGCCGAGCATGGTCGTGCAAGCAGCAACGACCAAGCGCAAGGAGAAACAAGATGACCCGCAAGACCAAGATCCGCAGCCTCTTCCTCGGCTTCGCCGCCACCGCCCTCGCCGTCTCCGGCCTCGCCGGCGGCGCCGTCGCCAGCGCCAAGGCGCCGGCCCCGACCAAGGTCCTGATCCAGGCCGAGTCCGGCGGCTTCTTCGGCCAGGTCAAGAGCCCGAAGCTCGAATGCAAGGCCGAACGGACCGTCGTCCTCTACCGCCAGCTCGGCGCCAAGCAGCGTCCGGCCAGCGACGAACAGGTCGGCATGGACCTGGCCCAGGCCAACGGCGACGGGTACGAATGGAACATGGGCAACCCCGGCCTGCACAGCGGCCGCTACTACGCCCGCGCCGTCCGCACCCCGGGCTGCCTGCCCGCCAACAGCGTCACCCTGCGCGCTCAGGAATAGCGCCCGACGACCTGCCGGCCCGCCAGTGGACACCCCAGCCGCACCCGCGCCCCCGCTCCCCTCCGTGGAGCGGGGGCGCGCGGCGTTTCGCACCGAGCCGTCCCGATCCAGGATGGGACCGGCATGGCCCACCGGCGCGCTCGCCGGGTCGAGGGGTGGCGGGCGGCGGGTCGGCGGTGTAACGTCGTCGCATGCCGCACAAGGCGGCGGATCGGATCCGCAACGTCGCCCTGATCGGGCACCGGGGGAGCGGGAAGACCAGCCTGCATGAGGCGATGCTGTTCGAGGCCGGCGCGATCAACCGGCTGGGGCGGGTCGAGGACGGCAGCACGGTCTCCGACCACGAACCGGACGAGCGCCGGCGCGGCCTCTCGATCAACGCCTGCGTCTCCTGCTTCGAGCACGACGACCGCGAGATCAACCTGCTTGACACGCCCGGCGACCCCAGCTTCGTCGCCGACGCCGCGGCGGCGATCCGCGCCGCCGACTCGTGCGTGGTGGTCGTCAACGCGGTCGGCGGCGTCGAGGTCAACACCGAGCGGCTCTGGCGGCGGGCGGACGAGGAGGGGCTGGCGCGGCTCGTCTTCATCAACATGCTCGACCGCGAGCGGGCCGACTTCTTCGCCGCCCTGGCCGCGCTGAAGGCGACCTTCGGCGAGCACGTGGTCGCGACCGAGATCCCGATCGGCGCCGAGCACGAGGTTCGCGGGGTCGTCGACCTGATCGACATGGAGGCCTGGGTCTATCCCGAGGAGGCGGTCCGCGGCGGCGCCGAGCGGGCCGAGATCCCCGACGAGCTCCGCCCGCGCGCCGAGGAGTACCGCGAGAAGCTGATGGACGAGGTCGCCGAGAACTCCGACGAGCTGATGGAGCGCTACCTCGACGGCGAGGAGATCGGCCACGACGAGATCGTCGCGGCGCTGAAGCGGGGCGTCACCGAGGGCCACCTCTTCCCGGTCACCTGCGGCGTCGCCACCCGCAACCTCGGCACCGACCGGCTGCTCGACGCGCTGGTCGAGGACCTGCCCTCGCCGCGCATGCGCGGCGCGCTCGAGGCGCTCGGCGAGGACGGCGAGGAGGTCGCCGTCGCCCCGGCCGACGACGGGCCGCTGCTCGCCTACGTGTTCAAGACCACCGCCGACCCCTACGCCGGCCGGATCAACCTCTTCCGGGTCTACAGCGGCACCCTGCGCTCGGACTCCCAGGCGCTCAACCTGAGCCGCGGCACCAAGGAGCGGATCGGGCAGCTCTCCCAGCCGCTGGGCAAGGAGCTGCGCCCGGTGGCCGAGCTCGGCGCCGGCGACGTCGGCGCCGTCGCCAAGCTGAAGGAGACCCGCGCCGGCGACGTCCTCGGCGACGGCGGGCGCCGGCTCTCGGTGCGGCCGCTCGACCTGCCGGCACCGGTCATGGCCTTCTCCTACGAGCCGAAGACGAAGGGCGACGAGGACCGGGCGGCGACCGCCGTCAGGCGCCTCTCCGAGGAGGACCCGACGCTGGACGTGCACCGCGATCCGCAGACCGGCGAGCAGATCATCGCCGGCCTCACCCAGGTCCACGTCGAGGTTCTGGTCGAGCGGATGCGGGAGCGCTTCGGTGCCGAGATCGAGCTGCACCCGCCGCGCGTCCCCTACCAGGAGGCGATCCGCGCCGCCGCCAGCGCCCGCGCCCGCTACAAGAAGCAGACCGGCGGCAAAGGCCAGTTCGCCGACTGCGCGATCGAGATCGAGCCCGGCGAGGAGGGCTGCGGGCTCGAGTTCGTCGACCAGATCAAGGGCGCCGCGATCCCCGGCGGCTTCATCCCGGCGGTCGAGAAAGGCGTCGCCGAAGCGATGGCGCACGGGACCGTCGCCGGCTATCCGGTGCGCGACGTGCGGGTCCGCCTCGTCGACGGCAAGCACCACGAAACCGATTCCTCGGAGCTGGCCTTCAAACTGGCCGGCGCGATGGCCTTCCGCGAGGCGATGGCGGCGGCCGAGCCGGTGCTGCTGGAGCCGATCGTGAAGCTGACGATCAGCTGCCCGGAGGAGGTCGTCGGCGACGTGATCGGCGATCTCAACTCGCGCCGCGGCCGGCCGCTGGGGATGGAGGCGAAGGGGGCCAGCACCGAGGTGCGGGCCGAGGTGCCGATGGCCGAGGTCCTCGACTTCGCCCCCGACCTGCGCTCGATCAGCGGCGGCCGCGCCGAGTACACGCTCGAGTTCGAGCGCTACGAGGAGGTTCCCGCGCACCTCGCCGCCCGCGTCGTCGATGCCGCCCAGCAGCCGGTCGGCGCGTGAACCGGTTCGCCCGCCACCTGACCTACGCCAACGTGATGGTGACCCTGCTCGCCTTCGTCGTCCTCTGCGGCGGCGCCGCCTACGCCGCGACCCAGCTCGGCAAGGGCAGCGTCGGCACCCGCCAGCTGAAGCCTGGCTCAGTGACCGGCGCCAAGGTCAGGGATGGGACGCTGCGCGAGCGCGACCTCGCCTCGAGCCTGCTGCGGTCGCTGGCCGGTGCCCCCGGCCCCACCGGTCCGACCGGGCCAGCGGGCGAGCCGGGCGTCAGCCACGCCTACGAGCGGCCCGGTTCGGTCAACTACGACAAACTGAGCGCCAGCCTCTACGGCTCGACCGTGATCAGCCTGCCGGTGCCGGCGGGCGCCTACTTCGCCACCGCCAGCGCCGAGGCCCAGACCGTGAACAATGTCGCCAGCACGATCGAGTGCCGGCTGATCGACAGCGGCGGCAGCTTCGCCGTCTCGGCCTCCCAGATCGCCCGTGCCGACATGGAGCCTGACTCCTTCACCCTGTCCGGGCTGTTCCAGCTCAAAGCCGCCGGCTCGATCCAGCTGCAGTGCTCAAAGGCGATCGCCGGCTCCAGCGCCCGGGTGATCGAAGGCAACCTGGTCGCCGTCCAGGTCAGCGACGCGACCTACCGGCCCGAATAGGCCGCCCCGCCCCTCAGCTCAGTTCGAAGAACTTGACGATGCCGTTCAGCATCAGCTGGATCCCGACCGTCGCCACCAGCAGCCCGCCGAACTTGGTGAAGATCGCCATCGCCGACTCGGAGAGGTTGATCTTGTTGGCCAGGTAGAGGTGGCCGACGGGGAGCAGGGCGACGGCGATCGCGACCGCGACCAGGGCCGCGATCGGGCCTTCCCAGCCGGAGGTCGAGGAGGCGATCGTGATCACCAGCGCGATCGCGCCGGGACCGGCGACGAAGGGGATCGCGTAGGGCACGATCACGCTGCCCTCGAAGCTGGCGGGCTCCTGGTGGGCCTCGGCGCCGCCCTGGGCGCGGCTCGGCTCGCCGCCGAAGAGCATCTCGAAGCCCATCAGGGCGACGATCAGGCCGCCGGCGATGCCGAAGGCGCCGAGGTCGATCCCGAGCCCGTCGAGGATCTGCTTGCCGGCGATCGCGGCGACGCCGAGGGTGATCGCCACCGTCAGCGCGATCTTGCGCACGAACTCGGGCCGGCGCTCGGGCTCGTTGGCGGTCATCGCCTTGAAGAGGATGCCGCGGGTGATCGGGTCGGTGATCACCAGCACCGAGATCGCGGCCTGCAGATAGAAGTCGAAGCCGCCGTTCATCGCTCGCAGGCTAGAGACGGTTCCCGACGGTCCCCGTAGGATCGCCGGACGATGGCGAGACGCGCTGCCGAGAGCTGGCGAACCGCGGTGCCGCTGGCGGCGCTCGCGGTGCTGGCGATCGTGCTCGCCGCCTGGGGCAGCCACCCGCCGGTCCTCGTCGTCGTCGTCGTCGACCTCCTGCTCGCCGCCTCGGTGCTGGCCGCGGTCTTCCACGCCGAGGTGATCGCCGAGCGGGTCGGGGAGCCCTACGGCTCGCTGGTCCTGGCGGTGGCGGTGACGGTGATCGAGGTCGGGCTGATCGTGACCCTGATGGTCGCCGGCGGCGACAAGACCGAAACGCTGGCCCGCGACACCGTCTTCTCGGCGGTGATGATCACCTGCAACGGCGTCGTCGGGATCGCGATCCTGATCGCCGCCCTGCGCGAACGGCTGGCGGTCTTCAATGCCGAGGGCTCCGCCACCGCCTTCGCCACCGTGCTGACGCTGGCGACGCTGAGCCTGGTCGTGCCGAGCTTCACCACCGGGAAGACGGGGCCCGAATTCACCTCCTCCCAGCTCGCCTTCGCCGCCGTCGCCTCGCTCGCCCTCTACGGCCTCTTCCTCGTCGTGCAGACGGTCCGCCACCGCAGCCACTTCCTGCCCGAGGGCGAGGACGAGCCGCTGCACGACGGCCCGCCGCCGAGCCGGGCGCAGGCGCTGCGCAGCCTCGGCCTACTGCTGGTGGCGCTGGTCGCGGTGGTCGGGCTGGCCAAGGTCAGCTCGGGGGCGATCGAGGACGGGGTCAAATCGATCGGCGCGCCGCAGTCGGCAGTCGGCGTCGTCATCGCCCTGCTGGTGCTGGCCCCGGAGACCTTCGCCGCCGCCCGCAACGCGCGCCGCGGGCGGGTCCAGATCAGCTTCAACCTCGGCTTCGGCTCGGCGATGGCGAGCATCGGGCTGACGATCCCGGCGATCGCCCTGGCCTCGATCTGGCTCGAGGGGCCGCTCGTGCTCGGCCTCGGCTCGACCCAGATCGTCCTCCTGGTGCTGACCGGGCTGGTCGGCTCGCTGACCCTGCTGCCGGGGCGGGCGACGCTGCAGGAGGGGGGCGTCCACCTGGCGATCTTCGCCGCCTTCCTCTTCCTGGCGTTCAATCCGTAGATGGCCAGCCAGCCGCCGCCACCGAACGCGCCGCCGCCACCGCGCCGCGGCCGGCTGGCGGCGCTGCGCGCGCGCCTGCGCGGTCTCGCATCGGCGATCGACCGCGCCGACGAGGCCTGGATCGCGACCACGATCAACGACGTCGCCCGCTCGCGCCCCTGGCTGGCGCCGCTGGCGCTGCTCGTCGGCGGCTTCACGATGCTCGTCGCCGGGATCCGGATCCTGCTCGCCAACTGGCGGCTGACCCTGGTCCAGGTGCTGCCGGCGATGTGGGTCTGGCTGGCGATGTACGACCTGCGCCTGCACCTGCTGCGCGGCCAGTCGCTGCCCGACCTGCGCGGCCCGATCGTCCTGCCGCTGGCGCTCGTGGTCGTCGCCGGTACCGTCGCCAGCTACTTCCTCAACGCGGTCTTCGCCTTCGCGATCGCCCAGGACGGCGCCCCCTCGGTGCGGCAGGCGGTCGCGGAAGCGCGGCGCCGGCTGCTGCCGATCTGCGCCTGGGGCGGCAGCGTCGGCATCGCCCTGGCGATCTCGACGCTGATCGTCAGTCGCAGCGGCGGCAAGTGGTTCGTGCTCTCACTCGGCCTCGTCGTCGCGGTGATGATGGTCACCTACGTCGCGGTGCCGGCGCGGATGATCGGGGTGGACCGCGAGGCCCCTGCCGGCTCGCGCCGCGACCGGCTCTCGGTCACCGTGATCAGCGGCGCCCTCGGGCTGGTGGTCAGCGCGCCGCCCTACGTGCTCGGCCGGATCGGGCTGCTGATGCTGGGCTCGAAGCTGCTGCTGGTCCCGGGGATCGTCGTCTTCGCCGCCGGCGTCCTGCTGCAGGCGGGGGCGACCGGGGCGGTGAAAGCGGTCAAAGTCAGCGCCAAGCTGACCGCGCGCCGCCATACTGCCGGGCGATGAGCCCCTCCGACGCCGCGGCCGGCAGCGAGCGCGCGCGGCCCGCCTTCAGCCGCCGCGAGGCGCTCGCGGGGGCGGCGGCGCTGGGCGGGGCGCTGCTGCTCGGGCGCCGGCCGGGGGCGGCTCGGGGGGAAGCCCCTGCCAGCCACGGCCAGCCCCGGGTGGCGATCGTCGGCGCCGGTCTCGCCGGCCTCACCTGCGCCCACCGGCTGCGCCAGCACGGGGTCGCGGCCACGGTCTATGAGGCGCACGACTCGCGGGTCGGCGGGCGCTGCTGGACCGCGCGCGGCTTTGCCGGCGGCCAGACCGCCGAGCACGGGGGCGAGTTCATCGACACGGCCCACCGCCGGATCCGCGCCCTGGCGGCCGAGCTCGGTCTGCGGCTGCGCGACGTCGGGGCGATCGCCGCTCGCTTCCCGCACCTGCACCCGCGGATCTTTCTCGCCGGCGAGGTGCGCCGCTTCGACGACGTCTACCGGGGCGCCGCCCTGCTGCGCCGCCGGGCCGACCGCGACCGGCGCCGCATCGGCCGCTTCCACTGGCTGCGCCCCAGCGCCGCGGCGCGGGCGCTCGACGAGACCAGCGCCGAGGAGTGGCTGACCGGCGCCGCTCCCGGCCGCGGCCACGAGCTGCTGCGCCGCGCCGTGCGCCAGTACATGGCCGAGGAGTACGGGCTCGACTGCGACCGGCTCAGCGCGATCAACATGGTGCTCGAGTTCGGCTCGGCCGGGACCGAATCCGACGAACGCTTTCACGTCGAGGGCGGCAACGACCAGCTCCCGTGGGCTCTGGCCGAGCGGCTGCCGGCCGGCGCGCTACAGCTCGGGCAACCGCTCGAGCGCCTGCGCCGCAGCGGCTCCGGCTACGCGCTGCGCTTCGCCGGCGAGCGGCGCGAGACGAGCGCCGACGTCGTCGTCCTCTGCCTGCCCTTCACCGCCCTGCGCCGCGTCGACCTCGACGGCGCCGGCCTCGGCGAGCGCCGTCGGCGCTGCATCGAGCAGCTCGGCATGGGAACCAACGCCAAGCTGCTGATCGGCCTGCGCCGGCCCCCCGGCCGCTACGACCGCTTCGACGGCGAATACTTCGACGAGCGGATCGACACCTGGGACAGCTCGCTCGGCGAGCCCGGCCGGGGCGGGGTTCTGACCGTCTATTCGGGCGGGCGCTACGGGGCGGCCTACCGAGGGCCGACGCACGGGCCCGCGCCGGGCTCGGTCGTCGCCGAGGCGCTCGGCCGCGTCGAGCGCGCCGTGCCCGGCATCGCCGCGGGCTTCGCCGGCCGCGCCTGGCTCGACCGCTGGGCGACCGATCCCTGGACCCTCGGCTCCTACGCCGCCTACATGCCCGGCCAGTTCACCCGCTTCTGGGGCTTCGCCGGCCTCCCCGAAGGCGGGCTGCACTTCGGCGGCGAGCACACAGCGACCGAGGCCCAGGGCTACCTGGAGGGTGCAGTGCGAAGCGGCGAGCGCTGCGCTCGCGAGGTGGCGGTCCGGCTCGGCCGGGCGGCCGCCGCACCCGGTGGAGCCCGCCGATGAGCGAGCCGATCGACCGGCCCGGGGAAGAGTGGGCGATCGACGCCGCCCGGGTCGAGGGCTACCTGGCGAGCGCCGACGAGCTGCCGCACCGGGCCGAGGGGGAGGGGGTGCTGCTGGAGCTGCTCCCGGCGCGGGCGCGCCGCGTGCTCGACATCGGCACCGGCGACGGGCGGCTGCTCGCCCTGGTCCGTGCCGCCCGGCCGGGCGTCGAGGGGGTCGGCCTCGACTTCTCGCCGCTGATGCTGGCGCGGGCCCGCGCCCGCTTCGCCGGCGACGCGGCGGTCGACCTCGTCGAGCACGACCTCGGCGAGCCGCTGCCCGAGCTGGGACGTTTCGACGCCGTCGTCTCCTCCTTCGTCATCCACCACCTCGACGATGCCCGCAAGCGCGAGCTGTACGGCGAGGCCTTCGCTCTGCTCGAGCCCGGCGGCGTCTTCGCCAACTTCGAGCACGTCGCCTCGCCCACCGAGAGCCTGCACCTCGCCTTCCTGGCCGCGATCGACGAGCCGCCCGAGAACGAGGACCCCTCGGATCGCACCGTCGCGGTCGAGACCCAGCTGGGCTGGCTCCGCGAAGCCGGCTTCGCCGACGTCGAGTGCTACTGGAAGTGGCGGGAGATGGCGCTGCTGGCGGGCGTAAGGCCCCCACCTCCAGC
Source organism: Solirubrobacterales bacterium (assembly GCA_046330305.1). Lineage (GTDB taxonomy): Bacteria > Actinomycetota > Thermoleophilia > Solirubrobacterales > 70-9 > VAYN01. The sequence continues at coordinate 40,161 of JAXLTA010000020.1, read as the reverse complement.
CCCTGACCAACCCCCAGCGCGTGGTTCCTTGTGGTCGCCAGGCGACCACAAGGAACCACGCCCCCGCAAAGCCGCCGAATTTCCCTCCCGTGGTTCCTTGTGGACCCAGAGCGTCCACAAGGAACCACGGGATGGCTTGGGGCTTTCAAGGGTGCCGAGAACGCACTTCCATCACCGCCCGTTGAGAACGCGCTTTCACCCGCATAGCGAGCGAAAATGCGTTCTCGGCAGGGGAGCTTCGTCCCTTTGAAGCTATGGGAGCGGGCGTGGGCGGGGTTCTTGCTGGGACTGTGGGCCGGCGTCGGACGTCGGCCTTGCCAGGGGAGGGGTGGGGTGTCCCTCTGAACGTTTTGCGGCTGAGGAGGGCTGGGCTTCGGGCGCACAGCTTGAAAGCTCCCCCGACGACACGGCCGAGTGAAGAGGGACACCCCACCCTCCCCCTCGCAACCCTTCGTCCCTTGGCCCGTCCCTCCCCGGGCCAACACACCCCGCGCCACCGCCCCCTGCCGGGTGCGGCGACTCCGGCCGCGGCCTGCGGGCTTCTGCGGATGGCGGCGCCGAGCGGCGGCGGAATCATGGCGGGATGGGCGACCGGATCGCAATCATCGGCGGCGGCACCGGCGGCACGCTGGTCGCCAACCGGTTGCGGCGGCAGCTCGGGGAGGAGGCGGCGATCGTCGTCGTCGATCGCGACGACGAGCACGTCTACCAGCCCGGGCTCCTGTTCGTCCCCTTCGGGCTCGAGCGGCCGGAGGGGATCGTGCGCTCGCGCCGCGCCCAGCTGCACGAGGGGATCGAGTTCCGGCTCGGCGAGGTCGAGGCGGTCGAGACCGAGGCGAGCGCCATCCGGCTCGCGGGCGGCGAGCGCATCGAGTACGACGTCCTGGTGATCGCCAGCGGCGCGACGCTGCTCTACGACGAGACCGAGGGGCTGCTCGGGCCCGGCTGGCAGGAGACCGTGCACGGTTTCTACTCGGTCGACGACGCGGTCGCGCTGCAGCGGGCGCTCTCGCACTTCGGCGGCGGCCGCCTCGTCATCAACCCGATCGACATGCCGATCAAATGCCCGGTCGCCCCGCTCGAGTTCGCCTTCCTCGCCGACTGGTTCCTGCGCGAGCGCGGTCTGCGCCACCGGGTCGAGATCGTCTACGCGACGCCGCTGGACGCCGCCTTCACCAAGCCGGTCGCCGCCGCCCGTCTCGCCGGCATGCTTGCCGCCAAGGAGATCCGGATCGAGCCCGAGTTCGCCACCGGCCAGGTCGACGCCGCCGCTGGCCGGGTCGTCAGCTGGGACGAGCGGGCGATCGAGTTCGACCTCCTGGTGACCGTGCCGCTGCACGGCGGCGCCCCCTTCGTCTCCCGCTCTCCCGGGCTCGGCGACGACCTCGGCTTCGTCGCCGTCGACGTCCACACCCTGCAGAGCAGGGTCGCGCCGAACGTCTTCGCGATCGGCGACGCCGCCAGCCTGCCGACCTCCAAGGCGGGCTCGGCCACCCACTTCGAGGGCGAGACCCTGTGCGCCAACGTCGAGCGCGTGCTGGCCGGCGAGGAGCCGCGCGGCAGCTACGACGGCCACGTCAACTGCTTCGTCGAGAGCGGCTTTCACAAGGCGCTGCTGATCGACTTCGACTACGAGCACGAACCGCTGCCGGGCCGCTTCCCGGAGCCCCGCCTGGGCCCGCTGCCGCTGCTGCGCGAGTCGCGGCTCAACCACCTCGGCAAGCTAGCCTTCCAGCCGCTGTACTGGCACATGCTGCTCCCCGGCCGCGAGATCCCCGGCATCGGCGCCGAGTTCTCGCTCGCCGGCAAGCAGACCGTCCCCGACCAAGGAGGTGCGAGTTGAGCACGGCCACCTACGCCGGCGCGACGGTCGACGTCGACGCCGAGGGCTTCCTCACCGACCCGCAGCAGTGGAGCCCGGAGATCGCTGCCGCGATCGCCGCCGACAACGAGATCCCCGAGCTGACCGACCGCCACTGGATGGTCATCGACTTCATGCGCCAGACCTACCTCGAGTCGGGCTCGGCGCCCTCGATCAGGACCCTGGGCAAGGCCTCGGGCGTCCCGATCAAGGAGCTCTACCAGCTCTTCCCGAAGGGCCCGGCGAAGCTCGCCGCGAAGGTCGCCGGCATCCCGAAGCCGCGCGGCTGCATCTAGGAGGCAGCGTGGACGAGCAGATCAAGAAGGTCTCGATCGTCGTCTCGAAGGGCTCACTCGAGGGCATCTACCCGGCGCTGATCATGGCCAACGGGGCGCGGATGGAGGGAATCGAGGCGAACCTCTTCTTCACCTTCTTCGGCCTCGACGCGATCAACCGCGCAAAGCAGGACGCGGTCAAGGTGGCGACGGTCGGCAACCCCGGGCTGCACATGGCGACCTGGGCCGGCGCGATCCCGGGGGTCTCCGCACTCGTCACCCGCAAGCTGATGGCGGAAATGGAGAAGCTCGACATCCCGCCGATCCCCGAGTTCCTCGAGATGATCTCTGAATCGGGCGCCGGCCTCTACGGCTGCAAGGCCTCGGTCGACCTCTTCGGGCTCAGCGCCGACGACTTCATCGACGAGGTCACGGAGGTGATCACCGTCGGCGAGTTCTACGAGCTGGCGGCCGGCGGCCAGATCATCTTCACCTGAGCACCGGCACCCGCCATCCGGGCGGGAACCCCGGTCGGAAACCCCTTTCCAACGTTTGGAGTTCGCGCCCAGCGGGGAGTTGAGAGGCGCTCGTACCCGCTGTCGGCCTGAGAAACCCCTGCAAACGGAGGAGTAGAGATGGTCGGTTGGATAATCGGAGTGCTGATCGTCGTGGCGCTGGTCCTGGTCCTGCTGAAGGTCGCGATCGCCGGCGGCATCCTCGGTCTGATCGCCCTGATCCTGCTCATCCTGCTCCTGCTGGGGCGGCTCTGATGACCGCCGGTGCCGGGATCTTCCTGATCGCCGTCGGCGCGATCCTCTACTTCGCGACCAACTTCCGGGTCGCCCACGTCAACATGGACACGGTCGGGATCATCCTCATGCTCGCCGGCCTGGTCGGGTTGCTGATCGGGCTCTTCCTCGAAGCGTCACGGCGACGGGAACGGCGCGACGTCTACGTCGAGCGCCGCGACCCCCGGGATCCTCCGGCCTACTGAGGGCGCTCGAATGTCCCCGCTGCTGATCGTCGCGATCGTCGTGGTGGTGCTCGTCGTCGCGGCCCTTGCCGTGCGCGGCGGCCGCCGGGCGGCCGCCCGCCGTCGGTTGCGGCAGGAGCGCCTGCGCGACCAGGCCGGCGCCCACCGCGAGGAGGCGAGCACCAACGCCGCCCGGGCGGAGGAGCTGGCCGCCAGGGAGAAGGCAAAGCGCGAAGAGGCCGACCGCCTCGCCGCGGCCGCGGCCCGCGCCCGCGAGAGCGCCGGCCGGCACGGGCGCCAGGCCGACGAGATCGAGAAAGGGCTCTAGTGCCGGCCGGGCGCCGGCCGGAGCTGGTGCTCGGGCCGCTGCTGCGCTACGTCTCGGGGACCGAGGCGACGATCTGGGTCGAGACCAGCGCCCCCTGCGAGGTCGAGATCCTCGGCGCCACCGAGCCGACCTTCCGCGTCGCCGAGCACCACTACGCGCTGGTGCGGCTGGCGGGGCTGGAGCCGGGCAGCGTCCGGGAGTACGAGGTGGCGCTCGACGGCCGCCGCGTCTGGCCGGCGCTGGACGGAATGCCGGCGAGCCGGATCCGCACCCTCGGCGGCGGGGGCCCGCTGGAGATCGCCTTCGGATCCTGCCGCGTCGCCGTCCCGCACGAGCCGCCCTTCACCGAGAGCGCCGACCGCGAGGACGGGTTCGAGCCCGACGCGCTCTGGGTCCTGGCCAGCCAGATGGCCGGGGACGAGCGCTGCCGCTGGCCCGACCAGCTCTTCCTGCTCGGCGACCAGGTCTACGTCGACGAGGGCTCGCCGCGGACCCGGGCGCGGATCCGCCGCCGCCGCGGGACGGGGACCCAGCCGGGCGAGGAGATCCTCGACTTCGAGGAGTACACCTGGCTCTACCAGGAGAGCTGGGGCGAGCCGCTGGTCAGCTGGCTGCTCTCGACGGTCTCGACCTCGATGTTGTGGGACGACCACGACCTCAGCGACGACTGGAACATCTCCTACTCCTGGCTGCAGGAGGTGCGGCAGCGGTCCTGGTGGCACCGCCGCGCGGTCGACTGCATCGTCAGCTACTGGATCTACCAGCACCTCGGCAACCTCGCGCCGGCGACGCTCGACGCCAGCGAGATCTACCGCGAGGTGCGCGGCAACCAGCACGCGACCGGGGTCCTGCGCGAGTGGGCGGACTCGATCGACGCCGAGGCCTCGGGGACCCGCTGGAGCTTCTGCCGCGACTTCGGCCGCACCAGGGCGCTGTTCGTCGACTCGCGGGCGGGGCGCGTGCTGGAGGCCGACCGGCGGCGGATCGTCGACGAGGGGGAGTGGCAGTGGATCGTCGACCACAGCGAGGGCGACTTCGACCACCTGCTGGTGGCGACGACCGTCCCGTTCATGCTCTCGCCCGGCTTCGACCGGCTCGAGGCCTGGAACGAGCGGCTCGGCGAAGGCGCCTGGGGCAGGCTGCTCGCCCGGCCCAGCGAGCTGTTGCGCCGCACCGTCGACTTCGACCACTGGGCCGCCTTCCAGGAGTCTTTCGCCGAGCTGCGCGACCTGCTCGCCGAGATCGCCCGCGGCGAGCACGGCAGCCGTCCCGGCTCGGTCGTCGTCCTCAGCGGCGACGTCCATCACGCCTACCTCTGCGAGCTCGGCCTGCCCGGCGGGGGCGCCGAGCGGGCCCCGATCTACCAGGCCGTCTGCTCGCCCTACCGCAACCCGCTGGAAGAGAAAGAGCGGCGCGTGGTGCGCGCCGGCTTCCATCCGGCCTTCTCCGCCCTGACCGGCGGTCTGGCCCGGCTCGCCGGCGCCCCGCCGCGCGGCTGCGCGTGGCGGCTGCTCGAGGGTCCGCACTTCGACAACCAGGTGGCGACGCTGCGCCTCGACGGGCGTGAGGCCTCGCTGCGGCTCGAGCGCAGCGTCCCCGGGTGCGAGGAGAAGGGCGGCCTGCTCACCTCCTTCGAGCGCCGCCTCGCCTGACCAGGCGCCCGGGTCCCGAGCCGGTCCGCGTCCCGTGACTCCTCATGACCTTTTTCGCCCACAGGGCGAAGAAGGTCATGAGGAGGGCTGATCGGGGTGGGGCGGACCCGCGGCGGTCAGGTCACGGTCACGTAGCCGCGCATGAACCCGGCGTGGCTCATCGCCCAGCTGTCACAGGGCATCGTGCAGAACCAGAGATAGCGGCCGGGCTTGCTCGGCGCCTTGAAGACGAACGTGGTCGTCGCCGGCTTGCCCGCGGAGCCGGCCGCGATCATCGTTTCGGTTCCCAGTTCGGGCGAGGTGAAGCTGTGTTCGGCTTCGTCGTAGTTGGCGACGGTGACGTGCACCGTGCTGCCGGCCTTGACCGAGAAGTCGGCCGGCAGGTAGGCGTCGTGCCAGCTGCCTTCCGGTCCCTTCCTGGCGTGCTGTTCGTCGCTTTTGATGGTCAGCTTGACGTCTTCGGCGGCTCCCGTCGAGGCGCCGGCGGCCCGTGAGGGCGTGGCGGCGGCGGCGCGGGGACCGGCGGCGCTGCTGCTGCCTAGCTTGAAGCAGACCGCGAGCAGTGCCGCCATCGCGATCATCAGGGCGAGGGTCGAGATGAGCAGGGGGAAGCCGCGTTCGGGCCGCGGCTGTTCGTCGCTGGACATAGTCCTTCCTTTACGAGCTTGGGTTCGTGGACTGGTGAGGCCCCGGCAGGGATCCGGGGTCGCCCATCGTGCGAGCGTCCGCTGTGGCGAAGCTAAGGCGTGCGTGAGAGAAGTCTCAGGCGCTGCCGAGGAAGCGCTCGACCGCGCGGCTGAAGGCCGCCCGCGACTGGAAGAGGAAGGCGTGGCGGCCGGCGAAGCGCTGGTAGCGGCCGGCTGGGACCCGGGCGGCGATCCGGCGCAGGTTGAGCGGCGGCACGACCGGGTCGCCGGCGCCGGCGGCCGCCAGGGTCGGTACCGCGATGCCAGCCAGCTGGCGCCAGTTGGCGTCGCTGCGCAGCCATGGGTCCTCGGCGGCGACCTGGCGGTCGGTGGTCGCGGCGGGAACGCGGAAGTCGTCGGGAATCTCGCCGCTCTGGCTGGCCGCTTCGAGGCGGTGGAGGAAGCCGCGACCCTCGCCGAGGCGGTTGGGCGGGTAGAGCTCGAGCAGGATCTGTTCCTCGCTCGGGTCCGGCGAGCTGTCGATTTCCTGAAAGCGGCGGCTGCCGAGGACGGCGCGACTGCCGCCTGGGTTGGTCCCGGCGAGGATCAGCCGCGAGACGCGACCCGGGTGCTCGATCGCCAGGCGCTGGGCGACGAACCCGCCCATCGACCAGCCGAGGACGGCGGCCCGGTGGGGCAGGCCGGGGGTCGCCATCAGCTTCGCGACCGCGTCGGCGAGCGAGTCGAAGCTGTTGCCGTGCCAGGGACCGGAGCGGCCGAGGCCGGGGTAGTCGAGGAGCAGCAGGCGGTGGTGGCGGGCGAGCAGGCGCAGCAGCGCCGGGTCCCATTCGGCCATCGTCGAGCCGGTGCCGATCAGCATCACCAGCGGCGGCCCCTGGCCGCGCTGGTACCAGGCGACGTGGGTGTCGCCGATTCGCGTCTGGCGGACCTCGGCCCGAAAGGGGCGCGCCGTGGTGGCGGCGCTCGGCGGCGCCCCGGTCGCGCCCGCCGCGGCCCCCGCCAGCGCCGCGGCCACCAGCAGCGCCAGCGCTGCCGGGGCGGCCAGCCGGCGCCGTACCCGCGGCAGGCGTACCCCGCGCTCGGGCGAGGCGGAGCCGACGGTCGCGGTCTCGATCGGCGGCGGCATCGCTGCGACAGGCTAGATCATCGATTCCGCGATTCAGCCGCCGGGCCCGCCGCGCTCGATAACGGCTCGTTAACGACGTAAGGTGGTGAGGTTGAGCACGACCGAATTCGCACAGGTCGGTGCCGAGCAGGCGTCGGGGGTGACGGGCGAGGGGTTCGCCCGCTGGCCGCTGGTGCGGAAGGTCGCGCTCGGCCTCTACTTCGTCGCCCTCGTCCTCTGGAGCGCCCAGAACGGCATTCCGGTGCAGCGCGAACTCGTGGTTCTCTGGACGCTTGGCGCGCTCGTCTGCGTCTCGCTGGGGCGCCCGCCGCGCCAGGTGCTGCAGCTGGTCGTCGACTGGGCCCCGATGATGATCATCCTCGCCGCCTACGACTTCACCCGCGGCGCCGCCGACAACCTCGGCATCGGTACCCACTACCACCCGATGATCGACTTCGACAAAGCCGTCTTCTTCGGCGAGACGCCGAGCGAATGGCTGCAGGCACACCTCTATGACCCGCAGGCCCTGAGCGCCTGGAACGTCCTCTTCACGCTCGTCTACACCTCCTACTTCATCGTTCCCTTCGCCCTCGCCGGCTACCTCTGGGCGCGTGACCGGCTCGCCTTCCTGCGCTGGATCAAGCGCATGGTGTCGCTGGGCCTGGCGGGGCTCTCGACCTACATCCTCTTCCCGGCGGCGCCGCCCTGGCTGGCCGCCGAAATGGGCATGCTGCACGGCGTCGACAGGACCACCTCCAAAGGCTGGGAAATCCTCGGCGTCGGCACCGCCGGGCTGTTCGAGGACAGCCAGGAGAAAGTGAACCTGGTCGCCGCTGTGCCCTCGCTCCACTCGGGCTTCTGCATGCTGGTCGCGCTATTCATCTGGCCACGCGTCAAGCGGCGCGCCCTGCGGCCGCTCGTCCTTCTCTATCCGCTGGTGATGGGCATCACCCTGATGGCGACCGGCGAGCACTACTTCTTCGACGTGGCGCTCGGGTGGTGCTACGCCGGGGCGGTGATGGCGGCCTGGGGGGCGTGGGAACGTCTGCGCGGCCGCGAGCCGATGCGGGCTCCTGACACCGCTTAGCGGCTTCTGCGCGGCGCCACGACCACGAAGGAGCGCGCGCTTTCGCTCGTTATGCGGGTGAAAGCGCGTTCTCGACCCCGTCGTAAGGCACGAGGCATCCGTGGTTCCTAGTGGACGCTCTGGGTCCGGAAGGAACCACAGGACGAGACATCGCCCGCTCTGGGGAGATCGTGGTTCCCAACGGTCGGCAGGCGACCGCAAGGAACCACGGGTGGGCTGGTCCCTTGCAGGCCAAGGGCAAGGGGATCGGGGCGGCACCTCGTTCGGGGGCTCCGGGGTGGGCTCCGGAGCCGTTAGGGACGGTCGGGTGACCCTCCGAACGTGTTTGCGGCTGAGGAGGGCAGGCCTCCGGGCGAGAAGCTCGAAAGCCCCTCCGACGACGACACCGCCGAGTGAAGAGGGTCACCCGACCCCCCGACCAGCCCCCGTCCCCGCCCCGCCGCCGCGGTAGCGACCCGCCGAAATCCGCCGCCGCGGCTAAAGGAGCGGCCTGCAGGCGTCGATCCCCGTCCCATGGACGTCGCGCGCGACGACAAGCTGCTGGCGATCATCCGCACCGAGACCGAGATCGCCGCCTCCGACCTCGACCTGTTGGCGACGATGCAGCTGCTCGCCGAGCGCAGCCAGGAACTGACCCGGGCGAGCGCCGCGGTGATCGAGATCGTCGAGGGCGAGGAGATGGTCTACGAGGTCGCCGCCGGCGAGGCCGCGCCCTACCTGGGGATGCGGCTGCGGCGCGAGGCGAGCCTCTCGGGGCTGTGCGTCGAGCAGGCTCGGCTGCTGCGCAGCGACGACACCGCCAGGGATTCGCGCGTCGACGCCACCGCCTGCCGGCGGATCAACGCGGCCTCGATGATCTGCGTCCCGGTGATGCACCGGCGCGAGCCGGTCGGCGTGCTCAAGGTCTACTCCGGGGTCCCCCACAACTTCGGCGACGACGACGTCGAAGTCCTCGAGCTGCTGACCGACCTGATCGCCGCCCACATCTCCAACGCGACGATGCTCGACGCGACCAGCGCCGAGAGCCGCCACGACCCCCTGACCGGGCTCGCCAACCGCCGCGCCTTCCACGAGCGCCTCGCGGTCGAGCTCTCCCGCGCCCACCGCTACGACCAGCCGCTCTCGCTCTGCCTGCTGGACCTCGACGACTTTCGCCGCATCAACCAGCGCTTCGGGCACATGGCCGGCGACGAGGTGCTGCGCGGCGTTGCCCGGGTGATCGACGAATCGCGGGTCGCCGACGACGCCTTCCGGATCGGCGGCGACGAGTTCGCGATCCTGATGCCGCAAACCGAACCGCCCGCCGCGCGGCTCGCGGCCGAGCGCCTCCGCGAGCGGATCGCCGGCGCCCGGCTCTGCGGCGAGCTGCCGGTCGGGGCCTGTTACGGCGTCGCCCTCGGCCACGGTGACCCCGAGCACGTGATCGCCGCCGCCGACGGGGAGCTGCTTGCCGCCAAGGAACGCCTCCACGGCGGGCCGTTCGGCGAGTAGGAGCCGTCGGGACCCCGGCCGCCTCTAAGGTTTGGATGGCGCTGACAAAACGTCGGCGTTCCCGTTTGCGGGGATATGGAGGCCGAGGCCGAGCTTGTCGCTGCTGCTGAACGACGACCGCATCACCCGCCGCGCGGCCGCCGGCGACCAGCGCGCCCTGGCGGCGATCTTCGATCGCTATCGCGACCGGCTCTACCGCTTCTGCCTCTCGATCCTCGGCGACCCCCAGGACGCCCAGGACGCGCTGCAGAACACGATGGTCAAGGTTCTGCGGGCGCTGCCCGGCGAGCGGCGCCGGATCGAGCTGAAGCCCTGGCTCTACCGGATCGCGCACAACGAGGCGGTCGAGCTGCTGCGCCACCGCCGGCCCACGGTCGCCCTCGACCCCGAGCTGGCCGTGGCCGGTGCCGGCCTCGCCGAGGAGGCGGCCCAGCGCCAGCGACTGGCGCTGCTGATCGCCGATCTCGGCCACCTGCCCGAGCGCCAGCGCGGCGCGCTGGTGATGCGCGAGCTCGGAGGCCTCCGCTGCGGGGAGATCGCCGAGGCGCTCGGGACCTCGCCGGCGACCGCGCGCCAGGCCGTCTACGAGGCGCGCCTCGGGCTGCGCGAGATGGAGAGCGGGCGTGAGATGAGCTGCCTGGCGGTGACCAAGGCGATCTCCGACGGAGACCGCCGCGTGTTGCGCCGCCGCGAGATTCGCGCCCACCTGCGCGGCTGCGAGGAGTGCCGGCGCTTCGGCGAGGAAATCGCCGGCCGTGAGCGCACCCTGGCGGCGCTCTCGCCGCTGCCGGCGCTGGTTGCGGCGGCGATGCTGAAGTCGGTGCTGGGCAGCGGCGGGGGAGGGGCGGCAGGCCTCGGCGCCGGCCTCGGCAGCACCGCGGCCGGGTCCGCCGTCGGTTCGGGCCTGTTGAAGGGGGCCGCCACCGTCGCCGTCGTGGCCGTGGTCGGCGTCACCGCCGCCAAGCAGACCGGGCTCGTCGACGCCGGCGCCGAGGGGGCGGGGCACGGCGCGGCGCCGACCGGGCAGCGCGACAGTCGCCGCCCGGCGGCGGAGCGGCCTGCGGCGCCCGTCGCGAACGATCGCGCGCCCGCCACCGGGGTGCAGGCGTCCGCCCCCGCCGCGATCCAGGCTGTCGGCGGTCGGGTGCAGCCCTCCCTGAGCGTGGCCGGCCCGGGCGGCCGTGAGCCCCGCGCCGGACGCTCCGACCGCACCGGGGCAGGCCGGTGGGCCGGCTGCTCCCGCAGCACCGGTGCCGGCGATCGCCGGGGGCCGAAACCGCCTCTCCGGCCAGCCCCGCTGAGCCCGGCACGCGCGGCGAGGAAGCCTCCATACGGGGCCACGAAGCCTCCTCGCACCAACACGAAAGCCTGGCCTCCTCGGCTTCCGGCGCATCCGAGCAGCACGGCAAGCGGGCCGGGGCGGGCACGGCTGCCGAGCACGGACAGTCCCCCGCCGCGTCCGGTAACGGAGCGCACCAGGCCGCGCAGGACCCGGCGCCCAGTGCGTCGGGCGGGGCCACGACGGCGGCCGCCGAACTCCCGGCCAAGGCGGTCGCGGGCCAGGAAAGGGCCGCCAGCGCCAAGGAATCCGCCGGGTAGTCCCTGACGTTCGCGCTCCGCGTCGGTTTAAGCAGCACGGCCAATCGACAGCCCCTGCCGCCGGGGGCTCCACCGAACGCAAAAAGGAGGCAACGATGAAGCACCTGCTCAGGAGCACTGTCCTCGCCGCCGCGCTCGCGCTCGCGGTGGCGCCCAGCCTGGCGCTGGCCGGCCCATCGAGCTCCGGCGCCGAACATGGCCAGGGCAAGGGTCCGCGCTATGAAAGCGAAGAACCGACGCCGGGCCCGAAGGCGCCGCTGCCCGAAAAGGCCAAGGCCTACGGCGTGTACTGCCGGGGCCAGAGCAAGCAGCACGTCGACGGGCAGAAGGGCACCGACTTCAGTCGCTGCGTGACGGCGATGGCGCGTGCCGCCAACAACGAAAAGCTGACCGCTCGCCAGGCCTGCCAGGGCCTGAGCAAGGAGCACGTCAAGGGCGAGACAGGCACCTCGTTCTCGCGCTGTGTGACTGCGGCGGCGAAGCTGCGACTGGCCGAGAGCAGCTGACCCGCCCGCAGAGGCCCGCCACCGCTCTCCCGGTGGCGGGCCGCCCTCTGCCTCGAGCGGCCCCTGTGAGGATCGACAACGGGCGGCGGGCAGGCCGCCGGGTTTGCCGTAGGATCGCGGCGGGTTGAACGCCGCCGACGCAGATCTCGTCCTCGCTGAGCGCCGCGGCGCGGTCCTGCTGCTGACGCTCAACCGGCCCGACCGTCTCAACGCCTGGAACGACGCGCTCGAGGCCCGCTACTTCGAGCACCTCGACGCTGCCGAAGCCGACCCCGAGGTGCGGGCGATCGTCCTCACCGGGGCCGGGCGCGGCTTCTGCGCCGGCGCCGACTTCGACGTGCTCGAGGAGGCGACCGGCGATCAGCCTGGCGCCGGCGTCGTCGAGCGCCCCCGCCCGCGCAGCCTGCCGATGCATCTGCGCAAGCCGCTGATCGCCGCCGTCAACGGAGCCGTCGCCGGACTGGGGATGGTCGAGGCGCTCTACTGCGACGTCCGGTTCTGCGTGCCGGAGGCGAAGCTGACCACCGCCTTCGCCCGTCGCGGCCTGATCGCCGAGTACGGCATCGCCTGGCTGCTGCCGCGCCTGGTCGGGCCCAGCCGCGCCCGCGACCTGCTCTTCTCGGCCCGCGTCCTGCGCGGCAGCGAAGCCCACGCGATCGGCCTCGTCGACTTCCTCGCCGAGCCCGAGGACCTCCTCGCGGCCGCCGTCGACTACGCGGCCGACATCGCCGCGAACTGCTCGCCGGCCTCGATCGCGATCATCAAACGCCAGCTCGAAGCCGGCGCCGAGCAGGATTTCGACGCCGCCTACGACGACGCCGAAGAGCTGATCCGCGAATCCTTTCACCGCCCCGACTCCGCCGAGGGCGTCCGCAGCTACCTCGAGAAGCGCCCGCCGCGCTTCCCGCCGCTGCCGCCGGCCTGAGCGCGGCGCCGCCGGCGCTCAGACGACCCAGGTGTCGCCCGAGCGCAGCAGCTCGTCGACGTCGGCGAGCGTGGCGGCGGCGTGGGCGGCTTCGAGGTCGCTCTGGCGCTCGGCGCCGTAGACCGGGCGCTTGACGTCGCGGAAGACGCCGATCGGGGTCGGCCCGGTCGGGCTCTCGGCGAGTCGGGCGAGGGCGGTCGCGTGGCTCGGGTCCTCGACGTGGGCGTCGTGGACGACGAGGCTGCGCTCGCCGGCCTCGGCGACGTCGACGACCTCGAGGCCGCCGCCGGCCGAGCGCACGACGCCCTTCTCGAGGTCTTCGCCGAAGCGGATCGGCTGGCCGTGCTCGAGCCGGATCTGGTTGTGGGCGCCGCCCTTGCCGCGAACCGCGTCGAAGGCGCCGTCGTTGAAGACGTTGCAGTTCTGGTAGATCTCGACGAAGGCGGCGCCGGGATGCTCGGCGGCGGCGCGCAGGGTGTCGCGGACGTGCTGCTTCTCGACGTCGATCGTGCGGGCGACGAAGGAGGCGTCGGCCCCGAGCGCCAGCGCCAGCGGGTTGAAGGGATGGTCCTCGGAGCCGAACGGCGTCGACTTGGTGACCTTGCCGGTCTCCGAGGTCGGCGAGTACTGCCCCTTGGTCAGGCCGTAGATCTGGTTGTTGAAGGTGAGCAGCTTGATCGGCACGTTGCGGCGCAGGGCGTGGATCAGGTGGTTGCCGCCGATCGAGAGCGAGTCGCCGTCGCCGGAGACGACCCAGACGGAGAGGTCCTCGCGCGCGGTCGCGATCCCGGTGGCCAGGGCCGGCGCGCGGCCGTGGATGCCGTGCATCCCGTAGGTGTCCATGTAGTAGACGAAGCGACCGGCGCAGCCGATGCCGCTGATGAAGACGGTCTTCTCGGGCGGCACGCCGAGCTCGGGCATCAGCGTCTGCACCGAGTTGAGGATCGCGTAGTCGCCGCAGCCCGGACACCAGCGCGTTTCCTGGCCCGACTGGAAGTCGGCCTTGGTCAGCGTCGCCGTGCCGCCGCCGTTCGCGTGGCCGTTCTCACTCATCGCCCAGCACCTCCAGGATCGCCTGCTCGAGCTCCTCGGCGAGGATCGGCAGGCCCTCGACTTTGTTGTAGCCGACCGCGTCGACCAGGAATTTGTCGCGGACCAGGCTCAGCAGCTGGCCCGTGTTGACCTCGGGGACGAGCACCTTGTCGAAGGCCTTGACGACCTCTCCGGTGTTCGCCGGCATCGGTTCGAGAGCGCGCAGGTGCGCGGTCGCCACCGGGATGCCGCGGCCGCGGACGCGGCGCGCGGCGGCACCGATCACCCCCTGGGTCGAGCCCCAGCCCAGGATCAGCAGCTCGGCGCCGTCGTCGGCCTCGGCCTCCAGCGGCGGCAGCTCCTGCGCCAGCTTCTCCAGCTTCTCCGCCCGCAGCCTGGTCATCAGGGCGTGGTTGGCGGGGTCATAGGAGATCTTGCCCGAGCCGTGCTCCTTCTCGAGCCCGCCGAGCCGGTGCTGCAGGCCGGGGGTGCCGGGAACCGCCCAGGGCCGGGCGCCGCGCTCGTCGCGCAGGTAGGGGAGGAATTCGTCGCCGGCGTTCGGCCTGGTGGCGAAGGCGGGGTCGATCTCCGGCAGCTCGTTGACGTCGGGCAGCCGCCAGGGCTCGGAGGAGTTCATCAGGAAGGTGTCGGCGAGGAGGATCACGGGCGTGCGGTAGGCGACCGCGATCCGCGCCGCCTCGATCGCCGAGCTGAAGCAGTCGGCGGGGGTCGCGGCGGCGATCACCGGTAGCGGCGACTCGCCGTGGCGGCCGTGGATCGCCATCATCAGGTCCGACTGTTCGGTTTTGGTCGGCAGCCCGGTGGAGGGCCCCGAGCGCTGGACGTCGATCACGACCAGGGGCAGCTCGACCATCTGGGCGAGGGCGATCGTCTCCGCCTTCAGGTCCATCCCCGGGCCGCTGGTGGCGGTAACGCCGAGCTTGCCGCCGAAGGAGGCGCCGAGCGCCATGTTGGCGGCGGCGAGCTCGTCCTCGGCCTGCACGGTGCGGACGCCGAAGCGGTTGTGGCGGGCGAGGTGGTGCAGCAGTTCGGAGGCGGGGGTGATCGGATAGCTGGCGAAGAAGAGCTGCAGGCCGCTGCGGACGCTGGCCGCGATCAGGCCCATTGCCAGCGCGTTGGCGCCGTTGACGTTGCGGTACTCGCCCGAGTGCAGCGGCGCCGGCGCGACTTCGACCGGGGTGACCGCGATCTCGGTCGTGTCGCCGAAGTTGTAGCCGGCCTTGAAGGCGGCGACGTTGCCGGCGAGGATCGCCGGGCGCTTGGCGAACTTCGTCTCCAGCCAGGCGATCGTCTCCTTGCCGGGGCGCCCGTACATCCAGGAGATCAGGCCGAGCGCGAAGAGGTTCTTGGTGCGCTGCGCCTCGGCTGGTTTCAGCCCCTCGATGCCCTCGGTGGCGCGGGTGGTCAGCGTCGTCATCGGCACCTTGAAGACCTGGTAGTCGTCGACCGTGCCGTCCTCGAGCGGGTTCGACTCATACCCGGCCTTGCGCAGGTTCGCCGCGGTGAAGGCGTCCTCGTTGACGATCAGGGTGCCGCCCGGCTGCAGCGCGCCGAGGTGCGCTTTGACCGCCGCCGGGTTCATCGCGACCAGGGTGTTGGGGTGGTCGCCGGGGGTGAGGATGTCGCGCGAGGCGAAGTGAATCTGGAAGGCCGAGACGCCGCCGGGGGTGCCCGCCGGGGCGCGGATCTCGGCCGGGAAGTCGGGCAGCGTCGAGAGGTCGTTGCCGACGTGCGCGGTGGCGGCGGTGAAGCGGTCGCCGACCAGCTGCATGCCATCGCCGGAGTCGCCCGCGAAACGGACTATTACGGTCTCTGGCTGCTTTGAAGTCGCGGTCACGGTTCGGCTTGGCTGCTCCCGCCCAGCCCGTGGTATACAAGTTAGCGATCGGCGCCGACGGGCGGCATCCCCCCTGCTGCCCGGTTTGGATCTTTCGCCAACCTCGGCGCGCCGGCGCCGGCGTCAGGCGAGCTCGAGGATGCTGCGGATCCCGTCCTGCGCCTCCATCAGCTCGAAGCCGCGGTTGACTTCGTCGAGGCTCAGGCGGTGGGAGATGAAGGGGGCGACGTCGATCTCGCCCGCCAGGTAGCGGTCGACCAGCTCCGGGACCTGGTCGCGGCCCTTGACGCCGCCGAAGGAGGAGCCGGCGATGCGGCGGCCGGTGATCAGCAGGCGGGGGACGACGTCGAGCGTCTCGCCCTTGCCGGCGACGCCGGCGATCGTGCACAGGCCCCAGGCCATCCGCGCCGCCTCGACCGCCTGTTTCATGACGCCGACCAGGCCGGTCGCCTCGAAGGTGTAGTCGGCGCCGAACCCGTCGGTCATCGCGAGGATCTCCTCGACGGTGTCGGGGCCGCCGATCATCGTGTGGGTCGCGCCCTGGCCCTTGGCCAGCTCCAGCCGGTCCTCGGAGAGGTCGACGCAGACGATCCGCTCGGCGCCCTGCAGGCGGCAGCCGGCGACGGCGCCGAGGCCGACCATGCCGGCGCCGAAGACGACGCAGGTGGTGCCGGCCTGCACCTTGGCGGTGTTGATCGCCGCGCCGAGCCCGGTCGAGAGGCCGCAGGCGAACAGCGCGATGTGCTCGAACGGCGCCTCCGGGTTGACCTTGGCCAGCGCGATCTCCGGCATCACGGTCGCTTCGGCGAAGGTCGAGCAGCCCATGAAGTGGCGGATTTCCTCGCCGTCGCGGGAGAGGCGGGTGGTGCCGTCGGGCAGGTGGCCGAGGTTCTGCTCGGCCCGGATCGCCATGCAGAGATTGGTCCGGGGGTCGACGCAGTGGACACACTCGCGGCACTGCGGCGAGAAGAGGGTGACGACGTGGTCGCCGGGGGCGACCGAGGTGACCCCCTCGCCGACCGCCTCGACGACGCCGGCGCCCTCGTGCCCGAGCACGGTCGGCGCGTAGCCGGAGGGGTCGGCGCCCGAGGCCGTGTAGAGGTCCGTGTGGCAGACGCCGCAGGCGTGCAGGCGGACCAGGACCTCGCCCGCCCTGGGGTCGGCCAGCTCCACCTCCTGCACGGCGAGGGGCTTGCCGAACTCCTCCAGAACTGCGGCCCGGATCTGCACGGCTCAACCGTACACGCTGAATCGCGGTTGGGAAGGGTCGGGAGGGGGTTTCACCGGTAGGTTTGTCCGCACGGTCCAAGCACGACCCTAGGGAGACTCCATGACGATTACCGGGATCGACTTCGTCGGCATTCCGTCGCGGGACGCGGAGCGCTCGCGGGCCTTCTACGTCGAGACGCTGGGGCTGCGGCCCGACGAGCATGGTCGCTTCGAGTTCTGGGTGGGGGAGACCTGCTTCGGAATCTGGGAGCCCGAGAAGATGGGCTTCGAGTTCGCCCCCCAGAAGAACGCACACCCGGCGCTGCACGTCGAGGACGTCGCCGCGGCCCGGGCCGAGCTCGAAGCGGCGGGCGTCGAGTTCCAGGGCGAGACCTTCGACACCGGCGTCTGCCACATGGCGCTCTTCACCGACCCCGACGGCAACGACCTGATGCTCCACCACCGCTACAAGCCCTACGGGGACTGAGCGGCCCCCCGGATGGACGACCTGCCGGCGCAGTCCTTCACCGCCTCGCACCGTGCCGGGGCGGGCAGCCCGATGGTCTGCCTGCACGGCTTCACCGACACCTGGCGCACCTGGGACCTGGTCCTGCCCCTGCTCGAGGCCGAGCACGACGTGCTGGCGCCAACCCTGCTCGCCCACGCCGGCGGCCCGCCCCTGCGGGGAGAGATGACCGACGAGGCGATCGCCGACGCCGTCGAGGCGGCGATGGACGAGGCCGGGTTCGAGACCGCCCACGTCGTCGGCAATTCGCTCGGCGGCTACATCGCGCTGCAGCTGGCCGAGCGGGGGAGGGCCAGGACGGTCGTCGCCCTCGCGCCGGCGGGCGGCTGGCCGGTCCACGACGACTCCCTGCATGGCGTCCTGGCGGGCTTCGTCCAGATCTACGAGCAGCTGCAGGCCGTCGTCGCCGGCGGCCAGGTCGACGCCCTCCTCGCCACCCCGGAGGGCCGCCGGATGGCGACCGCCCTGATCGCGGTCAACTACGAGCACATCCCGGCCGAGCTGCTCGCCCACCAGATCCTCGGCGTCACCCGCTGCGAGGTGATGCCGCTGATCGCCTACGCCGGCCGCGAGGGCTTCCACCTCGAGCCCGAGCGCATCAGCTGCCCGGTTCGGATCCTCTGGGGCACCGCCGACGCGATCCTCCCCTGGCCCCGCTTCGCCTCCCGGTTTCGCGAGGAGTGGTTGCCCAACGCCGACTACGTCGAGCTCGACGGCGTCGGCCACTGCCCGCAGCTCGACGTGCCGGCGGAGGCGGCGGAGCTGATCCTCGGGTTCAGTCGTTAGGCGTGTCGTCGGCGAGAAGCCTTCAAGCTCCTCGCCCGAAGCCCGGCCCTCCTCAGCCGCAAAACGCTCAGAGGAACACCCCACCCCTCCCCTGGCAACAAGAACCGCCGCCCGCGCCCGCTCCCAGAGCTTCAAAGGGACGAAGGCGCCCCGCCGAAAACGCAGCTCCGCTCGCCATGCGAGTGAAAGTGCGTTCTCAACGGACGGGATGAGCGCGCTCTCAGCACCGTTGAAAGCGCCAGGCATCGCGTGGTTCCTTGTGGACGCTCAGGGTCCGCAAGGAACCACGGGATGGGAGAACTGCCGGCTGGAGGGCGTGGTTCCCAACGGTCGCCAGGCGACCGTTGGAACCACGCGATTGGAGGCCTTGGTCCCTTTGGGGCTCTTCGAGAGACGCTGGGGCTTGGGGTTCGTCCCTTGGGAGCTACTCGAGAGACGCTGGGCCTGGTCCCTTTCAAGCTCTGGGCAAGGGTGCGGGGCCTCGTCTTTGTCCGGGAGCTCCCGGGGTTGGGGGGCCGTGGACCTTTCAGGGAGGGTCGGGTGACCCTCTGAACGTTTTGCGGCTGAGGAGGGCTGGGCTGCGGGCGAGAGCTCCCCAGCTCCCCGACGACGACACGGCCGAGTGAAGAGGGTCACCCGACCCTCCCGACCAGCCCCTCGTCCCCCCACCCCCTGCGAGCCCCCGTCCCTTACGCGGGGCCCCGACCCGCCGCCTACCTCTTGGGCAGCCGCGACAGCGCCGGGATCGCCACCTCGAAGCGGGCGCCGCCGAGCCGGCTCGGGCCGGCCTCGATGCGGCCTGAGTGCGCCTCGACGATCGCCCGGGTGATCGCCAGCCCGAGGCCGGCGCCGACCACCTGGCGCTCGCGCACGTCCGCCGCGCGGTAGAGGCGGTCGAAGAGGCGCGGCAGCTCCTCGGCGGCGATGCCGCGGCCGCTGTCGTCGACGGTCAGCAGCGCCTCGCCGTCCACCGCGCGCAGGTCGACCTCGATCGTGCCGCCGGGCGGCGTGAACTTGATCGCGTTGGTCAGCAGGTTGGCGAGGACCTGGGCGAGACGGTCGGGGTCGCCCATCACCGCCAGCGGCCCCGTGGTGGCGACGACCAGCGACAGCTCGGCCGCTTCGGCGTCGGGGCGGACGGTCTCGGCCTCGTCGGCGACCAGCTCGCAGAGGTCGATCGGCTGCTGGCGGAACTCGAACTCGCCGGCCTCGATCTGGGCGATGTTGAGGAGGTCCTCGACCAGCCGCAGCTGGCGGGCCGCGTTGCGCTCGATCACCTCGGCGTGGGCGCGGATCGGCTCGGGGGGCCCGCCGGCATCGGCTCGCAGCAGCGCCGCGTAGCCGAGGATCGAGGTCAGCGGCGTGCGCAGCTCGTGGGAGATCGAGCCGAGGAACTCGCTCTTGGCCCGCTCCAGCTCGGCGCTCGCCTGGCGCGCCCGCCGTTCCTCGGTGACGTCCTGCTGGACCGCGATCCAGACGGTGCCGTGGCGTGGATGGTCGAAAAGCGTCGTCGTCGTCCGCGACCAGAACTGGGTGCCGTCGCGCCGTTCGCGGCGGGCCTCGTAGGTCGCCGCCCCGTGCGTGCGAAGCGTCGCTTCGACCCGTTCCCGCTCGGCCGTCTCCTCCGGGGTCAGGTCCGGGGGCCTCATCAGCGAAACGGCGTCACGCCCGTTCAGCTCGCCCGGCCCGAACCCGCACATCCGCTCCAGGCTCGGGTTGGCATAGACCACCCGCAGATCGTTGACGGTCACCAGCGAGACGCCCTCGGCCATGTTCTCGATCACCTGACCGCGCAGCTCGTAGGCCATCTCGATCGCGGTTCGGTCATCGGCCTCGCGGACGCTGCAGAAGACCTCACCCTCCGGGCCCGCCCCCGGCACCGACCACTGCAGCCATGACCAGTGCCCCTCGGCCGTCTGCCAGCGCGTGCGGAAGCTGCCCGGGCGGCCGCTGGCGCGGACGCGGGCCAGTTCGCCCAGCGTCACCTCGCGGTCGTCGGGGTGGACGAACTCCGCCAGCGGCCGTCCCTTCAGCTCCTCCTCGCTCCAGCCAAGCACCTCGCTCCAGCGCCCGTCGAGGCGAATGAGGCGGTCCTCGGGCCCGACGGTGCAGATCAGGTCGCGGCTCATCTCGGCGACGGCCGCCGCCTGCGAGAGGTCGGTCTCCATCCGTTTGCGCAGCGAGATGTCCTGGATCAGGACTATGTAGCGCTGCGGCTCGCCGGCCTCGTCGCGCGCGAGCGAGACCGAGACCAGCACCCACACCGGCTCGCCGTCCTTGCGCAGGTAGCGCTTCTCCAGCTGATAGTCGGGCGCTTCGCCGCTCAGCAGCCGCTCGTCGGCCTCGTAGGTGGCGGCGATGTCGTCGGGATGGGTGATGCCGGCGAAGTCGAGCCGCCGCAGCTCCTCCTCGGTGTACCCGATCAGGCGGCAGAAGGCCGGGTTCGCGCGGATTCCCGGCATGTCCAGCTCGGCGATCGCCATCCCGACGGCGGCGTTGCGGAAGGCATTCTCGAACTGGCGCTCGGCCTGGCGCCGCCTGCTCTCCAGCGCCCGGCGCTCGGTCAGGTCAGTGAACCAGCAGAGCCGGTAGATCAGGCGCCCCTTCTCGTCGTGGGCGGCCATCACGTCGACGGCGACCGGGAAGACGGTGCCGTCGACCCGCACGTGTTCGGACTCGAAGGAGATGAAACCGGTCCGGTCGAGCTCGGCGGCCAGCTTTGGCAGCGCCGCCGCCCGCTCCGGCGTCAGGCTCTCGTCGAGGGGCTTGTTGACGAAGTCGCCGACCGCGCCGCCGTGCATCCGGGCGAAGGCCGGGTTGAGGGCGACGACGTTGCGGCTGCGAGCGTCGACGATCGCGATCCCGCGCGTCGTCCGCTCGAAGCTCAGCTCCCAGAGCGTGCGCAGCTCAGACGGCTCGATATCCGGCGCGTAATCGAAGACCGCCACTCGCATCCGACCTCCCGATCGAGTATCTCTTAGCCCGATGGCTGAAGCGACCGTACTGGTGGTCGAGGACGACCCCGACATCCGCGGCCTGGTCCACTCCCTGGCCGAGCGCGCCGGCATCACCGCGCTCGAGGCGGCCGACGGTCGCGCCGGCATCCGCGCCTTCTTCGACCACCGGCCCGACGTCGTCGTGCTCGACATCGGGTTGCCCGAGCTCGACGGCTGGGAGGTCCTGGCCCGGATTCGCGAGCTCAGCGAGGCGCCGGTGCTGGTCCTCACCGCCGCCGGCGAAAAGCGCCAGCTCCTGCGCGGCTTCGACGGCGGGGCCGACGACTACGTGACCAAGCCGTTCGACCCCGACGAGCTGATCGCCCGGATCCAGGCGCTGCTGCGCCGCCGCCCGCCGCACTCGCGGGACGAGGAGGTGATGAGCGACGGCCTGGTCAGCGTCGACGAGGCCCAGCGCCGGGTCGAAGTCGGCGACCGCGAGGTGCAGCTCACTCCGACCGAGTTCCGGCTGCTGGTCGCGCTGTTGCGCAACCGCAACCAGGTGGTCACCCTCGACCAGCTCCTGGAGACCGTCTGGGGCAACGCCGCCGCCGACCCCAAGCAGGTCCGGCTCTACGTCAGCTACCTGCGGCGCAAGCTCGGCGAGGCCGGCGGGATCGACCCGATCGAGACCGTGCGGGGCTTCGGCTACCGCTACCGGCCTGCAAGTTCCGTGCCAGGCAGCGCCTCCTGAGGGTCGAACACCCGTCCAGGATCTGGCTCCAGAACTAAGGCGGCCGGATCTTCATGCGCGTTTCAAACGCGCCTCCCGCACTACTCCTGTCGTCTCGACCGACTCCTCCTCCGTGGCCCCCCGCGGGCCCTGAATCGAGAGTGAACCCACCCAAAGGAGGAGCAGTGAACATTCGCACCAAGGTCCTACTGACGGTCCTCTGCGCCGGTGCCCTCGGCAGCCTCGCAGCGATGAGCGTCTTCGGTGCCTTCAGCGCCACGACGACCAACGCCGGCAACACGATCAGCGCCGGTACCGTGACGATCGGGGACAACGACGCCGGCGCCGCGATGTACGCGCTGAGCAACGCCAAACCCGGCGACAGCGTCGAAAAATGCATCAAGGTCACCTACACGGGCAGCCTCGACGCCGACGTCCACATCTACACGACGAGCTCGATCGGCGCGCTCGGCCAGTACGTCGACCTGACGATCACGCCGGGGACGCAGGCGACCTCGACCTTCCCGAGCTGCACCGGGTTCACCCCCGATGCGACCGGGGCGATCTACACCGGGACGCTGGCCAACTTCGCGACCACCAAAAACACCTACGCGAACGGCCTCGTCGACTACCCGGGCACCGTCGCGGCCAAATGGGCGACCAACGACGCGGTCGTCTACAAGGTCACGGCGACGCTCCAGAGCGGCGCCCCGGAAGCGGCGCAGGGGCAGACCACCGGTGCGCACACGTTCACCTGGGAGGCCCGCAACCAGTAGCGCGGACCTGGGTGGATCCGCGCTCCGTGGGCCGGCGGGGCCGCCGAGGTAGGCGGTCCCGCCGGGCTCATGTCGGACTTCGAGATGACCCTCGACCAGTACAGAGACAGACTCACCCGCGCCCTCGCCGCCGCGGTCGGCGCCGGCCTGGTCCTCGCCCTGGTGGTGGCGGCGAGGCCGGCGGGGAGCGCCGGCCGGGTCCTGCCGGCCTCACTGCGCTTCAGCGCCGCGCTCGACAGCGAGGTCGCGGCGGCGCCGGCGGCCCCGCGCGCCTTCCTGCGCAGCGGCCCCCTGCGGCCCGGCGGCCGGACCGCGGGGACCGTGCGGCTGCGCAACCAGACCGGCAGCCCGCTGACGGTCGGCCTGCGGGCCGAGCCGAGCTCCACCGCGCTCGACGGCCTCACCCGGGTGCGGATCACCGCCGCCGGCCGCGTCCTCGCCGACACCACCCTGCAGCTGCTGCGGCAGGGGACGCCGGGCCGCGTGCGGCTGGCGCCCGGAACCGGTGTCCGCATCCGCGTCACCGCCGCGATGCCGGCTGACGCCGGGACCGGCTACGAGGGGGCTCGCGTCGCCGTCCGGCTCGTCCCGGAGTACGCGGACGGGGGCGGCCGGTGAACGCCGTCCTCCACTCCTCGCCGGCGCGCCGCCTGCGCCTCGCCGCGATCTGGCTCTTCCTCGGCGCCCTCTTCACGGCCCTGCTCGCCGCCGCCGGGCCGCTCGCGATCGGCGATCACAGCTTCACCCTGCGCTCCGGCTCGATGACGCCGACCCTCGAAACCGGCGACGTCGTCGTCACCGAACCGGTCGCGCCGCTCTCGGTGCGGGTCGGTCAGATCGTCACCTTCCGCGACCCCGAAGGCAGCGGCCGGCTCTACTCCCACCGGGTGCAGTCGGTGCGCGCGGCCGGCGAGAACGTGCACTTCGTCACCCGCGGCGACGCCAACACCGGCACCGAGCGCTGGAGCGTCCCGGTCGACGGCACGCTCGGCCGGGTGATCTACCGGGTGCCGAAGCTCGGCTACGCGCTGGTCTGGACGACGACGCCGGAGGGCCGGATCGGGCTCGTCGCGATCCCGGCGCTGCTGCTGCTGTGGGCGGCGCTGGCGCGGATCTGGCGGCGCTCGCCGCAGAGCGGCCCGCTCGGGGCCGGTGAGGTGCCCGGGGGCGGCTCGTGAGCATGCGCGCCGTGCAGCTCGGAGCGGCTCTGGGGCTGTTCCTGTTCCTCGCCGGCTGCATCGCCGCCGCCGCGGCCTGGGGCTCGTTCGGCTCGACCGCCGCGACCAGCGCCGGCAACGTGGTCGCGGCCGCCCCCGATTTCGTCGCCCCGAAGGTGACCGCGACCACGATCGCCAAGACCACCGGCTATTCCGCCGGCTACGTGAAGAAAGGGGGGACCTATTACGTCTACGCGAACGTCGAAGACAAAGGCAACCCGGCCAGCGGCGTCTCCACCGTGACCGCCAACGTCAGCTCGCTCACCTCGGGCCAGACCGCGGTCGCCCTCAGCGCCGGCAGCTTCACCGCCGAAGGCGTCACCTACAACATGCGAAGCGCCTCCCTCACCGCCGGCTCGACCCTCGTCGAAGGCACCTACTCCTACGCGCTGACCACTACAGACCTTGCCGGGAACACGGCGACGACCAGCGGCCTCACGGTCCAGGTCGACAACCTCGCGATCAGCGCCGCCAACCTGCAGACGACCAACGGCGGCAGCATCGCCGGCCGCGCCGAGCAGGGCGACCGCATCACCTACACCTTCAGCGAGCAGCCCGACCCGGGCTCGATCCTCGCCGGCTGGGACGGCGCCGCGACGAACGTCGTCGTCCGGCTCAACAACGCGACCAACGACACGGTGACGGTCTTCAACGCCGCCAACACCGCCCAGCTGCCGCTCGGCACGATCGGACTCGGCCGCAGCGACTACACGACCGCCAACCGGACCTTCGGCGCCACCGGCACGGCTTCGACGATGGAACTGAGCGGCAACCAGCTGACGATCACGCTTGGGACCCAGTCCGGGGCCGCCACGACCGCGGCCGGCACCGGGACGCTCACCTGGACCCCGTCGGCGACCGCGACGGACCGCGCCGGCAACGCGATGTCGACCACCGCGAAAGCGGTCACCGGGCAGAAAGCCTTCTAGTGGCGCGGCCCCGCTCACGGATGCTCGCCTCCTGGGTCGCGGTGGCGCTGGCGGCAACGAGCCTGGGGGTCTATATCTCGGGCTTCGGCCGCGCGGCCGCGGACCCCTTCTCGGCGGCGGCGAGCGGCGCCCTGCGGATCTCGACCTCGGGCCAGGGGGCGATCCTCAGCGCCAGCGACCTGGCCCCGGGAGAGAGCGCGCGCGGCGCGGTGACCATCGCCGATCGCGGTTCCGCCCCGGCGACCCTGGTCCTCTCGGCGCTCAACCTCGTTGGTGGCGGGGGCGGCGGGGCCTCGCTCGCCGGCGCCCTGCAGCTCACGGTCCGCGACGTCACCCGCGGCTCCGACGGGATCCTCTACGCCGGCCCGCTCGCCGGGCTCGGGGCGCTGCGCGCCGGCGCCCTGGCGCCTGGCGAGCGGCGCCGCTACTCGTTCACGGCGACCCTGCCCGACCCCGGACTAGGTGTCGTCGACAACGCCCTCGCCGGCACCTGGACCGAAGTCGACTTCGGCTGGCGGCTGACGCGCGCCAGCCGCAGCCCCTGCGCGACCCGGCTCGCCGGCGACGCCGCCGCCAACCGGATCCTCGGGACGGTGGGCGGGGACCGGATCGTCGGCGGGCCCGGCGCCGACCGGATCGCCGGCGGCGCCGGCGCGGACTGCCTCCACGGCGGCGCCGGTCGCGACCGCCTCTCAGGCGGGCCCGGCATCGACACGATCTATGCCCGCGACGGCGCCGCCGACAGCGTCGCCTGCGGCCCCGGCGAGGACCTCGCCGTCGTCGACCGCCAGGACCGGGTCCGCGGCTGCGAGCACCTCCGTCGCTGACCTGTTGACCCTTGTAACCCAGAGGGTGACAAGGGTCATCAGGTACCGAGTTATTCGTCATTCGCCGCGCCAGGCGCGCCAGTAGGCGCGCAGGCGGCGGCGGAAGGCATCCGGCTTCTCCGCGTAGACGCGGGCCCCGATCGCCCGGGCCTCCGCCAGCAGCGCGTCCTGGCGGGCCGCGATCAGGTCCAGCACCGCCTCGCGATCGGCGAAGATCGGCCCGCGCCCCGCCAGGTCGGCGGCGAGCAGCGAGAGGTCGTGATGGTCACCGAGCCGTTCGGCGAGCGCGTCGAGTTGGGCGACGGTCTCGCCCAGCGGGCCGGGCCAGGCGTCGACCAGCAGGCGCAGCTGGTACCAGAGGTCCTTGACCCGTTTGCGCATCTCGTGCACCGCCGCGTCGGAGCCGCCGCTCAGCTCGCCCAGGTCTTCGCGCCCCTCGCGGTAGGCGCGGGTCAGGCCCGCCTCGACCAGCTCCCAGGAACCGTCCTCGAGCGGCCAGCCGTCGATCGCCGCCGCCCCGGCTTCGATCGCCTCGACCGCCGCGGCGACCTGGTTCGCCGCCGCGGCGGCTCGCCGTCGAGGCGACCGCCCGCCGGTCGGCCAGGAGCATCCGTTCCCAGCTCGCGACCGGGGCCGGCGCCAGGGCGCCGCCGGCGTGCTCGCGGAGCGACCGCAGGGTCTGCAGCTTGACCTCGGCGTCGCGGCTCGCCGAGAGCAGGCGCGCCGCGTCGCGGTAGCGGCGGTTCTCGCGCCTGAAGGTCTCCTCGCCGAGCTGCTCGCGGATCAGGCGCAGCAGCGCCCGCAGCTTCTTCAGGTCTTTGCGGGCGCCGTGGATCGCCTCGCCGAGCTCGCCGTCGCCGGCCACCCGCAGCCGTTCGGCGGCGCGCGCGGCGCGGCCGTGCGCGATTCGCCGCATGCCCGCCGCGGCGGGCTCCTCGCCGCGCAGCCGGTAGCTCCTGTCCGCCACGGCGCAAGCGTAATCCCCCCTGGCTGGCAGAATGGCGCCGATGCGGCGAGAGTTGAGCGTCGGAGACACCCTCAGCGAGGTCTTCGCCACCTACGGCGCCAACGCCGGCGTCCTGCTCCCCGTCGCCTTCTGGCTCTTCCTCGTCGTCGCCGTCATCGACGGCCTGGTCGGCAGCAACCTGGCGCTGCTGCCGGTCACGATCGTGGTCAGCGTCATCGTCAGCACCCTCTACCAGGGGATGGTGGTCGGCCTCGTCCGCGAGGTCCAGGAGGGCAGCCGGGACTCCTCGATCAGCGAGCTCTTCGGCTACGCGGCGCCGGTCCTGCTGCCGCTGATCGGCGCCGGCCTGCTGGCCGGGATCGGGATCGGCGTCGGCCTGGCCCTGCTGATCGTCCCCGGCCTCTTCCTGATGACGATCTGGGCGGTGATCGCGCCGGTGATCGTGATCGAGCGCAGCGGCGTCGTCGAGGCCTTCACCCGTTCGCGCGAGCTGGTCCGCGGCAACGGCTGGCCCGTCTTCTGGGTGATCATCGTCGCCTTCCTGATCGCCTTTGCCGGCAGCATCATCTTCGGCGGCATCGCCACCGGGCTCTCCGACGGCCCGCTGGTGCGGATCGTCTTCAGCGCCCTGGCGCAGACGATCACCGCGCCGATCACCGCCCTCGCCGCCGCGATCCTCTACTACCGCCTGCTGGTCCTCAGCGGCAGCGCCCCCGCCCCCGCCGCGCCACCGGCCTGAGGCCGAGTCCGCGTCTGAACACGCATAGCGTGTTCAAACGCGACCTCGTGACGTGCTCAGGCCTCGACCTGGCTCGGCGTCCCGATCTCGAGCCAGCGGAAGGCGTCGCGGACCTGGCGCGGGGCGCCGGCGAGCGCCCATTCGACCTCTTCGCGGCGCTCGCGGAAGTGCTTCCAGCCCTCGTAGTGGATCGGGATCGCCGTGTGGGGGTGCATCGCGGCGCAGAGCTCGACCGCCTCGGCGCCGGTCATCGTGTAGCGGAGCGGGCCGGAGATCGGGAAGCGGACACCGCCGAGGTGCAGCAACGCCGTGCCGACGTCGATCCGCGCCGGCACTTCGCGCAGGCCGTCGTAGAGGACGCTGTCGCCGCTGATCCAGAGCGCCCCGTGCCGCTGACCCTCCCAGCGCAGCGCGAACCCGACCACCTCGCCGACGAGCGGGTGGCTCAGCGGCGGGCCGTGGCGGCAGGGGGTCGCCGTGATCTCGACCGACGGGCGGCCCGGCGCCTCGAGCGAGGTCCACTCCCAGGCGGCGAGGCCGCGCAGATCGGGCCCACCGGCGGCGGCGCCGCGGCTCAGCCGCCTGGCTCCCGGCTCGGTCGTCACCACCCGCGGCACTCTGGCGAGCAGCGCCCGGCCCGCCCGGTCGAGGTTGTCCTCGTGGTGCTCGTGGGAGAGCAGGACGGCGTCGATCGGGCCGAGCTCCTCGGCCGCGATCGCCGGGGCGGCCAGTTTCCGCGAGCCCGTTCCCCAGCCGAACCGGTAGCGGCCGCCGGCGGGGTCGAAGGTCGGGTCGGTCAGCAGCCGCCAGCCCCCGAACTCGATCAGGACCGTCGGCCCGCCGATGTGCGTCAGCCGCACCTCCACCGAGCGACCCTAGCGCGCCGCCCGCGCGGGGAAGGGCCGCCTCAGGCGGGCTGCAGGAGCGCCGCGACCGCTCGGGCGACGGCGTGGC
Organism: Solirubrobacterales bacterium; assembly: GCA_046330305.1. Lineage (GTDB taxonomy): Bacteria > Actinomycetota > Thermoleophilia > Solirubrobacterales > 70-9 > VAYN01. The sequence continues at coordinate 12,223 of JAXLTA010000020.1, read as the reverse complement.
CGCGCGAGGTCAGCACGTACTCGGTGTGGGGGGGACGGCCGGGCACGAGCCTGCGCTCGACGATCCCGGCCGCCTCGAGCTGGTCGAGCCGGTCCGAGAGCGTCGTCGGCGAGACGCCGGGCAGCGACTGGCGGAACTCGTTGAAGCGGCTGGCGCCGCTGGAGGCCGCATAGATCGTCGCCATCGTCCAGCGCCGCTCGAGCAGCCCGGCCGCCGCGCGGAGCTCCGGCGGCACGGGCTGGCAGCTGCGGCAGCGGCCGGTCACTAGGCGACCGCCGCGGCCCCGCTCTCGGCCGGCTCGAGGGCCAGGCCGAGGACCTCGTCGATGCTCATCACCGGGTGGAAGGTCATCTGCTCGCGCACCTCCTCCGGCACCTCGTCGAGGTCGCCGCGGTTGCGCTCGGGCAGGATCACCTCGGTCAGGCCCGCCGCGTGGGCGGCCAGCACCTTCTGCTTGAGCCCGCCGATCGGCAGCACCCGTCCCTGCAGGGTCACCTCGCCGGTCATCCCGACAGTGTGCTTCACCGGCCGGCCGGAGAGCAGCGAGACCAGGGCGGTCGTCATCGCCGTGCCGGCGCTGGGGCCGTCCTTGGGAATCGCCCCGGCGGGCACGTGGACGTGGAACTCGCGCTCGAAGCGGGCCGGCTCGATGCCCAGCTCGGACGCGTGGGAGCGGACGTAGGAGAGCGCGATCCGCGCCGACTCCTTCATCACGTCGCCCAGCTGCCCGGTCAGGACGAGGCCCTTGTCGCCGTCCATCGCCGTCGCCTCGACGAAGAGGACGTCGCCACCGGTGCCGGTCACCGCCAGGCCGGTGGAGACGCCCGGGATCGCCGTGCGCTCGACCGACTCCTGGAAGAACCGCTGCCGGCCGAGTGCCTCGCGCAGCGCCGCGGTGTCGACCACGACCGGCCCGGCCGCCTCGCCGGCGGCGATCCTGGTCGCCGCGCCGCGCAGCAGCTTGCCCAGTTCGCGCTCGAGCTGGCGGACGCCGGCCTCGCGCGTGTACTCGGAGATCACCGCCCGCAGCACCTCGTCGGAGACCGTCACCTCCTCGGCCCGCAGGCCGTTGCGCTGCAGCTGCCGCGGCAGCAGGTAGCCCTTGGCGATCGCCAGCTTCTCCTCGGTCGTGTAGCCGTCGAAGGCGATCACCTCCATCCGGTCCAGCAGCGGCGCCGGGATCGTGTCGACCAGGTTCGCGGTGGCGATGAAGACCACCTCGGAGAGGTCGATCTCGACGTCGAGGTAGTGGTCGCGGAAGGTGTTGTTCTGGGCCGGGTCGAGCACCTCCAGGAGGGCGGCCGAGGGGTCGCCGCGCCAGTCGGCGCCGACCTTGTCGACCTCGTCGAGCAGGATCACCGGGTTCATCGTCTCGGCGTCGCGCAGGGCGCGCACGATCCGCCCCGGGAGGGCGCCGATGTAGGTGCGGCGATGGCCGCGGATCTCGGCCTCGTCGTGCAGCCCGCCGAGGCTGATGCGGACGAACTCGCGCCCGAGGCTGCGGGCGATCGACTCGCCGATCGAGGTCTTGCCGGTGCCGGGAGGGCCGACCAGGGTGAGGATCGTGCCGTTGGCGCGGCTGTCCTCGTCGACGCCGCGCTCCTCGCGCAGCTTGCGCACGGCGACGAACTCGGTGATCCGCCGCTTCACGTCGTCGAGCCCGGCGTGGTCGGAGTCGAGCACCTCGCGGGTGTGGACCGGGTCCAGCCGCTCCTCGGAGCGCTTGCTCCACGGCACCGCGATCAGCCAGTCGAGGTAGCTGCGGATCATCGAGGACTCCGGCGAGGACTCGCCCTGGCGCTCGAGCCGGCGCAGCTCCTTCTCGGCCTGCTCCTCGACCGCCTCGGGCATGCCGGCCTCCTCGATCTTCGCCTCGTACTCGGCGATCAGGTCCTCCTCGTCTTCGCCGAGCTCCTTGCGGATCGACTCCATCTGTTTGCGCAGGAAGTACTCGCGCTGCTGCTGCTGGGCGCCCGACTCGACGTCCTCGCGGATCTTCGAGCGCACCTGCAGCTCGGCGAGGCGCTCGCGCTGCAGCTCGACCGCCAGCTCGAGGCGGCCGGTGACGTCGATCGTCTCCAGCAGCTTCAGCTTGCCCTCGAGCGGGATGTCGGGGGAGAGGCCGGAGGTATCGGCCAGCGCGCCCGGCTCGTCGATCGAGCGCAGGAAGGCGGCGACGCGGCCGTCATCGCCGCGCAGCTCGAGGATCTCCTCGACCACGGCGCGGTACTCGCGGCTGAGCTCGCGCGTGTGCTCGTCGTCGGGGTGGCCGTCGCGGATCTCCTGGACCTCGACGTGGAGGACGTCGGCCTCGGCCTCGCCGGCCTGCGCGGCGCCCGCCAGGCCGCGATGCAGCCCGACCACCGTCGCGACCGCGTGGCCGCGGCGCGAGACGCCGTGCTCGATCACCTCGGCGACGACGCCGACCCGCCCGTACTCGCCGTCGCGGCGGGGGAGCAGGAAGACGCGCTCCTCCTCGCCGACGTCGATCGGCAGGGTCGCGGTGACGGTGGGGAAGACGATCGCGTCGTCGAGAGGTATCAGCCGATAGTTCATAACCAAGTCCACTTTCTGTAGTTAGTCCTTGGAGGATAGCGCGACTAGTTTCTCTGTCAACCATCGCCGCCTGGCGCCGGCCAACGCCGATCAGTGCCGGTCAGCGCCGGCAAGCGCCGGCGACCTCCGGTTGCGTCCTCGTCGGGGCGCCGGGCCGCGGCGGCCGCGACTCGATACGGTTCGGCGATGGATCCAGAGCGCGCCAAAGAGCTGCTCGCCGCCGAGCGAGCCCAGGTTGAAGCCGACATCGCCGCCGCCAAACGGGGCGGGCCGGAAGAGAGCGACGACCGGCAGGAGCCGGGCGAATACGACTCCGAGGCCCTCTACCAGGACGAGCTCGACGCCGGGCTCGCCGAAGACCTCAAACGCCGCCTCGAGGCGGTCGAGCGCGCCGAGGAGCGGCTCGCCGCCGGCACCTACGGACTCTCGGTCCGCAGCGGCGAGCCGATCCCGGACGGGCGCCTGGAAGCCAACCCGACCGCCGAGCTGACGGTCGAGGAGGCCGAAGGCAGCGCCTAGCCGAGCAGCTTTGCCTTCTGCGCGGCGAACTCCTCGTCGGTGAGGATGCCCTGCGCTTTCAGCTCGCCGAGCTCCTTCAGCTGGTCGATCACCGAGCCCTCGGCGGGCGGCGCGGCCGGCGCGGCGGCCGGCGCCGGCGGCGCCTGCTGAGGCTGCTGTTCGGCGTACTGCTGCTCTTCCTGCTGAGCCCAGCGCGACTCCTGACGGCGGCGGACGCGGCCGCTGACCGCGGTCGCGGTGCCGGCGACGACCGCGGTGCGGGCCACCCCTCTCAATAGTCCTGGCATCTTGCTCTCCTCTCTAGGCGGTGGCCTCGGCCGCGTCGAGCGCGGCTTCGAGGTCTTCGACGGGGATGCGGCCGCTGGCGACCAGCTGGCCGCCGGAGCGGCGCACCGCGGTCGCGAATGGCGCCGCCCAGGCGTTCTCGTAGACCAGGACGGCGGCCGAGGTGCCCGGCTCGAGGACCTCGGCGGTGCTGGCGACGTCGTCCTCGCCGATCAGCCCCGAGGAGGCTCCCTCGAAGACCGACAGCTCGGCGACCTCGCCGAGCTCGGCGAGGTTGAGGCCGGCGACGTTGCCGTCCTCGTCCTTGGTGACGAAGGCCAGGTCGATGATCCGGATCAGGCCGCGGTCGACGAGGTCGACCAGGTGGGGCAGCGCTTCTCCGTTGGGCTGGCGGCCGGGCCACTCGACCACGACGTAGTCGATCGGGCCCATTTCGATGACGTCCTCGGCGCTCAAGCTGGGGTCCTTTCTCAGTGGGTCAAGGCTGGTGGACGGGTCGATTATCGCCGCTCCGCCGGGCTCCGGTAATCATCCGATCCGGGTGACATCTGCCGCATCCGCGCGGGGTAGGCTGGCTGCCCATGAGCAAAGAGCGCAGTGCCCACAACGAGGCGATGTTCTATGGCAACCGGTGGCTGACCGAAGACGCTCCCGACGGCCCCTTCCCCGAGTCGGGGATGTCGGCGCTCGACGCGATGCGGCTGGTCGGCGAGGAACTCGAGCTCGAGGGCGACCCGATGCGCAACCTGGCGACCTTCGTCACCACCTGGATGGAGCCCGAGGCCCAGCGGCTGATCGGCGAGAACCTCTACCGGAACTTCATCGACCACGCCGAGTACCCGATCTCGGCCGAGATCGAGCAGCGCTGCGTCCGCATGCTCGCCGACCTCTTCCACGCTCCCGGCGAGACGACCGGCTGCCGCACCCAGGGCTCCTCGGAGGCGATCATGCTCGGCGCCCTCTCGCTGAAGTGGAAATGGAAGGAACGGCGCGAAGGCGAAGGCAAGGCGGTCGACAAGCCGAACCTCGTCTTCGGCGGCGACGTCCACGTCGTCTGGGAAAAGTTCTGCCGCTACTTCGACGTCGAACCGCGGATCGTCCGCCTGCGGGAGGACAAGTACGTGATCGGGCCCGAGGACGTCGAGCCGCACGTCGACGAGAACACGATCGGCGTCGCCGCGGTGCTCGGCACCACCTTCACCGGCCACGCCGACGACATCGTCGGGATCAACAAGCTGCTGCTCGACCTGAAGAGCGCGAAGGGGCTCGACGTGCCGCTCCACGTCGACGCCGCCTCGGGCGGCTTCGTCTGGCCCTTCCTCTACCCGCATTCCGAGTGGGACTTCCGGCTCGAGCAGGTGCGCTCGATCAACGTCTCCGGGCACAAGTTCGGGCTCGTCTACCCGGGCATCGGCTGGCTGATCTTCCGCGAGAAGGCCGACCTCGCCGACGACCTCGTCTTCTACGAGAACTACCTCGGCAAGACCGACGCCACCTTCACGCTCAACTTCTCGACCGGGGCCTCGATGGTGCTGGCCCAGTACTACCAGTTCGTCCGCCTCGGCCACGAGGGCTACAGCTACGTGATCGGGGCGATGGAGAAGAACGCCCGGGCGCTGGCCGAGAAGCTGAAGGCGCTCGAGCACTTCGAGCTGATCGGCGACGAGGAGGAGCAGCTGCCGCTGGTCGCCTTCAAGCTCGTCGAGGGCAAGGAATACGACGAGTTCGACGTCTCCTGGCAGCTCTCCGCCGAGCGCGGCTGGATGCTCCCCGCCTACACGATGCCGCCCGATGCCCAGGAGGTGAAGGTGATGCGGGCGCTGGTCAAGGAGACCCTGAGCCGCGCCCAGATCGACCGCCTCGCCGACGACATCGCCGCCGCCTGCGAGACCCTGGAGAAGAAGGGCGCCGCCCACGAGTCCGAGCGGCACAAGATGAAGATGACGCCCGGCTACTGAGGTGGGGCGGGGGAGGGTGCCGGCTGGGCCGCCGCCGGCGGGCCGGCGCTTCCCGGCCACCAGGCGAGCTCGCCGAGCCGGTAGGTGATCGCCGGGATCAGCAGGGCGCGGACGACGAAGGTGTCGAGGAGGACGCCGACGGCGACCGTGGCGCCGATCTGGACCAGCTCCTCGAGCGGCAGCAGGGTGAGGGTGGCGAAGGTGCCGGCGAGGATCAGGCCGGCGCCGGTGACGACGCCGCCGGTGCTGACCAGCGCGGCCAGCGCGCCCTCCCTGGTGCCGTGGGTGGCGGCCTCCTCGCGCGCCCGGGTCATCAGGAAGATGTTGTAGTCGACGCCGAGCGCGACCAGGAAGATGAACGCCATCAGCACCAGGTTGAAGGCGACGCCTTCGCTGCTCAGCTGCGAGAAGGCGAAGGTGCAGAGCCCGAGCGTCGCGGCGAAGGAGAGGATCACGGTGACCAGCAGGTAGGCGGGGGCGAGCAGCGCCCGCAGCACGGCGACCAGGATCAGGCCGACGACGAGCAGGACGAGCGGGACGACGAGGCGGGTGTCGCGGGCGTTGGTCTGCTCGATGTCGTAGTTCTCGGCGGGAATGCCGCCCAGCAGGCCGGTCGGGGCGAGCTGGTGGAGGCGTTCGCGGATGCCCCGGACCGCCGCGGCGGCATCGCCCGAGTAGGGGTTGCCGCGCAGCACGATGACCACGACCGACTTGGGCGAGCCGGTGGCGCTGGCCGGCACCGGCAGGACGAGCTTCACCTCCGGCAGCCGTTCCATGCCGGCCGCGACCGAGGCCAGGTCGCCGTCGTCGACGACCGCGGCCAGCGGCGAGCTCAGCCCGGGCGGGAAGTGTTCGTTCAGGACCGCGGTGCCGCGGCTCGAGTTGGTCGGCTTCGTCTCGCCCTGGCCGAACCCGATCGTGCCGTGGTGGCTGAGGTTGCCGGCGGCCAGCACCACCAGCGCCACCGTGATCGCTCCGATCAGCAGCCGCGAGCGTCGCCGCACCAGCGCCGCCACCCGCCCCCACACGTCCCGTGGTTCGTTGTGGTCGCCAGCGGTCCGCACGGAACCATGGGATGAGGCGCTCTCGGGCTGTGGTTCGTTGTGGTCGCCTGCCGTCCGCATGGAACCGCGGAACCGGGGGGAGGGCCAGAAGGCGAGGGGGCCGAGCACGGCGAGCAGGGCGGGGAGGAGGGTGAAGGCGGCGGCGAGCATCGTCGCGATCCCGATCGCCAGGATCGGGCCCAGCCAGTGGGTCGACTCGAGGTTGGCGAAGAGGAGGACCAGCATCGCCGCGATCACGGTGCCGCCCGAGGCGGCGATCGCCGGCATGCTCTCGCGCAGGGCGAGCGGCAGCGCCCGTGCCGCCGCCCGGCCGCGATCGAGCTCCTCGCGGTAGCGGTGGACGAGGAGCAGCGAGTAGTCGGTGCCGGCGCCGAAGATCAGGACCAGGAGCAGCATCGTCCCCTCGGAGTTGACCGTGATCCAGCCCGCCTCGATCAGCAGGTAGGCGACCGAGACCGCGACCAGGTAGGCGGCGCCGACGACGAGCAGCGGTGTCAGCGCCAGCAGGGGCGCCCGGTAGACGAGAAGCAGGAGCAGCAGCACCAGGCTGAGCGTCGCCACCAGCAGCGTGTCGCTCGCTTCGTCGGCGACGCGCTCGAGGTCGGCGGCGATCCCGGCCGGGCCGGTGACGTAGGCGCTGACGCCCGGCGGCACGTGGTTGCCGAGGTACTGGCGGATCCGCTCGACGCCTTCGGTGATCGCGCCGCGGTCGGCGGCGTTGAGCGCCAGTACGACCAGCGCCGCTTCGCCGTCGCGCGAGAGCGGTCCGACGCCGCGGGCGATCGAGGCGACGTCGCCGAGCGACTCGGTGGAGTCGGCGGAGAAGGGGTCGATGATCGGGGTCGCCCCGGTGATCGAGAGCGCGTTGAGGCCGTCGCCGATCCGCCCGATCGCCGCCAGGTCGGCTTCGCTCAGCCCGCCCGGCCGGTCGAACACGATCACGGCCGGGACCTCTTCGGCGGCCTGGCCGTTGCCCTTCTCGCCGCCGGTGTCGAGCGCCTCGATTGCCCGCGTCGATTCCGAGTCGGCGGGCAGGAAGCTGGCCTGGCCGGCGGCGGTGACGCCGCCGATCCGGTCGTGGCCGAAGTAGCCGCCGACCGCCAGGGCCACCCAGATCGCGATCGTCAGCCAGCGTCCGCGTGGCCCGGTGACGGCAGCCGCGAGCCGCTCGCTCACGGCCGGGGAGTCCGGGAGGCGCCCATCGGCGGAACCCTAGCCCCGGCCTCCGACCCCATCCAACCGGGTCGAAGCTTCGTCCACCGCCCGGCCGGGTAGCCTCGACCCATGCCGACCTGGATCGCCCGCAAGGCAGTCCCCGCCGTCTGGAAGCGGATCCCCTGGCGCAGCGTCTGGGCGATCGCCCTCTGGCTCGCCAAGAAGGGCCGTGACCGGGTGCAGCAGAACCTCAGCGAGCGCGAGCAGTCCGAATTCTGGTCGCTGGTGCGGAAATCGAAGGGCAAGCCCGGCAACCTGGCCCAGCACGACCGCACTCGGATGAAGAACATCGTCGGTAAAGCAATCCGCGGTACCTGAGTGGAAGGATCCCCGCGTGAACGCGCGGAGGATTTTCGAGCGGTCCTGGAGCGAATGGGTCTTCGGCCGGTCCTGGGGCGAGATCCCACCGCCGCTGCGGGTCTACGGGATCGTCGTCGTCGCGACCCTGCCGATCGACGTGGTCAGAATGCTCACTCGCGATAGCCCGGCCTGGATGCTGCCGGCGCTTCTCGTCGGCGCGATCGTCGTGACGATCCTCCTGCTTCGCGGCAGCCGCATCGTCTGGGTCCTGTTGCTCGTCACGCCCTTCGTGCCGCCGTATCGCCTCAGCTTCTCTGCCTGGGACATCTACACCTACGCCTTCGACGTCTTCGCCCTCGTCGTCCTGCTGCTGCCGGCGACTCGCCGCTACGTCTGGCCGCCTCGACGGTCGCGGGCCGTCGCCAACGGTGACGTCGCGCGCGGCGAGCTCGCCGCCGCCGACCGTCCCGACGGCTGGTACTTCCTTCCGACTGACCCGAACTGGATGCGCTACTGGCGCGGCGAGGTCGGCGAATGGACCGGCAGCGTGAAGACGCCGCGCAAGCTGCGGGCCCGCGCCCGCGAAGCGGCGGCCGCCGCCAAGCCGCTCCCCGCCCTGGATCCCGAGCATCCCGTCGTCGACTCGCCGCAGACGAGCTGGGACCCGCGCGCCCACGCCGACGACAGCCGTCCTCGCGGCTGGTACGTCGATCCCGCCGAACCGAGCCGCATGCGCTACTGGGCCGGCGAGCACTCGGGCTGGCAGGGTCGCGCCAGGACGCCCCGCAAGGTCGCCAGGCGATGGGAGGCGGGCTAGGATCGCCGCCGTGGATCCCGTCACGGTCTCGGTCAGGGTGGCCCGCCCGCGCGAGGAGGTCTTCGACTTCATCGACGTTCTCGCCAACCACGAGTCCTACCTGGATCACATGTTCGACAAGTGGACCTTCTCCGGTCCCGCGCGAGGGGTCGGGGCGAGGGCGAGGGCCCGGGTCCACGCCCCCGGCTCGAACGAGATCGCCGAGTTCGAGGTGGTCGAGTCCGAGCGGCCGACGCGCACGGTCGAGGCGGGCGTCAGCGCCGGCGGCAGGCGGCGCACCCGCGGCACCTACACGCTCACCGAGCTGCCCGGCGGCGGCACCGAGATCAGCTTCGAGCTGAGCTGGGAGCAGGCACCGCGGCTGGAGCGCCTGATCCCCGCCCTCAACCGGGCGTTTCTGCGGCGCGCGCTCGGCAAGGGGATGAAGCGGCTCGCCAAACAGCTCGACGAAGGCGCTAGGTTGGCGGCATGAACGACGACTGGCGACTCCAGCTGCAGGCCGCCGACGAGGGCGAGGCGCTGCTCCTGGTCGAACGGCTGGGCGGCCCCGGCCCCGGCCACACCCTGGGCACGGCCTTCGACGACAAGGTGATCGTCTCGCGCGAAGGCGCTCAGGTCTTCCTCTACGCGGCCACGAGGGAGCAGGTCGAGGCTGCCGGCGAGCTGGCGGCCAAGCTGGCGGGCGAGAACGAATGGCAGGTGAGCTCCTCGCTCAGCCGCTGGCACCACGAATCCGAGCGCTGGGAGGACCCGGACGAGCCGCTGCCGGCCAGCGCCGCCGAGCGGCAGGCCGAGCACGAGGAGCTGGTCTCCGAAGAGCGCGCCGAAGTCGCCGCCGGCGCGACGCCGCAGTGGGAGGTGCGCGTCGACCTGCCCTCGCACGGCGACGCCCGCCGCTTCGCCGAGCAGCTCGAGTCCGAGGGCATCCCGCGGGTCCGGCGCTGGAAGTACCTGGTCGTCGGCGCCGCCGACGAGGACACCGCGCGGGCGCTGGCGAGCCGGCTCGAAGCCGAGGCTCCGGCCGGCAGCGAGGTCACCGTCGAGGGCAACGAGCGCGCCGTCTACGAGGAGCAGCCCCCCAACCCGTTCGCGATCTTCGGCGGACTCGGCGGCTAGGGCCCAGCCGACCTGGCCGGCCGGCTCCTTCGTCGCGGTAGCGGCGCCGCCGCGAGTTAACACGCATGTAAGGGCCGCGTGCGAGTATCGCCGCACCGTGGGCCAGCCGCTCGCACCGCTGCCGGAGGACTTCGGCGCCACCGTCGCCTCGCTGCACCGCGTCGCCGAGGCGATCGTCGCGCCCGCTCGCAAGCCCGACAACGAGATCTCGCTGCGGGCGACCCCGGGCGGCTTCGGCACCCCCGAGTTCGACCACGCGGGAGCCCGCGACCGGGTCCGCGTCGAGGGCGACGAGCTGGTCCGCGAGACGGCCGGCGCGCAGACCCGGGCGCCGCTGGGCTCGCTGGCCGCCGCCGCGGCCCTCGTCGCCGACCTCCTGCCCGGGGGCGCGCCGGCCGACGAGCCGCTGACCGTCGGCCGCGAGGCGGCACTCGCGCTCGGCCGCTGGTACGCCTTCGGCGAGGCGTGCCTCGCCCGCCTGCGCGACGAGGCGAGCGTCGCCGAGGGGGCCACCCACCCGCTGCTCTGGCCCGAGCACTTCGACATCGCGATCGAGCTCGGCGACGAGGCCGCCGGCCGCCGCGCCACCTTCGGCTTCTCGCCCGGCGACGAGAACCACGCCGAGCCCTACGTCTACGTCGCGCCGTGGGCGCCCCAGCCGGCGGGGGAGCGCTGGAACGCCCGCGGCTTCGCCGGCGCCGAGCTCGGCTACGCCGAACTGCTCGCCGGCGGCGACCCCGAGTTCGACGCGCTGCGCTTCCTCCGCGACCGCCGCGACGCCCTCTGAGCCCCGATCGGCGCGGCGAGGGCCGCGGCACCGAAGCCTTCGACGCCCGACTGGAGAAACGAGCAGGAAGACAATGAGGAGGAGAGCGAGATGACCGAGCTGACCCCGATGCAGGCCGAGCTCTGCGAGCGCAGCGAGACCGACTACTCGGACCTGAAGGCGCTGTTCGTCAACTGCACCCTGAAGCGCAGCCCCGAGGTTTCCAACACCCAGGGCCTGATGGACGTCTCGATGGAGATCATGCGCCGCAACGGCGTCGCGGTCGACTCGATCCGGGCTATCGACCACGAGATCGCGACCGGCGTCTGGCCCGACATGACCGAGCACGGTTGGGAGTTCGACGAGTGGCCGGCGCTCTACGAGCGGGTGCTCGCCGCCGACATCCTCGTCCTCGGCATGCCGATCTGGCTGGGAGAGAAGTCCTCGGTCGCGACCAAGGTGATCGAGCGGCTCTACGGCAACTCGCACCTGCTGAACGACGAAGGACAGTGGGCCTATTACGGGCGTGTCGGGGGCTGCATCGTCACCGGCAACGAGGACGGGGTCAAGCACTGCGCGATGAACGTCCTCTACTCGCTGCAGCACCTCGGCTACACGATCCCGCCGCAGGCCGACTCGGGCTGGATCGGCGAGGCGGGCCCCGGGCCCAGCTACCTCGACGAGGACTCGGGCGGCCCCGAGAACGACTTCACCAACCGCAACACGACCTTCGCGGCCTGGAACCTGATGCACCTGGCGCGCCTGCTCAAGGACGCCGGCGGCATCCCCGCCCACGGCAACCAGCCCGAGCTGTGGAACGCCGGCTGCCGCTTCGACTTCCCCAACCCCGAGTACCGCACCTGACCAGCGCCGGCGCCGGCTCCCTCACCAGACGGCGTCGTGCGCCTCCATCACGCCGAGGCCGCGGGCGAGGTCGAGACCGGGGCCGAGGCTACCGGCGAAGCTGCCGAAGCTGTGCCGGTAGCGGGAGCGGACGACGAGGAGGTTCTCGTCGCGGGCGTGGCCGGACTCGGGCGTGAACTCGAGCCGGGCTCCGTCGGCGAGGTCGACGGCGGCGCGCCCCTCGAAGCGGACCGGGGGCGGCTCCTGGGCGGCGCCGTCGACCCAGATCGCCCGCTCGCTGCCGCTCGGGGGGTCGTTGATGCCCTCGACCAGGTTCCAGGCGAGGCGGCGGCCGTCCGTTGCCTCGCCGACTCCCGCCGACCAGAGCCAGCTGGTGCGCCGCTGGTGGTAGCCGGCGGATTCGTCGTCGACCCCGAAGCCACTCACCGCCCAGCGCCGTCCCGGCACCTCGACGGTGCCCTCGATCGGGACGCCGGCCCGCTTGCGGGTCCAGCCCCAGCCGCGGCCGCCGGGGCTGGGGCACGTCGCCTCGACCGCCTCGCACTCGCCGAGCCGGAGGCTGGCGCGCAGGCCAGGGCCATCGACCTCCAGGCGCGGCCCCTCGAGGAGCACCTCGCGGCTTCCCGGTCGCAGCGAGGTATGGGCCGCATCCCGGCGCCCGCCGCGATCCCAGAGGATCCAGAAGCACTGGCCGAACGGGCCGACCTCGACCCGCGCCGCGCACAGCATCACCTCCTCGCCGAAGAACCCGACGTAGCGCCAG
>JAXLTA010000002.1:0-1309 GCA_046330305.1 Solirubrobacterales bacterium | reverse complement strand
GTCGATCAGCCCGGTGACGAGCACCTCGAGCCCGCCGAGACCGCCCTCGCCGTCGGCGAGCTCGGGGTCGATCGCGGCGCCCTCGGGGACGACGCCGTCGCGGTAGCGGTCGATCATCGCCAGCACCCGGCTCGCGAGGTTGCCGAAGTCGTTCGCGAGCTCGGTCTCGTAGCGGGACTCGAAGCCCGCCGTCGAGATCGAGCCGTCCTGGCCGAAGCTGACTTCGCGGAAGCAGTAGAAGCGGAGCGCGTCGGAGCCGTACACGTCGATCACCTCGAACGGGTCGAGGACGTTGCCGAGCGACTTCGACATCTTCTTCTCGCCCATCAGCAGGAAGCCATGCACGTACATCCGCTTCGGCAGCTCGAGCCCGGCGGCGAGCAGCAGCGCCGGCCAGTAGACGGCGTGGAACTTGAGGATGTCCTTGGCCATCACGTGCAGGTCGGCGGGCCAGAACCGGGCGGTCAGGTCCTCGCCGGGGCGGGCGAACGAGAGCGCCGTGTAGTAATTGAGGAGCGCGTCGAACCAGACGTACATGACCTGGTCGGGGTCCCAGGGCAGCGGCACCCCCCAGCTCAGCTTCGGCCGCGACAGCGAGACGTCCTGGAGGCCGCCGCGGATGAACGCGACCGCCTCGTTGCGGCGGAAGTCGGGCGCGACCAGCTCCGGGCGCTCCTCGTAGAGGCGCAGCAGCTCGCCCTCGAAGCTCGAGAGCCGGAAGAACCAGTTCTCCTCGGTGACGAGCTCGAGGACGATCTCGTGGATCGGGCAGCGATTGCCGGGGGCGAGCTCGGTCGGCGTCTTGAAGTCGGCGCAGCGCGGGCAGTAGTAGCCCTCGTAGGTGCCCTCGTAGACGTGGCCGTTGTCGTGGACCCGCTGCATCACCTCCTGGACCTTCGCCACGTGGCGGTCGTCGCTGGTGCGGATGAAGAAGTCGTTGGAGACGTCGATCTTCGGCATCAGGTCGAGGAACCGCTGCGCGTTGCGGTCGGCGAGCTCGCGCGGCGTCACCCCCTCGCGCTCCGCGGCCTGCGCGACCGGCTCGCCGTGCTCGTCGGTGCCGGTGAGGAAGAACACGTCCTCGCCGCGCTGGCGCATGTGCCGGGCGAGGACGTCGGCGCCGATCGTCGTGTAGGCGTGGCCGAGGTGGGGCTCGGCGTTGACGTAGTAGATCGGCGTCGTCACGTAGAAGGACATCGGCGGCAAGACTATTCGGGGGGTGAAGCGGCCACCGGCCGGCGCGGCGATGCCCTGGGGCCGCGTTGGGGAGGATCGCGCCGGAATCGCGGTCGGATGGACCCCAGCGCTC
>JAXLTA010000019.1:0-110983 GCA_046330305.1 Solirubrobacterales bacterium | reverse complement strand
CGAGCGGCCTCTCTCTATGCCGGACATGAAGCCACAGGTCTACAAGGACCCGCGCCCGGCGGAGTACTTCACCGAGTTCCACGAGGCGGCGCGCAGCAGGGTCGGGTGGACCTACAACTTCGCCCGCGCGATCGTCAGCCTGCCGACCTGGCTGGTCTACCGGGTCCGCCACGTCGGTCTCAAGAACGTGCCGCGGCACGGCGCGGTGATCCTCGCCCCCAACCACTTCAGCCAGATGGATCACTTCTTCGCCGGGCTCTACCTGCCCCGGCGGATCTGCTTCATGGCCAAGTCCCAGCTCTTCGGCCCGCCGGTCCTGACCTACATCTTCAAGCACGGCGGCGCCTTCCCGATCCGCCGCGGCCACCGCGACGAGGAGGCGATCGCGACCTCACGCGCGATCCTCGCGCGCGGCGACTGCCTGCTGGTCTACGCCGAGGGCGGCCGCTCGCGCAGCGGCGAGCTCGGCGAGCCGAAACCGGGGATCGGCCGCATCGCCTTGGAAAGCGGCGCGCCGGTCGTCCCGGTCGCGATCCACGGCTCGGAGGCGGTGCGGCGCTGGAGGCGCCTGCGCTTCCCCCGGGTCACGGTCCAGTACGGCGAGCCGGTCAGCTTCCCGGTCGAGGCCGAGCCCTCGCGCGAGCGGCAGCTGGAGGCCGCGACCGAGATCTTCGGCCGCGTCCGCGAGATGTACGAGGGGCTCGCTACTCGAAGCGGCTCTGCAGCCGCGAGTAGTACTCGAGGTCGTGCCCGGGCGTGATGATCGCGTCCGGGAACTGGGTGCGGAACAGTCGTAGCTCCTGCAGCGAGCGGCGGTAGTTGTGGCGGTCGTGGGGCCGCGGCGGCGCCGCCACGCCGCCGTCGAGCTGGCCGGCCAGGTAGATCGCGTCGCCGCCGATCACGAAGTCGCGCTGGGCGAGCCGGCAGACGACCGAGACGTGGCCGGCGCTGTGGCCGGGGGTGAAGACGAGCCGGACCGAGCCGTCGCCGAAGAGGTCGAAGCTGCGGCCGAAGGTGGCATAGGACTCGACGCCGCCGCGGTCGAAGTCGACGGTCCGGTACTCGAAGGCGTAGTCGAAGTGGGCGCGGCGGTAGCCGTTGAGGATCGGCCGCGAGATCGTCGTCGCCGACTCCCACTCGGCGGCGCTGACGACGAAGGTCGAGCGCGGGAACTCGGAGATCGCCGAGGTGTGGTCGATGTGGAGGTGGGTCATGACCACGATCGGGACCTCGCCGGGCTCGAGCCCTTTCGAGCGCAGCTGCGCGGGCACGTCTTCGCCCGGTTTCAGCCTCGGCCGGCCGAAGCGGTTGCCGAGCGCGCCGAAGTTCTCGCGGCCGTCGGTGGCGATCGAGGGGTGCAGGCCGGTGTCGACGAGGATCGCGCCGGCACTCGGGTGGCGGATCAGGAAGGCGGGGATCGGCACCGTCGTGCGGGCGCTGCGCAGGACCTTCAGCGACCGGAAGCGGCCGCCGGGGTCGACCAGCGCCCCCTCGGGGAACTCGCAGTGGCCGGCGACCATCGGCTCGACGGCGACGCTGGCGCCGGCGCTGCCGCCGGCGAGCGGCTCGTGCAGGGGTTGGGGCTGAACCTTCATCGCGCTCACATATAAGCCCCTCGGAGCGCCGATAGGCTTGCCCCGGGATGGCTGAAAGCTCGCATTCGCAGGTGTTCCGGGACGGCCTGCTGGAGGGTCAGGTCTGCGTCGTCTCCGGCGCCGGCAGCGGCTTCGGGCGCGCCACCGCGCTGGAGCTGGCTCGGCTCGGCGCCACCGTGGTTGGCTGTGGCCGGCGGGAGGAGCCGCTGGCCGAGACCGCCGCCCTGGCCGCCGGGCTGGCCGGGACCTTCGAGCACCGGCCGCTCGACATCCGCGAGGAGGAGCCGGTCGGCCGCTTCTTCGACGCCCTGCTCGAGCGCCACGGCCGCCTCGACCTCCTGCTCAACAATGCCGGCGGCCAGTTCCTGGCGCCGGCCGAGACGATCACGCCGAAGGGCTTTCGCACGGTGATCGACCTCAACGTCAACGGGACCTGGCTGATGAGCCACGCGGCGGCGACCAGCGCCTTCATCCCACAGAAGCAGGGAAAGATCATCAGCGTCACCCTCTCCCCGCACCACGGGATGCCGGGCATGGTCCACTCGGGCGCCGCCCGCGCCGCGGTCGAGAACATGATGCGGACGCTGGCGATCGAGTGGTCCCGGTTCCAGATCAAGACCTGCTCGCTGGCGGCCGGCCAGTTCGCGACCGAGACCTTCCTCGCCAAGTACCCGGCGGCGGTGCAGGAGCACGTCGCCCGCTCGGTCCCGTTGGGCCGGACCGGCCGCGCCGAGGAGATCGCCTGGATGGTCGCCTACCTGGCCTCGCCGGCGGGCGACTTCGTCTCCGGCACGACCTTCACGATCGACGGCGGCCGCGACGACTGGGTCGGTCCCTGGCCGCCGCAATCGCTGGCCACCGAGTCCGGCGCCCCGGTGGCCGAGGAGCGGCGCTGACCTCCGCGCCTCTCGCGGTCGCCGGGCTCAGCGCGGTTCGAGGATGACGAGCGGGATCTCGCGGCCGGCGCGGGCCTGGTAGTCGTCGTAGCCGCGGTAGGCGGCAACCGCCCTGGGCCAGAGCCGCTGGCGCTCGGGCGGCGTCGCGACCCGGGCGCGGACCGCGCGCCGTTCGGAGCCGATCTGGACGCTGGTCTCCGGGTTGGCGCGCAGGTTGTGGAACCAGGCCGGGTGCCGCGGGAAGCCGCCCTTGGAGGCGACGACGACGAGGTTCTCGCCGTCCTCGATGTAGAGCAGGGGGGAGGTCCGACCGGCCCCGGACTTCGCGCCGCGGTGGTCGAGCAGCAGCAGCCTCCCGCGCAGCCCGGGCGCGCCGGCGCCGAGGCGCCCACCCGTCCTCCGGTAGAGGAACGCGTGGACGCCCGCCAGGCGACGGGTGATCGGCCAGGCGTGGTCGGCCAGATCGAGGTAGCGCGGGCCCCTGCGCCGGGTTGCCGCCTCGCTCAGGTGTACATCCCCCCGAACATGCCACCGGTGACGTTGAGCACCTGGCCGTGCACGTAGTTGGCCAGCGGCGAGGCGAGGAAGAGCACGGGCCCGGCCGCCTCGGTGGGCTGGGCGGCGCGGCCCAGCGGGATCACCGCCTGGGCCATCGCCCGCATCTGCTCGGGGATGCCGAGCTCGATCTTCTCGCCGGTCGGGGCGGTCATCTCGCCGCCCTCCTCCTTGGCCTGGGTCAGGCGCGTGTCGACGAAGCCGAAGGCGACGGCGTTGACGTTGATCTTGAACTGGCCCCACTCCTTGGCGAGCGTTTTGGTCAGCCCGACGACGGCCATCTTCGCCGCCGAGTAGTTGGCCTGGCCGGGGTTCCCCATCATCCCCGAGGTCGAGGAGACGTTGATGATCTTGCGGAAGACCTCCTTGTCTTCGCCGCGCTCGGCTTTGGCCGCCTCGCGCCAGTGCGGGGCCAGGGCCCGGGCGACCCGGAAGGGCACCGCGGTGTGGATTTCGATCATCGCCTGGAACTGCTCGTCGGTCATCCGGTGGACGACGCCGTCCCAGGTGTAGCCGGCGTTGTTGACGACGATGTCGACGCCGCCGAAAGCGTCGACCGCGGCGGCGACCAGGTCGTCGCAGGCGCCGGTCTTGGTCAGGTCGCCCGCGAAGACGGCGGTCTCGCCGTCGATCTCCCTCGAGGCCTCCTCGGCGACGTCGCCGTCGAGGTCGTTGATCAGCACCCGGGCGCCCTCGCCGACGAACAGTTCAGCCGTGGCGCGGCCGATCCCGCGGGCCGACCCGGTGACGATCGCCCTTTTCCCATCGAGCATTCCCATCGATTACCTCCCCTTCGTCTCTTGCGGTCGCGGGCGCGGAGGCTACAGCCAACCGCGGCAACTGGTCGATTGGCCAGTCACCTCGGCTGGGCGCGCCGTTCCGTGCGTCCGGCGGTTGCGGTCAGAATGGCGCCGTGGGCGACCTCGGCAGCATCTTCGGCCTCGCCCTGGTCGCGATGTTCAACCCGACCCTGCTGGCGGCGGTGACGGTGATGATGCTGCTGCCGCGGACGAAGACGCTGATGACGGGCTACCTGCTGGGCGCCTACCTGACCAGCATCGCGCTCGGCCTGGTGATCGTCTTCACCCTGCACGACACCAGCAGCGTCGAAACCACCCGCCACACCCTCAGCCCGGTCGAGGACCTGGTCCTGGGCGCGATCCTGATCGTCGTCGGGATCGTCCTGCGGACCGAACGCGCCGAGCACGTGCGTGAGCGGCGGCGCGAGCGCAAGCAGGCCAAGGCGAGCGGCGCCGAGAAGCAGTCCTGGCCGGAGCGGATGCTGGGCCGGGGCTCGGCCCGCGTCAGCTTCGCGGTCGGCGCCCTGCTCAGCTTCCCGGGCGTCTCCTACCTGACCGCGCTGAACCGGATCGCCGAGCTGGAGTACCCGGCGGTGTCGAGCGCCCTGCTGGTACTCGCCTTCTGCCTGATCCAGCAGCTGCTGCTGGAGCTGCCGCTGATCGGGTTCGCGGTCGCGCCGCAGTGGACCGAGCGCGCCGTGGTCGCCGTGCGCGGCTGGCTCGGCCGCAACGGGGCGGCGGCGCTGCGGATCGTCGTGATCGTGATCGGCGTGCTGTTGATCGTGCGGGGCCTGGTCGAGCTCCCGGCCTGGTGAGAGAATGGGGCCGTGACCGCCCTCGTCGCCTACGCTTCCAAGCGCGGATCGACCGCGGAGATCGCAAGCGCCGTCGCCGAGGAGCTGCGCGCGGCGGGCCTCGAGGTCGAGTGCCGCGAGAGCGGCGAGGTGAAGGAGCTCGCGGGCTATGACGCCGTCGTCCTGGGCAGCGCCGTCTACGCGAAACGGTGGCGCGGCGACGCCCGCCACTTCCTGCGCCATCACGGCGAGGCGCTGGCGGCGCTCCCGTTTTGGGTCTTCAGCTCGGGCCCGGTCGGCGACCCGGCCGAGGAAGACGAGGGCAGTGCCGAGTGGGTCGAGCCGCGGCGGACGATCGCCAGGGTCGAGGAGCTGGGCGCGCGCGGGCACGTCGTCTTCGGCGGCCGGGTACCGGCGGAGCCGCACGGAATGGTGGAGAAGGCGATGGCGAAGAACGTCCCGCCCGAGTTCCGGGACCGGCGCGACTGGGACGAGATCCGTGCCTGGGCGCGCGGTGTAGCGGCCGAGCTGGGCGCGCGCGGAGAGTAGGGCCGGCCGCTATTCGGCGCCCGCGGCAAGCGCGGCGAGGTCGCGAGGGCGCAGCAGCGCGACCAGGGTCGAGCCGTCGACGACGGCGATGCCGCCCTTGCGCATGCGGACGTTGGCGCCGGTGAGACGGGCCACCGCGGCGGAGAAGTCGGGCTCGTGGCCGACCAGGAGCACGTCGCCGCGGCCGGCGACAAGCGCCGGCGCGTCGAAGTCGCCGCCGCGCAGCTCGACGCTCGTCTCCGGCTCGCGGCCGAGAGCCTCGCAGGCGAGCCGGGCCGTCTCGGCGGCGCGGACCTTGGGACTGGTCAGGCAGGCGTCGATCCCGGCGTCGAGCGCGGCCAGGGCCCGGCCGGCGGCGCGGGCCTGGCGCCGGCCCTTGGCGGTGAGCCGCCGGGCGGCGTCGCCCGCGCTGTTTGCGGGCTCCGCGTCGCCGTGTCGGAGCAGGTAGATCATCGCCCGTGTGAGCAGTTTATTAGCATGGGCTCACATGCTGCTCGCCGCAGTACGTCGATCGGTCGTCGTTCCGCTCGTGCTCCTGGCCCTCCTCCTGGCCCCCGGCGCGGCGTCGCCCGCTGGCCTGATCGTGATCCACGGCGCGGCGTCGGGCAGCCGGCTGACGCTGAGCACGCAGCACGGGCGCCTGGTCGTCGACGGCCTGCAGGCGCACGCCCATCCACGCGGCTGCCGTCTCACCCGCCACCGCATGCGCTCGATCTGCTCGCTGAAGCGGGGCGCCACCTCGATCGTTCTCGAGATGGGCGACTCGGGCGACTTCGTCGACGTCGCCGAGCCGATGCCGCTGCCGGTGACCGCCTATCTCGGCGGCGGCTCGGACAAGATGATCGGCAACGCCGAGCGCGACATCTGCTACTCCCAGGGCGCGCGCCGCAACCGCTGCGTCGGCGGGCCGGGGAACGACATCTGCATCACCGGCCAGCGCAACAGCGACTGCGTCGGCGGCGCCGGCAACGACTACTGCCAGACCGGCGCCGGCAGCGACGGCTGCTGGGGCGGGCCGGGCAACGACATCTGCAAGATGGGGCCGGGCGAAGACGGCTGCCACGGCGAAGGCGGCAACGACCGCCTCTACGGCGGCGCCGGCGCCGACCAGCTCTACGGCGGCCCGGGGTGGGATTTCTGCGACGGCGGTCCCGGTCGCGGCAAGTCCCACACCTGCAACGCCGGTCCAGGCCACTGACCCGGGCCCAGCGGTCCTCGGCGTCGAGCCGGCGCTCGCGGCCACGGGCCCTCCGCGGGCCGGTGGTCGCGGCCGCCTAGCATCGAGGCATGCCCCTCGCCCTCGGCCAGCGGTTCCTCTTCCACCAGGCGCTGCGCGGCGGCGGCTGGATCCTGATCGTCGCCGCCGTCGCGGTCGTGCTGGCGGTCCGGTTCTGGCCGGCGATCGTCGCCTGGTGGGAGCAGCGGCGGCGCTAGCGGCCGCGCTCGGGCTGCCGCTCAGCCTTCGGCGAAGGCTCGCAGCGCCTCGGGGGCGTCGCCGACCAGCGGCTCGCCATGGGCGAAGAGCAGCACCTCGAAGGGCTGGTCGAGGAGCGCCGAGCAGCGCAGGCGGGTGTCGCGCTTGACGCCCTCGGGGTCCTCGCCGATCAGGTCGTCGGGGACGAAGCCGACCCTCTCGTAGTGGATGACGCTGTCGCCGAACAGCAGCGCGCCGCCGTCGCTCTCGATCAGCAGCACCGTGTCCTCGGGGCAGATCGTCCCCATCTCCAGCGCGACGACGTCGTCGGCCAGGCGCTCGCCGAAGGCGAAGCCGCGCACGTCCGGCCCGTCCGCGAACTCGTGCAGCCCCGCCTCGTGGCAGAGAATCGGACAGCCGAAGCGCTCGGCGAGCTGCGGCGCCTGCCGCAGGTGATGGCGGCAGGAGAGCACGATGCGCTCGACGCCGCGGTCCTCCAGCCACCCGATCCCCTCCGCCGGCAGCAGCGGGTCGATCGCCGTGCCGGACCCGGCGACGTAGTGGGAGTCGACCTCGATCCCGATGCGCGGGTGCTTGGCGCGCCAGTGGAAGACGCCGTCGATCGGTTCGTCCATCTCCTGGAGCCTAGCCGGGGCGAGGGGTCGCGGTGGGCTCGGTGAAGAAGCGCAGCAGGTAGCCATCCGGGTCAGCGACGACGAACTGTTCGTTGACCGCCTCGCCCTCGCCGGTGCGGTAGCGCCTCAGCTCGAGCTCGACCAGCGCCGCGACGCCCGCGCCGAGCACCTCCTCGTAGAGCCGCCTCGCGTCGGAGACCTCGATCTGCAGATTGACGCCGCGGCCGTAGGGCCGCTCGAGGGAGGCGGTCCGAAACCGCCGGCCAGGCCCGCCGGCCTCCTGGAGCATCAGCTCGGCGCCCTCGCGCTCGAGATAGGCGAAGCTCTCCTCGGGACGCCGGTAGAGGACCCGAAAGCCACAGACGCCGACGTAGAACTCGAGCGAGCGCTCGAGCTCTCCGACGTCGAGCTCCGGCACCAACTTCGGCCTCACCAGCCGATGGTAGGCGCCTCAGAGCCCCATCGTCTTGCCGATGATCTCCTTCATGATCTCGTCGGTGCCGCCGCCGATCGGGCCGAGACGGGCGTCGCGGACGGCGCGCTCGATCCCGTACTCGCGCATGTAGCCGTAGCCGCCGTGGATCTGGAGGGACTGGTCGGCGATCTCGAGGACCGCGCGCTGGGTGATCAGCTTGGCCATCGCGACCTGGGCGAGGCAGTCCTGACCGGTGTGGAAGAGGCGGAGGGCGTCGTAGGTGAGGGCGCGGGTCGCTTCGGCGCGGGTCGCCATCTCGGCGACCTGGTGGCGGATCGCCTGGAACCTGCCGATCGGGCGGCCGAAGGCTTCCCGGTCGCAGGCGTAGGCGACGGTGGTGTCGATCAGGCGCCGCATCGCGCCGACGGCGCCGATCGCCATCACCAGCCGCTCCCAGGCGAAGTTGGCCATGATCAGCTTGAAGCCGCCGTTCTCCTCGCCGAGCAGGTGGTCGGCCGGGACCTCGACGTCGGTGAAGGAGAGCTCGCCGGTGTCGGAGGAGTGCCAGCCCATCTTCTCGAGCTTGCGCGAGACCTCGTAGCCGGGCATCTCGCGCTCGAGCACGAGGAAGGAGATGCCGCCGTGGCCGCCCTCCTCGGTCGTCCGGCAGGCGCAGACGAGGAAGTCGGCGCGGACGCCGTTGGTGATGAAGGTCTTGGCGCCGTTGACCAGGTAGCCGCCGTCGATCCGGCGCGCCGTGGTGGCGATCGCGGCGACGTCGGAGCCGGCGCCGGGCTCGGTGATCCCCAGGGCGCCGATCTTCTCGCCGGCGATGCCGGGCGCCAGCCAGCGGCGGCGCTGCTCCTCGCTGCCGAAGTTGAAGACCGGCGGCAGCGCGATCGAGGCGTGGGCGTTGAGGCCGGCGCTGACGCCGCCCGGGGCCCCGGCCCGCGCCAGCTCCTCGACCCAGACCGCGTCGTGCAGGTGGTCACCCCCCTGGCCGCCGTAGGCCTGAGGGAACTTGAGGCCGAGGAAGCCGAGCTCGGCGCAGCGCCAGAACAGCTCGCGCGGGAACTCCCGCGCCTGCTCCCACTCGTCGACGTGCGGCGCGATCTCGTTGGCGACGAACCGCCCGACGCTCTGGCGCAGCTCCTCGTGCTCGGCGGCGAACGGCGGCAGCGTCGCCCGCGCCCCGGTGTCCTTGATCACGTTCATCGAACCCCGTGTGACCTCGTCAACCCCTGGTTGACAAGGTCACACGGCCCCCCTCAAAGCCCGTAGCTGCGGCCGATCACGTCGAGCATCACCTCGTCGGTGCCGGCGCCGATCCGGTTGAGGCGGACGTCGCGGTAGGCGCGCTCGATCTCGTACTCCTTCATGTAGCCGTAGCCGCCGAGGATCTGGACGCACTCGTCGGCGACCTCGCAGGCGATACGGGAGGCGAACAGCTTGGCCATCGTGATCTCGCGCACCGGGTACTCGCCGTTGGCGAAGCGCCAGGCGGTCGAGTAGGTGAACTGCTTCGCCGCCTCGGTCTTGGTCGCCATCTCGGCGAACTTGTGGCGGATCGCCTGGAACTTGCCGATCGGGCGGCCGAAGGCTTCCCGCTCCTTCGCGTACTCGAGCGTCTTCTCGATCATCCGCTCGGCGCCCGCGTGGCAGCCGGCGGCGGCGACCAGCCGCTCGCCCTGGAGCTCCCAGGCGATGTGGTAGCAGCCCTTGCCGAGCTCGCCGAGGACGGCGTCGGCCGGGACGCGGACGTCCTCGAAGGCGAGTTCGCCGGTGTCGGAGGCGTGCATGCCCATCTTCTCCAGCTCGTTGGAGACGCTGAAGCCCGGCACCTTCTCGCCGCTGTCATCGCGCAGGTCGACGACGAAGAGGGTGATGCCGGCGTGGCGCTCGTCGGGGTCGGTCTTGCAGACCAGGACGATGAAGTCGGCCCGCGGCCCGTTGGTGATGAAGGTCTTGGAGCCGTTGATCACGTATTCGTCGCCGTCGCGGATCGCGGTGGTGCGGATGCCGGCGACGTCGGAGCCGGCGCCGGGCTCGGTGATGCCGAGGCTGCCGACCTTCTTCCCCTTCAGGCCCGGTTCGAGGTACTTGCGCTTCTGCGCCTCGGTGCCGAGCAGGTGGATCGGAGGCAGGACCATGTCGGTCTGCACGGCGAAGCCCATGTTGGTGCCGCCGGAGCCCGAGTAGCTCATGCACTCGGCCCGCACCAGGGAGTAGAAGTAGTCGCCGCCCTGGCCGCCGTACTCCTCCGGGAAGCAGAGGCCGAGGAAGCCGAGCTCCCCCGCCCGTTCCATCGCCGAGGTCGGCCAGTAGCTGTCCTCCCACTCGTTGCGGTGGGGCCAGAGCTCCTTCTCCACCCACGAGCGCATCGACTCGCGCAGGTCTTCGTGCTCCTGGGTGAAGATGAAGTGCTTGCGCCCGGCCTGGTGGTCGGGCTTGATGACGCTGGAGCCGTCGGTCGCGGTCGCCACTGCTCTCTCCTCCTCGTTCTTGCGGCGTGCCCGGGCTCATGGCCCGGTCGGGCCGCTGGGTCGGGCACCCCCTTGGGCGGTGTGGACAGTAGCACTTCCCACTTTCGACGAGACCGTCTATTGTTCGCGCCCGGTCCAGCCCCGGGAGAGTGAGCGGATGAGCATCGATGGGTTCGAGAAGGTCAGCTACGAGGTCGCCGACGGCGTCGCCACGGTGACGCTCAACGACCCGGAGAAGCGCAACATGCTCTCCGGGGCGATGCTGAGCGAGCTGGTCGCGGCGATGGAAGCGGCGCGCGACTCAGAAGCGGTCCGCGCCGTCGTCCTCACCGGGGCGGGCGAGAAGGTGTTCTGCGCCGGCGCCGACCTCGGCGGCTTCGCGGCCGACGTCGCCCTGGTCGAAAAACACTTCGCCTCCGACCTCTTCCTCGAGTTCTTCCGGCTGATGCCGCGCCTCGGCAAGCCGTCGATCTGCGCCGTGAACGGCCACTGCCTGGCCGGCGGCATGGGGCTGGCGCTCTCCTGCGACCTGGTGATCGCCAGGGAGGGAGCCACCTTCGGCACGCCGGAGATCAACGTCGGCGCCTTCCCCTACATGATCATGGCGATCATCTACCGCAACGTCCCGCGCAAGAAGGTCAACGAGATGATGCTGCTGGGCGAGCGGCTCTCCGCCGAGCAGGCCGTCGGGTACGGGCTCGCCAACAGGGTGGTCCCGGCGGCGGAGTTCGAAAGCGCGGTCTCCGATTGGGCGGGCAAGCTCGCCGCCAAGAGCCCGGTCCTGATGCGCCTCGGCCACGACGCGATGTACCGCCAGCAGGACATGGCGGTCGACGACGCGCTCGAGTTCCTGCGCTCCCAGCTCTCGCTCACCTTCTCTACCGAGGACATCGTCGAGGGGGTCACCGCCTTCTTCGAGAAACGCGAGCCGAGCTGGAAGGGGCGCTGATGGCGATCGATGAGCAGGACCGCCGGGAGGCGGGGGACGAGCACCTGTTGCCGGGGGCGGCGCCGCTCGAGGCGCTGACCGAGCAGCTGCACCGGCGCCGCGACGAGGCGGTGCTCGGCGGCGGCCGCGAGAAGATCGACAAGCAGCACGAACGCGGCAAGCTGACCGCGCGCGAGCGGATCGCGCTGCTGGTCGACGAGGGCAGCTTCGTCGAGCTCGGCCTGCACGGGCAGCCGCACTTCAGCCAGCGGGCGATGGACGGGGTGCAGGCACCGGCCGACGGCGTGATCACCGGCTGGGGCGACGTCGACGGGCGGCCGTGCTGCGTCGCCGCCTACGACTTCACGGTGATGGCCGGCTCGATGGGGATGACCGGCGAGCTCAAGGTCGGGCGGCTGCGCGAGATGGCGCTGACCAAGCGGATGCCGTTCATCTGGCTGCTCGACTCGGCCGGCGCCCGGATCCAGGAGGCGACCGGCTCGCTGTTCGCCGGCTCCGGCCAGCTCTTCCGCGAGGAGGTCGAAATGTCGGGGGTGATCCCGATGGTGGCGGCGATGATGGGCCCCTGCGCGGCCGGCACCGCCTACATCCCGGCGCTGGCGGACTTCGTCCCGATGGTCTCCGGCCAGGGGGCGATGGCGCTCGCCGGGCCGCACCTGACCAAGGCCGTGACCGGCGAGGACATCTCGATGGAGGAGCTCGGCGGCGCCAAGGTCCATTGCCGCAAATCAGGCGTCGGCGACCTCGAGGTGGCCGACGACGAGGAGTGCATCGCCGCGA
This sequence comes from Solirubrobacterales bacterium, assembly GCA_046330305.1. GTDB lineage: Bacteria > Actinomycetota > Thermoleophilia > Solirubrobacterales > 70-9 > VAYN01. The sequence continues at coordinate 99,118 of JAXLTA010000019.1, read as the reverse complement.
TCAGGACCTATCTCTCCTACTTCCCCTCGAGCTGGGAAGAGAAGCCGCCGCAGCGCGCGAGCGAGGACCCCGCGGAGCGGATGTCGGAGCGGCTGATGGAGATCGTCCCCGCCTCGAACCGCAAGCCCTACGACATGTACGAGGTGATCGCCGAGATCGTCGACGACGGCGAGTGGTTCGACCTCAAGCCGCGCTTCGCGCGCAGCGTGATCACCTGCTTCGCCCGCCTCGGCGGCCAGCCGGTCGGGATCGTCGCCAACCAGCCCAAGCACCTGGCCGGCGTCCTCGACAACGACTCCGCCGACAAGGCGGCCCGCTTCATCAACCTCTGCGACGCCTTCAACGTCCCGCTCGTCTTCCTCCAGGACATCCCGGGCTTCATGGTCGGCTCGAAGGTCGAGCACGCCGGGATCATCCGCCACGGGGCGAAGCTGCTCTACGCGGTCAGCCGGGCGACGGTGCCGAAGGTGACCGTCGTCGTCCGCAAGGCCTACGGCGCCGGCTACTACGTGATGTGCGGCAAGGCCTACGAGCCGGACCTGATCGTGGCCTGGCCCGACGCCGAGATCTCGGTGATGGGCGCCGAGGGCGCGGTGGAAATCATCGGCCGCTCGGCGATCGAGGCGGCCGAGGACCCGGAGGCGGCGCGGGAGGCGATGCTGAACGCGGTGCGCGAGCGGATCGACCCCTACATCGCCGCCGGCAACGCCGTGATCGACGAAATCATCGACCCGCGCGAGACGCGCCCGACGATCATCAGGGCGCTGCGGATGGCGCGCGGCAAGCAGGTCGAGAAGCCACGCAAACGTCACGGCGTGATGCCGGTCTGAGGAGGAACGGATGAGCAGCTTCGGGGACCCGGTGATCATCAGCTGCTCGATCAGCGGCGTGATCGCCAACCGCGACCAGTGCCCGGCGATCCCCTACACGCCTGCGGAGTACGCGGCGGAGGCGCGGCGCGCCGTCGACGAGGGCGCCTCGCAGATCCACATCCACGCCCGCACGCCGGACGGCACGCCCTCCTACGAGGTCGCGGACTTCAAGGCGATCACGGAGGCGATCCTGGCCGAGGTCGGCGACGTGATCGTCAACTACTCGACCGGCGCGATCGGGGTCCCGATGGAGAAGCGGATCGAGTACCTGCGGGCCTGCCGGCCCGACGTCGCCGCGCTCAACATGTCGTCGATGAACTACGCGAAGTACTCGCGGCGGCGCCGGGACTTCGTCTTCAAGGCGGTCTTCGAGAACAGCTTCGACACGATCATCGAGTTCCTCACCGCGATGAAGGAGCTCGGCATCAAGCCCGAGCACGAGTGCTTCGATGCCGGCCACGTCGCCAACCTCGACCCGCTGCTCGACATGGGCCTGCTGGAGGAACCGCTGCAGATCTCGCTGGTGATGGGGGTCACGGGCGGCATCCGGCCGACGCCGCGCAACGTCACCGCGATGTCCGACCAGATCCCGGGCGGTCCCGAGGGCGCCAACCAGTGGCAGGTGATCGGGATCTCGCGCGACCAGTGGAAGCTGCTCGCCTCCTCGCTGGTCCTCGGCGGCAACGTCCGCGCCGGGGTCGAGGACAACCTCTACCTGCCGAACGGCGAGATGGCGCGCTCCAACGGCGAGCTGATCGCCAAGGCGCGGCAGATGGCCGAAGACGTCGGCCGCCGGCCGGCCAGCGTCGCCGAGGCGCGGCAGCTGCTCGGCGTGCCGAGGCGCGCGGAGGCCTGAGTGGCCGGGCTGCCGCTCGCCGACGTCCGCGTCCTCGACCTCACCCGGCTGCTCCCGGGCGGCTTCTGCTCGCTGCTGCTGGCCGATCTCGGCGCCGACGTCCTCAAGGTCGAGGACACCGGGATGGGCGATTACGTGCGTTGGTCGCCGCCCTATTACGGCGGCGAGGAGCAGCAGGGGCTGGGCACCCGCTCGGCGCTCTACCTCTCGCTCAACCGCGGCAAGCGCTCGATCCGCCTCGACCTCAAGTCCGAGCGCGGGCGCGAGGCGCTGCTGCGGCTGGTGGGGAGCCACGACGTGGTGCTCGACGGGTTCCGACCCGGCGTGCTGGACCGGCTCGGGGTCGGCTATGAGCGGCTGCGCGAAGCCAACCCGGCGGTCGTCGTCGCCGCGATCACGGGGTACGGGCAGGACGGGCCCAACGCCCAGCGCGCCGGCCACGACATCAACTACCTGGCGCTGACCGGCCTGCTCGGGCTGACCGGCGAGCACAACGGGCCGCCGGTCTCCGCCGCCGGCCAGATCGCCGACGTCAACGGCGGCCTGATGGCGGCGATCGGCGTCCTGGCGGCGCTCAACGAGCGCCGCCGTTCCGGCGAGGGGCAGTACGTCGACGTCTCGATGGCCGACGGCGCCCTCTCCTGGCTGGCCTTCGTCGCCGCCGGCTACCTCTGCGACGGCGAGGTGCCGCGGCGCGGCGAGGGCCCGCTCTCGGGCGGCTTCGCCTGCTACCGCAGCTACCAGGCGGCCGACGGCTGGGTCAGCTGCGGCGCCCTGGAGCCGAAGTTCTGGGCCGCGTTCTGCAACGGCGTCGGCCGTCCCGATCTGATCGAGAAGCAGTTCGAGGCACCGGGCTCGCCCGCTCACGCCGAGATCGCCGCCGTCTTCCGCTCCCGCAGCCGCGAGGAATGGCGGACCTTCAACGACCAGCACGACTGCTGCATCGAGCCGGTCCTCGACCTCGACGAGGCGCTTGGCTCCGAGCTGGTCCGCGCGCGGGAGATGGTGGTCGAGCTCGACCAGCCGGAGATCGGGCCGGTCCGCCTGCTCGGCAACCCGATCAAGCTGAGCCGCACCCCGGGCGACCCGAGCCGGCCGGCGCCGGCACTCGGCGAGCACACCGAGGAGGTGCTGCGCGAGGCCGGCTACTCCGAGCAGGAGGTGGCGGCGCTGCTGGAGTCGGGCGCCGCCGCGGGCTGCGACCCGGCGGCTGGCGGTGGGGAGTTCCGCGCGTGAGCCAGGCGCCGGCCGAGCAGCTGCTGAAGATCGGCGAGCTGGCCGAGGCCTCCGGCGTGCCGGTGCCGACGATCAAGCACTACCTGCGCGAGGGCCTGCTGCCGGAACCGCTGAAGACAAGTCGCAACATGGCCTACTACCCGCCGGAGTTCGTCGACCGCATCCGCCTGATCAAGCGCCTGCAGGAGGAGCGCTTCCTGCCGCTGAAGGCGATCCGCAAGCTGCTCGAGGAGGACCCCGAGCGGGCCGAGGCGCTGCTCGAGCTCGAGGACCGGATCCTCGACCGGGCGCTGGTCGGCGAGCGGGCGCGGACGCCGGCGGCCGAGGTCCGCGGGCGCTATGGCGTCCCCCGCGAGGTGCTCGACCGGCTGGCCGAGCTCGAGGTTCTGACCCCCAACAGCCGCGGCTACTCGCCCTCCGACGTGACGATCATCGAGGCGATCAGCCGCTTTCGCGCCGGCGGCTACGACGAGAAGATCGGCTTCACCGTCTACGACACCCTGCGCTACAAGACCGCCCTGGAAGAGCTCGTCCGCCAGGAGATCGACATGGTGATGAGCCGCCTCGCCGGCGAAGTCCCGGCCGAGCGCGTGGTCGAGATGCTGGAAACCGGGGCCGAGCCGCTGCGAGACCTGATCGGCGCCCTGCACACGAAGCTGATGGTGGCGGAGTTGGAGAGGCGGCGCGGGTAGGGCCCTCCTGTAAGGGACGGGGGCTCGCAGGGGCAGGGGGACGGGGGGCTGGTCGGGAGGGTCGGGTGACCCTCTTCACTCGGCCGTGTCGTCGCAGGGGAGTTGGGAAAGCTCTCGCCCAAAGCCCAGCCCTCCTCAGCCGCAAAACGTTCAGAGGGTCACCCGACCCTCCCTGAAGGCTCCACGGCCCCCCAACCCCGGGAGCTCCCGGACAAAGACGAGGCCCCGCACCCTTGCCCAGAGCTTGAAAGGGACCAAGCCCAGCGTCTCTCGAGTAGCTCCCAAGCGGACCAAGGCCTCCAATCGCGTGGTTCCTTGCGGTCGCCAGGCGACCGTTAGGAACCACGCCCTCCGCAAAGCCGGCGTTCTCCCATCCCGTGGTTCCTTGCGGACCCAGAGCGTCCACAAGGAACCACGGGATGCCTTGGCGCTTTCAACGGTGCTGAGAACGCACTTCCATCGCCGTCCTCGTCCCTTTCAAGGCTTTGGAGCGGGGCGCGGGTGGGGGACTGCTGGGGTCTGTGCCTGGGGCGTCGCAGACGTTGGCCTTCCGTTCCTCTGAAGTTTGCAGGACCTGGGGCGGGCGGGGTTCTTGCGGCTTCGTGCCCCGGGCGTCGGCGGCACGCCCTGAGCGGCTGGGCTCCGGGCGAGAAGCTGAAAGCTTCCCCCGACGACACGGCCGAGTGAAGAGGGACACCCCACCCCTCCCCCTCGCGAAGCCTTCGTCCCTTGGCCGTCCCTTGCCCGCCCCTTCAACCCCGCCGAACCGCCGCCAGCGCCGCCTGTTCGGCCTCGACGTCGGCCAGGCAGGTGAGGGAGCCGGTCTCGCGGCAGACGCGGGCCGCCTCCTCGAGGGCGGCCGCGGCCTCCTCGGGGTGGTCGAGGGCGGCGTGGGCGCGGCCCAGCTGCAGCAGCGCCACCGGGTAGGTCCACATCATTCCCTGGCGCCTGGCAGTGTCGACGGCGGCGATCGCCGCCTCGAGTGCCTCCTCGGGGCGGCCGGCGCCGAGCAGGGCCCGGGCTCGCAGCTGGATCCGCCAGGCCGCCATCTCGCCGCCGCTGTCCATCGCCTCGCGGTAGAGGCGTTCGGCCTCTTCGACCGAGCCCAGCGCCTCCTCGTGCTGCCCGGCGGCGACCTGCGCCCAGGCGAGGTTGGCAAGCGCGACGCTGCGGGAGAAGACGTCGCCGAGGCGGTCGGTCAGCTCGCAGTTGCGCCGGCCGACAGCGAGGGCGGCCTCGACGTCACCGCGCATCGCGAGCAGCGCCGCCTGGTTGCTCCGCGCCCAGCTCGCCGTCTCCGGATCGTCGGCCTCGAGCGCCAGCCGCAGGGATTCGTCGAGCAGCCGCTCGGCCTCGGCCAGTTCGCCGCGCTCGCGCCGCACCATGCCCTTGCCCATCATCGCCCAGGCGATCGGGCTGCCGATCACCACCCCGGCGCCCACGGTCGGGTCGCCGCCGGTCAGCTCCACCATCTCGTCCAGCGCGGCCTCGAAGCCGTCGAAGTCGCCGGCGTTGAGCAGGGCGTAGGCACCGGCCGCCCGGACCGCGACCCGCAGGTGCAGGTCGCCGGATCGGTCGGCGAGCCGTTCGGTCTCGGCCACCGCGGCCAGCCATTCGTCCACGTGCTGGGTGAGGCCGGGCCGCACCGCGGTGGCAAGGCGCAGCAGCGCCAGCGCGTGCAGGTCCTCGCCCCGCATCGCGATCGCCTCGGCCTCGGCCGCGAGGCGCTCCTGTTCCTCCCGCGACATGCCGACCCGCCAGGCGTACTGCAGCTGCAGCAACCGCGAGGAGACCGCTAGCGCCGCCGTCTCCTCGCTCTCCTCGAGCTGGTCGGCGAGCTCCATCACCTCGTGCCAGAGCCGCAGCGACTCACGCGGGCGGCTGTGGCCGGTCCAGTGCGCGGCCCGCGCCGACCAGCGCGCCGCTTCGAGGGTCTGCTCGCCTTCCCGGAAGTGCTGGGCGATCAGCGCCGAGAGCTCGTCGTGGCGGTCGGGGTTGAGCTCGACCATCGCCTGCGCGACGGCCGCGTGGGTCGCCCGGCGCTGCTCGGCGAGCTGGGTCCCGTAGGCGACCTCGCGGGTCAGCGGGTGGCGGAAGGCGAGCACCCGGCTCGGGTAGAGCTCGGCCTCGAAGAGGAAGCCGGCCGAGACCAGATCGGCGACGACGCCTTCCATCGCCTCCCGGTCGAGCCCGGCGGCGAGGCCGAGCGCCCTGTCCCCGACCTCCTTGCCGACGACCGAGGCGACCTGCAGCAGCCGCTTGGCATCGGGCTCGAGCCGGTCGATGCGGGCCGCGAGGACGGCCTGGACGGTGGCCGGCACGCCGGCGTCCTCGACCGGCCGCACCAGCCGGTAGGCGCCGCGGCCTCCCTCCAGGTATCCGCATTCGGCGAGCTCGCGGACGATCTCCTCGACGAAGAAGGGATTGCCCTGGGTGCGCTGGTGGATCGGCTCGTCGAGTCCGTCGAGGGAGGGGTCGGAGCCGGCCAGGTCGGCCAGCAGCTTGCGGGTGTCCGCACGGCGCAGCGGCCCCAGCTCGATCTCCTGGTAGCCCCGCTCCCGCGCCCACGGCGGCGAGTACTCCGGGCGGAAGTTGACCAGCACCAGCGTCCCGGTGCCCTCGATCCCCTCGATCAGCCGGGCCAGCATCGCCTCGCTGCCGGCGTCGATCCAGTGCAGGTCCTCGACCACCAGCACCAGCGTCGTCGTCCGTCCGGGCGTGTTGGCCAGGCGGCAGACGACGTCGGCGAGCGCTCGCTGGCGTCCCTCGGGACTCATCTGCGGAACCGGCCGGACGGGGTCCGGGACGCCGAGGAAGTCGAACAGCAGCGGCAGGTCGGCGGCGAAGGAGGGATCGAGCAGCAGCGCCCGGCCGGCGACCTTCTCGCGCACCGCCTGGGCCTCGTCGCGATCCCCGATGCCGAACAGGGAGCGCAGCATCTGCAGCACCGGCATGAACGGGATCGTCGTCCCGTGGGCCTGGGCCTGGGCCTGGAAGACCTCGACCTCGGCACCGGCGTGGCGCTGGACGAGCTCGTGGAAGAGCCGGCTCTTGCCGATCCCCGGCTCGGCGACGACCCCGACCGCGGCGCCGTCGCCGCCGCGTGCCCGCGCCAGCGCCTCCTCGAGCCGCGCGATCTCGGCCTCGCGGGCGACGAACCGGGTCAGCCCCTGCTCGCGGGCGAGGTCGAGCCGCGAGCGGGCCGGCCCCACGCCGACCAGCTCGAAGACGCCGACCGGCGCGCTGGCGCCCTTGATCTCGAAGGCGCCCAGGTCCTTCAGCTCCAGGTAGCCGCGGGCGAGCTCGGCGGTGCGCTCGGTCAGGTAGGCGCGCCCGGGCTCGGCGAGAGCCTCCATCCGCTGCGCCAGCCCGACCGTGTGGCCGATCGCCGTGTACTCGCCGCCGTCGGCGTCGCCGATCGCGCCGGCGACCACCTCACCGGAGTTGATCCCGATCCTGGTCGAGAAGTTGAGGCCCTGGCCGCGGCGCAGCTCGGCAGCGTACTCGGCGACCTCGTCGAGCATCCGCAGGGCGGCGTAGCAGGCCCGCTGCGCGTGGTCCTCATGGGCGATCGGCGCCCCGAAGACGGCCATGATCCCGTCGCCGGTGAACTTGTCGACCGTGCCCTCGTAGCGGCCGACGGCGTCGGCCAGGATCGAGAAGAAGCGCTGCATGACCTTGCGCCACTCCTCGGGATCCTGCTGCTCGGCGAGGTCCATCGAGCCGCTGACGTCGGCGAACAGGACAGTCACCTGCTTGCGCTCGCCGTCGTCACTGCGTCGTTCGGTCACGGCACTGCAAGGGTAGCCTGGCATCGATGCGGTCTGTGCTGCTCACCGGAGCCGCGACGGGAATCGGGCGCGCCACCGCGCTGCGGCTCGACGCTGCCGGCTGGCGCGTCTTCGCCGGCGTGCGCCGCGAGGAGGATGCCGATTCGCTGCGCGAGTCGGCCTCGCCGGTCCTGACGCCGGTCCGGCTCGACGTCACCGACCCCGACCAGATCGCGGCCGCCGCGGAGCTGGTCGCCCGGGCGCGGCGGCGGCCTGCAGGGCCTCGTAAACAACGCCGGGATCGCCGTGCCGAGCCCGCTGGAGACGATCCCGATCGACGACTTTCGGCGCCAGCTGGAGGTCAACCTGACCGGCCAGGTGGCGGTCACCCAAGGGCTGCTCGACCAGATCCGCGCCGGTCGCGGCCGCGTCGTCTTCATCGGCTCGATCGGCGGTCGCGTCGCCTTCCCCCTGACCGGCGCCTACCACGCCGGCAAGTACGGGATCACTACAGCCAGGCGATCGCGGCCTACCGCCAGGCGATCCGCAGGACGGCCGAGCGCGACATCCCGCCGGAGAAGGTGGCGGCGGCGGTCGAGCGGGCGCTGAGCTCGAGCCGGCCGCGGGCCCGCTACCTGGTCGGCCTCGACGCCAGGCTGCAGGCCAGGATCCGCCCGCTGGTCCCGACTCCCGTCTGGGATCGGCCGGTGGCGATGGCGCTCGGCCTCTGACGGCGCCGTCGCGCCTATACTGCCCTTGACTGACCAGTCAATCAAGGGACCGGAAACGTGCGGGTAGCAGCGATTCAACTGAACTCCACGGGCGAGAAGGAGCGCAACCTGGAGCGCGCCGAGCAGCTCGTGCGCGCGGCTGCGGCCGACGGTGCCGAGCTCCTCGCGCTGCCCGAGAAGTGGAACCTGCTGAGCGGCGGCGAGGAGCTGCTCGCCGGCGCCGAGCCGCTCGACGGGCCGAGCCTGGGGGCGGCCCGCGGCTGGGCGCGCGAGCTCGGCGTCCACCTGCTGGCGGGCAGCATCTGCGAGCGCGGCGCCGGGGAGAAGGGCTCGAATACGTCGGTCCTGATCGGGCCCGGCGGCGAGGACCTCGCCGTCTACCGCAAGATCCACATGTTCGACGTCGATGCCGGCGGCGTCTCCTACCGCGAGTCCGCCCACGAGAGCCCCGGCGAGGAGATCGTCACCGCCTCGCTCGGTGAGATCGAGCTCGGCCTCGCGGTCTGCTACGACCTCCGCTTCCCGGAGCTGTTCCGCGTGCTCGCCCTCGCCGGCGCCCGCCTCGTCGCCCTGCCCTCGGCCTTCACGACCGCGACCGGCCGCGACCACTGGGAGGTCCTGCTGCGAGCACGGGCGATCGAGGACCAGGTCTTCATGCTGGCGCCGAACCAGGTCGGCACCGCGCCGCCGTACTACGACTCCTTCGGCCACTCGGCGATCGTCGACCCCTGGGGCCGGCTGCTGGCCGTCGCCGGCCCCGGCGAGTGCTTCGTCGCCGCCGACCTCGACTTCGCCGAGCAGGACCGCGTCCGCCGGTCGCTGCCCGCGCTCGCCAACCGCCGCCCGGAGGCCTACGCGCATGGCCTCTAAAGCCTCAGCGGTCGACAAGCGCCGCCAGATTCTCGACGCCGCCGTCCGCGTCTTCGCCCGCCAGGGGTTCCACGCCACCCGCGTCTCCGACATCGCCGACGAGGCGGGGGTCGCCTACGGGCTCGTCTACCACTACTTCCGCTCCAAGGACGAGGTGCTCGGCGAACTGTTCGTCGAGCGCTGGTCGCTGCTGCTGGCGGCGATCGAGGAGGCCGACCGTGCCGGCGGCAGCGCCCGCGAACGGCTCGCCGCGGTTGCCGGCTTCATCGTCGAGTCCTACCGCCACGACCCCGAGCTGATGAAGGTGATCATCGTCGAGGTGACGCGCGCGGCGAACTCCTTCGGGCGAACCCACCTGCCGGAGATCCGCCGCGCCTACGAGTCGATCGCGAAGATCGTCGCCGACGGCCAGCAGTCCGGCGAGCTGCGCCGCGACGTGACGCCGCTGTTCGCCTCGATGGCCTTCTACGGAGCGATCGAGCAGCTGCTGACCGGGTGGATCTTCGAGGTCGTGCCGGCCTCCGACACCAGCTTCGAGGATGCAAAGGACCTGTTGGTGACGACGATCTGCGACGGCCTCGAGCCGCGATAGGTAAGGTCGAGCCGCGTGGATAACGAGATCGTCCGCAGATTGGTCTGGAGCGGCCTGCTGGCCGGCACCGGCGCGCTCGCGAGCATCATCTCCGCCCGGGTCGCCGCCCTTCTCTACCGGCGGATGTTTGACGAAGACCCGCCCGAGTAACTAAGAAGCACATGGCCGACCCCAGTCAACCGCCCGAGCCACAGAGAACCCCGCCGCCGGTGCCGCCGCCGGCCGGCGAGCCCGAGCACCGCTCGGTCGCCGAGCTGGTCTTCGACGTCTCCGAAAACGCCTCGACCCTGATCCGCGAGGAGATCGAGCTCGCCAAGACCGAGGTCACCGAGAAGGTCACCAAGCTCGCGCGCGGATCGGCGGTCGGCGTCGCCGCCGGCACCTTCGCCTTCCTGGCGCTGATCCTGGCGATGGAGGGCGTCGCCTGGCTGCTGGCCGAAGAGGTCTTCGACAACACCGCCTGGGCCGGGTTCTTCGTCGAGGCCGGGGTCTTCCTGCTGATCGCCGCGCTGGCCGGGACGATCGCCTACAAAGCCGTCAAGGCGGGCTCGCCACCGATGCCCGAACAGGCGATCGAAGAGGCGAAGCTGACCAAGGAGATGCTGGTCAAGGAGGAGGGCAAGTGAACGCCAGTCCGCAGCCGCCGCCGCGTCCGTCGACGGCCGGCAAACCGGGACGAACGTCGGCGGAGATCCGCCGCGACATCGACCTCCAGCGCCAGCAGCTCGGCAACTCGGTCGAGCAGCTGCGCGGCCGCGTCACCGAGCTGACCGACTGGCGCCGCCAGGTCGAGGAGCACAAACGCGAGCTGGTCATCGCCGCGGCCGCCGTCGGCTTCGTTGTCGGCGTCCGCCTGATGTTCGGCCGCCGCCGCCGCAACCGCTGACGGCTGCCGCGCCCCCTCAGAGCGTGACGAGGTGGGCGGGGACGCCGCCGACGCCCAGCAGGCCGGGGCCGACGTGGGCGCCGAGGACGGCGCCGATCTCCGAGGTGAAGACGGGCTCGCAGCCGTAGATCTCGCGGCAGTCGTCGGCGAGGGCGGCGGCGGTCTCCTCGTCCTGGATGTGTTGCACGACCCAGCCGTCGGCGCCGTCGGCGGCGCGCTGCCGGGCGTAGCCGCGCAGGCGCTCGAGCGAGCGGGCGCGGGTGCGGACGCGCTCGATGGGGGTGATCTCCTCCTCCAGCGTCAGGATCGGCTTGATCTTCAGGGCGCTGCCGATCCAGGCACGGGCGCCGCCGATCCGGCCGCCGCGGCGCAGGTACTCGAGGGTGTCGATCGCGAACCACATCTTCAGCTGCCGCCGAACCTCTTCGGCGCGGGCAACCGCCGCCGCGCCGTCGCCGCCCTGCAGCGCCACGGCCGAGGCGCCGAGCGCGCAGAGGCCCATCCCGCCGGCCGCCGACCGCGAGTCGACGAGCCGGATCCGGTCGCCGCCCTTGCCTTCCTCAAGCAGCCGCTCGCGGGCCTGGCCGGCGGCCTCGAAGGTGCCCGAGATGCCGGCCGAGATGTGGATCGAGACGATCTCCCGGCCCTCCTCGAGCAGCGGCTCATAGGTGGCGATGAAGTCGCCGACCGAGGGCTGGGAGGTGGTGGCGCCGCTCTCGGAGGCCCGCAGCCGCTCGTAGAACGCCGCGTAGTCGACGATGTCGGCCTCGCGCTCCTGCTCGCCGTCGACGGATACGTAGAGGCTGATCACCTGGATCCGCCGCTCGGCGACGATCGAGGCGGGGAGATAGCAGGTGCTGTCGCAGACGACGGCGGTCTCGGCGGCGCTCGTGTTCAACGCCGCGATCCTCTCACACGGCGCCGATAGTGGTGGGGGCCGCCGCTGCGCCTCGCTACACTTTGTGAAGTGACCGATTCCGAGACCCCCCAAGCCGCGATCACCCTGACCGACAAGGCCGCCGCCAAGATCGGCGAGCTGCTGGCCGGCCAGGAGGAGTCCAGCGAGCAGGCGCTGCGCGTCGCCGTTCGCGGCGGCGGCTGCTCCGGCTTCCAGTACGCGCTCGCCTTCGACAAGCCGAAGGACGACGACCACGTCTTCGAGGTCGACGGCGTCGCCGTGATCGTCGACAAGGTCAGCATGCAGTTCGTCTTCGGCTCCGAGGTCGACTACGTCGAAGGTCTGCAGGGCGCCGGCTTCCAGGTGAACAACCCGAACGTCGTCGCGGCCTGTGGGTGCGGCTCGTCTTTCCAGGTGAAAGACGATGCCCCGCCCGTGACCGCGTAGCGCCCCCGCCGCGACCTGGCTGTCTCTCGCGCCGCCGCGCGGACGCCGAGGCCTGTGGGCCCTGAGCGGAGCCCCGGTCTTGGCCGAGCTATTCGATCTGCAGCGGGGGCGACTGAGCCGGGGCGCTCGCCTCGGGGATGCTGGCCTCAGCCGGCTGCTCGACGCCGAGAGCCTCGGCGAGCTCGCCGGACTCGAACATCTCCTCGACGATGTCGGCTCCGCCCAGCAGCTCGCCGTTGACGTAGAGCTGCGGGAAGGTCTGCCAGTCGGAGATCTCGGCGGTGACTTCGCGCAGCGGCTGGAGGGCGGGGAGGACGTCGATCGCGCCGTACTCGACGTCGACCTGGTCGAGGATCTGCACCACGCGCATCGAGAAGCCGCAGCGCGGCATGTCGGGGGTGCCTTTCATGAACAGCAGCACCGGGTTGGCGGAGATCAGCTCTTCGACTCTGGACTTCAACTCTGGGTCGGCCATGGGGCCATCGTAGCGAGGCGCGCCGCCCGGCCCCGGCGGGACGGTCACACCTGGGTGACGATCACGCCGGCCAGGGTGAGGAAGCCGGTGACCATCGCCGCCATCGTCGCGGCGAACAGCTGGACCATCGTCCGCTGGAGGCCGTCGATGCGGGTGTTCTGCGCGTCGATCTTGGCCTCGATGCGGTCGAACCGCGCGTCGACGGCGTCGAAGCGCCTGTCGACGGCGTCGAAGCGCCTGTCGACGTCTGCCCTGAAATCGTCGAGCCGCTCGTCGGTCCAGGTGGATCGCATCGCCTCCATGCCTCCAGGCTAGGGAAGAACAACGCACTCGTGGCGCACGAGAGTGTAACTTCTTGTCTGCGCGGCAGTCCGGGCAGGGGTGCCGCGCCAAAGCTCAACCGGGGACGCTGGTCCTGACCGAGAGCGCGTGGACGGTGCCGTCGTCGAATCGCGGTTTGACCGCGGCCTTGACCAGGCGGTGCTGGTCGATCCGCGAGAGGCCGGCGAACTGGGGGGCGGCGACTACCGCCAGCAGGTGCTGGCCGCCGCCGTCTTCGTCGAGGACCTCGACCTCGGCGCCGGGCAGCGCCGCCTCGATCATCGATTTCAGCTCAGCCAGGTCGGGCACCGCCGCTCCTCAGCCGGGGAGCTTCTCGCCGAGGGTGCCGAGCATCTCCTCGACCTTGACGAACTTGACCCGCGGCCGCCCGTGCGGCTCGCCGCGGCCGACCTCGGCCTGGTCGATCGCCTGCCAGTCCTCGAAGGTGACGTAGCGGACGCCGCGCTCGGCGAGCAGCGCCTCGATCGCCCCCGGCGCCGGATCCTCGGGCTCCAGGAGCGTGCCGGCCTCGACGTCGGCGAAGAGATGCTGCACGGTCTCCAGCGCGTCTTTCTTGTTGGTGCCGATCACGCCGGAGGGGCCGCGCTTGATCCAGCCCGCCGTGTAGTGGCCGACCTTGTGCCCGGCGTCGTGGGAGTCGAGCACGCGGCCGCCCTGGTTGAGGATCAGGCCCCGCTTCTCGTCGAACGGGACCCCCTCGATCGGGATGCCGGTGTAGCCGACCGAGCGCAGCACCAGGCCGCACTCGAGCTCCTCGCGCTCGCCGGTGTCGCGGGCCCGCAGGGTGCCGCCCTCCTCGACCAGCTCGTTGCGGCCGATCACGATCGATTCGACCCTGCCGTCGCCCCTGATCTCGATCGGCGAGGCGAGGAAGCGCAGCACGATCCGCTGCTTCCTGCCCTGCGGCTCACGCTGGGAGAACTCCCGCAGGGTCTCGACGTTGACCCGGGTCGTCTTGTCGGCCTCCTCGGACTCCAGGAAGGCGGCGCTGGCGGGGTCGAGCTCGACCTCGGCCGGGTCGACCAGGACGTCGGCGTCCTCCATCTCGCCGAGCTCCTTGATCTCGGGGTTGGTGAAGGCCGCCTGCGCCGGGCCGCGGCGGCCGAGGACGACGATCTCGCGGATCCCCTTGCGGTCGAGCAGCTCGATCGCGTGGTCGGCGGTGTCGGTCTGGCGCAGCTCGTGGTCGGTCAGCGCCAGCATCCGGGCGACGTCCATCGCCACGTTGCCGTTGCCGATCACCACGGCGCGCTCCGCCGAGAGGTCGAACTGCTCGTCGGCGTAGTCGGGGTGGGCGTTGTACCAGCCGACGAAGGCGGTCGCGGCGTGGCTCCCCGCCAGGTCCTCGCCCGGGATGCCGAGGGCGCGGTCGGTCTCGCAGCCGACCGTGAAGACGATCGCGTGATAGAGCCGCTCGAGGTCTTCGACCTCGACGTCGTGGCCGATCTTGACGTTGCCGAAGAAGCGGAAGCCGTCGCGCGCGGCGGTCTTCTCGTAGACCCGGATCACCGACTTGATCTTGGGATGGTCCGGGGCGACGCCGCCGCGGACCAGGCCGAACGGGGTCGGCAGCCGGTCGAAGAGGTCGACCTGGGCGTGCAGGTCGCCGTCCTTGAGGATGTGCTCGGCGGCGTAGAAGCCGGACGGACCGGCGCCGACGATCGCCACCCGCAGCGGGTTCTGTTCAGTGCCTGCCTCGCTCATCGGAACGCGGAAGGATACGAAATGCCGGCAGCCGTCAGGCGCTCGCCAGCAGCTGCGCGCAGTCGGGGCAGATGCCATGCGTGATCGCGGGCCGGCGGGCCCCGGTCAGGGCCAGGCGCCTGCTGGCCACCTCGACCTCCACCCACTGGGCGTCGACGAGGAAGCGGTCGCACCAGCCGCACATCTCGACCTGGCCGGGCCCGGGGGCAGCGCCGGGATCGAGCAGCGCCTGGCGCGAGCGGGGCCGCTCGGCGAGCAGGCGGGCGGTGAAGGAGACGCTGCCGTGCGGGCCCCGGCAGAGCTCGATCGTCATCTCGCGCCGCGCCTCCGGGCTGTCGCAGCGGAACGGGAGCACGATCGTGCGCCCGCTGGTCCGCACCCGCCGCACCAGCGCCCGCTGGAGCCGCCGCATCGTCGCGCCCGAGACGAAGCTCCAGAGCGGCTCGCCGAGGCTGGCGCCGGCCCCGCGCCAGCGGTTCTCGGCCGCGAACCGGAAGTAGGCGGGGCTGGCGTCGACCAGCAGGTCGTTGGCGTCGATCGTGTAGCGAAACCCGGCGGCGTCCATCGCGGCTCCTGCCGGGGAAGCTACCGCTTAAGAGGCGCTGAGCGAAACCGCCGAGGGGGTGCCGTCGAGGGCGTCGAGCGCCTTGGCGACCGACATCGCGACGCAGGTGAAGATCGGAGTCTCCAGCTCGGTGTACTCGCTCGACTCGGTCGGCCGCAGCTCGTTGACCAGGTCGAGGAACATCCCCGGGTCGTCCCCCTCGAAGCAGACGACGAACTCCTGGTCGTCGATGCCGTAGGAGTAGGTCGTGTTGATCGTGATCTCGGGGTAGCGCCGGCCGACCTCGATGTGGCTTTTCATGATCCGCCCCCGCTCGGCCGGCGGCAGCCCGTACCAGCGGCGCTGCTTGACCATCGGGTAGAGGAAGAGGTACCTGCGCCCGGAGGTGCAGATCTCCGGCCGCGCCTGCTCCTCGGAGTAGGGCGAGGGCTTGGTCATCGAGAGGAACGAGTAGGGCGACTCGGTCCACTTGGCGAGGCCGCTCTGGCCGAGGACGACGTGGAAGGTGTGGATGTCGGCCAGGTTCGGGCTCTGGCTGAGCAGGACGAGGTCGACGTCGCCGCGCGTTCCTATGGTTGAGTAGGCGCGCAGCGACCGGTCGACGGCGAAGTCCTCGCAAGCGGCGAGGAACTCCTGCTTGTCGGCGGCGCGCAGCTCGGCGTCGCGACGGCGCCAGGCGGGATCGATCTTGAAGAAGCTGAACTTGGCGAACGTGCGGTCGGCCATCGGAGCCACGATAGCGCTGTGCGTCGCCGCTCTCCTCACCCTCGCGGCCGGCACGGCCGCCGCCGCGCCGGTCCCCAGGGCGACGATCGCCTGGGTGCCGGCGGGCACCACCGTGCGCCAGCTGGCCGCCGCCGGCTTCTCGCCCGGGCTGATGAGCGCCGGCCTCGGGACGGTCCCGCCGCAGCAGACCTACCTCGACATCGGCCAGGGAAACCGGGTCTTCGACTCGCTCTACGACGAGCCGCTGCCTCCCCTCAGCGGGTCATGCGCCCGATGGGCCGGGGAGGTCGACTCGCGAGCCGCCTCGGCGCCGGCGGAGATCGTGCCGCGGCTGCTAGCCGCGACCCTACGCGGGGCCGGGGTCGGGGTCGAGGCGAGGGGAGCCTCGCGCTGCGCGCTGGGGCCGTCGGGCCCGGGTGGCAGGGGTCACCTGCTGATCGCCGACGGCACGCTGGCAGCTGCCCGCGACGCCGCGGCCGCGAACCGCCTGACGCAGCCGGCGGCGCTGCTGATCGCGATCGCGCGCCCGACCGGGAAGGACGACGCGCCGCTGGCGATCGGGATCGCCGGGCGCGGCTTCGAAGGCAACCTCACCTCTGACAGCACCCGCACCGACGGCTACGTGCTCTCGACCGACGTGGCGCCGACGATCCTGGCCTGGTTCGGCCTCGACGTCCCCTCGCAGATGTCGGGGCAGCCGATCCGCTCGCGGGGGGCCGTCGACGTCGGCGCGATCGATTCGCTGGGCGCGCGGATGGCGGTGATCTCCCACCGCCGCGGCCCGGTGATCGGCTGGAGCCTGCTGGTCTGGCTCGGCCTCCTGGCCCTGGCCGTCGCGGCCGCGCGGCTCGGCGACCGGCCGGCGCTGGCCCGCGCCGGGGTGCGCGTCGTCGGCCTCGCGGTCGTCTACATGCCGCTGGTGATGCTGGCCGGCGCCGCGCTGGAACCCGGTGAGACCGCGGAAGTGCTGCTGGTGATGGCGGCCGCGCCGGCGCTCGCCGGGCTGACCCTGGCGGCACTGCGCGGCTACCGGGCCCTGGCCGCCGCCGCCGGCCTGACCGTGCTCGCCTACGCGGTCGACGTCGTCGTCGGCTCGCCCCTCACCTCGCTCTCGCTGCTTGGGCCCAATCCCGGGCTCGGGGTCCGCTTCTACGGGATCGGCAACGAGCTGGAGGCGCTGCTGGCCGTGCTCCTCGTCGCCGGCACCGGCGCCGCCCTGGCCGGCTTCCTCCCCGCCCTGCCGCGGACCGGTGCCGCGGCGGCCTTCCTCGCCACCGGCCTGCTCGGCGCCGTCGTCTTCGCCGCCGGGCGCTTCGGCGCCGACGTCGGCGCGGCGATCGTCCTCCCGGTCGGCGCCGTCGTCGCCGCCCTGCTTCTCACCGGCGCCAGCCGGCGGGCGGTGGTGCTCGTCGTCGCCGCGCCCCTGGCCGTCCTGGCGCTGCTGGCGCTGATCGACCTCGTCTCCGGCGCCAACGCTCACCTCACCCGCTCGGTGCTCGACGCCGGCGGCCTGCACGCGCTCGGCGACGTCGCCCAGCGCCGCCTGCAGCTCTCCGTGCACAGCTTCGGCCGGCCGGTCCTGCTCTACCTCCTGCCGTTGGTGGTGGCGCTGGCGGCGCTGGCGGTCTACCGCCGCGATCGCCTGCGGGCCTGGACGGCCGCCTCGCCGGCCTACGCGGCCGGCCTCGCCGGCGCCGTCGCCGCCACCGCGGCGGGTACGCTGGCCAACGATTCCGGCGCTCTGCTGCTCGTCGTCGGCACCGCCTACCTGCTGGTTTTCGCGGGCTTTGCGTGGGCTGAGCGCGACCGTGCGCAGCCTCACTAACAAGGGCCGGGCGATGCCCTACCCTTGTTGGCAGTGCGCATCGGTCTCGTAACGCCATATTCCTGGTCTTACCGGGGCGGCGTCAACCAGCACGTCGAGGCGCTGGCCGAGGAGTTCCTCGGACGCGGTCACGACGTTCGGGTGCTGGCGCCGTACGACCCGCCCGGGCGGGTCAGTCGCGTGCTGCACCGGGCGGCCGCCGAACCGCGCGGGCTCGCCGAGTACGTCGAGCCGCTGGGCCGGACCGCCGCCTTCGGCGCCAACGGGGCCGTCTCCAACCTGGCGCCCTTCCCCGCCGGGGGCTTCCTGGCGCCGCGCCGCGCCGTCCGCAGGGGCGGCTTCGACGTGATCCACGTGCACGAGCCGCTCGTCCCGCTGGTCGGCTGGAACGCGACCCTCGGCGCCCGTGAGACGCCGGTGGTCGGGACCTTCCACACCTACTCGACCAGGGCTCTGCCCAACTACATCGCCAACGGGCTCGGCGCCCGCCGCATGTTCAACCGGCTCTCGGCGCGGATCGCCGTCTCTGAGGCGGCCGCCTGGACCGGCCGGCGCTGGTTCGGCGGCGACTACACGATCATCCCTAACGGGGTCGACGTCGAGGCGCCGCCGACGACGCCGCGAGAGCCGGGGAAGGAGCTGCGGATCCTCTTCGTCGGCCGGCCCGAGGAGCGCAAGGGGCTGCCGATCCTGCTGACCGCCTTCGGCGCCCTGGTCGAGCACGTGCCGAGCCGCCTGACGGTGATCGGCGCCGAGCGCGAGGACGTGCTGCGCTACCTCGCCGATCCCGAGCTGATCGCCGCGATCGACGTCGAGGGCCGGGTCGCCGGCCAGGAGCTCTGGCAGCAGCTGCACGCCGCCGACGTCCTCTGCGCGCCGTCGCTCTCGGGAGAGAGCTTCGGGATGGTGCTGACCGAGGCCTTCGCCGCCGGCACCCCGGTGATCGCCTCCGAGATCGCCGGCTACAGCGACGTCGTCACCAACGGCGTCGACGGCATCCTCGTCCCGCCCGGGGACCCGCAGCGGCTGGCCGAGGAGCTGCAGCGCATCCATCATGAGCCGCGGCGGCTGGCGGCGATGGGCGAAGCCGCCCGCCAGAGCGCCCGCCGCTACGCCTGGCCGCACGTCGCCGACCAGGTGACCGAGGTCTACGAGCGGGCGATGGCGGCGCCGCGGCCGGTCGGCGCCCGCCAGCAGGCGGCCCACTGGGCGGGCCTGCGCCCGGCCGACGGGCGCCCGCGCCAGCCGGCCCAGAAGCTGCCCTCGCTGGACCCGCCGCTGGCCCGCGACGGCAAGCGCGGCCGCCGGGTCGCCCGACGGATCGGGCTCGGCGTCGCCGGCATCCTCGGCGTCGGGTTGACCCTGCTGGCGGCGCAGAAGATCGGCGTCGACAACGTCGTCGAAAGCATCGTCCGCTCCGACTACACCCTCGTCCTGGTCGCCTGCGCGCTGATGGCGTCCTCGCTCTTCTTCCGGGCCGCCTCCTGGTACTGGATCGCCCGCGCCGCGCTTCCCAACCGGCCGGTGCGCCGCCGCGACGTCACCTCGGCGACGATGGTCGGGGTGCTGATGTCGGCGACCCTGCCGGCCCGGCTCGGCGAGCCGGCCCGGGCGCTGACGCTGGCGCGCCGCACCGGCAGGATGCGCGAAACCTTCCCGGTCCTGCTCGGCACGCTGGTCTCGCAGACGATGCTCAACCTCGTCGCGCTGGTCCTGCTCGGGGTGATCATCGTCTCCACCACGCCGCTCTTCCACTCCAGCACGAAGCAGATCTTCGCCTTCAGCCTGGTGCCGCTGATCCTGCTGATCGTGGTGCTGGCGGCGCCGCTCGTGATGCGCCGCAACGGCGACGGCCGGCTGGCGCGGATCGGCGCCGCCGTGCACCGTGCTCTGATCCAGGTCCGCGCCGGGCTCGCGGTCTTCCGCCATCCCCGCCGCGGCGCCCTCGCCGCCGCCGCGCAGCTGCTCGCCTGGGCGATCCAGCTCGGCGCCTGCTGGGTCCTGCTCTTCGCCCTCGGGCTCGACGGCCAGGCCGGGATCGGCGCCGCCGCCGCGGTCCTCTTCGCCGTCAACGTCACCGCCGTCGTCCCCGCGACGCCGTCGAACATCGGCGTCTTCCAGCTGGCGGTGATCAGCGTCCTCCACACCGGGTTCGGGGTCAGCACCGCCGACGCGCTCGCCTACGGCGTCATCCTGCAGGCGGTCGAGATCGCGACCGCGGTCGCGCTTGGCCTGCCGGCCCTGGTCCGCGAGGGCCTGACCTGGAGCGACCTCAGGGTGCAGGCGCTCTCGACCGCGCCGGTCCGGCTCGAGCCGACCCCGCGCCCGCGCGGGCGCGAAGCGAGCCGCGAGCACGTCGCCTGAGCGGGGCGGCCGGCGTCAGCCGGCCTCGGCGCCGGCGCCCGCCGTCTCGGGCTCCTCGTCGCCGGCGGCCGGGTCGGCCTCGGGCGGCAGCTCGCCGCCGCGCTCAGTGCCGGCGATCAGTTCGTCGGGCGCGCCGTCGGCCGGGATGAACCCCGACTTCATGCCGAAGTAGACCGCCTGCGGGTGGTGGGCGACGATCGCCACCGTCGACTGCTCGGGCGTCACCGCGAACCCGTCGGAGAGCGTCATCCCGATCCGGCCGAGGTCGAGCAGCCGCCAGACCTTCTCGTGCTCGGACTGGTCCGGGCAGGCCGGGTAGCCCCAGGAGTAGCGCCGCCCCTGGTCGAGCGGGATGCCGAGCTCGCGGCGGACCTCGGAGTGCAGCCACTCGGCCAGGCCCTCGGCGGCCTGGACCCCGAGCCCGTGGACGAAGAGCTGCTCGGCGAACTCGCCTTCGGCCTCGAGCCGCTCGATCAGCTCGGTCACCTCGGGGCCGACGGTGACGCCCTGCAGGGCGACCACGTCGCGTTCGCCGCTCTCCAGCGGCCGGTAGAAGTCGGCCAGGCAGATCCGGTCGTGGCGGGGCTGGCGCGGGAAGACGAGTCGCTCGATCTCACGTCCCGGGTCCTCGGGGTCGTAGATCACCAGCTCGTTGCCGTCGGCGTTGCAGGGGAAGTAGCCGAGGCGGGCCCGCGGGTGCAGGTATTCCTGCTCGCGCCACATCCGCTCCAGCCGCGGCGCGAACCCCTCGTTCTCGGCGTCGCCCTCGACCAGCGCCCGCCACGCCTCGCCCTTGATCCCTTTGCCGCCCCAGTGCAGCTTGAAGAGTACGTGGCGGTCGAGGTAGGGGAAGACGGGGTCGCGGTCGGGGTCGTGGTCGAAGGCGACCGCGACGTCGCGCGCGCCCCAGTAGGGGGGCGCCGGGATCGGCACGTCGGTGCGGGCCGCCGAGCGGACGCTGGCGTCGCTGGTCGGCGGCGCGTCGTCCTCCACCACCGGCTTCTCGCGCAGCTGCCTGGCCTCTTCCCGGATCCGGTCGACGAGCGCCGCCCGCGCCTCGTCGTCGATCAGCGCGTCCATCGTGTCGAGGCCCTGGAAGGCGTCCTTGCAGTAGAAGACCCCCGGCTCGTAGACCTCGTCTGACTCCTTGCCCTTCGGATAGAGCGTGCGGCGGCCGAAGTCGCGGTTGATCGCGGCGCCGCCGATCAGCACCGGGAAGCCGAGGCCGCGCTGGTGCAGCTCGGCGACGCAGGTCGGCATCTGCTTCGAGGTCGAGACGAGCAGCGCCGAGAGCCCGATCGCGTCGGCCTCGTGCTCGACGGCGGCCTCGATGATCGCGTCGACGGGAACCTGCTTGCCGAGGTCGATCACGGTGTAGCCGTTGTTGGTGAGGATCGTGTTGACGAGCGACTTGCCGATGTCGTGGACGTCGCCGAAGACGGTCGCGATCACGACCTTGCCCTTGGTGTGGCCGTCGATGCGGTCGAGGTAGTTCTCGAGCCGGGCGACGGCCCGCTTCATCACTTCGGCCGACTGCAGGACGAAGGGCAGGATCAGTTCGCCGGCGCCGAACTTGTCGCCGACCTCCTTCATCGCCGGCAGCAGCACCTCGTTCAGCGTCGGCACCGCGCCGAGCTTCTCCACCGAGCGGTCGATCCAGTCCTCGACGCCGTCCTTCTTGCGGCGCAGGATGTGCCAGTGCAGGGCCTCCTCGGGCTCCATCCCGGCGGTCGGGTCGGCGGCCTCGCCCGCCGCCTCCTCGCCCTTGGACTCGAAGTGGGAGATGAAGCGCTCGAGCGCGTCCTCGCGGCGGTTGAAGACGAGGTCGTCGGTCAGCTGGCGCTCCTCCTCGGGGATCTCCGAGTAGGGGGTGATGTGGTTGGGGTTGACCATCGCCAGGTCGAGCCCGGCCTCGACGCAGTGGTGCAGGAAGACCGAGTTGAGCACCGCCCGCGGCCGCGGCGAGACGCCGAAGGAGACGTTGGAGACTCCGAGCGAGGTCTTGACGCCGGGGATCTCGGCCTTGATCCGGCGGATCCCCTCGATCGTCTCGTGGGCCGAGGGCCGCCACTCGGCCTCGCCGGTGGTGAGGGTGAAGGTGAGCGCGTCGAAGATCAGCGCTTCGGGATCGAGCCCGTGCTCCTCGCAGGCGATCTGCTTGAGCCGGCGGGCGATCTCGAGCTTGCGCTCGGCCGTCTTCGCCATCCCGACCTCGTCGATCGTCAGCGCGATCAGGGCGGCGCCGTGTTCGCGGGCCAGCGGCACGACGAGGTCGGCCTTCTCGCGGCCGGCCTCGAGGTTGATCGAGTTGACGATCGCCCGGCCGGGGATCTGCTCGAGCGCCGCCCGGATCACCTCGGGTTCGGTCGAGTCGACCTGGATCGGGGCCGGCTGGGTCAGCGAGATCCGCTTCACCACGGCCCGCATCTGCTCGTCCTCGTCCTGGCGCTCGGTCAGCGCCACGCAGACGTCGAGCACGTGGGCGCCGCCCTCGACCTGGTCCTCGGCGACCGCGACGAGGCCGTCGTAGTCGTCGGCGAGGAGCAGCTGCTTGGCCTTTTTCGAGCCCTGGGAGTTGACCCGCTCGCCGACCAGGGTCGGGCGCGGCTCCTGCACCAGCGGCGTCGAGGTCATCATCGAGGAGACCTCGATCGGGCCGGGGGCCGGGCGGGGGCCCGGGGTGCGGCCGGCGACCCGGGCGCGGATCGCGGCGACGTGCTCGGGCGTCGTGCCGCAGCAGCCGCCGACCACGCCGACGCCGTAGCGCTCGACGAACTCGCCCAGCGTCGCCGCCAGCGGCTCGGGCTTTTCGGGGAAGATCGTCTCGCCGTCGGGCCCCTGCAGCGGCAGGCCGGCGTTGGGGATGCAGTGCACCGGCAGCGGGCTGGTCTCGCCGAGGTAGCGGATCGCGTCGCGCATGTCCTCCGGACCGGTCGAGCAGTTGAGGCCGACGACGTCGACGTCGAGGGCGCTCAGCGTGGTCAACACCGAGCGGATGTCGGTGCCGAGCAGCATCTTGCCGCCGTTGGGCAGCAGCGAGACGCTGATCTGCAGCGGCAGGCGGCGGTCGGTCTGCCTGAACGCCTCGCGGGCGCCGAAGATCGCCGCCTTGACCTCGAGGATGTCCTGCGCGGTCTCGATGATGATCAGGTCGGCACCGCCTTCGACCAGCCCCTGCGCCTGCTCGGCGAAGACCTCGGCCAGACGGGCGAAGGAGATGTCGCCGAGGGTCGGATCGGTCGAGGCGGGGAGGAAGCCGGTGGGGCCGATCGAGCCGGCGACGAAGCGCTCGGGGCCGGCGGCCCGGCGGGCGATCTCGGCGGCCTTGGTGTTGATCTCGAGCGTGTGCTCGCCGAGCCCCCACTCGTCGAGCTTCAGCCGCGAGCCCTGGAAGGTGTCGGTCTCGACGACGTCGGCGCCGGCCTCGAGCATCGAGGCGTGGACGCCCTCGATCACGTCGGGGCGGTTCAGCACCAGCGCCTCGTGGCACTTGCCGAGCAGGCCCCCGTAATCCTCCTGGGAGAGATCGAACTGCTCGAGGGTCGCGCCCATGCCGCCGTCGAAGACGACGACACGCTCGCGCACCGCGGCTAGGTAGTCACGCTCGGCCATCCGAAGGAGGCTACCGAGCGGGCGGCGGGCTCAGCCGCGCAGGCCGAGGCGCCGCTTGATGCCGCGGGCGTTGAAGGCCCGCGCGATGCGGCCGACGACGCCGCGGCGCCCCCTGGTGTAGGGGTACCAGGTCGGTTCGCGCTTGCCGGCGAAGCGGGTGATCACCACCGACTCGGTCCGGCAGTACTTCTTGATTCCGGGCGCGCCGTGGCGGTAGCCGATGCCGGACTCCTTCCAGCCGCCCATCGGCACGTCGGAGGCGAAGTAGTTGACGAGCACGTCGTTGACGTTGACGGCGCCGCACTCGACCCGGCGGGCGACGCGCTCGGCGTGCTGCTTCTCGCCGAAGACCGAGCCCGAGAGGCCGTAGCGGCTGTCGTTCGCGAGCCGCACGGCCTCCTCGGCGTCGCGCACCTTCATCACCCCGACGACGGGCCCGAAGGTCTCCTCGCGCATCACCTTCATCGAGTGGTCGACGTCAACCAGCACCGTCGGTTCGAAGTAATCGCCGGGGCCGGGCACCCGCCTGCCGCCGACCAGCGCCCGGGCGCCGCTGGCGAGGGCGTCGGCGACGTGGTCCTCGACGATGCCGATCTGGCGCGGCGAGGTCATCGCCCCGACCTCGGCGTCGTGGCCGGTCGCGTCGGGGCCCTGGCGCAGCTTGCCGACTTCGGCGGTGAGGCGAGCCAGGAACTCCTCGTAGGCGGGCTCCTCGACGTAGATCCGCTCGACCGACATGCAGATCTGACCCGAGTTCATCATCCCTCCCCAGGCCGCGGCGTTGGCCGCGCGGTCGAGGTCGGCGTCGGCGAGGACGATCATCGGGTCCTTGCCGCCGAGCTCGAGGCTGACCGGGGTCAGCGTCTCGGCGGCGCGGGCCATCACCTTGCGTCCGGTCCGGTCGGAGCCGGTGAACTGGACGAAGTCGACGTTGTCGACCAGAGCGCCGCCGGTCTCGCCGATGCCGTGCACGCAATCGAGCACGTCGGGGCCGCCGATCTCGTGCTTCCAGGCGTCGACGACCTCGGCGAGGCCGAGCGGGGTGAACTCGGAAGGCTTGACGACGACGGCGGCGCCGGCCTGCAGGGCCGGGATCGCGTCGCCGAGCGAGAGGATCAGCGGGAAGTTCCAGGGGCTGATGATGCCGACCACCGGATGCGGCCGGTACTGGACGCGGAGCTTCTTGGAGGCGAGCAGGGCGGAGGAGGGGCGGACCGCCTCCTCGCCGATGAACTCCGCCGCCTTGGCGCCGTAGAAGTTGATGATCGACGCCAGGTAGACGGGCTCGTTGGCGGCGTCGGCGCGGACCTTGCCGGTCTCGCGCTGCATCGTGTCGAGGATCCGCTCCTGGTTGTCGAAGATCCAGTCGCGCAGCTTGCCGAGCCAGTGGTAGCGGCCCTCGATCCCCATCGCCTCCCAGTCGGCCTGGTTGGCGCGCACCCGGGCGACGGTCTCGGCGACCCGGGCGGGAGGGTCAACGGCGACCTCGGCGACGGTCTCGCCGGTGGCCGGGTTGCGGACCTCGATCTTCTCCGGCGCCGGCGGCGTGCCGCCGCCCGCCGCCGCCTCGGCCCGCTCTGCTGCCGTTCCGCTCTCCACCCGATGCTCCCTTCCTCGCCCGTGGGCCGGTTTGGCCAGTCAGCCAAGGGTAGCCGTCCGGCGGCGCCTGATGTCGAGACGCCGTCGCCGCGGCTCAGATCCGCTCGACGACGAGCGCGACGGCGAGGGTCAGCAGGCTGCCGATCACCATCAGGCCGAGTCGATCGATCCGTTCGTTGATCTGGCCGAATCCCGCCTGCATCTCGGCCCGCAGCGATGCCTCGACTGCTTCGATCTGAGCGCGCAGGGCGGCGTCGCCGGCCGTGATCTCAGAGCGCAGCGATTCTTCGACGCCCTTGATCTCCTTTCGCAGCGAGTCCTCGACGCCTTTGATCTCTGTTCGCAGCGACTTCTCGACGCCCTTGATCTCGGCCCGCAGCGACGCCTCGACGCCCTCCGTCTGGCCGCGCAGGACGCCGTCGCCCGCCTGGATCTCGGCCCGCAGCGACTTCTCGACGCCCTTGATCTCGGTCCGCAGCGACTCCTCGACGCCGGTGATCTGCGCGCGCAGGGCGCCGTCACCCGTCTGCATCTCGGTCCGCAGCGATTCTTCGACGCCCTTGATCTCCGACCGCAGCGACTTCTCGACGCCGTTGATCTGGGCCCGCAGTTCCCTGCCCAGGGCGCGGGTCTCCTGCCGCTGTTCGCGGAAGCCGGCCTCGATGCCGGCGGCGAGGTCGTCGAGGCGCTCGTCGGTCCAGGTCTCACGGGGCATGGTCGCCATGGTTCCACTGTAGACAGTAAGTTTCAATCCCCTGGCGCGCAGAACGTGGAGGTTCGCGCGCGGTTGGCGCGCCAACGCATGAGGCGGCCCCTCAGCGTTCGACCAGGCGGTAGACCGGGCCTTCGAGGGAGGCGACGTAGAGGTGGTGGGCGTCGTCTTCGCCGAAGGAGCTCGGGGAATCCACGTGGAGGCCGAGGCGGTGGTCGTGGGCGGCCCGCTTCAGGTGCGGGACCAGGCTGCGCAGCTGTCCCTCGCAGAGATCGGCGTAGACGTAGCGGCGGAAGAGCGAGCGCAGGCGGCGGTCGGCGACCACGTAGCCGCCGATGATCGAGCAGCTGCCGGCGCGGCTGTGGGGATAGGCGAAGATCGGTTTGACGGTGCCGCCCGGATCCGGCGTGCCGCTGTTTTCGTCTTCGTAGGGGTGGAAGCCCTCGAAGGCGTCCCAGCCGAAATTGGCGCCGGCGGCGGCGGCGACGGCGGTGTAGTCGAGCTCCTCGAAACGGTTCTGGCCGACGTCGCCGATCGCCAACCGCGGCTGGCGGGCGCTGACCCGGTCGAAGGAGAAGCGGAACGGGTTGCGCAGACCGAGGCTGTAGATCTCATCGCGGCCGGGCCTGCCGACGAACGGGTTGGAGGCGGGCACGGTGTAGGGCCGCCCGCCGCGCGGGCGGGGGTCGATCCGCAGCAGCTTGCCCAGCAGCACGTCCTTGCTCTGGGCGTTGTTGGGCGGGTCGCCGGCCGAGCCGCCGTCGCCGGTGCCGAGGTAGAGCAGGTGGCCGAGGAACTGGAGCTGGCCGCCGTTGTGGTTGGAGTTGACCGGATGGGGAATGGTGATCACGGTGCGCCGCGAACCGGCGGCGGCGCGGGTCGGGCTGCGGCGCCGGTATTCGTCGACCCTGATGTTGCCGGCGTTGTCGACGTAGTAGGCGTAGAAGGCGTGGCTGCGGCGGTAGTCCGGCGGGAAGGCGATCGAGAGCAGGCCGCGCTCGCCGCCGTCGTCGCTGACCACCGGGTCGATGTCGAGGAAGGGGCGCGAGAGCCGGTGCCCGCCCCGCAGGACCTCGACCCGGCCCCCCTGCTGGACGACGAAGAGCAGCCGGGGAAAGCCCGGGGCGCCGGTGACGTAGACGGGCTGGTCGAACGAGCCGACCTTCTTCAGCGCCAGCCTCCCGTGCGGTCGGGACGCGGCCGATTCGCCGCCGCCCCCGCCGGGGCCGGCGGTCGTCCCGGCCGCTGAGCCGCAGGCCGGCAGCGCGGCCAGCACGAGGACGGCGAGCAGGGCTGCTGCGGGGCGGAGCGGCATCGCCCCAAGGTACCCGGCCGGGTGTGCCGCTATCCGCCCGCGCCGGCGCCGCCCGCCTGAGGGGCGCCGATTTCGACCACTTCGCCGTTATCCTTGACTTCGGTTTCGGGCAGTTCGCGGCTGATCTCGGCGGCGAGCGATCCGTGCGGGGAGCCGCCGCCGCTGGTCACCGCGTGGACTTCGTCGCTGAGCCCGGCGCCGACGCTGTAGTCGACCCTGTACTCGCCCGCCCGCACCGCGCTCAGCTTCCACACAGCCGCTGTCGTCTGGCCCGGCTTCAGGGCGCCGAAGGAGAAGGTCTTGCGATTCGAGGTCGAGGCGCCGCCGGGCCGCGAGGAGCCGTCCAGGCGGGGGTAGGTTTCCGCCAGCACCCAGACCGGGCGGTCGGCCGCGGCCAGGCCCGGCTGCGGGTCGCGGATCCCGAACGGGAGCGAGGAGGAGGTGCCGAGCTTGCCGGCGATCGTGATCGTCACCGTCAACGCCGGGACCGTCTTGCTGCCGGTGTTGCGGACTCCGAGCCGCAGCAGCGAGGTCTGGCCGAGCCGCTGCTGGGCGGGAAAGCTGGCTTCGGTGACCGCGACGTCGTAGCTGCCGGTGGGCTCGTTGGCGTCCGAGGACGATTCGCCGCAGGCGGCGAGCAGCAGCCCGGCCATCGCCACCAGCGCGAACCCGGTCGCGGCGACATGGAGGCGGGTGCGACGGGAATGTCGTCGGGTCCCCCGCAAAGCGGCCCGAACATACCACGGGGTTTCCCCGCCCCGGCGCGGGTTCCGGCTCCTCGGCGGAGGGTTAGCCGGATCTCAACACTGGGCTAACGGAAGGGGCTGACCCATCCCCTAGACTGGCGCCAGCGAGAGGGGCGCTGCGCTAGGGCGGCGAGTCTCGCCGGAGGAGCAGATGGTCGGATCCGCGGTCAACAGGGCATTCCTGCCCGCCAAGTCGGTGTTCGAACAGGTCGGGGAGATGATGCTCCTCACCGGTCGCACGATCCTCTCCGCGGTCAAGCCACCCTATCCCTACGGCGAGGAGTTCATCGGCCAGTTCCTGTTCGCCCTGCAGCTCTGCTGGTTCCCGCTGCTGGTCTCGACCGTCGCCTTCGGCTTCGGCGCCCCCGGGCTCCAGGCCGCGAACTTCCTCTCCCTGTTCGGCGCCCTCGACCGGCTCGGCGGCTTCTTCGTGCTCGCCTCGATCCGCGAGTTCGCGCCCTTCGTCACCGCGGTCGTCGTCGCCGGCGTCGCCGGCACGGCGATCACCGCCGACCTCGGCGCCCGCAAGATCCGCGAGGAGCTCGACGCCCTGCAGGTGCTGGGCGTGGACCCGATCAAGAACCTGGTCGTGCCGCGCTTCCTGGCGCTGATGCTGATCACCGGCCTGCTCGACATCTACGCGCTGGTCTTCGGGATCAGCGGCGGCATCCTCACCGAGATGCTCTACAACCAACCGCTCGGCGGCTTCTTCGCGACGCTGTTCTCCAACGCCTCGATCACCGACCTCTGGGGCTCGGTGATCAAGTGCACCCTGTTCGGGGCGATGATCGCCGTCGTCTGCTGTTACAAAGGGATGACCGCCTCCGGGGGCGCGGCCGGCGTCGGCCGGGCGGTGAACGAGGCGGTGGTGATCTCCTTCATGGCGGTCTTCGCCTTCAACTACGTCTTCACCCAGACGCTGCTGGCGACCAACCCGGAGCTGCAGACGATTCGATGAGTGCGGAGCGACCAAGCGTGCATCTCTGGTTCTGCGCGCCGGGAGCGGAGCACGATCCGTTGTCATGAACGCCTGGCTGGAGATCCCGCGCGGCTGGCTCGACTCCTTCGGCGAGATCGCCCGCTTCGGCAGCCGGGTCGCCGGCCTGGTCTACTCGGGGCGCGTCTTCCGCTTCTTCGGCGAGGCGCTGCGCCAGGCCGGAATCCTGATCCTCGGCTCGGCGCTGATCATCTGGGGGCTGGTCTTCGTCCTCGGCCTGCAGTGCGGGATCGAGGGCGCCTACCTGCTGCGCGCCCAGGGGGCGCCCGCCTACGCCGGCGTCTTCTCGGCCTGGTGCGACCTGCGCGAGATCATGCCCTACGCCTTCGGCTACATGCTGGCGGCCAAGGTCGGGACCGGGATCGTCGCCGAGCTCGGCGCGATGCGGATCTCCGACGAGATCGACGCGCTCGAGGTGATGGGCGTGCCGCCGGTCACCTTCCTCTGCGCGACGCGGCTGCTCGCCGCCTGGATCACCTTTCCGTTCATGTACCTGGTCGGGATCGGGATCATGTACCTGGCCAGCTACCTGGCGGTGGTGCAGCAGATCGGCGATGTCTCCTCCGGCGGCTACTTCCTGATCTTCTGGATGTTCCAGAACCCGCCCGACCTCTTATTCAGCCTGATCAAGGGGATGGTGATGGCGACCGCCATCGTCCTCGTCGGCTGCTACTACGGCTACACCGCCTCCGGGGGACCGGTCGGGGTGGGGACCGCGACGGCGAAGTCGATGGTCCTCAACATCGTCTTAGTTCACATCATCGGGATGTTGGGGACCCTGGTCTTCTGGGGGGCCAACCCGAGGGCGCCGATAGGAGGCTGACGTGCCGAGCGACGAGGACATCCGTTTCGA
Source organism: Solirubrobacterales bacterium (assembly GCA_046330305.1). Classification (GTDB taxonomy): domain Bacteria; phylum Actinomycetota; class Thermoleophilia; order Solirubrobacterales; family 70-9; genus VAYN01. The sequence continues at coordinate 69,433 of JAXLTA010000019.1, read as the reverse complement.
GAACGCCGCCGAGGAGGCCGAGCTGGAGCCGGCGGCGGAGACCAGCGCCGAGCTGGCGCCGCGCGAGCCCGCCGCCGAGGCGGAAGGTCCCTACGTCAGCGAGGACGGGGCGGTGATGGGGCGCGACTTCATCATCCCCGGGGTCGACCCCTCCGAGCACGACCCCTACCGCTTCCACACGGGGCGCAAGCGCGACCACGGCGGCGAGGACGCGATCGAGATCATCGACCTGGTCAAACAGTTCGGGCGGGCGCGGATCCTCAACGGGCTCAACCTGGGACTGCCCGAAGACCAGGTCTCGATGGTGCTCGGCCCATCCGGCACCGGCAAGAGCGTCCTGATCAAGCACATCGTCGGCCTGCTGTACCCCGACTCCGGCGACGTCCTCGTCCACGGCGAGTCGATCCCGAACATGACCGACGACGAACTCTTCGACGTCCGCAAAAAGTTCGGCCTCCTGTTCCAGGACGGGGCGCTGTTCGGCTCGATGAACATCTACGACAACGTCGCCTTCCCGCTGCGCCAGCACACCGACAAAGGCGAGGAGGAGATCGGCGAGATCGTCAACCGCCGGCTGAAGGAGGTCGGCCTCACCGAGGCGACCTACAAGATGCCGAACGAGCTCTCCGGCGGGATGCGCAAGCGCGCCGGCTTCGCCCGGGCGCTGGTGCTGGAACCGGCGATCGTGATGTTCGACGAGCCCGACTCGGGGCTGGACCCGGTGCGGACGGCGCTGCTCTGCGAGCTGATCCGTGAGGTCCACGCCGAGAACGGCGGCTGCTACCTGGTGATCAGCCACGACCTCGGCACGGCCCGTCGGATCGCCGACTTCATCGCGGTGCTGTGGAGCGGCAAGATCGTCGAGTCGGGGCCGAAAGAAGAAGTCTTCGACTCGAGCAACCCGTTCGTCAACCAGTTCCTCCACGCGGACATCAGCGGGCCGCTGTCGATGGACTGAGCGCCCCGGGCGCGCGCGTTGGAGATCGCTAGCGCCTTCGGCAGCATCGCCGCCTGGGCCGTCCGCCACGCCCGGGCGCTGCTGGCGGTCAGCGCCGTGGTCGCGCTCGGCGCCGCCGTCGGCGCCACCCGGGTCCCGACCGACGCCGGCATCGGCACCCTGGTCGACGCCGACACTGCCAGCTACCAGGCGACCCGGCAGGTCCGCCAGAGCTTCGGCGAAGAACCGATCGTCGTTCTCGCCCGCGGCGATCTGCAGCGCCTGATCCTGACCAGGAACATCTTCCGCCTCCTGCGGCTCGAGGGCTGCCTGGCGGCGAAGGCGCCGAAAGGCGGCAGGCCGCTGCCCGGGCCGTGCACCGAGCTGGCGGAAATGGAACCGGTCGAGTTCCTCGCCGGTCCGGCGACCTTCCTCAACGAGGCGGTGGTCCAGATCGACGAACAGTTGCGGCGGCTGGCCCGTCACGTGCCGGCGGCGCGGCTCAAGGAATACCTGCTGGCGGTGGCGACCAGGTACGGGATCACCAGCGCGCCGACGATCGACAACGAAGAATTCGTCGCCACCGTCGTCTTCGACCTGAGCCGGGCGCGCGGCACGCCGAAGGCGCGCCTCGCCTACCTCTTCCCCAACAGCCACTCGGCCCAGATCGTGATCCGGCTGAAGCCGGACCTGAGCGAAGCCGAACGGCGGCGGGCGATCGGGCTGATCGAAGCGGCGGTGGCAGAAACGGAGCCGCGCAAGGCCTGCGCCGAAGGCGGCCGGCCGGCCCCCTGCTTCGCCCTGCGCGGCGGCAGCTACGTGGTCTCCGGGGCCCCCGTCGTGGTCGAGGGTCTGGCGCAGGCGCTCGAGGACGCGCTGCTCGTCCTCTTCGCCGTCGCCGTGGTCGTGATGGCGGCCGTGCTCCTGCTCGCCTTCCGCTCGCGGCTGCGGCTCGTGCCGCTGGTGCTGGCGCTGGCCGCGGTGGCGATCGACTTCGGCCTGCTGGCGCTGCTGGGCGGCGCGCTGACGATGGCCTCGATCGCCGCCCTGCCGATCCTGATCGGGCTCGGCGTCGACTACTCGATCCAGTTCCAGGCGCGGCTCGACGAGGCCGAGGAGCGCGGCCTGCGCGGCGCCGAGGCGGCGCGGGCAGCGGCCGCGGCGGGCGGACCGACGATCGCGATCGCCTGCCTGGCCACCGCGGCGGGCTTCCTCGCCCTGCTGATCAGCCCCACCCCGATGGTCCGGAGCTTCGGGCTGCTCCTCGTCGGCGGCGTCCTGATCGGCTTCCTGCTCGCCCTCACCGCCGGCTTCGCCGCGCGGCAGGGGAGGGCACTGCTCGGGCGGGCGGCGCCGGGCTCGGAGGCATCGCCCACCTCCCCTGGCTCCGCCACCGGCGAGCGCACCCCGCCGCTGCGCCGCCTCGTCTCGCTGGCCGTCGCGCGCCCGCGCGCGGTCCTCGGCGTCGGACTCGTCCTCGCCGTCGCCGGCTGGGCGCTCGGCACCCAGGTGGAAACCGTCTCCGACATCCGCAAGCTGGCGCCGCAGGGGATCACCGCGGTGAGGAACCTGAACGAGTTGCAGGAGGCAACCGGCGTCTCCGGCGAGCTCGACGTCAGCGTCGAGGCCCCCGACCTCACCGACCCGGCGACGATCGAATGGATGGCGGCCTTCAAGCGCCGCGTCCTGGCGGCGGGCGGCTTCGGCGGCCCCGACCCGAGCTGCCTGCGGGCCGAGATCTGCCCCGGCCCGGCGCTCTCGGATTTCCTCGTCCGCGGCGGCCGCAAGGCGACCCGGAGCGGGATCGAAGCGACGCTCGCGGCGCTCACTCCCTACGCCCTGCGCCAGGTGGCGCCGATCGATCCGGCGACCGGCAGGGTCGGTCACCAGGCCCTGCTCAGCTTCGGCATCCGGGCGCAGTCGCTCGAGCAGCAGCAGGCGCTGATCGACCGCGTTCGCGCCCAGATCGGCACTCCGGGCGAGCCGGGCGGGCCGCCCGCGGGCGTCGTCGTCCGCCTCGCCGGCCTGCCGGTGATCGCGTCCGCCGCCGCCAGCGACCTCTCCTCCAGCCGCTACTGGCTCGGCCTGGCCGGCGTCCTCGCGGTGGCCCTGGTCCTGCTCGCCGCCTACCGCTCCCTCTCGCGGGTCCTCGTCCGCCTGGCGCCGACCGTGCTGGCGAGCGGCTGGGCGGCGCTCCTGTTGTGGCTCAGCGACACGCCGCTGAACCCGATGTCGGCGGCTCTCGGGGCGCTGACGATCGCGATCGCGACCGAGTTCGCGGTGATCCTCGCCGGGCGCTTCGAGGAGGAGCGGGCCGGTGGCGGGGGGGCGGAGGGGGCCCTGCGCCGAGCCTACGGCCGTACCGGCGGCGCCGTGCTCGCCTCGGCGCTGACCGCGATCGCAGGCTTCGCGGTCCTGATCGTCAGCGACATCCAGATGCTGCGCGAGTTCGGGCTGGTGACGGTCTTCGACCTGACCGCGGCGCTGTTCGGGGTGATGCTGGTGCTGCCCGCGGCGCTGATCTGGCTCGAGCGGAGGACCGGCGATGCGTGACCGCTACTCGCTCGTGGTCGGGCTGCTGTTCCTCGCCCTGATCGCGGTTGCCACGATCCACACGCTGGGCGGCGGCGGCGGGGGCGGCGGCGCGCTCGGCGTCGATTTCGAACCGGCGCGCTGGCCGCTGCCGGAGTTCGCCGTGCCGGCCGCGGCCGGGAAGCTCGAAGGCGACGCCAACGTCGCCCAGGATGACTGCGAATCGGGGGCGCTCCCCTGCCCCGCTGGCGCCCGCCGCGACCCCGCCTGCGCGATCTCGACCGCCGAAGCGATCCGCGTCTGCGACCTCTTCGACCGGCCGCTGGTGCTCTCGTTCTGGTTCACCAAGGGCGGTGACTGCGCCGCCCAGCAGGACGTGGTCGACGCCGTCTACCGGCGCTACCGTGACAGGGTGAACTTCCTCTCGATCGACGTCCGCGACGATCGCGGCACGGTTCGCGAACTGGTTCGCCGCAACCACTGGCAGATGCCGGTCGGCTATGACCGCGACGGCGCCGTCGCCGGCCTCTACCGGGTCGGTGGCTGCCCGACGCTCGCCTACGCCTATCCGGGGGGGACGCTGCAGAGCGCCAGCGTCGGCGACCTGACGGCCTCCTACCTCGAAGGGCGGGTGCGGCGCCTGCTGGCGGCGACGGCGCGAGCCGCGGGGGGCTGAGGTGGAGGCCGGGGCAAGCGACGCGCGGCTCGGTTGGGACCCGGCTCCCGAGCGGGGCTGGATCGCCCCCCGCGTCGCCGCCGAGTTCCCGGGGCTCGGCGTCGCCTGGGTGGAGGTCGAGGCCCGCGCGCGCCGCAGCGGCGACGCCGTCCGCCGCCGGTTGCGCGACCTCTCCGACCGCTTCTACGGCTCGCACGCGATCCGCCTCCGCGAACGCCCGATCCCCTGGGCCTACCGCGTCTTCTTCCGCCAGATCGGGCTCGACCCCGACCGCACCTGGACGCCGGTCGAGCAGCTGGCGATCGATCGTCTCCGGGACGGGGCCTTCCGCAGCCGCGGCCTGCCGGGCGACGCTCTGGCGATCGCCACGATCGAGACCGGGGTGGCCCTGCGCGCCTTCGACGCCGACCGCCTCGAGGGCGGCCTCTGCGTCCGCGACTCCGCCCCCGGCGAGTCGCTCGCCGGGCGTCCCGGCGAGCTCGCCCAGGGGACGCTGACCCTGGCCGACGACGCCAACCCGGTCGCCCTGCTGTTCGGCGCCACCGCCGAGGGCTACGGCGTCGGCCCGGCGACCCGGCGGATCGCGGTGGTCGCCACCGAGGTGCGCGGCGTCCCCCGGATCGCCGTCGAGGAGGCGCTCTGGATGGCGGCCACCGAACTCGCGCGCGGGTGAAGACGCAGTTCCACCCGCATAGCGGGTGGAACTGCGTTCTCAGCCGGGGGCCGGGGCCGGTTGGGGCTGGGAGCTGGAGAGGTTCTGATCTAGACTCGGGTCGGGCCATGCAGCGTCTTGCGACGAGAACAGATCTCCCCGCCCGCGAGCTCGACGAGCTGGCCGCGCGGCGGGATCTGCGCCGCCAGATCGGGCGCCTGGAGGGCGAGCTCGCGGGCCTGTTCGGCGCCGCCTTCGGCCGGGTCGAGATCCCCCACCGGGTGGGGGCGGGGCCCGGCGAGCCGCGCGTGCTCGGGCTCGGCGAGCTCGAGCGGGTCCGCGACGGGCTCGCCGCGCGGGTGGCGGAGGCCCGGCTGACGCTCGCCCGCCGCGCCGAGGTCGAGGCCGCGAACCGGGAGCTGCTGCGGGGCCTGCTGGCCGACCCCGCCGCCTACAGGTGGGTCACCGTCTCCCGTGCCGACGTCGGCGAGCCCGGATGCGGGGGCTGGCAATCGCGGCCGCGGCTGGGCCCACTCGGGATGCTGATGGGCTGGTGGCGGGTCAAGGTCTCCTCCGGATGCCCGTTAGCCGGGCGGCTTGCGGCCGTTGAGCGGCGGGGGCAAGGTCGACCCGGCGCGCCCGCGCCGCTCCGCCGAGGAGCGCCCGCCGGCGCCGTGGGGCAAGGCGCCGCTCGCCGAGCTGGTGATCCTCGCCGGAATCATCTCCCTGGTCTACGGGCTGGCCAGCGGCAGCGAGACCGGGATCGGGGTGGGCGTCGCCCTGGCCGGGCTCGGCGGCATGGAGGTCGCGATCCGCGAGCACTTCGCCGGCTACCGCTCACACACGACGCTGCTCGCGGGCGCGGTCTTCGTCCTCACCGTCGGCGGCCTCTTCTACCTCGCCCACCAGGTCCTGGCGGTGGCCCTGCCGATCGGCGCCGTCGCCTTCGCGGTCGCCTTTCTTCTGGCCCGCCGCGCATTCCAGCGTGCCTCCGGCGGCCTCAGCTACCGGGTCGGCGGAATGCGCGGCTGAAGACGCCCGCGCCGAGGTCGCGCCCGGCTAGGCGAGGACCTCGCTGTGGTGGTGGCTCGGCGAGCGATCGGAGAGCTGGGTCGAGAGCATCCGGCGCTGGCGCGGGGTCAGCGTGCCGAGCTGCTTGTTCTCGTTGAGCGCGAGCGGCATCAGGAACTTGCGCGCCCGCGTCCGCCCCCAGCGACGCTGACTCGTCAGCAGCTCGGAGATCGTCATGCTCTCGGTCTCCCACGGGCAGTCGCGGACCACGTCAGCCGCCTCGAGGTCGCCCCGCGCGATCGCGCGCTTCAGCTCTGCCCGGGCGAGCCGAACCAGATTGGCCCGTTCCAGGGCCCGCATGTGCTGCGGAGCCTCCACCTTCGGTGCGATCGTCGTTGCGGTTGCCGTTGAGGCAGCGTTCACTGGACTCCTCCCTTCAAGGAATCAATTAACTGGGTATCTCGCCGCGTCCGGAATGGCACTGCGGCCTTCGCCGGAGGACCGTCTCGTCGCTTCTCCGAGCGCCCCGCCCGGTGCGAATCGGCGAGGAGGCCAAGCTACGTCGCCAGGCCCGTTTACGTCAACCCGGGACGGACGAAAGACAGGGCGACCCGGTCGCTAAGAGCAACAATTTCGACACACCGTCCTGAGCGTCCCGATCCGGCCAAGCCTGAAACTACCCACGACGGGGGATGTCAAAGTCTGGTTACCGGCGGCGGCGACACCGGAAGCTGCGGGAAGCTCGCGACGCGCTCGCGTCCGGCGCGTTTGCGTGGCCCCGCAAACGGGAAACGCGCGGCGCCCCGGCGGCCCGGCAGCTCGTCAGGCCCGGGGCAGGTCGGGGAAGTCGGCGATCGTCCGCTCGATCGTCGCCAGCGCTGCGTCGAGGTGCTCGCGCTCGTGGGTCGCCATCAGGCTGGTCCGCAGCAGGGCACCGCCCGGGGGGACGGCGGGATGGATCGCGACGTTGGTGTAGACGCCGGCGTCGAACAGCGCCTTCCAGAGCAGCACCGCCTGCCAGTCGTCGCCGACGATGACCGGCACCACCGGCGTCGTCGCCACCGTCCCGTCCGGCAGGGTGCCGGGCTCGACCACCCTGAGGCCGAGGGCGCGCAGGCCTTCGCGCAGGTACTCGGCGTTGCCGAGCAGGCGCTCGAACAGAGCCGGCCCCTCGCTGCGGATCACCCGCAGCGCCGCCAGCGCGGCGCCGACCGCGGCGGGCACCGCCGAGGCGCTGAAGATGAAGGAGCGCGAGGAGACCCGCAGGTACTCGATCACGTCGGCCGGGCCGGCGATGAAGCCGCCGCAGGAGGCGAGGCTCTTCGAGAAGGTGCCCATCCGCAGGTCGACCTGGTCCTCGAGCCCGAACAGCTCGCTGGCGCCGGCGCCGCGGGCGCCGAGCACGCCGGCGCCGTGGGCCTCATCGACCATCAGCCGGGCGCCGTGGGCCTGGCAGAGCTCGACGATCCGCGGCAGGTCGCAGACGTCGCCCTCCATCGAGAAGACGCCGTCGACGATGACCAGGACCCCGCCGCCGTCCTCGGCGGCCCGCTGCAGCATCTTCTCCAGCTTGTCCATGCGGTTGTGGCGGAAGGGGCGCAGTTTGGCGCCCGCCAGGCGGCAGCCGTCGAGGATCGAGGCGTGGTCGCCGGAGTCGCAGACGACGGTGTCGCCGGGGCCGAGGATCGTGCCGATGCAGCCGACGTTCGACTGGTAGCCGGTCGTGTAGACGATCGCCTCCTCGGTCCCCATCCATTCCGCCAGCTCGGCCTCGAGCTCGAGGTGCAGCGGCGTCGTCCCGTTCAGCAGGCGGGAGCCGGTGACGCCGGTGCCGAAGGTCTCGAGCGCGTCGCGGGCGCCCTGCTTGACCCGCTCGTCGCCGGTCAGCCCGAGGTAGTTGTTGGAGCCGAGCATGATCGTCTCGCGCCCCTCCATCTCGACCACCGGTCCCGCCTGGGAGGTGAGCAGGCGGAAGTAGGGGAGGAGGTCATGCTCCCTGGCCGCTTCGAGCTGCTCGAGCCGATCGTGGCTGCGGGCCTTCTCGAAGACGTCGACTGGGGCCTTCGCGGTCTCGCTCATCTCCCGAGAGTGTAGGTTGCCGCCCCATGGGAAGCGTGACGATCCGGACCGTGCGGGGCCTGGCGGCCCGCAAGCGGTTCGTCGACCTCCCCTACCGGCTGCACGCCGGAACGCCCTGGGTCCCGCCGGTCAAGCTGGAGCGCCACCTGTTCCTCGACCGCCGCCTCAACCCCTACTTCAAGCATGGCGAGGCGGAGCTGTTCCTCGCCTGGCGCGACGGCCGCGTCGTCGGCCGCGTCAGCGCCCAGATCGACCGCGCCTTCAACGAGTACCACGACAACCGCTGGGGCATGTTCGGGTTCCTCGAGCTGGAGGACGACCCGGAGGCGATGGCGGCGCTGCTCGGCGCCGCCGAGCGCTGGCTGCGCGAGCGCGGCTGCGAGCGCATGGTGGGCCCGATGGACTTCTCCCTGAACGACGAGAGCGGCATCCTGATCGAGGGCTTCGAGCTGGCGCCGATGGTTCGCCAGCCCTGGCACCCGCCCTACTACCAGCGCCTGATCGAGGCGGCTGGCATGACGAAGGCGATGGACCTCCTCTCGTGGGAGCTGAACATCAGCAACCGCGGCACGACGATGCTGCCGGTCCTCGAAGACCTGTCGGAGAAGGCGCGGACCGAGCACGGGGTCAGCATCCGCAAAATGTCGCGCCGCGGCCTGCGCGCCGAGCTCGACCACTTCGCCGAGATCTACAACGCCGCCTGGTCGCGCAACTGGGGCTTCGTCCCCTACTCGAAGGCGGACCTCGACGCCTACGCGGTCGACATGCAGTTCGTCTTCTCCTCCGAATGGTTCATGGTCGCCGAAAAGGACGGCGAGGTGATCGCCGTCGCGATGTCCCCGATCGACGTCAACCAGGTCCTGCGCAGGATGGGCGGGCGCCTCTTCCCGACCGGCTGGTGGCACCTGCTCAACCGCGCCCGCACCGTCGATCGGATCCGGGTCGGCTTTCTCGGCGTCAAGCCCGAGTACCAGCACACCGGCGTCGCCGCCGCCCTCTACATCAGCCACTTCGAAGCGGCCGCCAACACGCCGCAGAAAAGCGGCGAGGCGGGCTGGATCCTGGAGACCAACGAGCCGATGAACCGCGCCCTGGAAGCGATGGGCGGCGAGGTCGTCAAGCGCTACAGGGTCTACGAGCGCTCGCTCGGGGCCGCCGGCTCGGCTGGCTGATTCGCCCAACTTCGGCGCTTTCCGGCGGCCGCCGACGGCCACGACCTGGGCCGTTGCTAGGGTCGAACGGGTGAGCGACCTCGACGTAGACGGCGAGATCCTGGCCGAGGAAGACGCCGAGCCCGGCGACGCCGGGCCGGTGCGGACCCTGCCGCTCCCCTACGAGGAGGCGCGTCGGGAGCTGCCGGTCCTGCGGGCTGAGGTGCGCACCGCGGCGCTTGCCGCAGCTGGCGGGGTGCTCGCCGGCGCCGCCACCGTCGCCGCCGTGCGCGCGGTCTCGGCGGCCGGCTCGCGGTCGCGGCCGATGCGCCTGCCGCGGCGCCGCCAGCGGCCGGCCAAGATCGTCGCCAGCCGCTCCTTCCTCGTCGACGTCCACCTCCTCGGCCGCTGAGCGAGCCGCCGCGGTGATCGCTTGGGCGTCGAGCACCTAGAGGCCGAGGTGCGGACGCCGGGGCCCTACCGGCTGCCGCGCTCGAGCTCCGACCGCACCCTGCGCGTCTGGGGCGGGGTGGCCAGTCGGCTCCTCCACGTCGGCGCCAGCCCGGTCCTGGTCCGCGCCTGGCAGCCGGGCCGCGAACGGGTGCGCCTGCGGGCCGAGCCGGTCGATCCGCGGACGCTGCGGTGGCCGCCGCTGGGGCCGCCGCGCGAGCCGGCGCCGGCCGGGCGCGAGCAGCTCGCCGAGGCGATCGAGCGGATGCGCTTCGCACTGGCCCTCGACCTCGACCTCGCCGACTTCAAGCGCCGCTTCCGGCGCGACCCGCTGCTCGGACCGCTGCTGCGCCGCCTTCACGACTACCGGCCGCTGCGGCGGCCATGGCCCTGGGAGGCGCTGGCGACGGCGGTCTGCGGGCAGCTGATCGAAGCGCGGCGAGCGGCGCAGATCGAGCGCCGCATCATCGGCCGCTGGGGGCCGCGGCTCGGCGACGGCCGCGCGGCGCTGCGCGACGTGCCGGGACCGGCGACGATCGCCGGCCGGGCGCCCGCCGAACTGCAGGCGCTGGACCTCTCGGGAGGGCGCGCGATCGCGCTGCGGCGGCTGGCGCGCGACGTCGCCGCCGGGCGGGCCCGGATCGAGAGCCCCGCCGCCGACCGCCGTCTGCTGGCGACTCCGGAAATCGGTCCCTGGACGGTCCAGTGCCTGGCCCTGTACGGGCGTGGCGACCTCGACTCGCTGCCGGCCGGTGACCTCGCCTACATCAAGATCGTCGGCCATCTGCGGGGCGAAGGGCGTCGCGCGACGGTTCCCGAGGTCGAAGAGTTCTACGCCCCGTATGCCCCCTACCGGGGCCTCGCGGGCTGCCTGACGACCGTCGGCCTCTATCGCGCGGTCGCCGCCGCCCCGCCACTGCGCCTTGCGGCCTAGCCGGGGCGGGTTTACGGGAGCGGGTCGGCGGGGAGCCGACCCCGACTCGAAAATGCGCACTGCAGGCCCGGTGAGCGGTGCAGAAGTTCATGCCTTGACAGGCATCGTTCAAGCGTGGCGGCGGCAGGGTCGATAGTGGGGGGGATGCGCGACAGCGGCGAACGCAACTGGCCCGACCACGAGGTCGACGAATTCCTCGATCAGATCGCCGCCGGCGGCCAGGACTACCGACGCCTGGTCGAGCGGCTGCCGGTCATCGTCTACGCCGCCGAGCTCGGCGAGCACGGCCGCTGGCGCTACGTCAGCTCCCAGGTCGAGGAGATCCTGGGTTACTCCGCCGAAGAGCTGAAGCAGGACCCCACCCTGTGGTCGCGCCTGCTGCATCCCGAGGACCGGCTGCGCGCTCTGGAGATCGAAAGCCGCGACTTCCTCGGCAACCGCAACACCAGCCCGGTCGAATACCGGCTGCGGACCCGCGACGGCCGCTGGGTCTGGATGATCGACGAGGCCGTGCTCGAGGCCGATGCCGACGGCGTCCCGGTCTGGCACGGGGTCCTCTACGACATCAGCGAGCGCAAGACCGCCGAGTCGGACCTGCAACGGGCGCTGGCCCAGCAGGCGGTCGTCGCCAAGCTCGGCGAGCTGGCGCTTCAGAACGGCGACCCCGACTCGTTGATGGCGGCCGCCGTCTCGCTGATCAGCGAGATCGACGGCGTCGCCAGCGCCTGCATCTGGGAGGTCGGTCGCGACGGCCGCCGGCTCAACCTCCGCGCCGGGCTCGAGGACCAGGCGGTCGGCGCCGGCCGCCGCGTCTCGGCCGCGCGCGATTCCCACGCCGGCGCCGCGCTGGACTCCGGCGCGGCGACCATCGTCCGCGACTGGGCGGCCGAGGAGCGCTTCACGATGCCCCCCGTGCTGCGGACCTTCGGCGCCGCCAGCAGCCTCGCGGTGATGATCGACGGCAAGGACCACCCGTTCGGCGTCCTCGACGTCCACGCCACCGAGGCGGGCGGCTTCTCCCCGAAGGACGTGCCCTTCCTGCAGGCCGCCGCCAACGTGCTCGCCGACGCCTTCGAGCGCCACGCCGCCGATCAGGCGCTGCGCCACCGGGTCCTGCACGACGCTCTCACCGGCCTGCCCAACCGGCTCAGCTTCGTCGACGCGCTCGGCGAGGCGTTGCGCCGCGCCGCCGTCTCCGGCTCGCCGGTCGGCATCCTCTTCCTCGACCTCGACCACTTCAAGCTGATCAACGACAGCCTCGGGCACCACGCCGGCGACGCCCTGCTGCGGGCGGTGGCGCCGCGGCTGCGGGCCCACCTGCGTCCCGGCGACGTCGTCGCCCGCTTCGGCGGCGACGAGTTCGGGATCCTGATCGACCGCCTCGCCGACGACGAGGAGGCGATCGCGATCGCCGACCGCGTCTCCGCCGCCTTCGCCCAGCCCTTCTCGATGGATGGCGTCGAGCACTTCGTCAGCGCCAGCGTCGGCGTCGCCGTCGCCCGGCCCTCCGACCGCCGCTCGGCCAACGCCGAACTCCTGATCCGCGACGCCGACGCGGCGATGTACCGGGCGAAGGAGAGCGGCCGGGCGCGCTGCGTCCTCTTCGACGCCGAGATGCAGGCCGGGGCGGTGATGCGGCTGGAGGTCGAACGCGAGCTGCGCGGCGCCCTCGACCGCGAGGAGCTCTGCCTCTACTACCAGCCTGTCGTCAACCTCCACACCGGCGAAGTCACCGGGCTCGAGGCGCTCGTGCGCTGGCAGCACCCCGAACGCGGCCTGCTCGATCCGGCCGATTTCGTCTCGATCGCCGAGGACAGCGGCCTGATCGAGCCGATCGGCCGCTGGGTGCAGGAGCGGGCCTGCCGCCAGGCGCTCGCCTGGCAGGAGATGCGGCCCGACTCGCGCCCGCTCGACGTCGCCGTCAACCTCTCCGCCCGGCAGGTGGCCCACCGTGACCTGCCGGTGACCGTCGCCGACGTCGTCGGCCGCTCCGGCCTGGACCCGGTCCACCTGCGGCTGGAGATCACCGAGAGCGTCCTGGTCGAGGAGTCGGCGACCGCGATCGCCTCGCTCGAGGCGCTGAACGAGATCGGCGTCCGCCTCGTCCTCGACGATTTCGGCACCGGCTACTCCTCGCTCGCCTACCTCAACCGCTTCCCCTTCCACGCGCTCAAGATCGACCGCTCCTTCGTCGACGCGCTGGGCATCGAACAGGAGCGGACCGCGATCGTCGAGGCGATCATCGGGATGGCGCGGGCGCTCTCCCTAGACGTGATCGCGGAGGGGGTCGAGAACGAGGTCCAGCTGGCGGAGCTGCAGCGGCTCGGCTGCGACTTCGCCCAGGGCCACCTCTTCCACGCGGCGATGCCCGAGGACCAGGTCAGCAGCCTGATCGGCGCCGGCGAGCTGCGCTATTCGGGGATTTCGCCCGGCAGGTAGGCGTTGCTGAGCAGTTCGCCGGCTTTCGGCAGGGATTCGATCAGGCCGTTGTCGCGCATCCAGCCGGCGAAGGTGTCCCACTCCCCGGGGTTCATGAAGCCGAACGGCTGGCCCGGCGCGACGCTTGGATCGAGCAGGGGCAGCGTCGCTTCGACCTGCGCCTTCGCCAGTTTCGGTTCGAGCGCGTCGTTGGCGGCGAGGACCGCTTCGGTCGCCTCCTGCGGGTGTTCGGCGGCGGCGACGGTGCCGCGGGCGAGGGCGGCGATGAAGAGCCGCACGGTTTCCGGTTCGCTTTCGAGCTCGGCCCGGTTGGCGACCAGGACCAGCTCGTCGTAGGTCGGCACCCCGAGTTCGTCGACCGGGGTGATGACCGGCGCCTTGCCGCGTTCGCGCAGCTCGACCCCCTCGACGTTGGCATAGCCGCCGAGCATCGCCTCGGCCGAGCCGCCGGTCAGCGCCGGCACCAGGCCGAAGCCGACGTTGGCCGGCTTGACGTCGCCGAGGCTGAGGTTCGCGCGGGCGAGGATCGTCTTCAGGAAGGCTTCCTGATAGGGGATGCCGGCGTAGGCGACGGTCCTGCCCTTGAGGTCGGCGACCCCTTTGATCCCCGATTTCCGCAGCCAGATCATCGCCGTCAGCGGCTGGTTGACGATCGCCGCCACGGCGGTGACCGGCAGCCGTTCCTCATGCGCGAGAACGACTTCGGGCTCATAGGAGATGGCCAGGTCCGACTTGCCGGCGGCGACCTGCTGGAGCGGCGCCGCCGGGTCGCTCGGGGCTTCGATCGAGACGTCGAGGCCGGCTTCTTCGAAGTAGCCGAGCTTCTGGGCCATGTAGACCCCGGCGTGGTCGGCGTTGGGATAGAAGTCGAGGGTCAGCGAGACCGCCTGGCGTTCGGTGCCGGTCGTGCTCTCGGACTTCTCGCCGCAGGCGGCGAGCCCGAGGACGGCGGCGAGCAGGGCGATCGCGAGAGCCGCTGCGGCGAGCCGATGGCGCGCGGGGAAGGGAATCATTGCCCTGTGTTCTACCGGCAAGCGACGACGGGGCGCGGCATCCCTGCCCGCCTCGAGCGCTGGCGGCGGCGAGCGGCCGCACTGCCTACCGCCAGCTGACCAGGCGGCGCTCGAGCAGTGCGGTGAGCCCGAGCAGGCCGAGGGCGATCGCCGAGAGGACGGCCACCGCGGCGAACTGGCGGGCGACCTCGAGGTTTGCGCCGTCGGTGAGGATCAGGTGGCCGAGGCCGGAGCTGGAGCCGACCCACTCGCCGAAGACGGCGGCGATCGGGGCGATGACGACGGCGATCTTCAGCCCGGTGAAGGTCTGGGGCAGCGCCCCCGGCACCTCGACCCGGCGGAAGATCTGCTGCCGCGAGGCGTCCAGGGTGCGCATCAGCTTCCCCATCCGGGGATCGGCGGCGCCGAGGCCGGCGAGGGCGCTGAGCGTGATCGGGAAGAAGCAGATCAGGGCGACGATCGCCAGCTTTGGCCCGATCCCGTAGCCGAACCAGACCGCGAGGATCGGGGCGATGACGACGATCGGCACCGTCTGCGAGGCGACCATCAGCGGGTAGGCGGCGTCGCGGACCACCACCCAGCGGTGCATGAGGACCGCGAAGGCGACTCCGATCACCGCCGCGATGGCGATGCCGAGGACGATCTCGCGGATCGTGACCCAGGCGTTTTCGGCCAGCAGCGACCGGTTCTCCCACAGCGCCGAGGCGATTTCGGCGGGGGAGGGGACGAGAAAGGATTCGACGCCGAGCACGTCCGCCATCGCCCCCGAGGACGCCGCCGCCTGCCAGACCCCGACCAGCACGGCCAGCAGCGCCGCCGGGTACACCCACCGCCCCCATCGCGTGGTTCCTTGCGGACGCATGGCGGCCTCAGGGAACCACGGGAGCCGTGGATTGGAGGCGGGACGATCCTGTGGTTCCTTGCGGACGCATGGCGACCTCAGGGAACCACGGGAGCGGGGCGGGAGGCGGCGTGCAGGGCGTGCAGGGCGCGCTCGCGGGCGGCGACGAACTCGGGCGCGGTGACGGCGGCGTCGCGCTCGGCGGCGCGCGGCGCCGGCGCCGCCAGCTCGGCGACGACCCGCGCCGGCCGCGCCGACAGCACGGCGACGCGGTCGCAGAGGTAGAGCGCCTCCTCGACGTCGTGGCTGACGAGGACGACGGTCCGCGGCTCGCTCCGCAGCGCCTCCGCCAGCCATTGCTGCATCTCGGCCCGGGTGATCGCGTCGAGCGCGGCGAACGGCTCGTCGAGCGTCAGCACCGGCTTGCCGGCGAGCAGGGTGCGCAGGAAGGCGACCCGCTGGCGCATCCCGCCGGAGAGCTCGGCTGGCGCCGCCCGCTCGAAGCCGGCGAGCCCGAAGCGCTCGAACAGAGCCGAGGCCCGCCGCCGCGCCTCGGCGCGGCTGGCGCCCTGGTTGCGCGGGGCCAGGGCGGCGTTGTCGAGCGCCGAGTACCAGGGCAGCAGCAGGTCGTGCTGGGGCATGTAGGCACAGCGCGCGAGGCGCCCGACGGAATCCGCCGCGCCGCCGACCTCGACGCTGCCGCCGCCCGGCTCGCGCAGTCCGCAGATCAGCTCGAGCAGGGTCGACTTGCCGCAGCCGGAGGGGCCGACGAGGCCAAGCACGCCGCCTGCCGGCGCCGCCAGGTCGAGGCCGTCGAGCGTCCGCAGCTCGCCGAAGGAGTGGGTGAGCGCGGTGACCTGGACCGCGGCGCCTCCGCCGCCGTTCTCGTTGCCCTGGACCCGGGTAGTCATCGCTGGTATCCTGGCGGACTCGCTCCTCCCGACCTAGCAAGTCAAGAAAGTCAGGAGGTCGAGAAAGTCGAATTCGCGTGCCCGGCGGGCACGCAGGCAGCGCAGAAACGCAATGGACCCGGCAATCGTCCTCTTCGGTTTGGGCATCGGCCTGCTCGTCGGCATGACCGGCATGGGCGGGGGATCGCTGATGACCCCGCTGCTGATCCTGATCTTCGGCACCCAGCCGACGACGGCGATCGGCACCGACATCTTCTATTCGGCGATCACCAAGATGTTCGGCAGCTGGCGCCACCTGAAGATCGGCACCGTGAACATGGAGCTGGTGCGGTGGCTGGCCTACGGCAGCGTGCCCGCGGCCGTGAGCGGCGTCGCCCTGGTCAGCCTGCTCGAACAGCACATCAGCGAGGACAACCTCAACTCGCTCGTCTACGCGGTGCTCGGCGGCACCCTGCTGATGGTCGGCATCGTCACCCTGACCCGGGCCCTGATCCTGCGCGACCTGATCGACGAGCGCGACCGCTTCGAGATCGAGCGCCGCCACAAAGTGGCCGCCGTGGTGATCGGCGCCACCACCGGCTTCGTGATCGGGATCACCTCGGCGGGATCGGGCACGGTGATCGCGATCCTGCTGATCGCCGTCTACCGCCTCTCGCCGAAGAAGGTCGTCGGCACCGACATCGTGCACGCCGCGATCCTGCTCAGCGCCGCCGCGATCGCCCACTGGGTCGGCGGCAACATCGACTTCGGCCTCGCCGGCAACATCCTGGTCGGCTCGATCCCCGGCGTCCTGATCGGCGCCTCGCTCTCCGACAAGGCGCCGCAGGGCTTCCTCCGCACCGCGCTCGGCATCGTCCTGATCGGCTCCGGCATCGTCACGATCCAGAAGGGGGACCCGACCGTCTGGCCGATCGCCGCCGGAGTCTCGGCGCTGATGCTCGGCGCCGTCCTCTACGCGCCCCATCACATCAACCGGCGACGCCACCGCGAACGCGAGCAAGAGGCGGCCCGCGCGGCCGCGCTCGGCGAGACCCTCCCGGCCGACTGATTAACTAGGGGCCATGCGCGTTTCCGCCAAGGCAGACTATGCGGTCCGGGCGGCGGTCGAGCTGGCCGCCGCCGACGAGGGGCCGGTCAAGGGCGAGCGCCTCGCCGAGGCCCAGGAGATCCCGCTCCAGTTCCTCGAGCACATCCTGCTCGAGCTCAAGCACAGCGGCATCGTCCGTGCCCGCCGCGGCGCCAAGGGCGGCTACTGGCTCGCGCGCCCCGCCAACGAGGTGACGATCGCCGACGTCGTCCGGGCCGTCGAGGGCCCGATCGCCGACGTCCAGTCGACGCCGCCGGAGGCGATCGAATACAGCGGCAACGCCGCGCGGCTGCGCGAGGTCTGGGTCGCCGTCCGCGCCAGCCTCCGCTCGGTGCTGGAGGAGGTCACCCTCGCCGACCTGGTCAGCGGCAACCTGCCGCCGATCGTCGAGGAGCTGACCTCCCAACCGGGCGCCTGGCAGGCGAGCACGGCCACCAAGGAACTGAGCCGCGGCTAGTGCGGGGCCTCGTCGCCGGCGCTGACGGGGACCAGGTCGAAGGCGGTGCCGAGACGCAGCTCGCTGTAGCGACGCGTCCAGTCGTCGTTGACGCGGTCGGACTGGCGCTTCATCCGCGGCTCCAGGCGGAAGTCCTGCGGCGGCGCCAGGCCGAGCCGGTCGAGCAGGTTGAGGGTGCTGGTCTCGAAGTCGGCGGCGAAGTTCTCGTAGAGGACGAGGATCGGTCTGATCCCGGCGTGCTCGAAAAAGGCGTCCCAGGAGGCCTCCTCGACCAGCAGCTGGTTGAGCAGGTGGTCGATCGCGCGGTAGTGGAAGCGCAGCTGCGGCCGGTGCTCTTCGATGAAGGTCCGGTAGGGAGGGGAGCCCTCCTCCTCGACCGAGCCGGCCGAGGCGCTCGCCTGGTCCTCGCGCCAGGTCGCGGTCTGCACGGCCTTCCACAGCGAGACCGCCTGCCGCACCTTGTTGGCGCGGACGACGCGGACGAAGGTGAGGTCGGGGAAGACCGTGGGGAGGAGCTCGGCGAGCGGCACGTCGCGGTAGGCGGGGATGTTGCGCAGCAGGCTGACGAAGTCGCCGAGGTAGCTCCACATCAGCTTGGCGCCGAAGACGCCGTTCGGCGTCGTCCCGACCTCGAAGGTCCATTCGAGGTAGCGGTCATACGCCGTGCGACTCCACAGCGGCGAGCGGGGCGGGGGCTCGGAGCCGACGCCGCGCTCGCCGAGGTGGTCGCGGATCGAGGGGTCCTCGACGCCGACGAAGTACTCCTCCGGGCGGCGCGGGCGGCCGCTGTGGCGGAGCGCCTCGTAGTACTCCTCGGGCCGTCCGGCGACGCCGGTTTCAGACAGGGCCTGGCAGACGAGGGTGCTGCCGCTGCGCGGCGTCGCGCAGACGAGATAGGAGCGATCGGGCATCAGCTAGCCATCCTTGCCGAGTAAGTTAATCAACAAAATATCCAAATGCCTCCGAACATCCTCTACATCCACTCCCACGACACCGGCCGCTTCGTCCAGCCCTACGGGTTCCAGGTGCCGACGCCGAACGTCCAGATGCTCGCAGACCAGGGGGTCCTCTTCCGCCAGGCGTTCTGCGCGGCCCCGACCTGCTCGGGCAGCCGCGCCAGCCTGCTGACCGGGTCCTACTGCCACAACAACGGCATGCTCGGCCTCGCCCACCGGGGTTGGCGGCTCCACGACTACGGCCAGCACTGGGTCCATGCCCTGCGGGGCGCCGGCTACCGCTCGATCCTGATCGGCGAACAGCACATCTCCGAGGACCCCGGGGTGATCGGCTACGACGAGGTGGTCGAGCTGCGCAGCAGCCGCGCGGCCGACGTCGCGCCGCTGACGATCGAGGCCCTCAAGCGGGCCGGCAGGGGGCCGTGGTTCATGTCGGTGGGCTTCTTCGAGACCCACCGCGACTTCTTCGCCCCGACCTCGGTCCGCGACACGCTCTACTCCCAGCCGCCCGACAACCTCCCCGACCTGCCGGCGACGCGCCGCGACGTCGCCGCCTTCAAGGCCAGCGCCCGCGCGCTCGACCAGGGCATCGGCGCGGTCCTGCACGGCCTCCACGACCTCTCCCTCTTCGACGACACCCTGGTGATCTGCACCACCGATCACGGCGTCGCCTTCCCGGGCGCCAAGGCGACGCTCGCCGATCGCGGCATCGGCGTGATGATGATCATGCGCGGCCCCGGCGGCTTCGCCGGCGGCAAGGTCGTCGACGCCCCGGTCAGCCACCTCGACGTCTACCCGACCCTCTGCGAGCTGGCCGGCGCCGAGCCGCCGCCCTGGCTGCAGGGCACCTCGCTGACCCCGCTGGTGCGCGGCGAGGTCGCCCGCCTGCACGAGGAGATCTTCGCCGAGGTCACCTTCCACGCCGCCTACGAGCCCCAGCGCGCGGTCCGTGGCGAGCGCTGGAAGTACATCCGGCGCTTCGACGACTACCCCTACCCGGTGCTGGCGAACTGCGACGACAGCGACAGCAAGGACCTCCTCGTCGCTGCCGGCTGGGGCCGCCGGCCGGTTGCCCGCGAGCAGCTCTACGACCTCGTGCTCGACCCGGCTGAGGGCGCCAACCTCGCCGCCGACCCCGCCTTCGCCGGGCAGCTCGCGGAGATGCGGGGAAAGCTCGAGCACTGGATGCGGGAGACCGACGACCCGCTGCTCGCCGGCCCGGTCCCCGCCCCCGCCGGCGCCCTCCTCAACGACCCGAGTCAGGTTTCGCCGAACGAGCCGCTGCGGGTCGCCTAGGGGGCGATCGCCTACTCGGCGACGGCGGGCATGCCGCCGGCGACCACGTTGACGAAGTTCTCGAGGTGCTTGGTGGTCCAGCACTCGAAGGCCCCGTCGCAGTAGCGCTCGTAGGCCGCCATCACCGAGTCGCCGTAGTTCCAGTAGAGCCTCGGCTCGGGGTTCAGCCAGAAGAGGCGGCCGGCGCGCTCGGCTATCTGTCCGAAGACCTCGGCGTGCGGCTGGCGGCCGTTGGTGCGGGCGTCGCCGAGCACGATCACGGTCGAGCGCGGGTCGAGCTCGTCGGAGATCTCGGTCAGGAACTCGAGCCAGACGCGGCCATAGTCGGTGTAGCCGGAGACGTCGGCGACGCCGCCCTCGCTGGAGATCCGGTGGGCCACCTTGGCGAAGTCGCGCTCGTGCTCGAAGACGTCGGTCACCTCCGAGATCCGCTCGATGAAGACGAAGCTGCGCAGTTTGCGGAACGAGTCGTGCAGCGCGTGCAGGACCGAGAGGAAGAAGACCGAGGCCGAGGTGACCGAGGTCGAGACGTCGCAGAGCACGTAGATCTCCGGCCGCCGCGGCCGCTTCGGCTTGTAGCGCAGGGTCAGCGGCACGCCGCCGGTCTCCAGCGAGGCGCGCATCGTCCGCCGCACGTCGACGCTCGCTCCCTTGCTGCGGCCCCGCTGCTCCTGGCCGAGGGTGGCCAGGCGCCGCTTCATCTGCGAGACGGCGCGGTGCACGGCGGCGAGGTCCTGGGTCGGACTGGTCGGCAGCGCCCGGTCGAGCTCGGCCAGCGGCCGCGAGGGGGGGAGGGTGCGGGTGCGCTCGATCAGGTCGCGTTCGAGCTCGCGCCGCAGGTGGCGCTCGAACCGGTTGAGCTGGGCGCGGTCGATCGGCGGCTGCGGGGTGCCGGACTCCTCGCTCGGCTGGCTGGCGGTGGTCAGCCCCAGCGTGCGCCGGATCCGCTGCACGTCGACGCCGACCACGCCCGACCCCTCGCCGCGACCGAAGGCGGCGATCGCCAGCCGCGCCAGGTCGCGCAGCGCGTCCTCGTCGCCGGCCCGCAGCGCCTCGCGGATCCGTTCGCGGAGCGCGTCGACGTCGATCCGCCCACCGTCGCCTTCGCCTCCCTCGCCCTCGCCCGGCTCGCCGCCGCCCTCGGCGTCCAGCTCGCCGGCCGAGCCCTCGCCCTCGCCGCGCTCGGCGATGCCCTGTGCGACCGCCTCCGCCTCGGCGGCGCGGAAGAAGTAGCGCTCGAACAGCAGCTCGAAGACGCGGCGGTCGTCCTGCGACTTGGCGATCGTGGTGGCGAGTGCCTCCCGGAAGTCGTCCTGGGAGGTCCACTCGACGTGCTCCAGCGCCGCGAAGGCGTCGAGGATCTCCGAGGTCCCGACCGCGACGCCCTCGCTGCGCAGCTCCTCGCAGAAGGCGACCAGCTTCGGGGCCAGGCCGGGCGGCCCCGGGTCGGCCCGCGGCCCGTAGGGGGATCCGACGCTCATCGAGCCGATAATAGGAGGCATGGCCAGCGCGCAGGGCAGCGTCGAGGTGGGGGGCCTCGCCGCGCTGCGGGCGCTGCGGCGCACCCGCCGGCAGCGCTACGTCGAGCGGATCGACACGATGGAGCTGCTCTACCGGATCTACGTCGGTGCGATCTTCGCCGCGATCGGGCTGGGGCTGCTCGGCGGCGCGATCAATGAAGCGCCGGCGACGCCGGAGGCCGCGGCGTGGCTGCGCGAAAACGGCCCGGCGCTGGTCGGGGCGGCGGTGTCGCTCGGCCTGCTGCTCGGCCTGCGGACCGGCTCGCGCGGCGGCCCGCTGGCGATCGAGCCGGCCGAGGTCCAGTACGTCCTCCTGGCCCCTGTCGAGCGGGGTGCCGCACTGCGGCCCGCGGCCCTGCGCCAGATGCGGCCCGCCGCGATCGCCGGCGCCGCCCTCGGCGCCGTTCTCGGCAGCTTCGTCTTCCGCCGCCTGCCCGGCTCCCCGGTCGAGTGGATCGCCTGCCTGGCGCTGTTCGGGGCGCTGGCGCCGCTCTGCTTCCTCGCCGCCGCCCAGCTCGCCAGCGGCCGGCGGATGACGCCGCTCCTCGCCGGCGCCGCGGGTCTCGCGCTGCTGGTCTGGTCGGGTCTCGACCTCGCCCTCGGCTCGACCACCTCGCCGGCGACGATGCTGGGCGAGCTGGCGACGCTGCCGGTCCAGAGCGGCGCCGCCGTCGTCCTCGCCGGCAGCGGGGTGCTGCTCGCCGCGGCGCTGGTCGGCGTCGGCCTGCTCGGAGTCGGCGGGATCCTGCTCGAGGCCGCCCGCCGCCGCGCCGCGCTCGCCGCCGAGCTGCGCTTCTCGGCCTCGGTCCAGGATCTGCGCACCGTCGTCCTGCTGCGCCGTCAGCTGGCCTCCGAGCGGCCCCGCCGCCGTCCCTGGCTGCGCCTGCCCGCGGGCTGGGGCGCGCGCCACCCGGTCTGGTACCGCGGCTGGCAGAGCTTCCTGCGCTGGCCGCCGGCGCGGATCGTCCGGGTCGGCCTGCTCGGCGTCGCCGCCGGCGTGCTGGCCACCGCCGCCTGGAGCGGCGCCGCGCCGGCGCTCGTCCTCCCCGGCGTGCTGCTCTTCGTCGCCGCCCTCGACCTCGTCGAGCCGCTGGCCCAGGAGTCCGATCACCCGACCCGGCGCCAGCTGCTGCCCCTGCGCCCGGCGACGCTCCTGACCCGTCATCTCGCCGCACCGGCCGCCGCCCTGGCGGGCGTCGTCCTGCTCGCCGCGGTCGCCGCGGCGCTGGCCGGCGGCGGTGCGACCGCCCTCGGCGTCGGCCTCGTCGCCTGCTTCCCCGTCGCCCTCGGGCTCGCCTGCTGCGCCGCCTTCAGCGCCACCCGCGACCCCTACGCGAACCTGCTCGCCTCGCCCGAGCTCACCTACGCGGCTGCCTTCGCGCCGCTGCTGGCGGCGTCGTTGCTGGTCGCGGCGCCGCTGCTGGTCGCCCGCGGCGCCGAACGCCACGGCTCCGCCGCGGTTCCCGCCGCCCTCGGGGTCTCGGCCGCCGTCGGCTTCGCCGCCGCGGCCGCCGCCTCGGCCCTCGGCACCCGGTTCGCGCGGCGCGACGAGGCCAGCCGATGAGCACCGCCCCGGCCGCCGGCGCGCTCGCGCCCGTCCTTCGCGCGCACGGGCTCGGCCGCAGCTACGACGGCTACATCGCGCTCGGCTCGTTCGAGCTCAGCGTCGCGCCGGGCGAGCTGATCGCGCTGGTCGGGCCCAACGGCGCCGGCAAGACGACCTTCCTCACCCTCGCCGCCGGGCTGCTCGAGCCGAGCACCGGCGGCGTCGAGGTGGGCGGCCACGCCGCCGGCTCGATCGAGGCCCGGCGCGCGCTCTCCTACCTGCCCGACGAGCCGGTCTTCTACGAAGACCTCAGCGTCGCCGAGCACCTCGAGTACGTCGCGGCCCTGCATGGCACCGCCGACGCCGCGGCGCGGGTCGAGTCGCTGCTCTCCCGCCTCGGCCTCGCCGAGTGGGCAGACGCGCTGGCCGCTGAACTGAGTCACGGGATGAAGCAGAAGGCCTCGATCGCGATCGCCCTGGTGCGGCCGTTCTCGATCCTGCTCGCCGACGAGCCGCTCGACGGGCTCGACCCGCCCAGCCGCGGGGTCCTCTTCGAGCTGATCGCGGAGGCCCGCGCCGGGGGCGCCGCCGTGGTCGTCTCCACCCACCGTCCCGACGTGATCGCCGCCGCCAGC
Organism: Solirubrobacterales bacterium; assembly: GCA_046330305.1. Classification (GTDB taxonomy): domain Bacteria; phylum Actinomycetota; class Thermoleophilia; order Solirubrobacterales; family 70-9; genus VAYN01. Next base: position 46,310 of record JAXLTA010000019.1, on the reverse strand, counting down.
CGTTGCGTCGCGATCCGCGACGGCCGCCTCGCCTACGACGGCGCCCCCGACGAGGGTGTGCTGACCGAGTTCTTCGCCGCCTAGGCGGCGCGCTCGGCGAGCTTCATGCCCACCCGCTCAGCGACGAGGGCGATGTCGGTGCGGTGCTTGACGATGATCGACATCGACTGGGTGAAGGTCTCGCGGTCGATGTCCTCGGCGCCCATCAGCAGCAGCGTCCGCGCCCAGTCGATCGACTCGGCGATCGAGGGCGGCTTCTTCAGGTCCAGCGCGCGCACCATCTCGATCACCTCGACCAGCCGCCGCGCCAGCGTCTCCGAGAGCTCGGGCGCGTGCAGGCGGACGATCTCCATCTCCCGCTCGACCCCCGGGTAGTCGAGCCAGAGGTAGAGGCAGCGGCGCTTCAGCGCCTCGGTCAGCTCGCGCGAGTCGTTCGAGGTGAGGACGACGATCGGCATCGTCGTCGCCGAGATCTGGCCCAGCTCCGGGATCGTGATCTGGAAGTCGGAGAGGAGCTCGAGCAGCATCGCCTCGAACTCTTGGTCGGTCTTGTCGATCTCGTCGATCAGCAGCACCACCGGCTCCGGGCTCGAGATCGCCCGCATCAGCGGCCGCGCCAGCAGGAAGTCGGAGCTGAAGATGTCCTCCTGGACCTCGTCCCAGCCGGCCTCGCCGCCGGCCTGGATCCGCAGCAGCTGCTTGCGGTAGTTCCACTCGTACATCGCCTTCGCCTCGTCGAGCCCCTCGTAGCACTGCAGCCGCACCAGCTCGCGGCCGGTGGCCCGCGAGAGCGCCTTCGCCAGCTCGGTCTTGCCGACCCCGGCCGGGCCCTCGACCAGCACCGGCTTGCCGAGCTGCTGGGCGAGGAACGAGACCAGCGCGGCGGGCTCGTCGGCCAGGTAGCCGACCCGCGCCAGCGCCTCCTTGACCTCTGCGACGGAGCTGTTCGCCATCGGGCGATGATAATCAGGCACCCGTGCTCGACCTCGGCCCGCCGCCCGCCGCGCTGCTCGCGCACAGCCCCGGCCCCTACATCGCGATGATGCTGGCCGGATTCGCGATCGGCGCCCTCGGGCACCTGACCAGGACCCGTTGGCTGGTCGCCGCCGGCATCGCCCTGATCGCACTCGGCGCTCTGCTGCTGCCGCTCGCCGCCAACCTGGCGACCTCCGACCGACCGGCCCCGATCGAGGAATCGCGCGGCGACTCGGGGGAATGACTCTCTACGATCAGGGGCCGACCCAACCCGATGGAGGAGCGCCACATCTTGAAGTCAACCCGCATCTTCGCCCTGCTCGCGATCCTGACCGCCCTTGCCGCGCTGCTCGCCGGCTGCGGCGGTGGCGGCAGCGAAGACCCGAAGGCGGTGGTCGAACAGGCCACGCTCGAAGGGCTCGAAAGCGGCAAGCTCGAAGTCAAGGCCTCGATCTCATCCCAGGGCGAAAGCGGCGGCAACGTCGACCTCAGCCTCGCCGGGCCGTTCCAGAGCGGCGGCAAGGGCAACCTCCCGCAGCTCTCCTTCCAGCTCAGCGCCAAGGGCGATGCCAACGGCGAACCGGTCGACTTCGAAGGCGGCCTGACGATGCTCTCCGACCGCGCCTTCGTCGGCCTCAAGGGCACCGAGTACGAAGTCGACCCGACCACCTTCGGCTTCATGAAGTCGGGCTTCGAACGGGCCGCCCAGGAAGGCACCGAAAAAGGCGAAGGCGGCGCGACCACCGCCTGCCAGAAGGCGGTCGAGGGGCTCGACTTCGAAAAGCTGCTCGACAACGTCGAAAGCGAAGGCAGCGCCGACGTCGGGGGCACCTCGACGACCAAGGTGAGCGGCGACGTCAACGTCGGCGCCTCGCTCGACGCGCTGATCACGCTGCTCGAAACCCCGGCCTGCAGCGCGCAGCTGGAAGCCGCCGGCGGCCTCGGGACCGCCCAGCTGCAGGAAGCCAAGGGCGAACTCTCGAGCGCGATCAAGAAGTCGCACGTCGAGCTATACGTCGGCGACGATCACATCGTCCGCAAGCTCGCGGTCGAAATGACGATCGAACCGAAGGGCTCGGGCGAAAGCGTCGAAATGAACTTCGAGATGACGCTCTCGGGGGTCAACGAAGACCAGACGATCGAAGCGCCGCAGGGCGCCAAGCCGCTCGAAGACCTGTTCCGCGAACTCGGCGTCAACCCGCTCGAACTGCTGGAAGGCGGCAGCGGTGGCCTCGGCGGCCTGATGGAAGCGCTCGGCGGCGGCGGCGGGCTGGGCGGCCTCGGCGGCGGCGAATCTTCCGGCGGCGGCGAATCCGCCGGCGGCGGCGAATCGTCCTCCGGCGGCCTCGAAGCGGCGCAGCGGGAATACGTCGAATGCCTGCAGGGGGCGGAAACGCCGGCTGACCTGCAGAAGTGCGCGAGCCTCCTGAAGTAGGGAGGCCGCGCCTCGGCGCGTCCTTCCTGCTGACGCCGCTGGGCTACCCGTACCTGCTGGTCCCGCTGATCCCGATCGCGGTCGTGCTCGACCTTGTCGGGGCGCCGGCGACGGCCGTCTTCACCGCCTCGGCGCTGGGGATCATCCCCACGGCGGCGCTGATGGGGCGGGCCACCGAGGAGCTGGCGGCGCGCTCGGGGCCGGGCATCGGCGGCCTGCTCAACGTCACCTTCGGCAACGCGCCGGAGCTGATCATCGCCCTCTTCGCGCTCGGCCAGGGCCTGCACGAGGTGGTCAAGGCTTCGATCGTCGGCTCGATCATCGGCAACGTCCTGCTGGTGCTCGGCGCCGCGATGCTGGCCGGCGGGATCGGCCGCGAAAAACAGCACTTCAGCCCGACCGGCGCCTCGATCCAGACCTCGATGCTGATGCTCGCCGCCGCGGCGCTGGTGATGCCGGCGATCTTCGAGCTGGTCGAGGGCAAGGGCCTGCCGCAGCCCGGCAGCGAGGCGATCCACTACGGCGGCACCGTCGAGCACCTCTCGCTGGCGGTCGCGATCGTCCTCATGGCGACCTACGTGATCGGGCTCTTCTTCTCGCTCAAGACCCACCGCGACCTCTTCAACCCCGAGTACGAGGACGAGGACAGCTGGGGCTGGTCGGTGCGCACCTCGGTGATCGCGCTGGCGATCGCCGGCGTCCTGGTCGGCGTCATGTCCGAGGTCCTCGTCGGCTCGATCACCGAAGCCTCGCAGTCGATCGGGCTCTCCGAGTTCTTCATCGGCGTGATCGTCGTCGCGATCGTCGGCAACGCCGCCGAGCACTGGGTCGCGGTCCTGGTCGCGATCAAGGACAAGATGGACCTCTCGGTCAACATCGCGATCGGCTCCAGCTCCCAGGTCGCCCTCTTCGTCGCCCCGGTGCTGGTGCTCGCCTCCTTCTTCATCGGGCCCTATCCGCTCGCCCTGGTCTTCAACGGCTTCGAGCTCGGCGCGATCCTGCTCGCGATCCTGATCGCCCAGTACGTCACCCAGGACGGCGAGTCGACCTGGTTCGAGGGCGTGCAGCTGCTCGCGGTGTACTTCGTGTTCGGCCTCGCCTTCTACTTCGCCTGAGCCTGATCAAGCGGCGCTGACTCTGATTAGGTTCCTGGCGTGGAATTCGTCCTCCTCCTCGTCAGCTTCGCCGTCGTCCTCACCGGCGCCCTGCTGTTCACCAACGCGGTCGAGTGGATCGGGCACAAGCTCGACCTGGGAGAGGGGGCGGTCGGCTCGATCCTCGCCGCGGTCGGCACCGCGATGCCGGAGACGCTGATCGCGGTCGTCGCCCTGATCGACTCGACCGAGGGCTCCGAAGACGTCGCCGTCGGCGCCATCGTCGGCGCCCCGTTCCTGCTGGCGACGCTGGCGATGGGGCTGGTCGGGCTGTTCGCCTACCTCTACCGCCAGCGCCGCGCCCAGGGCCTGCACCTCGATGCCCACGGGCCGACGCTCGAGCGCGACCTGCTCTTCTTCCTCGCCTTCTTCGGCCTCGCCGGGCTGCTTGCCTGGGGCCCTCCGGCGGCCGTCCGGATCCCCTTCGGCATCGCCTTCCTGGCCGCCTACGTGGTCTACGTCGCCCGCACTCTGCGCTCCTCCGGCGAGGTTCAGGGCGAGGAGACCCTCAACCCGCTGCTGTTCGAGCGCCGCGCCGAGCGCCGCGAAGACCCGGCGCTCGGGCTCTGCCTGCTGCAGCTGCTGGTCGGGCTCGGGGCGATGGTCGGCGGCGCCCACCTGTTCGTCGAAGAGCTGCTCGAAATCGCCGACTCGATCGGCGTCGACGCGCTCGTCCTCGCCCTGATCCTGGCGCCGCTGGCGACCGAGCTGCCGGAGAAGGTCAACAGCTTCTTCTGGGTCCGCGAAGGCAAGGACGCGCTGGCGCTCGGCAACATCAGCGGCGCGATGGTCTTCCAGTCGACGATCCCGGTCGGCATCGGGCTGCTCTTCACCGACTGGTCGCTGGACGCCAACGCGGTGCTCTCGGTCTGCCTCGGCTTCGCCGGCGGCATCCTCGCCTACCTCAGCCTGCACCGCGCCGGCGAGTTCCACCTACCGGCCGTGGTCGGCTGGTTCGCCCTCTATGCATCCTTCATCGCCGTCGTCGTGCTGAGCGCCTGACGTCCGCGCGCGGTTCGGCGGTCCCCGGATCCCGAGATCGCCCGGCTCAGGAGGCGCCGAGCTCCGCCAGGGCCTTCAGCACCAGGTCGTCGTGCTTTTTCGGCTGCACCTTGGGGAACACCTTCGCGATCTTCCCCTGCGGATCGATGATGAAGGTCGAGCGCAGCATCCCCATGTACTTCTTGCCGTACATCGACTTCTCGCCCCAGGCGCCGTACTTCTCGGCAACCGCGTGGTCGACGTCGCCGACCAGGGTGAAGCCGAGCCCGTGCTTGTCATCGAACTTCGCCAGCTTCTCCGGCTCGTCCGGCGAGACGCCGATCACCACCGCCCCGGCCGCCGCGTACTCCGCCGAGCGGTCGCGGATGCCGCAGGCCTGCGTCGTGCAGCCCGGCGTGTCGGCGCGGGGATAGAAGTAGAGGACGACGGTTCGCCCCTTGAAGTCGGAGAGCCTGACCTTCTTCCCGTGCTGGTCGGGGAGGGTGAAGGCGGGGGCCTTGTCGCCGGGCTCGAGCATCCCGGCAACATATCGATGCGAGGAGCGCTCTGAGGCCTGCCGTCAGCCGCTCCGCCCGGCCCCATCCCGAGGTCGGCTCAGTTGGCAGCGAGTGCGGCTGGCTGTCAGAAGAGGCCAGGAAGGGGCCGACCGCCCCTCCGCTGAAACCCCGCGGGAACCGGGCCGCGCAGTACGTAGCTCAGCCTGAGGTAGAACTGTTCGCCTCCGCCGGCCGGCTGTTCCTCCAGGTCGCTCAGGGTCACCCTCGCCCGCGGACGAAATACCGCGTTGCCTCGTCTGATGTATGCCCGCCCGGTCGCGTTGGCCTTGCCCTGGCCGAACCTCTTCCAGCGCAGCCCGTAGAAGCGAAATGAGCCATCGCGCTTCAGCACCATGCGCTTCGGGGCATGGACCAAGGGGCAACCGCGGACGTTGGAGCAGACCTTCGCTTCGACTTCTTCGCCTTCGAAGGGCGCGGTTCCGGGTTCGGCCACGAACCTGGCTCCCGCCGCGAGGCAGGCCGGGGTAAGTCTTTCGGGGACGAAGACGCGACCTTCGGCCCGGTCAGGCGCGACGAAGGTCGCTTCGATTCCGGCACCCGCGTATCCAGACCATCGCCACTGACCGTTCGGTTCGATCGGGACTTCGATTCGGCCGGGCGCAACCGGTTTGGCTTCGATCACGCCGCAGTTGAAATCCCACCTGAGGCGGAAGTTGGGTTCGACGACCTGGCCCGCGGTGACTTCGAACCTCACCGGCAGCCCCTGGGAGGTGGTGGCGTGCCACGGTCCTTCGACCGGGATGACGGCGGCGCTCGAGGTCGCGGCGCCCCAGCCGAGGACGACCGCGCAGGCGGCGGCTGCCAGCGCCAACCCGCTCGCGACCTTCGTGGAACCGGCTGAGGAACCTCTCCGACTGCACGGATGGCCGCGGTGGGGCTTCACGCGGGTCTCCTCCGCCCATGCTCAGGGAGAGCGAGGATGAGGCGCCGCGGCAGGCACTGAGGGCGAGCGTTCAACGAAATCTCCTTCGGAGGCGAGCGAGCAGGCGCTCACTACGTTGAGACTATCCGCGTCTCCGGGTCTTGGCTACAGCAGGCGGGAGTGGGCGCGGGGGCCTCGTCGCCGGGATCGAGCACCGGCGCGTAGCCCCGCCGGCCGGCTCCCGGTCGCGGTCGTCCGCCGGGTAGATTGGGCGGAATGCCGAGAGCCACCGTCGAAGAGCACCCGCTGGGTCTGACCTGGATCGTCGAGGAGCCGATGCGGCGTGCCTGCCACGCCCTGGTCGAGGACGGCCGGGTCTGGGTCGTCGACCCGGTCGAGTGCGAGGGCGCGCCCGACCTGGCGGCGATCGGCGAGCCGGCCGGCGTCCTGCAGCTGCTCGACCGCCACAACCGCGACTGCGCGGCCGTCGCCGCGCGGCTCGGGGTCCCGCACCTGGTCGTTCCCGACTCCGTGCCCGGTTCTCCCTTCGAGGCGATCGCCGCCGTGCGGGGGCCGAAGTGGAAGGAGACGGCGCTGTGGTGGCCGGCCCGCTCGGCCCTCGTCGTCGCCGAGCTGCTCGGCACCAACCGCATGTACACGGGCGGTCGCGCGCCGCTCGGCATGCACCTCTTCCTGCGGCCCTTCGTCCCGGGCGCGCTGCGCGGCCTGCGCCCAGAGCACCTCCTGGTCGGCCACGGCGCGCCGCTGCACGGGCCCGGGGTCGGCGACCAGATCGAGGCCGCCTACGCCGGCGCCAGGCGCGGCATCCCCGCCGTGCTGGTCGGCCTGCCCGGGGCCCTGCGCGGCTAGCGGGACCGCGCGAAGTCGGGCGCCCGCCGGGGACCCGGAGGGGCGCGGCGGCTAGTCCTCGCGGCCGGGCTCCTGGCCGTCCTCGTCCTCGTCGAGCTCCTCGTCGCCCTGTTCGAGGGCGGTCTCGGAGACCGATCCGGCCGAGCCGGGGTGGTAGTGGGTCTGGAAGCTCTCCAGCGCGGCGTCGCGGGCGTCCTCGTCGATCGGGACCTCGTCGGAGATCCGCACCCATTCGGCGCCCTCGTAGGCCTCCATGTTGAAGACCTCCTGGTCGATCGAGGCGGAGTCGTCGACGACGACCACGACCTCGGTCTGGGGGTTGAAGTAGGTCCCCGGCTGGTTCAGCAGCTCCTCGACCTCGTAGAGGTTCTCGTCGGGGGCAGGCGACATGGCCCGATCCTAGAAGATCGGAGCTGCCTGAGGGCCTAGCCGCCGAGGTCGGCCAGCTGGCGGTCGGTCTCGGCCTCGACGTCGAGCGGCTCGAGGCCCCGGCGCCGCCGCCGTTCGTTGCGGGCGAGGACCAGGTGGCGCACTTCCGAGCGCAGCTCGGCCTCGATCCGCGCCGCCGGAGGCGGCGGCTCGGCAGCGGCCCGCAGCAGCCGCGCGGCCTCCGCCTCGACGTCCGTCGGCGCCTCGCCGCGACGGCTCTGGCGCGCCGCCCGGGCCCGCAGCATCTGCCGCACCTCGGCCGCCTGGATCGCCGGGTCGACCGCGGCCGGGGCGCCGCGGCCGCCGCGCGGGGGCTCCTCGGGCGCCTCGATCGAGAACGGGCCGCGGCCGATCTTCCGCCAGGCATCGCCCGCGCGCAGAAACCAGAAACCGGCGATCGGGGCGGCGAGGGCCGTGATCAGGACCAGGACCAGCCCCTCGCGAACGGCGGTCAGGGCCAGCAGAGCCTCCATCCGAGCAGCGTAGAGGGCTCCGGGGGCAGGCGGGTGCGCTACCCTTTCAGTTGGTTGACTGACCAGTCAATCGGCGGAACGCCCGCCAAGCAGGGGCGCTCCCACGACAAGCTTTGAAAGCACCGACCAGAAGGAGCACCCGGTGGTTGACTTCACCCTGACCGACGAGCAGAAGGACCTGCGGGAGCTGGCGCACAGCTTCGCCGAGAAAGAGATCCGCACGGTCGCCTGGGAGTACGACAAGGACGGCACCTGGCCGCAGGACGTCATCAACAAGGCCTGGGAGGTCGGGTTGATGAACACCCACGTCCCCGAGGCCTACGGCGGGCCCGGCCTCGACTACCTGACCGGCTGCGTGATCGAGGAGGAGATCGGCTGGGGCTGCTCGGGCATCGGCACCTCGCTGATGGCCAACGGCCTCGCCTCCGCCCCGGTCGGCCTCGCCGGCTCTGAGGAGACGAAGCGGAAGTACCTGGGCATGCTCTGCGAGGAGCCGAAGCTGGCCTCCTTCTGCCTGACCGAGCCCGACGCCGGCTCCGACGTCTCCGGGATGAAGACGCGGGCCGTCAAGAAGGGTGACAAGTACGTCCTCAGCGGCTCCAAGTGCTTCATCACCAACGGCAGCTACGCCGACTGGTTCACGGTCTACGCCAAGACCGACCCCGACGCCGGCCACCGCGGGATGAGCGCCTTCGTCGTCGACGCCGACTCCCCCGGGGTCACCGTCGACAAGAAGGAGGACAAGATGGGCCAGCGGGCTTCCAACACCGCGACCATCTCCTTCGACGAAGTCGAGGTCCCCGCCGAGAACCTCCTCGGGCAGGAGAACCACGGCTTCAAACTGGCGATGATGACGCTCGACCGCACCCGGCCGGGCGTCGCCGCGATGGCCACGGGCATCGGCCGCGCCGCCTTCGAGTTCGCCACCGAGTACTCCAAGGAACGGATCCAGTTCGGGGTGCCGATCGCGATGCACCAGGCGATCCAGTTCATGATCGCCGACATGTCGACCAAGGTCGACGCCGCCCGGCTGATGACCTGGAACTCGGCCGTCCTGCTCGACCAGGGCAAGCGCAACACGCTGGCCTCCTCGCAGGCCAAGCGCTTCGCCGCCGACTCGGCGATGGAGATCACCGTCGACGCCGTGCAGGTCTACGGCGGATACGGCTTCATCAAGGAGTACCCGGTCGAGAAACTGATGCGCGACGCCAAGATCATGCAGCTCTACGAGGGCACCAGCCAGATCCAGCGCCTGGTGATCGCCAAAGAAGTGCTGCTGCCGCGCCAGGCCGGGGAGCCGACCCCGGAGGCCGAGGCGAAGGCCGCCGACGCCGCCCGCGACTCGCAGGCGGAGACCGCCGCCGCGACCGCCTGAGCGCCCGCCGGCGGCAGCCGGCAGCGTCGTTCGCCGGGCCGGTTCCCACCCCAAACGGGTGAGGAAACCGGCCCGGCGCCGTTGTACGGTGGTGGCATGGACGTCGCCAGGAGCACCGCCGCGGGCAAGCAGGCCCGCAAACAGGCTCCCCGCTCCAGGCACGGCGAGTGGGCTCCCGCCGCCGACCGCGAGGACCCGATCGCGATCCTCGAGCGCCAGGCCGTGCCCCGCGTCCCCGAGCTGGTTCCGATCCGCTACGGGCGGATGGCCGCCTCGCCGTTCGCCTTCTACCGCGGCGCCGCCGCGGTGATGGCCGCCGACCTGGCGCCCACCCCGGTCTCCGGGCTGCGCGTGCAGGCCTGCGGCGACGCCCATCTCTCGAACTTCGGCGCCTTCGCGGCGCCGGACCGGCGGTTGGTCTTCGACCTCAACGACTTCGACGAGTCCCTGCCCGGCCCCTGGGAGTGGGACGTCAAGCGGCTCGCCGCGAGCTTCGAGATCGCCGCCCGCGAACGCGGCTTCACGCCCGCCGAGAGCGAGGCGGCGGTCCTCTGCGTCGGCCGCACCTACCGCGAGTCGATGCGCCAGTTCGCCGCCCAGAGCAACCTCGAGGTCTGGTACGCCCGCTTCGACGTCGACACGGTCCTCGGCGAAGCCGACTTCGACGACCCCGCCGACCCGAAAGCGGCAAAGCGGCTGCGCAAGAACGTCGCCAAGGCGCGCTCCAAGGACAGCCTCAGGGCGCTCGAGAAGCTGACCGAGACGGTCGACGGCGAAATCCGGTTTCGCAGCGAACCGCCGCTCCTGGTCCCCGGCCAGGACCTGCTGCCGCCCGGCTCGCGCGCGGACGCGCGCGCCTTCCTGCGGCCGGTCCTGGCGGCCTACCGCGAGAGCCTGGCCGACGACCGCCGCATCCTCTTCGACTCCTTCGAGACCCGCCAGATCGCCCGCAAGGTGGTCGGCGTCGGCAGCGTTGGCACCCGCGCCTGGGTCCTGTTGCTGACCGGGCTCGACGACCGCGACCCGCTCTTTCTCCAGGCCAAGGAGGCCGAAGCGTCGGTGCTCGAGCCCTACGTCGGCGCCAGCCGCTTCCGCAGCCACGGCCGCCGGGTCGTCGAAGGCCAGCGGCTGATGCAATCCTCCAGCGACATCTTCCTCGGCTGGTGCGCGGCGGAGGGGATCGACGGGCGCCGGCGCGACTTCTACGTGCGCCAGCTCTGGGATTGGAAGCGCTCGGCCGAGGTCGAGAACCTCTCCCCGCATGGTTTCGAGATCTACGCCCGGATCTGCGGCTGGACGCTGGCCCGCGCCCATGCCCGCTCGGGCGATCGGGTCGCGATCGCCGCCTACCTCGGCGGCGGCGACGCCTTCGAGCAGGCGATCGCCGCCTTCTCCGCGGCCTACGCCGAGCAGAACCTGCGCGACCACGAGGCGCTGGTGGGCGCGATCGAGTCCGGCCGGCTCGAGGCCCTCGACGTCTGAGGCCTAGGCGGCCGCCGGCTCCGGCTCGCCCCCGGCCGCGGCGCCCTCGCCGGCGCTCCCCCCGAGCGGCTCGCCGGGCAGGTTGCGGGTCAGGAAGAGCGAGGCGAGCGCCAGCGCCGCGGCGCAGAGGAAGGCCGTCTTCAGCGCCTTCAGCTGGGCGTCTTCGTAGTCGGAGACCAGCGCGTCGACGGTCGCCGGGTCGGCGCCCGCGGCGTTCGCGCCGGCCTCGACCTCGGCGGCGGGCACGAAGCTGGCCCCGGAGGCGACCCGGACTTCGACCTGGCCGCGCACGTCGGCCGAGATCGCCGGGTTGGAGGCGACGTTGGTGGTGAACGCCGCGATCAGGCCGGAGATCACGATCGCGCCGAGCAGCGCCGTGCCGAGCGAGGAGCCGAGCTGCATCGCCGTGTTCTGGAGGCCGCCCGCCTCGCTGCGGTCGGCGTCGCCGACGGAGGACTGGACGACGTTGCCGAGCTGGGAGACGATCAGGCCCATCCCGATCCCGAGCACGCCCATCGCGACGAGAAAGGAGGCGTTGTCCAGTTCGACTTCGACGGTGCCGAGCAGGAGCACGGCGGCGAGGAACACGGTCGCCAGCCCGGTTCGCACCAGCAGCCTGGGTGAGAAGCGGCGGGCCAGCGCCGACCCGGCGACGGCGCTGAGGAAGAGGCCGGCGGAGGCGGGCAGCATCCGCACGCCGGTTTCGAGCGCGTCGAGGCCCTGCACGATCTGCAGGAACAGCGGCACGGTGAAGAAGATCCCCATCAGAACCAGGTTCTGGGCGAGGAGCATCGCGACGCCGCCGCGCAGCCGCGGCAGCTTCAGCAGGTCGAGGTGGACGAGCGGGTCGCGGCCGCGCCGTTCGCGGTGGCGCTGCCAGGCGGCGAACAGCCCCAGGATGACGCCGCCGGCGGCGATCACGAACGGCGTCAGCGCGAACCCGAACGGCTCCACCGGCGAGTTGCGTGGCACCAGCCAGCCCCAGTTGCTCGCCTGCAGCACGCCCATCACCAGGACCCCGAGGCCGAGCGCCGAGAGCACCGCGCCGACCAGGTCGAGTTCCTTGCCGCCCGCCTCGCGGGGCGGCTCGGCGATCGTCCGGCTGCCGAGCAGGATCCCGATCGCGACCACGACCTCGCCGGCGAAGACGATCCGCCAGGTCAGCTCGGTCGTCGCCCAGCCCCCGAGGATCGGGCCGACGGCGATGCCGGCACCGGCGACGCCGCCGAGGACGCCGTAGGCGACCGCCCGCTCGCGCTCGCGGAAGTTGCCGGCGACCAGCGCCACCATCGCCGGCATCACCATCGCCGCGCCGATCCCCTCCAGCACCGACCAGCCGAGGGCGAGGCTCGGCACGCTCCAGGAGACCGCGGTCAGCGCCGAGCCGGTGCCGTAGACGCAGAGGCCGACGACGAAGGTCCGCCGCCGGCCCCAGAGGTCCCCGACCTTGCCCCCGGTCAGCATCAGCGCCGCCATCACCAGCGCGTAGAAGGCGATCACCGCCTGGATCGTCGTCACCGTGGTGTCGAAGTCTTCGACCAGCTGCGAGATCGCGACGTTCATCACCGCCTGGTCGAGGACCATCAGGAACTGGGCGGCCGCCAGGACCGCGAGTACTCCCCATTTCGCCACGGCGCCAGCCTATTCGCCGCCGCCGCTTCGAGCACTGCTCCCGCGCCGCGCCGCCGCTGACACTGAGCCGCACGCAGAGCCGTCCGTCCCCGCGGTTCCTTGTGGACGGCAGGCGTCTACAAGGAACCGGGGGTCGAGGATCGCGCCCGGGATCTCTGGCTCGTGGTTCCATGCGGTCGCCGAGCGTCCATTAGGAACCACAGCCGGGGTGGGGGTCTCCGGGGCTCGCCGACGGCGATCGCCGGCGCAGCTGGAGGGACGCGCGGCGCGAGGCGGGGGACGGCGTTGGCGCTAGGCCATGCGCGGGGCGGCGTCGCCGCGCTTGGCCGCCTTCGCCCGCTGGACCTTGTCGAGGATCAGCTTGCGCAGCCGGACCGACTCGGGCGTCACTTCGACGCACTCGTCCTCGCGCAGGAACTCGAGCGAGGCTTCGAGGCTGAGCCGCGTCGGCGGCGCCAGGCGGACGAGGACGTCGGCGCTCGCCGCCCGCATGTTGGTCTGCTGTTTGGCCTTGGTCGGGTTGACGTCGAGGTCCTCGGAGCGGGCGTTCTCGCCGACGATCATGCCTTCGAAGACCTCCTCGCCGGAGCCGACGAAGAGGGTGCCGCGGTCCTGCAGGTTCATCAGCGAGTAGCCGGCGGTCTGGCCGCGGCGGTCGGCGACCAGCGACCCGGTCTGGCGGGTGCGCAGCTCGCCCGCCCAGGGCTCCCAGCGGTCGAAGACGTGGTGGAGGATGCCGGTCCCGCGGGTCTCGGTGAGGAACTCGGTGCGGAACCCGATCAGGCCGCGGGCCGGCACCAGGTAGTCCATCCGCACCCACCCGGTCGAGTGGTTGACCATCTGCTCGAGCCGGCCCTTGCGGGCGGCGAGCATCTGGGTGACGGCGCCGACGTGCTCCTCGGGCACGTCGATCGCGAGCCGCTCGACCGGCTCGTGCACTTCGCCTTCGATCTCGCGGGTCACGACCCGCGGCTGGCCGGCGGTCAGCTCGAAACCCTCGCGCCGCATCATCTCCAGCAGCACGACCAGCTGCAGCTCGCCCCTGCCCTGCACCTCCCAGGCGTCCGGGCGCTCGGTGTCGCGGACCCGGATCGAGACGTTGCCGACCAGCTCGGTGTCGAGGCGGTCGCGGATCTGGCGCGCGGTCAGCTTCTGGCCCTCCTGGCCGGCCAGCGGCGAGGTGTTGATCCCGAGCACGATCGAGAGCGAGGGCTCGTCGACCTCGATCACCGGCAGCGGCCGCGGGTCCTCGGGGTCGGCGAGGGTCTCGCCGATCGTCACCTCTTCCATCCCGGCGACGGCGATGATTTCGCCCGGTCCGGCCTCGGCGGCGCCGACCCGCTCCAGGCCTTCGGTCACGTAGAGCTCGGTGACCGCGGCGCGGCTGACGTTGCCGTCGGCGCGGCACCAGGCGATCTGCTGCCCGGAGCGAATCGTGCCCTGGCGGACCCGGCAGATCGCCAGCCGGCCGACGTAGGGGGAGGCGTCGAGGTTGGTGACGTGCGCCTGCAGCGGCGCACCCTCGTCGTAGACGGGTGCCGGGATCCGCTCGACCATCAGGTCCAGCAGCGGCTTCAGGTTCTCGCCCTCGACTCCCTCCTCGAGCGCCGCCCAGCCGGCTTTGGCGTTGGTGTAGACGATCGGGAACTCGATCTGGTCGGAGTCGGCGTCGAGGTCGATGAACAGCTCGTAGACCTCGTCGACGACCTCGGCGATGCGGGCATCGGGGCGGTCGACCTTGTTGACGACGAGGATGATCGGCAGCCTTGCCGCCAGCGCCTTGCGCAGGACGAAGCGGGTCTGCGGCAACGGGCCCTCCGAGGCGTCGACCAGGAGCAGCGCCCCGTCGACCATCGTCAGCGCCCGCTCCACCTCGCCGCCGAAGTCGGCGTGGCCGGGCGTGTCGACGATGTTCAGCTTCGTGCCGCCGTAGTTGACCGCCGTGTTCTTGGCGAGGATCGTGATCCCCTTCTCGCGCTCGAGGTCCATCGAGTCCATCACCCGCTCGGCCACGTCCTGGCCCTTGCGGAAGGTCCCGGTCTGCCACAGCATCGCGTCGACCAGCGTCGTCTTGCCGTGGTCGACGTGGGCGATGATCGCCACGTTGCGCAGGTCGTCTCGGGTCGTGCTCATCGGGGTTGGGAGAGTAGGGGAGGCGGCTGGTCGGCCTCGGGCAAGAAGAAGCCCGCCTCGCGGCGGGCTTCGACACTGCCTCAGGCGTCGAGCTGGGCTACTGCTGCTGAACGCTCGCGGCGGCGGGGCCCTTGGGGCCGTCTTCCGCCTCGTAGGTCACCTTCGAACCCTCGGTGAGGGTCCGGAAACCCTCGGCGACGATGGCGCTGTGATGGACGAAAACGTCCTTCGAGCCGTCGTCAGGGGTGATGAACCCGTAACCCTTGTCGTCGCTGAACCACTTGACAGTTCCAGTGGGCATGCATTGCCTCCACGTCGTGTGCTGCGAACGCTGACAATGCGGTAAAGCAACGACTGCGAGCGCTACGCACAAACTTTCACGGCCATAGTTGGCCCTAACAGCACAGGACGGTAGCAGGATCTGGGGGTCGCAGCCGGCTTTTTCGGTCCTCGCCGCCGTCCGGGGGTCGATCTAGCGTTGCCCCGTGCGCTTCCTCGAGAGCATCGATCGCGACCAGATCTCGTCCCTGCTGCAGCGCGACGAGTACTTCTGGCTCGACCTGCAGGCGCCGGGGCCGGAGGAGGCGGCGGCGCTGCGGGACCTCTTCGGCTTCCACCCGCTGGCCCTCGAGGACATGCTGAAGCGCGGCCAGCGGCCAAAGCTCGACGACTTCGGCGAGTTCATGTTCCTCGTCTACTACGGGGTCGGGGAAGCCGGCGACGGCGAGCTCGAGCTGGAAGAGGTCCACGCCTTCCTCAGCGGCGGCTACCTGGTCACCGCCCACCGCGGCGCCTGCCCGGCGCTCGCCGACGCCAGGCGGCGCTTCACCGCCCAGGAGCCGCGCTCGGAGCAGTTCGTCGTCTACCGGGTCCTCGACGGCCTCACCGACTCCTTCTTCGGCGTCCTCGAGGGGCTCGGCGACCGCATGGAACAGCTCGACAGCGAGATCTTCGAGCGCCAGCAACCCGACCAGCTGGAGGAGATCACGACCCTGCGCCGCCGCCTGATCGAGCTGCGCCGCGTCGTCGAGCCCCAGCGCGACCTGCTCGCCCGAGGGATCGACGACATCCTCGACATCCCGGGCCTGGAAGCCGACAGCCGCACCTACTTCCGCGACGTCTACGACCACGCGATCCGGATCTCCGACCAGATCGACTCCTACCGGGACCTGCTCTCCGGGACCCGCGACGCCTACCTCTCGCTGGTCTCCAACCGGCTCAACGAGATCACCAAGCAGCTGACGATCGTCGCCACGATCTTCCTGCCGCTCTCCTTCCTCGTCGGCTTCTTCGGGCAGAACTTCCGCTGGCTGGTCGTCAACATCGAGTCCGCCGCCGCCTTCTGGGGGCTGGGGGTGGGCGGCGGTGTGCTCGCGGTGCTGGCGCTCGTGCTCTGGTTCCGGCGCGCCTCCTACGTCTGAGCGGCGCGGCGGGGGCCGCCGCGGCGGCGTACCGGCTCAGGTGAATCCTGGCCGCTGCCGATAGAAGTGGGTAGATGTCACCTGGCTCACCCAGCCGCTCGGCGCTGCTCTCGATCGCGGCGCTGCTCGTTCTCGGCGTGACGGCGGCTCCCGCCGCCGGCGCCGCCCTGCCGGCCAAGAGCCCCGGCACCCTGACCCCGCTGCTGCAGCGCCTCGGGGGACCGGCCCTGCGCTCGGCGCCGCCGGCCCGGCAGGCGGCCGCGCTCGGGATCGCCGCCAGCGGGCCCGGGAGCCTGCTCCGGGCCGGCGGCCGGCTGCTGGTCGAAGCCCGCTTCGACCACGGCGCCCTCGCCAGCCGCGGCGCCCTGCTCGCGGCCGGCGGCCAGGTTCTGCATGCCAGCCGCGCCGGCCAGAGCGCGACCGTCGCGGTGCCGGCCGCCGACCTCGCCGGGATCGCCGCGGTGCCGACCGTCGCCTCGGTGCGCCCCCTGCGCACGCCGCTGCTCTACGCCGCCGGCTGCGAAGGCGGCTCGGTCCTCTCCGAGGGCATCGGCCAGCTCGGGGTCGACAGCGCCCGGAGCGCGTACGCCCTGCGCGGCAAGGGGGTCACCGTCGGCATCCTCTCCGACTCCTTCGACGCCGCCACCGAAGCCGCGCCCGGCGGCCCGATCGCGACCCACGCCGCCGCGGACGTCGCCAGCAACGACCTGCCGGGGCCGGCCTCGACCTGCAGCGACCAGCAGGTCGGGACCGCGGTGCTCGAAGACCTCGGCCCGGGCGGCGGCGCCGACGAGGGCAGGGCGATGGCCCAGATCGTCCACGACGTCGCCCCGCACGCGAGCCTCGCCTTCGCCACCGCCTTCACCGGCGAAGAAGAGTTCGCCGCCAACATCGAACGGCTCGCCCGGCCGGTCGCCGAAGGCGGCGCCGGCGCGAAGGTGATCGTCGACGACGTCGGCTACTTCGAAGAGCCCTTCTTCCAGGACGGCCCGGTCGCCAACGCGATCGCCAGGGTCACGGCGGCGGGCGTCACCTATCTCACGGCCGCCGGCAACGACAACCTCCTCGACTCCGAAGGGCACGAAATCGCCTCCTGGGAAGCGCCGCAGTTCCGCGACGCCGGCGCCTGCCCGGCGGCGGTCGCCGCTCTGCCCGAATTCAACGGCACCCACTGCATGGACTTCGCGCCCGGCGCCGGGGTCGACACGACGTTCGGGATCACGGTCAGCGCCGGCGCGACCCTGACCGTCGACCTGCAGTGGGCCGAACCCTGGGGCGGGGTCGGCACCGACCTCGACGCCCTGCTGCTCAGCGGCGGCCAGGTGGTGGCGGCCGCGGCCGACCAGAACGACGGCGCCAACGGCACGCAGCGGCCGCTCGAGATCCTGCAATGGGAAAACAAGGCGGGGACGGCGCAGACCGTGCAGCTGGCCGTCAACCGCTACGCGGGCGGCGACCCCCGGCTGAAGCTGATCCTGCTCCAGAACGGCTCCGGGGTGAGCGCCACCGAGTACCCGCAGTCCAGCGAAGGCGACGTCGTCGGCCCGGCGATCTTCGGGCACGCGGGGTCCGCCGCGGCGATTGCCGTCGGCGCGGTCCCCTTCAGCAACTCGTCCAAGCCGGAGAAGTACTCCTCCCGCGGCCCGGCCACCCACTACTTCGGCCCGGTCCAGGGCGCCGTCCCGGCCCCGGCGCTGGGCTCCCCCGAAGTCCTCGCCAAGCCCGACCTGGTCGCCACCGACTGCGGCGCGACGACCTTCTTCGCCAGCCTCAGCGGCGGCGTCTGGCGCTTCTGCGGGACCTCAGCCGCCGCGCCCCACGCCGCTGGCATCGCCGCCCTCATGGTCCAGGGCGACCCGGCGGCGACGCCGGCCGAGATCCGCACGGCGATGACGGAATCGGCGCTGCCGGTCGGGGCCTACCCGCCGAGCGCGGTGGGCGCCGGCCTGCTCAGCGCCGGCGGCGCCCTGGAAAGCCTCGGTGTCGCGCCGGGCGGCGAAGACGGGCCCAGCACCGCGGTCGCCGCCGGGACGAACGCGACCGAACCGCTCTCGGCGGGGCCGTCGCCAGGCCCCGCCGCCGGGCCGGAAGTCGCCGGGGCCGAGCCCGCCACCTGGTTCGAGCGCCACCCCCGCCACCGGCTCCGCACCCGGCGCGGCGCCGTCCGGGTCGGCTTCCGCTTCGCCTCCGACCAGGGCGGCGTCGCCTTCCTCTGCCAGGTCGACGGCGGCTTCTTCCACCGCTGCGGCGCGGCGCTCAGCCGGCGCTTCGGGATCGGCCCTCACGTCATCCGAGTCAAGGCGCGCGGCGCCGACGGCACGGTCGACGCGAGCCCCGCCGTCTTCCGCTTCCGCGTCGAACGCGTGCTCAGGCCGGGCGCCCCGCCCCGCCGGCGGTCTTAGCCGCCTGCCTGCGCACGATCCAGTGCCCGAGGGCGAGCAGCGCCAGCAGCGCCCCGCCGGCGGCGATCACGATCGGGTCGGTCAGCTTCATCCCTTCCAGCCGCGTCCCGAAGTAGACCGCGATGGCGGTGATCGGCATGTAGCCGACCACCGTCGTCCAGACGAAGCGCCAGAGCGGCACCCGCGCCGCGCCGGCCGCGTAGCAGACCAGGCTGAAGGGGACGATCGGGATCAGCCGCAGCGCCAGCAGCAGGGTGACGCCGCCGCGCTCGATCATCGCCTCGAGGCGCTCGAAGCGCTCGACCCCGAACCAGCGGTCGAGCAGCGGCCTCGCGACCCTGGTCCCGACCCAGTAGGCGAGCAGGGCCGAGGCCATCCAGCCGACCGTGACCAGCGCCAGCGCCGGGAAGAAGCCGTAGGCGAAGCCGGCGGCGGCGTTGACGATCTCAGCCGGATAGAGGACGACGGTGTGGATCAGGGTGAGGGCGAGGATCAGCAGCGGCCCGGCCGCGCCGAGCTGGTCGATCTGGTGGCGGACCTCGGCGGTGTCGCCCTGGACGGCGGCTTCGGCGGCGTGGCGCAGGGTCGGCACCCCGAGCACCAGCGCCGCCACCAGGGCGATCCCGGCGAGAGTCAGCCCGAGCTCGATCCACGGGAATTGGGGCCGGTGCCGCTCACCGTGGTCCATGCCGGGCAGTATCGCGCCCCGGCAGGCCCGATCCGGCGGGCGCCGCGCGATGCCTCAGCCGGCAGCGCCGGCCGCCAGCCGGGTGAAGCCGGGGATCTTCAGCGAGCCCCAGCCGCTCGCCATGTCATAGCCGCGCCGCGCCCGGCAGCAGCCCAGCGGGATGCCGCCCTGCGCCTGGATCGGCAGCGCCCGGCCGATGTCGTCGTTGCCGTAGGTGACGTCGTGGAAGGCGGACCTGCGGGTCCGGCCGTCGGCGCCGAGCCGGTAGAGCAGCGGGTTGAGGAAGCCCAGCGAGCGCTGGCCGTGGCGCGCCGCGTACTGATCGGCGAGCGCCACCCCGGCCGCCATCAGCGGCGCCGCCGCGCTGGTCCCGCCGACCGCCGACCAGCCCGGCACGACGTTGTTCTGCGGTTCGCACGAGGCGGCGCTGCAATAGAGCCCGTAGCCCGGCAGGAGGTCGGCCAGGGCGGCGATGTCGGGCACCTTGCGCCCCAGCCCGTAGGCGTGCCCGGTCCGCTGCCACCAGGGAGCGTGGGCGTAGAGCAGGCTGAGCCCGCCGCCGCCCCCCCAGGGAGTGAGCGGCCAGTCGTTCCAGACGATCTCGCGGTTGATCCGGTTCTTCGGCGTCAGCGCCAGCTCGGTGCCGCCGACCGCGGTCGCGTAGGCGGAGGAGGCGGGCAGGCTGACCGCCAGCACCGGCAGCGCCGTCGTCTGTTCGGTTTCGAGGTTCTTCACCCGGCAGCCGCTGGAGCCCTGGTCGCCGGCTGAGACGAGGACCGAGATCCCGGCGCCGCCGGCGACGGCGAAGATGTTGTCGATCGCGTCGCGCAGGACGACCGCGTTGTGCAGGCCCGGCTCGCAGAACCCGAGCGAGATCGAGATCACGTCGGGCCGGTGCCCGGGCGAGCCGAGGGCGGCGGCGGCGGTTTCGATCGCGTCCCCTTCGCTTTCCCCGCCCTCGTAGACGTAGATCTTCTTCAGCTTCGGGGCGCCGGCGGCGAGCATCGAGACGTCGAGCGTCGTCTCCAGTTCGCCGGGCAGCGGCTTGCCGACGCCGACCGGCACCACCCTGGTCGGCGGCGGCGTGCCGAGCCCGAAGCAGCGGGCGAAGGTGACGACGTCGCTGCGCTTGAAGCCGCCGGTCTCGACCACGGCGACGGTCTGCCCCTGGCCCTTCAGCCCGCGCGCGTGCATCGCCGCGTGGCCATAGGCGGTGAGGTACTGATTCGGGGCGAAGGGAACGAAGCCCGGGAGCGAGACTTCGCTGGTGCCGGCGGCGCAGCCGGAGGCGGTTCCGGTCTGCCGCAGCGGCGAGTAGTAGGCGCGGTTGTGGCGCTCCTCGTTGCGGGCCAGGGCCGCGGCGGCGGCCGGGTCGGGGAGCAGCGGGCCCGCCAGCTTCTCCGCCCGCGGTGCCGTGCTCAGCAGGGCGATCCGCTCGACCGCGCCCCGCAGGGCGGCGGGGACGCCGACGCCGGCCCGGGCGGTGGCGGTGGCGGTCCCGGCGCGCGGCAGCAGCCGCGCCGCGCGTCCGGCGTCCAGGGTGGCGAGGACGAAGCCGCCGCCGGCCGTCACCCTGCCGCGCAGTCCGCGCGCGGATAGCCAGCGCATGACCCGGTGGCGGACGCTCGGCCTGGCGCCGTAGCGGGCGGTCAGCTGCTCGACGGTCGCGTAGCGGCGGTAGCTCGCCGAGCGCGGGTCGGAGACGCGGCGGACGAAGGCGTTGAGGCCGCGGGGATGGCGCAGCTCGAGCAGCGCCTCGACCTGCTTCGGCGGCAGCGCGATACCCGGCTTTGCGGCAGCCCCGGCCGGCGGCGCCGCCAGCGCCAGCAGGAGGACGGCGCAGAGGAGCGCGGCGAGGAGGGGACGGAAGCGGCCGGGACGGGTGATCGGGACGAGACGGGTCATGTGCGCTTGCGGCAGTTTGGTTCCCGGCGCGCCACCCTCGCAAACGCCGCGGACGAATGGTCCCCTCGCCTAGACCGCGAGCCGCTCGCGGCTGCTGTCCTCGCGCAGCCGCGGCGCCAGGCCGGAGTGCCGTGCGCCGCCCTCGTCGCGCCGCACCGCCATCTCCAGGACGCCGCGGTCGCCGACCAGGACGCAGTTGCTGCGGGCGCGGGTGATCGCCGTGTAGAGCAGCGGCCGGGTCAGCATCCGCGAGTGCGAGCGGTGGCAGACGCCGACCACGACCGGGACCTCGCAGCCCTGCGCCTTGTGAACCGAGATCGCGTAGGCGAGCCGCAGCGTGCCGGTCTCCTCGTAGGGGATGTAGAGGGTGCCGCCGTCGTCGAGGTCGACGAGGATCCGCTCCTCCTCGGGGTCGTCCTCGCGCAGGAAGACGATCGAGCCGTTCATCAGCCCCAGCTCGTGCGAGTTGCGGGTCTGGATCAGGCGGTCGCCGATCCGGAAGCGGTCGGAGACGGCGCGCTCGCCGTCGGGATTGAGCCGCAGCTGCAGCTGCTCGTTGAGGGCGTCGATGCCGACCGGGCCCTTGTACATCGGCGCCAGCACCTGGACCTCGCGCACGGGGTCGACGCCGAAGCTCTCCGGTGCCCGCTCGGCGACCACCTCGACGACCGTCGCCAGCGCTCGCTCCGGGCTGGCGCGGTCGATGAAGAAGAAGTCGCGCCTCTGGTCCTCGCCCGGCTCGAGGTGGGGGGGACGGCCGCGGTTGATCTCGTGGGCGGCGGTGGTGATCATCGAGGCGGCCGCCTGGCGGAAGATCTGGGTCAACCGCACGACCGGCACCGCGCCCGAGGCGATCAGGTCCTCGAACGGCTTGCCGGCGCCGATCGGCGGCAGCTGGTCGGCGTCGCCGACGAAGACGACGTGGGTCGACTCGGCGAGGCCGCCGAGCAGCACCTCGGCGAGGCGCAGGTTGAGCATCGAGGACTCGTCGACGATCACCAGGTCGGCGGGCAGCGGGTGGCCGGGCCGGTGGGTCGGTTCCCGGCCCGGCATCCACTCGAGCAGGCGGTGGATCGTCATCGCCTCGTGGCCGGTCGCCTCCTCCATCCGGCGGGCGGCGCGGCCGGTCGGCGCGCAGAGCGCCAGCCGCAGCCCGGCCGCCTCCGCCTCGGCGACGATCCCCTGCGTGCAGAGCGTCTTGCCGACGCCGGGGCCGCCGGTGAGCACCGAGACGCGGGCGGCGAAGGCGCCGCACACGGCCGCCCACTGCTCGTCGGTCAGCCGCTTGCCGTTCGCCAGTTCGCCCGGATCCTCGCCCGGTTCATGGTCCAGGTGGGGAGGCTGGCAGGCGCGCGCCCGCAGGGTCGCGGCGACCGCCTCCTCGCTGGCCAGGGTCGGCTCGCGGTAGACGGCGTCGCCCTCGAGCGTGAGGCCCGGCGCGCTCGCCAGCACCTCGGGGTCGGCGGGGAGGCCGAGCAGCCGCGAGGTGCGGCGCGTCAGCTCCTCCAGCGGCAGGAAGCTGTTGCCCTGCTGCTCGGCCTCGGTCAGGGCGAACAGCGCCGCGGCCTGCGCCCGCCGGCTCGACTCGGCCGGGACGTCGGCGGCGAGGGCGATCTTGTCGGCGCGGGCGAAGCCGACGCCGGCGACCTCGGTCAGCCGGTAGGGGTCCTCGTGCAGGACCGCCATCGAGCGCTCGCCGAAGCGGGCGTGGATCGGCGCCGCCAGGTGGGCGAGGCCGTGCGGGGCGAGCTGGACGTGGAGGTCGCGGACGGCGCGGCTCGCGTGCCACGATTCGGTTGCCGCCGCGGCCTGGTCCTCGCTGACCCCCCGCAGCGCGGCGAAGACCCGCTGCGGGTCGGCGGCGATCTTCTGCAGCACCTGCTCGCCGTGCGCGTCGAGGAGGCGCTCGGCCCGGGCGCGGCCGATGTGGCGCAGCGTCGTCAGGTAGGCGATCTGCCCCTCGCGGTCGGCGGGGTCGAGGGGCACCGCCCCCTGTGCCCGCAGCTGGCGGCCGTAGCGCGCGTGGGTCTGCCACTCGCCGCTGACCTCGGCCCGGTCGCCCTCGCCGAGGTGGGCCACCGGCCCGACCAGGGCGAAGCCCTCGCCGGACTCGGTCTCGCGCACCTCGAGCACGGCGTAGCCGTCGTCCTCGGCGCGGAAGATGACGCCGAGCACCTCGATGGTGCCGCTGTAGGAGGCGGCGTCGGCGTCGAACAGGGTCGCGGTCCCGTGCACCCGTCCAAAGCTACGCCCCGGCGAGGCGGGAGCGGCGCCCGCGAAACCCGCAGTTTCCGGCGCCCGAGCTCAGGCGGCGCCGGTCGGCTCGCCCCTGGGCTCCTCGCGGGCGGCGCCGATCGCGGCCCCGAGCAGGCCGAGGCCGAAGACGACCGCGGCGATCCAGGCCAGCACCCCGGCGATCGGGACGAGGCCGACGACGCTGAGGATCGAGATCCCGGTCAGGAAGGCGAGGTAGCGGTTGCGCGGGGGGCCGAGGATCAGCCGGCCGAGCGCCCAGGCGGAGGCGACGTAGGCGACCGCGGCAAGCGGCAGCAGCGCCAGGCCGAGGGCGATCGCCAGCGGCAGGCCGAGCACCGTGATCGCCGCCAGTCCGACCACCAGCGGCAGCACGATCGCGATCGCGATCCCGATCGCGATCGTCGGCCCGACCCGCTCGCGCGAGCGGGCGGCGACCGCGTCGGCGGCTCGCGGCGCGATCAGGATCAGCAGCAGCCCGAGCAGCGCGGCCGAGACGCTCAGGGTCAGCCAGACGACGATCCCGGCC
Source organism: Solirubrobacterales bacterium (assembly GCA_046330305.1). GTDB lineage: Bacteria > Actinomycetota > Thermoleophilia > Solirubrobacterales > 70-9 > VAYN01. The sequence goes on along the minus strand of JAXLTA010000019.1, from coordinate 22,733 downwards.
ACCCAGGCGACGGTGGTCAGTCGCGGCCAGTCCTCTTCTTCGACGACGCCGCCGACGAGGGCGCCGGGGGCGATCGTCGGCTCCTCGTCGCCGTAGCGGACGTCGCCCGTCACCCGCGCCGAGGGCAGCAGCCGCGCGCGGCCGCTGGCCAGGAAGAGGTCGCCGTCGACGGCGCCCGCGACGGTGACGTCGCCGCTGAGGACGGTGACCGGCCCGTCGACCCGTCCGGCGACGGTGACGTCGCCGCTGACCACGAAGACGCTTTCGACGGTTTCGCCGCGGCGGACCACGACGTCACCGGCGACGACCACGATCGCGTCGCCGGCGTGGCCCGCCGTGCCCGGGCCGTGCCCCATCATCCGCGATGCCGGCGCGGCCGCCGGCATGGCGAGGGCGACGGCCGCGAGCAGGACGAGGATCGACGAGAGCCGGCGGAGCATCGGAGCGAGCCTAGCTCGGCGCCGCCGGCGTGACCGGGTAGTCCGCCGCCGAACCCGGTTCGGTGGCGCGTAGGATCGTCGCATGCCCGGTCCCGATCCCGGACTCTGCGGCAGCTGCCGCCACCAGCGCCTGGTCCGCAACACCCGTGGCTCGAGCTTCTCGCTCTGCGAACGCTCGCGCGAGCAGCCCGAGTACCCGCGCTACCCGCGCCTGCCGGTCCTCGCCTGCCCCGGCTACGAGCCCGTCCCGCCTAGGACGGATTCAGGTGCATGACCTTTTCCGGCTGGATCTTGACCTTGACGCGCTCTTCGCCGGGCTGGCGCAGCGGGTAGGTCTCGACGCCCATGTAGCGGTTGGCGAGCGCGTCGATGTGCTCGTCGGCGCCCTCCTGGGTCATCTCGACCACCTTGCCGCGGATCATCATCGTCTCGTAGGGGTTCTCCTCGGCGGTCACCGAGAGGGCGACGCGCGGGTCGCGGCGCAGGTTCTCGGGCTTCAGCCGTCCCTCGGCGGTGTTGAAGACTACGAGGCCGTCCTCCTCGTCGATCCAGACCGGCGATACCTGCGGGGAGCCGTCGGGCATCAGGGTCGCGACGTGGGCGAAGGTTTTGCCCTTCAGCAGGTGTCTTGCCTCGGTGGGGATCTCGGCCATCTCTCGAAGCTCCTTTTCGTTGCCCTTGTTCCGTTGCCCTTATGTTTGCGTGTGGAGCACGATACTTGCCCGGTGAACTGTTGACGCTCGAAATATCTGTGAGATTGCGGCCCGGGGCCGGCAGCGATCAGCTGCTCGGCTTCGAGCAGGGGGTGCTGCGGGCCAGGGTCAAGGCGCCGCCGCTGGAGGGCCGCGCCAACAAGGCGCTCTGCCGGCTGATCGCCAAGCGCGCCGGCGTCGCCCCCTCCCGGGTGAGCGTGGTCCGCGGCGGGAAGGCCCGCCTCAAGCGGGTCCGGATCGAGGGCGGGGACCCCGCTGCGATCCGCGCCGCGCTCGGCGGCTGAGGCCCCCTCCCTACACTCGCCTGCATGGACCGCGCCCTGCTCGCAGAGACGCTCGCCGCCGCCGGCGAGCCCGCCTACCGGGCCTCCCAGGTCTGGGAGTGGGTGACGCGCGGCGCCGGCTCCTACGCCGAGATGACCAACCTGCCGGCGGCGCTGCGCGGCCGCCTCGAGGAGGCGGTGCCGCTCTGCACCCTGAACCTCGCCGCCGAGGCGAAGTCCGACGACGGCACCGTCAAGTGCCTGTTCGAGACCGGCGACGGGCGGCCGCTCGAGGCGGTGCTGATGCGCTATCGCGACGGCCGCCGCTCGGTCTGCCTCTCCTCGCAGTCGGGATGCCCGCTGACCTGCACCTTCTGCGCCACCGGCCAGATGCGCTTCGGGCGCAACCTCAGCGCCGACGAGATCCTCGACCAGGCGCTCCACTTTCGCCGCCTCGAAGCGATCGACCACGTCGTCTTCATGGGGATGGGCGAGCCGACGATGAACGTCGACAACGTGCTGGCCGCCTGCGAGCTGCTGCCCGACCTCGGCGTCACCCACCGGCGCACCGCGATCTCGACCGTCGGCTGGGTGCCGGGGATCGACCGCCTCGCCGAGTGCGAGATGCCGATCAGCCTGGCGCTCTCCCTGCACGCGCCCAACGACGCCCTGCGCTCGCGACTGATGCCGGTCAACGACCGCTACCCGCTGGCCGAGGTGCTGGCGGCCTGCGAGCGCTACCGCGCCGCGCGCCGACGCAAGGTCTTCGTCGAGTACGTGATGCTCGACCGCGTCAACGACCTGCCCGAGCACGCCCGCGAGCTCGCCGCTCTGCTCGACCCCCGCGTCTACAAGGTCAACCTGATCCCCTACAACCCGACCGGGACCTACGACGGGTCGCCGCCGGAGCGGATCGAGCGCTTCCGCGCGGTCCTCGCCGAGCACCGGCTGGCTGCCACCGTCCGCCTCACCCGCGGCCGCGACATCGACGCCGCCTGCGGGCAGCTCGCCGCCGCGGCCAAGACTGGCTAGCCGGCCAGTTATCATCGCGCGATGGGCACGGTCGACAGCGCGGCGCCGCTCGCGCGCCCGCCGAGGATGTCGGCGAACCCGGTGCGCCGGGTGGCGGAGGACCTCGCCGCCGAGTGGCGGGGGAGGGGCCGGTTCCCGCCGGGCCCGCGCGACTTCAGCTGGAAGCGCACGCACCAGATCGCCCACGACCCGCTGCCGCTCCTGCTCGACGCCTACGAACGCCACGGGCCGATCTTCAGCATGCGGCTGCTGCACACCCAGGTCGTCTTCATGCTCGGCCCCGAGGCCAACCACTTCATCACCGTCGGCGCGCCGCAGAACTTCCACTGGCGCGAGTCGAGCTTCGGCGACCTGATCCCGCTGCTCGGCGACGGCCTGCTGACGGTCGACGACGAGTTCCACGACCGCGCCCGGGAGATCATGATGCCCGCCTTCCACCGCGAGCAGATCGCCGCCGCGACGATGGCGATGAGACTCGAGGCCGAGGCCGCGATCGCCGCCCTGCGGCCGGGAGAGGTGGTCGACGTCTACGCCTGGATGCGCAACCTCGCGATGCGGATCGCGATGCGGGCGCTGCTCGGGCTCGACCCCGACGAGGCGGGCCGGGGCGCGGCGGCCGCTGCGCACTTCGAGCGGGCGCTCGGCTACTACGGGATCGACTACGGCTACCGGTTGCTGCGCGGGCCCGGCTCGCCCTGGCGGCGGATGGTCGCCTCGCGCCGGGTCCTCGACGAGATCGTCTACGGCGAGGTCGCCCGGCGCCGCGCCCGCCCGGACCCCGAGCGGCGCGACATCCTCAGCCTGCTGGTCGCCGTCCGCGGCGAGGGCGGGGAGGGGTTCAGCGACCGCGAGATCCGCGACCAGGTGATGACCCTGATGTTCGCCGGCCACGACACCTCGACCTCGACCCTGACCTTCATGCTGCACGAGCTCGCCCGCCATCCCGACGTGCTCGCCCGCCTGACCGAGGAGCAGGACCGCGTGCTGGGGGGTGCCGTGCCCGCGCCCGAGCAGCTCGAGCGCGAGCTGCCCTACCTCGAGATGGTCCTCGACGAGGTCCTCCGCCTCTACCCGCCCGCCTGGATCGGCCCCCGCCGCGCCGTCCGCGAGTTCGAGTTCGCCGGCTCGAGCGTCCCGCGCGGCGCCTACGTCAACTACAGCTCCTGGGCCAGCCACCGCATCCCCGAGGTCTTCCCCGACCCCGAGGCCTTCGTCCCCGAGCGCTTCACCCGCGAGCGCAAGGCGGCGCTGCCGCGCGGTGCCTACGTCCCGTTCGGCGGCGGCCAGCGGATCTGCATCGGCAAGCGCTTCGGCCAGACCGAGGTCAAGCTGGTGGCGACGATGCTGCTCCAGCGCCTGCGCTGCGACGCCCTTCCCGGCCGCACGATGACCGTGCGGCAGATGCCGACCCTGTCGCCGCTGGGTGGCCTGCCGATGCGGATCCTTGCTCGCGAGGCGAGCTGAGCCGCCGGTCCGCCCGGCGACCGCGGGCCCAACAGCCCTAGACTCGGCGGCGCCGGATGCGCGCGCTGGTCATCTCCGACACCCACTTCGGCGCCTGGACGGGGCGCGACCTGCTGCGCGAGGAGGTCTTCCTCGAGCGCCTGGAGCCGGCGCTCGACGGGCTCGACGAGCTGATCTTCCTCGGCGACCTCTTCGACTTCCTCTTCGGCTCGGTCGCGGACGCGGTCGACGCGGCCGGCGGGCTGCTGGCGCTGATCGACGAGAAGCTGGCCGGGGGGCGGCTGGTCTTCCTCGCCGGCAACCACGACCACCACCTCGTCCACCGCGACGAAGAGGACCGGTTGGAGGCAAGGCTGGCGGCCGGCGCCGATCCCGCCGGCACGGCGGCCGGCGACGGCGGCGGGCCGGCCTTCTTCCGCGCCTTCCTCGAACGGCGCCTGCCGCGGGTCGAGGTCGAGATCGCCTACCCGACCTACAGCTTCGCCGGCGTGCTCTGCACCCACGGGCACTACCTCGACCCCCATGCCCGGCTCGGCGGCTCGCGCGCCGACCGCCTCCTGACCCGGACCCTGTGGGCGATTGCCGCCGGCGGGCCCGAGGAGCCGAAGACGATCGAGGACTACGAGTCGGTCACCACCCTGCTGACCGAGTGGCTCTACATCGCCGCCCAGATGCCGCACGGGACCCACGCCCAGCAGAACGTCTTCCGCGCCGCCCAGCGGGCGGGCCGCGCCGCCTACCGGCTGGCGGCGCCGGTGCGGGGCGCCAGGCGACTGCAGGCGCGGCTGCGCGAGCGCACCGCGGCGCCGGAGGCCCGGCTCGAGCTGCCCAGCGAGCAGCACTTCGAAGCGGTCGTCCAGGCCGAGGCCGAGCGCCAGGCCCGCGAGCAGCCGGTCGCCGGGCCGGCCTGGTCGGCGCCGCTCTACCCGGAGCCGACGGTGATCTCGCGCAGCGACCCGTCCGAGCACGCGCTCGACGCCTTCGCCCAGGTGGTCGAGAACCTCGGCTGGATCGAGGAGGCCGAGACGATCGTCTTCGCCCACACCCACCAGCCGCTCGCCGACGTCCGCTGCCGGCGCGGCACCACGACCAAGTACTGGAACACCGGCTCCTGGATCTACGAGCCCGACCTCGGCTCGCGCCAGGCCTATGCCGGCTACCTGCGCTACGCCTGGCCCGGCACCGCGGTGCTGATCGACTCCGAGCGGCCCGAGCCGGAGCTGCTCGAGCTGCTCGCCGACCTCAACCCGCTGCGCGGCGGCCCGGGGCTGCCGCCGGCGCCATGACGCCGCTCGCGCTCGAGTCGGGCTGGGCGATCGCCGGCGGCCTGATCCCGATCATCGGCCTCGCCGGCATCGGCCTGATCCTCTGGCGCGCGATCCGCGACAACCCCTCCGAAGCCGCGGAGGAGGAGGAGGAGCGGAAAGGCGTCCGCGACGCCGACGACGGCGAGGGTCACCCCTAGCCGACCGGGGCGTGGCGAGTTTGTCAACCACCGGTTGACAAACTCGCCACGGCGCCCGCCGCGCGCCTACTTGATGAAGAGCATCTCCTCGTACTTGGGCAGCGGCCAGAGGTCGTCGGCGACGATCCGCTCGAGCCGGTCGGCGGCGGCGCGGACCTCGTCCATCGCCGCCAGCTGCTTGTCGCGGGCGTGGATGGCGAGGTCCAGACCGTCGACGCCGTCGGGGTAGGAGTTGGCTTCCTCGAGTGCCAGCAGGGCCTTGCCCATCGCTTCGAGGTTCTCGCGGACCTCGCCGGCGACGCCCTCGGCGACGCCGGACTCGTTGATCAGCACGAGGTAGCGGAGAGCGGCCGGCAGGATCATCGTTTTCGCGATCGTGTGCGCGGTCTCGGCCTCGATGTTGGCCCGGATCGTGTACTGCTCGACCCAGACGTCGTAGCGCGAGTGCAGCTCGCGCTCGCTCAGCACCCGGTACTTCTCGAACGCCGCCACCGTCGCCGGCGCGACCACTTCCGGCAGCGCGTCGGGCGTCGTGCGCAGGTTCTTCAGCCCGCGCTGCTCGGCCTCGGCGTGCCACTCGTCCGAGTAGTTGTCGCCGCCGAAGCAGACGACCTTGTTGGCGAGGTAGGAGGTTTTGACGATTTCCATCACCGCCTCGGGCATCGGCGTGCCGGCGTCGAGCTTCGCGGCGAGCTCGTCGGCGAGCTCGTCGATCGCCTCGGCGGCGATCGTGTTCAGCACCGTGTTGGGGAAGGCCAGCGACATGCTCGACCCCAGCGCCCGGAACTCGAATTTGTTGCCGGTGAAGGCGAAAGGCGAGGTGCGGTTGCGGTCGCCCCCGTGCATCGGCAGGGGCGGCAGCACGTCGGTCCCCAGCTCGAGGAAGGAGGCCGGCGTCGCCGGGTCGCCCTCGCCCGTCGCGATCGCGTCGAAGGTCCGTTCGAGCTCGCCGCCGAGGAAGATCGAGATGATCGCCGGCGGCGCCTCGTTGGCGCCGAGCCGGTGGTCCTGGCCGATGTTGGCGACCGAGGCCCGCAGCAGGCCCTGGTGCTTGTTGACCGCCTGGATCACCGCCGTGCAGAAGAAGAGGAAGACGAGGTTCTCGTGCGGCGTCTCGCCCGGGTTGAGCAGGTTGACGCCGGTGTCGGTCCCCATCGACCAGTTGTTGTGCTTGCCCGAGCCGTTGACGCCGGCGAACGGCTTCTCGTGCAGCAGGCAGACGAGGCCGTAGCGGCGGGCGACATTTTCGAGCGTTCGCATCAGCAGCTGCTGGTGGTCGGAGCCGACGTTCGAGTTCTCGAAGATCGGCGCGATCTCGTACTGGGCCGGCGCGACCTCGTTGTGGCGGGTCTTCACCGGGATGCCGAGCTTCCGCATTTCCAGTTCGGACTCCATCATGAAGGCGAGCACCCGCTCGGGGATCGAGCCGAAGTAGTGGTCGTCGAGCTCGTGGCCCTTGGGCGGCTTGGAGCCGAACAGGGTGCGGCCGGTGGCGATCAGATCGGGCCGCTCGAAGAAGTACTGCTCGTCGATCAGGAAGTACTCCTGCTCGGGGCCGACGGTGGTGAAGACGCGCTGGGCCTCCTCGTCGCCGAGCAGCCGCAGCGCCTTGATCGCCGAGCGCGAGAGCGCGTCCATCGAGCGCAGCAGCGGGATCTTGGCGTCGAGCGCCTCGCCGGTCCAGGAGGCGAACGCGGTCGGGATCGCCAGCAGCGTCCCGTTCGGGTTCTCGAGGATGAAGGCGGGGCTGGTCGGGTCCCAGGCGGTGTAGCCGCGGGCCTCGAAGGTGGCGCGGACGCCGCCGGTCGGGAAGGAAGACGCGTCGGGCTCGCCCTGGATCAGGTCCTTGCCCGAGAAGCCCGCGATCATCTTGCCCTCGCCGGCCGGCTCGAAGAACCCGTCGTGCTTCTCCGCCGTCGATCCGGTGAGCGGCTGGAACATGTGGGTGTAGTGGGTGGCGCCGTTCTCCAGGGCCCACTCCATCATCGCCTCGGCAACCGAGTCGGCGAGGCTGGGGTCGAGCGGTTCGCCGCCGGCCAGCGTCGCCTGCAGCCTGTCGAAGACCTCGGCGGGCAGTCGCTTCTTCTGCTCCTCGACGTCGAACACGTTGGCGCCGAAGGCTTCGTTCTCGGGAAGGGTCAGATCGACCGCGCCGAGGGACTCACCGTTGGAGCTCCACTGGGCCGCGGTTACGTTCTGCTGGCGGATACGAGTCATCGCTTGGATAGTCCCTCACTTGGCGGCGCGCCCGGCTCCGCCAGGCGCGATCGGTTGCTGTCGAGGCTCCCTAGGAAGAGCCAACGGAGCCTAATGGGAGTTGGCCGCCGCGGCTTTGTACCGCCGTACAGCGTTTCCGCGCGCGCGTTGTCCCGGCTGGAGAGCGCCGGGCACGACGTCCCGTCCGCCGCCCACCGAAGCCCAGGCCCCCGACTCGTGGTTCCTTGTGGACGCATGGCGACCACGAGGCACCACCGGTCGCCGGGTTGCCGCCCCGCGTTTGTCCCGTGGTTCCTTCCGGACGCGCAGCGTCCGGAAGGAACCACGGGAGGGGTGTGTGGGGGGGCGTGGGTGGGCGGCCCTCAGCGCGCGGCGAGCGGGACCGCCTGCAGCAGGCCGAGCGGGTGACGGACGCGGAAGCCCTTGCGCGGCCGCATGTATTCGCTCCAGCCGGGGCCGCTGCGATCGCCATCGGTGCTGTAGGAGGTGTCCCAGCGCAGCCCGGCGATCACCGCGAAGACGTGTTCGCGGTTGGCGTAGAGCCGCACCCAGCTGCCGCCTCCGCCACCGCCCCAGCGCATGAACCCGGTCGAGTCGAGCGGGTATTCGAGCAGCCCGGCGGCATGGAGGACGTAGCTGACCGAGCCCGAGCAGTCATAGCCGCGCGAGTTCCAATGCCGGTGGCCGCCACCCCAGCGGTAGGGCCGGTGGCGGATCCGGTTACCGGCTTCGATCATCGCCTCCACCGCCGGCGGCGCGCCGGCCGGCGCCACGGCGCGGCCGCCGGGCAGCAGCGTCGCCCGCGGCGTCGCCGCCGAGGCGTTGGCGGCCAGGCCCGCCGCGAGCACGGCGGCGAGCAGCAGCGTCGAGATTCCCCTGCGCATCGAGGTCCTGTATCGGCAGCGGCGCCGGCAGGGTTGAGCGGTCCCGGCGCCGGCGAACGGATAGCCTCCTGGCCGCAGAGCCAAGCCAATCTTCCACGGGAGGACCGGACCGCAAATGTTCGTTTCCAAGGCCGCCGTCGTCGGCGGCGGCACCATGGGGGGCGAGATCGCGCAGGCGATCGCCGCCGCCGACATCCCGGTCGTCGTCAAAGACATCGACCAGAAGTTCGTCGACGCCGCGCTGGAGAAGGCGCGGGCGGTGACCGAGGGGCAGGTGTCCCGCCTGGTGAAGAAGGAGAAGCTGACCCAGGAGCAGGCCGACGCCCGGCTCGCCGAGGTGATGGGGCAGATCACCGGCGCCACCACCTACGAGGGCTTCGGCGACGTCGACTTCGTGGTCGAGGCGGTCCCGGAGAAGCTGGCGATCAAGCAGGCCGTCTTCCGCGAGCTCGACGCCGTCACGCCCGGCCACGCGATCCTCGCCTCCAACACCTCGGCGCTCTCGATCACCGAGATCGCCGAGGTGACGCTGCGCGCCGACAAGGTCGTCGGCTTCCACTTCTTCTACCCCGCCTCGGTGATGCCGCTGGTCGAGGTGATCGTCGGCGAGGAGACCTCGCAGGAGACCGCGACCGCCGCCTACAACTTCGCCCAGGCGATCAAGAAGCAGCCGATCGTCTGCGGCGAGGTGCCCGGCTTCGTCGTCAACCGGATCCTGATGGCGACGATCGGCGAGATCTGGCGCGCCCAGGAGGAGCAGGGCCTCTCGCTGAAGGCGATCGACGAGGCGATCGCCGCCGCCCAGGTGGCGCCGATGGGCCCCTTCTTCCTCACCGACCTGCTCGGCCTCGACACGGTGCTGCACGTCGCCGAGCACCTCAACGAGGCCTACGGCGAGAGCTTCTACGTCCACCAGGGCCTGCAGGGCCTGGTCGGCGCAGGCAAGCTCGGCGCCAAGAGCGGCGGCGAGGGCTTCTTCAAGGACGGCGAGCAGACGATCCCCGGCGAGGCCGAGCCCGACGGCGAGGAGCTCGTCGCGATGTTCACCTGCCGCGCCCTGATCGAGGCCTGCCTGCTGGTCGAGGAGGGGATCAGCTCGGTCCGCGACATCGACCTCGGGATGATGGCGGGCGCCGGGCTCGATCCCCGCCGCGGCCTGCTGCCGCCGTTCTGGAAAGCCGACGTCGAAGGGCTCGGCACCGTGCTCGAGAAGATCGAGCGGCTCGAGGAGAAGCACGGCGAGCGGTTCGCGCCGCCGGTGCTGCTGCGGCGGCTCGTCGCCCAGGGACGCCTCGGCCTCGAGAGCGGCCAGGGCTTCTACGCCTACCCGCGGCCCGACGAGGGCGAGCAGCCCGAGAAGGTGAAGCTGGAGACCCGCGGCGCCGTCGCCATCGCCTGGCTCGCGAACCTGCCGATGAACGCGGTCTCGCCGGACGTGATCCGCGACCTGAAGACGGTCTGGGAGCGGGTCAAGGCCGACCCGCAGGTGCGGGCGATGGTGATCGCCTCCTCGGTCCCGGTCGTCTTCTCGGCCGGCGCCGACATCAAGGCCTTCACGGCGATGGACGAGGCCGCCGGCAAGGAGCTGATCGACGGCGGCCACGCGCTGCTGCGCGAGCTCGGCACCGAGCCGGTGGCGACCGTCGCCGCGGTCAACGCGATCGCCTACGGCGGCGGCTGCGAGCTGGCGATGGCCTGCGACGTCCGGATCGCCGCCGAGGCGGCGGTCTTCGGCCAGCCCGAGATCAAGCTCGGGATCATCCCGGGCTTCGGCGGCACCCAGCGGCTGCCGCGGCTGGTCGGCGCCAACCGGGCGCTGGAGATGAACCTGATCGGCGATGCCGTGCTCTCCGAGGAGGCGCTCGAACTGGGGCTGGTCAACCGCGTCGTGCCCGACCACGAGCTGCTCGAGACGGCGCTGATGTGGGCCGGCAGGCTCGCCGCGCAGGCCCCGGTCGCGGTCGGCGAGATCAAGCGGGTCTCCGCTCGCGGCGACCTCGACGAGGGGATCGAGGCGGAGAAGTCGGGCTTCGCGACCGCCTTCCAGAGCGAGGACGCGAAGGAGGGCATCGGCGCCTTCCTCGACAAGCGCACCCCGCGATGGAGCGGCAGGTAGAGGACCCCGGCGCCCTGGAGCGGCTGGCGGAGCTGGTCCGCCGGTCGCGCCGCACCGTCGTCCTCACCGGGGCGGGGATCTCGGTGCCCTCCGGGATCCCCGACTTCCGCAGCCCCGAGACCGGCCTCTGGGCCAAGGTCGACCCGATGGAGGTCGCCCACATCGACGTCTTCGAACACGACCCGGCGCGCTTCTGGTCCTATTACCGCCCGCGCTTTCACTCGCTGGCCGGCAAGCTGCCGAACGCCGCCCACCGGGCGGTGGCGGAGCTCGAGCGCCGCGGCCTCGTCACTGGCGTCATCACCCAGAACATCGACCGCCTGCACCGCGCCGCCGGCTCCCGCGAGGTGGTCGAGGTGCACGGCTCGATCGCCACCTCCACCTGCACCTCCTGCGGCGCGAGCTACCGGCTGGAGCAGGTCGAGGAGCTCTTCGACGAGAACGGCGTCGCCGTCTGCCCGGCCTGCGGCGGCGCCGTCAAGCCCGACGTCGTCCTCTTCGGCGAGCTGCTGCCGCTGGCGGCGATCGGGCGCGCGACCGACCTCGCCGAGGGCGCCGAGCTGATGCTCTGCGTCGGTTCCTCGCTGATCGTCCACCCGGTCGCCGGGCTGCCGGCGCTGACCCTCGAGGCCGGCGGCAAGCTGGCGATCGTGACCAAGGGCGAGACGCCCTACGACGACGTCGCCGAGGTCAAGCTCGAAGGCGAGGTCGACGCCGAGCTGGCCGCCCTCGCCGACCGCCTCAGAACCTGACCCGCTGCCGTTCGCACTCGGCGAGGACGGTCTCCGCGCGCGGGCTGTCGAAGTGGGAGGCGTGCAGGCACTCGGCCTGGGCTTCGGCGCCGCAGCCGCTGATGGTTTCGGCCCCGACGATCCCGGCGACCTCGGCCCTGATGCAGCCCAGTGGGGTGGGCGGGTTGCGGTCGCCGACGGTGAAGACGACCACCGCCAGCATCGCGGCGAGCGTCACCACGAGAGCGATCGATGCCGTCCTGATCTCCCGCGGGCTGAGCTTGTAGAGCGGTGTGGTCTGCCGCGCGTAGTGTCCCTCGGTGGGCATGGCGCGCAGCTTAGCCCCGACCTCGCGAACGCCGCTATCGCCAACCGGGCGAAGAATCGGCGGCGATCTTTAGACACTGGTACGTGGTGGCGGCCGCCGCGCGGCGGCAGGGTTGCACCGTCCACGAATGGGCGCCATGCCGGCTGGGGAGCCTCTCGTCCGCACCAGCAGCGGTTGGCCCGGTTGCCCGTCCCACGAGAAAGGAACACCCGCTTTATGGAATGGTTGAGCGAAGGCGCCAACTCATGGCAGCTCACCGCCGCGACCCTGGTCGGGCTGATGAGCATTCCCGGCCTCGTCGTCCTCTACGGCGGCGTCATGCAGAAACGCTGGTCGGTGAACTCGATGATGATGGCGTTCGTCGCCTTCGCGATCGTGCTGATCCTCTGGTGCCTGGTCGGCTTCAAGATGGGCTTCGGCGAGCCGATCCACCTGTTCGGCGCCAAGCACGGGTTCTTCGCCAACTTCTGGGGACAGCCGGGGTCGATCCTCAACAGCCATGACCTGCTGAAGCAGGCGAGCCTGCCGGAGCTCCCCGAAGAAGAATTCCTCTTCCCGCAGTCGACCCTCGCCTACTTCCAGATCGTCTTCGCGGCGATCACGCCGCTGCTGATGTTGGGCTCGGTGCTCGGCCGCTTCAACTTCAAAGCCTGGATCCCGTTCGTCGCCCTCTGGACGCTGCTGGTCTACACGATCAACGCCTTCCTGATCTGGGGCGGCGGCTGGTTCGCCCAGCAGGGAGCGGTCGACTACTCCGGCGGCTACGTCATCCACCTCGCCGCCGGCATCTCCGGGTTCGTCGCCGCGGCGGTGATCGGGCCCCGCCTGCAACGCGACCGCGAGGTCGACGCGCCGAACAACCTGGCGATGGTCGCGGTCGGCGCCGGCCTGCTCTGGATGGGCTGGAACGGATTCAACGGGGGCGATTGGTACAGCGCCGGCGAAGTCGCCTCCGCCTCGGTGCTGAACACCAACCTCTGCACGGCGGTCGCCTTCCTCGCCTGGGTCGGGATGGACTACCTGACCGGCCGCAAGCCGAGCCTGATCGGCTCCGTCAACGGGATGATCGTCGGCCTCGTCGCGATCACCCCCGGCGCCGGGTTCGTCAACGGCTGGGGCGCGATCGTGATCGGGGTCGTCGCCTCGGTGATCGTCTACCTGGCCTACAACTACCTGAGCCGGGTGGCGCCGTTCCGCAAGGTCGACGACACGCTCGGGGTGATCTACACCCACGGCTTCGCCGGCGTCCTCGGCGGCCTCCTGGTCGGCATCTTCGCCAACAACCTGATGGCCGGCGAACACGAGGGCCTGATCTCCGGCGGCGGCCTGCACCTGCTCTGGGTGCAGTTCTACACCGCGGCCTGGGTGATCGGGTTCTCGGCGATCGGCACCTTCATCCTGCTCAAGCTCGTCGGCCTCGTCATCCCGTTGCGGATGTCCGACGAGGAAATGGAAACGGGCGACATCGCCGTCCACGGGCACGAGGTCTACCCCTCCGACGTCCCGTCGCTCGGCTACCCGCAGGGGTACGCGACGCCCGCTTCCTCCGGCAGCACCGCCTAGGCGCCGCCGGCGCCCGGGTCCCGCGCGGCAGTGGAACCGCCCCCGCCCCTTTCCCGGGGGCGGTTCCACGTCCGGGGCAGAAGCGCTCAGCGAGCGCGGAGGATGTCGACCATCGTCGCGATCGCGGGAGTTGCCGGGGCTGCCCGCGGCGTCGCGGCAAAGACCTTGCGAACCGGGCTGGCGGGGTGCAGGTCGCGGCGTGCCAGGTCCCCCCGAGCCGGGAGGAGCGCCAGCTCCGGGACCAGGGCGATGCCGACGCCGGCGCCGACCAGGCCTTGGACGGTCAGGTAGTCGTCGCTCTCGAAGGAGACGATCGGCTCGAAGCCGGCCGCGTGGCAGGAGCGGACGACGTGCTTGGCGCTGGCGCTTGCCGCGGAGGTCAGGACCCACGGCTCGTCGCGCAGGTCGGCGAGCTCGATCCGCTCGCGGCCGGCGAGCCGGTGGCCGGCCGGGAGCAGGAGGCGGAGTGGGTCGTCGGTCAGCTCGAAGCGCCGCATGCCCGCGCCGAGGCGCTCGCCGACGCCCTCGAACTCGAACAGCAGGGCGAGGTCGTACTCGCCCGCCCGCAGGGCCGGCGCGATCTCCTCCGGCTCGCCCTCGGCCATGTTCACCTCGACCCCCGGGTGCGAGGCCCGGAAGGCGGCGATCACCCGCGGCATCAGGGCCGCGCCCGCGGTCGGGAAGGAGGCGATCCGGAGGCGGCCGCCGCGGCCGCGGGCGATCGCCGCCACCTCCTCCTCGGCGGCCTGCATCCGCGCCAGGATGCCGCCGGCGTGGGCGGCCAGGGCGGCCCCGGCGGGGGTCGGGCGAACGCCGCCGCGCCGGCGTTCGATCAGCGGCGTCCCCAGCTCCCCCTCGAGCGTCGCGATCGCCTGCGAGACGGCCGACTGGGAGTAGGCGAGGGCGTCGGCGGCAGCCGAGAACGAGCCCTGCTCGACCACTTCCCGGAAGACCCGCAGGCGGCTCGAGTTCAGCATAAGCGTCGCCGATTTTATCGATCAGCAATACCAGTTGTACTGATACAAGCTTGCTGTCACGATCGGCCCGAGCTTTCGCATAACGCAAACAGGAGGCCCCGGAATGGCTCTGAAGCTGATCGTTTCCTATGACGACACCGATTACGACAAGGACGCCCTGGCGCTCGGGCGCGTCCTCGCGCTCGGCGGCGCCGAGCTCTCGCTGGCCTACGTCGTCCACTCGTTCGGCGGCGCGCTCGAGAAGCACGATGCCGAGGAGATGCTGGCTCGCGGCGCCGCCTCGGTCGGCAGCCCCGACATGCCCAAGCACGTCGTCGTCAACCCCGGCACCAGCGTCGGGCTGACCGAACTGGCCGAGCGCGAGCGGGCCGACGTGATCGTCTTCGGCTCGGAGTACCGGACCGCTCCCGGCCTCGTCAAGCCGGGCATCTCGGCCCACAAACTGCTGCTCGGCGGCCCGGCGGCGATCGCCGTCGCCCCGGCCGGGCTGCACACCGCGCCGTCGGTCAGCATCAACACCGTCGGCATCATCGACGAGGGCGACGCGGCCGCCCGGGCGACGGCGGAGAACCTCGCCGCGGCGCTCGGCGCCCGGGTCGGCGAGTACGGCTCGGGCCCGGTCGACTTCCTCGTCGTCGGCTCGCGCCCGGAGGCGCCGCAGGGCAAAGTCGTGCTCAGCGCAAAAAGCGACTACGCGGTCGAGGCCGCCAACTACCCGGTGCTGGTGCTGCCGCGCGGCACCTCGCTCGACTTCGGCGGCTGAGCGGCGGGCTGGCGGACGACCAGGATCACGGCCGCGACCTCGGGGTCGCGGCCCTCGATCCGCCCGCGGGCCTGCTCCCAGCTCAGCGGCCGGCCGCGGAACCCGACCACCTGGGCGAGCACCGCCTCGGGGTCCTCGGTCTCGATCAGGAACGCCTCGGGACGGGTGGCCGCCGGCGCCGACTCGATCAGCTCCCGGGTCACGTCCACCGAGGCGCGCTCGGCGTTGGCCCAGCCCTGGCCGAAGGAGAGGTCGACGTTCTCCATCCGCGGGCCGCGGAGGATCCGCAGCTCGCTCTCGCGCGGGACCCACTCGCGTTCGCCCATCGTCACCCGCTGGTCCTCGCGCCAGGGCTGGATCAGGTTCTCGACCAGGTCCGCCTCGCTGACGTTGAAGACGCGGGCGCGGCGGAAGCCGGCGCTGACTTCGACGTGGAACAGCTCCGCTGCGGCCATGGGCCGGCGAAGGTAGCGGGTTTGGGATGATCGCGGCGATGGAGCTCCGCCTGCCCGCCGCCGTCGTCTTCGACAACGACGGCCTCCTGCTCGACACCGAGTCGGTCTGGACCCGCGCCGAGGCGGACCTCTTCGCCCGCCGCGGGCGCGAGTTCACCGCCGCCGACAAGCGCGAGCTGGTCGGCACCTCGGCGGCGATCGCCGCCCGGGTCCTCGAACGCCGCCTCGACGCGCCGGGCGAGGCCGAGCGGCTGATCGAGGAGCTGAACGCGCTGGTCGTCGCCGAGCTCGAGCACGGGGTCGAGACCATGCTCGGCGCCCGCGACCTGCTCGAGCGGCTGCGGGATCGCGGGACGCCGATCGCGCTCGTCTCCAACTCACCGCTGGTCTTCGTCGAGCGCTCGCTGGAGCTGGCCGGCTTCGCCACCCACTTCGACGCGGTCGTCAGCGCCCACGAGGTGGCGGCGCCCAAGCCCGCGCCCGACCCCTACCTCGAGGCCTGCCGGCGGCTCGGCGTCGAGCCCGGCCCGGACGTCGTCGCGCTCGAGGACTCGCCGCCGGGGGTGGCCGCGGCCCGGGCTGCGGGCCTGACCGTGATCGGCGTCCCCTCGATCGAGGGCGTCGTGCTCGAGGAAGCCCACCACCTCGCCGCCTCCCTGCTCGACGCGATCGTCGCCGAGCAGCTGGTCCTCGCCTAGCCGCGCAGGACCCGGCGGCGGCGCAGGACGCGCTCGGCGATCGCCAGCAGCTCGCGCACGTCGTGGAGCTGGGCCGAGGTGAGCTCGCCGCCGATGGCCGCCTCGGCGGCCCCGACGAGCGCCGCACGGCCTCCGGCGAGGGTCTCCATGTCCTCACCGTGCCCGGGGTCCTCGGGCCCGTCGCGCAGCTCGGCCAGGAGCGCTTCGACCCCGGGGCGCAGCTGCAGAGCCGCCTCGCGGGCGCGGCCCGCGTCGAGGTCGGCGCGGGCGCGCAGCACCAGCGTCTCGCAGGCGTCGAGCGGCTCGCGGCCGCCGAGCACCGCGGCGGCGCGCTGCTGCGGGCGCAGCTGGTCTTCGCGCCGGCGCCGGGCCGAGCCGGACGCGGGGGTCGGGTCGACCTCGCGGGCGGCGGTGAAGCGGCTCTCGGCGACCTCCTCGCCGCTGCCGAACCCGATCCGGGCGGCCACCGCCCGGCCGCTGGAGAGGGCCGGCAGCGCCGGGTCGGCGGCGGCGACCGCCTGCGCGTGCAGCGCCCGGTTGAGCAGCGCGACCGCCTCCTCCAGCAGGGCGTCGACCGAGTCCTCGGCGGCGACCGCGGCCTCGAGCCAGGCGGCGGCCGCCGCCTCGTCGCTGAGCGGCGCCTGGGCGCGGACCGCGGTCACCCGGGCCAGCGGCAGGCTCGGCGGGCTCGCCGCGGTCTCGGCCGGGCGGGGCCGGCGGCGGCGGCGCGGGGGAGCGGTCGGCGCGGCCAGCGTCGCCACCACGAGCACCCGTTCCTCGGCACCCCGCGCCAGGTAGCGGCCGTCGCCCAGCGGCAGCGGGCCGGCGAAGTCGAGCTGGGCGAATCCGAATAGCTGCGCCAGGGCCCGGATTCTCCCCGAGAGGCGGGCCCGCGCGCCTACTTGTCGCCGAAGAGGATGCTCCGTTCCCGCTGGGAGTCGGGTTCGGAGTACTTGGACGGCTTGATCGGGACGTCGGGGTTGTCGATCTCGCCGAGGCGCTGGATCAGGCGCTGCCACTGATCGGGCTTGAGCAACGGCGACACCGGCGCTTCGAACGGGTTGGCGCCCGCCGCGTAGTAGCCGATGTGGACGTGGTCGTTGTGGTCGGGAAGAGCGAAGCTGGTCGGGCCCGGCAGGTCCTCGAGCGAGATCACCTGGTGAGGGTGCATCGGTCCCTGCAGCTGCAGCACGTCGTGGATCAGCTGGTCGGTCAGCGTCCCCGGCCCCTGGTGTCCGATCACCGGCACGCCGTCGATCGCCGCGATGTCGACGGCGTCGCCGCTGCTGTGCTCGGAGACGTTGCCGGAGCTGGTGAAGTAGCCGTGGCCGCACTCGAGGGCGGTGATCGTCAGCCGGAAGCCCTTGGCCCGCAGGTACTCGAGCACGGCGAGGATGCGGCGGTCGATCCTGCCGCTGGCGATGTCCTGGCGCCCGCATTCGTAGATGTCGAGGCCCTGGTCGGCGAGCACGCGGCGCTGCAGGGCCTCCTTCGAGAGGAGCAGGACGCCGGCGCCGCTGAGTCGCGAGTTGAAGGGGTTCTTGCCCTTGGCGCGGTAGATCGCGGTCGCTTCGAGCAGCTTCCAGCCGTCGAGGATCGGCTTCGGGTCGATGCTGGGAGCGCCCTTGCCGGCGGGGCGGATGGCGAAGTTGAGGTGCGGGTCGACCCCTTCTGCGTTCTTGCCGATCCGGCCGAGGACCGTCCCGGCTATAACCCTCGACCCGACCCTCAGGGTTCCGTTGCTGGGCGCCGCCTGGACCTGGGGGCCCGATTCGCGGTGGCGGCGCGGCCCGCCGCTCGCGCGGCCCTCGCCCTCGGCGCCTTCGCCGCCCGCCGCCCGGGTCGGCAGCGCCCGCAGCCGCGGCCGCAGGTTCTGGCTTTCCACCGGCAGGCGCCGTTCCTTGCCGGCGCTGGTCACCACCAGGCGGTGGTCGCGGACGATCTCGCCGAGCTGGGCGTAGGTGTAGCGGTTGCCGTAGGTGTCTTCGAGGACGACGAACCTGCCGAGCGTGGGCGAGTGTCCGAGCTTGCGGACGATGCCGTCGTTGACCGCCACCACGGGCGAGCCGGCGGCGGCGAAGATGTTGATCCCGCGCAGGGTCGGCGAGGAGGAGATGACTTCGGCGGCGCTGCCCGTGATGCGGCCCGAGCCGGAGCTGCTCAGGGTCGCCCGGGCGGCGTTGTCGTCGGCGTAGCGGGCGTCGGCGGCGACCGGGAAGTGGGCGCCCTCGGTCAGCCCCGTCAGCGAGCCGACCAGATCGGAGGGCAGGCGGCCGTAGGCGCGGGCGTAGAGCAGGACCTCCTGCGCGTACCAGTCGGCGTGGTTGTAGGCGAGGATGGCTTCGTAGAGGTGCTTGCTGCCGCCGGCCAGCCTCAGGTAGTGGGCGGCGGCGCAGATCGCGTCGACCGGGTTGTAGGGGTCTTTCCGCCCGTCGCCGTTGGCGTCGAGCCCGAAGGCTTCCCAGCTCGAGGGCAGGAACTGCATCCAGCCGACGGCGCCGGCGCTGGAGACGTTGAGGTTGGTCCCGAATCCGGTCTCGATTTTGTTGATCGCCGCCAGGACCTCCCAGGGGATGCCGTATTCGGTGCCGCAGGCCTGGTAGATCGGCAGCAGGAAGGGCGGGATCTCGAACGAGTCGATGACGAAGTTGGGGACGCCGATCGGAGCCGGCCCGAAGGGGGCGATCGTCGTCGTCGGGTTGCCGCCGGTCGGGGCGCCGCCGGCGCCGAAGGCGGAGCCGCCGCTGCCCGATTCCGCCAGCGGCTGATCGCCGGGGCCGGCCGCCGCCGGGGCCTGGAGCCCGCCGCCGTGGCCGCTGCCGCCGCTCGCGTCGCCGAGCGTCTCGTTGTGGACGACGCCGCCGCGGCGGTCTTCTTCGACGGCTTCGCCGCCGTCGATCGCGCTGCCCTGCTTGAAGGTCTGGTGGTGCCCTTCACCCGACTTCGGCTTGGGGCCTTCGCCGCCCTGGACGGGGGCTTCCGGTTCCTCGCTGGTGTCCGTCGGCGATTCGCAGTCGGGGTCTTCGAGGTCGACGAGGCCGTCGCCGTCGTCGTCGACCCCGTTCGCGCAGGCGGGGGCCGGCGGGGTCGCGGCCGTCTGCGGGGACGGCGAGGCGGGGGGGTTGAGCGTGGTCTGCGGCGCCAGGCTGGCGCTTTCGGAGACCTGGTCGGCGCCGGCGCTGGCGGCCAGCCCGACGAGCGCGGCCAGGAACCCGGCCAGCGCGACGATCGTTGCCAATCTGGTTGATCTCATGCCCATGGGCCTCGGTACCCGCCGCCGCAGCCAGCGACCTCTGCACTCACCCTCCCCGGGTACGCCGAGGTCCAAGCTACCCGTTCGCCCAGATGGGCACAACGGCGCCGGCCGCCCCCCAACAAGCCCTTAATCAAGCGCCGCTTCATCGTCGCGCCGGGCAGCGTTTCAACCGGGGCGGATGCGCTCGTTAAGCTGATGTCAACAAGCTGCGAAAGGCGGGGGAGTGACCTACGAGAACGACGACCACGATGGGCTTCGCGCCCGCTCCGAGCAGGCGATCGGCGAGCTCGCGCAGGCGCTGATCGACAACCCGACCCTCCACAACGCGATCCAGGCGGCCTTCGGCGCCCGCGAGAAGGCGATCGAGGCCCAGCACGCCGCGATGAGCGCCCTCAACCTCTCCTCGGCGACCGATCTCGAACGCGTCGAGCGGCGCCTGCGCTCGTTCTCCCAGCGGCTCGAGGAGGTCGAAGACCAGATCGACGAGCTGACCCGCGAGCTCGGCGCCCTGCGCCGCGAGAGGGCCAAGGCGACCCGGAAAACCGCCAAAGGCTCACCCTCGACCTCAGCCTGAGAGTGCGGCTGAGGCGGCGGCTCCGGCGCTTCTGGCGGCCTCGATCAGCTCCTCCTCGGCGAGCTCCCGGCCGGCCGCGTCGGCGACGACGACCAGGATCGCCGCCAGCCGCACCTGCAGCCGCGCCGCTGCGCCCAGCAGCGCCGCCGTCTGCATGTCGGCCACCTCGCCGGCGCTCGCCGGGGCACGGCCGGGCGCGTGCAGGGTGTCGAAGCTGACCGCCTCGCCGGCCCGGGCCGCGGCGCCGAGCTCGACGCGCAGCGCCTCGGTCAGCTCCGGGTCCGGCGCCGGCACCGCTACGTCGGCGCCATCTGGGCCGAGATGGGCGGCCTCGACCACCACCAGCTCGCCCACCGCGATCGGCTCCCGCAGGGCGGTGGCGGTCCCGATCCGGACCGCGCTCCGCACGCCCAGCTCGGCCAGGTCGGCCAGCACCAGCGCCGCGCTCGGCCCGCCCATCCCGGTCGACATCACGCTCAGCTCGTGGCCCGCCGGCGTGCGCCCGGAGTAGCCCCAGAGCCCCCGCGCGTGATTCGCCATCTTCGGCTGCTCGAGCAGCTCCTGGGCCAGCATCAGGGCGCGGGCCGGGTCGCCGACCAGGACCGCATCGACGGCGATCGGCGCGGTGGGGCGGAGGCGGCGCGGCATCGGACGGGAGCCTAGGCGCTCCGCGCCTGGCGAAGCCGTGCCGAGAACGCGCTTTCGCTCGCTATGCGAGTCAAACTGCGTTCTCGGCGAGGGAGGAGCCGTCGGCGCGAGTAGCCTCGCGGGCGATGGCGGACGAGCGAATCTCCCTGGGCGAGGCGTCCCGCCGCTCCGGCGTCCCGGCCAGCACCCTGAAACGGTGGGCCGAGGAGAAGATCGTCCCCGTCCGCCGCGGCCGCTGGACCGCGACCGCCGCCGCCCAGGCGCGCGTCGTGGCGCGGATGCGGGAGCGCGGCTACTCGCTCGAGGACCTGCGCCGCGCCGGTCGCGAGGGGCGGCTCGCCTTCGGCTTCGCCGAAGAGCTCTTCGCCGAAGACGAGGGCGAGGTCACGGTCGCGATGATCGCCGCCGAAACCGGGCTCGAGGAGGAGCTGATCGAACGCATCCTGGTGATGCTGGGGACGCCGAAGGGCCGCCAGCGCGATCGCCTCACCGCCGAGGACGCGGTCGCGCTGCGCCTCTGCGCACGGGTGCTGGCCGCCGGCTTCCCGCTCGTCGCCTTTCTGCAGCTGGTGCGGATCTACGTCCAGTCGATCCGCCGCATCGCCGATGCCGAGGTCCGCCTCTTCCACCTCTACGTCCATGAACCGCTGATCCGCGACGGCGTCCCCGAGCTGCAGATGGCCGAGGAGATGGGCGACCTCGCCGCCGAAATCCTGCCGCTGGCGGCGCCGATCACCGAATACCTGCACAACCGCTACCTGCGCTTCTACATCGAGCAGGACGTGGTCGGCCACATGGAGGCCGAAATCAGCCTCGACACGACCGAGATGGAGCTCGGCCAGGTCGTCGTCGCGCTCTGCTTCATCGACCTCACCGGCTTCACCCGCTACACCGAGGAGGAGGGCGACATCGAGGCGCTCGACGTGGTCGAGAACTTCGTCGCGACGATCGAGGAAACGCTGCCGCGCGAGGCGACGATCGTGAAGACGATCGGCGACGAGGTGATGGTCGTCTCCCCCGAGGTCTCGGGCCTCACGCACTGGGCGGTCGCGCTGATGGAGCGCTTCCCGCAGCGGCCCCAGCCGCGGGTCGGGATCCATTGCGGCGCCGCCGTCTACCGCGACGGCGACTACTTCGGCGGCCAGGTCAACCTCGCCCACCGCGTGGTCAGCCGCGCCCTCGCCGGCGAGGTCCTGGTGACCGACCGGGTCACCGCGGCGATCGCCGGCAGCGAGAAGCTGAGCTTCGAGCCGATCGGCCAGGTCGCGCTGAAGGGGTTCCCGGTGCCGACCGAGCTGTTCCTCGTCAGCGCCGCCGGCTGATCGCGGCGCCGCCGCTGGCGCGCGACACTTCCAGGATGGAGAGCGAGCCGCGACCGGACCCCGACCCGCTGCTGGAGCGCCTGTGCGGCGCCGAGCTGCCGCCGCCCGAGCGCTCGCTGGTCGTGCTGCTCTCCGGCGGCCGTGACTCGGTCTGCATGCTCGACCTCGCGGTTCGCAGCCGCGCCGCGCCCGCCCTCGTGCGCGCCGTCCACGTCAACTACGGCCTGCGCGACGACGCCGTCGAGGACGAGCGCTTCTGCGCCGAGCTCTGCGAGGCGCTCGGGGTGGAGCTGACGGTGAGCCGGCCGCGGCGGCCGGAGGGCCCGGGCAACCTGCAGGCCTGGGCGCGCGACGCCCGCTACGAGGCCGCCGCGCGGGTGGCGCTGCCGGCCGACGCCTGGATCGTCACCGGCCACACCGCCGACGACCAGGTAGAGACCATCCTCTACCGGCTCGCCTCCTCGCCGAGCCGCCGGGCCCTGCTCGGGATGAGGCCGCGCGACGGCATCCTCGCCCGGCCCCTGCTCGGCACCACCCGCGAGCAGGTCACCGAGTACTGCCGGCGCCGCGGGCTCTCCTGGCGGGAGGACGCGACCAACGCCGAGCCCGCCTTCGCCCGCAACCGGATCCGCGCCGGGCTGCTGCCGGAGCTGGCGCGGGCGCACCCGGCGGCGGCGGCCAACGTCCTGCGCACCGCCGAGCTGCTCCGCGAGGAGGCGGAGGTCCTCGACGCGCTGATCGCCGCCGAGCTGGCCGGCGGCAACGGCGCCGGACGGGGCCGGATCCGGCTCGAGCGCCTGCGCGAGCTGCACCCGGCGCTGCGG
>JAXLTA010000018.1:0-139958 GCA_046330305.1 Solirubrobacterales bacterium | reverse complement strand
CGACCCCAGCGCCCTGGGCCACTTCACCAACCCCCACTGCCCCCAGGTCGGCCCGTTCATCGTCCTCGTCGCGCCGGTCGTCGGCGGCCTCCTCTACGGACCGCTCGTCTACCGCTTCGCGCCGGAGGCGCGCGGCCACGGCGTCCCCGAGGTGATGCTCGCCGTCCACTCGAACGAGGGCCGGATCCGCGGCCGAGTGCCGATCGTCAAGTCGCTCGCCTCGGCGATCTGCATCGGCTCGGGCGGCTCGGTCGGCCGCGAGGGCCCGATCGTCCAGATCGGCTCGGCACTGGGGTCGGCGCTCGCCCAGGTCAGCAGGCAGGCGGCCGAAAACACCCGCCTGCTGGTCGCCTGCGGCGCCGCCGGCGGCATCGCCGCCACCTTCAACGCGCCGATCGCCGGCGTCTTCTTCGCGCTCGAGCTGATCCTCCGCGACTTCCAGACGCGCAACTTCGGCGTCGTCGTGATCAGCTCGGTCCTCGCCACCGCGGTGGGCCGCCTCGCGTTCGGCTCCGAAGCCTTCCTCGACCTGCCCGCCTTCCGCCTCGTCTCCGCCGCCGAGTACCCGCTGTACGCGCTGCTCGGGGTCCTGGCGGCGCTGGTCGGGATCGCCTTCATCCGCGTCCTCTACGGCGCCGAGGACGTCGCCGACGGCGTCTGGCGCGGGCCCGCCTGGCTGCGGCCGGCGGTCGGCGGGCTGCTGCTCGGCCTGATCCTGCTGGTTCTGCCGGAGATGTACGGGGTCGGCTACCCGGTCCTGGAAGGCGCGATCGACGGCCGGTACGCGGCCGCCCTGCTCGTCGCCTTCCTGGTCGGGAAGATCGCCGCCACCAGCGTGACGATGGCGATCGGCGGCTCGGGCGGCGTCTTCGCCCCGTCGCTGTTCATGGGGGCGATGCTCGGCAGCGCCTTCGGGCTCGGCGCGCACGACCTGCTGCCGGGCGCGACCGCCAGCGCCGGTGCCTACGGGCTGGTCGGGATGGCCGCCGTCTTCGCTGCCGCCGGCCGCGCCCCGATCACCGCGGTGCTGATCGTCTTCGAGCTGACCGGCGAGTACTCGATCATCCTGCCGCTGATGCTGGCGGTGGTCGTCGCCGCCGGTCTCAGCCGCGCCCTCAGCGCCGACTCGATCTACAGCCTCAAGCTGCGCCGCCGCGGCATCGACATCGAGCGGCCCGCTCGCTCGGGGCTCGTCGCCGGGCTCGAGATCGGCCAGGCGATGCGCCCACCGCCACCCGCCGTCGGCAGCCGCGCTGGAACCGCCGAGATCGCCGCCCAGCTGGCCGCCAGCGGCCAGCTGGCCCTGCCCGTGCTCGACGACGAGGGTCGCCTGCTCGGCGTCGTCACCGCCCGCGCGCTCGAGCAGGGCGCCGGGGACGCAACCGGTCTCGGTGCCGCCGATCTCGCCCAGGCAGCGCCCGCGCTGCACCCCGCCGACGAGCTGGGCGCGGCGGTGGATTGGCTCTCGGAGGGCGATCGCGAGGCGGTGCCGGTGCTCGACGAGTCGGGGGGCGCCCTGGTGGGATGGCTCGATCACCGCGACGTGGTCCGCGCCTACGCGGGTCGGCTCGGGGCGGTCGATCGCCAACCGGCCGGCGGTAATGCACCGGCCCCGCCGGTGCCCGGCCTGCCGACGGAGTCCGTGGCCTAGGTCGACTCGGCGGCGGCTCGCTGCTCGAGCGCCGCGACCAGGCGCAGCGCCGCGACCAGGAGGACGATCGCGACGGCGGCGCCGATCGCCCAGGCGGCGACCATGCCGCCGGTCGGTCGCGCCAGTTCGAAGAAATCGCGGCCGGCGGGAAGGGCGGCGACGAGGACGAACCCGAGCGCCATCAGCGTGCAGAGCCCGGCGACAGCCCAGCGCCGCCTGCCGGGCTCGTCCTCGAGCGCGACGACGATCGCCAGCCCGACGCTGACCACGGTCGCCGCGGTCACGGTCCGCGACTGCTCGAGGCTGAGGTCGAAGGCGTGGCGGGCGAGCAGGTAGGCGACGAGGATCCCGCTGCCGGCCGCGAGCCCGGCCGGCACCGAGAAGCGGGCGACCGCGCGCAGGAAGCCGTCCGGGCGCCAGGGCCCGCTGGAGGGCGCCAGCGCGAGGAAGAAGGCGGGAATCCCGATCGTCAGCGAGGAGGTGAGGGTGAACTGGCGCGGCAGCAGCGGGAAGACGCCGCTGGTCAGGGCGATCGTGACCAGCAGGAGGGCCGTGAAGATCGCCTTGCTGACGAAGAGCCGGGCGACCCGTTGGATGTTGCGCAGGATCTGCCGTCCCTCGTGGACGAGGCGCGGGATCTCGCCGAACTCGCCCGAGACGAGGACGAGGTCGCTGACCGAACGCGCCATCTGGGTCCCCGACCCCTGGGCGATCGCCAGCCGCGCCTGCTTCAGGGCCGGGACGTCGTTGACGCCGTCGCCCAGCATGCCGACGTACTCGCCGCCCTCGCTCAGCACCCGCACGACCCGGGCCTTGTCCTCGGGCGAGATGCGGCCGATCGCCGGCGCCGCCCGCACCGCCGCGACCAGCTCGGCGTCGCCGGCCGGCAGAGCGCCGCCGTCGAGCGCGTCCGAGCTGGCGGGAACGCCGACGTCGCGGGCGATCGCCCCGACCGTCGCCGGGTTGTCGCCGGAGATCACCTTCAGCGCCACCTCCTCGGCGGTGAAGAAGGCGACCGTTTCCGCCGCGTTCGGGCGCAGTCGCTCGGCCAGGACGACGATCCCGAGCGGCTGCAGGGGCTGGGGCAGCGGCGCGTCGGGTGCCGCTTCGGGCAGCGGCGCACCGGCGCGCGCCAGGGCGAGGACGCGACGACCCGCGGCGGCTTCGGCGCCGGCGCGCTGGCGCAGGGCATCCGCGCCGGCATCGCCCAGCAGCGCCTCCGGCGCCCCCAGCACCAGCCGCTCGCCGTCCAGCTCGAGCGCGCTCCAGCGCCGCCGCGAGGAGAACGGGACCGCGGCGCTCGGCTCGACCGCCGCCACCGCTCCGTCGAGCTTCGCCGCGTGCACCGCCTCGAGGGTGAGGTTCCGTGTCGGCGTGCTCGCCGCGTAGAGCGCCAGGGCTCGCGTCAGCTCGCCCTCCCCCACGCCAGCCGCCGGCACCTGGGCGACGACCCGCAGCGCGGACTCGGTCAGGGTCCCGGTCTTGTCGGTGCACATGACCGAGACCGAGGCGACCGACTCGACCGCGTTCAGCTGCTGGGCGAGGATCCCGCGCCGCGCCATCTTCGCCGCCGAGACCGCCGCGGTCAGCGAGACGAGCAGGATCAGGCCCTCGGGGACGATGTTGACGATCGCCGCCGTCAGCGTCTCGACGGCGTCCTCCTGGCCGACGTCGCGGATCGCGAGCGTCGCGCCGAGGGCGATGCCGAGCGGCACCATGACGCCGACGAGGATGATCAGCAGCCGGTCCATGGCGCGCTCGAGCGGCGAGCGCGGGTGGCGGAAGCTGCGCGCGGTCGCGGCCAGCTGGGCGGCGCGGCTGTCGGGGCCGACCGCGGTGGCCTCGAGCTCGCCACCGCCCTCGACGGCGAAGGAGCCGGAGAGGACCTGCTCGCCGGGGCGGCGCACGACCGGCTCGGACTCGCCGGTCAGGTTCGACTCGTCCAGCGCCAGGCCGTCGCTGCCGACCAGCGTGCCGTCGGCGACGATCTGGTCGCCGGCGCTGACCCGGACGAGGTCGCCGACGACGACGTCGCCGACCGGAACCTCGCGGGCGACGCCGCCGCGGACCACGGTCGCGGCCGGCGCGACCAGTGCCGCGAGGCTGTCGAGGGCGCGCTTGGCGCGCACCTCCTGGAAGGTCCCGATCGCCGTATTGGCGACCAGGATCCCGAGGAAGAGGGCGTCCTTGGGATTGCCGAAGGCGAGCGTCGCCGCGCCGAAGACGGCGAGGATCAGGTTGAAGACCGTGAAGGTGTTGCCGACGAAGATCGAGCGGTAGGAGCGGCTCGTCGACTCGGCCGGCAGCGGTCCGCGCTCGGCCAGCCGGCGGGCGGCCTCCTCCTCGGAGAGGCCGGCGGCGGCGCGGGCTCGGACCTCGGTGCTCAGGCCGGAGAGCGTAGCCGCGGCGACCGCGGAACGGACGGCGGGGCCGCGGCGCGGCGGCGGCGCCGGCGGGCCACGGCCTGCCGGTGGCCGGCGGCGATCTCCAGCGCCGCCCAGCCGCAGACGCCGAGCAGCGCCGCGGCGAAGAGGAAGAGGATCGCGGTCGCGACCGGGATTCCGATCATGCCCAGGCCGATGAGCGCCAGGAGGGCGCCGAGAACCAGCGCCGAGTAGAGCCTGCCGGTCTGCTTCTCGCCCTCCATCTCCACGGTTGTCGACCGTAGCGCCGCCCCGCTCAAGCCCGCTCTGGACGCACGGGCTGCAACGAAAGCGGCAGTGACGGCCGATGCGGCGCCAGAAGGCAGCTGCTGCAGAACCGCGAGCGGCGGGTAGCTGAGTGGAGATGAGGAGACTCTCCGCAGCGATCCTGGTGCTGGCCCTGGTGCTGGCCGCCTGCGGCGGCGCCGGCGGCCACTCCGGGCCGACCAGGCGGGCGCCGGTTCCACGCGGTCCGCGCGGCGAAAGGATCGGCGCCGAACCGGCCGGCAGCGCCCGGCTCGACCGCGGCGCCTGCGAGGCGCTGGCGGCGGCGGTGCGGGCTGCCGCGGGCAGGCCGGCGCATGCGCGCTCGAGGCCGGGCCCGCCGCTCTCGCGCTGCTCGATCCTCGGCCCCGGAATCGCCGTCAACGTCTACCTCGACACCGCCCACGCCGCCCACCAGCGCTACGAGAACCGGATGGTCGAGCAGGCGCAGTTCGGGGCGCCCAACCCGGCGCTGGTACCCCATGACGTGCCCGGCGTCGGCGAGCGGGCGGCCAGCGGGCACGGAGCCAGCTGGGTGCCGGCCTTCAGCACGCTGTTCGCGGTCCGCGGCGGGCGCTTTCTCACCGTCGCCTGCTCGGTAGCCGGCTGGCCGCGCCCGCGCCGCCTGCGCGCCGCCGCGGCCCTCGCCCGCCGCGCCTTCGCCCTCGCCCCGGCGGGCTAGGCGTGCTCGTCGAGGTGAAGGCGGATCGCGGCGGCGATCCGCTGCGGCTCCTGCGCCATCACCGCGTGCCCGGAGCCCTCGAACAGCTCGACCCCGGCGCCCGGCCAGCGGTCCGTCAGGGCGCCCGCGTTGGCGGGCGGGATCACCACGTCCTCGGTGCCGTGCAGGACCAGGGTCGGCGTCGCCGCCTCGGCCTCGCCGGGCTCGGTGCGGTGCCAGGCGGCCATCGCCTGCTCCTGGGCGCGCAGCGTCGTCGCCGCCAGGCCGGCCCGCGCCGCGGCCACGATCTCGCCGAACTGGCGGTCGATCTCCACCGCGACGGGTGGCGGGAAGAGCAGCGAGATCAGCCGCGTCGCCTGCTCACGGGGGGTCCCGGAGTGGTCGGTGAGCTCGGCCCAGACCTCGGCCCGGGCGGGAACCGCGGCCTCGCCGCCGGGATCGGTCGACATCAGCGCCAGCGCCGAGACCCGCTCCGGCGCCCGCCGTGCCAGCTCCTGGGCGACGAAGCCGCCCATCGACCAGCCGACGACCGGCGCCCGCTCGATCTCCTCGTCATCCAGCAGCGCTTCCATGTCGGCCGCCATCGCCGCGATCGTCAGCTCCTCCTCGCCGAGGGGGACGGCGCCGACGCCGCGGTTGTCGGGGCGCAGCACCCGGTGGGAGGCTTCGAGCTCGCCGAGGAAGGTCGGGTCCCAGTCGGCGCCGGTCGCGGCGTAGCCGTTGATCAACAGCAGCGGCGGCAGCATGGCGGCAACCTAGCGCCTGATCCGGCCGTCAGGACCGACGTCGATCCCGCGGGCACCGAAGTCTTCAGCCGAGAGCTGGCCGACCAGGGCGGCGCCGGCGCCTTCGGGATCGGGGACCGGCTGGCCCGCTTCGATCATCCGCACCGAGGCGAGGCGGCCCGAGCGGAAGCGACCGTCGGCGGCCAGCGCCGCGTGCAGGACGACGGTCTCGCCGAGCACCCCCTCGGTGCTGAAGTTGTGGTACCCGCAGAAGTTGCCGAGGCTGTAGGCGATCAGGCGGCCGCGGTAGATCTCCATCCCGCGCAGCACGTGCGGGCCCGAGCCGAGGACGAGGTCGGCGCCGGCCTCGACCGCCATGTGGGCGAACTCGACGGCGTTGCCGCGGTCCTCGCCCAGGTAGATCTCCTCGGCGTCGGGCGTGTGGGTGGCATCGGAGCCCTCGGCGCCGGCGTGGATCGCGACGACGAGGATGTCGGCCCGCGCGGCGGCGGCGGCGATCAGCGCCCGCGCCGATTCGAGGTCGGTGAGCAGGTTCGTGTACGCGTAGGGGGCGAAGCCGAGAAAGGCGACGCGGCGGCCGCCGGCGGTCAGCTCGGCCGTCTCGGCGGGCAGGCCCGTCGGTTCGATCCCGGCGTCGCGCAGCGCTTCCACGGTTTCGGCCTGCCCCGCTTCGCCGAAGTCGTAGGAGTGGTTGTTGGCGAGGTTCATCACCGTGAAGCCGGCCGCGGCGTAGTGCTCGGCGTAGCCCGGCGGCGTGCGGAACGCGTAGCAGGTGCCCGGCTCCGCGCCGGCGCACTTGACGTCTTCGGAGACGTCGGTCAGCGTCCCCTCGAGGTTGCCGAAAACGACGTCGCCGGAGAGCTCGCCGGCGATCGGATCGAGGTAGGTGGCGGGTTCGGGCGGCAGTTCCGGCGTGATCCCCATCCCGGTGTCGCCGACGGCGGCGAAGCTGACCGTGCCACCGCCGGCGCCGCGGCCACCGTCCTCGTCGCTGCCGCGGCTGGCTGCCCCGGTCCCGCGATGCCCGTCGCTTCTGCCCTGCGCCGGCCGCTCGCCGCCCGCTTCGGGAGCGTCGCGCACGGTGCCGTCGAAGCAGCCGCAGAGCGTCACCGAAGCAAGCCCCGCCCCGAGCAGCGCCGCCCAGCGCACCTAGACCTCGAGCATCAGCGTCACCGGGCCGTCGTTGATCAGCGCCACCCCCATGCAGGCGCCGAACACCCCCTTCCTGGCGCCGAGCCGCTCGCAGAAGCGGTCGTAGAGGGGCTCGGCTGCCTCCGGCCGGGCCGCCCCCATGTAGCTGGGCCGGTTGCCGCGCGTCGCGTCTCCGTAGAGGGTGAACTGGCTCACGCACAGCACCTCGCGCTCGCCCAGCGGCTCGTTCATCCGGCCCTCGGCGTCGTCGAAGATCCGCAGCGCCCGCACCTTGTCGGCGAGCCGGTCGGCCTCGGCCTCGCCGTCGCCCACCGCGACTCCCAGCAGGACCAGCATCCCCGGCCCGATCTGCGCCACCCGCTCGCCCTCGACGTCGACGGCGGCTTGGCTCACGCGCTGGATCAGGGCCCGCATCAGGCCGTCGAATATATGCGCGCCGCCGGTCAGCGAGCCTCCTCCGCGCGGCGGCGGCGCCGGCCAGCGGGGCCGCCGGCGGGGGCAGCGGGGTCCCGGCCAGCGGACCGCCGCTACGGCAGCGAGGGCTGGGCGAAGAACTCCCTGGCCCGGGCGGCGACCAGGTCGGGCATCTCGTCGGCGATGAAGTGGCCGCAGCCGTCGACCAGCTCGACCTCCATCGCCTCGGCGTGGCGCTCGTAACCGGCGAGCAGCTCCGCGCGCAGGGCGGCGTCGTCGGTCCCGAACAGCATCCTCGTCGGCACCTCGAGACGGGCCCGGGCGTAGCGCCCGCGGAAGATCGCCGGCACCTCGCGCAGGTTGAAGACCCGGTACATCTGCACCGCGGCCCGCGCCCGTGCCGGCTCGGT
The DNA here is from genome assembly GCA_046330305.1 of Solirubrobacterales bacterium. GTDB lineage: Bacteria > Actinomycetota > Thermoleophilia > Solirubrobacterales > 70-9 > VAYN01. The sequence goes on along the minus strand of JAXLTA010000018.1, from coordinate 132,216 downwards.
GAAGGTGTCGGCGAAGGCGTGGAGCGTCGCCGGATCCCACGGCTCGCGCCGGGTCGAGGCGCCGACCAGCACCTTCGGCACGAACCGGCCGCCGCGGTGCAGCCGGTAGCCGATGCCCGGGCTGAGGATCATCCACTGGTACCAGAAGCGCCACAGGTGCGGCGCCATCGCCCGGGCGCTGGTCCAGGGGGGCAGGATGTTGAGCGCCAGGTAGCGCTCGAAGCGCTGCGGCTCGCGCAGGCAGGCGAGGAACCCGATCCAGCCGCCCCAGTCGTGGCCGACCAGCTTCACCCGCTCGAGCCCGAGCTCGTCGAGGACGGCGAGCACGTCGCTGGCCAGCTCCTCCTTCTCATAGCCCTCCGCCGGCGCCTCCGACCAGCCGAAGCCGCGCTGGTCGAGGGCCAGCACCCGGTGGCCGGCCGCGGCCAGGGCCGGCATCAGGGCCCGCCACTCGTACCAGTGCTGCGGCCAGCCGTGCAGGCAGAGAACGACGTCCTCGCCCGTGCCGGCTTCGGCGACGTGCAGATCGACTCCGCGCGCCCGTACGGTGCGGTGGGTGACCCCCTCGACCTGCGGCAGCGCCGTGCCGGCCACGCCGCCGACCGTTCCGGTTGCGCTCTACCGCGCCGCCGTCGCGGCGGCCCGGCGGAAGTCGCTGAGGACTTCCTCCATCGTGTCGACCTGGCAGGGGACCATTTCCGGCCACGGCTTGTCCGGGTGCTCGGAGAGCGTCTTCAACCCGTTGCCGCTGATCACCGCGACGACGGTGTCATCGGCACCGAGCTTGCCCTCCTGGGCGAGCCGTGCGGTGGCCGCGATCGTGGTGCCGCCGGCCGGCTCGGTGAGGATGCCCTCGGTGGCGCCGAGCAGGTCGATCGCCTCGAAGATCTCCGGGTCCGACGGGGCGGCGGCGGAGCCTCCTCGGGTGCGGACCGCGTCGACCACCAGGCCGCCGTCGCCGGGAGCGCCGATCGCCAGCGAGTGTGCCGCGGTCTCCGGCACCTGCGACTCGAGCTCGCCACCGCTGCGGATCGCGGTCGCGATCGGCGAGCAGCCGCCGGCCTGGGCGATGTTGATCTTGCAGCCGGCGGTCTCGGCGAGGCCGACGGTCTCGAGCTCGTTGAGGCCCTTGTGGACGCGGGAGGAGAGGGTGCCGCCGGCAGCCGGGATGACCCAGTGGTCGGGCGCCACCCAGCCGAGCTGCTCGACGACCTCGAAGGCCATCGTCTTCGCCCCCTCGGCGTAGAACGGACGCAGGGTGATGTTGGCGAACTCGATCCCGCTGGCCAGCGAGAGCTCGCGGCAGGCCCGGTTGGCCTGGTCGTAGTTGGCATCGAGCTGGCAGACGCGGGCGCCGAGCGCTCGGCAGGCTTTCGCCTTCCCCTTCTCCATGTTGCCCGGGTAGAAGATGTAGGCGGTGGCGCCGGCCTTGGCTGCCAGCGCCGCGACGGCGGTGCCGACGTTGCCGGTCGAGACGCAGCCGACCTCGTCCTTGCCGAGCTCCAGCAGGCGGGCGATCGCCATGCTCACCACCCGGTCCTTGTAGGAGAGGGTCGGGCGGTTGGTCGAGTCGTCCTTCAGGTAGAGGTTGCGGAGGCCGAGCTCGGCGCCGAGCCGGTCGGCACGGATCAGCGGCGTCTGGCCCGAGAACTGGCCGACGCGCTGCTGGGCCGGGCGCGAGGTGATCGGCAGCAGCTCCTCGAAGCGCCAGATGTTCCAGGGCCTGCCCTCGAGCCCGCGCTCGGCGATCAGGGCCGCCGCGCGCTCGTAGTCGTAGTCGATGTCGAGGCCCTCGCCGCAGGCGGGGCACTTGAAGGCGGAGTCCAGCAGCGGCGTCCGGTAGCCACAGTCGCGGCAGACGAGTTCGGTCGCGACAGAACTGGTCCGTGGGCCGTCAAGGCCTGCCAGATGCGGATCGACCGCGTCGCTCATGACTCCTCCTTTTGCCGCCGTGGACCGGGCCTGGACGGCCGGCTTGCTCCCCGGTGCAGCTCCGATTTCGGATGGATATAACACATGGTCTACTGATGCTCAACGCCTTCTGCGTAAAAATCCCGCGAAGGCAGGCTGTTCTGCTCTCAGCAAGGTAGCGGACCTGACGGCCCGCACCCAATTCGGCGAGGCCTACTGTCTGTAGAGTTCCTGTCCGCAACGGAAAGAATCTCCCCACGTGACCCCCCAGGAGCGGTTCGCCGCGAACCTCCGCCGTGCCCGCACCAAGGCGGGAATTTCCCAGGAAGAGCTGGGCCACCGCTGCGACCTCCACCGCACCGAGATCTCCCTGCTCGAGCGCGCCGGCCGCGAGCCCCGGCTGGCCACGATCCTGAAGCTGGCCGGGTCCCTGGAAACCACCCCCGCCGAGCTCTGCTCCGGGATGGCATGGGCGCCGGCCGGACAGCGGTTCGAGGTAAAGCCGCCGAAGGGCTGAGCCGGGGCGGGGGTCGTTCGGCCCAGATCCCCGACGGCCAAGGGACGGAGGTTCTGCGAGGGGACGGGTGGGGTGTCCCTCTTCACTCGGCCGTGTCGTCGTTGGGGAGTCTTCCGGCTGGCGCCCGGAGCCCAGCCCTCCTCAGCCGCAAAACGTTCAGAGGGACACCCCACCCCTCCCTAGGAAGGCCAACGTCCGACGCCCCGCCCGCAAGCCCCGCAAGAACCCCCCGCGCCCCGTGCCCTGAGCTTCAAAGGGACGAAGCCCCGCCGTCTCTTCCGAAGCTTGCGGGAGACGAGCGTCCGCGCCCGCCGAGTAAAGGACGAGGCATCGCGTGGTTCCTTGTGGACGCTCTGGGTCCGAAAGGAACCACGGGATGGGAGAACGCCGGGTTTACGGAGGGCGTGGTTCCTAACGGTCGCCAGGCGACCGTTAGGAACCACGGGATTGGAGGCCTTGGTCCCTTGGGGGCTCTTCGAGAGACTCTGGACTTGGTCCCTTTCAAGCTCTGGGCAAGGGTGCGGGGCCTCGTCTTTGTCCGGGAGCTCCCGGGGTTGGGGGGCCGTGGAGCTCTTCAGGGAGGGTCGGGTGACCCTCTGAACGTTTTGCGGCTGAGGAGGGCTGGGCTTCGGGCGAGAGCTCTCCCAACTCCCCGACGACGACACGGCCGAGTGAAGAGGGTCACCCGACCCTCCCGACCAGCCCCTCGTCCCCCGCCCCCCTGCGAGCCCCCGTCCCTTACGAGGGGGCCCGCGAGCCCCCGTCCCTTACGCCTGGCCGGCAACCGCGGCCACCGGAATTGGCGCCGACTGCGGCCAGGTGGCGAACAGCGCACGGGCGTCGTCGCGGCCGCTGGCGAGCAGCAGCTCCTCGGCGGTGTGCGGGGCGAACGGGGCGAGGGCCTGGAGGAGAACGATCAGGGCCGCGATCTGGGCCTCGGCGTCGGCGCGGTCGAGCTGGCCGCGGCGCTTCACCACCCGCTTCTCGAAGTCCTGGATTCGCTCGAAGAGGCGGGTCAGGTCGCGGACCGACTTGTGCAGCTGCAGCTCGGCGGTGTCCTCGGTGATTCGCTCCAGACCGTTCTCGCACCATTTGCGCAGGCGATCGCGCATGTGCTCGGTGTCCGCCGCCGCCTCCGGATCGTGCGCGTGGCCGTCGAGCGCCGCGAAGCGGTCCTGGCAGTAGGTCCAGACGGTGCGCAGGAAGCGATTGGCGAAGCGGACCGCGCCGTCGGACCAGTTCAGCGTCTTCGCCGGCCCGGCGGCGTAGAGAACCGCCAGCCGCACCGTGTCGGCGCCGTACTGGGAGACGAGCTCGTCGGGATCGACCACGTTGCCGAGGTGCTTGCTCATCTTGCGCCCGTCGGCGATCACCATCTCGTGGAAGAGGCAGCCGGCGAAGGGCTCGCCGTCGGCCATGAACTCGAACTCGCCGTGGTCGCGCAGCGCCTTGGTGACGATCCGCTGGTCGAAGACGAAGCCGCCCGAGTCACCGCCGGCGACGAGGCGCTCCGCCGGCAGCCAGTGCCGCAGCTCGGGGTGGGTGAACATCTGCTCGGCGCGGTCGGCCGGCGGCACCGCCGCCGGAACCCAGAGGAAGAGCGCGTCGAAATGGCAGTCGAGGGTGTCTGTCTCGCGCTTGGCCGCGCCGCCGCAGCGCGGGCAGGGGGCGTCGACGAACTCCGGCGTCTCGGCGAGCGGGTTGCCCTCGGCCCGCGGCATCAGGTCGCGCGGCAGCACCACCGGCAGATCCTCGGGCGGCACCGGCACGGCGCCGCAGCCCTCGCAGTGGACGATCGGGATCGGCGTCCCCCAGGCCCGCTGGCGCGAGATCGAGAAGTCGTTGGCGCGGTAGCGCTTGGCCTCGCGGGCGCCGGCCGGCAGCTCCGGGTCGGCGAGCGGGCCATCCTCCTCCTCCTCGGCGTCGACCGCCTCGCCGCCCCGCACCCGGCCGACCCGCGCGGCGAGGTCGGCGTCGGCCTCGTCGAGGTCCGGGATGCCGAGCGCGGCGGTCGGCCCGTAGCGGGCGTCGACCAGCGGCGTGACCACCACCGGCAGCTCGCTGCCGTCGAGCCCGGTGAGGCTGGCGCCGGTGTCGAGAACCGGGACCGAGCGGGCATCGCGCGCGCTCCGCTCCCAGCCGCCCGAGCGCATCTGCTCGAGCTCCTCGCGCGCCTCTTCGCTCGCCGCCCAGGTCTCGATCTCCGGGTGGCGCGGCGAGAGCAGCACGAAGGTCGCCCGCTCCAGGGCACCGCGATGGGGGCTGAACACGGTCAGCCCCCCTGCCGTCCCCTCGAGGTCGACCTCGACCCCGTCGCTGCGACCGAGGATGTAGCGCTGGGTGGCGAGCGAGAGCTCGTCCCAGTTCTCCAGCCGCTCGGTGTTGGCGTCGTTCTCCTCGAGGTAGCCGGTGATCTTCAGGAACCAGGTCGGCCGCCGGATCAGCCGCACCTCGTTGTGGCAGCGCCAGCAGGTCCCCCCCTCCTCGACCTGGATCGAGGCGAGGGTCGTCTGACAGGTGTCGCACCAGTCGACGGTCGCGTCGGCGCGGTAGATCATCCCCATCTCCAGCAGGGTCAGGAACAGCCACTGGGTCCAGCGGTACTGCCCCTCGTCGGAGCTGTAGAAGACGCGGTCGTAGTCGAAGCTGAACCCGAGCCGCTGCATCTGCTCGATCATCCGGTCGCCGCACTGGCGGACCCACTCGGCCGGCAGCACCTGGCGCTCGATCGCCGCCAGCTCGGCCGGCAGCCCGAAGGCGTCGAACCCGAACCCGAACAGGACCGCGTCGCCGCGGGCGCGGTGGAAGCGCGCGTAGGCGTCGCCGATCGCGTAGTCGCGCACGTGACCCATGTGCAGGTTGCCCGAGGTAAACGGGCTCGACGCCTTGACGTAGACCGGCTTCTGCCCCGGCTGGGGCGGTGGCGGCGCCGAGTAATCCCCGCGCTCGACCCACTCCGCCTGCCGCCCGGCCTCGATCGCCCCAGCGTCATATTGCGGCTTCTGACTCATATACCCAAGGCTACTGAGCGGGTCGAGGGCCAAGCGGTTCAAGGACGCAGGGAGCGCCGTGTGCTCCGCACACAAGCGACCGAGGACGCAGAAACGCGCCGGCCCTCGACCCGCTCAGGCGAAGGTCCAGAGCTTGTTGCCGAGAAAGTTGAACGGCATCGCCACCGCCACCGCGATCGCCTGCGCGCTGAGGTCGCCGGCAAGGCCGGAGCCGATCAGCGCCTGCAGGACGACCAGGTTGAGGCCGAGGGCGGCGAGGCTGACGGCGAAGAAGCGCGCCGCCTGGAAGTGCGCCGGGCCCTCGCCGGGGTCGAAGGTCCAGTGGCGGTTCCAGAAGAAGTTGCTGGTGACGGCGACGGCGAAGGCGCCGACCGCGGCGAGCAGGTGGTGGATGCCGAGCGAGCCGGCGAGCAGCGCGAACACGGCGAGGTTGATCAGGTAGCCGGAGGCCCCGACCAGCCCGAACTTGACCAGCTGGATCCAGGTCGCGCTCTGCCGCGCGGCCATGCCGATCCTGTACGCGAGTTGCCCAGCGCCGCCCATTGGCGAGCCAGGTTACCCGTAGTCTTCGGCGGAATGCGGACCAGCAGAGCAGTCCTCGCCGCCGTCGCGCTCAGCGCCGCCGCCCTCGCCCTCGCGCTGATCTTCGGCGGCAAGGAGTCGAACACGGCCCAGGCAAGCCCGGCGCGACCGGGGCAGCCGACGGTCGAAATCATCTCGCCCCGCAACGGCGCCCGCCAGAACGCCCACGCCGTCGTCGTCAAGGTCGACGTCGAAAACTTCCAGCTGGCGCCGGCCAAGTTCCACCAGCAGCCCGAACTCGGCGAGGGCAACCTGCGCTTCAGCCTCAACCGGGTCCCCGACTGCGTCGACCCGGTCAAGCTGCAACGCGCGATCAACAGCCCGCTCGGCAAAGGCCGGCTCAAGGGCAGGTCGTTCGACAAGCCCGAATACGCCGGCCCCAACGGCGTCCTCGGCGAACGGCTCGGCGTCACCGGCGACTACTCGCCGGCGACCCGGCCGGAGATCTTCTACCACCGCCTCCCCCCCGGCTTCTACCGGCTGATCGTCACCCTGGCGCAGAACAACGGCGCCGCGATGCAGTACCACGACGTCACCACCTTTCAGATCCTGCCCCGTCCCGGCGCCAAGGTGCAGCCATGCCCGCCGGGCAAGGTCTCCAGCGCCGAAGCCGCCGCCGGCCTGCGCTGAGCCGCAGGGTGGGGAGCCCGCGCCGCCCGGCCCGGCCCGGAAACTCGCCACGGCTCCATTACTTCACTTTGTATAGTGAGTGACGATGCGCACTTTTCGCCGTTTGCTGGGCTTCCTGCGTCCCTACCGCCTGCAGCTGCTGGGATCGCTGGTCTTCGCCTGGGCGGCGATGGGGATGGGGGTGCTGATCCCCTGGCTCGTCGGCGAAGCGGTCAACGCGATCCAGGAAGGCAACAAGCCGGACCTGCTGCCGCTGGCCCTGGCGATCCTCGGCGCCGGCATCCTCCGCATGGGCCTGACCGTCGTCCGCCGCCTGATCGCCGGCAAGGTCTCGCTGGCGGTCGAATTCGACCTCCGCCAGCGGTTCTACTCCCACCTGCAGCGGCTCGACCTCGGTTTCTTCGACAGCCAGCAGACCGGCCAGCTGATGTCGCGCGCCACCGTCGACCTGCAGTCGATCCGCTTCTTCCTCGGCTACGGGCTGATCTTCATCACCCAGGCGGTGCTGACGATCGCCCTGGCCGGCGTGGTGATGGTCGCGATCAACCCGGTCCTGGCGCTGATCGCGCTGCTGCCGGCGCCGCTGATCGTCCTCAGCGCCTCGCGCTACAACCGCGTCTCCCGCCCCGCCCAGCAGGAGGTGCAGCAGCGGATCGCCGAGCTGACCGCCGAGGCCGAGGAGAACGTCTCGGGGATCCGCATCGTCAAGGCCTTCGCCCGCGAGGAATACCAGCTGCGCCGCTTCCAGCGCAGCATCGCCCGCGTCTTCGACCAGAGCATCTACGCCACCCGCCTGCAGTCGGTCTTCTCGCCGGTGATCGGCCTGCTGCCGGAAATCGGGATCGCCCTGGTGCTCCTGGTCGGCGGCCGGGAGGTGATCGACGGCAACCTCAGCCTGGGAGCCTTCGTCGCCTTCTTCACCTACGTGCGCATGCTCGCCGGGCCGACCCGGATGCTCGGGGCGGCGATGGCGATGGCCCAGCGGGCGGTCGGCTCCGGCAACCGGATGTTCGAAGTCCTCGACCGCGAGCCGGCGATCCAGAGCCCGCCCCAGGCACCGCCGCTGCCGGCCGGCGGAGGCGAGGTCGAGCTGCGCGGCGTCTCGCTCCGCTACGACGGCGGCGCCCCCGCGCTGACCGGCATCGACCTGCGGGTACAGGCGGGGCAGACCGTCGCCCTGGTCGGCCCGTCGGGATCCGGCAAGACCAGCCTGGTCGGCCTGATCGCCCGCCTCTACGACCCCTCCGAGGGGACCGTGACGGTCGACGGCGCCGACGTCCGCGAGGTCGACCTCGACTCGCTGCGCTCGCAGATCGCCTTCGTCGCCGACGACAGCTTCCTCTTCACCGCCACCGTCGCCGAGAACATCGCCTACGCCCACCAGGGCGCGAGCCGCGAGCAGATCGAAGTGGCGGCCCGCCGCGCCCAGGCCGACGCCTTCATCCGCGACCTCCCCGACGGCTACGAGACCCGGGTCGGCGAGCGCGGCCTGACGCTCTCAGGCGGCCAGCGCCAGCGGGTCGCGATCGCCCGCGCCCTGCTCGCCGACCCGCGCATCCTGATCCTCGACGACGCCACCTCCTCGGTCGACGCGACCACCGAGGAACAGATCAAGGCCGGGCTGCGCGAGGCGATGGCCGGGCGGACCACGTTCATCATCGCCCACCGCCTCTCGACCGTCTCGCTGGCCGACCAGATCATCGTCCTCGACGGCGGCCGGATCGTCGACGTCGGGACCCACCAGGAGCTGATGGCGGGCTGCGGCTTCTACCGCGAGATCGCCGAGCACGGGCTCGCCGACAGCGTCTTCCTCCAGCGCGACCTCGAGCAGCGCGAGGAGATGGCACGGCTATGAGGCTGCCGGGCAGGCGCGCGGACGAGGGCCAGCCGGGAATCCGGAACGCCTTCCTGCTGATCGGCGCGCTCTGGCGCCTGGCCCGCGGCCAGGACCAGCGGGGCCGCAAGGTCCGCTGGCTGGTCCGGCTGCTCCGCCCCTATCGCGGTCGGGTGATCATGATGTTCGCCGCGCTGGTGATCGAGACCGCGGCCGGCCTCGCCCCGCCCTACCTGATCGGCCGCGCGATCGACAGCGGGATCGAAACCGGCGACCTCACCGCGCTCTACCTGACCGTCGCCGCCTTCGTCCTCGCCGCCGTCGTCTACGCGGTCTTCACCGGCATCGAGACCTACCTGGTCGGCTGGGTCGGGACGCGGGCGCTGCAGGACCTGCGCGAGCGGATCTTCTCCCACCTGCAGCGGATGTCGATCGGGTTCTTCACCCGGCGCAGCCCCGGGGTGCTGATCTCGCGGATGACCAACGACGTCGAAGCGCTCAACCAGCTCGTCACCAGCGGTCTGGTGACGATGTTCTCGAGCACGATGACGCTGCTCGGCGTGATCGTGATCCTGCTGGCGCTCGACGTGAAGCTGGCGCTGATCACCTTCCTCACCTTCCCCCTGCTGGCGATCGCGAGCGTCGTCTTCCGGATCGTCTCGGCCGGCACCTACCGGGCGACGCGGGAGCGGATCGCCGCCGTCACCGCCTACCTGCAGGAGTCGCTGAGCGGGATCCGCGTCGTCCGCAGCTTCGGCCAGGAGCCGCGCCACGAGGCCGAGATGACGGCGCTGAACGAACAGAACCGCGACGTCAACATGCGGTCGGTCTACCTCAACGCCTCCTACTTCCCCGCGGTCGAACTGCTGGCCTCGGTCGGCACCGCGGTGATCCTCCTCTACGGCGGCAGCCAGGCGATCGACGGCGCGATCCAGGTCGGCATCATCGTCTCCTTCGTCGCCTACCTGAACACCTTCTTCGAACCGATCCAGGAACTGTCCCAGCTCTACACGACCTACCAGCAGGGGATGGCGGCGCTCGACAAGATCTTCGACCTGCTCGACACGCCGCCCGACATGGTCGACGCGCCCGACGCGATCGATCCCGGCCAGCTGCGCGGCGAGATCGAGCTCGACGACGTCTGGTTCTCCTATGGCGAGGGCCCCGAGGCGGGCGGCGGCGCCTGGGCCATGGAAGGCGTCGACCTGCACGTGCCGCAGGGCCAGACCCTGGCTCTGGTCGGCGCCACCGGCGCCGGCAAGTCGACCCTGGCCAAGCTCGTCGCCCGCTTCTACGACCCGCAGAAAGGCCGCGTCCTGGTCGACGGCCACGACCTCCGCGGGGTCCGCCAGCAGGCGCTCCGCCGCCAGCTCGGGATCGTGCCCCAGGAGGGCTTCCTGTTCTCCGGCAGCGTCCGCGAAAACGTCGCCTTCGGCCGCCCGGAGGCGAGCCTCGAGCAGATCGAGGCGGCGCTGGCGGCGGTCGGCGCCAGCGAGTTCGTCGCCGCCCTGCCCGACGGGGTCGAGACCGAGGTCGGCGAGCGCGGCGTCCAGCTCTCCGCCGGCCAGCGCCAGCTGGTCGCCTTCGCCCGCGCCCTGCTCGCCGAGCCCCGGATCCTGATCCTCGACGAGGCGACCTCCAACGTCGACGTCCGCACCGAGAAGACGATCGAGAAAGGGCTCGAGCGGCTGCTCCACGGCCGCACCGCGATCGTCATCGCGCACCGCCTCTCGACGATCCGCCGGGCGGGCCAGATCGTCGTCCTCGACGGCGGCAGGATCGCCGAGCGAGGCACGCACGACGAGTTGATCGCGGCCGGCGGCGCCTACGCGAAGCTGTACGGAGCCTGGAGCGAGAGCTCAGCCGCCTGACCCCCGTCAAGCGGCCTGGGATGAACCACCCCTCCCCGCTGCTGGACTCAGCCCGGTCCGACGCCGCCGGAGGAGGATTCTTCTTCGCCGCCGCCTTCCGGCGCGGCTTCTTCGACCCCGGCGCCGCCGCCTTCGGGTTCGACTTCTTCGATCGCCGGCGCTTCTTCTTCGGGCACGTATTCTTCGACTTCGCCTTCGGGGGCGACTTCGATCCCGCCTTCTTCGAGTTCGCCTGATTCTTCTTCGCCGCCGGCCCCGGCCCCGCTCGAGGGCGTCGTGGTGACGGCGCTGGGCCCCTGGCTGCACTGCTGGAAGCCGAAGGCGCCGGCCTGGGTCTGGAACGCTTCGCGCGCCGTGGAGGCGCTGGCTTCGGCTTCTTCCAGCGCCGCGATGTCTTCGCGTTCGGCGGCCGCTTTGACTTCGCCCTCGACTTTGGCGAGTTCTTCGGCGACGGCGACGAATTCGGCGTATTCGGAGGCGGCGTCGCTGGGTGCGCCGAGCCGCTCGATGTTGGCGACCAGGTTGACGTAGAGGTTCGCGGTCTGGGTGGCCTGGCTCGAGGGTTCCGCCGCCGAGCCGTTGATCGAGCCGACGGCGGTGTTGACCTCGGCGCAGAGCGCGTCGCCCTGTTTCAGCAGCTCTTCCTTGCTCAGCGCCGGTTTCGCTTCTTCGGTGCTGGCTTCGGTCGCGTCGGTGGTCGCGCTGCCGCCGCCACCGCCGCAGGCGGCGAGGCCGAGCGCCAGCGCGGCGAGCAGCGCAGAGAGCGGCAGTAGTGGTCGCGGGAGATTCATCAGCAGCGAAGCTAGCAGAGCGAATCGACGCCTTTGCAGGCACTTCTCAGCTGCGCCCCAGGGACTCGAACCCCGACTACCTCGTCCAGAGCGAGGCGTGCTGCCATTACACCAGGGCGCACAGAGGAAACCAAGGATACCGACGCCGGGGGGAGAGAAGTGCCGCGGCCGGGCCTTGAGGGCCCTAGATGCGTCTCGCGAACGTCTCCGGACAGAAGCGCAGGCTGGCACCCTGGCGGGCGCTCGGCGCCGGCCGCGTGACTCAGGTCAGCGCCGAGAGGTCGGCGCTGGCGTCGGCGATCGTCGCGGCGGCGGCGGAGACGTCGACGTGGTCGGCGAGCATGCGGCGCGCCTCGGCCAGGTCCTCGGAGCGGCCGACGCTGAGGCAGCCGGCGACCCGGCCGCCGTTCAGGTACCAGACCGAGAACTCGCCGGCCTCGCGATCGCCCCGCCAGACCTCCTCCTCCCACTCGTAGGCGGGGCCGACGTACTCGAGGCTCGCCCAGTCGGCGAGGTCGCTGAAGAAGTAGGGGACGACCTCGTAGTCGGCGTCCTCCCCGAGCATGTTGCGGGCGGCATGCATCCCCTGCTGCATCGCCACGTCCCAGTGCTCCACCCGCAGGCGGCGGCCGTGGACGACGCTCTCGTAGTTGCAGCAGTCGCCGGCGGCGTAGATGCCCGGCGCCGAGGTGCGCAGCTTCGCGTCGCAGAGGATGCCGTTGTCGACGGCGAGCCCGGCCCGCTCGGCGAGCATCGCGTCGGCCCGGACGCCGGCGCCGACGACGACCGTGTCGCACTCGAGGCTGAGGCCGCTCCTGGTGACCACGGCGCGGACGCGTCCGTCGCCCTCGAAGGCCTCGAGCTCCTCGCCGCCGTGGAACTCGACCCCGTGCTCCTCGAGCCGGCCCTGGAAGAAGCGGCCGGCATCCTCGCCGAAGGTCCGCGAGAGGGCGACGTCCTCGAGGGCGACGATCGCGCACGAGACCCCCCGGGCGGTCAGCGAGGCCGCCACCTCGCAGCCGATGTAGCTGCCGCCGATCAACACCACCCGCTTGGCCTGCTCGGCATCGGCGCGGATCGCGTCGGCGTTGCCGAAGGCGCGCAGGTAGTGGATGCCCTCGTTCTCGGCGCCCTCGACGCGGAGGATGTTGACCAGCGCCCCGGTGGCGAGCAGGGCCTGGCCGAAGCGGACCTCCTCCCCGCCCTGGAGCTTTGCCGTCCTGGCGGCGGCGTCGAGCGACATCACGTTGCGGCCGGTGGCCAGCTCGACCCCGTTCTCCTCGTACCAGGAGGGCGCCTCGACGTAGGCGTCGGCCCGGGCGGCCTCGCCACGCAGGTACTCCTTCGAGATCGGCGGCCGTTCGTAGGGCGGCTCGGGCTCGCGGCCGGCGAGCAGGATCGAGCCCTCCGCCCCGCGCGAGCGCAGCTCCTTGGCGCAGGCCGCGGCCGCCATGCCGCCGCCGACCAGGAGGAAGTCGACCTCGCGGTCGGCCATCTCAGCCGCCGTTGCTGTCGGGGCCGAAGAGCGACTTCAACTCGTCCTCCTTGCCCGGGTCGAGGACGGCTAGCACCTCGTCGCCTTCCTCGAGCACGGTGTCGGCGGTCGGGACGAAGCCCTTGCCGGCGCGCAGGACCGAGATCAGGAGGCTGCCTTCGGGCATGCTGAGATCGCCGACGCGGCGTCCGATCAGCCCCGAGTCCTTGCCCAGCAGCATCTCGATGATCTCGAGCTGCTCCTCCTGCAGGTCGAGCAGATGGACGAGGCCGTACTCGGGCACCTCGTGCTCGAGCAGACGCAGGATCAGGTCGGTTGCCGAGACCGAAGGCCGGATCCCGAGCAGGTCGAAGTGCTGGCGGTTGCGCGGGTTGTTGACCCGGGCGATGATCTGGTCGACCAGGTACTTCTCCTTGGCGACCTGGCAGATCAGCATGTTGTCCTCGTCGTCCCCGGTCAGCGCGATCACCATGTCGGCGCGCTGGACGCCGGCCCGCTCCAGCACCCAGAGCTCGGAGGCGTCGCCGTAGGAGACGTTGTGCTCGAGCTCCTGCTCGACGGTCAGGTAGCGGCGCCGGTCGGACTCGATCACGGTCACCTCGTGGCCCTTTTCGAGCAGCTCGCGGGCCAGGTTCCAACCGACCTTCCCCGCTCCGACGACGATGATGTACATGCGCTCCCCGGCTCCTCTTCCTAGGCCACTTCGGCGGCGTCGTCGGCCGAGCCGCCGCGCCCGGTCGACTCCCGCACGGCGTTCTCGAGCATGTCGATCGCGACCTTGGTCGGGCAGACCGTGTGCAGGCCCTGGCGGCGGTACCACTCGGCCCGCAGCGGGTCGAGGACGCGGGCGATCACGGTCGGCACCTCGTAGCGGCGCTGGGCGATCTGGGCGATCACGATGTTGGTGTTGTCGCCGTCGGTCGAGGCGATGAAGACGTCGGCCCGCTCGATCCCGGCCGCCTCCAGCGCCTCGGTCTCGAGGCCGGCGCCGACCGTGAACTGGCCGCCGAGGTCCTCCCAGCCCTTTTCGAGGCCGACCTCGAGGCGGGCGTGGGACTCGGGGTCCTCGTCGAGGCAGGAGACGGTGTGGCCCTCGCGGAGCATTCCCCGCGCGACCGAGGATCCAACCCGGCCGCAGCCGACGATCAAGACGAACATGGGCCGGATACTAGTGCGCGCGTGACCCGCCCCGCGCCAGCTAGACCAGTTCGGGCGGCGCGGTGAGCAGCACCCGGCAGGGGGCTTTCTTCAGCACGTACTCGGTGGCGGCGCCGATCTCCGCCGGCTTGGCGGCACCGATGCCGCCGATCTTGGCGCCGCCGCGAATCTTGGTCGGCGGCTCGCCGCCGATCACGATCGCCTCCGAGCCCGAGCGCCGCGCCGCCTCGACGATGCCGGCGCCGATCTTGCGGGCGCGGATCACCTCGGTGCGGACGTCGACGTCCTCGTACTCCTCGCCCACCTCGCGCGCCCGCGCCAGCGCCCGCCGCGCGACCTCCTCGCGCTCGCGCGGCAGCTCGGCGTCGAGCGGCAGCGTCAGCGGCACTTCGATCACGTAGATCACGTCGAGGTGCGTCTCGCCGGCCTCGCCGTCGGAGGCCTCGGCCGCCGCCAGCCGCCCGGCGGTCGCGACGATGTCGTCGTCGAGCTCGGTGCCGAAGATCGGCACCAGGATGTTGCGGAACTCGATTTCGGGCACCTGCTTGGTCAGCGCCTGCTCGGTGACCGAGACCCGCTTGGTCAGCGTCGTTTCCTCGAACACCTTGCGGTAGACGACGTAGAAGACGAGCCCGAACAGCATCCACCCGATCCCGACCCAGCGCGCGGTCGAGTGGAAGGCGAGGACGCTGAGGAAGGCGAGGCCGCTGACGACGGCCGCGACCAGCGCCGGGATCGGCAGCTGCGCCGGGCCCCAGCTCATCCCGAACGGGATGCGGAAGGGGCGCGGCCGGTCCGGTTCGGTGACCCGCAGGCGGATGATCGAGAGGTGGGCGATCGTGATCGCCAGGGTGGCGCCGAAGGCGTAGATCCCGGCCAGCAGCTTGACGTTGGTCGGGATCACCAGCCCGAGCGCGATCAGCCCGCAGATCGTGATCGCGACGTAGGGGGTCGCGGCGCGGCGGTCGAGCTTGCCGAGCCAGCTCGGGATCTGGCGGTTGATCGCCAGCGTGTAGGTATGGCGCGAGACCCCGAGCATCGTCGTGTTCGCCGCCCAGAAGAGGACGGGGACGGCGACGATCGCCACCGCCCAGCGCATCGTTTCCGCCACCCAGTGCGGATGGAAGGCTGAGACGACTCCCAGCACCGGCTCCTCGATGAACTCGCCGCCGAGCGCGGTTTCGGGCCCGTGCGGCCCGGCGAGGACCGGGACCGCCATCAGCGCCACCGCCGCCATCCCGGCATAGACCAGGGGGACGGCGAAGGCGCCCAGCGTCGCCACCCGCTTCAGGTCGCGGCGGCTGACTTCGATGTCGGGGGCCAGGTCGGAGGCCGCCTCGATGCCGGCGTAGGCCAGCATCGCGATCACCGCCGCGTAGATGATGTCGCGGACGCTCGGCTGCGAGAAGAGGTCGACCTGGGCGGTGAGCCGGTCGGGATGCATGACGACGAGCATCCCGACGACGATCACCGCCAGCTGCAGCGCCAGGTCGGCGAGGGCGAGGAAGGCGAGCGAGCGCTGGCGGCCGCGACCGCTGAAGTTGAGGATGTTGAGCACGCAGACGGCGGCGATCACCGCGGCGGCGACGCCGATCTCGACTCCCGACTTGGCGAACCCGCCCCAGATCGGCTCCAGGTAGTGCGGCACCGAGATCGCCGCCAGGGCGAGGACGATCAGGTAGTCGAGCAGGATCGCCCAGCCGGCGATGAAGGCGATCAGCTCGTTGAAGGCGTGGCGGGCGAAGCTCGAGGAGCCGCCGCGCTCGCGGAACATCGCGCTGCCCTCGACGTAGGTCAGCGTGGTGAGGCCGAACAGCAGCCCGGAGGCGAGGAAGATCAGCGGCGTCAGGCCGAGCCCGCGCTCGGCGACGACGCCGAGCGCGAAGTAGATCGAGAAGCCGACGGCCGAGTAGGCGGCAGCGAAGAGGCCGGGGACGCCGAGCGCCTGCTGCAGCCGGTCGCCCGCGGCGGGCCTGGCGTCCACCGCGCCGTCGCCGCCGGCCTCCGGCCCGCCGCCGTCAGCCGGGGTGCTCACCCGCCCATCCTCGAGTTGACCCAGAGGCGGCCGGCGCCGACCAGGAGGAAGGCGACCCCGAGCAGCACCCCGAGCGAGGCCGGGCCGCCGCCGCCGGCGAGCGTGACGACGAGGACGAGCAGCCCGATCGCGACGAAGACCAGCGAGAACCCGGTGACGGCGCCGCGGTAGGCCCGCTCGCCCCTGCTGCGCGGCGGGCTCACTCGGCGACCTCGGCGAGCGCCCGGGTCGGGATCGGCGCCGGCACCTCGCTCGGGTCGGAGACCACGATCACCCGGCAGGGCCGCTCGCCGAGGATCGTCTGCAGGGTCTTGTCGTAGAGCGGCACGCCGCCGCGGCGGCGCAGCCCGACGACGATCGCCGCCGCCTCGATCTCCGCCGCCTCGTCGGCGACCGAGTAGCCGGCCTGGCCGGGGCGGACGCGGGCGACGTGCCCGGTCACCCGCTGGCCGCCGATCAGCCGCGCCTCCTCGATCTTCTGCTGGGCCGCGGCTTCCTGCTCGGGCAGCTCGGCGTTCAGCGGCAGGTGGGTCGGCACCGTCATCATCGAATGCACGTGGATGCCGCGGCGGCGTTTGGAGGCGAGCTTGACCGCGGTCGCCACCATCTCGGGTGAGAACGCTTCGTCGTCCTCCATCCCGACCAGGACGCTGCGGTACTCGACCTCCTCGACGCCGAGCGGCTCGGGCAGGACGACCTTGACCGTTTCCGTCAGCGGCAGTTTCTGGTTGCGGCGGTAGAGGACGTAGACGGTCACCCCGAGGACCATCCAGCCGAGCCCGACGAACAGCGTCCGCGGGTTGAGCGCCATCACGACGATCCAGGCCGCGAAGGTGCCGAGGCCGCCGAGCACGGCGGTGATCGGCACGTTGAAGCCGAAGACGGGCGGGTTCAGCGGCGGTTTCCAGGTGCGCTCGACGTCGGGCTGCTTGCGCCGCAGCTGGATCACGGCGACGTGGGCGATCGTGAACGAGAGCATCGCGCCGAACGAGTACATCGTCGCCAGGAAGTCGGTCTGCCCGGGCAGCAGGGTGACGATCGCGATCGCGGCGAAGATCAGGATCGCGATGTAGGGAGTGCGGTACTTGGGGTGGACCTGGCGCAGGCCCTCGGGCAGCTGGCGGTGCTGGCCCATCGAGTAGGTCAGGCGGGAGACGCCGATCAGCCCGGCATTGGTCGCGATCAGCAGGATCACCGCCGCCAGCACGCCGACGTAGTACCGCAGGACTTCGGTCGGGCCGTGGGAGAGGCCGAGGTTCTCGACGATGCCGAGGATCGGATCGTCGGCGTAGGTGCTGCCGAGCGCCGTCGTGTAGTGGCCGGCGGCGTTCTGGACGACCGGCATCGCCGAGAGCGCGACGATCGGGATCAGCAGGTAGAGGCCGAGCACGGCGACGACGACCAGGCCGACGCTCTTGGGGATCGTGCGGGGGGCGTCCCGCGCCTCCTCGGCCATGTTGGAGATCGTCTCGATCCCGGTGTAGGCGATCATCCCGACCGCGATTCCGAGCGCGAAGTCGCTCCAGGTCGGGGCGACGCCGAGGTGGACGTTGTCGACCAGGATCTGCGGGTTGAAGACGAGGACGAGGCCGATCCCGACCAGGACGACCTGGGTCGCGAGGTCGGCGACGGCCAGGATCAGGTTCAGTTTCGCCGACTCCTCGGTGCCGCGGATGTTGATCAGGGCGAGGCCGACGATCAGCGCGGCGCCGCCGATGATGTCGCCGGGGCTGTTGCCGAGCCACGGCCAGAAGACGGCCAGGTAGTGGGGCACGAAGAAGGCCGAGATCGCGACCGTGATCGTGTAGTTGAGCATCTGCCCCCAGGCGGCGACGAAGCTGACCAGCTCGTTGAAGGCGTGACGGGCGAAGCTCGAGGAGCCGCCGGCCTCCGGGTACATGACGGTCGCCTCGGCATAGGTGGCGGCGGTGGCGGCGAAGATCAGGCCGGAGATCACGAACGCGATCGGGGTCAGCCCGAGCGCGAACGCGGCGGTGACGCCGAGGGCGTAGTAGATCGAGGAGCCGACGTTGCCGTAGGCCGCCGAGAACAGCGCCCCGACGCCGTGGACGCGGCTCAGCGACTCGTCTCTGGGGATCCGCTGGGCCATCTAGGAGAGGCGGTGAATTCTTGCCGATTTCACCGATCCGAATATACGCCCGTGCCCGGTGCTCTCAGCACGTGCGAGCGCCCGAGGTCGCCCGGCTTCGTCGCGCCGCAGAGCGCCAGCGCCAGCTCGAGCTCGGCCCGCAGCATCTGGAGCACCCGGGCGACGCCGGCCTCCCCGCCCGCCGCCAACCCCCAGAGCGCCGGCCGGCCGACCAGGACGGCGTCGGCGCCGAGCGCCAGGGCGACGGCGACGTCGGTGCCGCGGCGGATCCCGCCGTCGACCAGGACCGGGACGCGGCCGGCGACCGCGTCGACGATCTCCTCGAGCGCGTCGGCGGTCGCCAGGGCGCGGTCGAGCTGGCGGCCGCCGTGGTTGGAGACGACGATGCCGCCGGCGCCGTGCTCGACCGCGAGCAGCGCGTCGGCGGCGGTGAGCACTCCCTTGACCAGGACCGGGACCGTCGCCTCGCCGGCGAGGCGCTCGAAGGAGGCCCAATCGGCCGCCGGGGTCATCAGCTCGAAGGTGTCCTCGACCGTCACCGAGCGGATCCCGAGGGCCGCTTCGACGCTCGGGATCCCGAGCCCGGCCGGCAGGTGGAAGTCGTTGCGGCGGTCGCGCTCGCGGTTGCCACCGGGCGGCAGGTCGGCGGTGACGACGATCGCCTCGAAGCCATTGGCGACCGCCTCGGCCATCAGGGCACGGGTGATGCCGGCGTCGCGGAACTCATACAGCTGGAACAGGCGCCGGCCGCCGGGCGCCGCGGCGGCGACCTCCCCCGGGCGGGCCGTGGCCAGGGTCGAGAGGCACATCGCCGCGCCGGCGGCGGCCGCGCCGCGCGCCATCGCCAGCTCGCCGTCGGGGTCGACGAGGCGCTGGTAGGCGACGGGGGCGATGAGGATCGGCGTCGCCAGCGGCGCCCCGAACAGCTCGATCCTGGTGCTGAGGACGGTGAGGTCGACCATCACCCGGGGGCGCAGCCGCCAGCGCTTCCAGGCGGCGAGGTTGTCGGCGAGCGTGACCTCGTCGCCGGCGCCGCCGGCGAAGTAGTCATAGACGCCGACCTCGAGCTTCTCGCGCGCGATCCGTTCGGGGTCGGAGACGTTGATCCAGGCCTCGGTCATCGCTCGCGACCCTAGCGCTACCGTCCGCGTCGTGAAGGCGCGGCGCAGGGCCACGCGAGGGCAGATCAGGGGCGGCGCCTGGTGGCGCTGGCGCTGCTCGGGGCCGGCGCCCTCCAAGGGACACGGTTCCCTGCGGACGCTATGGGTCCGCAAGGAACCACCGGATGGCAAATCGCCAGGTTTGAGGAGGGCGTGGTTCCTTGTGGTCGCCTGGCGACCACAAGGAACCACGGGATTGGGGGCCTTGGACCTTTGGGGCTGGCGCGCCCCGCCGCCGCTCGCGTCATCGATGCCCACGCCAATCACGCTCCCCAGACTCGAACCGAGGGCGACGAGGTCACTCGGCCGGCTGTGGTGCCGCTGGCGCGGGAAAAGCAGGTCCGGCCAGGACGCAGCCCGCCCGAATAGCGGAGCTATTTGGGCGGGCGAGGACACCGCCGGGCGCCGCTTTGCAGCCGCCCCGACGGTGCCAGAGACCCGCGAGGGGCCCCGTCGCCCTCAGAAGTGGACGATCGGAATGATCAGGATCGCGACGATGTTCGCGACCTTGATCATCGGGTTGATCGCCGGGCCGGCGGTGTCCTTGTAGGGGTCGCCGACGGTGTCACCGGTGACCGAGGCGGCGTGGGCCTCGGAGCCCTTGCCGCCGTGGGCGCCGTCCTCGATCAGCTTCTTGGCGTTGTCCCAGGCGCCGCCGCCGGCGGTCATCGAGACGGCCATGAAGAGGCCGACGACGATCACGCCGATCAGCAGACCGCCGAGCGCGTCGACGCTGAGCAGGCCGACGATCACCGGCACCACGATCGGGATCAGCGCCGGCAGGATCATCTCTTTCTGCGCCGCCGCGGTGACGATCGCGACCGTTTTGCCGTACTCGGGTTTCTCGGTTCCCTCCATGATCCCCGGGTGCTCGCGGAACTGTTTGCGCACCTCCTCGACGACCTGTCCGCCGGCGCGTCCGACGGCCTCGATCGCCAGGGCGGAGAACAGGTAGACCATCATGCCGCCGACGATCAGCCCGATCAGGACGTCGGGGCTGGTCAGGTGGAAGAGGCCGTTGAGGTCGAACCCGGACGGCGCTTCGTCCGCCAATTCGGACCGGAACGCCGCGAACAGGACCAGCGCCGCGAGGGCGGCGGAGCCGATCGCGTAGCCCTTGGTGACGGCCTTGGTCGTGTTGCCGACCGCGTCGAGCGGGTCGGTGACGTTGCGGACGTCCTCGGGCAGCTCCGCCATCTCGGCGATGCCGCCGGCGTTGTCGGTGATCGGGCCGAAGGCGTCGAGGGCGACGATCAGGCCGCAGAGCGAGAGCTGGGCGACGACGGCGATGCCGATCCCGTAGATCCCGGCCAGCTCGTTGGCGCCGAGGATCGCGAGGGCGATGACGAGCGCCGGCGCGGCGGTCGACTGGAAGCCCTGGGCGAGGCCGGCGATGATGTTCGTCGCGTGGCCGGTCTCCGAGGCGTCGGCGATCATCTTCACCGGCCGGAAGCGGGTCGACGTATAAAATTCGGTAATCCCGAAGAGGAGCGCGGTGACCGCGACGCCGATCACGGCGCAGAGCCAGAGGTCGCCGACGCTGACCGCCTTGGCGGCGGTGTCGGCGAAGCCGAGCCGCACCGGGTCGCTCATCAGCCAGTCGGTGATCGGGTAGAAGGCCGCGATCGAGAGGATGCCCGAGATCAGCAGGCCCCGGTAGAGCGCGCCCTCGACCTTGTCGGAGCTGGTCCGCACCAGCAGCGCGCCGATGATCGAGGCGAGGATGGCGACGCCGCCGAGCACCAGCGGGTAGATCGCGACCTCACGCGCGTAGTCGGAGGTGAAGGTGAGGACGCCGAGCAGCATCACCGCGACCGAGGTGACCGCGTAGGTCTCGAACAGGTCGGCCGCCATGCCGGCGCAGTCGCCGACGTTGTCGCCGACGTTGTCGGCGATCACGGCCGGGTTGCGGGGGTCGTCCTCGGGGATCCCCGCCTCGACCTTGCCGACCAGGTCGGCGCCGACGTCGGCGGCCTTGGTGAAGATGCCGCCGCCGAGCCGGGCGAAGACCGAGATCAGCGAGCCGCCGAAGCCGAGGCCGATCAGCGCGTCGACCGCCTCCTTGTCGGAGCTGCCGGTGATCAGCAGGAAGCCGTAGTAGCCGGCGACGCCGAGCAGCGCCAGGCCGACGACCAGCAGCCCGGTGACCGAACCGCCTTTGAAGGCGACGTCGAGGGCCGGCGGCACGCCGCCGCGGGCCGCCTCCGCGACGCGAGCATTGGAGCGGACCGAGACGTTCATGCCGATGAAGCCGGCGGCGCCCGAGAGGGTCGCGCCGATGATGAAGCCGACGGCGGTCTTCCAGTCCTGCAGGATCAGGAGGAGCACGGCGATCGGCACCGCGACGGCGGCGATGATCGTGTACTGACGGCTCAGATACGCCTGAGCGCCTTCCTGGACGGCGCCAGAGATTTCCTGCATGCGATCGTTCCCTGGCGACTTGGCGAGCAGGCGTTGGGTGACGATGAGTCCGTAGACCACGGCAGCGCCGGCGCAGACGAGCGCGACGACGACTCCGTAATCGGTCAAGAAGCTGGTCAAGGTGTTCCTCCGGTGGATTTAGCGGCGCGGGAGTCTATAGGCGGAGGCGGCGTCGGCGTCCTCTGGGCGGCTTCGGCGGCTGTGAAAGCGACGCTCAGGCGGGTTCGCCGACGTGCTCGGCGCCGGCGTAGGTGCGGCGCGTCTCGGCAACCGAATCGCGGTAGATGTCGGCGATCGAGACCCCGGCATCGAGCGCCTCGCGCGCCCGCTGGGCGCCGTTGTGGGCGGGCAGCTCGACCTCGATGCCGAGCCGCGCCCGGGCCGGCTCGGTCCAGGCCAGGAGCTGCTCGAGCAGCGCCCGCGTCTCGATCTCCTCGCCGCGGCGAAAGTCGATCATCCGCCCCCCGGCGCCGTGGCGGATCGCCCGCCAGAGGTTCTCCTCGATCTCACGGTCGCCGAGCGGGCCGCCGCGGCCCTCGTAGCCGAGCTCGTCGTAGTCGAGCGCGGTCTGGGCGATGCAGGCGGCGATCAGCCCGGCCAGGGCGAGGGACTCCTCCCCCCTGGTCTGCGCGTCGCAGATCCGCACCTCGACGGTGCCGAAGGCGTGGTGCGGCCGCACGCTCCACCACAGCTGGGTCGACTCGACCACGGTCCGGGTCCGCTGCAGCAGGCCGATGAACTCGGCATAGGTGCGCCAGTCATGGAACTGGGAGGGGACGCCGCAGCGGGGGAAGCTGCGGGTGAAGATCTCGGTCCGGACCGTGTGCAGGCCGGTGTCGCGGCCGTCGAGGAACGGTGAGTTGGCGGAGGCGGCGAGCAGCGGCGGCAGCAGCTCCCGCAGCCAGTCGCAGACCGCGATCGCCCGGTCGGCGCCGCGCACGCCCATGTGAACGTGCAGGCTCCAGGTGTTGTTGCGCTGCGCGACCCAGCCGAGTTCGTTGCGCAGCCGGTTGTAGTGCGGCGTGTCGATGATCGTCTGCTCGAGGTAGCTGGCCCAGGGATGGGTCCCGCTCGCACCCAGCGCCAGGCCCATCTCGGCGACGAGGCCGAAGAGCCGCGCCCGCCGCTCGCGCTGGAGCTCCACCGCCTCGGCGAAGCTCTCGGCGCGGCCGGAGCGGATCTCGATCTCGGTGTCGATCAGCTCCCCCGCCGCCGCCTCGGCCAGCACCGGGTCGCGCTGGCAGGCCGCGTAGACGTCCTCGAACCGGTGCGCCAGGTTGAGGGTGGCGGGCTCGAGGATCGCGAACTCCTCCTCGAGCCCGATCGTGAAGTCGGTGGAGGACTCGAATCTCTCGCGAGCGAGGTCGAGGTCGAGGGACAAGTCGGTTCCTAGGCCAGGTAGAAGTAGAGCGCGTAGAGCAGGTCGACGGCCGGGCTGGAGGTGTGGACGGTCACCTCGGGGGGCACCTGGAGCAGTTGCTCGGAGTAGTTGAAGATGATCTTGACCCCGGCTTTCACGAGGCGATCGGCGACCTCCTGCGCGGCCCCGGCCGGGACCGCGAGGACGCCGACGACGATCTCGTCATCGGCGACGGCCTGGTCGAGCTCGGCGATGTCGCGCACGGTCAGCTCGCCGACCTGGCGGCCGACCACCTCCGGGTCGGCGTCGAAGATGTCGACGACCTGAAACCCGTGATCGGCGAAGATCGCCGAGCTGGCGATCGCCTGGCCGAGGTTGCCGGCGCCGAACAGGGCGATGTTGTGCTGGCCGGCGGTGCGCAGGATCTTGCGGATCTCGGAGACCAGCGAGTCGACGTTGTAGCCGACGCCGCGCTTGCCGAACTTGCCGAAGCCGGAGAGGTCGCGGCGGATCTGGGTCGGGTTGATGTGGGTGTACTCGGAGAGCTCCTGGGAGGAGATCGTCTCGCGGCCCATCTTGCGCGCCTGGGTCAGGACCTGCAGGTAGCGCGAGAGCCGCGCGGCGACTCCGAGCGAAAGGCGCTCGCCTTCGACCGGGAAGCCGCCGGATTCGATTTCGTCGATCAGCTCGACCACGCCCCCACAGTATCGAGCCTGGCCCGCACCGCGGCCGCATCGAAGCGGAGCTCGGAGGCGAGCGCCCCGTCGACCTCGACGACGGGGATCTTCTCGAGGTGGCGCCGCAGCAGCAGCTCGTCGCTCTCGATGTCGATCTCGCGCAGCTCGAACCGGTAGCCCTCCCGGTGCAGCGCGACCAACCCCTCGATCGCCTCCTCGCAGAGGTGGCAGCCCGGCCGCGAATAGACGACCACCTCGGTCAACTCAGTAGGCGAGGGCCGGGCGGGAGCCGCTCGCGAACGCGTCGTAGCCCAGGTAGTCGGGGTAGGCCAGGCGGGGGGTGAAGCGGGCCGCCGAGCCGATCATCGCGGCGTTGTCGGTGCAGAGCCTGATCGGCACCAGCTTCAGCGCCACCCCCTGGCTCTCGCAGAGCCGACCGACCGCCTCGCGCAGCGGCCCGTTGGCGGCGACGCCGCCGCCGAGCGCCACCGCCTCCCAGTCGCCCCGTTGCAGCGCCCGCTTCAGCTTCGCGGTGAGCTGGCCGACGACCGCGGCCTGGAAGCTGGCGGCGAGGTCGGCACGGCGCTCGGCGACCCCCTCGGGGCCGAGCTCGCGACAGCGGTAGACGAGCGCCGTCTTGAGGCCGCTGAAGCTGAAGTCGAGGCCCGGGTCGCGGCTCATCGCGACCGGCATCTCGAATGCCTCGGGGTCGCCGTCGCGGGCCTCCCGTTCCAACGCCGGCCCGCCGGGGAAGCCGAGCCCGAGCAGCCGCGCCGACTTGTCGAACGCCTCGCCGGCGGCGTCGTCCAGCGTCTGCCCCAGCACCTCGTGGCCCTCGTGGTCGCGGACCGCCGCGAGCAGCGTGTGCCCGCCGCTGGCGACGAGGCAGAGGAAGGGCGGATCGAGCGGCTCGGGCTCGAGGAAGTTGGCCGCGACGTGGCCCTGGAGGTGGTCGACCGGGATCAGCGGCAGCCGCCGCGCCGCGGCGATCGCCTTGGCGGTGCTGACGCCGACCAGCAGGGCGCCGATCAGGCCGGGCCCGGCGGTCACCGCGACCGCCTCGATCTCCTCCAGCGCGACCCCGGCCTCGGCCAGCGCCGCCTGCACCAGCGGCGCGGTCAGCTCGAGGTGGTGGCGCGCCGCGACCTCGGGGACGACGCCGCCGAAGACCGCGTGGGCGTCGGTCTGGGAGGAGATCAGGTTGGAGAGGATCCGCGGGCCGTCGAGGACCGCCGCGCAGGTGTCATCGCAGGAGGTCTCGATGGCGAGGATCAGTCCAGCCACATGATCAGCGCATCCTCGCCGTTGTCGTGGTAGTAGCCGGGACGGACGCCGGCGGAGCGGAAGCCGAACCGCTCGTACATCGCGATCGCGTGATGGTTGGAGACCCGGACCTCGAGCGTGAACGGGAGCTGGCCGCGCCCCTCCTCGAAGAGGCGGCGCAGCAGCCGGCCGGCGACGCCGGTTCCCCGTGCCTCGGGGGCGACGGCGATGTTCATCAGGTGCCAGACCTGGTCGTAGCGCGAGCACACCACGTAGCCGAGCAGCTCCTCGCCGGCGCTCGCGGCGAGGCAGATCCCGGTCGGCTTGGAGAGCTCCAGCACGAACATCGCCAGCGACCAGGGGGTCGGGAACGAGCGCCGCTCGATCGCGATCACCGCCGGCAGGTCGCTGTAGGCGAGCCGCCGCACGCGGACCTCGTGGGTCAGCTCACTCGGCTCTCTGGAAAGAATCTCGCTCACGCCAACGCTCCGCATCTGGGGGTCTGAGATAGATCGGTGCGAGCGACCGGTCGGCGCTCCCCTGCGCCGCGGCCAGGGCGCAGACGTGGCGCGCCGCGACCCGGTGCACGGGGTCGGCGTCGTCCGCTATCCGGACACCGACCAGGGACAGCTCGTGACGAAATCGTACCGCCCCGGGGCCGGCTGCCGAAGGGGGCTCGTCGAGCGCTGCGATCCGCTCGGCCAGCTGCTCGGGCCGGCAGACCAGGGGCCCCCAGAGCCGCGCCCCGTCGGCGGCGTAGAGCGCGGCGAAGACCTCGCCGCGAAACCCATCGAGCACCGCCAGCCGCTCCCCCTGGGCGCCGATGCCGCGGCCGAGCGCGTCGAGGGTGCCGACCCCGGTCGCCGCCAGCCCGGTGGCGCCCGCCAGGCCGCGGGCGGTCGCGATCCCGATCCGCAGGCCGGTGAACGAGCCCGGCCCGAGGCCGACGGCGATCAGGTCGACGCCGCTCCAGCCGCCCGCCGCCGCGGCCGCCGCCTCGACCTCGGCGAGCAGCGCGGTCGCGTGGCGCGGCCGGCCGCTGGCCGAGAGGCCGAGCTGGGACTCGTGCAGGACCTCGCCGTCGCGCCAGGCGCAGGCGGCGGTGTCGACGGTCGCGGTGTCGAAGCCGACGACTACCAGCGCGGCTCAGCCCCTCGGGTCCGGGTCCTCAGGACTTGACGCGGAAGACGACGGAGCCGACTTTCTTGCCCCCGACGAACCAGGTGACGCGGTGCTTGCCGGGGATCGTCGAGGTGATCTTGTTCACATAGAGCGTCCCCTTTTCGGCCTTCTGGGAGTGGGCGCAGAGGCTTTTGCCGCTCGGGAAGCGGACGCAGACCGTGTAGGTGACTTCCGCCTTCAGGCTTTTGAAGAAGGCGCCCTTCTTGGACTTCTTGGGGCAGACGTGGGCCGGCTTCGCGTTGCGCGAGATGCCGCAGCCGACGTAGTGCTTGTAGGCCGCCGCCCCGGCGCTCGCCGGCACGGCGACAGCCAGCATCCCGGTTGCCACCATTACCGCCACAAGCGCCTTCAGTCCCTTCATGGTCCGTCCCTTCATGACTCGAGTTCCGAATGGTCGATGCTACAAGCTGCCTTCCCCGCAACACGCGCCCGGGCGGCAGGGTTGCGGCGCCTCAGGAATCGATCTCGATCCGCCGCCGCTCCGCGCCGGCGTGCTCGAGCCGCACGCTGAGCGCCGGCCGCCCGAGCTCGGCGGCGCCCGCCGCCGGCCACTCGACGAAGGCGACGCCCTCGCCGAGGTAGTCCTCGAGCAGCGCGGGGTCCTCCCCCTCGAGGCTCTGCAGGCGGTAGAGATCGAGGTGGGAGACCGGGATCCGGCCGCTCAGGTAGCGCTGGCCGATCGTGAAGGTCGGCGAGGTGATCGGCTCGCTGACGCCGAGCGCCCGGCAGGCGCCGCGGATCAGCGTCGTCTTGCCGGCCCCGACCTCGCCGCTCAGCACGACGACGTCGCCGGGGCGGAGCCTGGCGGCGAGGCGGGCTCCCACCGCTTCGGTCTCCTGCGGGGCGGCGGTCTCGACGATCTCGGTCTGGGCGCGGTCCCCCATCAGCCGAAGAACCCGAGCTGGTCGGCGGGCGGGACCTCGGGCTGCGGCGGGCCGTCCTCGGCCGCCACCTGCTCGGCGGTCGGCGCCGGCGCCGGCGCCGGCCCGGCGAGCAGGCCGGGGATCGTGGCGAAATCGGCCCGCAGCGTCTCCTTCATCGCCGGCGTCCGCAGCGCCGCCGCCGGGTGCAGCAGCGGCAGCAGGAAGACCGGCCGGCCGCCGAGCTCGTGCAGCTGCGGCGTGCCGCGCACGCGCGTGATCCCGGCCTGGCTGCCGGTCAGCAGCTTGGTGGCGAAGTTGCCGAGCGTGCAGACGACCTTCGGCTCGATCAGCCGCACCTGCTCGAACAGGTAGGGCTCGCAGGCCTGGATCTCGAGTGGCAGCGGGTCGCGGTTGCCGGGCGGGCGCGACTTCAGCACGTTGGCGATGAAGACCTCCTCGCGCGAGAGCCCGATCTCTTCCAGCAGCTGATTGAGCAGCTGGCCGGCGCGGCCGACGAACGGCAGCCCCTGGCGATCCTCTTCGGCGCCCGGCGCCTCGCCGACGAACATCAGGTCGGCGTCGGCGTTGCCGGCGCCGAAGACCGCCTTGGTCCGGGTCTCGTGCAGCGGGCAGCGGGTGCACGTCTGGACCTCCTTGAAGAGCGCGACCAGGCGCTCGCGGCGCTCCGCCGCGGTGGCGCTCATGGCCTCTCCCCCCTCGCCCGCCGCTGGCGCGACTCCGCGATCCGCTCGCTCCGCGCCGCCTCCCGCTCGCGGCGGCGCGATTCGTCCGAGCGGACCCGGGCGCCGCGCGGCTGGCGCCCCGGCGGCGAGACGTTGGAGAGCAGCCGCCGGGTGCGGGCGGCGCCGCAGCTCGGGCAGCGCGGCGGCGGCGCCGTGGCCCCGACCAGCTCCTCGAAGCACGCCCCGCACTCCTCGCACTCGAACTCGTAGATCGGCATCCGCCGCCATCGTACGACGCGGCGACAACCCCCCGTTCGTAGGGAATCCCCAAACCGCCCGGCACGGCCGGCGCCGCGCCCGGTTAGGGTGCCTGCGCCGCGTCCCGGGAAAGGCGCGCGGGGGATCGAAGGAGCCACTTGTACGTCTGTGACCGCTGTGGCAGTCGCTTTCACTCATCGCGGGCCGCGTCCCTGCAGCTCTGCCCGCGCTGCCTGCTGCGCGACGACGCCGCCGCCCCGCTCCGTCACGAACCCGATGCCCGTCGTGCCGCCGCCCGGGAGGCCGCCAATCCACCCACGAGACCTGAAGAGGAGGCACCGTGAGATTCCGGTTCGGCCGTCAGGGATGGCAGCCCCAGGGAGACTGGCAGGAGGTCGGCGTCGAGGAGGGCGAGAGCGCCGAGCAGGCGCTCGAGCGCCTGCGCGCCGAGCGCGACCTCGAGCCCGGTTGGTACCGGGTCGAGAGCGCCAGCGGCGAAACGGGCGAATTCCTCCTCGACCCCGCCGGGATCACCCGCGTGATGTAGCGGTCGCTCGGGGCCGGGGACGATCGCCGATCCCGGTCGCCGCTAGGAGAGCGGCTCCCACTCCCAGGCCTTGGGCGAGACGAGGCTCTCCTGGTCCAGGTAGCGGCGGAACTCCTCCAGCTCCCCCTCCTCGATCGCGTAGACGTGCTCGGGACCGGGGAACTGGCGGGCGCGGACCTCGTCGCGGTAGGTCGAGACGGCGTCCACCATCGTCTCGTGGACGTCGGCGTAGCGCTTGACGAACTTCGCCATGTGGCCCGTCGTGATCCCGAGCAGGTCGTGGAAGACGAGCACCTGGCCGGAGGTCGCCGGGCCGGCGCCGATGCCGATCGTCGGCACCTCGACGCGCTCCGCGATCGCCGCCGCGATCGCCGCCGGCACCGCCTCGATCACGACCGCGAAGCAGCCGACCGATTGCAGCGCGAGAACCTCCTCCATCAGCCTGATCGCCGCTTTCGCGTCCTTCCCCTGGGCCTTGTAGCCGCCCAGCGCCGTCGCCGTCTGCGGGGTCAGGCCGACGTGGCCCATCACCGGGATGCCGGCGCGGATGATCGCCCGCGCCCGCTCGACCGAGATCCCGCCGGCCTCCAGCTTCACCGTCTGGCAGCCGGTCTCCTTGACCAGGCGCTGGGCGCTTTCGATCGCCAGCTCGTTGCTCGCCTCGTAGCTGCCCATCGGCAGGTCGCCGACCATCAGCGGCGTCTTCAGGCCGCGGCGCACGGCCTTGCCGAGGACGATCATCTCCTCCATCGAGACCAGCTCGGTGCGCGGGTAGCCGAGAACGACGTTGGCGGCCGAGTCGCCGACCAGGACGAGGTCGACGCCGGCCGCCTCGGCGACCGTCGCCGACGGGTAGTCGTAGGCGGTGACCATCACGATCGGTTCGCCCTGGCGCTTCATCTCGGCCAGCCGGGGCAGGCTCATCGCGACGCGGTCCGCCGCGGGGACGGTGTGGGAACGGGCTCCAGAGCTCATGACGCGAGCACCTCCGGGTGGCTGTCGACCGCGACGGGCCGGTTGTGGACGTCGACGTGGACGACGACGGGTTCGTACTGCTCGAGATCGCGCTCGCCGTAGGCGGCGAACGAGGCGACGATGATCCTGTGGCCGGGCTCGGTCAGGTGGGCGGCGGCACCGTTGACCTGCATCGCGCCGGAGCCGGGCTCGCCCTCGATCACGTAGGTGACGAAGCGCGAGCCGTTGTCGACCTCCCAGACGTCGCAGTCGCTGACCGTGGCGCGGTGGATCTTCGACTTCCGCATCTGGGGCTGCAAGCTGTCCTCCTCAGGGCTCGATCACGACGTTGTCGATCAGGCGGGCGGCGCCGACCCGGGCGGCGACGGCGACCAGGACCGGCCGCTCGCCGAGCACCGCGACCGGGGCCAGGTCGGCCGCGTCGCGCGCCTCCAGGTACTCGGGCTCGATCCCGGCAGCGGCGAGCTCGCGGCGGCCCGCCTGCAGGCCGGCGGCAAGCGAGACGGCGCGAGCCTCTCGCGCCACCGCCCCCAGCGCCCGCGAGAGGGCGACGGCGCGCTCGCGGTCGCGCGGCTCGAGGTAGGCGTTGCGAGAGCTCATCGCGAGCCCGTCCGGCTCGCGCACGGTCGGCAGCACCGCGATCCGCACCGGGAAGTCGAGGTCGCGCGCCATGCGGCGGATCACGACCGCCTGCTGGGCGTCCTTCTGGCCGAAGTAGGCGACATCGGGCCCGACGCTGTTGAAGAGCTTGGCGACGACGGTGGTGACGCCGCGGAAATGCTCGGCGCCGCGCCGCTGCGGATCCCCCTCGAGCACGTCGGTGAGCCCGCCGGCGACCGCGACGGTGGTGGCGAAGCCCTGTGGATAGACCTCCTCGACGCTCGGCGCGTAGACCAGGTCGACGCCGGCGGCCGCGGCCAGCTCCAGGTCACGCTCCTCGTCGCGCGGATAGCGGTCGAGGTCCTCGCCGGGGCCGAACTGGGAGGGGTTGACGAACAGCGTCATCACGACCACGTCGCACTCCTCGCGGGCGGCGCGGATCAGCGAGAGATGGCCCTCGTGCAGGGAGCCCATCGTCGGCACCAGGCCAACCGCCAGGCCCTGCCGGCGCGCCGGTGCCAGCGCCGCGCGCAGCTCGGCTTTGGCGCGGACGACGTTCACGGCGCGCGCGCCGCTTCGCTTGTCGGCATTCAGGAGGTTCGTGCTCATGGGTCCATGCCCGGGTTGGGTCACGGCCGTTCTACCCAGTATAGGCACGCCTCAGCCGCCCCTCGCAAACGGCTTCCCAGAGCGGACGCGGCTCTGCCGCTCACTCCGAGCGCTTGAACTCGATCTCGCGCAGGACCCGGGCGGGGGCGCCGGCGGCGACGGTTCGCGGCGGCAGGTCGCGGGTGACGACGGAGTTGGCGCCGATCACACAGCGCTCGCCGACGCTGACGCCGCTGGCGACCGCGCAGTTGACCCCGAACCAGCAGTTGGAGCCGATCGTGACCGGCCCCTTCGAGGTGAACCCCTGCCAGGTGACCGGCAGCTCGGGGTCGTCGAAGCGGTGCTCGGCGTCGCCGACGAAGCAGCCGTTGGCGAACATCACGTGATCGCCGATCTCGACCCGGTGCTGGGCGGCGATCATCGTGTTGCGGTTGAGGAAGCAGCCCTCGCCGATCACGATCTCCCCCTCCGGCGCCAGCGTCAGCCAGCAGCCGGGCTCCAGCAGGGTGCCGGCGCCGATTCGCAGGCGGCCCTCGTCGAGCGCCTCCAGCACCTCGCCCTCGACCGGGTGGCGGACGAAGAAGCCGCCGCGGGCGGCGTGGCGGTCGATTCGCAGCCGGCGCAGCGGCCGGTGGTTGCGCTCGTACCATCGACGCTTCGCCCACCACAGCCGCCATCCCGTCTGACTCATGCAAATAGACTGACGGAGATGGCTGAGCTGCGCGGTGGCATCGACCTCGGGGGGACGAAGATCCAGACCGTCGTCGTCGACGAGGGCGGCGAGGTGAAGGGGCAGTCGCGGCGGCCGACGCCGACCGACGGCGGCCCGGCCGGCGTCGCCGAGGCGATGGCGGAAGCGCTGCGCGAGGCCACCCAGGAAGCCGGCGTCGAGAGCGGCGCCCTGAGCGGCATCGGGGTCGGCTCGCCGGGCAACGCCGACGAGAAGACCGGGGTCGTCTCGCAGGCCCGCAACCTGCCCGACTGGGAAGGCAGCTTCCCGCTCGCCGAAGCGCTCGAAAAGGCGCTCGGCCCCCGGGTCCGGATCGGCAACGACGTCCAGGTCGCGACCGAGGCCGAGTTCCAGCTCGGCGCCGGCCGCGAGTTCGAGAGCGTGATCGGGGTCTTCTGGGGCACCGGCGTGGGCGGCGGGCTGGTGCTCGGCGGCCAGGCCTGGCTCGGCCGCGGCGCCGCCGCCGAGATCGGCCACATGGTCGTCCACCGCGGCGGTGCCAGGTGCCCGTGCGGCCGTCGCGGCTGCATGGAGGCCTACGCCGGCCGCTCGGCGATGGAAGCCGAGGCGCGGCGCCGCCATGAGGAGGAGGGCCACGACACCGAGCTCTTCAAGCTGATGGAGAAGCACGGCAAACCGCGCCTCACCAGCGGCATCTGGGAGCGGGCGCTGGACGCCAACGACCATCTCGCCGAGGACCTGATCCACCGCGCGATCGAGGCGCTCGGGACCGGCGTCGCCTCGGCGGTCAACCTGATCGACCCCGAAGCGGTGATCATCGGCGGCGGGCTCGGCGTCCGCTTCGGCGAGCGCTTCATGGAGCCGCTCTCGCGCGAGATGAAGAAACACCTCTTCGTCGACGACGACCCGCCGGCGATGCGCGTCGCCTCCCTCGGCGACCTGGGCGGCGCCATCGGCGCCTCCTTGCTCGTCAAGCGCTGAGGCCATCTGACCGGCGCGGATGCGGCGCCTCCCCGACGTCCCGCGTAGCGCCGCTACGCGGGAGTCGTGTCGTCACCGCCCCGCTTGGTCAGCTGACCTCAGCGCAATGACGAGTTTCAGACTCTTCCCTCGGCGCGGCGGCGGGACCTGGCCACCGCGTCGACGATGACCGCGGCGAGCAGGACGCCGCCGGTGATCATGTATTTGACCGAGGATTCCAGGGCCAGCAGGTTCATGCCGTTTGAAATCGAGCCGATCACGGTGGCGCCGAGCAGGGCCGACCAGACGTTGCCGCGGCCGCCGAAGAGGCTGGTGCCAGCGATCACCGGGGCAGCGATCGATTCGAGCAGGAGGTTGCCGGGAAATGCGGGGGAAGCATGGGAGCTCCACACATCGCCGACGGCGCTGTACGGAAAGCACCGCTGGGCGATCCCGGGTTGGACTAGGCGGCGAGCGCTTCGCGGCCGGCGCGAGCGCGGCCGGCAGCCGGTTCGACCAGCTCCGAGAGGAACCGTCCGGTGTAGGAATTCGGCTCTGCGGCTATCTCCTCGGGGGTGCCCGTGGCGACGATCTCCCCCCCGGCTTCGCCACCCTCGGGTCCGAGGTCGATCAGCTGGTCGGCGGTCTTTATTACGTCCAGGTTGTGCTCGATGACGACGACGCTGTTGCCGGCGTCGACGAGTCGCCCGAGCACGTCGAGCAGCCGCTGGACGTCGGCGAAGTGCAACCCGGTGGTGGGCTCGTCGAGGATGTAGAGGGTGTCACCGGTGGCGACCTTGGAGAGCTCGGTGGCGAGCTTGATCCGCTGCGCCTCACCGCCGGAGAGGGTCGTCGCCGGCTGGCCGAGGCGGATGTAGTCGAGGCCGACGTCGTGCAGGGTGCGCAGCCGGCGGGCGATCTTCGGCACGTTCTCGAAGAACGCCACCGCATCCTCGACCGACATCTCCAGCACGTCGGCGATGTTCTTGCCCTTGAACCGGACCTCGAGCGTCTCGCGGTTGTAGCGTTTGCCGTGGCACTGTTCGCAGGGCACGTACACATCGGGCAGGAAGTGCATCTCGATCTTGATCTGGCCGTCGCCCTTGCAGACCTCGCAGCGCCCGCCCTTGACGTTGAAGCTGAAGCGGCCCGGCTTGTAGCCCCGCGCCCGCGCCTCCTGCGTCTGGGTGAAGAGCTGGCGGATGTGGTCGAAGACGCCGGTGTAGGTCGCCGGGTTGGAGCGCGGGGTGCGGCCGATCGGCGACTGGTCGATGTTGATGATCTTGTCGATCTGCGCCAGCCCGTCGATGCCGTCGTGGGCGCCCGGGCGGAGCTTTGCCTGGTGCAGGCGGTTGGCGACGGCGTGGTGCAGCGTCTCGTTGACCAGCGTCGACTTGCCCGACCCGGAGACGCCGGTGACGCAACAGAGGACGCCCAGCGGGACGGCGACGTCGACTCCCTTGAGGTTGTGTTCGCGGGCGCCGCGGACGACGAGCGCGCCGCGCGGCCGGCGGCGCTCCACGGGCACGTCGATGCGCCGCTTGCCGGACAGGTACTGGCCGGTCAGCGAAGCGGCGTTGCGCTCGACCTGCTTGGGGGTGCCGGCGGCGACGACGTGGCCGCCGTGCTCGCCGGCGCCGGGCCCGAGGTCGACGAGGTGGTCGGCGGCGCGCATCGTGCCCTCGTCGTGCTCGACGACGATCACCGTGTTGCCGAGATCGCGCAGGCGGTCGAGGGTCGCGATCAGCTTCTCGTTGTCGCGCTGGTGCAGCCCGATCGAGGGCTCGTCGAGCACATACATGACGCCGACGAGGTGCGAGCCGATCTGCGTCGCGAGCCGGATCCGCTGCGCCTCCCCGCCGGACAGCGAGCGGGCCGAGCGGGCCAGCGAGAGGTAGCCGATGCCGACGTTGTCGAGGAAGGTCAGCCGTTCGGTGATCTCGCGCACGATCAGGCGCGCGATCGCCCGTTCGGTCTCGTTCATCTCGAGCCCGCCGATCCACTCGCCGGCGGCGCGCGCCGAGAGGGCGCTGTACTCGGCGATGCTGAGGCCGCCGACCTTGACCGCGAGGCTCTCGGGCCGCAACCGGGCGCCGTCGCAGGCCGGGCAGGGCTGCTCGGCCATGTAGCCCTCGATCCGCTCGCGATTGGTCTCCGAGTCGGTCTCTTCGTAGCGCCGCTGCAGGTTGTTGACGATCCCCTCGAACCGGACCCGATAGGAGCGGCGGCGGCCGAAGCGGTTCGTGTAGCTGACCTGGTGGCGCTCCTCGCCGGTGCCGTAGAGAAAGATCTCCTTCTCGGCCTTCTTCAGCTTCGACCACGGCTTGTCCGGGTCGACGCCGTACTCCTCGGCGACCGAGGCGACGAGCCGCTTCCAGTAGGCGGTGATGCCCCGGTTCCAGGGCTGCAGCGCCCCCTCGGCCAGCGACAGGGTCGGGTCGGGGACGACCAGCTCGGGATCGATCACCCGCTGGAACCCGAGCCCGTGGCAGCGGTCGCAGGCGCCGTGCGGCGAGTTGAAGGAGAAGATCCGCGGCTCCAGCTCGGGGATCGAGGTGCCGCAGTTGAGGCAGGCGAACTGCTCGCTGAACAGCAGGGCCTCCTGATCGGAGTCGACGAACTCGACTTCGATCAGCCCGGCGGCGAGGCCGGCGGCGGCCTCGACCGACTCCGAGAGGCGCCGGCGCAGCTCCGGTTTCATCACCAGCCGGTCGACGACGATCGAGACGTCGTGTTTGTACTTCTTGTCGAGGACGATCTCCTCGTCGAGGCGGCGCAGCTCGCCGTTGACCTTGGCCCGCGAGTAGCCCTCGAGCCGCATCTGATCGAGCAGTTTCCCGTACTCGCCTTTACGGCCGCGGACGACCGGCGCCATCACCATGAACCGGGTCCCGTCCTCGATCGTCATCAGCCGGTCGACGATCTGCTCCTGCGTCTGCCCGGTGATCTCCTCGCCGCACTCGGGGCAGTGCGGGACGCCGATCCGCGCCCAGAGCAGGCGCAGGTAGTCGTAGATCTCGGTGACGGTGCCGACCGTCGAGCGCGGGTTGCGCGAGGTCGTCTTCTGGTCGATCGAGATCGCCGGCGAGAGGCCCTCGATCGAGTCGACGTCGGGCTTCTCCATCAGGCCGAGGAACTGGCGCGCGTAGGCCGACAGCGACTCGACGTAGCGGCGCTGCCCCTCGGCGTAGATCGTGTCGAAGGCGAGGCTCGACTTGCCCGAGCCGGAGAGCCCGGTGATCACGATCAGGGCGTCGCGGGGCAGCTCGAGGTCGACGTCCTTGAGGTTGTGCTCCCGGGCTCCCGAGATGACGATCCTGTCCGAAGCAGCCACCCCACCGATACTAGCGAGGCGAACAGACGTTCCCCCGGGGAGAACCCCGGCCGAAAACGCACTTAGACCCGATATGCGGGAAGAAATGCGTTCTCACCAGGGGTTGGCGGAGCTGGCGGAGGAGCAGTACGGGGTCGTGAGCGTGGTGCAGCTGCGCCGGCTCGGCTTCTCGGAGGCGGCGATCGGGCGGATGGCGCGGGCCGGACGCCTGCGGCGACTGCACCGGGGCGTCTACGCGGTCGGGCAGCGGACCATACCGAGGCGCGGGCGCTGCCAGGCGGCGATCCTCGCCTGCGGTTCGGGGGCGGTTCTCAGTCACGCGGCGGCGGCGTGGCTCTGGGGCCTGGCGCCGAACCTGGCGGCCGTCCTCGACGTCACCGTGCCCAGCCACGGTCAGCGGCACGAGGGAATCGCCCTGCACCACTCCGCGACCTTGACCGGGGAGGAACACGACCGGCTCGCCGGCATCCCGGTGACGTCCTGGCCGCGCACCCTCCTCGACGTCGCAGCCGGCGGCCGCCCCAGGGAGCTGAACGACGCCGTCGAGCGAGCCGAGCGGCGCGGGATCCTCCACGTCGGTGTGGTAGACGAGTTGCTGCGGCGCCGGCGAGGACACCGCGGTGCGGCGCGACTGCGCGCGGCGACCGAGATCTACCGCGCGCCGGTCTTCTCGCGGGCCCGCTCGGAGCGCCTGTTCCTCGCCATGACGAGGGAGGCGGGGCTACCCCCTCCCGCGATGAACACCTGGGTAGACAGGTTCGAGATCGACGCCTACTGGGAGGCGGAGCGGTTCGCCGTCGAAGTCGACGGCTGGGAGGCGCACCGGACCCGGCGGGCCTTCGAGGACGATCATCTCCGGTGGGAGGAGATGAAGCTCGCCGGAATCGAAGTCGTTCCGATCTCCGCCCGCCGCCTCGAACGCCATCCCCTCGAGGTCGGGCGCCGCCTCCGCACCCTCCTGGACCGTCGCCGCGCCGCCCTCCGTCCGCGGCGGTGACCACGCACCCCTCCGCCGCTGAAAACGCAGCTCCAACCGCTCCTCCGCCGAAAACGCAGTTACTGCCGGATAGCGAGCGAAAGTGCGTTTTCGGCGCCGGGGGCGGGAGAAATGCGGTTCCGGAGCGGGGGCTAGCCCAGGGCGGTGGCGAGGCGGCGGCGGTACTCGCGCGCGGCGGGGTCGGCCGGGTCGCCTTCGCTGATGATGCCGACGATCGCCTGGCGCAGGAGATCGCGGGCCGCCTCGGGATCCAGCCCGGGCTCCCCCTCTCCGCCGACTCCGAGGGCGCCGAGCTCGTCGAGCAGGGCGTCGAGGGCGGCGCCGCGGTCGCCACGGTCGAGCGCGGCGAAGGCCTCGGCGCCGATCCCGGCGCGGCCGAGCCGCACGCGGGCGGCGATTCCCTGGGCGGCAAAGTCCTCCGGGTGCCCCTCGACCGCTTCGAGTGCCTCCTCCTCCGCCCCGCGCGCCAGCCGGGCGCGAGCCAGGGCGAGGGCGATGTCGGCGCGGCGCGGCTCCAGCTCGGAGGCCTCGCGCAGGGAGAGCTCGTCGCCCGCGGCGAGCAGCTCGTCGGCCCGCGAGGGCGCCAGCGAGTCGAAGAAGGCCTCGACTTTGGCGGGCGGCACGGCGCCGACGAACTCGTCGACGACGGCCCCGTCGCGGAACGCCTTGACCGCGGGGATGCCCTGGATCCCGAACTGCATCGAGAGGCGCGGGTTGGCGTCGGTGTCGACCTTGGCGAGGACGACCTTGCCGCCGCGGCTCGCCTCGGCGGCCTCCAGAGCGGGACCGAGCTGGCGGCAGGGCCCACACCACTCCGCCCAGAAGTCGACGACGACCGGGACCTGGCGCGAGCGCTCGAGCACCTCGGCCTGGAAGGTCTGCTCGGTGACGTCGACGGGCATGGCGAAAGCTTAATCAGCCGGCGGCGCCGGCCCCGGGCGCCGCGCCGGCCCGTCGCGGCGCCCCATCCCTGCCGGACACTGATTCAGGCCCGCGCCGGCTCGCCCTCGGGCGCGCGCTCGGCGCCCCGGGCCAGCCAGCCGAGCGAGCGCGGCAGGTACCAGTTGCGCTCGCCCAGCAGCTTCATCGCCGCCGGCAGGAGGATCGCGCGGACGATCGTCGCGTCGATCAGGACCGCGACCGCGAGCCCGACGCCCATCTCCTTCATGTCGATGATGCTGAGGGTGGCGAAGACCGAGAACACCGCGACCATCACCGCGGCGGCGCTGGTCACCGTGCCCGCGGTCGCCGCGATTCCGCGCTCCACCGCCACGTCGCTGGGGAGACCGCGGTCGACCCCCTCCCGCACCCGGCTGAGGATCAGGACGTGGTAGTCCATCGAGAGCCCGAACAGGATCACGAAGAGGAACATCGGCAGCCAGGGGGTGATGCCGCCGTTGGCGTGGAAGCCGAGCAGCGATTCTCCCCAGCCGTGCTGGAAGACGAGCACGAGCACGCCGTAGGCGGCCCCGACGGAGAGCAGGTTGAGGACGATCGCCTTGACCGGGACCACGATCGAGCGGAAGGTGACCAGCAGGAGGACGAAGGCGAGGCCGAGGACGAAGGCGAAGACCAGCGGCAGCCGCGCGTCCAGCAGCGAGGCGAAGTCCCGCGACTGAGCCGCGTCGCCGGTCACGTCCACCTCTACTCCGGCCAGCCCGGCGAAGGCCGCCGGGACCATCCGGTCGCGGATCCTGCTCATAGTCGCGGTCGAGGCGGCGTCGGCCCCATCGCCGACGGTCGGAACGTCGATCGCCGCGACCCGCCCGTCGGCGGCGCGGCGCACGCGGGCCGGGCCGGTGACGCCGGGGTCGGCGGCAGCCAGCCGGCGCAGCTTGGCGATCGCCCGCCGCACCGGCGGCGCCTCGACGTCGGCGGCCTGGACGACCACCGTCGACTGCGCGCCTTCGCTCGGAAAGGCGGCGACGAGCCGGTCGTAGGTGCGGACGATCGGGATGTCGCGGGGCATGTCGTCGGCGCCGCTGACGACGGTGTTGAGACCGACCGCCGGAGCCGCGAGCGCGAGCAGGAGCCCGGCCGAGGCGAGCAGCGAGACGACCGGCCGGCGCATCACCGCGGCGGCGACGCCGCCCCAGAAGGAGCGACCGCCAGCCCGGCGCCGCTCCAGGTAGCGGCCGAGGAATGGGATCCGCCCCTTGTCGACGCGATCGCCGAGCAGCGAGAGGATCGCCGGCAGGATCGTCAGCGAGGCCAGCATCGCGACCGCGACGACGGTCATCGTGCCGACCGCGAAGGAGGTGAAGGTCGGGTCGCCGGCCAGCAGCATCCCGGCCATCGAGGCGATCACGGTCAGCCCCGAGACCAGGACCGCCCGCCCCGAGGTCGCCGCGGCCGCGGCCAGCGCCGCGCCCGCCGAGCGGCCGGCGCGGCGCTCCTCGCGCTCCCGGCGCAGGTAGAACAGCGAGTAGTCGACGCCGACGGCGAGGCCGACGAGGACGACGACCGAGCTGACGTTGGGATCCATCGGCACCAGCTGGCTGGGCAGCGCCAGCAGGCTGACCGTCGCCAGCACCGCCGAGAAGGCGAGCAGGAGCGGGACCAGGGCGGCGACGAGGGCGCCGAAGGCGAGCAGGAGGATCACCAGGGTCAGCGGCAGCGAGGTCGTCTCGGCCCGGCCGAGGTCCTCTTCGAACACCTTTTCGATCGCCTTCGAGGCGCTGGCGCTGCCGAACTGGTCGATCCTCAGCTGCGGATTGGCCCGCCGCGCCGCGGCGACCGCGGCGAGGCTGGCGTCGACCCGCTTTTCGGCCTGCTTCTGGTCGCCCGGGATCCGGAATTCGACCAGCGCCGCGTGGCCGTCGGCGGAGACCGCCCCGCCGCCGCTCGCCGGCGAGCTGAGGTGGGTCACCGACGGGAGGCCGGCGAGGCGGTGGGTGGTTTCGGCGATCGCGGCCCTGAACCCGGGGTCGGCGACGGTCTGGTTTGCGCTCTGGAGCAGGACGACCTCGTCGTTGGGGTCGAGCCGGGCGCGTTCGAGCGCCGCCTCGGCACGGCCGGACTCACCCGGCGTCGCTTCGGAGTCGCTCAGGGTGCGTTCGCCGACGGCGCCGCCGATCGCGACCGAGAGGACGACGAAGGCGAGCCAGCCGCAGATCGCGAGCCGCCTGTGGGTGGTGCTCCAGCGCGCGGCGCGCGCGGCGATGTTCGGTCTGGCGTGCATCTCTGCCCCCTTCGGGTCGGATCGGACTGGACCGGACCCAGGCTGTCAGCGGCCGGCTCGCGTTCCAATGGGGCTGACAGGCGTCTTGCGGTGGGGGCTCCCGGCCCCGGGTGGTGCGGCTAGCCCCACCCCGGCGCCGGGCGCGGCTGGGGACCGGGCCCCTAGGAACCGGCCGCGGTCATCCCGTCGAGGTCGCGGCGCAGCTCGCGCAGCTCGTCGCGGATCCGGGCGGCCTCCTCGAAGCGGAGGTCGTCGGCGGCGGCGAGCATCTCCTCCTCGAGCGCCACGATCGTCTTCTCCAGCTCGGCCGGATCGGCGAATTCCTCGCCGCGGCGGCGGCGGCGCTTGGCCGGCGCCCGGTCCTCCATCGCCAGGAACTCGGCCATCTCCGAGATCCCTTTGCGGACGGTCGCGGGCGTGATCCCGTGCTCCTCGTTGTAGGCGAGCTGGATCGCGCGGCGGCGGTCGGTCTCGCGCATCGCGGCCCGCATCGCGTCGGTCTCCTTGTCGGCGTACATGAGGACGCGGCCGTTGACGTTGCGGGCGGCGCGGCCGATCGTCTGCACGAGGCTGGTCTCGCCGCGCAGGAAGCCCTCCTTGTCGGCGTCGAGGATCGCGACCAGCGAGACCTCGGGCAGGTCGAGCCCCTCGCGCAGCAGGTTGACGCCGACCAGCACGTCGTACTCGCCGAGCCGCAGGTCGCGGACGATCTGGATCCGTTCCAGGGTGTCGACCTCGGAGTGCAGGTAGCGGACCTTGACGCCGTACTCGAGCAGATAGGCCGTCAGGTCCTCGGCCATCTTCTTGGTCAGCGTCGTCACCAGCACCCGCTCGCCGGCCTCGGCGACGCGGCGCGCCTCGTTCATCAGGTCGTCGATCTGGTTCTTGGTCTCGCGCACCTCGATCTCGGGGTCGACGATCCCGGTCGGCCGCACGATCTGCTCCACGATCCGGGTCGACTCGGCTTTCTCGAACAGCCCCGGGGTGGCCGAGACCATCACCAGCTGCTCGACCCGTTCGAGGAACTCGTCGAACTTGAGCGGCCGGTTGTCGATCGCCGAGGGCAGGCGGAAGCCGTAGTCGACCAGCGTCTGCTTGCGCGAGCGGTCGCCCTCGTACATGCCGCCGATCTGGGGGATCGTCTGGTGGGACTCGTCGACGAAGCAGACGAAATCGTCGGGGAAGTAGTCGATCAGCGTGTGCGGCGGCGTGCCGGGCTCGCGGCCGTCGAGGATCCGCGAGTAGTTCTCGATCCCGGAGGTGAACCCGACCTCCTTCAGCATCTCGATGTCGTAGGCGGTGCGCTGGCGCAGCCGGTGGGCCTCCAGCTGCTTGCCTTCGGCCTCCAGCTCGGCGGTGCGCGATTCGAGTTCGGCACGGATTTCGTCGACCGCCCGCTCCAGGGTCTCGTCCTTGGTCACGTAGTGGGAGGCGGGCCAGACCGAGACGTGGTCGATCTCGTCGAGCACCTCCCCGGTCAGCGGGTCGAAGTGCTGGATCTGCTCGATCTCGTCGCCGAAGAGCGCGATCCGATAGGCGGACTCGGCGTAGGAGGGCATGATCTCCAGCACCTCGCCGCGGACCCGGAAGGAGCCGCGGCCGAGCACCGCGTCGTTGCGCTGGTACTGCATCTTGACCAGCTTGCGCAGGACCTCGTCGCGGTCGATCGACTTGCCGACCTGGAAGAGCTGCATTTTTTCGTTGTAGACCTGGGGCGAGCCGATCCCGTAGATGCAGGAGACCGAGGCGACGATGATCACGTCGCGGCGCGCGAACAGCGCCGCCGTCGCCGCGTGGCGGAGGCGGTCGATCTCGTCGTTGATCGAGCTGTCCTTCTCGATGTAGAGGTCCTGGGCCGGGACGTAGGCCTCCGGCTGGTAGTAGTCGTAGTAGGAGACGAAGTACTCGACCGCGTTGTCGGGGAAGAACTCGCGGAACTCGTTGCAGAGCTGCGCCGCCAGCGTCTTGTTGTGGGCGATCACCAGGGCCGGGCGCTGCACCTCGGCGATCGTCGCCGCCATCGTGAACGTCTTGCCGGTGCCGGTGGCGCCCAGCAGCGTCTGGAAGCGCTCGCCAGCGCGCAGCCCCTCGGCGAGCCCGGCGATCGCCTTCGGCTGGTCGGCGGTCGGCGTGTAGGCGGGGTTCAGCTGGAAATCGGGCACAGGGTGAACATAGCGACCCCCCTCCCCCGACTCCCCAACCCTCCACTCCAACTCGCGGTTCCTCGTGGACGCCAGGCGTCCGTTTGGAACCACGACCGGGGCGTGGCTCGACGGCATGGGGCCCCGTGGTTCCTTCCGGTCGCCACCGGTCCACAAGGAACCACGCGGTGGGAGGATGGAGGGGTGAGTCGCTCGCGCGCGGTCCTCGTCACCTTCTTCGCCTTCGCCGGGACGATGCACTTCGCCCGGCCGCGGCTCTTCGAGGCGATCGTGCCGCCGCCGCTGGCCGGGCGGCGCCGGCAGGTCGTCGCGATCTCGGGGGCCGCCGAGCTGGCCGGTGCCGCCGCCGTCCTTCACCCGGCCAGCCGGCGCGCCGGCCGCTGGTGGCTGCTGGCGCTGCTGGTCGCCGTCTTCCCCGCCAACGTCCACATGGCGGTCAGCCCGGAGCGGGTACCGGGCCTAGACCTGCGCCGCGTCCCGCGCTGGGCGCTGTGGGCGCGGCTGCCGCTCCAGCCGCTGCTGATGCTCTGGGTCTGGCGCGCCACCCGCGACTGAGCCCCGCTCGAGCGGCTCCCGTTGGGTCTTCGCCCAGTCGCCGCGGTCGCTCAGCTGGCGGGCCGTGGAGCGCAGCAGGACCGGCCAGATGAACCAGGTGTAGGGCGTGTAGACCTGGGCGATCAGGAGGCCGCGCAGCCAGCCGAGCGGGCCGCTTCCCGAGCGGGCGGCGACGCAGCCCATGATCGTGCCGCCGTAGGCGAGCAGGTAGAAGAAGGCCAGCTGCCAGGTCGGGCCGCCGCCCCAGAACGAGGCGACGCCGGCGATCCAGAGGCCGAGCCCGGCGAGCAGGCCGAGCCCGACGATCCCCTGCCAGAACGGCATCAGCAGGTAGGCGAGCTGCTCGGACCGGGCGGCGCGGCCGATCGGAGCCCGCGCGACGTCGCCGCGCAGCGCCAGCGCCTGCAGGTTGCCCTGCGACCAGCGCGTGCGCTGGCGAAACAGGGGCCGCGGCCGGGAGAGCCCCTGCTGCTCAACGGTCGCCCGCAGCTCCTGGCGGCCCTCCCAACCCGCCGCCAGCAGGCGCAGGCCGAGGTCCTGGTCCTCGGTGAGACGGTCGCGCCAGGGCCCGCGCTCGTCGGCGAGGCCGTCGAGCGCGCTGAGCCGGTTGAACTGGCCGTTGCCGCCCATCCCCGCGGTCCCCCAGTGGTCGCGGCCGGCCTGGAAGAGGTGGCCGTAGACCGAGAACTCGATGTCCTGCAGCCAGGTCAGCGGGTGGCGGCGGTTGTAGATCCGGACCAGCGACTGGACGCCCCCGACCCGCGGCTCGGCGAAGTGGGCCGCGGCGAAGGCCGGCGCCCGCGGGTGCAGGCGCCCGTCGGCGTCGACGATCGTCACGATCGCGTGCTCGCGGTCGGTGTAGTTGCGCAGGCTGCGATAGGCGTAGTTGAGCGCCGCCGCCTTGCCCTCCTGGGCCTGCGGCTTGTCGCGACGCAGGACGAAGAGGTCGGGGTGGTCGATCGCGGCGAGGATCTCCGGCGTGCGGTCCTCGGAGCCGTCGTCGATGACGACGATCCGGCGCCGCGCGACCGGCACCGCCAGCAGCCGCTCGACCGAATCGGCAATCGTCACCTCCTCGTTCAGCGCCGGCACCAGGAACACCCAGCTGAAGCCATCGGCGCCGTCCGGCGGCACCGGCGGCGGGTTCAGCAGGGCGCCATGGCCGCGCACGAAAAGCAGCAGCGACCAGAGGAACATCGCGACCACGACCACCAGGCAGACGGTGAAGAGCGCCTGCCACGGCCAGGCCAGCCCCTCGAACGGCCAGCGCACCGCGGCGCCGGCGAGCACCACCTCAGCCTCCGACCATCCGGCCGACGTCTTCCTCGGCCGCCAGCTCGGTGACGATCCCGTCGCTGTCCTCCTGCGGCAGCGGTGGCATCGGCATCAGCCCGGTCGCCGGCCCCAGCTGGCCGCGGAGCTGCTCGAGCAGGGAGCCGTGGCCGGGCTCGAAGCCGGCGGCGAGCTCCACCGCGGTGCGGTTGTAGCCGGGCCCGAACTGAGTCGGCGGCTCGCCGCCGAGCAGGATGTGCTCGAGCGCGGCGACGATCCGCTCGGCGGCGCGGCCGTCGCCGTAGGGGTTGACCGCGGCGGCCATCGCCGCGTAGGCCTCGTGGTCGTCGAGCAGCCGGCTGGCCTCGTCGGCGATCAGCACCGGGTCGGTGCCGACCAGCCGCAGGGTTCCGGCTTCCAGCCCCTCGGTTCGCTCGGTCGTCTCGCGGGTGACCAGGACCGGCTTGCCGAGCGACGGCGCCTCTTCCTGGATCCCGCCGGAATCGGTGATGACGAGGTCGGCTCGGCCGAGCAGACGGGCGAAGGTCGCGTAGCCGAGCGGCTCGGTGAGGAGGACGTTGTCGAGGTCGTGCAGGCGTTCGGTCAGCGTCTCCCGCACCCGGGGGTTGGGATGGACCGGGAGCACGCAGGTGACGTCGGGGTGGGCCGCCGCGACCCGAGCGACGCCCTCGGCGATCCCGCGCAGGCCGTCGCCCCAGTTCTCGCGACGATGGGCGGTGACGACGACCAGGCGGCGGTCGCCGTCGACCAGCGCCTGCAGCTCACTGTTGGCGAACCTGACGTCGATCCCCGCGGC
Source organism: Solirubrobacterales bacterium (assembly GCA_046330305.1). Classification (GTDB taxonomy): domain Bacteria; phylum Actinomycetota; class Thermoleophilia; order Solirubrobacterales; family 70-9; genus VAYN01. Next base: position 87,704 of record JAXLTA010000018.1, on the reverse strand, counting down.
CCAGTGCAGGGCGTCGATGCCGGTGTTGCCGGTGACGAAGACCTGGCCGACCGGCACGTTCTCGCGCACCAGGTTCTCGAGGTTGGCCGAGGTCGGCGCGAAGTGCATCGCCGCGATCGTCGAGATCACCTGCCGGTTCAGCTCCTCCGGGAACGGCATCAGGTTGTTGCCCCCCGTGCGCAGGCCGGCCTCGACGTGCATCACCGGGATCCGCAGGTGGAAGGCGGAGAGCGAGGCCGCCATCGCCGAGCTGGTGTCGCCGTGGACGAGGACGGCGGCGGGGTGGCGGCCGGCGAGGACGTCGGCCTGGCTCGGCGGCGCGTCCGGATCGAGGTCGAAGCGCTCGACGCAGAAGTCTTCGAAGCGCTGCATCACCGAGGCGACGCGCTCGTTCAGCGCCGCCCGCCGCGAGCCGGCCCAGAGCGTCACGTCGGGCTTGATGTCGGCGAGCTCGAAGATGTATTCGACGAGCCGGCTGTGCTGGCCGGTGGAGACGACGATCGGCTCGTAGAACCGGCTCCGGCGCAGGGCGACGATGATCGGCACGAGCTTGATCGCCTCCGGGCGCGTCCCGACGACGATCGGGACGACCAGCCGGTGGTGCAGCTTCAGGTGTGCGCTTGCCTCGGACATGGCCCTGAGGTCGCTATCGGCGCCGCCCGGCCACGCCTTTAGAAAACGAGCTTCTTTCCCTATTCGGTCCCGGCGCGCCGCTACGGCAGCACTTCTTCGAGCAGTTCTTCGGCGCCGCCGAGGATGCCGCCGAAGTTGCCGAGGAAGGATTTGGCGCCCTTGACGATTTCGATCGCTTCGTCGAGCGGGATGTCTTCGAGCGTGCCGCGCAGCGGCGCGGCGATGATCGGGCTCAGCGCCCCGGCTTCTTCGGCGTCGTCGACCGCCCGCACCAGGCCGGCGCGGATCGCTTCGGCGAGCTTTTCGTCGTCGATCCCGTAGCGCTTGGCGAACCGTTCGCGCGACTGCTTGGTGGCCAGCGCCCGGGCCAGCGTCTCGCGGCTGACGCCGAGCTTGCAGGCGGCGCCGTCGAGGGCGGAGATCGAGAACTGGTTGGCGATCTGGCCGAGCGACCCCGGGTCGCTCCAGGCCCGGTGCTTGCAGGGGTCCTGCGTCTTCTCCGGCGAGTAGGAGGCGCCGCCGGCCGCCAGGTAGACGCCGACCAGCGCCAGCGCGGCGAGCAGCGCGCCGGCGACGAGGAGCCGCGCCCGCGTCACAGCTCGACCCTCCGCGAGAGGCCGATCGGGATCAAGGCCAGCAGGCCGATGATCGCGGCCAGCGCGAAGGAGCTCGAGAAGGCGTGGGTGGCGCCGCGGTCGAGCTGATCCTGCAGTTCGCCGCGCAGCTGTTCGGTTTCGGCGCGTTCGGTCGGGTCGTCGGGAAGCGGTTCGAAGGCCGGGCCGATCGTCGGCACCTTGCCGCTCTCGGAGTCGAGCTGGTCGGACACCTTGCCGGCCAGTTCGAGCTTGAGCAGCGGTTCGACCGGCGAGTCGAGGATCACCGCGGTGCCGGCGTCGATCGCGTCCTTGCGCTGCTGCTCGATTTCGTGGGTGAACAGCGGCGTCAGCACCAGCAGCCCGATGCAGACGCCGGCGTGGCGGGCAGAGATCGTCCAGCCGCCGTGGATCGCCTGCGGGGCACGGCCGCCGAGCGCGGTCTCGGTCAGCGCCGAGAGGACGAGCGAGAGGCCGATGCCGACCAGCACCTGCGGCGGCACGGTCAGCGCCACCTCGGCTCGGGGCAGCAGCGCCAGGCCGCCGAGACCGCCGGAGACGAGGATCGCGCCCGCCGCCGCCCGCGCCTTCGCCGAGGGGACCAGGCCGCCGAGCCGGCTGCCGAGCAGCGCCGCGAGCGGCATCACGGTGACGACGACGGCGGCGCCGATCGCCGAGAGCCGCCAGCCTTCGATCAGCAGCAGGACGAGCAGGAAAAGCGCCGCCGCGATCGCCGCCGAGACCAGCGCCAGGGCGAGGTTCGCCAGCAGGTGCGGCCGGCCGGTGCGGCGCAGCTCCGGCTCGATCACCCCGGTCGCCATCTCGTGCCTGGCGACCGCGAGGATCGGGACCGCCGCCGCCAGCGCCGCCGGGACCTGGATCAGGAAGATCGACTGCCAGGAGACGAGCTCGGTGAGCAGGCCCCCGACCGCCGGCCCGAGCGCCGCGCCGGTGGCGCCGGCGCCGGCCCAGACGACGGCGGCGCGGCGCTCGGATCCGACCGTCGCCGGCAGCAGCTCGAGCGAGGCGGTGACCGCGAGCGCGCCGCCCAGGGCCTGGACGCAGCGGGCGACGATCAGGGTCGAGAGCTGGTCGGAGACGCCGCAGGCGAGGCCGGCGCCGGCGAAGATCGCGAGCCCGACGGCGGCGGCCCGGCCCGGCCCGGCGCGGCGGGCGGCGAGCGCCGCCGGCACCGCGGCGAGCGCCATCACCAGGTTGAACGAGATCAGGACCCAGGTGACGCCGGCGACACTGGTGCCGAGTTCCCGGTAGATCTCCGGCAGCGCCAGGACGACGATCGAGGAGTCGGCGAGGACGATGCCGACGGCGAGCGCGAGCGCCGCGACGCGGGGTCGGGGGGCGCCGGGGCTCAATAGCCCAGCTCCTTGGCGTACTTTTCGCGGTAGGCCTTCTGCTTGTCGAGCACCTCTTCGACGTAGGCACGGGTTTCCGGGAAGGGGATCTCGCTGACCGTGAGGTCGCTGCCGCCCCACTTGTCGGCGTTGCCGGGCCCGGCGTTGTAGGCCGCCAGCGCGGCGGCCTCGTCGCCTTCGTAGCGGTCGAGCAGTTCCTTCAGCAGGAAGGTCCCGTAGCGGATGTTGAGTTCGGGGTCGGAGAGGTCGGAGAGCTTGAAGGTGGTGCCGCCGCTCTGCTTCTCGATGTACTTCGCCGCTTCCGGCGTGATCTGCATCAGGCCGCGGGCGCCGGCGCTCGATTCCTGGTCGACGAACTTCGACTCGGAATAGATCACGGCCGCGATCAGCGCCGCGTCGACCCCCTTTTCGCGCGCCTGCTGGCGGATGATGTCCTCGTGGCGCAGCGGCAGCGTCAGCTCCTGGATCGCCTTGTCGAAGGCGCCGCTGGCGACCAGGATCCCGACCACGAGGCCGAGCAGGACGGCGACCGCGCCGAACGCGGGCCAGCGCCGGCTCCGCTGCCGAGCCCTCCGCCTGCTCATCTGCGCAGCTTGTCGAGGAGGGCGGACAGCGAGCGTTCGAGATCCTCCAGGGTGCCGTCGTTGGCGACGACGTGGTCGGCGCGCTCGGCCTTCTCCTCCTGGGGCAGCTGCCGCGCCTCGCGCTCGTCGACGAGAGCGTGGCCGCGCGCCTCGGCACGGGCGCGGCGCGCCTCGTCGCCGGTGACGATCGCCACCGTGGCGTCGAAAAGCTCCTCGCGCCCGGCCTCGAACAGCAGCGGCACCTCGACCACCGCGACCTCGGTGCCGGCCGGCAGCGACCGCAGCCAGGCGGCGGTGCGCTCGCCGACCAGCGGGTGGACCTGCTCCTCGAGCCAGCTCAGCTCCCCGGGGTCGGCGAAGACGATCGAGCCGATCGCGGCGCGGTCGATCTCGCCGCCGGGCGCGACCTGCTCCCCCCAGCGCTCGACCAGCCGCCCCAGCAGCGGTTCGGTTTCGAGCAGCTCGTGGACGACGGCGTCGCTGGAGAGGGTCGCCGCCCCCAACCGCGCGAACGCCGCCAGAGCCTCGGACTTACCGGCCGCGATGCCGCCGGTGAGGCCGATCGTCAGCGGCATCGACTACGGGCCGGTCGGGTCCTCGGACTCGGCGGGCTCGGCGGCCGGAGCCTCCGCCTCGGGCTCGGGCTCCGCGGCGGCCTCCGGAGCGGCCGGCTCGACCGCGGGCTCCTGCTCGGCCGCGGGCTCCTGCTCGGCAGCCGGGGCCTCGTCGACGGCGGGGGCCTCCTCGACCGCCTCGGCGGCGCTGCCTTCGGCGGCCGCGATCTGGGCGCCCAGGTCCTGCATCGGCATGTTCTGACCCTCGACCCGCTTGATCGAGAGCGAGAGGCGGCGCCGCTCTTCGTCGATCTCGAGGATCTTGACGTTCAGCTTGGCGCCCGGCTCGACCACTTCGCTGGGGTTCTCGACGTGATGGTCGGCGAGCTCGGAGATGTGGACCAGGCCCTCGACCCCGGGCAGGATTTCGACGAAGGCGCCGAAGGCGACGACCTTGGTCACGGTGCCCTCGAGCACGTCGCCCGGCCGGTGGGTGCTGATCACCCGCTGCCAGGGGTCCTCCTGGGTCTGCTTGAGGCCGAGCGAGATGCGCTGGCGGTCGCGGTCGATGTCGAGGACTTTGATCCGCACCGTGTCGCCGATCGCGACGACTTCGGAGGGGTGGTTGACGTGACTCCAGGAAAGCTCGGAGATGTGGATCAGGCCGTCGATGCCGTCGAGGTCGACGAAGGCGCCGAAGTCGACGATGTTGGAGATCTTGCCTTCGACCACCTGACCGGGCTCGAGGCGGGTCAGGATCTGCTCGCGGACCTCCTTGCGCTCCTCCTCGAGGACGGCGCGGCGCGAGAGGACGACGTTGTTGCGCGAGCGGTTGAGCTCGATCACCTTGCACTCGAGCGTCTGGCCCATGAACTCGTCGAGGTTGTGGACGCGGCGGATGTCGACCAGCGAGGCGGGCAGGAAGCCGCGCACGCCGAGGTCGAGGATCAGCCCGCCCTTGACGACCTCGATGACGCTGCCTTCGACCGGTTCGCCGGAGTCGGCGGCGACCTCGATCTTGCGCCAGGCTTTCTCGAAGCGGGCGCGCTTCTTGGAGAGGATCAGGCGGCCCTCGGCGTCCTCCTTGGTGAGGACCAGGGCGTCGACCTCCTCGCCGAGCTCGACCTCTTCGTGCGGGTCGACCGACTTGCGGATCGAGAGCTCGTTGGCCGGGATGACGCCCTCGGCCTTGTAGCCGATGTCGACCAGGACCTCGTCCTTGTCGATGCGGACGACTTTGCCGCTGACGACGTCGCCCTCGTCGAAGGCCACCATCGTCGCCGCGTAGTTGGGGACGATCTGGCCGTCGATCTCCAGCAGCAGGCCGCCGGAGCCCTCGACGGGCGTGGCGCTCGGGGCAGGGGTAAGGGTCTCGGTCGCGGACACGGAGCGAGCATGATGGCATAGATCGGCCGCCCACCACCTCCTCTCCGGGCCGCTATACCCTGCACTCGATGCCGGTTCGAGCAACCAAGCGCGGGGGCGAACGCACCTCCCTGGCGGGAAGCAGGGACGTCCTCATCTGCGGCGCCAGCTTCGCAGGGCTGGCCGTGGCCCGGGAGCTGGCCGGCTCGGGCGCCGACGTGCTGCTCGTCGACCGCTATGAGATCGGCGAGCGCCAGACCTCGGCCTGCGGCATCCCGACCGATTGGCTGCGCCGGCTCGGCCTGATGGAGAGCGAGTGCCAGCGCTTCGACACGCTGGTGATGCACACGCCCCACGGGACCTCGCGCTACCGGCTCCCCTGGACCTTCTCGACCTTCGACTACCGCCAGCTCTGTCAGCTGCTGTGGGAGGACTGCGACGCCGCGTTCGAGACCGCCAAGGTGCACGGGCGCGCCGCTGTCGAGTTGCTCTCGGATGGCGAGAGGAACTCGACACAGGACATCGCGGTGGAGACCGACCGCGGCGTGATCACGGCGCCGCTTGTGGTCGACGCGCTCGGCTGGCGGCGGGTGCTCGCCCGCGGCGACGGCTACCAGCCCCCCGACGCGCCGCTCTCGCGCGGGCTCGAGGTCCATCCCGGCGGCCGCGGCGAGGATCTCGAGATCTGGATCGACCGCCGCTACGTGCCGGCGGGCTACGGTTGGTCGTTCCCGGCCGGCGGGGAGCTGCGAATCGGGGTCGGCTCGTTCGATCCCCGCTTCCACGTCAAGGACACCACCGTGCTGCTGACCGAGGATCTCGGCAAGCAGCCGAACGAGTACCAGGGCAACTGGATCCCGCACAAGATCCGCCGCGCAACCGAGGGCGGCGTCTTCTTCGCCGGCGACTCCGCCGGCCACTGCCTGCCGCTGAGCGCCGAGGGCATCCGGACCGCCCTCTACTTCGGGATCGCGCTGGGCAGGGAGCTTCGCGACGTGGTCGAGGGCCGGCAGAGTCGCGAGCAGGCGGCCGGCGCCTACGCCGGCTTCCACGACTCCCACGAGTGGAAGTTCCGCTGGATGCTGCGCGTCCAGAAGCTGGTGCCGCGGGTTCCGCCGCGGCTGCTGGCGCCGCTGATCCGGCTGCTGGGCAACCGGCGCTTCGTCGAGTGGTCGTTCTCCCACTACCTCGCGATCGCCCCGCCGGAGTTCGCCGGCCGCACACCCCGGCGGGCCGCGGTCGCGTCATAGCGACGCCCGCGCGGCGTCGCTATGCGGGCGCGCGGCGACGCCGGTGCCCGCGACCGATCTTCGTCCAGGCGGCGGGCGGCGCGTGATTTCCGGCCTCGGCCTGTGTTTCACTCACCGAGAAAGCGGTCGAACCCCGTGGGGCCGCCGGCCGTAGCGCTACAGGAGAGGAACGAAGGATGCCCCCGCCCGAGCAACTCGCCAGCCGCATCCTGCTCAACCCGATGCTGCGGCTGCAGCCCGACCGCCGGCTGGTGGCGCTGGTCCGGGAGGGCTATGAGGGCGCCTTCGAGGAGATCGTCCGTCGCTACCGGCGCCCGCTCGACCGCTTCGCCGCGGCGATCGTCGGAGCGCGCTCGGAGGACGTCACCCAGGACGCCTTCTCCAAGGCGCTGCTGGCCCTGCGCGGCGCCGAGAGCGAGATCGAGCTGCGCCCGTGGCTCTACCGGATCGTCCGCAACACGGCGCTCAACGACCTCCGCGACAGCCCGCCACCGACCGAGCAGCTGGCCGAGTCGCTGCGCGGCGGCGAGAGCGCCGCGGCGACCGCCGAGCGGCGGGCGGAGCTGGCGGAGCTGGTCCAGCGCCTGCGGGCGCTGCCCGAGCCGCAGCGGGCGGCGATCGTGATGCGGGAGCTGGAAGGGCTGAGCCACGAGGAGATCGCCGCCGCGCTCGGCGTCAGCGGCGGCGCCGCCCGGCAGGCGATCTACCGGGCCCGGGCGGCGCTGCGCGACGGCCTCGGCGCGCTGCTGCCGCTGCCGCTGCTGCGGACCCTGCTCGACCATTTCGGCGAGGCCGGCGGCGGCGTGGCCGCGAGCGTGGGAGCCGCCTCCGCGGCAGGCGCCGGAGCCGCCGCCAGCGGGACCCTGGGCGGCCTCGGCGCCGGCGGCGCCCTGAAGATCGGCGCCGCGACGATCCTCCTCGCCGGCGGCGTCGGAGCCGGAAGCGCGATCAAGCACCACGACGGGCGCAGCCCGCAGACCGCTGCCGCGGCGAGCCCGCGGGAGAGCCCGGCGGCCACCGCCGGCTCAAACGGCGGCCCGGCGCCGCTCGCCGACGGGGCGGCGGTCGCGCCGCCGACATCAGCACCGGCAGCGGCTCGCCCGGCGCCAACGGCGGCTCGGGCGACGGCAGCGGGCGCGGCGGCGGCAGCGGCCAGGGCGGCGGCCCGAGCTCCGGCCCCGGCCCCGCCGCCGGCGGCGGCTCGGGAGCGGCAGCCGGCCCGACGGACGGAAACGGCTCCCACTCCGGCTCGAGCGGACCGCGCGAAGACCATCACGGCGGCCCGGGCCCGAGCGGCGGCGGGCACGGCGGCGAGGAAGGGACCCGCCACGCGGGCGGCGGCGAGGACGGGTCCCGCCACGGCGGCGGCGACCACGCGGGCGAGGTCGAGGGCGGCGGCGGCTCGCAGCGCTCCTCCGGCGGCGACGGCCAGAGCTCGGGCGGCGGCGAGGACGAGGTGCAGGCGCCCCAACCGCCGCCCACGGCCCCGACCGAAGCGAGCGAGGAGGACGGCGGCGGCTCGGGAAGCGGCTCGGGATCGTCGGGCTCCTCCGATTCGGGCTCCGGCTCGGGAACCGAACAACCGTCCACCGAACTCACCGAACCCGGCACATCTCCGTGATCCTCGTCTCCGTCCCGGGTTGAAGCGGCGATGGCCCACGTAAATCGAGAAGGAGAGATCGAGATGAACGGCACCCCCAAGCGCGGCCGGCTCCTCGCCCTGCTGGCGATCGCCTGCGGCGCGATCGCGATGCTGGCCCTGCCCGGCCTTGCCGCGGCCAAGGACCGCAACCACGACCGCATCCCCGACCGCTGGGAGCGCAAGCACAAGCTCTCACTCAAGGTGAACCAGGCGCGCCGCGACCAGGACAGCGACGGGCTCCGCAACCGGGCCGAGTTCCTGGCCGGGACCAACCCGCGCAGCGCCGACAGCGACGGCGACGGGCTCCCGGACGGCGAAGAGAACGCCGGCACCGTCGCCTCCTTCGACCCGGCGACCGGCAAGCTGACGATCGCCCTCTTCGGCGGCGAATCGATCACCGGCTTCGTCACCGAAGAAACCGAGATCGAGTGCGGCTGCGGCCACCCGCCGGTCGGCGGCGAAGAAGGGGAAGTACGGGCGCGCAGCGGCGCCGATGACGGCCCCGAACACGACCTCGGCGACGACAACGGGGAAGAAAGCTCCAGCGGCGATCACCACGGTGAAGACGGCAGCGGCCACGACCTCGGCGACGACAACGGCGAGGACGGCGGCCAGGGCGGCTCCTGCTCGGTCGAAGACCTGACCGAAGGGACCCCGATCCAGGAGGCGGAGCTGCACGTCGAAGGCGGCCGCGCCGTCTTCGAGAAGATCGAGCTCGGGCGCTAGGCGACCGCTACTTGGCGTCGAGCCAGTCGCGGCCGACGCCGACGTCGACCTCGAGCGGCGGATCGAGCTGGTAGGCGGCGCACATCTCGCGCTCCACCAGCTCGGTCGCGCCGTCCATCTCCTCCGGCGGGCCCTCGAACAGCAGCTCGTCGTGGATCTGGAGAACCAGACGGGTCTCGCCGCCCGCCTCGGCCAGCGCCCGCTGGCAGCGCACCATCGCGACCTTGATGATGTCGGCGGCGGTGCCCTGGATCACGGTGTTGACCGCCAGCCGCTCGCCGAGCCGGCGCGTGTTCGGGTTGCCCGAGCGCAGCTCGGGGATCGCCCGGCGGCGGCCCATCAGCGTCGTCACGTAGCCCTGCTCCTGGGCGCGCTCGATCACCTCCTCGCGGAAGGCACGCACCGCCGGGAACCGTTCGAGGTAGCGGGCGACGAATTCCTCGCCCTCCTTGCGGGGGATGTTGAGCCGGTCGGCGAGCCCGAACCCGGTCAGGCCGTAGACGATCCCGAAGTTGACCATCTTCGCCTTCGAGCGCTGGCCGACGTCGACTTCGTCGCGGCCGATCTCGAAGACCTCGGCGGCGGTTGCCGCGTGGACGTCTTCACCGGCGCGGAAGACGTCTTTGAGAACGCCCTCGTCGGCGACATGCGCCAGCACCCGCAGCTCGACCTGGCTGTAGTCGGCCGAGAGCAGGCGGGCTCCCTCCTCGGCGACGAAACAGGCCCGGACCGGGCGGCCGATCTCGGTCCTGATCGGGATGTTCTGCAGGTTCGGGTTGGTGCTGGAGAGCCGGCCGGTGGTCGTCGCGGCCTGGTTGAAGGTGGTGTGAACGCGGCCCGTCTCGGGGTCGATCAGGTCGGGCAGTGAGTCGAGGTAGGTGTTCTTGAGCTTGGTCAGCTCGCGCCAGGACTCGATCTTCTCGACGATCGGGTGCTCCTCGCGGATCTGGGCGAGGACGCGAGCGTCGGTCGAGTAGCCGGTCTTGCCGCGCCGCTTTTTCGTCAGCGCCAGCTTCTCGAAGAGGACGCGGCCGACCTGCTGCGGGGAGCCGATCGTGAACTCCTCGTCGGCCAGCTCGTAGATCTCGCGCTCCAGCGTCTCGATCCGCTCGCCGAAGCCGGCGCCGACCTCGGCCAGCCGGCCGGCGTCGAGCTTCAGCCCGGCGCGTTCCATCGCCGCCAGCACGCCGACCAGGGGCAGCTCGACCTCGTGCAGCAGCGGCGCCAGCCCCAGCCCCTCGATCCGGCCGCGCTGGACCTCGGCGAGGGCCGCGACCAGGCGCGCTTCCTCGGCCGGGTCGAGCCCGGCCTCGAGCTCCTCGCCGAGCGCCATCTGGCCCTCCTCGGGCGGCTCGGCCGCGACCCCCTCGGCGAGCCCGATGCCGGCGTCGGCGGCGAGCTCGACCAGGTCGTAGGTGCGGCGCTGCGGTTCCAGCAGATAGGCGGCGAGCATCGTGTCGTGCTCGAGCGTCAGCTCGACCCCCTCGCGGGCGGCGGCGGCGAGCAGGCCGTGGCGGCCACCGCCCAGCGACTTCAGGTCGTGGCCGGCGAGCGGCCGGCCGGCGAGCGCGACCGCCAGCTCGTCCAGGGTCGAGCTCCCGGCCACCGTGCGCTCGCCGTCGGCGGCCGCCCAGCGCTCGCCGGCCAGCGCCAGCGCCAGCGGCCCCTCTCCCCCTCGCAGGTCGTCGAGGCCTCCCTCCACCGCCTCGACCGCGAGCTCCGTCTCCACCCGGCGGCCGGGCACCGCCTCGCCCTCGGGCAGCGCTTCTTCGAGCCGCTCCAGCACCGCCCGCAGCTCGAACTCGCGCATGAACTCGCGCAGGGCGCCGCGGTCGGGCTCGCTCGCCATCGCCGCCTCCAGGTCCACCCCGGTCTCGATGTCGTAGTGCAGCGTCGCCAGCTGCTTGGACATGCGGGCGTCGTCGGCGTGCTCGGTCAGGTTCTGCTTGCGTTTGGCGCCGGAGATCTGGTCGACGTTCTCCAGCACCCCCTCCAGCGAGCCGAACTGCTGCAGCAGCTGCGTCGCCGTCTTCTCGCCGATGCCGGGGACCCCCGGGATGTTGTCGGAGGTGTCGCCGCGCAGGCCCATCATGTCGGTGATCAGCGCCGGCGGCACGCCGTAGCGCTCCTGCACGGCCGCCTCGTCGTAGATCTTGGTCTCGGTGATCCCGCGTGACGTGCTCATCACCCTGACCCCCTCGCCGACCAGCTGGTAGGCGTCGCGGTCGCCGGTCACGACCATCACCTCGATGCCCTGCTCGCGCGCCTGCCGGGTCAGCGAGGCGATCACGTCGTCGGCCTCGTAGCCTTCGACCTTGACGTTGGTGTAGCCGAAGGCCTGGACCAGCGGCATCAGGTGCGGCCACTGCTCCTGCAGCAGGTCGGGCCGCGATTTGCGCTGGGCCTTGTAGAGGTCGTAGGTGACCTCGCGGCCCGACATGCCGGCGTCCCAGGCGACCACGACCCCCTGAGGGTGGTGTTCGTCGATGATCTTGACCAGCATCGAGGCGAGCCCGTAGATCGCGTTGGTCGGGCGGCCGTCCGAGGTCCCGATCGACTCCGGCAGGGCGAAGAAGGCCCGGTAGGCGAGACTGTTGCCGTCGATCAGGAAGAGCTGGGGGGCGCCGGTCTCGGTCATCGAGACCCCGACTCTATTGGCGCGGCAGGGTGACCCGGCGGGTGGCGGTAACGGCGACGCCGGAGGCGGTCTCGACCTCGGTCACGACCCGCAGGCGAACCGGTCCGCGTCGCAGCCGCTGGCGCACGAACCGCGGCAGGCGGCAGGTGAGGACGAGGGTGGTCGCGGCCGCGGCGCTGGCGGCCGGGGCACAGACTCGCCGCCGCCCCGCCGCGGTCCCGACCGAGACCGACTCGCGGACGCGGCCGGGGACGAGCAGCCGGAAGCGCAGGCGCAGCTCGCCGGGACGCTTGACGACGCCGGCCAGGCGCAGCGGCCTGGCGTCTTGCGGCGCGGCGGTGCCTCCGGGATCGGACCCGCCGCCGCTCGCGCCGCCCCCCGCATCGCCCCCTTTCGGCGGCGGTTCGTGCGCCGCCAGCCAGGCGTCGGCTTCGGCCGGGCGCGAGGCGATGAACTGGCGCACGCCGGCGACGGCGGCTTCGATCTGCGCCTGGCTCTGTTCCTTGCGGGGGTCTTCCGCCTGCCAGGGCGCCAGCAGCGCCGCCAGTTCCGTCGCCAGCGCGTCGAGCGGCAGCGCGGCGATCGCCGACCGGGCGCCGTGCAGAGCTTCCCAGTAGGGGGCCGCGCAGGCCGGGTCTTCGAGGCAGAGGTTGAACATCAGGCCGTCGTGGCCGTCGAAGGCGAGCCGTTGTTCCCAGGTTTCGTCGCTGCCCCAGGGCAGCATCTGGAAGACCCCGGCCGAGTTGCTGTAGAGCAGGTAGTTGTTGGGCTGGTTGGCGCCTTTGTCGGCGCCGGCGTAGCCGTCCCAGCGACCGATGTACTTCTCGATCGCCCAGAACCTGGTCATCTCGGCGAGGTCGGCCACCGGCGCGAGGCGCGCCGCGAAGGAGGCGGGCGAGGGGCCGTTGACGGCCGCGATCAACGCTTCGAGGTCGGAACGGTTCGCTTCTTCGCCCTCGTCGACTTCGAAGGCGCCGGCGCCGCCGGGGACGACGTCGGCCCCGTTTTCGCCCTCGTAGAGGTGCTGGGATTTTTCGTCGAAGGAGCCGAAGATCCGCTTCAGCGCGACATCGTCGACGTCTTCGATGTCCATGTAGACGCCGTACGGTTCGCCGTTGAGCCGGACGAAGGCGTAGCCCGTGCGCGGCGCGGGGATACCGAGCTGGCGGAAGACGGTGTAGGTCAGGGCCTCGTGGATCATCGAGGGGTCCTCGACCATGTTGTTGAGCGTCAGCTTCTTGAGGCCGCGGAATTTCTGTTTTTTCACGAACGCCGCGAACTTGACCTTGAGGGCGGCCTTGCCGCTGAGCGGGCGGAAGGACCCCAGGACCGAGCCCTTGAGCCGCAGCCCGACTGTCAGCGGGCTCGCCGTCAGCTCGGTGACGTGGCCGCCGGGCACGCCGTCGTCGTCGATGCCAAGTTCAAAGCCCGCTTCGACGTATTCGTCGGGTTCGGCTTCGAGCGCGCTCCTGGCCGCCGGGCTCAGCGTCAGGTCGACCACCGCGACCGCGTTCGTCTTGTAGAGGGGTTCGGCTTCGTCGGCGCAGGCGGCGGCCGGCACCACCGCCAGGACGGCGGCGATCACGAAGAGCGCCCCCGCCCCCACCGCTCGCGATCTGAGCAGGCTCACAGGCTTCAACATTACTGAGAGCTTCTGGAGGCGGTCGGCCCTCGGCGCGCCGCCGCCCTGCGGAGGAGTTCGCGGAGCTCGGCGGCGATCTCAGCCGGCTGGGCCCGAATCTGGGCCCCCGTGTAGCGCAGGACGGTCAGCCCAGCGCGTCGCAGGTCGAGGTCGCGCCGATGGTCGCCCTCGAAGGAGACCTCGCCCCGGTGGGTGCCGTAGAAGTCGGTTTCGACGGCGAGGGAGCACTCGCGCCAGAAGAAATCGACCTCATGCCCACCGATCCTCACGCCCACCTCGGGCGCGGGCAACCGGTGGCGGCGCAGGAAGGCGAGGAAATCCTGCTCGAGATCGCTGCGGGTCCCGAGCGCCTGCCTTGCTCCCGACAGCGCGAACCTGGCCAGCTCCGCCTGCCGCTGCGCCCGCCGCGCCAGCCGCGGGGGCGCGGTCCGCCAGAGGTCGTCGACCGTGCGCGCGACCGAGGTGACCGGAATCCGGTTGCGCACCGTGACCAGGGGCGCGTGTCGAGTTCCTCTCGCCATGCGAGAGGAACTCGACACCGCCAGCGACCGACACCGGTGCAGCCGTATTCCCTGCTGCCGCGCGCGGCCCGCGCTGGTCGGGATCGAGACGTCGCTCGCGGCGCCGGCCGGCCTCAGCAGCCCCCAGAGGGCGGCTGCGCTCAGATGGCTCAGCGCCGCTCCCTCACCGCAGGCGAGCACCGCCGCCATCCAGCGCCCGAGCCACCCCAACCCCGGATGGCCGACGGCGTAGACACCCCGATGCACCCGGTGCAGCCGACCCGCGCGAAGGCGGCGGTCGACCCCGCTCTTGTCGATGCCGACACGGCGCAGCTGCGCCGTGCTGACGACGCCGTGCTGCCGGGCGGCGACGCGAGCCAGCCGCGCGTCGGGGGCGCTGTCGAGTTCCTCTCTCACGACGAGAGCAAGTCGACACGTGCCTCGACTCTCCCCCGGTGGGGCGGCGGTGCTCAGCCGCAGGTCGTTACCGAAACGGGGCCGTCTGCGAGCCGTGGAAGCTGTTGGTCAGACGAGTGACGTCGCTCTTGCATACAAGGCCAGGCCCGGCAATCTGCTTCGATTGCGTGCCGATGGCCGTCTCCGCCCAGTACAGCGTCACGATCCGGGTCGAGCTCGACGCGCGGCACGAGCCGCTCGGCAAGCTGACGGCGGCGATCGCCGAGGCGGGCGGGCAGCTGCAGGGCGTCGACCTCGTGCCGGGCGCGGGGCCGGAGGGCAAACGGGTGCGCGAGTTCACCATCGACGCCTCCGACCGCGACCACTGGGAGCGGATCCTGCGGGCGATCGGGTCGACCCGCGGGGCGCGGGTCATCGACTACGTCGACCGCACCATGCAGATGCACCGGGGCGGCAAGATCGACGTGCACAACAAGTATCCGGTGAAAACGCGCGACGACCTCTCGATGGCCTACACGCCCGGCGTCGCCCGGGTCTGCATGGACATCCACCACGACCGTTCCAAGGCCTTCGAGTACACGATCAAGAAGAACACGGTCGCGGTCGTCTCCGACGGCAGCGCCGTCCTCGGGCTCGGCAACATCGGCCCCGAGGCGGCGATGCCGGTGATGGAGGGCAAGTGCATGCTGTTCAAAGAGTTCGCCGGCGTCGACGCCTTCCCGATCTGCCTCGACACCCAGGACGCCGAGGAGATCATCCGCGCGGTCGAGCTGATGGCGCCGACCTTCGGCGGCGTCAACCTCGAGGACATCTCCGCTCCGCGCTGCTTCGAGATCGAGGACCGGCTCAAGGAGTCGATCGACATCCCGGTCTTCCACGACGACCAGCACGGCACCGCCGTGGTGACGATGGCGGCGCTCTTCAACGCGCTGAAGATCACCGGCAAGCCGATCGAGGAGCTGCGGGTGCTGATGGTCGGGCTCGGCGCCGCCGGGGTCGCGGTGACGAAGATGATGCTCGCCTCCGGGGTCACGCACATGATCGGCTGCGACCGCCAGGGGGCGCTCTCGACCGAGCGCGAGGACTACCAGTCGGGCGAGATGACGGGGATCAAGCGCTGGTACGCGGAGAATTCGAACCCCGAGCACATCCACGGCCAGCCCGACGACGTACTGGAGGGTATGGATCTCTTCGTCGGGCTTTCCGGGCCCGGGATCATCCGACCGGAGTCGCTGGCCAAGATGAACGACGACGCGATCGTCTTCGCGATGGCCAACCCGACTCCCGAGGTGATGCCCGAGGAGGCAGCGCCCTACGTGCGGATCATGGCCACCGGCCGCTCCGACTACCCGAACCAGATCAACAACGTGCTCGCCTTCCCGGGCATCTTCCGCGGCGCGCTCGACGCCGGCGCCCCGAGCATCACCGAGGAGATGAAGCTGGCGGCGGCCAAGGGGATCGCCGCCGCCGTGGCCGACGACGACCTCGCCGAGGACTACATCATCCCCAGCGTCTTCAACCGCGACGTGGCGCCGTCGGTCGCCCAGGCGGTCGTCGAGGAGGCCAAGCGCGACGGCATCGCCCGCCTCAACGACGAGACCGGGACCTTCCGGACCGTGGAGGCGACCTAACCCGATGCGAGTCCTCGTCACCGGAGCGACCGGCCTGATCGGCTCGGCCCTGTGCGAGGCGCTGCTCGCCCGCGGCGACGAGGTGGTCGGCCTCAGCCGCGACCCGGCGCGAGCCGGCGCCAAACGGCCCGAGATCGCCTGGCACGCCTGGGAGCCGACCCTCGAGCGACCCCCGGCGGCCGCCTTCGAGGGCGTCGACGGCGTCATCCACCTGCTCGGCGAGCCGATCAACCAGCGCTGGACCGACGAGGCGAAGCGCAAGATCATGGAGACGCGGCGCGCCGGCACCCACAACCTGGTCGGCGCGATCGCCGGGCTGGAGCGCAAGCCGGCGGTCCTGGTCAGCCAGTCCGCGGTCGGCTATTACGGAGACCGCGGCCAGGAGCCGGTCGACGAGAGCGACGGCCCGGGCACCAGCTTCGACGCCGAGGTGACGGTGGCCTGGGAGGCCGCGGCGCGCGAGATCGAGTCCGCCGGGGTGCGGCTCGTCATCGTCCGCACCGGCCAGGTCCTCGACCCCGAGGGCGGCCTGCTCGGCGAGCTGCTGCTGCCGTTCAAGCTCGGCCTCGGCGGGCCGATCGCCGGCGGCGACCAGTACCTCTCCTGGATCCATCGCGACGACGAGGTAGGGATCCTGCTCTGGGCGCTCGACACCGAGGCGGTCAGCGGCGTCGTCAACGCCAGCTCGCCGCAGCCGGCGACCAACCGGGACTTCGCGAAGGCGCTCGGCCGCGCGCTCGGCCGCCCCGCCTTCCTCCCCCTGCCCGGCTTCGCGCTCGACCTCAAATTCGGCAGGGAGTTCGGCGATGTGCTGCGCGGCGGGCAGCGGACCATTCCGAAGCGGACCGAGGAGCTCGGGTACGAGTTCCGGTATCCGCGGTTGGACGAGGCGCTCAGGGATCTGGTTTAGCCCGGGGGGCTCGATTCCAGGGCCTGGCGGACCTCGTCGCGCACGGAGCTCGAGCTCGTGTCGGCTGCTTCGAGAGCTTCGCGGACGCTCTGCATCGCACGCTCGCCCGAACTGGACTTGACGAAGGCGAGGTCGGCTTCTTCGACGATCGGGGCGGCGAAGGAGTTGGCGCGGCCCGGCTTTTCGACGAAGGCCACCGCGCTGGAGTCCTGGGTGGCGCGGCGGGCGTTGGCGCCGATCCGCGCCAGCCTCAGCCGCGTGCTGCCGAGCGCCGCCGCTTCGACCGGCGGCAGGCAGACCGCCCGCACCTCCAGGTCGCCGGCTTCCCCGCCCGCCGCCGCGAGCGCGGCTTCGGCGCCTTCGCAGAGCGGGGTGACGACGTAGACCCGCACCGTCGCGCCCGCCGCGGCGCCTTCGCCACCGCCACAGCCGGCGATCGCGAGCCCGAGGAGAACCAGGGCCGGCAGCGCGACCGCCGCCAGCCGGCGGCGACCGGGGCGGGTCACGAGCCCGGCGGGCTAGCCAAAGAAGACCTCTGCCTCGGCGTAGAGGTGCTCGGGCACGGTCTTCAGCTCGGCGGTCGCCTCGGTCAGCTCGACCAGCTCGATCTCGGTCCCCCGCAGCGCCGTCATCGTCCCCCAGCGGCCCGCCGCGACCGCGTCGATCGCGTGCAGGCCGAAGCGGGTGGCGAGAACGCGGTCGAAGGCGGTCGGCGTGCCGCCGCGCTGAACGTGCCCGAGCACCGTCGCCCGCGTCTCTTTGCCGGTGATGCGCTCGATCTCGCCCTCCAGCCAGTGCCCGATCCCGCCCAGCCGCACGTGGCCGAAGGCGTCGGTGCCGGCGGCCTGGGTCTCGGCCACGCCGCCGATCGGCTGCGCCCCCTCGGCGACGACGATGATCGGCGCGAACCGGCTGGCGAAGCGGCTGCCGACGATCTCGCAGACCCGCTCGACGTCGAATTCGCGCTCGGGGATCAGGATCGCGTTGGCGCCCCCCGCCAGCCCGGCGTGAAAGGCGATCCAGCCGGCGTGGCGGCCCATCACCTCGACCACCAGGACGCGGTGGTGGCTGTCGGCGGTCGTGTGCAGGCGGTCGATCGCCTCGGTCGCGATGTTGACCGCGGTGTCGAAGCCGAAGGTGTAGTCGGTGGCGCTGAGGTCGTTGTCGATCGTCTTCGGCACGCCGACCACGTTCAGCCCGTGCTCGCTGTGCAGGCGCGAGGCCGCGCCGAGCGTGTCCTCGCCGCCGATCGCGATCAGCCCGTCGACCCCCGCCGCCGCCATGTTCTCGGCGACCAGCCGCGGCCCGTCCTCGGTCTGCAGGGGATTGGTTCGCGAGGCGCCGAGGATGGTGCCACCGCGGGGCAGGATGCCGCGCACCTCGTTGATCCCCAGCGGCCCCCGGGCGTCGGTCAGCGGCCCGTGCCAGCCGTCGCGGTAGCCGACGAACTCGTGCCCGTAGACGCCGGCCCCTTTGCGGACGACGGCACGGATCACCGCGTTCAGTCCCGGGCAGTCCCCACCTCCGGTCAGCACTCCTATCCGCATCGCCGTCAGGTTACGGATATGGCCCGCCGGCGTGTCAAGAGGTCGTTGAGGCGGTAGGTTCGTCCCCAACCGGAGAGGAGACGGAGATGAACGACGCACCGGACCTGGCGGCGGTCACCCAGATGCAGCAGAAGACCTGGTCGGAGGGCGACTTCGCGATGGTCGCGAGCCTCGTCAACTTCCCCAGCGAATGCCTGATCGAGGCGCTCGAGATCGTCCCCGGCGAGCGGGTCCTCGACGTCGCCTGCGGCAGCGGCAACGCGGCGCTGGCGGCGGCGCGGCGCGCCTGGGGCAACACGGTCGGCGCCGATTTCGTGCCCGCCCTGCTGGAGCGCGGCCGCGAACGGGCGGCGGCGGAGCGGCTCGAGATCGAGTTCATCGAGGCCGACGCCCAGGCGCTCCCCTTCGAGGACGCGAGCTTCGACGTCGCCACCTCGGTCTTCGGCGCGATGTTCGCCCCCGACCAGGAGCAGACGGCGGCCGAGTTGCTGCGGGTGGTGAAGCCGGGCGGGCGCATCGGCATGGCCAACTGGACCCCGGACGGCGGCATCGCCCAGCTCTTCGCGGTGATCGTCAGGCACACCGGCGGGCCGCCGCCGGGGACGCTGCCGCCGCCGTTGTGGGGAACGGAGGAGCGGCTGCGGGAGCTGTTCGGCGACGGCATCGCCGAGCTGCGGCTGGAGCGCAGGGGCTCGCGCCAGGCGTTCCGCTCCGCCGACCACTACATCGAGTTCTTCCGCACCTACTTCGGCCCCGTCAAAGCCGCCTTCGACAAAGTCGGCCCGGAGGGTGCCGAGGCGCTCAGCGCCGACCTGCGCGAGTTTCTCGAAGGGGCGAACACCGGCGGCGACCGGGCCCTGGTGATCGAGCCCGAGTACCTGCAGGTGATCGCGACCAGGGCCTAGCGGCCGCGGGGCCCTTACCTCACGCGGCGCGGCTAGGAGCCGGAGCCCGGCTTGGGCGCGAGGGAAACGATGATCCCCCCGATCAGCAGGACGCCGAAGAAGATCAGCCCCGAGACGCCGCCGCCCTGGCCGAGCCAGGCGTAGATGATCACCATCGCGGCGATCGCCAGGAAGAGGGTCACGGTCAGCTTCATGGCCCGGGAGCCTATCGAGCGAGGGCGACGCGCGTCTGGCTGAGGAAGTCGGCGGCCGCGTCGACGGCCGCCGCCGGACCGTCGGCCTCGGCGACCGCCCGGACCAGGCGGCTGCCGATGATCACCCCGTCGGCGAGGGCGCCGACCTGCGCCGCCTGGGCCGGGGTGCTGATCCCGAACCCGACCGCGACGGGGACCTCGGCATCCGCCTTGACGGCGGCGACCAGCTCGGCGAGCGAGGCGGGGATCTCGGCCCGCTCGCCGGTCGTGCCGACGGTCGAGACCACGTAGATGAAGCCGCGCGCGACCTCGCAGATCCGCGCCCGGCGCTCGGCCGGCGTCGTCGGCGCGATCAGCGGCACCAGGGCCAGCCCGGCACCGTTGAACGCCTCCCGCACGTCCTCTGCCTCGCCCAGCGGCAGGTCCGGGACGATCGCCCCCGCGGCGCCGGCGGCGAGCGCCAGGCGGCCGAACTCGGCTGCGCCGCCGTGGGCCAGGATCATGTTGACGTAGACCATCAGCACGACCGGAATCCGGTCGGAGACCGAGCGGCAGACCTCCAGCGCGCTGGCCAGGGTGGCGCCACCGGCGAGCGCCGCGGTCGCCGCCGCGTGGACCGTCGGCCCGTCCGCGAGCGGGTCGGAGAACGGCACCCCGAGCTCGATCAGGTCGGCGCCCGAGTCGGCGTAGGCGGCGGCCACCGCGAGCGAGGTCTCGCGGTCGGGGAAGCCGGCCATCATGTAGGGCATCAGCGCCGCCCGCCCCTCGGCGCGCGCCGCCTCGAAGGCGGCGGCGATCCGGTCAGCCACCGCCGCGCTCCATCACCTCGGCCATGTCCTTGTCCCCGCGCCCCGAGAGGCAGAGGACGTCGAATCCCTCCGCGCCCGGGTTCTCGAGCAGCCAGGCCACCGCGTGGGAGGACTCCAGTGCCGGGATCAGCCCCTCCAGCCGCGCCAGCTCGGCGAAGGCGGCCAGCGCCTGGGCGTCGGTCACCGCGACGTAGCTGGCCCGGCCGGTGTCGCGCAGCCAGGCGTGCTCGGGACCCGAGCCGGGGTAGTCGAGCCCGGCGGAGACCGAGTGCGCCTCGAGGATCTGGCCCTCCTCGTCGGCGAGGATCGAGGAGAGCGAGCCGTGCAGGACACCGGTCGCGCCGGCGCTCAGCGAGGCGCCGTGGCGGCCGCTCGCCAGCCCCTCCCCCGCCGCCTCGACGCCGACCAGGGCGACGCCCTCGTCGGCCACGAACGGGGTGAAGATGCCGATCGCGTTGGAGCCGCCGCCGACGCAGGCGATCACCCGGGCGGGCAGCGCGCCCTCGGCGGCCAGCGCCTGCTCGCGCGCCTCCTCCCCGATCACCCGCTGCAGGTCACGGACCAGGGCAGGGTAGGGGGCCGGGCCGACCGCCGAGCCGATCACGTAGTGGGTCGTCTCGACGTTCGCGACCCAGTCGCGGATCGCCGCCGAGACCGCCTCCTTGAGCGTGCGCGCACCCGCCTGCACCGGCTCGACCGCGGCCCCCAAGAGCTTCATCCGCTCGACGTTGGGCGCCTGCCGGCGGATGTCCTCGCTGCCCATGTAGACCACGCACTCCAGCCCGAGCAGCGCGCAGGCGGTGGCGGTGGCGACGCCATGCTGGCCGGCGCCGGTCTCGGCGATGATCCGGCGCTTCCCCATCCGCGCCGCCAGCAGGGTCTGCCCGAGCGCGTTGTTGATCTTGTGCGAGCCGGTGTGGGAGAGGTCCTCGCGCTTCAGGTAGACCTTCGAGCCGACCCGCTCGGAGAGGCGCTCGGCCAGGTAGAGCGGCGTCGGCCGGCCGATGAAGTCGCGGCGCAGCAGCTCCAGCCGCTCCCGGAAGGCGGCGTCATCGCGGGCCTGCGCCCAGGCGGCGCTCAGCTCGTCGAGCGCGCCGATCAGCGTCTCCGGCACGTAGCGCCCCCCGTAGGGGCCGAACCTCGACTCGACCGCGCCCATCAGCCAATCGTCTCGCCGACGGGGTTCGCGGCCTCGAAGAAGGCCGCCATCGCCGCGTGGTCCTTGCGGCCGGGCTCGCGCTCGACGCCGCTGGCGACGTCGACGGCGTAGGGACGGGCGACCTCGATCGCGGCGGCGACGTTCTCGGGCCGCAGGCCGCCGGCGAGGATCGACGGCACCTCGGAGCGGTGGCCGCGCAGCAGCTCCCAGTCGAAGGCCTGGCCGGTGCCGCCCCACTGCCCCTGGCCGCGGCGGTCGAAGAGGTGGAAGTCGGTCCGGTAGGACTCGGCGGCGTGGACGTCGGCGGCGCTGGCGACGTGGATCGCCTTGATCACCTTGACCCCGGTCCGGCGCGCCACCTCGGCGCAGAAGGACTCGCCCTCGGACCCGTTCAGCTGCACCATCGTCAGCGCCTCGTCCTCGACCGCCTGCCGCACCTGCTCGAGCGTCGGGTTGACGAAGACCCCGACCACCTCGCACTTGCGCCGGAAGGCGGCGGCGATCTCAGCCGCCGCCGCCGGCTCGACGCAGCGGGGGCTGGCGTCGAAGTGGATCAGCCCGATCGCCCAGGCGCCGAGCCGCACGGCCTCCGCCGCGTCGTCGATGTCGGTCAGGCCGCAGATCTTCACCCGCACCCAGCCAGCCTACGACAAGCGCCGCCCGGCCCCGCTCGCCGCCGGCAAGGAAACGGCGACGGGGGGCCCGAGCGGCGGGGGGGTCCGGGCTATTCGCCCGGTTTGGTGATGGAGGAGCCTTCTTCGATCGAGGCCGGCCGCTTGCCGAGCGTGATCGTCGCCGTCTTTTCCTTGCCGTCGCGGAGCACCTTGACTTCGACTTCTTCGCCGGGCTTGGACTGGTTGACGAGTTCGATCACGTCTTCCATGCCGGTGATCTTCTTGCCGTTCATCGCGGTGATGATGTCGCCGCCGAGCCCGACTTCCTGGCCTTCGATCGTCGCCGTGGTCTGGCTGCCTTCGAGGCCGGCTTCGGCGGCCGGGCCGCCCTTTTCGACGCTCTGGACGATCACGCCCTCTTCGACCGGCAGGTTCAGGGCCTTGGCCAGGGTCGGCGTGATCGAGCCGCCTTCGATGCCTAGCCAGGCGTGTTCGACTTCGCCGTTCTTCTCGAGCGCTTCGATCTCCTGTTTGGCGGTGTTGATCGGGATCGCGAAGCCGATGCCGACGTTGCCCGCCGAGCCCGAGCCACCGGTCTCGATCTGGGAGTTGATCCCGATCACTTCGCCCTCGGCGTTGATCAGCGGGCCGCCGGAGTTGCCGGGGTTGATCGCCGCGTCGGTCTGGATCACGTTGTCGATCGCGAACCCGTTGGGCGCCTGGATCTGGCGCTGCAGGGCGGAGACGATGCCGCTGGTCACGGTGCGGTCGAGGCCGAACGGGTTGCCGATCGCGACCACCGGGTCGCCGACTTCGGCGGCGGAGGAGTCGCCGAGCTTGAGCGGGTGCAGTTCCTTGGCCGGCGCGTCGACCTTGAGCAGGGCCAGGTCGGAGGCCGGGTCGGCGCCGACGACTTCAGCCGTGTACTGGGTGTCGGATTCGCCGAGTTTGACGGTGATCTTGCTGGCGCCTTCGATCACGTGGTTGTTGGTCAGCAGGTGGCCTTCGCCGTCGATCACGAACCCCGACCCGGTGGCGACGCCGCCGCCCGAGGATTCCGGTTCACCGAAGGGGAAGGCCGATTCGGTCTGGGTCGGTTCGATCTGCGATTCGATGAAGGCGACCCCTTCGCCGTCCGCCCTGTAGATCTGGTTGACCAGGTTCGTCCCGCCTTCTTCGCCCTTCGAGACGACCGGGGCGATGCTCGCCGGCGCGGAGACCGTCGTGGTGGAGCCGCCGTCCGCCTTGATCAGGCCGGTCGCGAGCGCGATCCAGCCGAAGACGGCGACCACGACTCCGCCCAGCAGAGCGGAGCCGAACGGGCTGCTGAAAAGCTTCTTACGCGTGGGCATGAGGGCAGGATCCACGCCCGTGCTGGGGCGGACCTAAACGATCTCAAAAAGTTCCCTAAAGAAAGTGCTCGCGGGTGGCTTCGTCGCTGCCGGCCAGCTCGCGCGTCTTCGCCTCGGGGTCGGGTGCTTCCATCAGGGCGCCGCCGATCAGCACCGCGTCGACCCCCACCCGGTCGAGCTCCTCGAGCTGCGAGCGGCCGGAGATGCCGCTCTCGGCGACGACGGTCTTGCCGGCCGGCACGTCCGGCAGCAGCTCGAAGGTGGTCGCGATGTCGACCCGCTGCTCGTCGAGGTCGCGGTTGTTGATGCCGATCACCTCGGCGCCGGCCTCCAGCGCCCGCTCCAGCTCGCCGGCGTCGTGGACCTCGACCAGGACGTCGAGGTCGATCGCCCGGGCCTCCTCGTGCAGGGCCCGCAGCTGCGCGTCCTCGAGCGCGCGGACGATCAGCAGCACCGCGTCGGCTCCGTTCACCGCCGCCTCGTAGAGCTGGTAGGGGTCGACGATGAAGTCCTTGCGGATGATCGGCATCCCGCAGGCCGCGCGAGCGGCGCGCAGGTCGTCGAGAGAGCCGCCGAAATGGGGGCCGTCGGTGAGCACCGAGAGCGCCGCGGCGCCGCCGCGCTCGTAGGCCCGGACCTGGGCGGCGACGTCGGCCCCGGCCGCGATGTCGCCCTTGCTCGGCGAGCGGCGCTTGAACTCGGCGATCAGGGAGAGGCCGGGGCGCGTCAGCGCCTCGCTGAAGGGACGATCCTCGGCGCGGCGCGAGAGCTGCGCTTCGAGGTCGGCCTGCGGCACCTCGCCGCGGCGCTCCTGCACCCCTTGACGTGCCCCGTCGACTAGCTGGTCGAGAATTCCCACTGGACCGCTTAAGCCTAAACGGCCGGCTGGACCGTTGCCGCGACCAGGCGCTCCAGCACGTCGGCGGCCGCGCCGGAGTCGATCGCCGCGGCCGCCTTGACGACCCCGTCGGCGAGGTCGGTGGCGAGGCTGCCGACGTAGATCGCGGCGGCTGCGTTGACGAGGACGAGGTCGCGTGCCGGCCCCTCCTCGCCGGCGAGCACGGCGCGGACGACGGCGGCGTTCTCCTCCGGCGACCCGCCCGCGACGGCGTCGAGGCCGGCGGGCGCGAGGCCGAACTGACCCGGCTCGGTGAACCACTCCGCGGTGCGGCCGTCGGCGACCTCGATCACCCGGGTGCGGGCGCCGATCGAGATCTCGTCGAGGCCGTCCTCGGCGCTGACGACTAGGGCTCGCACGCTGCCCAGCCCGAGCAGCGCCTCGGCGATCGTCTCCTGGTAATGGCGATCGGCGACGCCGAGCAGCTGGCGGTCGGCGCCGGCCGGGTTGGTCAGCGGCCCGAGGAAGTTGAAGATCGTGCGCACGCCGAGCGCCTGGCGGGCCGGCACCACGTGCCTGGTCGCGGCGTGGTGGCGGGGCGCGAACATGAAGCCGAAGCCGACCTCGTCGAGGCAGCGGCCGACCGCGTCGGCGTCGAGCTCGATGTTGACGCCGAGCGCCTCCAGCAGGTCGGCGGAGCCGCACTTGCTGGTCGCCGAGCGGTTGCCGTGCTTGGCGACCGCGCAGCCGGCCCCGGCAGCGACCAGCGCCGCCGCGGTCGAGACGTTGAAGGTGGTCGGGCCGCCGCCGGTGCCGGCGGTGTCGACGAGGTTCTCCCGCCTGGTCCGGACCGGGCTGGCGAGCCCGCGCATCGTCCGCGCCAGGCCGACCAGCTCGGGCACCGTCTCGCCCTTGGCCCGCAGCGCGATCAGGAAGGCGCCGGTCTGAACCGGGTCGGTGCGGCCCTCCATGATCTCGGTGAGGACGGCGCTGGCGTGGTCGGCGGTCAGGTGGTCGCCGGCGCAGACCGCGTCGATCGCCCGGCTGACGACGTCGTTAGGCATCCCCACCCCCCGCGAGGCCCCCGCTCTCCCGCGTGGCAGAGCTTTTCCCCGCCATGGGTGAGAAATCACTGCCACCCGCGCCGTGCTCGAGGAAGTTCTGCAGCAGGGTTTTGCCGAGCGGGGTGAGGACGGACTCGGGATGGAACTGGACGCCCTCGGCCGGCAGCTCGCGGTGGCGGGCGGCCATCACGACCTCGCCGAGGCTGGCGCTCAGCTCGAGCTCGTCGGGCAGGTCGGGGTCGGCGACCAGCGAGTGATAGCGGCCGGCGACCATCGGCGAGGGCAGGCCGGAGAAGATCGTGCGGCCGTCGTGCTCGATCTCGGCGTCCTTGCCGTGGACCGGCTCGCCCTGGACGACGCGGCCGCCGAAGGTCTCGACCAGGGCCTGGTGGCCGAGGCAGACGCCGAGCACCGGCGTGCCGGCCTCGGCGAAGGCGCGGATCGCCTCGCCCGAGATCCCGGCCTCGGCCGGCGTGCAGGGGCCGGGCGAGACGACGAGCCGCTCGGCGCCGCGCTCGAGCAGCTCCGGCACCGTCGCCCTGTCGTTGCGGACGACCTCGATCTCCGCCCCCAGCTCGCCCAGGTACTGGACCAGGTTGTAGGTGAAGGAGTCGTAGTTGTCGATGACGAGGACCCTGGTCACCGCGCTCACGGCCAATCCGGCTGCTCGCAGGCGACCTCGACGGCGCGCACGACCGCCTTCGCCTTGTTGACCGACTCGGTGTACTCGTAGCTGGGCTTGGCGTCGGCGACGGTGCCGCCGCCGGCCTGGACGTGGAGCTGGCCGTCCTTGGCGACGACGGTGCGGATGTGGATCGCGGTGTCGAGGTCGCCGTCCCAGGAGAGATAGCCGATCGCGCCGCCGTAGGAGCAGCGCTTGACCGGCTCGAGCTCGTCGATGATCTGCATCGCCCGCACCTTCGGCGCTCCCGAGAGGGTCCCGGCCGGCAGCGCCGAGCGCAGCACGTCGAGGGCGCTGACCCCCTCGCGCAGCCGGCCCGAGACCTGGCTGACGATGTGGAGGACGTGCGAGTAGGTCTCGACCACCATCAGCTCGTCGACCTTGACGCTGCCGTACTCGCAGACCCGGCCGAGGTCGTTGCGGCCGAGGTCGACCAGCATCACGTGCTCGGCGCGCTCCTTCGGGTCGTTGACGAGGCGCTCGGCGAGGCGGCGGTCCTCGTCCTCGCTGCGGCCGCGCGGGTAGGTGCCGGCGATCGGCCGGGTCTCGACCCGGCGGCCGGCGACCTTGACCAGGGGCTCGGGCGAGGCGCCGGCGATCTGGAAGTCGCCGAACTCGAGGAAGTACATGTAGGGCGAGGGGTTGACGGCGCGCAGGCCCCGGTAGACCGAGAAGGCTTCGACCGGGGCCGGCGCCGAGAAGCGCTGGGAGGGGACGACCTGGAAGGCGTCGCCGGCGTGGACGTACTCGACGATCCGCGCCACCGCCGCTTCGAAGTCCTCGCGGCCGATGTTGGAGACGAACTCCGGCGGCTCGGCGAGCGCCGGCGCGGCCGGCACCGGGACGGCGCCGCGCAACCGCTCGCGCATCGCCGCGATCGTCGCCGCGGCGTGCTCGTAGGCGGCGTCGATGCCGCCCTCCCCGTCGGCGAAGGCGCAGGCGAGGATCGTCAGCTCGTGGCGCAGGTGGTCGAAGACCAGCATCGCGTCGGTCACCATCAGCGCCAGGTCGGGCAGGCCGAGCGGGTCGGGGTTGGGCTCGCCCAGCGGCTCGACCGTCCGCACCAGGTCGTAGCCGAAGAAGCCGACGGCGCCGCCGACGAACGGCGGCAGCCCCTCGACCGGGGCCGGGCGGTAGGCCGCGAGCCGCTCGCCGACCGCCGCGTAGGGGTCGGGCGCGGCGTCCTCGCGCAGCGGCGCGGCGCCGGCCGCGGCCCCCTCCCCGCTCCATTCGCTGAGCGTGCCGTCGCTCCAGCGCAGGACCGCGCGCGGGCGCAGGCCGACGAACGAGTAGCGGCCGACCTGGCCCTGCTCGGCCGACTCGAGGAGGAAGCAGGGGGCGCCGGCCGGCTCGCCGGCGCGCAGCTTGAGGAAGGCCGAGACCGGCGTCTCGCAGTCGTCGACGATGCGGGCGCGCACCGGCACCACGTTGCCCTCCCGGGCCAGCTCGCGTGCCTGCTCCAGGCTCGGCTCGAGCCGCAGCTCGCCGAGCCGCGAGTCAGCCACCGCGGGCATTCAGCACTTCCATCACCTGAGCCTGCGAGACGCCGCGCTGGAAGAGCAGGACGCTGAGGTGGTAGAGCACGTCGGCGGCCTCTTCGGCGACCCGCTCGTCGCTCTCTTCGCGGGCGGCGCGGGCGACCTCCTCGGCCTCCTCTTCGACCTTTTCGCCGATCAGCGCCGGGTTTTCCAGCAGCTTCACCGTGTAGCTGCCCGGCGGGCGCTCGACGGCGCGGCTGCGGAGCGTCCGTTCGAGCGCCGGCAGCGCTTCGTGGGTGACCGGGAAGGGCTCGCCGGGGGCCGGCGGCGCATCCTTGCGGATCGATGCCGAGCCCAGCACCTCACGATAGAAGCAGCTGCGCTGCCCGGTGTGGCAGGCGGGCCCGGTCGGGTCGACCATCGCCACCACCGCGTCGCCGTCGCAGTCGTAGCGCAGCTGGCGCAGGTGCATGAACGAGCCCGAGGTTTCGCCTTTTTTCCAGAGCTGGTCGCGGGAGCGGCTGTGCAGGTGCAGGTCGCCGGTCTCGAGCGTCAATTCCAGCGACTCGGCGCTGACCCAGGCGAACATCAGGACCTCGCCGGTGGCGAAGTCCTGGACGATGCAGGGCGCGAGACCGCGCTGGTCGAATTCGATTTCCCCGAACACGCGGACAATCGTAGGGGGTCGGGGGCTACTCGATGCCGAGGCGGTCGAGCAGGTCCTCGTCGCGGCGCCAGTGACGGCGCACGCGTATCTGCAGGTCGAGGTGGACCCTGGTGCCGAGCTCGGCTTCCAGCGAGCGGCGGGCGGCGGCCCCGATCTCCCCCACCTTGGCGCCGCCCTTGCCGATCAGGATGCCCTTCTGCGACTCGGTCTCGGCCCAGATCTCGGCCCGGACGGTGACCAGGCCGTCCTCGCGCGGCACCACCTCGGCGACCTGCACCTCGACCGAGTGCGGGATCTCCTGCCGCGTCCGGTTCAGCACCTGCTCGCGGATCAGCTCGGCCAGCAGCAGCTCGCTCGACTGGTCGCTGCGATCCTCCGGCGGGTAGAGGTAGGGCCCCTCCGGCATCAGCTCGCCGAGCCGCTCCAGCAGCGGCCCGAGACCCTCGCCGGTGCGGGCGCT
The DNA here is from genome assembly GCA_046330305.1 of Solirubrobacterales bacterium. Taxonomy (GTDB): domain Bacteria; phylum Actinomycetota; class Thermoleophilia; order Solirubrobacterales; family 70-9; genus VAYN01. The sequence goes on along the minus strand of JAXLTA010000018.1, from coordinate 59,477 downwards.
GATCGGGAAGACCTCGTCGACGCCCTCCAGCTCGCCGGCCTCGGCCAGCACCGGCACCAGCTCGTTTGGCCCGACCGCGTCGCACTTGTTGACGGCGCAGAGCACCGGCAGCTCGGCCCCCGCCTTGAGCAGGGCGCGGACGATGAAGCGGTCTCCGGGCCCGACCCCCTCGGCGCCGTTGATCACGACCAGGGCGACGTCGGAGTCGGCCAGCTCGCGCTCGACGCGGCGCTGCATCCGCTCGGTCAGGACGTCGCGCGGGCGCTGCACGCCGGGAAGATCGACCAGCACCAGCTGCCGCCCGGCCTCGAGATCGGTGACCACGCCGCGGACCGCCCGGCGGGTCGTCTGGGGCCGCCCGGAGACGATCGCCACGCGGGCGCCGACCAGGGCGTTGACGAGCGTCGACTTGCCGACGTTTGGGCGGCCGGCCAGGCCGATGAAGCCGGCGCGCTGCCCGCTCTGCTGCGGCAGGCTCGGGCTCATCGCCGTCGCGCCCTCGCCGCGCCGGGCTCTGCGTCCGCGGCGAGCGAGGCGAGGACCCGCGCCTGCAGGGCCAGCATCTCGCCCGCGTCGGTCTCGTGGTCGTAGCCGCAGAGGTGGAGAGCGCCGTGCACCGCGGCCTCGGTCACGTCGCTGCAGTGCTCGGGGCAGATCGCGACGTCGCCGAGCTCGCGCGGCCCGGCGACCGGCCCGGCTTCGTCGATCGGGAAGGCGAGGACGTCGGTCGGCGCGTCGCGGCCGCGGTGCTCGCGGTTCAGCTCGCGGATCCGCTCGGCGTCGACGATCTCCACCGCCAGGTGCCCGTCCCGGACGCCGGCCGCGGCCAGTGCCGCCGCCACCGCCTCGCGCAGCTCGGCCGGGACGTCGTCGAGGTCCGCGCTCACCCGGATCTCGGCGTCGGCCCGTGTTCGCGGCGGGCCGCGGCGTCGCGGTTGCCGTGGGCATCGTAGGCGGCGACGATCCGCTGCACGAGCTTGTGGCGGACGACGTCCTCGCCGCCGAACTCGACGAACTCGATTTCCTTGACCCGGTCGAGGATGTCGCGGACCGCCATCAGGCCCGAGCGCTGGTCGCTCGGCAGGTCGACCTGGGTGACGTCGCCGGTGACGACCATCTTCGAGTTGAAGCCGAGCCGGGTAAGGAACATTTTCATCTGCTCGGGCGTCGTGTTCTGCGCCTCGTCGAGAATCACGAAGGAGTCGTTGAGCGTCCTCCCGCGCATGAATGCCAGCGGTGCGACCTCGATCACGTCGCGTTCGAAGTAGCCGTTGACGCGATCGGGGTCGATCATGTCGTAGAGCGCGTCGAAGAGCGGGCGCAGGTAGGGGTCGACCTTGGCCTGGATGTCGCCGGGCAGGAAGCCGAGCCGCTCGCCGGCCTCGACCGCGGGCCGGGTGAGGATGATGCGCTGCACCTGGCGCTCGGTCAGCGCCGCGGCGGCCATCGCCACCGCCAGGAAGGTCTTGCCGGTGCCCGCCGGGCCGATCCCGAAGGTGATCGTGTTGCGGCGGATCGAGTCGACGTAGCGCTTCTGGTTCAGCGTCTTCGGCGCCACTTTCGTGCTGCGGTGGCGCCAGACGACGTCGTCGAGGATCTCGGCCGGGTCCTCGTCGGCCTCGAGGGCCCCGGTCACGGCTTCGATCGTCCCGGGCGCGACCTCGTGGCCCTGCTCGATCAGCTCGACCATCTCGTCGACGACGTGGGCGGCCTGCTCGACCTCGTCGGGCTCGCCCTCCAGCGTCAGGACGTTGCCGCGCAGGTGCAGGTCGGCGTCGAGCTTGCCGCGCAGGGCGCGCAGGACCGAGTCCTCCGAGCCGGCCAGCTCGGCGGCCACGGTGTTGTCGAGGGTGAGCTGCCGTTTGGCCACTAAGCGGCACCCAGCCTGGCGCGGACCGCGGCGCTGACCCGCTTGCCGTCGGCGCGGCCGGCGACCTGCGGCATCACCGCCGACATCACCTGGCCCATCTGGCGCTGCTCGGTGGCGCCGGTCTCGGCGACGGCCGCCGCAACCAGCTCCTCGAGCTCGGCGTCGGAGAGCTGCTGCGGCAGGTAGCCCTCGATCAGCTCCGCCTCGAAGCGCTCGGCGGCGGCCTGCTCGGCGCGGCCGGCGCTCTCGTAGGCCTCCGCCGCCTCGACCCGTTTCTTGCGCTCCCGCTGCAGCACCGCGACCTCGTCGCCGCTGCCCAGCTTGGCATCCTGCTGCAGCACGTCGAGGACCAGGCGCAGAGCGGCGACGCGCTCGCTTTCGCGCGCTTTCATCGCCGTCTTGACGTCGCTTCGGACCTGCTCGAGAACGCTCACGCCGACAAGGTTAGAGGGCGGCGCCGGGGGCAAGCTCCCGTCCCGCCCCAGCGCCGCTCAGAGCCCCTCGACCTCGACCCGCTCGACCTCGCCGAGCGGCATCTGCAGGAAACGGGTGCCGACGGCGTGGAAGGCGTCGGGGTCGCCGGTGCAGAGGAAGTCGTAGCGACCCTCCTCGCGGCCGCCGCGGGCCAGCCCCGCGCCCTCCAGGGTGCGCTGGACGGCGGCGGCGACCGCGTGGCCGCCGGCGACGAGGCGCACGTCGCGGCCGAGGATGCGCTGCAGCATCGGCGCCACCAGCGGGTAGTGGGTGCAGCCGAGGATCAGGGTGTCGACCTCGGCCTCGCGCAGCGGCGCGCAGTAGGAGCGCGCCATCGCCATCGTCTCCTCGTCGAACAGGGTGCCGTCCTGGATGAAGGGCGCCAGCCGCGGCGCCTGCACCTCGATCACGTCGAGCCCCCGGCCCTGCGCCTCCAGCGCCCGCCGGTAGGCGCCGCTGGCGACCGTGTTCGGCGTCGCCAGGACCCCGACGCGGCCGTTGGCGGTGATCGCCGCCGCGATCTCGGCCTGCGGCTCGACCACCGGCACGACCTCGACCCCGGCCGCCGCCGCCACCTCGCGGGCGACCTCCTCGCCGACCGCGGTCGCCGTGTTGCAGGCGATCACGAGCAGCTTCGCGCCGCGGCCGAGCAGCAGCTCGGCGATGCGGCCGATCCGCCGCCGCAGCCACTCGGGTTCGCGCGAGCCGTAGGGAAAGCAGGCCGTGTCGCCGAGGTAGACGTAGTCCTCCTGCGGCAGCGAGACCAGGCACTCGTGCAGGACGGTGAGGCCGCCGACGCCAGAGTCGAACATCGCCACCGGCAGCGAGGGGTCGAGCTGGGCGCCGGGCCCGGAAGCCACCGCACTCAGGGTTTGGTGACCATGAAGAAGATCGTCACGGCGACGATCAGGCCGGCGACCGGGCCGACCATGCTGAGCCGCTTGGCCACGTCCATGTACTCCTCGCTGAGCACGTCGCCGCTCTCGAGGTCGCGTTCAGCGAGCGCCTGCGCCTTGCGCCCCTGGGGCCGGAAGAAGCCGTGCTGGAGCCCGAAGAGGACGATGATCGCGATGAACCCGACCGTGATGAAAGCTTCGCTGCCGTCCCAGTTGCCTTCGGCCATCAGGTAGATCCCGGCGAGGAGGACGACCAGCATCCCCGGGTCGACCAGGAAGCGGTCGATCCTGCGAACCGACTCATAGAAGGCGGGGACCGAGCGCGGGTACTTCTCCGTCATCGAGAAGATCAGACCGTAGGCGAACGTCGGCCCGAAGGCGAGGACGACGGCGAGCACGTGGATGAAGAGGCCGACGCTGTAGTCGGTGATGTTCGCCAGAACCATCGACCGCAAACCCTATCTCTCAGGCCCGACGTAGCATGATCGCCGCCCAGTCGCCCTCGCGGCGGCGGCCGGACTCCGCCAGGCCGGCCGCGGCAAAGGCCGCCGCGACCTCGTCGAGCTCCGACGGCAGCAGCCCCGAGCAGACCAGCCTGCGGGGCGGGCTGGTGAGCTGGGCGGCGAGCGCCCTGAGGATCGGCGAGGTGAGGTTGGCGACGACGGTCGGCGCCGGCGGCGGCAGCTCTTCGCGCAGGTTGACCCGTCGCAGCTCGAGCTCGACGCCGTTGGCCGCAGCATTGGCCGCCGCCGCCTCGAGCGCCGCCGGCTCGTGGTCATAGCCGCTGACGGGTCCCCAGCCGAGCCTGGCGGCGGCGATCGCCAGCACGCCGCTGCCGCAGCCGAGGTCGGCGAGCGGGCCCGCCGCGGCGCCTTCGGCCGCGAGCTCGAGCAGGTACTCGAGGCAGAGCCGGGTCGTCGGGTGGGCGCCGGTGCCGAAGGCGCGCCCGGGGTCGAGCACGAGGTCGACGGTCCCGGGGCGCGGCTCCTCCCAGGAGGGGCGCAGCCAGAGCCGGCCGCCGACCAGGACCGGCTTGTGGAAGTCGCGCCAGCGGTCGGCCCAGTCGTCGGGGACCTCGGTGGCGCTGACCTCGACCCGGCCGGCGCCGACCGCGGCGTCGATCTCGCCCAGCTCGGGCAGCTCGCCGGGGCCGCCGTAGATCGCGTACTCGACATAGCCGGGGCCGTGCTCCTCCTCCACCCCGTTGGGCGCCAGCACGGTCAGCTCGGCGAGGACCAGCTCGGCCTGGTCGGGGGCGCAGCGGACCGCCAGGCGGATCAAGCGCCAGCCGCCTAGCCGAAGGCGCGGCGGACGCGGCCGAAGAGGCCGTCGCCGTGCTGGGGAGCGAGGTTGTCCTCGTTCAGCGTCTCGCCGAGGCGGGCGGCGAGGTCGCGCTGCTCGTCGCTGAGGTTGGCGGGGATGACGACGTTGACGATCACCCGCTGGTTGCCGCGCCGGCGCCCGCCCAGGCGCGGCAGCCCGGCGCCCTTCAGCGTCTCCTCGTGGCCGGGCTGGGTCCCGGCCCCGAGCTCGATCTCCCGCTCGCCCTCGAGCGTCGGCACGGTCACCGTCGTTCCCAGCATCGCCTCGGTGGCGGCGACGGCGACGACGCTGATCAGGTCGGTGCCATCGCGGCGGAAGCGCTCGTCGGCGGCAACCCGGACCTCGACGTAGAGGTCGCCGGGCGGGGCGCCGACCTCGCCCGCGTGGCCGGCGCCGGAGACGCGCAGGGTCTGGCCGTCCTCGATCCCGGCCGGGACCTCGATCTGCTTGGTCACCTGGGCCGGGGTGCGCCCGGCGCCGCGGCAGACCTCGCAGGGCGTCTCGGGCACCTTGCCGGCGCCGTTGCAGACGTCGCAGACGACGGCGCGCGCCATCTGCCCGAACGGCGTCCGCGAGACCTGGCGCAGCTGCCCGGCCCCGCCGCAGCGCTCGCAGGTCGTGATCGGCGTCCCCGGCTCGGCGCCGTTGCCGCGGCAGTGCTCGCAGACCGCGACGGCGTCGAAGCTGACCTCGCGGCGGGCCCCGGTCGCGACCTCGGCGAGCTCGATCTCGACCGCCACGGCGACGTCGCCGCCGGCGGCGCGGCCGCCGCCGCCGCCGAACCCGAAGCCGCCGCCGAAGAAGGCCTGGAAGATCTCGTCGATCGAGCCGAACTGGCTGCTCGGGTCGAACCCTCCCGAGCGCAGTCCCTCCTCGCCGTAGGCGTCGTAGGTGCGCCGGCGCTCGGCGTCGGAGAGCACCTCATAGGCGGCCGCGGCCTCTTTGAAGCGCTCCTCGGCGTCGGGATCGTCGCTGACGTCGGGGTGCAGCTCACGGGCCAGGCTGCGGAAGGCCTTCTTGATCTCGGCCTCGCCGGCATCGCGGGGGACGCCGAGGATCTCGTAGTAGTCGCGCGGCATGCGGCTCGGGCTCAGTCGTCGTAGACGGTTTCGAAGTAGCGGGACAGCTCGCGCGCGGCGGCGCGGACCGAGGCGATCGCGGTTGCGTAGTCCATCCGGCGGGGGCCGACGACGCCGACCGCGCCCAGGTTGCGGTGAGCGAGCCCGTAGTTGGCGCCGACGACGCTGACCGAGCGCAGCTGCGGCTGCGGGTTCTCGTCGCCGATCCAGAGGTAGACCGAGCGCTCGTCGAGCGATGAGCGCAGCATCTGCAGGACGTCGGCGCGGCGCTCGAGCGCGGTCATCAGCTCGTCGGCGCGCGGCAGGTCGGGCAGGTGGGCCTCCGAGAGCAGGCGCGAGGCGCCGTCGACGTAGAGGTCGCCCCCCGGCCCCAGCTCGGTGAAGGCGGAGCTGAGCATGGCGACGAACTCGGCCTCCAGGCGCCCCAGCTCGGGGCTGGCGAGCCGGGTGGAGATCATCCGGGCGCCGACCGCGAGGCCGCTCAGCGACTCGTTCAGGTAGCTGGAGGCCCAGGCGACGAGGCCGGGGTCGACCGGGCGGTCGAACTCGAAGACGCGGCGGGCGACGTCGCCGGTCGAGGCGATCGCGATCACGACCACCCGCCGCGGCGCCAGCTGCAGCACCTCGACCCGGTGGATGGTCGCGCCGACGCTCGGCGGGGGCGCCGTCGCCATCGCCACCAGGTCGGTGACCTGGGCCAGCGCCGCGGTCGTTTCCCGCATCGCCTCGTCGACCTCGCGCCGCAGCCTCGTCAACTCGAGCTCGGCCTCGGCCTCCGGCGCGGCCGGCGGCGGCGCCGAGATCAGCCCCTCGACGTAGAGCCGGTAGCCGGCGTCGGTCGGCACCCGGCCGGCGGAGGTGTGCGGGTGGGTCAGGTAGCCCTCGGCCTCGAGCGCCGCCAGCTCCGACCGCACCGTCGAAGGCCCCCATTCGATCTCCCGCCGCTCGGCGAGCTCCCGCGACCCCACGGGCCGCGCCGAGGCCAGATAGGCCTCGACGACGAGGCGGAGAATCAGCTCCTGTCGCTCGGAGAGCACGGCTACAAGTCTAGGAGGAGGGCCGGGTGACCCCTCCGGCTACAGCTCGAGCTCGGCCTCGGCCCGGCGAATCAGCTTGCTCTCACCCTGGCTGGCCTCCGTGTCGACCACGACCCGGTCGCCCTCGACCGATTTGACCGTGCCGGTGACGACGATCTCCTGCTCGGGGACGCCCATGCCGCGGAACTGGACCGAGAGGCGCTTCAGCGCCCGCGGGTCGCCGCCCGCCAGGCCCTGGGCGCTGGCCTTGGCGACCAGGCCCATCGAGTAGAGCCCGTGCAGGATGTTGCGCGGCAGCCCGACGGCTTTGGCGAACTCGTCGTCGATGTGGATCGGGTTGAAGTCGCCGGAGGCCCCCGCGTAGCGGTGCGGCAGGTACTTGTCCGGGGTCACCCGCAGCTCCGGCAGCTGATCGCCCACCTTCACGCCCATCTCTCTCGCCTCCGCTCGCTCGCAGGTTGGTCGGATACCGGTGCTCGCTCGCTCCGGGTCGGGGCCATCTCAGACCCCCCTCACGATGCAGGTCCAGGTGCCGCGCACGACCCGGGCGCCGTCCTGGTTGACCGAGTCGGTCTCGAACACGTAGAACCCGTTGCCGGCTTTCTCCTCGATCGAGACGCAGCGGGCCGTGGTGGTGATCTCGTCGCCCGAGCAGGCCGGCTCCTCCCACTCGAAGACCTGGGCGCCGTGGACCATCTGCGCGAAGTTCATCCCGACGTCGGGATCGAACATCGCCGGGCCGACCGCCGGGCTGGAGTAGACGACGGCGAACATCGGCGGCGCGACCACGTCCCTGTAGCCGGCCTCGCGGGCGGCGGCGACGTCGAAGTGGACCGGGTTCTCGATCCCCATCACGCTCGCGTACTCCCTGATCTTCTCGCGCCCGACCTGGTAGGTCGTCGCGGGCCATTCCTTGCCGACAGCGTCAGTCTTAAGTGCCAAAGGACCTCTCCTCCCGAGTCGCTCGCGGGCACTCTACTGGCCGGGCAGCCAGGGTGCGCGCCGCCTATTCGTCGATCTCGAGCACCGCCAGGAAGGCCTCCTGGGGGACTTCGACCCGGCCCACGGCCTTCATCCGTTTCTTGCCTTTTTTCTGCTTCTTGAGGAGCTTCTGCTTGCGGGTCACGTCGCCGCCGTAGAGCTTCGCGGTGACGTCCTTGCGCAGCGCCTTGACCGTCTCCCGGGCGAGGATGTTGGAGCCGACCGCCGCCTGCACGGGGACGTCGAAGAGCTGGCGGGGGATCGTCTTCTTCAGGCGGCCGACCAGGCGCTTGCCCTGCTCGTAGGCGAACTCGCGGAAGACGATGATCGAGAGCGCGTCGACCTTCTCGCCGGCCAGCAGGATGTCGACCTTGACCAGGTCCGAGGCGCGGTTGCCGATCGGTTCGTAGTCGAGCGAGGCGTAGCCGCGCGTCGAGGACTTGAGCAGGTCGAAGAAGTCGAGGACGATTTCGGCGAGCGGCAGGTCGTAGCGGATCTGGACCCGCTGCGGGCTGAGGTAATGCATGTCGACGTGGGTGCCGCGGCGCTGCTGGCAGAGCTCCATCACCGCCCCGACCTGCTCTTTCGGGCAGATGATCGTGGCGCGGATGTAGGGCTCTTCGATCGCCTCGATCGAACCGGGGTCCGGCAGCTCGGTCGGGCTGCGCACCTCGACCTCCTCGCCGCTGGTCAGGTGGACGACGTAGCGCACGTTCGGCGTCGTCGCCAGCAGGTCGAGGTCGTACTCGCGCTCGAGCCGCTCGCGCACGATCTCCATGTGCAGGAGGCCGAGGAAGCCGACGCGGAAGCCGAAGCCGAGGGCCTCGGAGGTCTCCGGCTCCCAGGACAGGGCGGCGTCGTTCAGCGCCAGCTTCTCGAGCGCGTCGCGCAGGTCCTCGTAGCGGTCGGTGTCGATCGGGAAGAGGCCGCAGAAGACCATCGGCCGCACCTCGCGGTACCCCTCCAGCGGCTCGCTCGCCCGGTTGGCGGCCGCGGTCATCGTGTCGCCGACGCGCAGCTTGGTGACGTCCTTGATGCCGGTGATCAGGTAGCCGACGTCGCCCGCCTCCATCCCCTCGACCCCGGTCATCGCCGGCCGGAAGAAGCCGATGTCGTCGATGTCGGCCTCGTTGCCGTTCTGCATCGAGAGGATGCGCTCGTGCTTGCGGAAGCGGCCGTCGACCATCCGCACGTAGGCGATCACGCCGCGGTAGGGGTCGAACTCGGAATCGAAGATCAGGGCCCGGGCGGGGGCGGCGACGTCGCCGGCGGGCGGCGGGATGCGGGCGACGATCGCCTCCAGCACCTCCTTGACGCCGACCCCGGTCTTGGCCGAGATCCGCAGCGCTTCCTCGGGCTCGCCGCCGAGCAGGTCGGCGATCTCCTGGGCGACCCGGTCGGGCTCGGCGCCGGGCAGGTCGACCTTGTTGATCACCGGGATCAGCTCCAGCCCGTTCTCGATCGCCAGGTAGGTGTTGGCGACCGTCTGCGCCTCGACGCCCTGGGCGGCGTCGACGACCAGCAGCGCCCCCTCGCAGGCGGCGAGGCTGCGCGAGACCTCGTAGGAGAAGTCGACGTGGCCGGGGGTGTCGATCAGGTGCAGGTGGTAGGTCTGGCCGTCGTCGGCCTCGTACTCGACCCGCACGGCCTGGGCCTTGATCGTGATCCCGCGCTCGCGCTCGAGGTCCATCGAGTCGAGCAGCTGCGCCTGCATTTTGGCCGGGTCGACGGCGCCGGTCAGCTCGAGGATGCGGTCGGCCAGGGTCGACTTGCCGTGGTCGATGTGGGCGATGATCGAGAAGTTGCGGATCCGGTCCATCGGGCTGCGGAGTATGAACGGCCGCTCAGGCCGGCGGGTCCGCCGTGGAGGGGCGGCCCCGCGGGCGACTCTCCCGCTCCCGGCCCGGCGGGCCCTCAGCCGGACGGGCAGCCCGACGGCGGCAACGGGCCGTCCAGCTTGAAGACGACCGTGGGCGGCTTGCGGAGGACCACCTCGGCCCGCGGCGATTCGGTCCAGCGGGCGGTCTCCGGGTAGGCCGGCTTGCCGGCTTCGAGGCGGTCGCGGGAGGCGACGACGTAGTCGTATTCGCCCTCGTCGAGCAGGCGGCGCCACTGCCGGCAGGTCCGCGGCGCCTCGAAGCCCCCGTGCGGGCGCTCGACGCCGACGTACTGGACCCGGTTGGAGAGATCGGTGCCGAACAGCGGGTACTGACGGGTGCTGGTCGTCGCGATCCGCTGCCCGGACAGTCCGCGTGCCCACTTGAAGGCGGCGTCGAGCCCCGGGGTGCTGAAGCTGGGGTTGGCGTAGCGGTTCCGGAGATAGTGCCGCTGTACCGGGTAGCCGACCGCGACGGCGACCAGCGCCACCCCGAGCGCCGCGACCACCACCCGCCCCCACCGCCGGTGCGTCTTCCGTGCGCCTTTCGTCGGCCTCCCCTCGAGGTCTGTCGCCCTGTGGGCGACAAACCTCGAGGGGTTGGCGAGAGCCGCGAGGCGGCCGCGGAGCTGCGGGGCGGTCGGCAGCAGGGCGAGGCCGAGGACGAGCGCCGGCGCCAGGTAGCGCAGGCCCGATTCGAAGCCGCGCGGGATCCCCTCCGGCCCCGAGGCCGAGGTCGGCGCGACGAGCCAGGCCAGCGCCCCGGCGAGCCCGACCAGCCCGGCGACGGCCAGGACCGGCTCCCGCCCCCCGGTTCGTGGTTCCTTGTGGACGGGGGGCGACCGGAGCGAACCACGGGATCCCGGCCGCGCATCCCGCGGTTCCCTGTGGTCGCCTGGCGACCGGAAGGCACCACGACCGGGGAGGAGCGGCAGGAGGAGGCCGGCGAGGGCGAGGAGGCCGAGCACGGGCCAGATCAGCCAGAGGCCGTGGTGAAGGCCGGGGAGGAACCAGTCCGACCAGACGGCGCCGTCGCTCAGGTAGGAGAGCACGGAGTGGGCTTCGCGGCCGCCGAGCGCCTGACCCGGGGCCGGGAGATCGAGCGGGCCGAGATGGCGGACCCAGGGCAGCGGGTTGCCGCTGTGGGCGAGGTTGCGCAGGTACCAGTAGCCGCCCCCGGCGAGGGCCGCCAGCGTGGCGATCGCGAGCGAGCGCCAGCGCGCCCCGCGCGGCGCGGCCACGGCGAGCCCCCCGACCAGCACGGCGGCCGGCAGGAGGAAGTTGAGCTTGGTCCCGGCCGCCAGGCCCGCCGCCAGGCCGACCACCGCCAGGACGCCGGTCGCGAGGCCGCCGGCGCCCTCCCCCCCGCCGCGCGGCTGCTGGCGACCGCTCCCTTTCCAGGCGTTGACCGCCACCGCGACGGCGGCCAGGAGGAAGAAGATCGCGACGATGTCGTTGCGCGCTTCGCCGGCCTGGTCGTGCAGGGCCGGCACACTCAGCGCCAGAGCCCCCAGGGCCAGCGACCAGGCCGCGACGCGGTAGGGCCGGCCGAGCGCCCAGCAGGCCGCCAGGCAGCCCAGGAACCAGCCCAGGTTGAGCAGCGGCGAGAGCAGGTCCCGGCCGAAGGCGAGCATCCCCGCGGCCGGGAGGATTTCGCCGTTTGCGGGATAGAACCAGGCGAGGAACTGCGGCGCGATGAAGTGCAACCGCCAGGTGTCGCCTTCCTGGAAGAACCCGGCCGCGAACGGCCCGTGGTACCAGGTCGAGTCGAACCCGGTCATGCCGGTCCCCAGCTTCGCCTTGACGCCGGCGGCGAAGTGGATCAGCGCCACGGCGGCGACCAGCAGGGCGACGACGGTGGCGGCGGCGCCTTCGCCATCCTCCGCCCCGGCGGCCGTGCTTGCGCCCGGCCGCGCCCCCCGCGGGCCGCGCAGAGCCCACCACGACCCGATCCCGACCGCCGCGACCAACAGCAGATATGGCACCGGGTCCCAGAGGCCGAAGCTCCCCAGCGCCTCCGCGCACCAGATCACCAGCGCCAGCGCCAGCACCGCCGTCGCCAGGCATGCGGCGACGCCGCCCAGCTCCGGCACCAGCCAGCGGCGCAGCCGCCACGCTCCCAGCCCGGCGCCGCCGAGCAGCACCGCGATCTCCACGACCCCCAGCAGGTACCGACCAGGCCCGAGCATCCGGCGGCGTCCCGCTAGCCCCGCCTCAGCACCAGGCGCAGGATCTGGTCGAGCTCGGCGATCCGCAGCAGCCGGGCGACCGCGACGTAGACGACCCCGCCGGCGGCGAGCCCCGCTCCCAGCGAGGCGATCTGCCCCCCCAGACCCCGGCCCAGGGCCTGGTCGAGGACGTCCCAGACGAGCCAGCTGACCCCGGCCAGCGCCGCGGCCGCCAGCGTGATCTTGGCCGACGTGACGAACAGCCGGCGCAGCTCCAAGCCGTCGAACTCGCGGCGCAGGATCACTCCCTGGGCGACGACCGCGGCGGTCGTGCCGATCCCGGTGCCGGCGACCACCCCGCCGACCCCGAACGGCGCGTAGAGGACGAGCGCCGCCACGGCCGAGACGACCAGGTCGATCACCGCCAGCGCCGTCGCCCGCCAGGGCCGCTGGATGCTGAAGAAGGTCCGCGTCTGCAGCAGGTAGAGGCCGTTGGTCGGCAGCGAGAAGGCGAACCAGAAGAGCGCGGTGGCGACCAGGGTCGTTTCGGCCGCTTCGAATTCGCCGCGCTGGTAGACGAGCCGGATCATCGGTTCGGAGAGGACGAGGATCGCCGCCGCGGCGGGGACGAGGACGAAGAGGATCTGGCGCATGCCGTTGGCCAGCGTCGCCCGCAGGTCGTCGATCCGGCCGGCGTTGGCGAAGCGGGCCAGGGCCGGAAAGAGGACGGTGGCGACCGCGACCGAGAAGATGCCCTGCGGCAGCTGGTAGAGGCGGAACGCCTTGTCGATCGCGGCCGGTGCTTCTTCGGAGATCAGCCCGCCGAAGAAGCTGTTGATCAGCGCGTTGAAGTTGATCAGCCCGAGGCTGATCGTGACCGGCAGCATCAGCAGCAGCACGCGCCGCACCCCGGGGTGGCGCCAGTCGAGGCTGAAGCTGAACCGGAACGGGGTGTGGCGCAGGTCCCAGGTCGGGATCAGCAGCTGGACCAGGGTGCCGACGAGGATCCCGATCGCGTAGGCGTAGATCCGGTCTTCGCCGCTGAACAGCGGCTCGATCGCGACGAGGACGGCGATGATCGTCAGGTTCCAGAACAGCGGCGAGATCGCGAAGGCGCCGAAGCGGTCGTAGCTGTTGAGGATGCCGACGACGATGCCGCTGATCCCGAGCAGGATCAGGATCGGGAAGAGGACCTGGGAGAGCGTGATCGTCAGGTCGATGACGGCCTGACGTTCGAAGTTGGGGATGAAGACCGGCATGATCACCGGGGCCAGCAGGATGAACAGCGCGGTCAGCGAGCCGAGCACCATCGTCGCCAGCAGCAGCAGCGTCGAGGCGAGCCGGAAGGCCTCCTTGTAGCGCTTCTCGCCGAGCAGTTCGGTGAAGACCGGGACGAAGGCCGGCTGCAGGGCGGCGTCGGCGAAGAGGGCCCGGATCAGGTTGGGGACCTGGAAGGCGATCGTGAAGGCCGACATCGGGCCCTTGACCCCGAAGTAGCCGGCGGCGACGACTTCGCGGGCGAGGCCGGCGACCCGCGAGGCGGCGGTGGCGGCGCTGAAGAAAGCTGTCGAGCGGGCGATCCGGCCCGCCTGCCGTCGCGGCGCCGCCTCGACGATCGGTTCCTCGGCCATGTCGAAGGCCTCGGCGCGGCGGATCGCGACCTCGGTCGCGAGCGGCAGATCGGCGTTGATCGGCCGCTCCTCGAATTCGTGGATCTCTGGGGTCTCGGGCCTCGTCATCGGGTGTTCAGGTTCGGGGGCGCCCCGCGAACTCCTCAATCGCTATAGTCGGCGGCCGCCTGCAGCCGGCACGGTGCCTGCTGGGGCCCTGAGACATGGCCAACATAGCCTCACAGAAGAAGCGGATCCTACGCAGCGAGCGCGAGCGCTCGGAGAACCGGCTGCTGACCAGCACGGTCAAGACCTACTTCCGGCGGCTCGAGGCCGCCGTCGAGGGCGGCGACGCCGAGGCGATCGCCGCCGAGCACCGCGCCCTCGTCTCGAAGATCGACAAGGCGGTTCAGAAGGGCGCCCTGCACAAGAACACCGGCGCCCGCAAGAAGTCGAAGGCGGCGCGGATCGCCGCCGGCTCCGCCGACGCCGGCTAGGCACCCGCCCCGGCCATCGAGCGCAGCGCCAGCGTCAGCGCCAGCTCGTCGCCGTAGTCCTTCTCGCCGCGACACCAGAGCTCGAGCTCGGCGAGGGTCTCGGTCGCCGCGCGGAGGTCGGCGAGATCGGCGTCGCGCACCCGCCCGACCAGCAGCTTCGCCGCGTAGGGGTGCATCTTCAGCGACGCCTCGACCTGCTTCGGGGCCACCCCGTCCTCGAGCTGGGCGGCCGCCGCGCAGGCGCTGCGCAGGCGCGAGGCGAGCCCGTAGACGAGGCCGGTGACGTTCTCGCCCTGGGCGATCAGCTGCTCGCCGATCCGCAGCGCGCTCGCCGCGTCGCCTTCGAGCAGGGCGTCGGAGAGCGACCAGACGGCGGCCTCCCGGGTATCGGCGACCATCGCCTCGAGGTCGGCGGGGCCGACCTCGCCCCCCTCCCCCGCCCACAGCGCCAGCCGCTCGATCTCGCAGGCGAGGCGCACCGGGTTGGCGCCCATCCGCTCGACCAGCAGGCGGGCGGCGGCGGGATCGAGGCGGAAGCCGCGGCGCCCGGCGTCGGCGACCAGCTGGCGGGGCAGCTCGCGCGCCTTCGGCGCCTCGAAATCGTGGATCTCGCCGCCGGCCGCGCGCACCGCCTTGGTCAGGCGGGCCGGCGGTTTGCCGCGCGAGATGAGGACGACCGTGAGTTCGGGGGGCAGCGCCGCCAGCGCCGCCAGGACCGGGTCCAGCTGCTTCTCGCGCCAGCGCTCCACCCCGTCGGCGAGCAGGTAGCGGCGCGAGTCGATCAGCGACATCGCCGGGATCGCCGCCAGCAGAGCCTCGTGGTCGGGCATGCCGCGTCCCTCGCCGGGCTCGAACACCTCCAGCGCGGCGGCGCCGCCCTCGCGTTCGGCGCGGGCCCGCAGCCGGCCGCGGGTCGCGTCGATCTTCGCCTCGTCGGTGCCGCCGATCAGGTAGAGAGCTCGCATCTCCTCGGCCACGCGGCCGAGTCTAGAGCGCGGCTCGGCCCGCCCGCGGGCGCCTCGCGCGCGGCCCTCCGGCGCGGCGTCAGTGCCAGTGCGAGTGGCCGCTGCCGCTCTCGCCGCCGCCGTGACCCCAGCCCGCGCCCGGCCCGCCGCCGTGCCAGGAGCCGGGCGATTCACCGCCCGCCGGCGGCGGCGGAGGGGTCGAGGGCGGCGGCGGCGGTGGGGTCGTGCTCGGCGGCGGAGGCGGCGGGGGCGGCGGTGGCGGGCCGTGGCCGGCGGAGGGACCGTGGCCCGAGGAGGAACCGCCGTGCCAGGAACCGCCGCCGGAACCGCCGTGCCAGCCGTGGCCGCTGGACCCGTCGTGGCCGCCTTCTGAGGAGGCGCCCGGCGTTTCTTCGGCCGGCGCTTCAGCTGCTTGGTCGTCACCGGAGGTCGACGAGGCGCTCGCGGTGGGCGTCGAGCTCGGGGTCGTGGCGACGGTGGTGGGCGCCGGGGCAGGGCTCGTCGCCGGCGCGCTCGGAGCGCTCGCTTCAGGAGCCGGGGCCGGCGCCGGCTCCTGCGCCGGCGGGACGTCGCCCTGCTGGCCGCCGCCGGGCTGGCGCACCGTGGCGATGATCGGGGCGGCGCCGTGCGGCGCGCCGTGGCCGGAGGTGGCAACGGAAGCGGGACTCGCCCGGCCGCTGCCGGGCCCGGGTTCGCCGCCGCCTGCGGCTCCCGCCACTCCGCCGGCGTCACCGGCGGCGCCGGAAGCGTGCCCCGGCGCCGTCAGGGGGACGCCCGCCGCGACCGCCTGGTCCTTCGGCGAGGGTTCGGAGAGCGGGCCGAGCGAGCGCAGCGGCCAGCCCGGCTGGGAGAAGAGGACCACCAGCCCGAGGCCGGCGACGACGAACAACCCGAGAATCGCGAAGGTCGTGCTGCGCAGCCGCTCCGGCAGCCGCCTCCCCGCCCAGCTGGGAAGCCTTGCCGAGAGCTTTCGGAGGATGGAGCCCACCGATTTCGCCATCGGCGCCGGCCCCGCCGATCCGTAGGGCACCGCCGAGATAACCCAAGTTTCGATTCGGCCATCCGTCTAGGCCAGCCGGGGGGCCGGCCCGCCCGCCTTCAGCCCGCGGCGACCGCGATCCGGCCCCGCCGCACGGCGATCTCCACCTCGCCGTCGCGGTCGGTGCGCAGCACCCGCACCCCGTGCGCGGCGAGCGTCGCCAGCGTCGCCGCGGCCGGGTGGCCGTAGGGGTTGCCGGCGCCGACCGAGATCACCGCCAGGCGCGGCCGGGTGCGCGTGAGCAGCGCCGCCAGCCCGGCGTCCTCGCTGCCGTGGTGGGCGACCTTGAGGACGTCGAGCGGCCCGGGCTCGAGCGGCACCGCCTCGGCCTCGGCATCGGCGCTGAGCAGCATCCTGAAGCCCCGCCAGCGGGCCAGCAGAACCAGCGCCTGGCTGTTGGGGTCGGCGTCGGCGAGCGGGCGCGCCAGCGCTTCGGGCGGCGGCCAGAGGACCCGCAGCCGCAGGCCTCCCGAGCGCAGCACGGCGCCGGCGGCAAGCCGCAGCGGCAGCACCCCGGCGGCGCGGGCGCGGGCCAGAGCCGGGTGGCGCAGGCGCGCGTGGACCAGGCGCGCGATCGGCACCCGACCGAGCAGTTCCTCGACTCCCGCCGCGTGATCGGATTGGTCGTGGGTGCTGACCGCGGCGCCGAGGCGCTCGACGCCGAGCCCCGCCAGCCGTCCCTCGAGCCCCGCTCCCGGCGGGCCGCCGTCGACCAGGATCGGCGGCGCGCCCGCCGGCCGCAGCAGGATCGCGTCGCCCTGCCCGACGTCGAGCACGTCGACCCGGAGTTCGCCCGGCGCGAGCGGTTCGGGGGCGGCGCCGGCGAACGGGTTCGGAACGATCAGCGCTGCGGCGACGACCAGCGCCGCGGCGACCATCGGCACCGCGGCGGCT
Organism: Solirubrobacterales bacterium; assembly: GCA_046330305.1. GTDB lineage: Bacteria > Actinomycetota > Thermoleophilia > Solirubrobacterales > 70-9 > VAYN01. Next base: position 42,768 of record JAXLTA010000018.1, on the reverse strand, counting down.
GCCGCCCTGGCGCCGTTGCCAGCCTGCCGGCGCCGAGCCTCGCCGCGGGCGGCGCTGAGGCGGCGGCGGCGCGCCAACCGCCCCGCCGCGACCAGGGCCGCCGCCAGCCCGGCGTAGGCGGCGAGCAGGCCCCCCACCCCCAGGTGGACGTGGAGCTCGGCCCAACCGGGCGCCGCGCACCAGGAGGCGACCTGGGCGATGTAGGCCAGCAGCAGCGCGTCGAGCCCGTTGAGCGGCGCCAGCGGCACCACCGGGATCTGCGCGGCGGCCGCCGAGAGCATCCCCAGCCACATCGCCGGCGCCACCGCCGGCAGCGCCAGGACGTTGGCGGCGAGGCTGGTCGTCGAGAGCTGTTCGAAATGGAAGGCGATCAAGGGCGCCGTCGCCAGCGTCGCGGCGACGGTCACCGCGGCGCCGTCGGCGAGTGCCCGGCGCCAGCCCCCCGCCCCGAGCCGGGCGGCGAGCGCGGCGCTGAGCGGCGCCGCCAGGAGCAGGATGCCGAGGACGGCGGCGAAGCTGAGCTGCCAACCGACGTCGGCGGCGACGCCGGGGTCGATCGCAAGGGTCACCAGGACCGCCAGCCCGAGCGCGTACAGGCGCGATGCCCGCCGCCCAGCCAGCGTCGCCACCAGCCCGACCGCGCCCATCACCGCGGCCCGCTGGATCGAGGGCCCGGCGCCGGCCAGCGGCACGTAGAGGGCGATCAGCGCCAGCAGCCAGAGCAGCCGTTCGCGCAGCGGGATCCCGAGCGCGCCGAGCAGCGGCAGCGCCAGCAGCCCGAGCAGGGTCACGTTCTCGCCCGAGACCGCGAGCAGGTGGCTCAGCCCCGCGCGGCGAAAGTCCTCGGTCGTAGCCGCGTCGATTCCCTCGTCTTCGCCGAGCACGAACCCGCGCGCCAGCTCCGCCTCTCGCGCCGGCATCCCCTCTCCGAGCCCGGCCGAGGCGCGCGCCCGGATCTCCGGCGCGTGGACGAGGGCGAGGGCAAGGACCGCGGCGATAGCCGCCACCACCGGCCAGGACGGCCGCGGCGAGCGCACCCCGCCGCCTCAGGGCTGCAGCCGCTCGCGCAGCGCTTCCATCGTCGCCGGGCCGATCCCGGAGATCTGGTCGAGCTGCTCGACCGAGGCGAGGCCGCCGTGCTGGTCGCGGAACTCGACGATGTCTTCGGCGGTGACCGGGCCGATCCCGTCGATCGTGTCGAGCTCCTCGACCGTCGCGGTGCCGAGGCTGATCGGCCCTTCTTCCTCCCCGGCCGCTACGACTCCCGGCCCGCCGCCGCCGGGGGCCCGCTCCGGGACGACGACCTGCTGGCCGTCGGCGAGCAGCGCCGCCAGGTTGACCGCTTCCAGCTCGGCGCGGCCGCTTGCCCCTCCGGCCCGCCGCACCGCGTCGTCGACCCGGCTCCCGGCCGGCAGCCGGTAGACCCCGGGCCGGGCGACGGCGCCGGTGACGTCAACCACCAGGTCACCGCTGCCGCCGCTGACCACGAGCTGGCCGCCCACCGCAGCGGTCGAGCTCCCGCCGCCGACCGCCCCGAACGGGCTATCCCCACCCCCCTCGCCCCGGATCGCCCGCGCCCCGACCAGCAGCAGCGCGACCGCGACGGCGCCGTAGACGAGAACCTGGGAGCGACTCAGTTCGGGCATGCCCCGATGCTGGCGACCCGGCCCGCACCCGTGGCGCGCACCGTGTGCCAACTCTCAGGCGAAACGCCCCCTGAAACGCAACTCCCGCCGCCGGGGAGGCCCGGCCCCGGGCCATGAGCTCAAGCACTCCCCTCGACGACGCGGCCGTGCACGGAGCCCGCAATCCCGTGGTTCCTTATTCCCTCTATGTGGGATCAGGGAACCACGACCGAGGGCCCCGTCCCATCTTCCCCTGTCCGTGGTTCCTTGTGGACGCCCGCCGGCCACAAGGAACCATGCCTGCTCGGGGTCGGTGCGTGTTCCTGCCGTGACTTCTTCGGGCCCTGCGTCCAGAAGCCCGCATCCGTGCGTGACCCGAGCCAGCGGACCGCGGAGCCCGGAGATGCGGCGCTCTGCGGCCTTTGCTCAGTCTTCGTCGTCGTAGCCGGCGACCTCGGCCAACTGGTCGCTGTAGAGCTCGGCAGCCGCCACCGGCGGCGACTGGATCGAGACGCAGGCGAAGCCGTCCTCGCCGTCGCTCTTGATCGAGTGCTCGGTCGCCGGCGGGACCAGGATCAGGTCGCCTTCGCTGACCTCCTGGGTGTCGCCCGCGACCGACATCGTGCCGGCGCCGCGGACGACGACGTAGGCCTGCTCGGAGCCCTCGTCACTGTGCAGGGTCTGGCTCGCGCCGGCCGGGACCTCCAGCCAGGTCACCGAGAGGTTGCGCGAGCCCAGTTCGCCGGCGTCCAGCAGGACGTGGGCGCTGAGCCGGTGCCACTCCTCGATCGCGGCTTCATCGAACCTTCTGACGAGCATGCGGGCGCTTTGTACCAGAACCGCGGCCGGCGCGAGACGCAGCGCCTAGCGAACGACGAGGTTGACCAGCTTGCCGGGGACGACGATCTCCTTCACGAGCTGCTTGCCGGCGAGGTGCCCGGCGACTTTCTCGCTCGCCTTGGCGAGCGCCAGCAGCTCCTCCTGCGGCGCCTCGGCCGGAGCCTGGACGCGGTCGCGGAGCTTGCCGTTGACCTGGACGACGATCGTCGCCGTGTCGCTGCTGAGCAGCTCGGGGTCCGCCACCGGCCACGGCTGCTCCCAGACGCGGGTGCCGGTCAGCCGCTCGTAGATCTCCGCCGCCAGGTGGGGGGCGAAGGGAAAGATCAGCGAGGCCGCGGTCGCGGCCGCGAAGCGGACCGCGGCGCCGGTCCGCAGCTCGGCGTAGAGACCGTCCTTGAGCCGGTAGGCGTCGTTGACCAGCTCCATCACCGCCGCGATCGCGGTGTTGAGCTGGAACCCGCGCTCGAAGTCCCGGGTCACCTTCGCGATCGCCCAGTGCGCCTTGGCGACCAGCTCGCGGGCGGCCGGCTCGCCGAGGTCGGGCACCGCCGAGGGCGCGGTCCGCTCCGCCGCCTCCTCCCCCAGCCGCCAGAGCCGCGAGAGGAAGCGGTTGACTCCCTCGACCCCCTCGTCGACCCAGTCGCCGCCGCGCTCGGGCGGGCCCATGAAGCAGACGTAGGTGCGGGCGGTGTCGGCGCCGTAGCGCTCGACGTACTCGGCCGGGCTGACCGTGTTGCCGCGCGACTTCGACATCTTCGCCCCGTCGCGGGTGATCATCCCCTGGGCGAAGAGGTTGGCGAACGGCTCCTCGGCCCCGACCAGGCCGAGGTCGGCGAGCGCCTTGGTGAAGAACCGCGCGTACATGAGGTGCAGGATCGCGTGCTCCACCCCGCCGATGTACTGGTCGACCGGGAACCAGTGATCGACCGCCTCCCGGCTCCAGGCCGCCTCGGCGTTGCCGGAATCGAGGTAGCGGAGGAAGTACCAGGAGGAGTCGACGAAGGTGTCCATCGTGTCGGTCTCGCGCCGGGCCGGGCCGCCGCAGCGCGGGCACTCGGTCGCCAGCCACTCCTCGGCCGCCGCCAGGGGGCTCTTGCCCCGCGGCGCGTAGTCCTCGACCTCCGGCAGCTCGACCGGCAGCCGCTCCTCGGGCAGCGGCACGATCGCCGCCGAGCCGTGCTCGCCGCAGGCGTCGCAGTAGACGACCGGGATCGGCGCCCCCCAGTAGCGCTGGCGCGAGACCAGCCAGTCGCGCAGGCGGAAGTTGACCGCCGGCCGGCCCCGCCCCTCGGACTCCAGCCAGGCGACGATCTCCGCGTAGGCCTCGCGGTTGCCCCTGCCGTCGAAGCGCCCGGAGCCGGTCATCGGGCCGTCGCCGGGGTAGGGCAGCCCGGCGGCGTCGCGGGCGGCCTCGGGGTCGGCGCCCTCGATCACGCGGCGCAGCGGCAGCCCGAAGGCGGCGGCGAACTCGTAGTCGCGGCTGTCGTGGGCGGGCACCGCCATGATCGCCCCGGTGCCGTACTCCATCAGCACGTAGTCGGCGACGTACATCGGGATCGCCTCGCCGTTGACCGGGTTGATGACCGAGCGGCCCAGCCCGACCCCGGTCTTCGCGCGGTCCTCGGCGCCGCGCTCCTCGGCCGACTCGCGGCCGATCCGGTTGACGTACTCGCGCACCTCGTGCTCCGCCGCCGTTCCCTCGACCAGCCGCATCAGCTCCGGGTGCTCGGGCGCGAGGACGAAGAAGGTGGCGCCGAAGAGGGTGTCGGGCCGGGTCGTGAAGACCGGGAAGTCGAGCCCCACCTCCTCGCAGCGGAAGACCACCTCGGCGCCCTCGGAGCGGCCGATCCAGTTGCGCTGCATCGTCACCACGTGCTCGGGCCAGGACTCGAGCGCCTCGAAGTCGGCCAGCAGCCGGTCGGCATACTCGGTGATGCGGAAGAACCACTGCTCGAGATTGCGCTGGATCACCTCGGTTCCGCAGCGCTCGCAGCGGCCGTCGATCACCTGCTCGTTGGCCAGCACGGTGGCGTCCTCGGGGCACCACTGGACCGGCGCCTCGGCGCGGTAGGCGAGCCCCCGCTCGAACAGCCGCAGGAAGATCCACTGGGTCCAGCGGTAGTACTCGGGCGTGTGGGTGGCGAGCTCACGGGACCAGTCGATCGAGATCCCCCACTCCTCGAACTGGCGGCGGAAGGAGGCGATCGAGCGCTCGGTGGCGACCCGCGGCGCCTCGCCGGTCTTGATCGCGTTGTTCTCGGCCGGCAGCCCGAAGGAGTCATAGCCCATCGGGTGGATCACCTCGAAGCCGTGGCGGCGGCGGAACTGGGCGATCGCGTCGCCGATCGCGTAGTTCTTGAGGTGGCCGACGTGGGGCTCGCCGGAGGGATAGGGCAGCATCTCCAGCACGTAGGACTTCGGCTTCTCTGGATCGAAGCCGGGCTGGCCGGGGTTGGCGACCTCCCAGGTCCGCTCCTCGGCCCAGACGGCCTGCCACCGGCGCTCGATCTGCTTCGGCTCGTAACCGCTCATCGGCGGCGATCTTACGAGGAACCCCCGCGGGGCGAGCGCCTCGCCGGCCGGCCGGCCCGCGCCCGCCGGCACGCCTAGCGCAGCGCGTAGTGCACCGAGGAGAGCGATTCGAGGATGTGCGGCCAGACGTAGACCTCGATCGTCGCCGCCGCCACCAGCGTCGGCACCGCGAGGGCGACGGTGACGAGGGTCGCCGCCAGCAGCTGGTTCCACTCGCCGCGCCGGCTGGCGATCAGCCAGGCCGCCAGCGGCAGGAACAGCGCGGTCAGCTCGGGGATCGCGTGGGGCAGCACGCTGAGGATCAGTTCGAGTCGCGAGATGCGCAGCTGGTAGGCGATCGTCGAGCCCTGGAAGCCGAGGTAGAGCGCCTGCGTGGAGAGCGAGAAGAGGGTGACGGCGGCGACGAACAGGATCGCCAGCTCGCCGGCCTTGACGTGGACCCAGCGCGAGAACCCGGTGCGCTGGGCGGCGGCGATCGGCATCGAGGCGCCGGCGATGAAGCCGGCGACGCAGGCGGTCGCGTGCAGCGCCAGGACGAGCGAGTTGCGCCAGAGGATCGGCAGCAGGTCGCCGCCGTCCGGCGGTTCGGTGTAGCCGGGCAGGCGCAGCGGCGTCACGTCGGGGGTCAGCAGCCCGGAGACCAGCCAGACGGCGGCCAGCAGGGTCAACGCGATCGCGACGCTCAGGGCCACCCAGCCCCGCAGCACCGCCCAGGGGCGCTGGCTCCAGGACTCGATCGTCTCGCGCGTGTCCCGCATCCCATGCTGGAACACGTGTTCGTTGGCGACGCTCATCCCGGTACTCATCGGCACCCGCGCTGCGGGCGTTGAGCGGGCCGCGGCCGTCGCCGGACGCGGCCGGCGCTAGGCGGTGTCGGCCGGCTCGCGCTCGCGCGGGTCTTCGCGACCGATCGGGTACTGCATCATCACGACGCGGGCGGCCATCTTCTCCTCGCCGCTGCGCTGGGCGCGTTCGGCGCTGCGGGCGTGGGCCTCGAGCACCCCCTCGAGCGCGGTCTCCAGCACGTCGACCACTTCCTGCCAGCCCTCACCGTCGAGTTCGATCGGCGAGCGGCTGACGTGGTTGTCGGCGAGCAGGTTGAACTTGCCTTCGGCGAGCGAGCGGGCGGTGTCCTCGGAGATCTGCTCGAGGATCGTGGTCACCAGCGGCTGCCGGTAGCGCTCGTCGATCGCCAGCCATTCCTCGAGGTCGAAGAACTGGCGCTGGGTCGCGCGGTAGATGTGTTCCTTGCGGCCGCCGTGCATGCGGACGTCGATCAGCTCGATCAGGTCGGCCTCGCGCAGCACCTTGATGTGGTGGCAGACGAGGTTGAGGTGGACGTCGTCCATCCGCCGCTGCATCCGCGCCGGGCTGTTCGGCCCCTCGCTGAGGATGTTGAGGATATGGGCGCGGATCGGGTGCGACTGCGCCTTCAGCACCTTCGGGTCGATCAGCTTCGGCTGGGTTTTCTTGGTCGGCATCGGCGCGCTCTATCCCCCTGCGGCGATTGTGGCGGTCAAGTATTCCAGAACGTTCCCTGATCTTCCCGCATCGTGCGGCGGCGGCGGAGCAACCACTTTGCGCACAAATATCAGCCCGCCCGGTTGATCGACGCAAACGGCTTCAGTAAACCCGCCGGACCGGCCGCCGACCGCCGCTCGCCCGAGCCGGCGCGCTCCCCTTCTCTCGTCCGAGGAAGCGCGGGGAGCCGGCCACGGTCCGTGGCCAGCGGACCATCTCAACCAGTCGAGGAGGTGAGAGCGTGAAGATCAGCGAGGCGGGTCCCATGTACCCCAGCACGACGATCAAGAAGGGCGGCTGAGCATCCCGCTCAGCGACTTTTGGCTAGCGAATCGCGGGCCTGGTTGTAACCATGCCTGAGCGTTCGGACCGGCTCTCTGGACGCCCCCTCCCGGGAGCCGGTCCAAACCTCTCTCAGGCCCACCGATTCGATCTCAAGATGGAGGTAGGAAGTGCCGCAGGGCTCCGAACCAGAGCTGCCCACCGAGCTCACCGAAGGTCTCGCCCCACACATGCAGCGGGCGCTGAGGCACCCGATGCGCCGGCGGATCCTGCGGGCCCTGAACGGCGACGGGAGGCCGCGCACGCTGGAGGACCTGGCGGAGGCGAGCCCCGGCACCAGCGTCAGCACGATCAGCTACCACGTCCTCGTGCTCGAGAGCTGCGGCGGGCTCTCGGTCCGCACCGCCGCCCCCGAGGAGGGCGGCAACGTCTACAGCTCGAACGTCGCCGACGACACCGAAGTGACCGAGTTCCTGCGGGCAACGCGCGCCGCCGACGAAACCGAAGAGTGGAGCTGAGGGGGCTCGAACCCCTGACCTTCGCGCTGCCAGCGCGACGCTCTTCCAGCTGAGCTACAGCCCCTGGCGAAGGACCCAGTTTACCGCGCCGCGCCCGGGCGGCGCGGCTCAGGCGGCGCGCTGCCCGGAGTCCGGCTCGTCGTCGAGATCGAGGACGAGGTTGTCGGGCGCGGTGTGGCGGACCCGGAACTCGAGCTCGGAGAGCTCCTCCAGCTCGCGCAGCAGCTCGACCGGTTGGTCGAGGCGGACCGAGAGCGTCGCCCGGCCCTCGGAGAAGCGTTCGATCGAGATCGCCGAGGCGCCGAGCTTGCCGACCGCGTCCTCGAACCCGACCAGCTGCGAGAAGTCGCCGAGCGGCCCGATCTCGAGCCGGACCTCGCCCTCGTAGAGGCCGTCGAAGGGCTCGACCGGTGCCGATGCGGGCTCCTCGGGCGCGGCGGGCTCGGCCGGCGTCGAGGGGACCGCGGCGGCCGGCCCAGCCGTCGTCGCCGACGGCTCGTGGGCCTCGGTCAGGGCCTGCACCCGCCTGCTGACCTCGACCGCCTCGCGCAGCGCCTTCATCCGGATCCGGGTCGCCTGGCCGCGGGCCTGTTCCTGCATCTCCTCGAGCCGCGCGGTGACGGCGTCGAGCGAGGCGATGCTGCGATCGTGGCACTCGTTGGCCTCGCGCAGGCGTTCGCCGAGGACGCGGATTTCGCGCTCGCGCTCCACCACCATCCCCGAGAGCGCCGCGGTCTCGGCGTCGAGAGCCGAGAGCCGCTGCTCGCGATCGCCCAGCGAGGCGCGCAGGCCGAGGATCTCCGCTTCGCGGGCCTCGATCGCCTCGTCGACGTCCGGCCGCCGGTAGCCGAACAGGGAGCGCTTGAAACTCGCCATGCGCGGCACCGTAGAAGCCCCCTCGGACGGTATTTCGTCACATATGCCCCGAGCCGCCCCTGGAGGGCAGGCCGGACCGCCCTCAGGCGCTGGCCGCCTCGGGCGCTTCCGGCGCCTCGAGGTCGAGCTCGAGGCGCGGCGCGTCGCGCCACAGCTCCTCGAGCTGGTAGCGCTCGCGGGCCTCGGGGGTGAAGACGTGGAGGACGCAGTCGAGGTAGTCGAGGATCGTCCAGCCCGCTTCGCCGCCGCCGTCGACCCCGCCCGGGAGCAGGCCGAGGTCGCGCTTGAGCTGGACCCGGACCTCGTCGACGATCGCCCGCGCCTGGCGCTCGTTGCGGGCGGTGCAGATCGCGAGGAAGTCGGTGTAGGCGACGAGCCCGCGCATGTCGAGGACGACGATCTCCTCGGCTTTTTTCGAGTCGGCGACCGTGGCCAGGCGCCGCGCCAGGGCCTCCGCCTGGACGGCGGTCACCGGTAGATCCCCTTTTCCTCGATGAAGCGGGCGACCGGCTCGGGCACCAGGTAGCGCAGCGGGCGCCCCTGGGAGGCGCGTTCGCGCACCGCCGAGGAGGAGACCCCGAACTGCGGCATCTCCAGCATCGTCGCCCGCCCCGCGGCGCCGAGGCTGCGCAGCGTCGCCATCACCTCGGCCTCGGAGACCCCGGCCCGCCGCGCGATCGCCAGACGGGCCAGCTCGACCACCCGCTCCGGGTTGCGCCAGCTCTCGAGGCCGACGGCCGCGTCCGCCCCCATCACGAACACCAGCTCCGTTTCTCCCCGTTCCTTGGCAAGCAGCTCCAAGGTCTCATACGTGTAGGACGGCCCCTCGCGGTCGACCTCGAGCGAGGAGACCGAGAGCCGGTTGTCTTCGGCGGCGGCGAGCCTCGTCATCGCCATCCGCACCTCGCGCCCGGGGTCGTCGACGATCCGCTTGTGCGGCGCCGAGCCGGTCGGCACCAGGATCACCTCGCCGAGGCCGAGCTGCCAGAGCGCCTCCTGGGCGAGGGCGAGGTGGCCGAGATGCGGCGGGTTGAAGGCTGACCCGAGGACGCCGACGCCGGCGCTCACCGACTACTCACGCACCTGGCCGTTGCCGCGGCCGACGTACTTGAACGTCGTCAGCTCGCGCATCCCGATCGGTCCGCGCGCGTGCAGCTTCTGGGTCGAGTTGCCGATCTCGGCGCCCATCCCGTACAGGAACCCGTCGGTGAAGCGGGTCGAGGCGTTGACGTAGACGGCGGCGGCGTCGACGCCGGCGACGAACGCCTCGGCGGCCGAGTCCGATTCGGTCACGATCGCCTCCGAGTGGCCGGTGCCGTGGGCGTTGACGTGGTCGATCGCCTCCTCGACCGAGCCGACGACGGCGACGGCGAGCTTCATCTCCAGGTACTCGGCGTCCCAGTCCTCGGGCGCGGCGGCGCCGACCTCGGCCTCGCCGGCGAGGCCGCGGACGCGCTCGTCGCCGACCAGCTCGACGCCCGCTTCGGCGAGGTCGGAGAGAATCGCCGGCACGAAGCGCGGCGCGATCGCCTCGTCGATCAGCAGGGTCTCGGCCGCGTTGCAGACACCCGGGCGCTGGGTCTTGGCGTTGAGCACGATCCGGCGCGCCATCTCGAGGTCGGCCTCGGCGTGCACGAAGACGTGGCAGTTGCCGGCCGCCGCGTACATCACCGGCACCGTCGCGACCGCCTTGATCGCGTTCTTCAGCCCCTCTCCCCCGCGCGGGATCAGCAGGTCCACCACCCCCTCCTGCCGCGCCAGCTCGGCCAGGTCCTCGCGGTCGCCGCCGCCGAGCGGCAGCACCGCATCGGCCGGCAGGCCGGCCTCGACCAGCGCCTCGCGGGCGATCGCGGCGAGGGCGGAGTTCGAGCGCTCGGCGTAGGAGCTGCCGCGGAGGACGATCGCGTTGCCGCTCTTGATCGTCAGCGCGGCGCAGTCGATCGTCACGTTGGGACGCGCCTCGTAGACCACCGCGACGACCCCGAGCGGCACCCGCACCTTGCGCAGGTCGATGCCGCTGGCGAGGGTCCGGTGCTCGAGCTCCTCGCCGACCGGGTCGGCAAGCGCGGCGACGGCCCGCACGCCCTCGGCCATCGCCGCGATCCGCGCCCCGGTCAGGGTGAGGCGGTCGCGCAGCGCCGCGGTGAGGCCGGCGGCGCGCTCATCGGCGAGGTCGCCGGCGTTGGCGTCGAGGATCTCGCCGCGGCGCTCCTCGAGCAGCCGCGCGGTGGCCTCCAGGGCGGCGTTCTTGGCGGCGGTCGAGGCGCTCGCCAGCTGCCGCGCCGCCCGCTTGGCGGCGGCGCAGGACTCGGCGACGGTGGTCGTCGTGGCGGCCATCGGCAAAGGGTAGCTGGGCCGCCCGGCTAGGCGAGCACGAAGCGGTCGCGGTGGATCACCTCGGCCGGGGCGTCGGGGAAGTGCTCCTGCAGGTAATCGCTCTTGCGGCCCATGATCCGGCTCACCTCGAAGCTGCCGAACTCGGTGATCCCCTTGCCGACCAGCTCCTGGCGCGGGTCGAGGACGGCGACCGCGTCGCCGGCTTTGAAGCTGCCGGCGGCCTCGCGGATCCCGACCGCGAGCAGGCTGGAGCCGCTCTCGCGCAGGCGCGTCGCGGCGCCCTCGTCGACGTGGAGCGAGCCCGCCGGCTGCTTGGCGTATTTCAGCCACAGCTTGTAGGGCGAGAGGGTGCGATCGCGCTGGGGCGCGAAGCGGGTGCCGATCTCCTCGCCGCCGACCGCCGCGGCCAGGCTGCCGTCCCTGATCCCGTTGCAGATCACGACCGGCACGCCGGACTCGCTGGCGATCCGCGCCGAGGCGACCTTGCTGCGCATGCCGCCGCGGCCGAACCGCGAGGCCTCCCCGACCGAGACCCGGTCGAAGTCGCGGGTGTCGTCGATCGCGGTGACGAGCTCGGCGTCGGGGTGGGTGCTCGGGTCGGCGGTGTAGACGCCGTCGGTGTTGGTCAGCAGGACCAGCAGCCGGGCTCGCAGCAGGACGGCGACCAGCGCGGCGAGGAAGTCGTTGTCGCCGAAGGTGATCTCATCGGTCGAGGTCGTGTCGTTCTCGTTGATCACCGGCACCACGTCCCAGGCCAGCAGCCGCGCCAGCGTCTGGCGCGCATTCAGGTAGTGGGCGCGTTCGGAGACGTCGGAGAGGGTCAGCAGCACCTGGGCCGCGCGCATGCCCTCGCCGGCGAGGCGGCTCTCGTAGGCGCGGAAGAGGTCGCCCTGGCCGACCGCGGAGGCGGCCTGGAGCTCGTCCATCCGCGACGGGCGGGCGGCCAGCTCCATCACGCGCATGCCGCGGGCGATCGCGCCCGAGGTGACGAGGACGACGCGCTCGCCGCCGCGCTTCAGCGCCGCGACCTGGCCGCAGACCGAGTCGAGGACGTCGGCGCGCAGCTCGCCGTCGTCGGCGGCGACGATCGAGGAGCCGAGCTTGACGACGAGGGTCACGGCCAGCAAAGTAGCCGAGATGGGCGCGGCGATCGGTTGGGGGGCACTTGCCGCAAGCTCGCTGGTCATCGGCGCCCTGCTGAGCTTCGCCCGCTGACCTGACCCCTCCCGGCGAGAGCCCCCGCTGAGAACGCAGTTCTCCCCGCCATGCGGGAGGAACTGCGTTTTCACCAAGCGGGCTCAGATGTGGAGCTCGAACTCGTGCTCGCCGATCCGCACGTCGTCGCCGGGCTCGAAGCCGGCGCGGGTGAGGGCGGCGATGACGCCGATCTCGCGCAGGCGCTGCTCGAGGTAGGCGAGCGCTTCCTCGTTGGCGGTGTCGTGGCGCTCGAACAGCAGCTCGACGCCGCGGCCCATGATCCGGAAGCCGCCGTCGTCCTCGCGCTCGATCCAGTAGCCGCCCTCGCCGGCGGGCCGGTAGACGCGGTGCTCGGCCTCGAAGCCCTCCGCGGCGGCGGCCGCGGCGGCGGCCGGCGCGGGCGTCTCCGGCAGCTCGGCGAGGATCCGGCCCCGCAGCTCCTCGAGGCCCTCGCCGGTCGCGGCGGAGACGGCGAGGACGCCGAGGACCGCGTCGCCGAGCCGCTGCCGCCACTCCCCCACCGCCGCCTCGACCGCCGCCGCCGGGAGCAGGTCGCGCTTGCTCAGCACGACCAGCTCGGGCAGCAGCTCGAGGCCGGCGCCGTGGGCCGCCAGCTCGCCGCGGACCGTCTCATAGGCGGCGACCGGGCTCCCCTCGCCCGGTGTCAGCTCGACCAGGTGGACGAGCATCGCGCAGCGCTCGACGTGGGCGAGGAACTCGTGGCCGAGCCCGGCGCCGGCGGCGGCGCCCTCGATCAGCCCCGGGATGTCGGCGAGGACGGCCTGGCGCTCCTCGCCCTCGATCGTCCCCAGCACCGGCGAGAGGGTCGTGAAGGGGTAGTCGCCGACCTTCGGCGCCGCCCGCGTCAGCCGGCCGAGCAGCGAGGACTTGCCGGCGTTCGGCAGCCCGACCAGGCCGACGTCGGCGAGCAGCTTCAGCCGCAGCTCGATCCAGTCGGCCTCGCCGGCGGTGCCGTTCTCGGCGAACCGCGGCGCCTGCCGCACCGCGGTGGCGAAGCGCTTGTTGCCGTGTCCGCCGCGACCGCCGTGGGCGACGATCGCCCGCTGCCCCGGCTCGACCAGGTCGATCAGACTGCCGTCGACAGCTGTCGCCTGGGTTCCCGGCGGCACCGGGATCTCCCGGTCCGCCCCCCGGGCGCCCTGGCGGTTGGCCCCTTCGCCGTGGCGCCCGCGCTGGGCCCGGAAGTGCTTCGATCCGCGCAGCGCCGCGAGGTCGCGCTTGGAGGCGTCGCAGACCAGCACCACGTCCCCGCCGTGGCCGCCGTCGCCCCCGTCCGGCCCCCCGCGCGGCACGTGCGCCTCACGGCGGAAGGAGATGCAGCCGTTGCCGCCGCCGCCGCCCTCGACCCAGATCTTCGCCTTGTCGTCCATCGGCGAACCAGGGTAGAGGGCGGCGCCGCGGCGGCGCCGAGCGTTGCGGCGACGTCAGCCGATGACCTGCAGCTTGGCCTTGACGGCCTTGCCGCCGGTGCCCTTCGGGACCAGCTTGATCTTGTAGGTGCCCTGGGCCTCGGGCTTGACCTTGATCTTCAGCTTGACCGTCTTGCGCACCGCCGCGCCGACCTGGCCGAGCTTCTTGCACTTCGGCGCCTTCAGCGCCTGCCGCTGCGCCTTGGTGAGCTTGACGCAGATGCTGCTGCTCTTCGACTTCAGGTCGCCCTGGTTCTGCGCCTGCAGCTTGAAGGTGGCGAGCTTGCCGGGCTTGGCCTTCGCCTTCTTGGTCTTCACGACCAGCTTGAACTTCGCCGCCTTGACGGTGGCGGCGGCGGCGCTGGTCGACGAGGCGCTGCCCATGCCGTTGGTCGCGGTTACGGTGCACGAATAGCTGCCCGCTGCGGTCGCGGTGAAGGTGCTCGCGGTCGCACCCCCGACCGGGGCGCCGCCGCGCAGCCACTGGTAGGAGTAGGAGGCGGGTTCCTGGTAGACGAACCCGCCCGGATTGCCCGCCGCCCAGCTGCCGGTCGAGCACGAAAGGGCCGAGTGCGCCTTGGCGACGGTGGGGGCGGCCGTGTTTGCCGGGCTCTTGATGATCAGCGGATCCTGGGGATTGGTGACCGGCGCGGTGGCGATCGTCACGCCGCCGCCGCCGGCAGCGTCGGTGAACCCGAACGCGTTGACTCGCACCGCGGCGTTGCTTTCGTTCCCCCAGTAGAGACGGCCGCTGGCGGGATCGAACGCCAGCCCGTAGGGCCCGTTAATCGGAGCGGTCCCCAGGGGAACGGTGCCGCCGCCGGTGCCGTTGAGATTCGCGTAGCCGATTTCGTTGTTGCCGCCGGTGAAGTAGAGGCGACCCGAGACGGGGTCGACCGCGAGCCCTTCGCCGCCGGGTTCCACCGTGCTGCCGGTGAGATTCAGCACGCCCCCGCCACCGCTGTTGTCGAGATTCGCGTATCCGATGGTGTTCGTTTTCGGCGTCTGGTTCACCCAGTAGACGCGGCCGCCCGCGGGGTCGATGGCGATCCGGCAGCAGGGCCCTTCGACCGGCGCCCCGGTCGTGTTGAGGGCGCCCCCGGCGCTGCCGTCGAGCTTCGCCCAGGCGATCGAGCCCGCCCCTTCGGTGTTCTCCCAGAAGATCAGGCCTCGGGTCGGATCGACGGCGACGCCTTCCGGTTCGCTGATCGGCGCTCCGGGGGCCGTGAACTGCGACGCACCGCTCCCATCGAGGTTGATCGCGAGGATCGATCCGGTCGCACCTTCTTCGTTCGGGACGAAGATCCGGTTGGTCCTCACGTCATAGGCGAGACCTTCGGGGCTTTCGAGTTTCTGGGTGCCGAGGTTGAGCTGACCGCCCCCGCTGCCATCGAGGTTCGCGAACCCGACGTTGTCGGGTTCGCCGCCGTAGTTGTCCCAGTAGAGCATTTCGGCCGCGCTCGCGCCGCCCGCGGCCCAGAGCGAGACCAGCAATCCCGCTCCCAGCGCCAGCAACGCGATAGCCGCCCGAAATCGGTTCGAAGCCGCCCGTGAGACCAACGTCATCCTCGCTCCTTCCACCCCGCCGCCAGGCGAAGTTCCCCTTGTGGTGATGTGGCGCCGGGAGTCTAGAGCGGAGGCCGGCGAGGATGCGGCTGGCTCCGGCCGGCGACGAGGCTGGGCGCGGCGCTCGCGCGGCGGCACCGCGTCACCGCCGAGTGTGGCAGAGCCTCGAGGTCCCAAGCGCCTCGAGGCTCTGCCGCCCGGCGACGTCAGCCGATGACCTGCAGCTTGGCCTTGACGGCCTTGCCGCCGGTGCCCTTCGGGACCAGCTTGATCTTGTAGGTGCCCTGGGCCTCGGGCTTGACCTTGATCTTCAGCTTGACCGTCTTGCGCACCGCCGCGCCGACCTGGCCGAGCTTCTTGCACTTCGGCGCCTTCAGCGCCTGCCGCTGCGCCTTGGTGAGCTTGACGCAGATGCTGCTGCTCTTCGACTTCAGGTCGCCCTGGTTCTGCGCCTGCAGCTTGAAGGTGGCGAGCTTGCCGGGCTTGGCCTTCGCCTTCTTGGTCTTCACGACCAGCTTGAACTTCGCCGCCTTGACGGTGGCGGCGGCGGCGCTGGTCGACGAGGCGCTGCCTTCCTGGTTGGTCCCGGTGACCGTGCAGGCGTATTCGCCGGGTTTCGTCGCGGTCAGCGTCGGCGCCACCGCGCCGGTAAGCGGTGCCCCGTTCCGCAGCCACTGGTACGCGTAGCTGGAGGGCGACTGGTAGACGAACGCGCCCGGAGCATCCGCCGCCCAGGTCCCCGTCGAGCAGGAGAGCTGCGCCGCGGTGGCCTTGGCGCCACGGGTCACGACCGGCGCAGCGCTGGCGCTCGGCGATTTGAGCAGGAGCGGGTCCTGCGGACCGTTGACAGGCGCCGATGTGACGTTGATCGGCAGCGAGGGTCCGCTCAGGTCGAGGACGCCGAGGGCGTTGGAACGGGTTTTGCCGGCCTTGTAGTTGCCCCAGTAGACCCGGTTGGTGGCCGCGTCGACAGCCAGCCCGTAGCCGCCTTCGAGTGCTGGTTCGGAGACGGGAATGTCGCCGCCGCCGGTTCCCGCGAGGCTTGCCCAGGAGACCGCTTTGCCGTTTGCGTTGAGCCAGAAGACTTTGCCAAGTCCCGGTTCGACCGCGATGCCGCTGGATTCGGTCCCGGGGGTCGCTCCGGTCGTGTCAAGCGCGGTGACGATGCCGCCGTCGACGCTGACCGAGACGACGCCTTTCAGCGTTTCGTCGAACCAGTAGAGGCGTTTGCCGACCGGGTCGATCGTCAGCCGGTACGCGTTGACCGGGGTCCCCATCGTGTTGACGACGCCACCCGCGCTGCCGTCGAGGCGCGCCCACGAGATCGATTCCGGACCGGAGTTGATCCAGTAGACGATTCTCGTTTCCGGATCAAGCACGACCCCCTCAGGACTTTCGACGGGCGCACCGGGCGCGCTGAAGTAGGAGGCGCCGGATCCATTGGGGCTGATCGCGACGATTTTGTCGCTGGCCTCGCTGGCGACGTAGATCCGGTTGGTGACGCGGTCATACGCCATGCCTTCCGAATTGTTGATTTCGGCGCCGGCCGAGCTCAGCTGCCCGCCCCCGCTCCCGTCCGGCGCCGCGAGGGCGATCGAGCTCGGCGTCGCCGAGTAGTTGTTCCAGTAGATCGTTTCGGCCGCCTGGGAGCGGCCGGCGAACAGGAGCAGCGCCGCGGCGCAGATGGCGGCGGCGAGGAGGGTATGGCGGACGGAGGGCAGGGCTTCCACTGAGGTCCTTTCTCGGAGGGCTTCAAAGCGCGAGTTCTATTGGCGCGCGCCCGGGATGGTCAAGTCACCGGCCGCGCGACCCGGTCGGCCCGACCCGCCCGCGGGAGATTCCGCCGGGCGCTCAGTCCTCGGCCAGAACGCTGATCGTGCGTCCCTTGCGGGACGGCTTGAAGTCGACGCGGCCGGCGCGGGTGGCGAAGATCGTGTGGTCGCGGCCGATGCCGACGCCCTCGCCCGGCCAGAAGCGGGTGCCGCGCTGGCGGACGATGATCTCGCCGCCGCTGACCTGCTGGCCGGCGAAGACCTTGACGCCGAGCATCTTCGGGTTCGATTCGCGGCCGTTGCGGCTGGAGCCGAGGCCTTTCTTGTGTGCCATGGCTAGGCCTCCTCCTTCTCCGTCTCGGCTTTCTTGGCGGGCGCTTTCCGGGCCGCGGCTTTGCCGGCTTTGAGGCTCGTCACCTCGAGCTTGGTCAGCTCGGAGCGGTGGCCGGCGCGGCGGCGGTAGCCCTTCTTCGCCTTGTATTTGAAGACCTTGATCTTGGGGCCGCGCAGATGCTCGGCGACGGTCGCCTCGACCTTGACCTTCTCCAGGTCCTTGGCGCCGAGGACGACGTCGTCGCCGCGGAACATCACCGGGCGCAGGGTCACCTTGTCGCCCTCCTTGGCGTCGAGTCGATCGACCAGGAGGGAGGTGCCTTCCTCGACCTTGTACTGCTTGCCACCGCTTTCGATCACCGCGTACATGCTCACTCGTCTTTTCCGGCTTGTTTGGCGCGCGAACGCCCCCGGCCGCCCCGGCGGCCGCGACTGCGTTTACGCGAAGGGGCGTCGGATTCTAGCTCGGCGCCGTTTTCGCCGCCGTTCGAGGAGCCGTTGGGGGAATCGCCGCCCAGCAGCGAGGCGATCGCCGAGGCGCGCTCGACCTCCTCGATCCGCACCATCTTGCGGTCGCCGACGAAGCGGCCGCCGCCGGTGACGCTGACGATGTAGGAGTCGATCCGCGCCACCGCGTCGTCGGCGTTGTACATGTGCGGCTCGTCGATCTTGACCAGCACCTCCTCGCCGACCTTGAACGGCAGCGCCCGCTCCTCGATCTCCTCGCGGCTGCCCTGCTCGACCACCTCGAAGGTCTCGATCGAGAGCGCGTCGCCGCCCTCGAAGTGGAACCGCTTGCCGGTTTCCTCCTCGAGCTCGGCGAGGCCGCTGTCCTCGGCGGTCAGCTCGGCCGCGACCCGCGGGTTGACGCGGATCAGGAAGGCCTCGCTGCCGGCGTTCTCGGCGGCGATGTCGCGCATCTTGCGCAGCCCCTCCAGGGCCACCGTCTCGGCCGAGAGCACGACGCCCTCGCCGTGGCAGGTCGGGCACAGCTCGGTGAGGATCTCGCGCACGCCGTCGGTCACGTTCTGGCGCGTCATCTCGACCAGGCCGAGCGGCGAGACCTCGACCACGTAGCTCTTCGACTTGTCGGCGTCGAGCGCTTTGCGCATCGTCTTCAGGACCTTGTCGCGGTTGGAGGCGCGCGCCATGTCGATGAAGTCGATGACGATGATGCCGCCGATGTCGCGCAGCCGCAGCTGCCGGACCGCCTCCTCGGCGGCCTCGGTGTTGACCTTGGTGATCGTCTCCTCGAGGCCGCCTTTGCCGCGGCCGGTGAAGCTGCCGCTGTTGACGTCGATCACGGTCAGCGCCTCGGCGTAGTCGATCACCAGGTAGCCGCCGGAGGGCAGGTCGACCCGCCGGTTCAGCGTCGACTCGATCTCGGCGTCGATCTTCCATTTCTCGAACAGCGGCTTCTTCTCGTGGTAGAGCTCGACCTTGTCGACGAGCTCCGGCGCGGTGCGCTGGAAGAAGTTGGTGACCCGCTCGTACTGCTTGTCGGAGTCGATCACCGCTTTCTCGAACTCGTTGAGGAAGACGTCGCGAAGGACGCGGATCGAGAGGTCGGCCTCCTGGAAGACCATCGCCGGCGCCTTGGTTTCGCCGGCGCGGCGCTCGAGCACCTCGTTGAGCCGCTGCAGGTAGCTGATCTCGCGCACGAAGTCGGATTTCTTGGCGCCGTGGGCGGCGGTGCGGACGATCAGCCCGCCCGGGCCCTTGTAGGTCCGGTCGACCATCTTGCGCAGCCGGTCGCGCTCGGAGTCGGTCAGCCGGCGGCTGACGCCGACGCCGGAGCCCTGCGGCGCGAAGACCAGGTAGCGGCCGGCGACCGAGACGTTCATCGAGAGCCGGGCGCCCTTCGTCTTCAAGGGGTCCTTGACGACCTGGACGATGATCTCCTGGCCGGGCTTGATCAGCTCGTTGATGCGGCGGCCGGAGCCGCGGCCCCGCTTCGGCACCTGCTCGCCGCCGGGCAGGACGATCTCGTCGACGTGGAGGAAGCCGTTGCGCTCGAGGCCGATGTCGACGAAGGCGGCCTCCATGCCGGGCAGGACGTTGTCGACCTTGCCCTTGTAGATGTTGCCGACGATCGAGCGGCGCCCGCGGCGCTCCATGTACAGCTCGGCGACGTTGGCTTTGGCGCCTTTCGTCTTCGCCTCGAGCACGGCAACGCGGGTCTCGCCGCGCTCGGCGGAAACCAGAATCGTTTTTTTCATTTTCTTGTCAGCTCTGTTTCGGGTCGGTACGCATCGCCGGATGCCTTCGCGGCATCACCAGGCGAACCTCCCCTTCTCAGCGAGCTGCGCTTGGATGTGAATGCTCTGCAGGACCCCGACCGCCAGGAAGGTGGCTATCACGGCGGAGCCGCCGTAGCTCATCAGCGGTAAGGGGATGCCGGTGATCGGCATGATGCCGAGGTTCATCCCGACGTTGACGAAGACCTGGAACAGCAATGCCGTGGCGATGCCGCCGGCGACCAGGATTCCGTACGAGTTCTTCGAGAGCGTCACGATCCGCAGCGCCCGCCAGAAGAGCAGGGCGTACAGGGATAGGACTAACGCGGCGCCGGCGAACCCGTAGCGCTCACCGATCACCGCGAAGATGAAGTCGGTGTGCCGCTCGGGGACGAAGTTGAGCCGCGTCTGAGTGGCTTTGTCGCCGCGTCCGGTCAGCTGACCGGCGCCGATGGCGACTTCTGATTGGTTCTGCTGGTAGCCCGCGCCGCCGGGGTCCGCATGGGGTTCGGCGAACGAGGTCAGCCGTTCCTTCTGGTACCCCTTGAGCACCGGGACGCCGACCGCCGGAGCGACGACGAGGACCAGTGCGATCAGGGCGACGAGGGCGGCGCCGATCACCGCGAAGTGCGTCCAGGGGACGCCTCCGAAGTACATGACGCCGAGAGTGGCGACCGCGAACACCATCGAGGTGCCGAGGTCAGGCTGCAGGAAGACGAGCGCAGCCGGCGCCAGGCCGAGGGCGAGGTAGCGCACCGTGCGCTGCCACGATTTGCCCCGCCTGGCCCCATCGATGACGAACCCGGCAAGCGCCAGAACCAGCAGGAGCTTGCCCAGCTCGGATGGCTGGAAGCTGAAGAAGGGAAGTTCGAAGGCGCGCCGCGAGCCGCGGGCGGCGAAGCCGAAGACGAAGACCATCGAGACGCTGGCGCAGAGGAAGGTGTAGATCCCGACCCGCAGCTCGCGGAAGCGCGAGTAGTCGATCCGGCTCAGGACCAGCATCCCGAGGATGCCGAGCAGGCCGTACATCAGCTGCCGGTCCACGTAGTAGTTGGGGCTGCCGGGCACGTCTTCGGTCGTCGCCTGCCCCAGCGTGAAGACGCTGAAGGCGATCAGCCCGACCGCGGCACCGGCCAGCGGCCAGTCGAGATGGGCGAGGCCGAGCCGTTCGCCGAGGCTCGCGCGGCTGGCGAACATCTCGGGAGAGGCTTGTCTGGAGCGTGCTTGGTACACCTAGCCGGTGATGCCTTCGGGGGTTTCTTCTGCTTCGCCGCCGTTTTCGGCGGCTTTTTCGATCTGCTTCGAGTAGAGGGCCTGGAGGATTTCCTCCACCGCCGGAGCGGCGGATTCGGCTCCGTAGCCACCTTCCTCGATGGTCGCGACCGTAACGATGTCAGGACTAGGGTACGGGGACAAGGCGATGAACCACGATTGGTTGCCGTGTCCCGGTCGTTCGGCGGTCCCCGTCTTGCCGGCGATTTCGATCGGGAACGATTCGAAAACCGAGGCCGCGGTGCCGCCTGAGACCTGCGCCGCCTCGTGCAGGCCTTCCATGATCGCCGCCCGGTAGGCGGGGTCGATCTTGATCGTGCGGCGCGGCTCGGGGAATTCGAATTCCTTCAGCGGCCGCCCCGCCGCGTCCTCGACCGAGAGGCCGAGGTGCGGCGTCGGCACCTTGCCGTCGGTGCCCAGGGTCGCGTAGGCGACCGCCATCTGCAGCGGGTTGGTCTGCAGGTCGCCCTGGCCGGTGGCCAGCTGGACGTTGTCGCCGGCCGACCAGGGCCGTTCGGTGCCGCCTTCTTCGTAGAGCTGGTCGCGCCACTGCCTGCTCGGCACCAGGCCTTCGGATTCGCTGCCGATGTCGAGGCCGGTCGGCCGCCCGATGCCGAGCTGGTGCGACCAGCTCTGCAGCCAGTTCTTTTCCCACATTCTCAGCCCGAGTTCGTAGAAGAAGACGTCGGAGGAGACCTGCAGGGCGCGGACCAGCGCGACCGGCCCGTTGATCGCGCCTTCGGCGTTTTCGAATTTTTCGCCGCCGATTTCGATGTAGCCGTTGTCCTGGATCACGCTCTGCGGCGTGATCACGCCGTGTTCGAGCGCCGCCAGCGCGGTGATGACCTTGTAGGTCGAGCCGGTCGGGTAGGCGCTTTCGGTCGCCCGGTCGGTGAGCGGCGCCAGGGTCGGGTCGTTGAACTTTTCGTCGTATTCCTTCTGCGTGAAGGGTTCGGTGAAGAAGGTCGGGTCGTAGGTCGGGTAGGAGCCCATGCCGAGGATCTCGCCGGTGTGGATGTTCATCGAGACGAAGGCGCCCGGCAGGCCGCGGCTGGCGAGCGCGTATTCGCCGGCTTCCTGGACCGCCGGGTTGATCGTGGTGAGGAGGTTGTCGCCCGGTTCCGGCGGCGTCGAGACCAGGCGCCCGCCCGGCGTCGGCTGGCCGGCGGCGTTGACCTGGACCCGGGTCACGCCCGGTTCGCCGCGCAGGATTTCGTCGTAGGCCCCCTCGAGGCCGCCGTGGCCGATCTTGTCGCCGGGTTCGAGGTTCCTGTACTGGGGTTCTTCGAGCTCTTCTTCGGTCACCTCGCCGACCGTGCCGAGCAGGTGCGCGGCGAGGGCTTCGTCGGGGTAGTCGCGGACGAAGACGCGCTGGACGGTGACGCCCGGGAATTCCTGCTGGTTTTCGCGCAGGTAGTAGACGACCTCGTAGCCGATGTCCTGGCGCAGCGTCACCGGCGCCCCGGCCGCCTTTTCTTCGGCTTCTTCGATCACCTGGTGGACCCGCTTCAGCGGCATGTTGACGAGCGCCCCGAGCCGCTTCAGCTCGGCTTCGGCCCTGGCCGGGTCGGGCGCCAGCTTGTCGGTCGTCACGACCAGGGCGAGGCTGGTGCGGTTGTCGACGATCACCTTGCCGTTGCGGGCGAGGATGTTGCCGCGCGGCGCGATCACCTTGTACTCGCGGGTGCGGTTGTTCTGGGCCTCGGCCAGGTACTTGCCGCCGTCGAGGATCTGCAGGCTCCAGAGTCGGAAGAAGAGCACGGCGAAGAGCGCCACCGCGATGCCGCCGAGAACGGCGATGCGCAGCGAGAGGCGGCTGCCGGGGGGACGGTCGCGCAGGAACACCGGCCTAGGCTCCCATCACCGTCGGCCGGCCTCCTCGGCGGCCCCGGCGGCCGTCGCCGGCCCCCGCCTGGTCCTCGACCAGCGCCGGGCGCAGGATCCGCTTGATCCCGTAGTAGATCGGCCAGGCGAGGAAGAACGAATAGAGACTCTTGACCAGCATGTCGCGCACCACCAGGTTGCTGATGTCGCCGTCGATTCCCAGCATCAGCGCCACCGCGCCGAAGCCGAGCTCTGCGAACAGAGTAAGCACCATGATCATCAGCGGGGGCAGGAGGACGCTCTGGATTTCGAAGCGCTCGCGGAAGAGGCCGGAGAGGTAGCCGCACGCCAGCAGCACCAGCGAGCTGCCGCCGAGCGGCAGGACGAGCAGGCAATCGACCAGGAAGCCGACCGAGAAGCCGCAGACCGCGCCGGTCAGCGAGCCGCCCAGCAGGCCGAGCGAGACGACGACCGCGGGGAGCACGTCGGGGCTGACGTGGAAGACGGTGACCCGGGAGAAGAAGGAGAGCTGGAGCAGCACCGCGACCAGGCAGATCAGGACCAGGCGGGCGACGATCTTCGAGGTGAGGATCACTTGCGCGACCCCCCGGTGAGCACCTCGACGTATTCGAGGTTGCGCAGTTCGGCGAACGGTTCGACTTCGACCTGCTGCTGGGCCTCCTGCTTGAGGATCGAGGCCTTGACCACCTTGCCGATCGGGATGTTGGGCGGGAACTTCGCCTCGATGCCGGCGCCGCGCCAGCCCGAGGTGACCACGTCCTGGCCTTTGTGGAGCGGTTTGGTCGAGTCGATGAAGTCGAGGATCAGCCGGCTGGGTTCGCCGACCTTGGCGCTGATCACCCCCTGGATGCCCAGCGGCACGACCTTGGCCCCGATCGCGCTGGTGCCGTCGACGATCAGCTTCACCTGGGCGCTGCCGCCGGCGACCGAGCTGACTTCGCCGACCAGCGCCCCTTCGGGGCCGTCGCCGTTGACCACCGGGTCGCCGACCGCGACCCCGTCGCCGCTGCCGACGTCGATCGTCACGTCGGCGAACCAGACGGTCGGCGAGCGGAAGGTCACCCGCCCCGCCACCGGTTCGTAGCCGGAGGGGATCGCGCCGCTCTGGTTGAGGCCGACCAGGCCGCGCAGCTGCCGGTTTTCGCTCAGCGCCGCCTTGGCGCCGACGATTTCCTTGCGGGCCGCGGCGAGCTCGCTCTTCAGCTTGTCGTTTTCGCCCTTCGCGTCGAAGGTCTTGTCGAACCAGTTGACCATGTCGCGGGCCGGCTTCAGGGCGCGGTCGGCGGCGTCCTGGAAGGGGGCGAAGATCGCCCCGACGCCGTGCTGGACGCTGTTGGAGCCGCGCCCGTAGGTGAAGGTCAGCAGGGCGAAGGAGCCGACGATGAGCAGGGCCAGCACCGCGCGGCGGCGGCGTACTTGCTTGCGGTACATCGTCAGTAGGCGAGGGGTCGGGAGCTGTTCGTTTTCGCGCGGTGGATGGCCTCGAACTCCTCGAGCGATTTGCCCGAGCCGATCGCGACGCAGGTGAGCGGCGACTCTGCCAGCCGGCAGGGCATCTGGCACTCGTCGCGGAGTCGCTGCTCGAAGCCTTGCAGGAGCGCGCCCCCGCCGGCGAGGGTGATGCCGCGTTCCATGATGTCACCCGCGAGCTCCGGGGGCGTCCGGTCGAGGGTCTCCTTGACCGCGTCGACGATGTTGCGGACCGGTTCCTCGAGCGCCTCGCGCACCTCCTCGGAGCCGAGGGTGACCGTCTTCGGCAGGCCGGAGACCAGGTCGCGGCCGCGGATCTCGGTCTCGACCTCGCGGGCCAGCGGCGCCGCGGAGCCGACCTCGACCTTCACC
This sequence comes from Solirubrobacterales bacterium, assembly GCA_046330305.1. Lineage (GTDB taxonomy): Bacteria > Actinomycetota > Thermoleophilia > Solirubrobacterales > 70-9 > VAYN01. Next base: position 18,743 of record JAXLTA010000018.1, on the reverse strand, counting down.
TTCTCCGCCGTCTGCGTCCCGATCGCCAGTTTGTAGGCGCGTTTGCAGTGGCTGACGATCGCTTCGTCGAGCTCGTCGCCGGCGACCCGGATCGACTGCGAGACGACGATCCCGCCGAGCGAGACGACGGCGACCTCGGTGGTGCCGCCGCCGATGTCGACGATCATCGAGCCGACCGGCTCGGCGACCGGCAGGCCGGCGCCGATCGCCGCCGCCATCGGCTCCTCGATCAGGTACGCCTTGCTGGCGCCGGCCGACATGCAGGCCTCCTCGACGGCCCGTTTCTCGACCCCGGTGACGCCCGAGGGCACGCAGACGACCACCCGCGGGTGCGAGAAGCGGAACTTGTGCACCGACTTGATGAAGTGGCGCAGCATCTGCTCGGTGACGTCGAAATCCGCGATCACCCCGTCCTTGAGCGGCCGGATCGCGCGGATCGTGCCCGGCGTGCGGCCCAGCATCTGCTTGGCCGCGGTCCCGACCGCCTGCACCTCGCCGCTGGCCGAGTCGATCGCCACCACCGAGGGCTCCGAGAGCACGATGCCGCGGCCGCGGACGTAGACGAGCGTGTTCGCGGTCCCCAGATCGACCGCCATGTCGCGCCCGCCGAGCCGGGCGAGGCGACTAAAGATGCCCATTGTCGTCGTCCGTGATTTGCAGCAGGTAATCAATGAAACCAAACCCGCTTAAAGGGCTCTGGAGGCGGCTTGCGGAGCGGGATCGGGGGGAGCGACGGGAGCTGGCTGGAAGGGTCGCGTGACCCTCTTCGTTCAGCCGCGAGGGTCAGGCCGCCGCGACCGCGGTTGGTGCGTCCCGGCGCTGCGGAGGCGACGCCTCCATCCCCTCCCCATCCGCCAACAGCAAGGAGAAGTCCAGCGCCGGCGCCGAATGGTTCAGCGCCCGGAGCGAAGGACCTGCTCGGCCCCCAACCGACCAAGCCCCCAATCCCGTGGTTCCTAACGGTCGCCTGGCGACCGTTAGGAACCACGCCCTCCGTAAACCCGGCGTTCTCCCATCCCGTGGTTCCTTTCGGACCCAGAGCGTCCACAAGGAACCACGCGATGCCTCGTCCTTTACTCGGCGGGCGCGGGCGCTCGTCTCCCGCAAGCTTCGGAAGAGACGAAGGGGTTCGTCCCTTTGAAGCTCAGGGCACGGGGGCGGGGGGGGGTTCTTGCGGGGCTTGCGGGCGGGGCGTCGGACGTTGGCCTTCCTCGGGGAGGGGTGGGGTGTCCCTCTGAACGTTTTGCGGCTGAGGAGGGCTGGGCTTCGGGCGCCAGCCGGAAGACTCCCCAACGACGACACGGCCGAGTGAAGAGGGACACCCCACCCCTCCCCTCGCAGAACCTTCGTCCCTTGGCCGTCCGCCGCATTGCCCGCCCCCGCCCCCGCCCCTGTACCTTCGCCTCTTGGCAAGCCAGCCCCTACCGAACCAGTCCGGCACCGGCCGCACCGCCTGGGCGCGGAATCTGGCGACGCCGGTGCGGGACTTCCTCGGGACCGAGACCGGCGGCGCCGTGGTGCTCGTCGCCGCCGTCGTCGCGGCGCTGGTTTGGGCCAACGTCGACTTCGGCAGCTACTCGGACGTCTGGGAGACGCATCTGAGCGTCCAGGTCGGCTCGCACGGGATCGACGCCGACCTCCGCGAGTGGGTCAACAAGGGCCTGATGGCGCTGTTCTTCCTCGTCGTCGGGCTCGAGGCCAAGCGCGAGATCGACCTCGGCGAGCTGCGCGAGCACACCCGGGTCTGGCTGCCGGCGGCCGCGGCGGTGGGTGGCATCGCCGGCGCGGTCGGCATCTACCTGCTGTTCAATGCCGGCGGCGCCGGCGGCTCCGGCTGGGGAGTGGCGATGTCGACCGACACCGCGCTCGCCCTCGGCGTCCTCGCCCTGGTGACGCCGACCGGGTCGACCCGGCTGCGCGTCTTCCTGCTCACCCTGGTCGTCGTCGACGACCTCGCCGCCCTGGCGATCATCGTCATCGCCTACACCGGCTCGGTCGACGTCGCCGCCCTGCTCGTCGCCGCCGGCCTCTTCGCCCTGCTCGGGCTGATCCGGTTCCTGCCCGGGATGCGGGCCCCGATCGCGGTCGTGCTGAGCGTCGCGATCTGGGTGGCGATGTTCGAGTCCGGGATCGACCCGGTGATCGCCGGCCTCGCGATCGGGTTGATCACCAGCGCCTACCCGCCCTCCCGCCAGGAGCTCGAGCGGGCCACCAACCTCGCCCGCGAGTTCCGCGAGCAGCCGACGCCGGAACTCGCCTCCTCGGCGCGGCGCGGCCTGGCCGAGGCGATCTCGGCCAACGAGCGCCTGCAGTACTCGCTGCACCCCTGGACCAGCTACGTGATCGTCCCCGTCTTCGCCCTCGCCAACGCCGGCATCCACCTCACCGGCGACCTGGTGTCGGCCGCGATCGCCTCGCCGATCACGATCGGGATCCTGGTCGCCTACGTCGTCGGCAAGCCGCTCGGCATCTTCACGGCGCCCTGGATCGCGACCCGCCGGATGTTCGGCGGCGGCAAGCTGACGATCACCTGGCCGGGACTGCTCGGCACCGGGACCGCCGCCGGCGTCGGCTTCACGGTCTCCTTCCTGATCGCCGGCCTCGCCTTCGAAGGCCGGGCGCTGGAGGAGGCGAAGCTAGGCGTGCTCGCCGCCTGCGTGATCTCGCCGCTGCTGGCCCTGGCGGTGTTCAAGGGCAGCCGCGCCCTGATCCCGACCAGCAGGCGACTCGACCAGCTGCGCCGCACCGCCGAGGCGATCATCGACCTCTCCGACGACGTCGACCCCGCCCGCGACCACGTCCGCGGCGACCCCGAGGGGGTCGTCACCCTGGTCGAGTACGCCGACTTCGAGTGCCCCTACTGCGGCCGCGCCGAGCCGACGATCCGCGAGCTGCTGGCGAGCCACCGCCGCGACGGCCTGCGCTACGTGTTCCGCCACCTGCCGCTCAGCGACGTCCATCCCCACGCCCAGCTCGCCGCCGAGGCCTCCGAGGCCGCGCACGCGCAGGGTGCCTTCTGGCCGATGCACGACATGCTGATGGAGCACCAGGGCGAGCTCGACCTCGACGATGTCCGCCGCTACGCCGAAGAGCTCGACCTCGACGGGGAGCGGCTCGAAGACGACGTCCGCCACCGCCGCTTCCGCCAGCGCGTGGCCGAGGACGTCGCCAGCGCCGACGCCAGCGGCGTCTCCGGCACCCCGACCTTCTTCGTCAACGGCCGCCGCCACCACGGCGTCTACGACATCGCGGCCCTGACCGAGGCGATCCGCCGGGCGAAGAAACTGGCCCTCGCCGAGGCGGAGACCGACGCCGGGCAGCCCGTCGCCTAGCCGGCAGCGCTCAGAACAGCGCGGGCGCGAGCTCGAAGAGCAGGCCGACCGGCAGGCCGACCACGTTGGAGATGCTGCCCTCGACCCGCTCGACCAGGGTCGAGCCCAGGGTCTGGACCGCGTAGCCGCCGGAGCGCCCGCGCCACTCGCCGAAGGCCACGTAGCGCTCCTTCTCGGCCTCGCCCAGCGGCTTGAAGGTGACGAGCGTCGATTCCAGGCCGCTGCGCTCCTCGCCGGAGCCGGCGATGACCAGACCGCTGATGACCTCGTGCGAGCGCCCCGACAGGCGGTCGAGGTAGCGCCGCGCCTCGGCCTCGTCGGCGGGCTTGCCGAGCACCTCGCCGTCGAGGACGACGTCGGTGTCGCAGGCGATCACCAGGCGGCCGGGCGCGCTGGCGACGGCCCGCGCCTTGCGGCGGGCGTTCTCGACCACCAGCACCGCCGGATCGCCGGCCTCGAGCTCCTCCACCCCGGGCACGATCACCTCGAACTCGAGGCCCAGCTTCGTCAGGATCTCCCGCCGCTGCGGGGACCCCGACGCTAGGACAACTCGGGGAACCAGATCGCGATCTCGCGCTCGGCCGACTCGTCGGAGTCGGAGCCGTGCACCATGTTGAAGGTCACCTCGAGGGCGAAGTCGCCGCGGATCGAGCCGGGAGCGGCCTCGACCGGGTTGGTCGAGCCGATCACCTGGCGGGCGGCCGGGACCGCTTCGGGGCCCTCCAGCACCATCGCCGCCAACGGCCCGCCGGTGATGAACTCGACCAGCTCGCCGAAGAACGGCTTCTCGGTGTGCTCGGCGTAGTGCGCGTGGGCGATCGTCTCGCCGGCGACCAGCGTCTTGAGGGCGACGATCCGCAGGCCCTTGCGCTCGAAGCGGGCGATCACCTCACCGGTGAGGGCGCGCTCGAAGGCGTCAGGCTTGACGAGGATCAGGGTCCGGCTCACGGCTGGGGCTCCTTTGTTCATTGGTGGGGGTGGACGGCTCCTCGGGCGCCGGGCGTTTTTTTGCCGGCGCTTTCCGGGGGGCATCGTCACGCGAGGCCTGCTTGGCGGCCGCCGGGGCTTTTTTGCGGCGTTTCGGCGGCGCCTCGCGCTCGACCTCCCGCTCGGGGCGGTCTTCGCGCTCGGGGCGGCGCTCGCGTTTCTGCGGACGCCGCCGCTCGCCGGAAAGGACCGTCTCGCAGTAGGGGCAGAGGCCCCAGCGCGGGTCGACCGGCTTGCCACAGGTCGGGCAGGGGTCCTTCAGCCGCCGCTGGCAGTTCGGGCAGCGCAGGAAGTTCTTCTCGATGTGGTATTCGCAGTTCGGGCAGGTTTCGTCGCGCAGCTGGCGCACCCGCAGCTCGGCGGCTTTGATCTCGAGCTCGCGCTCGTGGGCGTCCTCCAGGTACTCCGGCGGCCGCACGATCGCGTAGACGGCGGTGCCGATGAAGGGGAAGAACGAGGCGACGGTCGCGCAGGCGACCAGAAACGGGTCGGAGATGCGGCGGCGGGCGTCGAGATACGTGTAGACGATCAGCGCCAGCCAGATCACGACCAGCACCAACAGGAACAGCGTCGCGGCCAGATTGAGGCCGTTGTTCTTGATGCCGAAGATCGCTAGTGCCATAGGAGTACCCCCCTCGCGGGGGAGCGGCAGTCTACTTCGCCACCGCCTCGTCGAACCCTGTCGGGAGTTCGAAGCGGCCCGATCGTCAGAGGAAGAGCCTCCCGAAAAGGTACCCGACGCCGAAGAAGACGAGGATCACGATCGCGACCACGGCCGCGACCAGCCCCATCATCGAGAGCAGCTGGGATCCGGCGCTCCGTTCCATCGGCAAATCCTCGCACAGTCCTGATACGGCCCGAGCCCCTGCGCCGGTCCAGGGCGCGGTCCGCCGGGCCGCTCAGCCGGCCAGAAGCGCCCGCGCCGGGGCGATCGCGTAGTGGGAGCCGGCGACCAGCAGCGCCCCCTCGGGAGGCGCCGCGGCGAGGGCCGAGCCGCGGCGCAGCGCCGCCTCCAGGTCGGGCTCGGCCTCGGCGGCGAGCCCCGCGGCGGCGCAGGCGGCAGCCAGCTCGGCCGCCGGCCGCGAGCGCGCCCCGGGGCGCCCGTGCCCGGCGAGGGCGGCGGCCGGGATCTCGGTGCAGACGGCGGCCTGCAGGCGGGGCGCCAGCTCGGCGACCATCGCGCTCGCGTCCTTGTCGGCGAGGATCGCCAGGCAGGCGACCAGCCGCCGCTCGCCGACCAATGCCGGCAGCGCCTCGGCGAGGGCGGCGAAGCCGGGCGGGTTGTGGGCGGCGTCCAGGTAGGTGGGCGGCCGCGAGGCGATCAGCTCGAGCCGGCCGGGAACGGCGACGCTGGCGGCGACCGCGGCGACCCGGGCGGGGTCGAGCTCGCCGAGGAAGGCCTCGGCAGCGGCGACCGCCAGGGCGAAGTTGCGGCGTTGGAAGCGGCCGGCGGCGCGCAGCTCGAGCTCCGGACCGGGGTCGGCGGGGGCCCGCACCAGCCGGGCGCCGCGGGCGGCCGCGGTCCGCTCGGCCAGCTCCCCGACCGCGGCCGGGACCTCGCCGAGGACGAGCGTCGAGTTGTCGCGCAGGACGGCCAGCTTCTCGGCCGCGATCTCGGTCTCGGTCTCCCCCAGCCACTCGGTGTGGTCGAGCCCGATCGAGGTCAGGACCGTGACCCGGGAGGGGATCGTGTTGGTCGCGTCGAGCCTCCCCCCCAGCCCCGCCTCGACCACTGCGACCTCGACCCGGGCGGCGGCGAGGGCGACGAAGGTCGCCGCGGTCGCCGCCTCGAACTCGGTCACCGCCTCGCCCTCGGCCAGCGTCCGGTTGACGCCCTCGGCCGCCCGGGCGACGGCCTCGACCGCCGCCGCCCAGCGGCGAGCATCGATCTCCTCGCCGCGGACCAGAGTCCGCTCGGTCCAGCGCTCGGCGTGCGGCGAGAGGCAGGCGCCGGCCGCCAGCCCGTGGGCTTCCAGCAGGGCCGCCGTCATCCGCGTCACCGAGGACTTGCCGTTGGTGCCGACGACGTGCACCGAGGCGAAGCGGTGCTGGGGCAGGCCGAGCGCGGTGGACAGCTTGTGCATGCGCTCGAGGCCGAGCCGCCAGCCGACCGGCTCCAGCGAGTCGAGATAGGCGTCCGGGTCGAACGGCACGGGCGCTACTCGAGCTCGGCCAGCTCGCTGCGGTAGCGCTCGAGCTTGCCGCGCTCCTCCTCGACCACCTCGGCCGGCGCCTTGGCGACGAAGCCCTGGTTGCCGAGTTTGCGCTCGGCCCGCTCGACCTCGCTGCGCAGCTCATCCCGCCGCTTCGAGAGCCGCGCCGCCACCGCCTCGGGATCGAGCTGGTCGGAGGCCAGCACCCGCACCGGGCCGACCGCGGCGACCGGCTCGCTGCCGACCCCGTCGAACTCGAAGCGCGAGAGCCGGGCGACGAACCCGGGCGGCTGCACCCCGTCGATCGCCGCCGCCAGCACCGCCGCCGCCGGCACCCCGGCCAGGTCGCGCCAGGCTCGCAGGCGCTGGGTCAGCTCGATGCCGCCCTCGACGTCCGCCTCGGCGGCGGCGTCGAAGAGCGAGTGGTCGGCGACCGGGAAGGGGTGGACGACCAGCGGCCCGCGGCGCGCCGGGTGAAACGACCAGATCTCCTCGGTGACGAACGGCATCACCGGGTGCAGCAGGGCCAGCACCCGCTCGAGCGCGTAGAGCAGGGTCGCCGAGACCTCCTCCTCGCCGTCGTAGAGCCGCGGCTTGACGATCTCCAGGTACCAATCGCAGAGGTCGCGCCAAAAGAATGAGTAGGCCTCCTGCACGGCGTGGGCGAAGTCGAAGGCCTCGAGCCTCTCGCCGACCGAGGCGATCGTCCGCTCCAGCCGCGAGAGGATCCAGCGATCCTCGACGTGCGCGGCGCGCGGCGCCGGCTCGATGCCCTCGACCGTGTTGAGCAGGATCAGCCGGCTCGCGTTCCAGAGCTTGTTGGTCAGGTCCCGCCCCTGCTCGACCTTGGGGTCGGAGAAGCGCACGTCCTGGGTCGAGGACATCGCCAGCAGCCCGAAGCGCAGCGCATCGGCGCCGTGCTTGTCGATTTCCTCCAGCGGGTCGATCCCGGTGCCGAGGCTCTTCGACATCCGGCGCCCGTCGCGGGCCTGGATCACCGAGTGGACGTAGACGTCGCGGAAGGGGACGTCGCCGGCGAACTCGAGCCCGGTCATGATCATCCGCGCCACCCAGAGGAAGAGGATCTCGCGCGCGGTGGTGAGGAAGCTGGTCGGGTAGAAGGCGCGCAGCTCGGGCGTCTCCTCGGGCCAGCCGAGCGTGGCGAACGGCCAGATCGCCGAGCTGAACCAGGTGTCGAGCACGTCCTCCTCCTGGCGCAGCTCGCCGCCGCAGGCGGCGCAGCGCTCCGGGGCCTGCTCGGCGACGAAGGTCTCCTCGCAGGCGTCGCAGTACCAGACCGGGATCCGGTGGCCCCACCACAGCTGGCGCGAGATGCACCAGGGCCGGATCTCCCGCATCCAGTCGAGGTAGACCCGCTTCCACTGGCCGGGTGTGATCCGCACCTCGTCGCGCTCGACGACCTCGATCGCGGGCCGCGCCAGCTCGTCCATGCGGCAGAACCACTGCAGCGAGATCAGCGGCTCGATCCGCTCGCCGGAGCGGTGCGAGAAGGGCACCGAGTGGCTGTAGGGCTCCTCCGCCCGCAGCCGGCCCTCCGCCCGCAGCGCCGCCACCACCGCCGCCTGGGCCTCGGCCACCGTCATCCCCGCGTACTCGCCCGCCGCCGCGTTCATGCGGCCGTCCTCGGCGATCACCGAGAGCTCCTCGAGCCCGTGGCGGCGCCCGATCTCGAAGTCGTTGACGTCGTGGCCGGGGGTGATCTTCAGCGCCCCGGTCCCGAACTCCGGGTCGACGTGCTCGTCGGCGATGATCGGCAGCCGGCGGCCGACCAGGGGCAGGACGCAGAAGCCGCCGACCAGGTCGGCGTAGCGCTCGTCGGAGGGGTTCACCGCGACCGCGGTGTCGGCGAGCATCGTCTCCGGGCGCACGGTCGCGACGGTCAGCACCCGGTCGGAGCCCTCGACCGGGTAGTCGATCGAGTAGAGAACGTCCTCGACCTCGCGGTTCTCGACCTCGAGGTCGGAGATCGCCGAGCGCGAGCCCGGGTCCCAGTTGACCATGTAGTTGTCGCGGTAGATGTAGCCCTTGTCGAAGAGCCGCTTGAAGACCCGGTAGACGGCGCGCACGTAGTCGGCGTCGAGGGTGAAGCGCTCGCGCTCGTAGTCGCAGGAGGCGCCCAGGCGCTTGTACTGCTCGACGATCCGCGAGCCGTACTCGGACTTCCACTCCCAGACCCGCTCGACGAAGGCCTCGCGGCCGAGCTCGTGACGGTCGGTCCCTTCGGCCTTGAGCGTTTTCTCGACCACCGCCTGGGTGGCGATGCCGGCGTGGTCGGTGCCCAGGATCCAGAGCGCGTTTCGGCCCCGCATGCGGTTCATCCGCACCAGCGTGTCCTGCATCGAGCCGTTCAGCGCGTGGCCCATGTGGAGGGCGCCGGTCACGTTCGGCGGCGGGATCGCGACCGAGAAGTTCTCCGCCGGCGTGCCCTCGGCCGGCGGGTGGAAGTAGCCGCCCGCCATCCACTCGGCGAAGATCCGCCCCTCGACCTCGGTCGGGTCATAGCGGGTTGTCTGCTCGAGCTTCTTGCGGTCGGCGGCGCTCACGCCCGCGAGTCTAGACCGAGCTGCGCGCCCAGCTCACGCTCGCCAGACCCTCAGGCCGATTCCTCCTCGAAGCCGCCCTCACTGGCGCCGATGTCCTGGTGGGCGGCCTCGGTGACAAGGGTCGGGCGGCGGCCCTGGGAGATCGTCTCGCGGGTGACGACGCACTTGGTGACGTCGCGCCGGGAGGGGAGTTCGAACTGGACGTCGAGCAGCGTCTCCTCGAGGATCGAGCGCAGCCCGCGGGCGCCGGTCTCGCGCTCGAGCGCCTTGTCGGCGATCGCCTCGAGGCTGTCCTCGGAGAAGACGAGCTCGATGTCGTCGAACTCGAAGAAGCGCTGGAACTGGCGGGTCAGCGCGTGCTTGGGCTCGGTCAGGATCGTGGTCAGGTCGTCGCGGCTGAGCTGGTGGATCGCGGTGATCACCGGCAGTCGGCCGATGAACTCGGGGATCAGGCCGTATTCGATCAGGTCCTCGGGCAGGACCTGCTCGAACCATTCGCCGGCGTCCTTCTGCTCGCGGGCGGCGATCGCGGCGCCGAAGCCGATGCCCCTGTCCCCCACCCGGCGCTCGATCACCTTGTCGAGCTCGGCGAAGGAGCCGCCGCAGATGAAGAGGATGTTGGTGGTGTCGATCGTCAGGAACTCCTGGTGGGGATGCTTGCGGCCGCCCTGCGGCGGCACCGAGGCGGTGGTCCCCTCGAGGATCTTGAGCAGCGCCTGCTGGACGCCTTCGCCGGAGACGTCGCGGGTGATCGACGGGTTGTCCGCCTTGCGCGCGATCTTGTCGATCTCGTCGATGTAGATGATCCCGGTTTCGGCCTTCTTGACGTCGAAGTCGGCGGCCTGGATCAGCTTCAGGAGGATGTTCTCGACGTCCTCGCCGACGTAACCGGCCTCGGTCAGCGCGGTGGCGTCGGCGATCGCGAACGGCACGTTGAGGATCCGCGCCAGGGTCTGGGCGAGCAGCGTCTTGCCGCACCCGGTCGGCCCCAGCATCATGATGTTCGACTTCTGCAGCTCGACCTCGGTCTCTTCGGACTGCGCGATCTGGACCCGCTTGTAGTGGTTGTAGACGGCGACCGCGAGGGCACGCTTGGCCGACTCCTGGCCGACCACGTACTCCTCGAGGACGTCGTAGATCTCGCGGGGTTTCGGCAGGCTCTCCAGCTCGAAGGCGGGCGGCGCGGTCAGCTCCTCGTCGATGATCTCGTTGCAGAGGTCGATGCACTCGTCGCAGATGTAGACACCCGGGCCGGCGATCAGCTTCTTGACCTGGCGCTGAGACTTGCCGCAGAAGCTGCAGAGGAGCTGCTCGTTCGAGTCAGTGGGACGTGCCAGCGGAATCCCCTCCTATCGGGACGATCGTGTCTCCGGCTGGTGGCCCAAGCTTAGACGGGGCACCTGGCCGGTCGTGGATTTCGTCTTACTGCGCCCGCGCCCCCGTCCCTGCCCGTGGTCGGCGGCTTGCGTGGCGGCAGCCGCGGCGCGATATGTTGGAGACGATGCCGGTCAAGGTCGAGATCGCACCCGTCAGCCTCGAGCAATTCGAGGAGCTGCTGCCGCTGATCGCCGCCTACCAGCGCTTCTACGAGGTCGAGGACATCGACGACGACCGCAACCGCGCCTTCTTCCGCCGCTTCCTCGCCCCGAGCGAGGATGGCCTCCTGCTCGGGGCGCGGGCCGAGGGCCGCTTCCGCGGCTATGCCTGCCTCTACTGGCACTTCCGGTCGACCCTGGCCGCCGAGACGGTGCTGATGAACGACCTCTTCGTGCAGCCCGAGGACCGCGGCGGAGGCGTCGGCCGGGCGCTGATCGAAGCCAGCGCCGACGTCGCCCGCGAACGCGGCTCCGCCCACCTCGAATGGGCGACCGCGCCCGACAACCACACCGCCCAGCGGCTCTACGACTCGCTTCCCACCGAGCGCTCGGAATGGCTCGAGTACGAGTTGGGGCTGTAACCCGCCCGGACCGGGCCTAGAGCGCGGACAGCTCGCGCAGGGCGCGGCGGGCGGCGATCAGGGCCGCGAGTGCGGTGACGGAACCGAGCCGGCGCAGCAGAGGACTCCGCAGAGGACGAATGCGACCGCATAGGCGGCCTCGCCGCCGTCGCGCTGGGCGGCGTCGAGGCTGGCGGCCCAGATCGCCGGCGCCGCGACGGCGGCGATCAGCTGTAGCGGTCCCAGCGGCGCAGTTCGGGTTCGGGGTTGACCGGGTGGCCGCGGACGTGGAGCTCGAAGTGCAGGTGGCAGGGGGTGGTGGCGGCGTTGCCGGTCTGGCCGACGGCGCCGACGCCCTCTCCCGCCCAGACCCGCTCGCCCTGGTGGACGGCCGGGGGCCGGATCAGGTGCGCGTAGAAGTAGCTGCGGTGTTCGCCCTGGCCGTGGATCTCGAGGTAGTTGCCGTAGAGGACCGGGTCGTAACCGACGTGGGTGACCTTGCCGGTCGCCGCCGCCACCAGCCGGGTCCCGCAGGCGGCGAGGATGTCGAACCCTTCATGGATCCGGCCGCCGCTGCGGGGCGCGTGGTACATGCCGACCGGGCCGCGCGTCCCGTGCGGCCCCTGGACCGGGAAGACGTTGCGGTAATAGGTGGTGCCGCCGTCGCGGGCGGTGAGCCGGGCCGGCGCCGGGGCGGAGAGGACGGCGAGCGCGGCGCAGGCCGCGAGCAGCGAGGCGAGGAGAGCGGCGCGCCTCAGTGGTGCTCGATGACGCGGTCGACGATGTTGTACTCCTTCGCCTCCTCCGCGCTCATGAAGTAGTCCCGCTCGGTGTCTTTGGTGACCTTCTCGAACGGCTGACCGGTGTGCTTGGCGATGATCTCGTCGAGGCGGCGGCGGACGTCGATGATCTCTTTGGCGTGGATCTCGATGTCGGTCGCCTGGCCCTGGAACCCGGCCGAGACCTGGTGGATCAGGATCTTCGAGTTCGGCAGCGCCATCCGCTTGCCCTGGGCGCCGCCGCAGAGCAGCAGCGCCCCCATGCTCATCGCGACACCGACGCAGATCGTCTGCACGTCCGGCTTGATGAACTGCATCGTGTCGTAGATCGCGAGGCCGGCGTAGACCGAGCCGCCCGGCGAGTTGATGTAGAGGCTGACGTCCTTGTCGGGGTCCTCGGACTCCAGGTGCAGCAGCTGGGCGACGATCAGGTTGGCGATGTCGTCGGTGACCGGCGTGCCGAGGAAGACGATCCGCTCGCCGAGCAGCCGCGAGTAGATGTCGAAGGCGCGCTCGCCGCGCGAGGTCTGCTCGACCACCATCGGGACCAGGGGGCTCATGCGCCGCACTCTATAGAAGGCGGGCGGCGGGACGGCCCGGGCGGAGCCGGCGCCGCCGGCGATCCCCGCCGACCCCGGTTCCCTGCCGTCACTCCCCCGGCGTCCAGAGCTTTCCGCCGCCGGCTCCCTCGCCTGCCTCGGCCTGCTCCTTCTCGGGGGTCCAGATCTTCTCCGCCGCCTCGGCCTTCGCGGCGGCCTCTTCGGCCTGCTCGAGCGGGATCGGCTTGGCGGACTCGGCGACCAGCTCGACCGCCTTGCGGGCGCGGATGTCGTCGCTGATCATCCTCTCGCGGCCGTTCTGGCGCAGCCGCTCGAGCAGCTTCTCGGGGGTCGTGCGTTCGTGTTCGGCGCTGTGCTCGAGCGCCTCGACCATCTCCTCGTCGGAGACCTCGATGCCCTCGGCCTCGGCGATCGCGGTGACCACCGCCTCGCGCTTCAGCTCCTTCTCGGCGTCAGGCTTGGATTCCTCGATCACCTCGTCGCGGCTTTTGCCCTGCATCGCGAGGAACTGGTTGGGGTCCATGCCGCGCTGGGCGAGCTGGCGTTCCATCCGCTCCCAGCGTTCGGTGGCGCGGGCGGTGACGAGGTCGTCGGGCACCTCGACGGTCGCGGCGGCGACCGCGGCGTCGACGGCGGCGATGCGGAAGTCTTCCTCGGCGCGGCTGTCGAGGGCGGCGCCGACCTTCTCGCGGATGTCGGCGCGCAGCTCCTCGAGCGTCTCGAACTCGGAGGCGTCGCTGGCGAAGTCGTCATCGAGCTCGGGGAGGATTTTCTGCCTCACCTCCTTCACCTTGACCTTGAAGACCGCGTCCTGCCCCGCCAGGTGCTCGGCCTGGTAGTCCTCGGGGAAGGTCACCTCGACGTCGCGCTCCTCGCCGGGGGCCGCTCCCGCCAGGCCCTCCTCGAAGCCGGGGATGAACTGCCCCGAGCCGAGGGTCAGCAACTGGTCCTCGGCCTTGCCTCCCTCGAACGCCTTGCCGTCGATCAGCCCCTCGAAGTCGATCAGCACGGCGTCGCCCTCGGCCGCCGCGCGCTCCACGGTCTCCAGCCGGGCGAAGCCCTCGCGGATCCGGTCGACCTCGGTGTCGACGATCTCATCGTCGACCTCTTTGTCCTCGCGGCCGACCTCGAGCCCCTTGTACTCGCCGAGCTGCGCCGGCGGCCGCACGCCGACCTCGAATTTGAAGGCCAGGTCCTCGCCGCCGGCCTGCGGCGTCGAGACCAGCTCGAAGCTCGGGTCGCCGATCGGCGTCACGCCGCTGTCGAACAACGCCTGTTCGTACCACTCCGGCAGCGCCTCGCGGATCGCCTCCTCGAGCACGGCGCCGAAGCCGAGCCGCTGCACGACCAGCGACGGCGGCGCCTTGCCCTTGCGGAAGCCGGGCATCCGCATCTCGCGGGCCATCGCCCGGGCGGCGCGGTTGACGGCCTTTTCGACGTCGCCGGCGGCGACCGTCGCCTCGACGCGCGCGCGTGAGTCAGGCAGCTCTGTGACGGAGGTATCCATGGGTTGCTGACCCTAGAGCAATCCGGCGTTCGGGCCGCGCCCGGCGCCGCTCAGGCTCGGCGCCGGGCCAGCATCGCCCGCAATGCGGCCGCGAAGTCGAGGGCGAAGGCGAGGCCGCGGCCGAGCGGGCCGGTCACCAGCCAGGCCCGGGCCCTGTCGAGAACGGTCACGGCCGCCACCCTAGCGCCCGCTCACGGGGCGCTTGCGGCCGCCGCCGCTGGTACCTTGCCAGCGCCGTGGCGCGCTTCGACGACCGCTTTCCCCCGATCGGCAGCTACGGCTTCCTCTCCGACTGCCACACCGCCGCGCTCGTCTCCTACTCGGGCGCGGTCGAGTGGCTCTGCCTCCCCCGCTTCGACTCGCCGAGCGCCTTCGCGGCGCTGCTCGACCGCGAGGCGGGCCGCTTCACGCTGAAGCCGCGGGGGGTGATCGTCCCGATCAGCCGCCGCTACGAGCCCGGCACCCTGGTGATCGAGACGACCTGGGTCACCGACACCGGCTGGATCGTCGTCCACGACGCGCTGACGATCGCCGAGTGGGCCGCCGACGAGGGCCGCGCCCGGCCGCGCAGCCGCCATGAGTCCGACCGCTCGCTGCTGCGGACGATGACCTGCATCGACGGCACCGTTGAGATGGAGATGGAGTGCCAGCCGCGGTTCGCCTACGGCAGCCAGGCCCCGCGCTGGGGCGGCGGCGAGCTCGGCGAAGCGACCGCCACCTGCGAGGACGGGACCGAGCTGCGGCTGACCTCCGACATGGAGCTGACCCTCGCCGACGGCGCCGCCCGCGGCACGCTGACGCTGCGCGAGGGGGAGACCGGGTTCTGCGCGATCAGCTGGGGCGAGGACGGCGGCCTCGGCGGGCCGCGCAGCGCCCCCGAGGCGCTCGAGCGGCTGGACTCGACCGAAGACTTCTGGCGGGCCTGGCTGCGCCACGGCGAATTCCCCGACCACCCCTGGCGGATCCACCTGCAGCGCTCGGCCCTCGTCCTCAAGGGGCTGACCTACGCGCCGAGCGGGGCGATCGTCGCCGCCCCGACCACCTCGCTGCCGGAGACCCCGGGCGGCGAGCGCAACTGGGACTACCGCTACAGCTGGATCCGCGACTCGACCTTCAGCCTCTGGGCGCTGCACACGCTCGGCTTCGAGGACGAGGCGCGCGACTTCATGCGCTTCGTGCTCGGCGTCTGCCGCGATCACCCCGACCTGCAGATCATGTACGGGATCGGCGGCGAGCGGGACCTGACCGAGAGCACGCTCGACCACCTCGGCGGCTACGGCGGCGCCCGGCCGGTGCGGATCGGCAACGGCGCCTACGACCAGCGCCAGAACGACGTCTGGGGGGCGCTCCTGGATTCCGTCTACCTGCACGAAAAAGCGCTTAGGGGCCGGACCGATGAGGCCGCCCGGGAGCTGATCCGCTACCAGGTGGAGGCTGCGATCGCCGCCTTCCCCCATCCCGACCAGGGGATCTGGGAGTCGCGCGGGGAGCCGCAGCACTACGTCTCCTCGAAGCTGATGATCTGGGTCGCGGTCGACCGCGGCGCCCGGCTCGCGCGCGGGATCGGCGCCGAGCGGCTCGCTGCCGATTGGCAGGCCACCGCCGACGAGTTCCAGGCGGAGATCCTCGAGCGTGGCGTGCGCGACGGCGTCTTCCGCCAGCACTACGACACCGACGCGCTCGACGCCTCCTGCCTGCTGATCCCACTGTTGCGCTTTCTCCCCCCCGAGGACCCGCGGCTGAAGGCGACGGTCGACGCGATCGGCGAGCAGCTGACCGAACACGGCCTCGTCCTCCGCTACCGGGTCGACGAGACCGACGACGGCCTCCATGGCGCGGAGGGGACCTTCCTGATCTGCTCCTTCTGGATGGTCTCGGCGCTCTCGGAGATCGGCGAGTGCCACCGCGCCCGCGAGCTCTGCGAGCGGCTGCTCGAGGCGGCCGGCTGGCTCGACCTCTTCGCCGAGGAGCTCGAGGCCGAATCGGGGCGCCATCTCGGCAACTTCCCGCAGGCCTTCACCCACCTGGCGCTGATCAACGCCGTCTCGCACGTGATCGCCGACGAGCAGCGCGAAGACGGGGCGAGGACGGCTGTCTTCACCGAGATGGGCGGGGTCCGCGGCGAGGCGTGAGCGGTCGCGCGCGGCGCCGCGCGCTCAGACGCTAGCTCGACAGACAAAACGTTTCGTTTGATCTGTATTCTTCGCCGCCATGGCGACCGAAGAACGATCCGACGACAACGCCCTGCTCTCCGCCCTCCGCCACCCGCTGCGGCGCCGCATCCTGCGCCTGATGGAAGCCGAGGAGCCGATCAGCCCACGGCAGATCTCGACCCGACTCGAGCACCCGCTGAGCAACGTCAGCTACCACGTCCGCGTCCTCGCGCGGTGCTCGGCGATCGCGCTGGTCTTCACCGAACCGGTGCGCGGCTCGATGCAGCACTTCTACCGCGCCTCGCTGGACGCGCCCTGGGCACGGCAGATGCTCGAACTGGAGGACGGCGAGGGCCCGCCGCCGGGGGAGAGACCGGCCGCCTGAGCCACTTGGGGGACCGGGGAGGAATGGAAGCGAGCGGCCACAACTGGACGACCCGGGAGGGGGATGCCGCCTCCGAGGCCGCTGTCATGCAGCTGGTCCTCGACCTCCACCCCACCGTGCTGACGGTCGCCGAACTGGTCCGCGAGATCGCCGGCGAGGACCCCGACTTCGCCCAGCGCGACGCGGTCGAGCGCGCGGTGCGCGACCTGGTCGGGGCCGGCCTGCTGCATCGCAACGAGCAGTTCGCGATCCCGACCCGGGCCGCGATCCGCTTCAGCGAGCTGCTTGATCGCTGACCGTGATGCGGCGAAAGCGCGCCCGCAGGCGGGAGGCGAGCTCGGCCGCGGCGTCGGCCGCCGCCGGATCCTCCTCGTCGTCGGCCGTGATCAGGACCACTCCGGTCGCGGCGTAGCCCTGGACGGTGTCTTCGACCGCCTGGACGAGGTCTTCGTCGCCGACCCGGGCCTCGGCGGCGACGCCGGCGGCCGCCAGCGAGGCGACGCTGATCACCAGGTTGCGCTGGGCCTGCCGGCGGGCGCCCTCCACGTCGGAGGCCCAGCGGTCGAGGAAGCCGATCCGCACCGGGGATAGGACCAGGACCTCGGCAGCCGGCTCGGCTTCGCGGGGGCCGGCCTCGGCGGCGATCGCGGCGATCGCCTTTGGATCCTCCAGCGGCCGGGTGACGACCACCAGCAGGCGGCGCTCGGAGGCGGGCGTAGGCGGCTCGCCGATCGCGCCCCGGGGACGGGCCCGGACCGCAACGACGACGATGGCAACTGCGGCCAGGGCGCCGACCGTGACGCCGGCGCCCGGGCCACCGAGCCAGAAGGCGGCGACGGTGGGGACGACGATCGCGGCGACCAGCAGGGGCAGCTTCCACGGGGCCACCCCCTAAGCCTGTCACGCGATCGCGTTCCCCTCCACCCGGGCTAGGAGCCCTTGACGATCGCCGTCGGCGTCAGACCCTCGCGGGCCACTCGAATCTTCATCCGGCACACCTCCTTCCCATCCCCTCGCGAGGCCCTCCGCCCCGGCCGCACCCATTACCGATGCGGCCACTGATGACTACTACAAATCTTTTCAGCAATCAAGTGCCTGATCGTCCTCCGCTGGGCGGATTCCGCGGGTCCCAGCGGCCGAACCGGCCGCAATGCACGAGCGATTCCACATCGTTGTGATTTTCCTGAGTTTTTAACGTTAATATGGACCAATGATCGGCCGCCATCCCAAGAAACCGACCAAGGACACCCCGTGCCAAGAACGAAGACGAAGAAGCAGGAGGACGGCGTCGAACAGCTCGTCGCCAAGGCCTTCGCCCACCCGCTGCGCGTCCAGATCCTGATCATCCTCAACGAGCGGGTGGCGAGCCCCAACCTGCTCGCCCAGGAGCTCGACCAGAGCCTCAACCTGGTCGCCTACCACGTCCGCGTGCTCGAGAAATACGACTGCATCGAGCTGGTCGGCACCAAGCAGCGGCGCGGCGCCACCGAGCACTTCTACCGCGCCACGCGCCGCCAGCTCCTCAGCGACAGGGAGTGGTCGCGGCTGCCCGAGACGCTGCGTCCGGGTGTCTCGAGCGCGATCCTGAAGGCGGTCTTCCAGGACATCGCGGAGGCCGCGGCGGCCGGCATCCTCGACGAGGTGGAAGACCTGCACCTCAGCCGGACGCCGATGGTCGTCGACCGCCAGGGCTGGGACGAAGTGTCCGAGCTGCTCGGCGAGACCCTCGAGCGGGTGCTGGAGATCCAGGCCAAGAGCTCGGCCCGGCTCGCCGGCGACGGCGAGGCGAGCATGCTGACCAAGCTGGAGATGCTCCACTTCAAATCGCCGGCGCCGGCCGAGGGCGCGGATGTGGGGGTCGGGGCGGCCCCCCTCAGCCCCTGAGCGGGGCCGCGGCCTCCGGCGTGGCGACGACGAAGGAGAAGCTCTCCTCGAGATAGAGGTGAACGGACTCGCCGTCGTGGCGGTCGTACCCGATCGCGAGGTCCTGGCCGGACTCGAACAGGAAGTCGCCGCCGCGCAGGCTGAGCACGACGCCGCCGCGGACGCCGGGCGCCCAGACGATCGGCCCGCCGAGAATCCGCGCCAGGTGATCCCAGAGCGGGTAGCCGCCGTGCTCGGCGGTCTCGATCACCCGCGTGTACTCGTCGGGCCCGAGCGCGAGGCCGTAGGGCCCCTCCACCCCGCCCTGGCGGATCGCCTCGACGGCGCGTGCCACCGAGCGCGGGTACTCCTCGGCCGACTCGCCGAGAGGCTCGGGGGCGATCGGCGAGGCCGCGGCGATCCCTTCGATCCCCGCCTCCTCCCAGCCATGGAAGACAGCGACGTTCTCGCAGATCGCGATCCGTCTCGCGGCCTCGTCCAGCGGCGCGAGCTCGACGTCGACC
>JAXLTA010000017.1:0-145973 GCA_046330305.1 Solirubrobacterales bacterium | reverse complement strand
TCTCGCGGCCTCGTCCAGCGGCGCGAGCTCGACGTCGACCGCGCCCCGATCGCCGGTCCGCAGCTCGGCGAGCGAGATCGCGAAGTCGGCGCGCAGCTCGGTCAGCGCCAGCACCTGCCGGCGCAGCGCGGTGACGCCGCCGCCGTCGGGCGAGGCCAGGCGCTCGACCCGGCCGAGGTTGGTCGCCGAGTGCTGCCAGCCGAATGGGCCGGCGAAGTCGACCAGGCGGCGGGCGGCCAGCGGGCCGCGCAGCCGCTCGCGCGCCTCGTCGTCGAGCAGCTCCCAGGCGGGGTCCGAGATCGGCGCCAGCCGCCGCAGCAGGTGGTTCACTGCCCCTCTCCCTTGAGACTGCCGATGCCGAGCGCCTCGGGCGCCTCGCTGTCCTCGTCCTGCTCGCCGCCGCCGCCGTCACCGGAGGCGGCCTCGGCCGCCTCGCCGCGCTCGACGATGTCGCCCTGCTTGAAGAGGACGCCCTCGCAGATCGCCCGCCAGCGCGGCGTGCGCCGCAGCAGGAACTCGAGGTTCATCGCGAAGTGCTTGAACTCCTCACCCTGCGCGTCTTCCATGATCGCGCGCGCCTCGGGGTCGGGCTCGACCGAGAGCCGCTGCTGGTACCAGCCGATCGCCTGCGACTCCTCTTCCAGGGAGGCGCAGATCCGGGCGAACGTCCGGGTCTCCTCGGAGAGCTCCTCCGGCGGCTCGTGGTACTGGTCGAATCCCATCTCGTCTCCTTGCCCGCTCGCGGTTCCGCTCGGCCCCGAGCTTAGCCAGGTCGGCGCCGGCCGGCGGCGCACTCAGAGCGCATCGCACGGTTCCCACGGCTTGGCGAAGAGGTCGGGCGACTTGCGGATCGCGGAGAAGCGCATGGCCAGCGCCCGCGGGCAGAACTTCGCCGTGCCCAGCGTGTACTCGGCCTCGAAGACCGCCTTGTGGTGGTTGATGAACGGCCGGTAATAGCCGCATTCGTGGTACTGGAAGCACTCCTCGACGATCGCGAAGTCGAAGTCGTGGATCAGCCTGCGGGCCTGCCGACCGTCGTTCTTGAGGGCGACGGCCATGCCGCGGGCGTGGACCTGCCGGGCGATCCAGCGGTTGAAGTGGAGCTGATCGCGGCGGGTGATGTGGAAGCCGGTCTTGTTGCCGGGTTCCCAGGCGTTGATGTTGTCGGGCTCGACCGCGTCGAAGCGCTTTCGCGCGCACATCTGGATGCGGGCTTCGAGCGGCTTGGCGAAGAGCCGGAAGCGGCTGATGTCGAGCCAGCGCTCGTCCGGATAGCCGGCGTAGCGGCGGCCGATCACCGAGCGCGGGAAGCGTCCCTTGTCGGGCCGGTAGCTCTCCCAGCTGCCGACGTCGAGGTAGCAGATCGCCCTGCGCCGGTGGCGGTGCAGGGCACGGACGTCGCTCTTCTTCGCTTCGAAGCCGTCGACGTCGTAGACCCAGGCCTTGACGTCGGGGTCGATCTTGCCCTGCAACTGCCACTGCCAGGCGTTGGTGCGGGGCGGCGGCCGCCAGTGCCTGGTCCCCGGCACGCCGCCGATCGCCGACGCCGACGCCGCCGTCCACAGCAGCGCCCCCGCCAGGAGGATCACGACGAGCGAGCCGAGGCGTGGTCTGGCCGGACCGGTCCCCATCGCTCGAACCGTACCCGGCACCCGCGGCTGGAAACGTCGCTCGCCCCGCTAAGGTGTGTCACCGGGTCGGCCGCGTGGCCTCCCGGGCGCCGCACAGCCGATCTTCGCTCTCAGGGCGGCGCCGTGTGCGATACCCGGTGCCCGAAGGACGAGAGCGATTCCCCACGACGACGACAAGAAAGCGCCCGAGGGCGAGGTGAGCGCTGCGGGCCTGGTCGGCGAGCGGGAGCTCTGGCGACGGTTCCAGGCCGATCGCGATCCAGGCACCCGCGAGGAGCTGGTGCGCCGCTACCTGCCGTTCGCGAAAAACCTGGCCCTGCGCTACCGCGGCGCCAGCGAGTCCTTCGACGACCTCTACCAGGTGGCGAGCCTCGGCCTGGTCAACGCGATCGACCGCTTCGAACCGGCCCGCGGCACCCCCTTCACCGCGTTCGCCTCGCCGACGATCCTCGGCGAACTCAAGCGCCACTTCCGCGACCGCGTCTGGACGGTGCGGGTGCCGCGCGGGCTGCACGACCGCATGGCCGAGGTCGACAAAGCGATCTCCGAGCTGACCGTGAAACTGCAGCGCTCGCCCTCGGTCGGCGAGATCGCCGAGCGCCTCGAGCTCGACCCCACCGACGTCCTCGAGGTGCTCGAGGCCAACCACAACCGGCGACCGCTCTCGCTCGACCGCCCGGTCGGCGGCGAGGAGGACGAATCGCCGGCCTCCGAGTGGATCGGCGACGAGGACGCCGGCTTCGACCTGGTCGAGGACAAGCTCGCCCTCGAAGAGGTCCTGCCCCACCTCGACGAGCGCGAGCGCACCGTGCTGCACCTGCGCTTCGTCGAAGACCTGACCCAGTCCCAGATCGCCGAGCAGATCGGGCACTCCCAGATGCACGTCTCGCGGATTCTGCGCCGGGCGCTCGAGAAACTGCGGACGCGGGTGGCGGAGACCGAGGCCGAAGGGGCGCCCTAGCCCCTCGGGCGAAGGACGAAGGTCTTGCGAGGGGGAGGGGTGGGGTGTCCCTCTTCACTCAGCCGTCTCGTCGGGGGAGTCCTCCGGCTGTCGCCCAAAGCCAGCATGCCCACCCCTCCCCTGGCAGGGCCCGACGTCCAACGCCGCCGCTCCCAGAGCTTCACAGGGGACCATGGGCGCCCCCGCTGAAAACGCAGTTCCCCTCGCTATGCAGGTGAAAGCGCGTTCTCAGCACCGTATGAGCGCCAAGCCATCCCGTGGTTCCTTGTGGACGCTCTGGGTCCGAAAGGAACCACGGGATGGGAGAACGCCGGCTCTGCGGAGAGCGTGGTTCGGAACGGTCGCCTGGCGACCGTTAGGAACCACGCGATTGGGGCCGTGGTCCCTTGGGAGCTTCCAGACCCACTCGAGAGACTTCGGGCCGGGTCCCTTTCAAGCTCTGGGCAAGGGTGCGGGGCCTCGTCTTTGTCCG
This sequence comes from Solirubrobacterales bacterium, assembly GCA_046330305.1. Classification (GTDB taxonomy): domain Bacteria; phylum Actinomycetota; class Thermoleophilia; order Solirubrobacterales; family 70-9; genus VAYN01. Next base: position 142,909 of record JAXLTA010000017.1, on the reverse strand, counting down.
GGAGCTCCCGGGGTTGGGGGGCCGTGGAGCCTTCAGGGAGGGTCGGGTGACCCTCTGAGCGTTTTGCGGCTGAGGAGGGCTGGGCTGCGGGCGAGAGCTTCCCCAACTCCCCGACGACGACACGGCCGAGTGAAGAGGTCACCCGACCCTCCCGACCAGCCCCTCGTCCCCGCCCCCTGCGAGCCCCCGTCCCTTACGCGGCCCGTCCCGCGATCTCGACGACCAGGTGCTCGGCCTCGCCGTCGCGGTCGACGCGCAGGTCGTTCGCGAGCGAGGCGAGGGAGCCGCCTTCGGGGAGGTCGAGGCTGGCGCGGAGGCGGTCGCCGCCGCCCTCGACCAGGGGGCCGAGGCGCAGGACGACCCCGCCGGCGGCGTCGGCGAGGGTCACCGTGACGTGCCCATCGGCGAAGGCGGCAGGCGCGGCGGCGGCGATCGCGTCGCTCAGCAGCATCGCGTCGGAGAGGCGGTCGACGTCGATTTCCTGGCGCGCGGCGAGCACGCCGAGGACCCGGGCGAGGACGGTCTCGACCAGCTCCGGGGGGCCGATCCGGACCTCGGTCTCGGGTGCCGCCGGGGCGAGGACGGAGGTCGGCGGGTCGACCGGGTCTTCGAGGTCGCTGCGCAGGCGCATGTGCATCCGGATCGAGGTTCCGCGGCGGCTGCCGCCGCGGATCTCGAAGCTCGAGGAGAGGGCGGCGATCAGCGTCAGCCCGATCCGCAGGCTGGGACGGTCGACGTCAGGGCGGGGGCGGATGCCCATCCCCTGGTCGCCGATCTCGACCGTGAGACCGTCTTCCTCCGGGAAGGCATCGACTTCGAGCAGCCCGTCGGCGTCCTCCGGGTAGGCGTGGACGACGACGTTCATCGCCGCCTCGGTGACGACGGTCTTCAGGTCGGCGAGCGCCGCCTCGTCCATGCCGAGGCGTTCGCCCAGGCCGGCGACCGCGTGGCGGACGACGGCGACGTTGTCGGCCCTGGCGGGAAGTGACATCCGCAACCCGGATTGATGATTAGTGGTCGTGTCCAACGCTTCAGCCCAGTTCGCGGATTCCTGGATCGCGCCTCGTGCGCCTCGTGTCCCGGTGGCGAGCATATCCATCCTGCTTCAACTCTCGGCTCTGGCTACCCCCGGGCGTTTTTCGACAAACGCGATCTGGCCGCTCGGGCCGCGTTAATCGCTCCGCGCACCTGGGTAGCCGGATTCGATGCCGAAGCGCGTCGCTCGCAAACTGTCCCGGGAGCTGTTCGAGACTCGCAGCCACACCTGGCAATCGCTCGGGCTCGGCGACCAGCTGGCGCCCCCCAAGGTCTCGAAGCGAACGCTCGGCGGCCTGCTGCTGGCGCTGATCGTGCTGGTCGCGACGATGGTCGTCTACTCCGAGCGCCAGCGGATCGCGCCGGGGTACGGAGAGTGGATCCGGATCGGCACCGTGGTCGTCCTCGTCATCGTCGGCACCGCCGCCACCCACTGGCTCTCGCAGGGCATCGCGCCCCGCCTCAACCGCCGCCTCGACCCGGCGACCGCGGGCACGGTCGGCTTCGTCGTCCGCCTGCTGGCGACGGCGGCGGTCGTGATCCTGGCGCTGCGGGTCGCCGGGGTGCGGGCCAGCACCCTCGCGGTCGGCGGCGCCTTCACCGCCGTGGTCTTCGGCCTCGCCGCCCAGCAGGCGCTGGGCGGGATCTTCGCCGGCATCGTCCTGCAGAGCACGCGGCCCTTCCGGGTCGGCGAACGGGTGCGCCTGGTCGGCGGGGTGCTGGCCGGGTCGCTGGAGGGCACGGTCTCCTCGCTCGGCCTCTTCTACACGACGCTGAGCCAGGGGGCGGACCGGCTGCTGGTCCCCAACAGCGTCCTGCTCTCGCTGGTCGTGGTCCCGCTGCGCGAGCCGGACGCCGTCGACCTCAAGGTCCGCTTCCCGGCCGACGCCAGCCCGCAACGGGTCGAGCAGCTGCTGCTGCGCGGGATCTCGGTACCGACCCGCTACCCGCCCGGCGTCGCGCTCGAGGAGCTCGACGCCGACCAGGTGGTGCTCCGGGTCAAGGCGACGCCGCTGCGCCCCGAGGACGGCTCGCGGCTGGCCGAGGAGGTGCTCGACGCTCTGCGCCAGGGCGAGCCGGTGACCCAGGCCTGACCCCACCGCTCCTGGCGATCGACCGACGCCATGTCGGCGTAGCGATCGCCGGCCGCGGCGCTGCGGGGCGCGACGGGGTCGATCCGCGCCAGCCGATGCAGCCGAGCCCCTCGGCGGACACCACGAGGCCGGCGCCAAGTGTGCGCGTCCGCACCGTGCCCGCCCCTCAGCTGGCCGTGATCAGCAGGATCAGGTTGACCAACACGGCGATCGGGGTGCCGACCAGGGCGAGGTAGCGGAAGAACTTGGCGAAGCCGCCCCGGTAGCGGACGCTCTCCATCAGCGTCAGGCCGACCACGTGGGCGAGGTTGGCCAGCGCGGTCGCGATCGCAATCAAGATCGCGATCGCCACGACGCCGTAGGTCCCGCCTTCCTCCCCGGACGCCGTGCTGGTCACCGCGGCGGCGAGGACCGCCACGGCGACGGTGCCGACGATGCCGGCGACGATGCCGGCGTAGTCCGCCCTCGTCAGCCCGGGCACGTAGGCGGAGGTCACCTCCTCGGCGTCGGGATCCTCGGTGCCGGGCCCGGCGCGCTCGACGTCGGCGACGTGGCGCTCGCCGCTCTCGTCCTGGTGCAGGACGACCATCCGCAGCGGCGGGTCCAATCCGGCTTTGGCCCGTTCGAAGAGACCCTCCTCGAACCACCTTGCCTGGCCCTCCTCGTGCTCGAAGATCACCACCTCGTCGGCCGGAGCCTGCAGCAGCGCGTCGGTCGCCGCCTGTACGGGATCGGGATCGCCGACCTCGCCGGCCGCCTCGACCCCTTCCCGGCGCAGCGCCGCGAGCGTCGCGGCGAGCCGCGACTCGGCCTGCTCTCTCGGCTCGTCGATGTCGCCCATCGTGTGCCGGAAGGCGGTGGCCTCGACAGCCGGGACCACGATGCGCAGATCGATGTCATCGCCGGCGCCGTCCCCGCTCAGCTCGCCGAGCGGCTCCGAGCCCTCGAGCCGGTCGGTGACGATCGCCAGGACCCTGCGGCTCATGTCGTCTCCTCTCAGGCCTCGGAGGTGGCGGCACCGCCGGCGCGGCCGGCAAGCACCCCGACCACCACCCCGATGGCCCCGCCGGCGGCAAGCAGCGTCGCCGCGCGCAGCGGCCGGCGCCGTAGTTTCGACACCGTCCCGCTGGCGGTGTGCTTCGCGGTCTTGGCGACCGCCTTGCGGGCGATTCTCTGTTTCACGGACATGGCCTCCTGGTACCCGCCCCGCCCGGGGCCCTAACCGCGCCGCCGCAACTCTTCGCTCCGTCGTTGGCGACCACCGCGTTCGGCTATAGGATCGCGCGGTGGCCAGCGACGACCAGCGCGCGAAGGCGGGACCGCTCTCCCTCGAGGTGGCCCAGGGCGAGGACGTCGTCACCGTGCGGCTCGGCGGCGAGCTCGACCTCTCCGGCGCTCCCGGCGTCGAAGCGGCGGTCGAGGAGGCGATCGCCGACGCCGACCGGCGCCTGGTGATCGACTTCAGCGGCCTCACCTTCATCGATTCGACCGGCATCGCGATCCTGGTCGCGGCGATGGGCGACGAGCGGGCCGCGGGCCGGCTCGGCTTCGTCCCCAGCCGGGCACCGGCGGTGACCAGGGTGCTGCGCCTGACCGGCGTCGAAGAGCGGCTGCCCCTCGCCTGACCGCGCCGGAGCGGGTCTCGACAGCCCTCAGGCGGCGAGCGTGAGGCGGGCGCTCGGCGCGATCGCCAGCGCCGCGGCGTCGTCCTCGAGCCGGCCGTCGGTGAAGTTGTTCAGCGCCTGCTCGAGCCGGGTCACCAGCACGTTGGGCTCCCCGGCGCCGCCGAGCTCGGCGCGCAGGCGGTGCTCACCGAATCGACCGCCCGGGCCGCATGCCTCGGTGACGCCGTCGGTGACCGCGATCAGCTGCTGACCAGGCCTGACCGAGGCCTGCGCCAGCTCCCAGCTGGCGTCGCCGAAGGCGCCCAGCACCGGTCCTCCCTCGGCGATCTCGCTGACCCCCTCGCCGTCGACCAGCAACGGCGGCAGGTGGCCGGCGACCGCGACCCGCACCGGCTCGCGAGAGTTCGAGGAAAGAGTGAAGGCGATGACGCTGCAGAGCGCCGAGTCCGGCCGTGCCAGCAGCGCTGAGTTGAGAGTGCCGAAGGCGACCAGGGGGTCGCCGCTCAGCCACGCCGCGGCGCGCAGCGTGTAGCGGGCCTGGGCGGTGATCGAAGCGGCCGCGGCCCCCTTGCCGGTGACGTCGCCGATCACCAGCATCCAGCCGCCGGTGATCGGGAAGGCGTCGTAGAAGTCGCCGCCGACCTCGTTCTCGGCGCCGGCCGGCTGGTACATCGCCGCCGCCGACCAGCCGGGGATCCGCGGCAGCGGCGGCGGCAGCAGGCCGTGCTGCAGCGTCGTCGCGATCTCCTCGCGTTCGCGCTGGACCCGCTCGAGGTCGGCGAACAGCCCGGCGTTGTCGAGCGCCAGGGCGATCCGGCCGGAGAGGACGCGGGCGAATTCGGCGTCGTGGCGGTGGTAGCGGCGGCGCGACCAGGCGGTGGTCAGGGTGACGGCGCCGATCACCCGGCCGCGGGCCCGCAACGCCGCGGTGATCGACGAGCGCAAGCCGAGGCCGCGCAGGAGCTCGAGGTCCTCCTCGTCGTGGGCGAGCTGGCGCAGATCCCCGTCGCCGAACCGCTCGATGAAGCGCGGCTCCAGCGCGGCGCCCGCCCCCGGCGCGAGCATCGAGGCCGGCGTCGAGGGGCGCCGGCGGGCGATCCGCTCGCCGATCTCGCCGCCGGCCCGCGGCGAGACCCGGGTCGCGGCGCGCCGGGGCTGGCCGTCGCGGATCATGTCGATCGCGACGATGTCGGCGACCGCCGGGACGAGGATCCCGACGATCGCCTCGAGCGTCTCGTCGAGGTCAGAGGCCGAGTCGGAGGCGCGGGCGATCGCGTCGAGCACGCGGAAGCGGGCGGCTTCGCGGCGGGCGCGCAGCTGCGAGACCCCGAGCAGGGCCAGCGCCAGCAGGGCGGCGACGATGCCCCCGACCGCGATCCAGTCCACCTCTCCCCATTCTCCCTACGATCGTTCCAGATCTACTCAAAAAAGAGTAACGCGGCCGGGGTCCCCCGGCAACCCCGAGATCCGCCGGAAAGGCCTCGAGATCCGCCGGGATCCCTAGCATCAGCGGTGATGAGGCTCTTCCTCGCCCTGCTCGCGGCCTCGACCCTGGCGCTCTGCCTCGCCGCCGGCAGCTGGGCGGGCTCGGCCCCTGCCACCGGCGCCGCCGCCTCCTCTGGCCGGCCCGGCAGCGCCCGGCCGCCGATCACCAAATGGCTGATCCCCTACGGGCCCAAACGCAAGCGCGAGATGGCGGCCTACTCGCTGCGCCACTACGGCCGCGCCCAGTGGCGCCTCGAGCACCCGCAGGTGATCGTCGAGCACGTCGCCGTCGCCGGCACCGCCGCCGCGGTGCGCGACACCTTCGCCCCCGACCATCCCGACCCGGAGCTGGGCGAGCTGCCCAACGTCTGCTCGCACTTCGTGATCGGCAGCAGCGGCCGCATCTTCCAGCTGGTCAACCTGCGCACCCGCTGCCGCCACACCGTCGGCCTCAACTGGACCGCGATCGGGATCGAGCACGTCGGCTACTCCGACGGCGACGTGCTCGGGAACCCGCGCGAGCTGCGCGCCTCCCTGCGGCTGACCCAGTACCTGCGCTGCCGCTTCGGGATCAAGATCCACAACGTGATCGGCCACGCCGAGAGCCTCACCTCGCCCTTCCACCACGAGCTCGTCCCCAGCCTGCGGACCCAGACCCACGGCGACATGCGCCACAGCTCGATGCGTGTCTACCGGAGCAAGCTGCGCCGGCTCGGCCCCTGCTGACGTAGACTCAGCCCGATGAGCGAACCGATCGAGGGCGGCGGGCCGATCGAAGACGGCTTCAAGGAGGGCGACAAGGTCTGGGTGCAGGACGCCGACGGCACCCACCACCCCGGCGTCTTCGTCGGCTACAACGAAGCCGCCGGCTGGTTCGGCGGCGGCCCCAGCGCCTACGTCGTCCATCCCGAGGCCCACCAGGCCGAGGTCGTCTCGGTCTTCCGGATCACTCCCCGCGACGGGTAGTCGCGCCACCGCCGAGCGCCTCGATGTCCGGCCGCTCGAGCCGCAGCATCACCCAATCGTCCAGCTGGGCGGCGCCGAGCTCGTCATAGAAGTCGAGCGCGGGCTGGTTCCACTCCAGCGCGCACCACTCCAGGCGGGTGTGACCGCGCTCGCTGGCCAGCCCGGCCAGGTGCTCCATCACGGCCCGGCCGATGCCGCCGCGACGGTGGTCGGGTCGCACGTAGACGTCCTCGAGCCAGATCCCCGAGCGGCACTCGAAGCTGGAGAAGGTGACGTAGAAGATCGCGTACCCGACCGCCTCGCCGGCGGCGGTCTCGATCAGCAGCGCCTCGGCGGCCCGCTCCTCGAACAGCGTCCGTCGCAGCGTCTCGGCGTCGCCGACGACCCGGTCGGCGAGCTGCTCGTAGCGGGCGAGCTCGAGGATCAGCTCCAGCAGCAGCGGGCAGTCGGCCTCGACCGCCGGGCGGATCGCGATCTCGGCGGCGCCGGCCACGCCGGGGAGACTATTGGCAGGCGCGCCGGCGGCGACTCTCAGGGATGGCCCTCGAACTCGTACTCGCGCAGGAAGCCCTCGAACAGCCGCCGGTGGCCCTGCTCGTCGCGCAGGATCGCGATCACCATGTCCTGGGTGACCGGATCGAGCCCCTCGGTCTCCTCGATGATCCGCGTGTAGTGCTCGATCGCGCCGGTCTCGGCATGGATCACGCCGCGGATCACGTGCAGCACGTCGGTCTGCTCGACCGGCGGCTGGAGGAAGGCCTGCTCGGCCGCGAAGTCCTCCGAGCCCGGGACCACCCCGTAGAGCTCCTTGATCCGGTCGGCGAACCGGCGCGCGTGGCCGAGCTCCTCCTCGACGTCCTGGGCGAGCGACTCGCGGATCTCCTGGGCGCGGACGCCGTCGAGGTTGGTGGCCGCGGCGATGTAGTTCATCACCGTCTCCAGCTCCATCCAGTAGGCCCTGGTGAGCAGGGCGACGACGCGTTCGCGCGCTTCGGCGTTGTGGCCGTCGAAGATCCCCTTGCTGTGGGCATGGGCGGTGTCGGTCATCGTGCCTCCGTGGTCGTGATGCTCAGCGGTCGCTCATCGTCTTCCAACCCGTACCCACTCGCCGGGGCGGCCAACCCGTGGCGGCGAATCACTAGGCTGCGGCGCGATGGACACGATCGACGAGCTGCTGACCAACAACCGCTCCTTCGCGGAGACGCTCGCCGAGCGCCATCTCGACGTCCGCCCGAGCCGGCAGCTGGCGATCGTCACCTGCATGGACTCTCGCCTCGACGTGTTCGCCGCGCTCGGGCTCGGCGACGGCGAGGCGCACGTCGTCCGCAACGCCGGCGGGGTGATCACCGACGACGTGATCCGCTCGCTGGCCGTCTCCCAGCGCAAGCTCGGCACCCGCGAGGTGATGCTGATCCACCACACCGACTGCGGCCTGGAAAAGATCAGCGACGACGGCTTCCGCGAGGAGCTGCGCGAGGCGACCGGGGTCGCGCCCGCCTTCGCGATCGAGTCCTTCAAGGACGTCGACGCCGACGTCCGCCAGTCGGTGCTGAGGGTGCGGCGCTCGGCCTTCATCCCCCACCGCGACGCGGTGCGGGGCTTCGTCTATGACGTCGACACGCACCAGCTGCGCGAGGTTGAGGTCGGCGACGACGGCGACGCCGCCTGAGGCGGGCGTGAGCGAGGTCACCCCCTACGGGTCCTGGCGCTCGCCGATCACGCCGGCGGCGGTGGCGAGCGCCGGGCGGCGGCTCGGCGAGGCGGCCTTGGCGGCCGACGGCGCGGTCTGGTGGGGCGAGGGCCGCCCCGGGGCGGGCGGTCGCGTCGTCCTGGTCCGCCGGCCTCCGGGCGGTGCCCCCGAGGACGTCACCGCCGCCGACGTCAACGTCCGCACCCGCGTCCACGAGTACGGCGGCGGCGCCTGGACGCTGGCCGCGCCCGACCTCGTCCTCTTCGTCGACTTCGGCGACCAGCGCCTCTACCGGCAGCGGCTCGGCGAGGCGCCGGTCGCGATCACGCCCGAGCCGCCGCGACCGGCGTCGCTGCGCTACGCCGACCTGCGGCTGACGCCCGACGGCGCGACCGTCGTCTGCGTGCGTGAGGTCCACGGCGAGCGCGGGGAACCGGCGAACGAGATCGTCGCCGTCCCGCTCGACGGCTCGGCCGCGCCGCGCGTCCTCGCCGCCGGCCGCGACTTCTACTCCTTCCCCCGCCCCAGCCCCGACGGCGCCAGCCTCGCCTGGACCTGCTGGGATCACCCGAACATGCCCTGGGACGGGACCGAGCTCTGGCTGGCTCCGCTGGCGGACCCGGGCGCGGCGAGGTTGGTGGCGGGCGGGCCGGCTGAGTCGATCTTTCAGCCGGAGTGGGACGGGGCGGGGCGGCTGCACTTCGTCTCCGACCGCGACGGCTGGTGGAACCTGTACCGGCTCGAGCGGGACGGCGCCGTGCAGCTGACCCGGGAGGAGGCCGACCTCGGGCACCCGCAGTGGCTGTTCGGCGGCGCCACGTACGCCTTCCTCGAGAGCGGCGCGATCGCCTGCGTCCGGACCGAGCGCGCGACCGAACGCCTCGGGCTGCTCGAGCCCGGCGCCGAGCGGGTTCGCGACCTCGACCTCCCCTTCACCAGCTTCGGCTTCCCGGTGCTGGCGGCGCGCGGGGACCGGGTCGCCTTCACCGCGGCGACCCCCGAGCGCGAGCCGGCCGTCGTCGTCTGCGAGCTTCCCGCCGGGCGGCTGGAACGGGTGCGGGAGGCCAGCGACGATCCGCTCGACCCGGCCTTCGTCTCGACCCCGCGGCCGATCGAGTTCGCCACCGGGCAGGGCGAGGTCGCCCACGGCTTCTTCTACCCGCCGGCCAACCCCGGGCACCGCGGTCCGAGGACCGAGCGGCCGCCGCTGATCGTCCAGAGCCACGGCGGCCCGACCTCCCACGCGACACCCGAGCTCTCGCGCGAATTCGCCTACTGGACGAGCCGCGGCTTCGGCGTCGTCGACGTCAACTATCGCGGCTCCAGCGGCTACGGCCGCGCCTTCCGGGAAGGGCTGCGCGGCACCTGGGGCGTCGCCGACAGCGAAGACTGCGTGCGGGCCGCCACCGACCTCGCCGCCGCCGGCGAGGTCGACGGCGGGCGGCTGACGATCCGCGGCGGCTCGGCCGGCGGCTACGCGACGCTCTGCGCGCTCACCTTCCACGACGAGCTCGCCGCCGGCGCCAGCTACTTCGGCGTCGGCGACCTGGAGGCGCTGGCGCGCGACACGCACAAGTTCGAGGCCCGCTACCTCGACGGCCTCGTCGGGCCGTACCCCGAGCGTGCCGACCTCTACCGCGAGCGCTCCCCGATCCACCACCTCGACCGGCTGCGGGTGCCGGTGATCCTGTTCCAGGGCCTCGAGGACGCGATCGTGCCGCCGAACCAGGCCGAGACGATGGCCGCGGCGCTGCGCGCCAACGGCATCCCCTACGCCTATCTGCCCTTCGCCGGCGAGCAGCACGGGTTCCGCCGCGCCGAGACGACGATCCGCTGCCTGGAAGCCGAGCTCTACTTCTACGGGCGCATCCTCGGCTTCGAGCCGGCCGGCAAGATCGAGCCGGTCGAGATCGTCGGCCTCTGAGCGGTCGCCGCGTTTAGCGGGGCCCCGCCCGGGCAGTCGGGTGAGATGGAGACCGAGCCACGCACCGAGCGGCACGACGGCAGCGGCATCATCGCCGGCTACGCCGAGCCGGACGAGCGGCCCCGCTGGCGATGTACGCGGCGCTGATGGGGACCTTCAACCTCAGCATCGCGGCGGCGCTGCTGGCGGCGCGGCGTCGCGGCCACCAGCTCCCCGAACGTCCCCGCGCCCCCGACATCCTCCTCGTCGGCGTCGCCGCCCACAAACTGAGCCGGCTGATCACCAAGGACAAGGTCACGGCGCCGCTGCGGGCGCCCTTCACCGAGCTGGAAGGGCCCAGCGGCGCCTCGGAGCTGAGCGAGAGGGCTCGCGGACGCGGCCTGCGCCGGGCGCGCAGGGAGCACACGCTCACCGTGGTCTTGTGCTGGTCGTTCTGGCTCCAGTCGACCAGCATCCCGCGCGGCATCGGGTCGCCGGGCGCAGTGGCGGATCGATGTGGTGGATCATCCAGCCCTCGGGGGCGCGAACAGCGCGTAGCGGCCCTGCAGGCGCTCGCCGTCGAAGGCGAGGACGACTTTGCCTGCGCTCGTACTCGCTCAGGTTCTCGGCGCCCTCGCCCCCGCCCGCGTGGGGCCGGAATCGTCTCAGCGGACGCCGGCGAGCTCGCGCGCGGCGGTGCGGGTGAGGCGGATCGGCAGCTCCGGCTGGTAGCTGGCGAAGCGCAGCGCGAGCACCGAGTGCCCGCAGGAGCAGACGATCTCCTCGATCTCGTTCAGGTCGTCGGTCCAGACCTGGAGCACCTCCTCCCCGCATTCGGGGTCCGAGCAGACGACATCGATCTCCCAGATCATCGGGCGATGGTTGCGGGCGGCCCGGACGGAGCCCCGCTCCCGGCCGTGCGAGCCGAGTGGCGGGGCCGCCGGCTTTCGGGCGCGGGCGAGGGGGAGCCTGGGCGCCGCGGGTTTCGGGCGCGGCCGAGGGGGAAGCGTTAGCCCAGATGGCATCCGGACCCGATCCCCACAGCCGCGTGCGCGACGACGTCGCGCCGCGCGATCCGGCGCCGCCGCGCCGCCGCGCCTACCGGCCCCGCGGGTGGAAGCCCGACGCGAGCCTCCTGGCGACGCTGAAGCGGACCGGCGCCGAGTTCCTTGAGGACAACCTCGCCGATTGGGCCGCGGCGCTGACCTACTACGGGCTGCTCTCCCTGTTCCCGGCGCTGATCGCGTTGGTCTCGTTGATCGGGCTGTTCGGCTCGGCGCAGGGGACGACCGAAACCCTGACTGAGATCATCACCGAAATCGGGCCTGCCTCGGCGGCCGAAACCTTCTCCGGGCCGATCGAATCGATCACCGAAAGCCGCGGCACAGCAGGCGTCGCCCTGGTGCTCGGGATCGCGCTCGCGCTGTGGTCGGCCTCGGGCTATGTCGGCGCCTTCATGCGCGCGGCGAACGTCGTCTACGAGACGCCGGAGGGGCGGCCGTTCTGGAAGCTGCGGCCGCTGCAGCTTGCGGTGACGCTGGCGATGATCCTGATGCTGGCGCTGCTGGCGATCGGGCTAGTGCTGACTGGGCCGATCGTCGACGCGATCGCCGGCCCACTCGGGATCGGCGGCACCGCGGTCGCGATCTGGAACCTCGCCAAGTGGCCGCTGATGGCGCTCGTCTTCCTGCTCATGGTGGGCGTCCTCTACTACGCCGCCCCCAACGTCAAGCTCCGCGGCCCCCGCTGGGTCAGCCCCGGCGCCCTGGTCGCGATCGTCGTCTGGATCCTCGCCTCGGCCGGGTTCTCCTTCTACGTCGCCAACTTCGGCTCCTACGACAAGACCTACGGCACCCTCGCCGGCCTCATCGTCCTCCTCGTCTGGTTCTGGATCACCAACCTCGCGATCCTCTTCGGCCTCCAGCTGAACGCCGAGCTCGAGCGCAGCCGCGAGATCGAGGAAGGCCGGCCGCGAGCCGAGCGGGAGATCCAGCTGGAGCCGCGGGACGAGCCGGAGGCGCCGCGGACGGTGTAGGGGTCGGTGGGGCAGGTGCCCGACGGCCAAGGGACGAAGGCTTCGCGAGGGGGAGGGGTGGGGTGTCCCTCTTCACTCGGCCGTGTCGTCGGCGAGAAGCTTTCAAGCTTCTCGCCCGAAGCCCAGCCCTCCTCAGCCGCAAAACGCTCAGAGGAACACCCCACCCCTCCCCGAGGAAGGCCGACGTCCGACGCCGGGTCCCCAGACCCCAGCAAGAACCCCCACCCGCTCCCGCTCCCAAAGCTTGAAAGGGACGAAGGGGCGATGAGGGAAGCGCGCTCTCAAGCACCGTTGAAAGCGCCAAGGCATCCCGTGGTTCCTTGTGGACGCTCTGGGTCCGCAAGGAACCACGGGATGGGAAAACGCCGGCTTTGCGGAGAGCGTGGTTCCTAACGGTCGCCAGGCGACCGTTAGGAACCACGCGATTGGAGGCCTTGGTCCCTTGGGGCTATTCGAGAGACGCTGGGGCTTGGGGTCGTCCTTGCCGCTCTCGAGAGACGGTGGGCCTGGTCCCTTTCAAGCTCTGGGCAAGGGTGCGGGGCCTCGTCTTTGTCCGGGAGCTCCCGGGGTTGGGGGCCGTGGAGCCTTCAGGGAGGGTCGGGTGACCCTCTGAACGTTTTGCGGCTGAGGAGGGCTGGGCTTCGGGCGAGAAGCTTGAAAGCTTCCCCCCGACGACACGGCCGAGTGAAGAGGGTCACCCGACCCTCCCGACCAGCCCCTCGTCCCCCCGCCCCCTGCGAGCCCCCGTCCCTTACGAGGCCCCTCAGCTGATCAGGCAGTGTGCGGAGCCCCCTTCGGATTTGCCCTTGGCCGGGAAGGCATGGGCCAGGGCCTGCGCGATCAGCTGGGCGCGGGCGGCGTAGCCGGGCGAGGTGAAGTGGATGCCGTCTTCGATGAACCATTCGTCTTTGACGTCTTTGGCCCAGTTGTAGACGCGCATGTTGGGATAGGTCGAGCAGGCGCGGACGAGTTCGTCGTCCCATTTCTGCATGCCTTCCTCGGAATAGAATTCGGTCGCGTCGGGGAGGGTGCGGACGTTGACCCAGAGCACCGGTTCGTCGCCGATGATGTTCATCATTTTGTCGATCCGTTCGCGCTCGCCGACGTTCGATCCGGCGGCGACGTTGGCGGCCTCGTTGGTGCCCAGCGCCAGCACCCAGCAGCCTTTGTAGCCTTCGGCCTTCCAGGCCTCGGCGACTTCCTGGGCGTTGGGCTGTTCTTCGAACTGCTCTTCGATCGAGCGGGCCCCCTGCACCTCCATGTGCACTTCTTTGACGCCGACTTTTTCGTACTGGGCCGGGATCCGCTGCTTTTCGAGCGGCAGGTATTCGGCCGAGTCGAGGCCCTCGGAGGTCGAGTCGCCGATATGGACGACGCGGCGGCAGGAGGATTTCGTCGATTCGCTCGCCTGTTTCGGGGTCAGCGGCGCGGGCTTGGTCGTGCCGGCGGCGCGCGCCTGCTCGACCCGCGTCTTTTCGCCTTCGGCGCTGGCCGAGTTCAGCCCCGCCATGCCGGCGACGGCGACGACGAGCACGATCCCGGTGGCGATGATCACTCCCCGCATCGCCGGCGCGAAGCTCTGCCACTTCCAGCCGACGGCCCGGCGGCGGGCGAAGAAGCGGCCGATCGCGCCATGGCGGATCGGCTCCTCGATGAACTTCCAGGAGAGCGCCGCGATCGCGAAGATCGCCGCCACCTGGAGCAGTTTGCGCAGCAGGCCCTCGTCCTGCGGGTTCTGATGGTTGGTCGCGGTGAGGACGATCACCGGCGTCTGCCAGAGGTAGATCGCGTAGGAGCGGACGCCGATCCAGCGCAGCGGCCTCATTCCCAGGATCACCCCGAGCCTGCAGGCCGGATGGGCGAGCGGCATCAGCACCAGGACCGTCGCCAGCGACAGCACGACGAACCCGCCCCGGTAGAGGAAGGAGTCGAACTCGCCGACCTGCCAGATCATGATCGCGATGATCAGCAGCCCCAGCGCCCCGAGCCCGTCCAGCGTCTTGCGGGCCTGCGGCGTGATCTTGCGGCTGAGGCGCCGGCTCGGCCAGACCATCGCCAGGGCGGCGCCGAACAGCAGGCCGCCGGCGCGCGTGTCGGTGCCGTAATAGATCCGCGAGGGGTCGAAGCTCGGGTGGTAGAGGATCGCCATCTCGATCGTCGAGACCACCGCCAGAACCAGGGTCAGCAGCGCCAGTCGCGGCCGGATCCCCGAGGGCAGCGGTCGCTCGTGGACGAGCTTGACCCCGAGCAGCAGCAGGAACGGCCAGAAGATGTAGAACTGCTCCTCGACCGAGAGCGACCAGAGATGGTTGAGCGGGCCTTCCGGCGCGAAGCGGGCGAAGTAGGAGACGTTGCCGAAGATCTGCTGCCAGTTGTTGACGTAGAAGACGGCGGAGACCACGGCCTTGCGGAACTGGTCGGGCTGGGCGGGGCCGAAGATCGTCACCCAGGCGACGACGATCGCCAGCATCACGAACAGCGCCGGCAACAGCCGCCGGGCGCGCGCCAGCCAGAACTGGCCGAGCTTGATCCGACCCCGGGCCGAGAGCTGGGCGAGCAGCAGATCGGTGATCAGGTAGCCGGAGAGGGTGAAGAAGATCCCGACCCCGAGGAGCCCGCCCGGCGCCCAGCCGAAGCCGAGGTGGAAGACGATTACGGCGAGCACGGCGATCGCGCGCAGCCCGTCGAGCCCGGGCATGTAGCGCTGGTTGCGCTTAACTGGTTCGGGCATGGGCGAACGGCATGTTACGAATTGCGCATGCGTGACTTTTGCCCGCCCGCCGGAGCGCCCGGCGACGCGCGACCGCACCGCGCCGGAGGGACGCGGTTGAACCTTCGTCCATGGCGCCGCCGACACTGGTAGCTTTCCCGGCCGTGAAGCTCGTCCGCAGACCCGCGAGAAGGAAGCTCGGCGCCAGCCTGGCGCTGACGCTGCTCGCGCTCGCGGCCCTGTTCGCGGTCGGGTTCGGATCCGGCAGCGCCGGCGCCGCCGGCTGCCCCAGCTTCCGCGTCCTCCACAACGACCGCATCGGTCCCGCCGTGCTGCCGGCCGGCCCCTACTCGGTGACGCCGGCGCCGGGCTCGGGCCTCTCCTGCTCGCAGACCTCGCAGCTCTTCGCCCGCTTCCTCGAGGACTGGGACGGCAACCTGCCCGGCAACTGGCGCGTGGTCGCGCAGGGCAGTGGCAGGGCCAAATTCCTGAACGGCTCGCGACTCGGCTTCACGGTCGAACGCAACGGTGGCGAACGCGAAGAAGAAGAAAAGAACCCGGTGATCGGCGAACTCTGCCCGGGCACCTTCACGGTCAACCACACCACCATCGTCGGCCCCCTGCGCTTCCGCCAGGGCCGCTACCTGATCTACATCCCGAGCGGCTCGGGCATCACCTGCCGCCGCGCCTCGGTGCTCTTCACCCGGTTCCTCGGCCAGCCCGGCGGCAGGCTGCCGTTCCCCTGGCAGGTCAAGAACCAGACCGCCACCTTCTACAAGCCGGCCCACCCGGTCCGCTCCTCCTTCCGGCTCGAGACCCGCGCCGGCGTCCGCTGAGCGGCGGCCGTCAGCTTCCCGCCACCGGGCCCGCCGGGCCGCCGCGACGCCTGCCTGACCCTTACTCTGGTCGCGTGGAGAACGGCATCGTGCTCAACCGCGTCCGCGACGGCTCGACCCCGACCCGGGTTCAGGTCTACGCGGCGCTGCGCGACGCGATCGTCCGCGGCCAGCTCGAGCCCGGCCAGCAGCTCTCCGAGAACACGCTGGCGGCGGAGATGGGCGTCAGCCGCACCCCGATCCGCGAGGGGCTCTCGCTGCTGCGCGAGGATCGCCTGGTCGAGACGGTGCCGCAGCTCGGCAGCTTCGTCGCCCGGGTCGACCCGGCGGCGATCTCGGATGCCCAGTTCATCCGCGAGTCGCTCGAGTGCGCGGCGATCCGGATCAGCGCCCAGGTCGCCGGGGAGGCCGACATCGCCGGCCTCGAGGAAAACCTGCGCGGCCAGGAACGGGCGATTGAGAAGACCGACCTCGACGCCTTCTACGTGCTCGACGACTCCTTTCACCACGAGCTCTGCGATCTCAGCGGGCACCGCACGGTCTGGACCGTCAGCGAGCGCGCCAAGGCGCACCTCAACCGGGTGCGGCGGCTCAGCCTGCGGATGCCGAACTACCTCGAGGAGATGCTGGCCGAGCACCGGCTCGTGCTCGACGCCCTCGCCGCGCACGATCCGGACGAGGCCGAGCGCCACCTGCGGGCCCACCTGCGCCAGGTCCTGCGCGAGGTCCCGCGGATGCGGGAAGAACACCCGGACTACTTCGCCGGGCCCGCCGACGGCTCCTAGCCCCCGGCGGCCACCGCCGACGGGTCCCAGCCCCTGCCAGGCGACCGCCGACGGCTACTGCGCTATTACGCGGCGACCGCCAGGGTGCCGGTGTCCTGCTCGCTGGCGACGGCGCCGCGATCGGCGATGCGGGCCAGCGGGTCGCGACCGTCGATCGCGTCCTGGATCGCGGCGACGGCGTTGGCGTGGCTGACGCCCTCGACGCTGGCGACGGGCTGGCCGTCCTTGAGGCTGGTGATCTTCCAAGTTCTGCTCATGGTGGTCTCCGGGTTCGATTACTTGTATACAAGTGTGCAAGCGAACCCGTGTTCGGTTTGTGACCGGCCTCACACGAGGCCCGGCGTGTGACGGAAATCACCTCGCGGCGTCATCCGGCGCCGCCGGGCACCCCCTATGCAGGGGGCCGGGGCGCGCCGTGGGCGCCGAGGAAGGAGAGCTCGCGGCCCAGCAGCTGCTCGAGCTCGCCGCGGTCGAGGAAGATCCCGTGGCACTTGGTGCACTGCTCGATCGTGACGCCGTTGCGCCGGTGGGTCCGCATCGGCGCCTCGCACTTGGGGCAGTTCATGCCCTTGAGGTTAGCCTTCCGGCGAGTGCGGCTCGAGCAGGCGGGCGTAGGCGTCGGGTCGGCGCGTGGTCAGGAACGGGAAGAGCTCCAGCCAGTCCCGGCGCTGGTCGAGGTCGAGGTCGGCGACCAGGACCGCCGGCTGGTCGCGCGGGGCCTGGACTAGCACGCGGCCGTAGGGGTCGGAGATGAAGGAGGAGCCGTAGAAGCGCAGCGGCGGCTCATCGCCGAAGCGGTTGACGGCCACCATGAAGACTCCGTTGGCGATCCCGTTGGCGACGATCACCCGCTCCCACAGCGGCTGGGTGTCGAACTCGGGGTGGTCGGGCTCGGAGCCGATCGCGGTCGGGTAGACGATCACGTCGGCGCCGCCGAGGCTGTAGGCCCGCGCCACCTCCGGGAACCACTGGTCCCAGCAGGTAGGCAGCCCGAGCCTGGCGTGGGCCAGCTCGACGACCGGGAAGGGATCCTCGTGGCTGGGGCCGGGTCGGAAGTAGCGGTCCTCGTGGTAGCCCGCCGTGATCGGGATGTGGAGCTTGCGGGTGCGGGCCACGAGCTCGCCCTCGGGCGAGACCACGATCGCCGTGTTGAAGCCGAGGCCGTCGGGCGCCTCGTCGCGCTCATACAGCGAGGCGTGGACGTGGATGCCGTTGGCGGTCGCCGCCGCGGCGGCGAACTCGAAGGTCGGGCCGCCCGGCAGCTCCTCGGGAGCGGCGCCGGTCGCGTCCGGCCCGGCCGGGTCGACGGCGAAGTAGCGGCTCAGGGTCAGCTCCTGCAGGCAGACGAGGTCGGCGCCCGCCTCGGCGGCGAGGCGGATCCCGAGCCCGAGCGCGGCCCGGTGCTCCTCGGCGTCCTCGTGCCAGCGCTCCTGCACGGCGGCGATGCGCAGCGGCGCCCGCTCGGGCGGGCGCTTGCGGGCCGGCGAGTGCTCGACTCCCTCGGCGGCGATCACGCGGATCTCCGGCATCTTCGCGACTCTACCCCCTCGACGATGTGGCGAAGTCCGTCGCACCGGCCCGTCTTCTCGGCAAGAATGCGCCTGTGAGCACGACCCTCGACTCCACGCCCGCAGCCGACGGCTTCCGGATGCCGGGCGAGTTCGAGCCGCACGCCGGCTGCTGGATGGTCTGGCCGGAGCGCAGCGACAACTGGCGCTGGGGGGCGAAGCCAGCCCAGGCCGCCTACGTCGCGGTGGCGAGCGCGATCGCCGGCGGCGAGCCGGTGACGATGGCCGTCTCCGACTCCCAGTTCGAGCACGCCCGCTCGGCCCTGCCCCCCACCGTGCGGGTGGTCGAGATGAGCAGCGACGACGCCTGGGTGCGCGACTCGGGTCCGACCTTCGTCGTCGACGGCGGCGGCCGCCGACGCGGCGTCGACTGGCACTTCAACGCCTGGGGCGGATTCAAGGACGGCCTCTACTTCCCCTGGGACCGCGACGAGCGGGTCGCACGCAAGGTGCTGGAGATCGAAGGCGCCGACCGCTACCGGGCGCCGCTGGTGCTGGAGGGCGGCTCGATCCACGTCGACGGCGAGGGCACCGTGCTGACCACCGAACAGTGCCTGCTCAACCCCAATCGCAACCCGGAGCTCTCCCGCGAGCAGATCGAAGCGGCCCTGCACGCCTACCTGGGGACCGAGAAGGTCGTCTGGCTCGGCGACGGGGTCTACGAAGACGAGACCGACGGCCACGTCGACAATCTCGCCTGCTTCGCCCGCCCCGGCGTGGTCCTGCTGACCTGGTGCGAGGACGCCTCCGACCCCCAGCACGCCGTCTCCCGGGATGCCCGCGAGCGGCTCGAAGCGGTGACCGACGCGCGCGGGCGCCCGTTCGAGGTCGTCCTCCTCCCCGCCCCCGGCCCGCTCGCGATGAGCGCCGAGGAGGCCGCCGGCGTCGACGCGATCGCCGGCACCAAGCCGCGCCAGGCCGGCGACCGCCTGGCCGGCTCCTACGTGAACTTCTACATAGGCAACGACCGGATCGTCTTCCCGCTGCTCGACGAACGCACCGACGACGAGGCGGCGGCGATCCTGCGCGAGACCTTCCCCGAACGAGAGGTCGTGGGCGTGCCGGCCCGCGAGATCCTGCTCGGCGGCGGCAACATCCACTGCATCACCCAGCAGGTCCCGGCGGTCTGAGCGCGGCCCGCTCCGGGGAGGCGATCGTTGGTCGGGTCCGCGCGAGCCGCTCCGCGCGTTTACCTATACGCTGCCTAGGTATGGCCAAGGATCTGGGAATGGGTGAGGCTGCGCAGCAGCTGGGCGTCAGCACCGACACCCTGCGGCGCTGGGACCGCGCCGGCAGGCTGCGGACGACGCGCGACGCTGGCAACCGGCGGCGGGTGCCGGTCAGCGAGGTGGAGCGGCTGCGCGGCGCGCCCGCCCGCCACACCACCGGCGATGAGTTCTCCGCCCGCAACCGCCTCCCCGGGACCGTGCGCTCGGTCGAGGCCGACGGGGTGATGGCGCTGGTCGAGATCGAGGTCGACGGCGGCCATCTGGTGACGGCGGCGATCACCCGCGACTCGGTGCGGGAGCTCGGCCTCGTCCCCGGCGCTCGCGCCACCGCCACGGTCAAGGCCACCTCGGTGATGGTCCAGAGGGGCGGATGAGGCGCCCGCGTTTCGCGAGGTCGCGGATGACCACGCTATGCGTGTCGAACCGCGGACTCGCGTCGGCGCTGGCGCTCGCGTCGGCGCTGGCGCTCGCGCTCAGCGCCTGCGGCGGCTCGGGGGACGGCAGCTCGGCGAGCGCCTCCGCCCCGTCGGGCTCCGGTGAGCTCGTCGTGCTCGGCGCCTCGTCGCTGACCGAAGCCGTCACCGAATACGCCGCCGGCTTCGAGGGCGCGACCGTGAAGACCTCGTTCGCCGGCTCCGACACGCTGGCGGCGCAGATCGAACAGGGCGCCAAGGCCGACGTCTTCCTCTCCGCCGACACCGCCTACCCGCAGCAGCTCTTCCGCGAAGCCCTGGTCGAGAAGCCGGTCGTCTTCGCCTCCAACCAGCTGGTGATCATCGCCCCCGCGGGCAGCGGCCTCGACTCGATCTCGCAGCTGGCGAAGCCCGGCGTGAAGGTGGTGATCGGCGACGAATCGGTCCCGGTCGGGGCCTACACGCGCGAAGTGCTCGGCCGGCTGCCGGAGGCCGAGCGGGAAGCGATCCTCGACAACGTCGCCGCCGAAGAACCGGAGGTGGCCGCGGTCGTCGCCAAGGTCGTACAGGGCGCCGCCGACGCCGGCTTCGTCTACCGGACCGACGCCAGGTCGGCCGGCGAGGAAGTGAAGACGATCGAGCTGCCCGCCGACCTGCAGCCCGACGTCGCCTACGCCGGCGCCGTGGTTGCCGACAGCGGCGACCCGGAGGCGGCCCGCAGGTTCCTCGCCGGCCTCAGCGAGGGCGCGGGCGCCGCCGACCTGCGCCGGGCGGGCTTCCTGCCACCGCCGTGAACCGGCGCTCCGCCTTCGTCGCGCTGGCGACCCTCGCCGTCCTCCTCACGCTCGCCTTCCTGCTCGCCCCGGTGATCGCCGTCTTCACCTACTCGGGCCCCGGGAAGCTGCTCGACGCGCTCGGCGAGGAGAGCTCGCGGGAAGCGCTGCTGCTCAGCCTCGAGACGACGACGATCGCGCTGGCAATCATCGTCCTCGTCGGCACCCCCGCCGCCTACCTGCTCGCCAACCGCCAGTTCCGCGGCCGCGCCCTGGTCCTGACCGCGATCGAGCTGCCCCTGGTGATGCCGCCAGCAGTAGCCGGGATCGCGCTGCTCGCCGCCTTCGGCCCGAGCGGGCTGCTCGGCGGCCTGGTCGAATCGGCCGGCGTCGAACTGGTCTTCCAGACGGCCGGGGTGATCGTCGCCCTCGTCTTCGTCGCGGCGCCGTTCTACCTGCGGGCGGCGATCGCCGCCTTTGCCGCGCTCGACCCCCGCCTGCCGGAGGCGGCGCGGACGCTCGGCGCCGGCCCGTTCCGCACCTTCGCCACGGTGGCGCTGCCAAGCGCCCGGATCGGGATCGCCTCCGGGGTCGCCCTCGCCTGGGGCCGTGCGCTGGGCGAGTTCGGCGCCACCCTGCTCTTCGCCGGCTCCCTGCAGGGGGTGACGCAGACCGCGCCGCTGGCGATCTTCTCCGACTTCGGCAAGCCCGGCGGCTTCGTCGCCGCGCTGGCGCTCTCGGCGGTCCTGATCCTGGTCTCGGCGGCGCTCCTGCTCGGCGTCAAGCTGCTCGGCGGCGACCGCGCGATCGAAGGAGCCGCCGGCCGGTGAGCGCGGCGGGGAGCACGCCCGGCGGCGCCCTGACGGCCCGGGTGCGGGTCCCGCTGCGGGACTTCGAGCTCGCCTGCGAGCTGGCGGCGGCGCCGGGCGCGACGCTCGCCCTGTGCGGGCCCTCGGGCGCCGGCAAGTCGAGCCTGCTGCGGGCGGTGGCCGGCCTGCTGACACCGGCGGCCGGGCGCGTCGCGCTCGGCGAGGAGGTCTGGTTCGACGCCGAGCAGGGAGTCGACCTGCCGCCGGAGCGGCGTCGCTGCGGCCTCCTCTTCCAGGACTACGCGCTGTTCCCGCGGATGACCGCCTGGCGCAACGTCGCCTACGGCATCGGCGGTCCGCGGCGCGCCCGGCGCGCCGCCGCCGAGGCGATGCTGGCGCGCTTCGGCGTCGCCGACCTGGCGGCGGCGCGCCCGGGCGCGCTCTCGGGCGGCGAGCGCCAGCGAGTGGCCCTGGCCCGGGCGCTGGCGGCGCGCCCCGGGGCACTGCTGCTCGACGAGCCGCTCTCGGCACTCGACGCCGCGACCAGGCGCGGCGCGATCGAGCGCCTGCGGGAGGCGCTCGGCGAGCTCGAGGTGCCGGCGCTGCTCGTCACCCACTCCTTCGATGAGGCGGCGCTGCTCGCCGCCGAGGTCGCGATCCTCGACCGCGGCGCCGTCGTGCAGCGCGGCGGGGCGGCCGAGATCTCAGCCCGCCCGGCCTCCCCGTTCGTCGCCGACTTCGCCGGCGCCGCGGTGCTGCGCGGCGAGGCCAGCGCCGAGCCGGACGGCCTGACCCTGGTGCGTCTCGAGGGCGGCGGCGAGCTGCGCAGCGTCGACCCCGCACGCGGCCCGGTCGCGGTCAGCGTCTTCCCCTGGGAGGTCGCCCTGGAGGCCCCCGGCGCCGCCCGCGACGACTCGATCCGCAACCGGGTCGCCGGCGAGGTGACCTCGCTGACCACGGTCGGCAACCGCACCCGGGTCGGCATCGCCCTCCCCCAGCCGCTGACGGCCGAGATCACCGCCGACTCCGCCGTCCGCCTCGGGCTCGCGCCGGGCACCCGCGTGGTTGCGGCCTGGAAGGCGGCAGCGACCAGGGTCATCGGCTGACATCCCGCGGTTCCTTCCGGACCCTGGGCGTCCGCAAGGAACCGCGGGTCGCGAAACGGCCCCTCCCCTCTCCCCGCGGTGCCAAACGGACGGCAGGCGTCCGCAAGGAACCACGGGATGGGTTAGGGCATCGAGCGGCCGGTCGGGCCGAAGCGCTCGGTCCTGATCCGGTCCGCCCCGTAGCCGGCGTCGAGCAGGAGGCCGTTCGCCGCCTCGACGAAGCCGTTGGAGCCGCAGACGAAGGCCGGTCCCGTCTCGAAGGCCTGGGCGCCGATCAGCCCGGCGTCGATCCTGCCGCGGTGCCCGCTCCAACCGGGCGGCGCCTCGCGGGTCAGGGTGAGGACCGCGTCCGCGCCGAGCTCGTCGGCGTAGATCACCTCCTCGGCGCTGCGTGCCGAGTAGACGAGCCGCATCGGCAGCTCGGGCATCGTCAGGCGGCGGTGG
Organism: Solirubrobacterales bacterium; assembly: GCA_046330305.1. Lineage (GTDB taxonomy): Bacteria > Actinomycetota > Thermoleophilia > Solirubrobacterales > 70-9 > VAYN01. Next base: position 120,403 of record JAXLTA010000017.1, on the reverse strand, counting down.
CGCAGCATCGACATCAGCGGCACGACGCCCGAGCCGCCGCCGACCAGCAGGACCGGCGCCTCGCCGCGCCAGACGAAGTAGGCGGCGAAGGGGCCGCGGACCTCGACCTGGTCCCCCGCGACGACCACGTCGTGAAAGTAGGTCGAGACCTCGCCCTCGTCGAGGCGGTCGATGGTCAGCTCGACGAAGCCCTGGTCGAGCGGCGAGCTGGCGATCGAGTAGGAGCGCTGGGCCTGGTAGCCGTCGGGGGCGGTGAGGCGGACGTCGTAGTGCTGGCCGGGCAGGTGGGGGACCCACATCGGCAGCTCCAGCCGGAAGGTCTTCGTGCGCGGCGTCTCGACGCGGACCGCGGCGACGGTCGCGATCTGCCAGCGCCCCGGCGCCCGCACCGCTACCGGCGTCAGCTGCGGCGGCGTGTCCAACTCAGGCGGTGGTCGCGGGTCGGGTCACTCAATCGGTCCAGTACCGCTGCTCCTGCCAGGGGTCGCCGCGGTTGTGGTAGCCGTTCGCCTCCCAGAACCCGGGCTCGTCGTGGTCCATCACCCGCAGCCCGGCGATCCACTTGGCGCTCTTCCAGAAATAGAGGTGCGGGACCAGGAGCCGGGCGGGCCCGCCGTGCTCGCGCGGCAGCGGCGCGCCCTCGTGCTCGGTGACGACCCAGGCCCGGCCTCCGGTCAGGTCCGCGACCGCGAGGTTGGTCGTGTAGCCGCCGTAGGAGTAGGCGGTGACGTGGGCGCCCTGCAGATCGGCGGCCTCGAAGAGGGCGTCGACGGAGACCCCGCGGAAGCTCGTGCCGAGCTTCGACCACTTGGTCACGCAGTGGATGTCGCAGGGGACGTCCTCGGCCGGGAGGCGGTGAACTCCTCCCAGCTCCACTCGAGCTCGCGACCGACCATGCCGTCGACCTTGAGGGTCCAGCTCGCGGTCTCGACGGCGGGCGTCGGCCCGGCGGTGAGGACCGGGAAGCCGCGCTCCAGGTACTGGCCCGGGGGAAGCCGCGCCGCGACGTCGTCCGGAGTGCGGCGGTTGCCGCCGAAGCCGCGCGAGACGAAGCCGCTCATCGGCGCAGGATAGCCGCGCGGCCCGGCCCGCCAGCGCCGCGGCGCTCCTCAGCCGCCGAGCAGCTCCTCGGCGCGGGCCAGGTCGGCGGCGTCGTTGACGTTGAGGAAGGACCGCTCGACCGGGCCGAAGCGGGACAGCTCGGCCTCGCCGAGCAGGCGGGGGCCAAGCGCGGCGACCGTCTGGCGCAGCGGCGCCCGCTCGGCGAGCGCCGCCTCGAGGGACGCCAGCAGCGATGCCGAGTAGCGCGCCTGCAGGGGCTCCAGCAGGCCGCCGGGGCTGGGGACGACGAGCGGGTCGGGGGCGGCGGCGAGCGCCGCCAGCAGGGCGGGGCTCGCCAGCGGCATGTCGCAGGCGAGGACGACCAGCGGCCGCGTGCCGGCGTCCCGCAGGGCGGCGACGATCCCCGCCAGCGGGTGGCGCGGCTCGCGCGGCTCGAGGATCAGGCGCGGCGCGGGTGTCTCCTCCCCCTCCCCGGCCCAGCCGGGGGCGCCGAAGTCGGGCAGCTCGGTGTCGGGCTTGGCGACGACCACCGCCTCGAGGCCGGCCGCCGCGAGGGCCGCCAGCGGAAAGGAGATCAGCGGCCGGCCGGCAAGCTCGGCGGTCGGCTTGGCGCCGCCGAGGCGGCTGCCGGAACCGCCGGCGAGGACCGCGCCGAGCGCCGTCGCCGCGCCCGAGGGCGGCCGGCCGGCGCCGCGGTTCAAGCCGGCTCGGTGGCGAGCGCCGGCGCGAAGGAGGCCTGCTCGCCGATCGGCCGGACGTCGACGGCGATCACCTTGTACTCCGGGCAGGACGTGTTGACGTCAGCCGACTGGCCGACCAGGAGGTTGGTCCGCGTCTCCGGGAAGTGGAAGGTGGTGAAGACGTGACCCGGCTCGATCCGGTCGGTCACCCTCGCCTCGACCTCGATGCGACCGACCCGGCTGCGGACCGAGACCCGGTCGCCGTCGCCGATCCAGAGCCGGGCGGCGTCCTCGGGGTGCACCTCGAGCAGGTCGCGGTCGACCAGCTCGGCGTTGCCGGTGCGGCGGGTCATCGTGCCGGCGTTGTAGTGCTGCAGGACGCGCCCGGTGACGAGGATCAGCGGGAACTCCTCGTCGGCGGCGTCGCCCGGCACCTTGTAGGGGAGCGCCGCGAAGTGGCCGCGGCCGCCCGGCCGGTCGAAGCTGGTGTCGTAGAGCGTCGGCGAGTCGCTGCCGTCGGCGCGGACCGGCCACTGCAGGCCGCGGCGGCCGAGCCGCTCGCGGCTGAGACCGGCGTACTCCGGGGTCAGGCGGGCGATCTCGTCGAGCGCGTCCCAGGGCGTCTCCCAGCCCATCTCGTGGCCCAGCGCGCGCGAGACCGCCTTGATGATCTCGAAGTCGGTGCGCGCTTCCCCCGGCGGCTCGATCGCCGCCGCGACCGCCTGGAAGCGGCGCTCGGCGTTGGTGAACGTGCCTTCCTTTTCGAGGAACGCCGAGGCGGGCAGGACGACATCGGCGAACCTCGTCGTCTCGTTCTCGAAGATCTCCTGGCAGACGAGGAACTCGAGGCTCTCCAGCGCGGCCGCGACGTGGGCGGTGTCGGGGTCGGTCTGGGCGACGTCCTCGCCGAAGATGTACATCGCGCGCAGCTCGCCGGCGACGGCGGCGTCGAACATCTGCGGGATCGTCAGCCCCTTCTCGCGCGAGAGCGGCACCCCCCACTCGGCTTCGAAGGCGCTCGCCACCTCCTCGTCGCCGACCGGGCGGTAGGCGGTGTAGGTGTCGGGCAGCGCCCCCATGTCGGAGGAGCCCTGGACGTTGTTCTGGCCGCGCAGCGGCAACAGCGCCGAGCCGGGCTTGCCGACCTTGCCGGTCATCATCGCCAGGTTGCAGAGCAGCTGCACGACCTCGGAGCCGTACTTGTGCTCGGTGACGCCGAGCCCCCACAGCAGGGAGGCGCTCGCGGCCTCGCCGTAGAGGTGGGCGGCGGCTTCCAGATCAGTGGCGGCGATGCCGGTGATCTCCTCGACCGCGGCCGGGCCATAGCCGTCGAGGAGCTCGACGAGCGCCTCGTAGCCTTCGGTGCGGGCGGCGACGAACTCCTCGTCGACCAGGCCGTCGCGGCGGATCACGTGGCAGAGACCGAGGACGACGGCGGCGTTGGTGCCCGGGCGCGGCGCCAGATGCAGGGCGCCGTAGTCGGCGAGCTCGATCCGGCGCGGGTCGATCGTGATCAGGCGGCAGCCGCGCAGCGCCGCCTGCTTGAGCCGGGCGCCGACCACGGGGTGGCCCTGGGTCGGGTTGACGCCGAGCAGCAGCGCAACCTCGGCGTGGTCGATGTCGGTGAACGAGCCGGTGGCGCCGGAGAGGCCGAAGGCCCTGCGCAGGGCGAAGGAGGTCGGCGAGTGGCAGACCCGGGAGCAGTTGTCGATGTTGTTGGTGCCGACCGCGGCGCGCATCAGCCGCGCCATCGCGTAGCAGTCCTCGTTGGTCGCCCGGGAGGAGGCGAGGCCGGCGATCGCGTCGGGCCCGTGCGCGGCCTTGATCCGGCCGACTTCGGCGGCGATCAGGTCGATCGCCTGCTCCCAGCTGGCCGGGTGCAGCTCGCCGTCGGAGCCGCGGATCAGCGGCGTCTGGAGCCGGTCGGGCGAGCGGGTGAACCCGTGGGCGAAGCGGCCCTTGAGGCAGGTGTGGCCCTCGTTGGCCGGGCCGTCCAGCGCCGGGCCGATCGAGACGATGCGGTTGCCGGCGGCGTGGGTCTCGAGGCGGCAGCCGACCCCGCAGTAGCCGCAGGTCGTGGTCACCTCGCGGTCGAAGCGCGGGTCCGTCGCGGTCGCGGCGCTGTCCAGTGCGGTCGCCATCTCTAGCCCTCCTTCGATTGTGCCACCAGGCGGATCTCGGTTATCGCGTCGGTCGGGCAGGTGTCCGCGCAGGCCCCGCAGGCGACGCAGGTCGATTCCTCGAAGCCGGCGCCGAGGCCGGCGGCGACGTTGGCCTCGAACCCGCGCCCGGTCGCGGTCAGGGCGAAGGCCCCCTGGACCTCGTCGCAGGCCCGCACGCAGCGGCCGCAGGAGATGCAGAGCTCGTGGCGCAGCGCCAGATAAGGGTGGCGAAGGTCATCGTCGCGCTCGTGCACGGCGCCGGGCCAGCGCGGCTCCTCCACCCCCAGGCGCGCCGCCACCCGGGCCAGCTCGGTGTGCGGCGCCGGCTCCTCCGGCAGCTCGGAGAGGACCAGCTCGACGACGGCGCCGGCGACGCGGCGCGCCGCCGCGTCCTCGGTCTCGATCGTCATCCCCTCGCGGCACGGCGTCGTGCAGGCCGGCACCGGCTTCGGGGCGCCGGCGAGGCCGACCAGGCAGACGCGGCAGGCGCCGAACGGCGCCTGCCGCTCGTCAAAGCAGACCGTCGGCACCCACCGCCCCGCCGCCTTCGCCGCGTCCAGCACCGTCGCTCCCTCGGGGACCGAGACCTCCACCCCGTCGACCGTCACCGCGATCACGCCGCAAACCTCCGCCTCCTCATGACCTTTTTCGCCCTGTGGGCGAAAAAGGTCATGAGGACGGACGCGGTGCGGGGGCGTGTGGGGCTCATGAGAGGCCCAGCTCGTCGGGGAAGTGCTTGAGGAGGCTGCGCAGGGGGGCGGGCATGCCGCCGCCGTGGGCGCAGAGGCTGCCGAGCTCCAGCGTCTCCAGCAGGGCTTCGAAGCGGGCGCGGTCGACCGGCGCGCCGGCCTCGAACTCTTCGTGGGCGCGGCGCAGCCCGATCCGGCAGGGGAAGCACTTGCCGCAGCTCTCGTCGGCGCCGAAACGGAGCAGGTGGCGGGCGACGTCGCGCATCCCCGTCGCCTCGTCGAAGGCGAGGATCGAGCCGTGGCCGACCATGCAGCCCTCGGCGGCGAGCGGGTCGAAGTCGAAGCCGGTGTCGAGCCGGCTGGCCGGCAGGATGCCGCCGAGCGGGCCGCCGATCTGGACCGCCTTGATCGCGGCGCCGTCGCGCAGGCCGCCGGCCACCTCCTCGCAGAGCTCGCGCACGCTGAGGCCGAACGGGACCTCGACCACGGTCGGCCGGGCGAAGCGCTCGTTGAAGCAGACCAGCTTGCTGCCGGCGCTGTCGCTGTCCGGGCTGAGCGCGCGGTAGGCCTCGGCGCCGCGGGCGGCGACGAAGGGGATGTTGGCCAGGGTCTCGGTGTTGTTGACGACGGTCGGCTGGCCGTGGACGCCGCGCTCGGCGGGGAACGGCGGCCGCGCCGAGACCGTGCCGCGCAGCCCCTGCAGACAGGCGAGCAGCGCGGTCTCCTCGCCGACCACGTAGGAGCCGGCGCCCTCGACGATCGTCACGTCGAAGCCGAAGCCGCTGCCGAGGACGTCGTCGCCGAGCAGGCCCTCGGCGCGGGCGGCGGCCGCCGCCGCCTCGAGGCGCGGCTTGCTCAGCGGGTACTCGGAGCGGGTGAGGACGAAGCCGTGATCGGCGCCGACCGCGAGGCCGGCGAGCGCCATCCCCTCCAGCACCAGGTTCGGGTTGCGCTCCATCAGGTACTTGTCGATGTAGGAGCCGGGGTCCCCCTCGTCGCCGTTGGCGACGACGAACTTGCGCTCGCCGGCCGACTGGCGCGTGAAGCGCCACTTGGTGCCGGCCGGGAAGCCGGCGCCGCCGCGGCCGCGGACCCCGGCCGCCTCGACCTCGGCCAGCAGGCCCTCGGGCCCGAGCTCGCCGAGGGCGCGGCGCAGCCCCTCCCACTCTCCCGGCCGGGTCAGGACCGGCTCGTCGAGCAGGCTGCACCACTCCGGCTCGGGCGCCGCCCGCTCCTCCGCGGCGAGCACCCGCTCGATCACGCCGGGGCCGGCGTCGACGGTGTCGCCGACCCGGACCGCGGGCGAGGAGTGGCAGAAGCCGAGGCAGACGGTCTCCGCGAGGGAGACCGAGCCGTCGCCGGCGCGCTCGCCGGGCTCGAGCCCGAGGCCGGCGCGCAGCGCCTGCTCGGGCCGCTCGCCGGCGGCGGCGAAGCAGGCGGTCCCGGTGCAGACGCGGACGTGACGGCGCCCGCGCGGCTGCAGCAGGTCGTCGTAGAAGGTCGAGACCCCGTACACGGCCGCCTCGGGCAGCCCCGACAGCTCGGCGGCGCGGCGGCGGTCGGCGTCGGTCACCTCGCCGTGCTCCTCGACCGCCTGCTTGAGGACCTCGAGCGCGGTCGGGGCCTGCTCGGCGTGGTGGCGGCGGATCAGCTCGACGAGGTTCTGGGACACGGTTCTCTCCAGAAAGCTAGGGACCGGCGCGGCGGCGGTCCAATGCGATCTGCGCGCCCGTCGATAAACGCTGTTTATCATGCGGCCGTGGTCCTCCGCCAGCTCGAATACCTCTCGGCGCTCGCCGAGGAGCGCCATTTCGGTCGCGCCGCGGCGGCCTGCCACATCACCCAGCCCGCGCTCTCGGTCGCGATCCGCAAGCTCGAGGCCGAGCTCGGGGTCGAACTGGTGCAGCGCGGCCGCAACTACGACGACCTGACGCCTCAGGGGCACGAGCTGCTGCGCTGGGCGCGGCAGACCCTGGCCAGCGTCGACGGGCTCGTCTCGGCGGCGGCGCGGCTGACCGGCGAGCTGCGTGGACGCCTGCGGCTGGGCGTGATCCCGACCGCGCTGCCGACGGTCGCCGAGCTGACGGCCCCGCTGCTGGCCGCCAACCCGCAGGTCGACCTAGAGATCCGCTCGCTCTCCTCGACCGAGATCGGCGCGCAGCTCGAATCCTTCCGGATCGACGCCGGCATCACCTATCTCGACAACGAGCCGCTCGGCCGGCTGCGCGGGCGGCCTCTGTACACGGAGAGCTACGCCCTGCTCAGCGGCGAGGAGGGCGACGCCGCCGATTTGCCGTGGGCGGCGCTCGACGGCAGCTCGCTCTGCCTGCTCAGCCCCGAGATGCAGAACCGGCGGATCGTCGAGGCGGCACTCGAGCGCAGCGGGGCGCGGGCCCGGGCGCGGATCGAGAGCAACTCGATCTCGGCCCTGCTGTCCTTCGCCCGGGCCGGCTGGTCGAGCATCGTCTCGCGGACCTGGCTGAGCCTCTACGGGGTGCCGGAGGGGATGCGGGCGGTGCGGCTGGTCGAACCGGAGGTCGCGTACACGATCGGGATCGTGACCCGCGACACCGAGCTGCTGCCACCCGTGGTCGGGGCGCTCCTCGACAGCGCCCCTGCCTACTCGGCGGCCGAGGCCGGGGCCCCGAGTTGAGCGCGGCGCCGATCAGCGTCGAGCGGGCGCGGGCCGCGGTCCTCGCCGGCCTCGGAGCGCTCGAGCCCGAGCAGGTGCCGCTGGCCGCCGCGCTCGGCCGCCGGCTGGGGGCCGACGCGGTCGCCCCGGCGCCGGTGCAGGCGTTCGACAACTCGGCGATGGACGGCTTCGCGCTGCGCGCCGCCGACGCGGCGTGCGCGGCGCCGGGGGCGCCGGCCCGCCTGCGGCTGGTCGGCGAGGCGTGCGCCGGGCACCCGGCCCCGGTCGCCGTCGGCGGCGGCGAGGCGGTCGCGATCTCGACCGGGGCGATGCTGCCCGAGGGCGCCGACGCCGTCGCCCGGGTCGAGGACACCCGCCGCGAGGGCGAGCAGGTCCTGGTCGAGGCGGCGGCGCGACCCGGCCTCAACGTGCGCCGCGCCGGCGAGGACTTCGCCGCCGGCGAGACGGTGCTGGGCGCCGGGACCGCGATCGGCGCCGCCGAGCTCGGCGTGCTCGCCTCGCTCTCGCTCGACCCGGTTCCCTGCGTGCGCCGGCCGCGGGTCGCGGTGGTGACCAGCGGTGACGAGCTGACGCCGCTGGGCGAGCCGCTGGCGCCCGGCGCGATCCGCGACTCCAACGGGCTCGCGGTCCCGGCGCTGGCCGCCCTGGCCGGCGCCGAGGTCGTCTCGGTCGGATGGGCGCCGGACGAGCCCGAGGCGACCGAGGCGGCGCTGGCGACCGCGCTCGGGTCCGACCTCGCCGTCGTCTGCGGCGGCGTCTCGGTCGGCGAGCACGACCACGTCAAGCCGGCGCTGGCGCGGCTCGGCGTCGAGCAGGTCTTCTGGCGGGTGGCGCTGCGGCCGGGCGGGCCGACCTGGTTCGGCCGCCTCGGCCCGGCGCTGGTCTTCGGCCTGCCCGGCAACCCGGTCTCGGCGCTGGTCACCTTCCTGCTCTTCGCCCGCCCGGCGCTGCTCGTGCTGGGCGGCGGCGACCCCGCCGCCCGCCGCACCCGTGCCGTCCTCGCCGCCCCCTACGCGAAGCCGCCGGGCCGCGCCCACGCCGCTCGCTGCCGCCTCGAGCTCGGCGCCGAGGGCTGGCTCGCCCACCCCTTCCCGCGCCAGGGCTCGCACGTCCTCACCTCGATGGTCGGCGCCGACTGCCTGGCGCTGATCCCGGCCGAGTCCGGCGACCTCGAGGCGGGCGCCGAGGTCGAGGTCGAGCTGCTCGACGGAGCGGGCGCCGCCGGCCCGCTGGCGGCTGGGGCTAGCCTTGGGGGATGATCTCGCCGGTGAGGACATGACCCTGCGGGTGCGGCTGTTCGCGATCCTGCGCGAGCGCGCCGGCCGCGAGGCGGTCGAGGTCGAGCTGCCCGAGGGCGCCACGGTCGCCGACGTGCTCGCCGCGCTGGAGCGCTCGCCGGGCCTTGGCGAGCTGCTGGCGCGGATGCCGGTCCGGATGGCGGTCAACCGCGAGTACGCCAGCGCCGCCACCGCGATCGCGCCGGGCGACGAGCTGGCGCTGATCCCCCCGATCAGCGGCGGCGCCGCCGCTGACGGCGAGCCGCGCCTGCACGCGCGGGTTAGCGCCGAGCCGCTTGACGCCGACGCCCTCTGCCGCCTGGTCGCCGACCCGGCCGCCGGCGCCGTCGTCAGCTTCCAGGGCGTGACCCGCGAGGTCGCCCGGCTCGAGTACGAGGCCTACCGCGAGATGGCCGAGGAGCGGATCGCCGCGATCCTCGCCGAGTGCGCCGCGCGCCACGGCCTGCTCGCGGCCGCCGCCGAGCACCGGACCGGCGCCGTCCCCCTCGGCGAGCCGGCGGTCGTCGTCGCCGTCTCCGCACCGCACCGCGAAGAAGCCTTCGGCGGCGCCCGCGAGGCGATCGACCGGGTCAAGGCCGAGGCGCCGATCTGGAAGCGCGAGGTGGAGGCGCGCGGCGGCGAGCGCTGGGTCGAGGGCGAGGCGGCGCCCGAGCCCGAGGGCGCGGCGTGAGCGAGCTCAGCCACATCGGCGAGGACGGCCGGGCGCGGATGGTCGACGTCGGCGCCAAGCCGGAGAGCGAGCGACGGGCGCGGGCGCGGGCGCGGCTGCGGATGTCGCCGCGGACGGCGCGTCTGGTCGCCGCCGGCGAGGGCCCGAAGGGCGAGGTGCTTGAGGTGGCGCGGCTGGCCGGGGTGCAGGCGGCGAAGCAGACCGGGACGCTGATCCCGCTCGCCCACCCGCTGCCGCTCAGCTTCGTCGACGTCGAGGCCAGCGTCGACGCCGAGTCCGGCCTGGTCGAGCTGGTCGCCGAGGCGCGCACGGTCGGGCGCACCGGGGTCGAGATGGAGGCGATGAGTGCCTGCGCGGTGGCGGCGCTGACCGTCTACGACATGGTCAAGGGCGTCGAGCGCGGGGTCGCGATCGAGCAGGTCGTGCTGCTGGAGAAGAGCGGCGGGCGGTCGGACTGGCGCCTGGAGGAGGACTGATGCGGGCGGCGCTGCTGACGATCAGCACCAGCAAGGCGCGCGGCGAGGGCGAGGACGAGAGCGGCGCCCAGCTGGCCGAGCTGGCGGCGCGGCTCGGGCTCGAGCTGGCCGGCCGCGAGGTCCTGCCCGACGAGCGGACCACGATCGAGGCGCGGCTGCGCTACTGGTGCGACGTGCGCGGGGCGCGGCTGGTGCTGACCAGCGGCGGCACCGGCTTCTCGCCCGACGACGTCACGCCGGAGGCGACCCGGGCGGTGATCGAGCGCGAGGCGCCCGGGATCGCCGAGGCGATGCGGCTCGCCTCCCAGCCGCACACCCCGAGCTGGATGCTCTCCCGCGGGGTCGCCGGGATCCGCGGCACGACCCTGATCGTCAACTTCCCCGGCAGCCCGCGCAGCATCGAACAGACCGGCGCCGCGCTCCTCGCCGCCCTCCCCCACGCCCTGGCGCTGCTCGGCGGCGAGCGGCCCGCGCACCCGGCCGGCGCGGGCGGCGGGCGCGACGGGGGCGGCCCCGACGGGGGCGGGGAGGCGTAATGGCGGGCGCGACGGGTACCCGGGGGGCGATGGAGCTGCGCGACGCACACGGGCGCCTGCTCGGCGACCTGCGGGTCTCGGTCACCGACCGCTGCAACTTCCGCTGCCGCTACTGCATGCCGGTCGAGGGCGTGCCCTGGATCGACCGCGAGGAGATCCTCCGCTTCGAGGAGATCGAGCGGCTGGTCGCGCTCTTCGTCGCGATGGGGATCCGCGACGTGCGGCTGACCGGCGGCGAGCCGCTGGTCCGGCGCGAGTTCCCGGCGCTGGTCGCGCGGCTGGCGGCGATCGACGGGATCGAGGACCTCTCCCTGACCACCAACGGCTACCTGCTGGCGGCGCAGGCGCGGGCGCTGGTCGAGGCCGGGATCGGCCGCGTCAACGTCTCGATCGACTCGCTGGCGCGGGCCCGCTTCTTCGAGGTCACCCGGCGCGACGCCCTCGACCAGGTCCTGGCCGGGCTCGACGCGATCGCGGCCTTCCCGCAGGTGCGGCCGATCAAGGTCAACGCGGTCCCGATCCCCGGCTTCGGCGAGGAGGACGTGCGCCGTTTCGTCGCGCTGGCGCGCGAGCACCGCTTCCAGGTCCGGTTCATCGAGTTCATGCCGCTGGACGGCGACCGCGCCTGGCGCGCCGGCGACGTCCTGACCGGGGCCGAGGTGCGGGCGATGGTCGAGGCGACCGGTGTCGAGCTGCGCGAGCGCCCGCGCGAACCGCACGCGACCGCGCGTGTCTACGAGCTCGAGGGCGGCGGCGAGGTCGGCTTCATCAACCCGGTCAGCGAACCGTTCTGCGCCGACTGCAACCGCCTCCGCCTGACCGCCGACGGCAAGCTCCGCACCTGCCTCTTCTCGCGCCACGAGACCGACCTGCGCGGCCCGCTGCGCGAGGGCGCCGGCGACGACGAGCTGGCCGAGATCGTCCGCGACGCGGTCTGGCGCAAGGAGCTGAAGCACCGCATCGACGAGCCGGGCTTCCGGCCGCCGCCGCGGACGATGAGCGCGATCGGAGGTTGAGCATGGAGCGAGACGAGTGGGTGCGGGCGTTCTGCGAGCAGATCGGCGTCGATCCGCCCTCCGACGAGGAAGTCGGGGCGCTGCTGAAGCTTGCCGCGACCGCCGCCCACTCCTCCGAGCGCCCCGCCGCGCCGCTCGCCTGCTGGGCGGCCGGCCGCTCCGGGCTCGCGGCCGGCGACCTCGACGAGATCGCCGCCCGGATCAACCCGAGCTGACCCGCTCCGCGCCGGTGTAGACGTTGGTCGCGCCGGCGCGGGTGAAGCCGGCGAGGGTGAGGTTGCGGTCGGCGGCCAGCTCGATCGCCAGCGAGCTGGGGGCGCCGACCCCGACCAGGATCGGGGCGCCGGCGACGGCCGCCTTCTGGACCAGCTCGAAGGAGAGGCGGCCGCTGACGCAGAGGACGCGGTCGCGCAGCGGCACCAGCCCGTCGAGCAGGGCGCGGCCGACGACCTTGTCCATCGCGTTGTGGCGGCCGACGTCCTCGCGGGCGATCAGCAGCTCCCCGCCGGCATCGAAGAGCCCGGTCGCGTGGGTGCCGCCGGTGCGGGCGAAGGTCGGCTGGGCGAGCCGGTCGGGGAGGGCGGCGAGCAGGCCGCGGCCGATCCGCGGGCCGGGCGGCGCCACCGCGCTCGCCACCGCCACCTCCTCGAGCGCCCCCTTGCCGCAGACGCCGCAGGAGGAGGTCGTATAGAAGCGGCGGGCACCCGGATCGCGCAGCAGCGGCCCGGCGACCTCGATGACGTTGGCGGCGAGGTCGGCGCTCAGACCCGCCTCGCGCGGGCCGTCGATCAGGCCCTCGCCGTAGAGGAACCCGAGCGCCAGCTCCTCGTCGTGGCCAGGAGTCCGCATCGTGACGCTGAGCGGCTCGCCGTCGACCCGGATCTCGAGCGGCTCCTCGACCGCGACCGCGTCGCGCTGGCCGTCGCGCTCGACCTCCACGTACATTCGTGCCAGCCCCGGATCCTCGAGCGCCATCCCCTGAAACTACCCGTGCCTGAACGCTTTTGCGGCCCCTGGCCAGGAAAACCGTTCAGCCACGGGCCGGGCGGGCGGGTAGGCTCGCGGGGTGGATGGGATCGACCTGCGGCTGCGCCCGGTGGGGCGGGTTCTCTCGCCGCTCACCGACCCCGAGGCGGCGCCCAAGCAGGGCGACGAGGGGGCGCCGGAGGCCTGGATCGAGGTCGAGGAGGCGGTGCGGGAGGCGCTCGCGGGGGTCGAGGCCGGCGCCGAGCTGATCGTCCTCACCTGGCTCGACCGCGCCGACCGCGAGCTGCTCCGGGTCCACCCTCGCGGCGACCCGGAGCGCCCGCTGCTCGGCGTCTTCGCCACCCGCTCGCCGGCCCGGCCGAACCCGATCGGGCTGCACCGCGTCCGCGTCCTCGAGGTCGACGGGGCGCGGCTGCGGGTCGCCGACCTGGAGGCGCTCGACGGCACCCCGGTGCTGGACCTGAAGCCGGTGCTCGGCGGCGTCGGCGAGCGCTAGCGGCTGGCGGCGCGCCTACCCGGCGCTCGCGACCTCGAGCACCGCGGCGCCGCGGAACCGCCCCTCGCGGAGGTCCGCGAGCGCCTCGTTGGCCCGCTCCAGCGGGTAGGTCGTCACCTCGGTCCGGATCGGGACCCGCGGCGCCAGGGCGAGGAACTCCTCGCCGTCGGCCCGGGTCAGGTTGGCGACCGAGCCCAGCACCCGCTCCTCCCAGAGGATCTCGTAGGGGAAGGAGGGAATGTCGCTCATGTGGATGCCGGCGCTGATCACCCGCGCGCCCTTGGCGCTGACCCGCAGCGCCTGCGGCATCAGCGCTCCGGCGGCGGCGAAGACGATCGCGCCGTCGAGCTCCTCCGGCGGGGCCTCGGTCGAGGCGCCGGCCCACTCGGCTCCGAGCGCCCGGGCGAAGGCCTGGGTCTCCTCGTCGCCCTCGCGGGTGAAGGCGAAGACGCGGCGGCCCTGGTGGACGGCGAGCTGGCAGAGGATGTGGGCGGAGGCCCCGAAGCCGTAGAACCCGATCCGCTCCGCCTCCCCGACCAGGCGCAGCGCCCGGTACCCGATCAGCCCGGCGCAGAGCAGCGGCGCCGCCTGCAGGTCCGGGTAGCCGTCGGGGATGGGGAAGCAGAAGCGCTCGTCGGCGACCGCGTACTCGGCGTAGCCACCGTCGAGGTCGTAGCCGGTGAAGCGGGCCGCGTCGCAGAGGTTCTCGCGCCCGGCGGCGCAGTAGCGGCATGTGCCGTCGGTCCAGCCCAGCCACGGGACCCCGACCCGCTGGCCGGTTGCGAAGCGCTCGGCCCCCTCCCCCGCGCCGGCCACCGTGGCGACGATCTGGTGGCCGGGGACGAGCGGCAGCTTCGGCTCGGCGAGCTCGCCGTCGAGGATGTGGAGGTCGGTGCGGCAGACGCCGCAGGCGTGGACCCGGAGCAGGACCTGGCCCGGGCCGGGCTCCGGCTCGGGAAGGTCGGCCGGCGCCAGCGGCTCGCCGGCTCGCTCCAGGACCATCGCGCGCATCGCTCCATGATGGCGCGAGGCGCGAGTAGGCGCATTTGCTCCCACATGCCATGCAAACGCGCCTGGTCGGCCGGGCGGGGGCGACGGTGGCCGTCTCTAGAGTGCGCCGCAGTCCCCAACCCGGACCGGAGGCTCCGCTTTGGACATCGTTCTCGCCCTCGTCGCGGCGCTGCTCTTCGCGCTCGGCACGGTGCTGCAGCAGAAGGCGGGAATCGACCAGCCCTCCGACGGCGCCGCCGGCAGCCTGCTGCTGCGGATGGCGCGCCGCCCGGTCTGGCTGCTGGGCATCGCGACCGACGCCGGCGGCTTCATCGCCCAGGCGGCAGCGCTGGGGGTCGGCCGGCTGGCGGTCGTGCAGCCGCTGCTGGTCTCCTCGGTCGTCTTCGCGCTGCCGCTCGGGGCGCGGCTGACCGGCCAGCGGGTGCGGCGGCTAGACGTGCTCGCCGCCTTCCTCGTGGTCGGCGCTCTGGTCGTCTTCCTCACCGTCGCCAACCCCAGCGGCGGCCGCGAGGACGCCCCGGTCGGCGAGTGGCTGCTCGCCGGCGGCATCTGCGTCGCCGTCTGCGTGCCGCTCGTCGCCCTCGGCCAGCGCGGGCCGGCCCCGCGCCGCGCCGCCCTGCTCGGGATCGCGACCGGGATCCTCTTCGCGCTCTCCGCGGCGCTGACCAAGGCGGTCGTCGACGAGCTCGGCGAAGGCCCGCTGGCCATCCTCACCAGCTGGCACCTCTACGCGCTGGGCGCGGTCGGCTACGCCTCGATGACCCTCAACCAGCTGGCGCTCAACACCGGCTCGCTGGCGCCGGCGGTGGCGACCAGCATGGCCGTCGATCCGATCACCAGCGTCGTCCTCGGCGTCACCGTCCTGCAGGAGAGCCTCGACACGACGCCGCCGGAGCTGCTCGCGACCTTCGCCTCGCTGCTCGCCGCGGCGGCGGGGATGGCGATCCTCGCCCGCTCGCAAGCCGAGACGCAATCCGTCCAAGCCCCCGCTGCCGCCGCCGTGACCGCCTAGCATCGGGCGCCGAATGAGTGTCGAGGAGTCCAAGCCGCCGGCCGCGGGAGAGGCCGGCCCCGAGCGGGGTGACGGCGCCAGCGGGGAGAGCGGCGCCGAGCGCGACGGCTTCCAGGCGCGCGTCCGCGCCGACCGCCTCGGCAAGCTCGAGGCGCTGCGCGAGGAGGGGGTCGATCCCTACCCGGTCCGCTTCGACCGCGACTCGACCGCGGCGGCGATCCGCGAGGAGTTCGGCGGCCTCGCCGCCGGCTCCGACACCGGCCACCGCGTCGCCGTCGCCGGCCGCGTCCTCGCCGAGCGCCGCCACGGCGCCCTCGACTTCGCCGACCTCCAGGACGAGACCGGCAGGATCCAGCTGATCGCGACCCGCGACGCGGTCGGCGGCGCCGGACTGCACGAGTTCTCCGATCTCGACCTCGGCGACTGGATCGGCGTCGAGGGCGTCGTCGTCGCCTCCAACCACGGCGAGCTCTCGGTCCGGGTCGAGCGCTTCGAGCTGCTCGCCAAGAGCCTGCGGGCCCTGCCCGACGTCCGCCACGGCGTCACCGATCCGGAGATGCGCTACCGCCAGCGCTACCTCGACCTCACCCTCGACGAGGACTCGCGGCGGGTCTTCCGCATCCGCACCGCGGTGATCGCGGCGACCCGGCGGGTGCTGGTGCAGCGCGGCTTCCAGGAGGTCGAGACGCCGGTGCTGCTGAGCCAGGCCGGCGGCGCCGCGGCGAAACCGTTCATCACCCACCACAACGCGCTCGACATCGACCTGACCCTGCGGATCGCGCTCGAGCTGCCGCTGAAGCGGCTGATCGTCGGCGGTCTGAACCGGGTCTTCGAGATCGGCCGCGTCTTCCGCAACGAGGGCCTCGACACCCGTCACAACCCCGAGTTCACGCTGCTGGAGGCCTACCAGGCCTTCGGCGACTACCACGACATGATGGACCTGACCGAGGCGATCGTCGCGGCGGCCTGCGAGGAGGCGATCGGGACCACCGTGGTCGAGATCGAGGGCCGCGAGGTCGACCTGAAGCCGCCCTGGCCGCGGCTGACGATGGCCGAGCTGATCAAGCGCAACGCCGGCGTCGAGATGCACCCCTCGATGCCGGTCGAGGAGGCGCGCCGGATCGCCGACGAGCGCGGCGTCGAGTACCTCGACGGCTGGGGGTCGGGAAAAATCATGGCCGAGGTCTACGACGACAGCTCCGAGCACCTGCTGGTCGAGCCGACCTTCGTGATCGACCACCCGCGCGAAGTCTCGCCGCTGGCCCGCGCCCACCGCGACGACCCGGCGCTGACCGAGCGCTTCGAGCTGGTCGTCGCCGGCCGCGAGCTCGCCAACGCCTACAGCGAGCTCAACGACCCGGTCGAACAGGCCGAGCGCTTCCAGTCCGAGGCGCGGCTGCAGGCCGACGGCGACGAGGAAGCCGAACCGGTCGACGACGACTACGTCAGGGCGCTCGAGTACGGCCTCCCTCCGACCGGCGGCCTCGGGATCGGCATCGACCGCCTGGTGATGCTGATCTCCGGCGCCGAGGCGATCCGCGACGTGATCCTCTTCCCCACCCTGCGCCCGGAGGGGAGCGACGGCGAGCCCTCGCGAGCCTCCACGGCCACCTCGGGCAAAGCCCCCAGCGCCGCCGACTTCGCGAGCTCCGGTGCAACCGAAGCAACTGAGGCGGCCGAGGCCGGAGCGTCCGCCGCAGCGGAGCGTGAGGTCGCCTCCGGCACCCCCGCTGAAGTCACTGAGCCCGTGAGGGCGATTTCGGAGGGGGTGCCGGAGGCGACCCCCCACCTGCGCCCGCGCTCGCTCCGTCCCCTGGCCTGGCTATCGGTCGTGGTTGCCGTCTTCTCGCTCCTCCCCACGGCCACCTCGGTGCGCCTCGGCCTCGGCCACCTCGGGTTCATCCACGGCGGCGGCCGCTCCGCCGGACTGATCGCCGCGGTCGCGATCGGGCTCGGCCTGATCGCCGTCGCCCGCGGCCTCGCCCGCGGCAAGCGCCGCGCCTGGGCGATCGCCGTCGTCCTCTTCGCCGCCGCCGCGGTCGTCCACGTGATCCACGGCCCCGACCCGCTCTCGGTCCTGCTCTCGGTCGGCATGCTGGTCGTGCTGGTCTGGTTCCGCCACGACTTCCGCGCCCAGGGAGACCCCGGGTCGCTGCTGCGGGCGACCGTCTTCGTCCCGGTCTACCTGCTCTTCGTCTTCGCCTTCACCTCGATCACGCTGTTCGCCGAGCGCGACCACATCCCGCAGGCGCTCAGCCTCTGGGGCAACGTCGAAACCATGTTCAAGGGGATGGTCGGCCTCGACGGCCCCTACACCTACGACCGCGAGGTGTTCGGCGACTTCTTCGAAATCTCGCTGATCATGCTCGGCCTGATCGGGCTGCTGACCTTCCTCTTCCTGCTGCTGCGCACCTTCGTCCAGGCCGAGCCGCCGAGCGCCGAGCGGCGCCGCCACGCCGAGCGGATCGTCCGCGAGTGGGGCGACGACACGCTCGACTACTTCGCCCTGCGCCGCGACAAGAACTACTTCTTCTCCCACGACGGCCGCTCGCTGATCGCCTACCTCTACGTGCGGGGGACGGCGATGGTCGCCGCCGACCCGATCGGGCCGCCGGCCGACACCGCCCGGACCGTCGATCAGTTCCTCCACTTCTGCGCCGCGCGGGGCTGGCGGGTCGCCTTCTTCGCCGTCCGCGAGGCCGACGCCGAGATCTACCGCGAGCGCGGCATGCACCCGATCTACCTCGGCGACGAGGCGATCGTCCATCCCGACCGCTTCGACCTCGACGGCCCCGGGATGAAGCCGGCGCGCAGCGCGGTCCGGCACGTCGCCAAGACCCACGGCTTCGAGCTGATCGCCGAGACCGAGGCCGACGAGGCGCTGATCGCCGAGCTGAACGAGATCAGCGCCGAGTGGCGCGACGGCTCGCTGGAGCGCGGCTTCACGATGGAGCTCGGCGAGGAGGTCGAGGGGGTCAACCCCGACTTCGTGATCGCGATCGCCCGCGAGGGCAGCGGCCGCGTCGCCGGCTTCCTGCGCTTCGTCCCGGTCTACGGCGAGGAGCCGGGCTACTCGCTCGACCTGATGCGGCGCCGGCCCGACTCTGCCAACGGGCTCACCGAGTTCCTGATCTCCGAGACGGCGCTGGCACTCGGCGCCCGCGGCTTCAGGCGGCTCTCGCTCAACTTCGCCGCCTGGGGCCGCCTGCTCGACAGCGTCGAGGGCGCCGGCCTCGGCGCCCGGTTGCAGCGGCTGATGGCGAAAGGCCTCAACCCCTTCTTCCAGATCCAGAGCCTGCGCGACTTCAACGAGAAGTTCGACCCCGAGTGGGTACCGCGCTCGGTCGTGATCGACGACGTCGCCGACCTGCCGCGGGTGGCGATGCTCTACGCCAGCGTCGAGGGCTTCCTCGACGTCCCCGTCCTCAGCCGCGTCCTCGAACCACCGATCCGCCGCGCCGAGCCGGACAGCCGCTACTCGACCAGATAGCGCTCCGGGACGAAGGTCTGGGTGTCGACCGGGGGGCGGACGTAGGCGCGCTCCTGGCGCGGCGGGAGGACGATCTTCTCGGTGCGGACCCGCTCGTAGGGGATCTGTTCGAGCAGGTGGGAGATCAGGTTGAGGCGGGCGGTGCGCTTGTCGTCGGCCTCGACCACGTACCAGGGCGACTCCTTGGTGTCGGTGTAGGCGAACATCTGGTCCTTGGCCTCGGCGTAGTCGACCCAGCGCTCGCGCGCCTCGAGGTCCATCTCGGAAAGCTTCCACTGCTTGGCGGGGTCGTCGATCCGCGCCTGGAAGCGCCGCTCCTGCTCGGCGTCGGAGACCGAGAGCCAGTACTTGACGAGGATCAGCCCGGAGCGCTGGAGGATTTCCTCGAAGCGCGGCGTGGTCCGCATGAACTCCTCGTACTCGGCGTCGGTGCAGAAGCCCATCACCCGCTCGACCAGGGCGCGGTTGTACCAGGAGCGGTCGAAGAGGACCATCTCGCCGCCGGCCGGCAGCTGGGCGACGTAGCGCTGGAAGTACCACTGGCTCCGCTCCCGCTCGGTCGGCTTGGCGAGCGCCGCGATGCGGACGACGCGCGGGTTGGTGCGCTCGGTGATCCGCTTGATCGCGCCGCCCTTGCCGGCGGTGTCGCGGCCCTCGAAGATCACCGCGACCTTGAGCCCCTCGTGGACGATCCATTCCTGGAGGCGGACCAGCTCCACCTGCAGCCGCGCCAGCTCCTTTTCATAGCCCTTCTTCGAGAGGACCTTGGGCCCGCCGCCGCCCTCGCGGTCCTTGTCGCCATGGTTGCTCATCAGCTCCCCGCCACATCATCGACGATCGCGGGCTGGGCGGGCGCGATCGCGCGCATCCTGGCGCCGCTGTGGGCGCGGGCGTAGAAGAAGTAGACGCAGAACCCGAGCAGCGCCCAGACCGCGAGCCGGATCCAGGTCGCGCCCGGCAGGGTGGCCATCAGCGCCAGCGAGGAGACGATCGCGACCGCGGCGACGAGCGGCAGCGCCGGCACCCGGAAGGGGCGCTCGAGGTCCGGATAGCGGCGGCGGAGGACGACGACGCCGCTGGAGACGATGATGAAGGCGAGCAGGGTCCCGATCGAGATCAGTTCGCCGAGCACCGTGAGCGGCACCATGCCGGCGACCGCCGCGCCGAGGATGCCGCAGAGGACGATCGAGAACTGGGGCGTCCTGGTCCGCGGGCTGACCCGGCCGAAGCGCGGCGGCAGCATCCCGTCCTCGGACATCCGCATGAAGATCCGCGTCTGGCCGTAGAGGGTGACCAGCAC
Source organism: Solirubrobacterales bacterium (assembly GCA_046330305.1). Lineage (GTDB taxonomy): Bacteria > Actinomycetota > Thermoleophilia > Solirubrobacterales > 70-9 > VAYN01. Next base: position 100,865 of record JAXLTA010000017.1, on the reverse strand, counting down.
GGTCGAGGCGAGGCCGACGACGGCGGCGACGTCGGTCAGCCGCAGCAGCCAGCTGAGGCTGGGGCCGGCGGAGTGGATCGCAGCGGCGATCGGGTCGTCGACGCCGAGCTGGCGGTAGCTGACCATGCCGGTGAGGACGAAGCCGACGGCGACGTAGATCGCGGTCGCGATCAGCACCGTGCCGAGCAGCCCGATCGGGATCGTGCGCCGGGGTTCGCGTGCCTCCGCCGCCGCGGTGGAGACCGCGTCGAAGCCGATGTAGGCGAAGAAGACGATGCCGGCGCCGCGCAGGATCCCGCTCCAGCCGAAGTCGCCGAAGCCGCCGGCGTGGGCGGGCACGAACGGCGTCAGGTTCGAGGAGGCGACGTAGAAGATGCCGACGCCGACGACGAGGGCGAGGATCGTCAGCTTGAGCAGCACCATCGCGTTGTTGGCGACCGCCGACTCGCGGGTGCCGAGCCAGAGCGCGCCCGAGGTCAGCAGCATGATCGCCACCGCGGGCAGGTTGACGACGCCGGCGCCGGCGCCGAAGGGGGCCGTGATCAGGGCGTGCGGGAGGTGGACGCCGAGCGACTGCAGCAGGCTGTCGAAGTAGCCGGACCAGCCGACGGCGACGGTCGAGGCGGCGAACAGGTACTCGAGCAGCAGGTCCCAGCCGATGAACCAGCCGACGAAGGAGCCGAAGGCGGCGAAGGCATAGGAGTAGGTGCTGCCGGCGGCCGGGATCGAGGCCGCGAGCTCCGCGTAGCAGAGCGCGGTGAGCCCGGCGACGACCCCGGCGAGCACGAAGGAGATGACGACCGCGGGCCCGGCGTAGTGGGCGGCCGCGTCGCCGGTGACGACGAAGATGCCGGCCCCGACCACGCTCGCGACGCCGAGCAGGGTGAGGCTGAAGGCGCCGAGGGCGTTGGAGTTGAGCCGCTTGCGGTCGTGCTCGGCGGTGGCGAGGATCGCGTCGAGGTTGCCGCGACCGGGGGCGTCCATCGCCGGATCCTCCCAAACGCGCCCGCTGCCGCCGGGCGGCTGGCGGTCGGCAGGCGCCGGCCTTCCTTCTGCCCGTGGAGGGCGGGCCGGACGCGACTAAGGTGGCGCCGTGCGCGGACCGCGACCGATAGCGCTTGCCGGGATCGGCGCGGCGCTGCTCTGCAACTACTGGGTCCTCGAAGGCTGGCTGGCCGAGCGCAGCGACTTCGCCGCCTCGTGGATCAGCGACCTCGCGACCCGGACCGAGTCGACCGGCTGGCGCTTCGTCACCCTCGGCGCCCTCTCGGGCCTCGCGATCGCCGCCTTCGCCCTCGCCCTCCTCGCCGCCAAGCCCGCTCCTCATGACCTTTTTCGCCCTGTGGGCGAAAAAGGTCATGAGGAGGGCTGGAAAGGGGCCGGGGGCTGGGTGCGGCTGGGGTTTTGGGCGCTGTTCGCGTCGGGGGTCTTCGTCGTCGTCGCGAGCGCGGCGCCGCTCAGCTGCCCGGAAGGGATCGAACCGGGCTGCTCGCTCGCCTACGACCCCGCCGACGTCGTCCACTCCCTGGCCACCGCCGGCGAAATCGCCGCCACCTTCCTCGCCTTCGCCCTGATCGGCCTCGGCCTGCTCGCCCAACCCCCCTCCGCCTGCACTTTGTCGCCCACAGGGCGACAAAGTGCGCATGGCTCGGCGCTGGACGGGCGCGCACTGGCCTGGATCACCCTGGGGCTCGGCGCGGTCTGGGTGCTGCTGACCGCGCTGACCGGCGTGACCTACCTCGGCGACGGCCTCGACTCGGTCAAGGGCGCGCTGCAGCGGGCCGACCAGATCCTGCTCGGCGCCTGGCTGATCCTGCTCGGCTTCGCCGCCCCGCTCCGCCCCGCCGCGCCACCCGACCGAACCGGCGCCTGAGGGCCGGCGGACGCGCGGCACCCGACGGGGGCATCCACCGGCCCGCCGCCAGCGCAAGGGGGAGCGTCTCGCGCGCGCCGGCGCCGCCCGCGACCCACGCACGGCAAAGAACCCCCCTCAGAGAAGAGGGGTGGCCCGGGAAGTTGGAGAGATACCCGGAGCCACCCCCTGCCTTTGCATCGCGGACCGCCGGCCGAAGGGAATCGAATCGACCGGCGGCCGCCCTCAGCACCGACCGGTGCCGAAGTCCCTTGCCTGTACTACGTCCCGGTGCAGGGACGGACGAATTCGGTCGCGAGGCTGGCGCCGCCTTCGAACTTGCCGACCGCGTGGGCCTGCAGCCTGCCATCGGGGCACCTGGCGGTGAGGACGCTCACCTTCCTGCCCTTGTAGGTGAATTTCTTGTCGATCTTGAGGCTGAACTGGGTCACCGAGCCCGCCCCGTTGGCGATCTTCGGGATCGTCGCCACCGATTTGAGCCCGTAGCGGCCGTTGTGGATCTTCGTGATCCTCACCGTGGTGACGATCGCACCAGGGATCGGGTTCGAGAAGTAGGCGTGGATGTAGAGCGTCGTGGTGCCGCCCTTGAAGCCGCCGTTGATCACCAGCAGCTTGGAGTGGACGAGGACCGGGTTCTGTTCTTCGAACTTGACCTCGGCGGTGGTCGTGCCGGTGCCGATGATCGCGGGCTTGCAGGCCGCTTCCGCCGCCTTGGTGTCGCGCGACTGCAGCTTGCCCGAGGTGCAGGTCGGGTAGCCCTTGACGTCGACGCCCCCGTTCTTATCGGTTTCGACGACCGCTTCGCGCAGCGCCGGCGGATGACTGCCGTCGGTTGTGTGGATCTTGCCTTCGATGGTCAGACCGATCGGCGTCTGCTTGCTCTTCGAGAGCTTCTTCGGCGAGAACTGCCCGCCGCCTTTGAAGCAGAGCGTGCCGACGCAGGCTTCTTCGCTGCTCCCGCCCGCGCTCGCCATCCCCGCCGCGGCCAGGGCCGCCACCGCGCCGAGCGCCAGCACGAGGACGAGCCCTCGCCGGCGCCTCTCCTGAAGGATTCTCATGTCTCCCTTTCTCATCGCTGCGACGGATGGGCCCCTGCGGCCCACCGTCTGTCCCTGCCGCCGTCCGGGCAATCCGGCCGGCTGACCAGCCGAGGATATCCGAGAACGTCTGCGAGGGAAACCACGAGCGTTTACGTACCGGGCGACCGTGGTGCGCGCTGGCTCAGCGCGAGCCGGTCCAGCGCAGCACGGCCAGCACCCGGCGGTGGTCCTCGGCGCCGGCCGGCAGGTCGAGCTTCCAGAAGATGTTGGAGACGTGCTTCTCGACGGCCCGGTCGGTGATCGTCAGCCGCGCCGCGATGCCGCCGTTGGAGCGCCCCTCGGCCATCAGCTCGAGCACCTCCCGCTCGCGCGGGGTCAGCAGGGCGAGGCGGTCCTCGCCCGGGCCGAGCAGCTCGGCGACCGCCTCGGGGTCGAGGGCGGTGCCGCCCGCCGCGACCCGGCGCAGCGCCTCGACGAACTCGCGCGGGTTGGCGACCCGGTCCTTGAGCAGGTAGCCCACCCCGCCCTCGCCGCCGGCGAAGAGCTCGCGCGCGTAGGTCTGCTCGACGTACTGGGAGAGGATCAGGATCGGCAGCCCCGGATGGCGGCGGCGCGCCTCGATCGCCGCCCGCACCCCCTCGTCGCTGAAGCCCGGCGGCAGCCGGACGTCGAGCACGCAGACGTCGGGGAGCTCCGCCGCTGCCGCCAGCGCGGCGAGGAAGGCGTCGGCGTCGGCCACGGCAGCGCTCACCTCGCACTCGTGGGCCTCGAGCAGCCGCACCAGCCCGTCGCGCAGCAGGGCGCTGTCCTCGCAGACCACTACCCGCATGGCAGCTCCGCCCGGATCACCGTCGGGCCGCCCGCCGGGCTGATCACCTCGAGCCGGCCGTCGAGCGCCTCGACCCGCTTGCGCAGCCCTTCCAGGCCCGAGCCGCCGGCGCGGGCGCCGCCCCGGCCGTCGTCCTCGACCGCGGCGGTCAGCGCCGCCGGCCCGCGCTCGAGCCGCACCCGCAGCCGCTCGGCGCCGCTGTGCTTGGCCGCGTTGGTGATGCCCTCGGCGACGACGAAGTAGGCCGCCAGCTGGACCGCGTCGGGCGCCGCGTCGACCTCGCCGAGCACGCTGAGCGAGACCGGTGCCGCCGCCCTCGCGACCAGCGACTCGACGGCCGCGGTCAGCCCGCGTTCCTCGAGCAGCGCCGGCCGCATGCCGCGGGAGAGGTCGCGCAGCTCGCCGAGCGCCGCCAGGGTCTCGTCGCGCGCCCGGCGGACCGTCTCGACCGCCGCGCCGGGGTCCCGTTCCAGCTCCTCCTCGGCCATCCCCAGCTCCATCGCCAGCCCGACCAGCCGCGCCTGGGCGCCGTCGTGGAGATCGCGCTCGATCCGCTCCAGCTGGTCCTGGGCCTGCTCGACCGCGCCGGCGCGGCTGGCCGAGAGGTCGGCGACCCGGGCCCGCAGCCGCTGCTTCTCCGAGGGCGCCAGCATCCGCTCCGCGAGCGCCGAATGGCCGGCGACGAGGCCGCGGTTCAGCCACCAGGCGAGCGGGACCGCCACCAGCCCGATGGCGCTGACGATGAACGCCTGGCCGGTCGATTCGACCGTCATGAAGCCCATTTCGAGCGTCCCGTACTGGGTCGTCGGGTCGGGGATCGCCCACCACCAGGCGGGCATCAGGAGGTAGGCGAAGGCGAGGACGGTCAGGCTGAGGGCGAGCACCGCCGCGGCGAAGCCGAGGACCGAGTGGACGACGAGCCAGGCCAGGTCCTTCCAGGTCTGCGGGTCGGTGGTGACGCACCGGATCCATTCGAGGATGCTGTGGTCGGGTGGCCGGCGGTAGACGGCGCCGATCTGCTCGCCGCGCGCCCAGCCGGCGAGGCGGCGGTCGAGCCACGTCGTCCAGCGGAAGACGTAGGCGCTGCCGAGCCAGACGAAGACGCCGACGACGAAGATCAGCAGCGAGAGCGTGAGGCTGAGCGCGGTCACCCAGACGCAGAAGGCGATGACGCTGGTGCAGAGGATCGCTCCCAGGTAGAGCAAATCGAGGCCGCCGCGGGCCGCCACCGCGCCGAGGCGCTGGCGGATGCTCGGCGCTGGGCTCGTCGTCTCCATGCCGGCATGATCGCCTGCCCGCGGGCCGGCGGCAATACGGGCGGCCGGTGTCCCGAGGTGGGGTTATCCCCACCCCGCCCGCCGGCGGCGGCCGCGCCGCCGGCCCCGCCGCGCGCGTAGCATCGGGCGATGGAGCCGCTGCCGGAGCTGATCGAGGACGGGGACCTGGTCCTGCGGCGCTGGCGCCCGGCCGACGCCGAGGCCCAGGAAGCGGCGGTCCTCGCCAACCTCGAGCACCTGAAGCCGTGGATGCCGTGGGCGGCGGCCGAGCCGCAGGGGCCGACCGCGCGGCGCGGGATGCTGAGCCGCTGGGAGCGCGAGTGGAGCGAGGGCGGCGACGTGCACCTGGCGGTGCTGGCGGAAGGAGAGGTCGCCGGCGGCGGCGGGCTGCACTGGCGGCGCGGGCCGCGGGCGCTCGAGATCGGCTACTGGATCGCCGCCGCGCGCACCGGCCGCGGCCTCGGCACCCGGGTGGCGGCGCTGCTGACCGACGCCGCCTTCGCGATCCCGCGGATCGAGCGGGTCGAGGTCCATCACGACCGCGCCAACCGGGCCAGCGCCGCGATCCCCCGCAAGCTCGGCTTCACGCTCTATGCCGAGACCCCCGACAGCATCGAAGCCCCCGCCGAGGAGGGCGTCGACTGCGGCTGGGCGATCGAGCGCGAGGAGTGGCTCAGGCGCGGCTGACCCGGCCGCCGCGCAGCTCCAGCACCTCGTCGAAGGAGTCGAGGGCGGCACGATCGTGGGTGATGACGAGGACCCCGGCGCCGGTGCGGGCGGCGAGCCCGGCGATCCGCCGCTGCAGGTCGACGGCGCCCTCCGGGTCGAGGTGGGCGGTCGGCTCGTCGAAGATCAGGAACCGGGCCTTGGCGAGAAAGAGGCGGGCAGCCGCGATCCGCTGGCGCTGGCCGCCGGAGACGTTGGCGCCGGCCTCGCCGACCTCGCTGTCGAGCCCGGCGGGCAGCGAGTCGAGCCAGGGCCCGAGCCCGACCGCCTCGAGCGCCGCGTGGATCTCGGCGTCGGTGGCGCCGGCGCGCCCGAGGGCGACGTTGTCGCGCAGGGTCGTGGTGAAGAGGTAGGCGTCCTGGGGCGAGAGGCGGGCGGCGGCACGGACCGCCTCGCCGCTCATCGCGGTGGTCGGCTGGCCGCCGATCGTGACCCGGCCGGCCACCGGGTCGCGGAAGCGGACCGCGACCTCCGCCAGCGTGCTCTTGCCGGTCCCGCTCGGGCCGAGCAGGGCGAGCGAGCGGCCGGGTCGCAGGCGCAGATCGGCGCCATCCAGGACCCAATCGCCGCCGCTCTCATAGCGGAAGCGGACGCCCTCCAGGCGCAGGTCGCCGGCCGGCGGCGCCAGCGGCCGCGGCGGCTCGGCGACCGCCGGCTGGCGCTCGAGCAGCGCCTCGATCCGGCCGCTGGCCGCGGCGCAGGCGTCGACGCTGGCGGCCGCCGCCGAGAGCGGCGCGACCGCCTCGAAGGAGGCCAGCGCCAGCAGCGCCAGCGCCCCGAGCATGACCCCGGCGAGCGCGCCGCTGCCGACGGCGGGAATCGAGACGGCGAGGACGGCGACCGCCGCACCGGCGGCCAGCGCCGTGCCGAAGCCGGCGGCGAGGCCGCCGCTGAGCGCGTCGCGGCGGGCGAGCCCGGTGACCCTGGCGCTGGCTCGGTCGGAGCGCTCGACCCAGTCCTCGGCGCGGCCGGCCACCGCCAGCTCGGCGGAGCCGCCGGCGATCTCGACCAGACCGGCGCCGAGCTCGGCCCGGGCCGCCCCCTGGCGGCGGCCGGCGCTGCGGGCCGACCAGCGCGCCCGGGCCGGCGCCGCGACCCCCGCCGCGACCAGGAAGGCGGCGAGGACGAGCGCCGCGACCGGCAGGATCAGGAAGGCGACCAGGACCGCGACGGCGCCGGCGAGGAGCGCCACCAGGGGCGGCGCCAGCGCCCGCAGGTAGAGGTCCTGCAGCTGGTCTACGTCGCCGACGAAGCGGCCCAGCAGCTCGCCGCGCCCGAGCTCGGCGACGCCGCCCGGAACGAGCGGGACGAGGCGGCGGAAGAACCGCTCGCGCAGGTCGGTCAGGGTGCGGAAGGCGAGGTCGTGGGAGACGAGTCGTTCGCCGTAGCGCAGCAGGGCGCGAGAGATGCCGAAGAAGCGGACGCCGACGATCGCGGTGCCGAGGGCGAGGATTTCCGGGTGCTGGGCGGCGCGGCTGATCAGGTAGCCCGAGGTGGTGAGGAGGCCGACCGCGGCCAGCACGGCGCCGGCGCCAAGCAGCACCGAGAGCGCCAGCAGGCGGCGCCGCGAGCGCGTCTCACGGATCGCCAGCCGCAGGGCGCTCACGCGACCACCGCCTCGGCGGAGCGCGGGGCCCCGAGCCTGCCGTCGCGCAGCTCGAGGACCCGGTCGGCGTGGCGGGCCAGCTCGGGCCGGTGGGCGACGAGCAGCGTCGTGCGACCCGCCGCGAGCCGCTCGATCGTCGCCGCCAGCGCCAGCTCGCTGGCCTCGTCGAGGTGGGCGGTCGGCTCGTCGAGGAGCAGCAGCGGCGCTCGGCGCAGGAAGGCGCGGGCCAGCCCGACCCGCTGCGCCTGGCCGGCGGAGAGGCGGCGGCCGCCCTCCCCGACCCGGGTCGCCATCCCCTCGGGCAGCGCCAGCGCGATCTCCAGCAGGCCGGCGTCCTCAGCGGCGAGCAGGACCCGCTCGGGCGGGGCGCCGGGCGCCGCCAGGCGCACGTTCTCCTCGATCGTGCCGGCGAACAGGGTCGGCCGCTGCGGCACCCAGGCGAGCCGCCGGCGCCACTCCTCCGGCGCGACCTCGCGCAGGTCGACGCCGCCGCAGGCGATCGTCCCCGCGTCGGCTTCGGCCAGCCGCAGGAGCAGCGAGACCAGCGTCGACTTGCCGCCGCCGCTGGGACCGACCAGCGCCACCGTCTCCCCCGGCTCCAGCCGCAGGTCGACGCCGCGCAGCACCTCGGGCCGGCCGGGGTGCGAGAAGCGCACGCCGGCGAGCTCGATCGCCTCGCGGCCGGGATCGGGGGCCGGCAGCGGCCGGGCCGGCGCCCGCACCGCCGGCGCCTGGTCGAGCACCTCGAAGATCCGCTCGGCGCTCGCCATCCCGTCGGCCGAGGCGTGGAACTGGGCGCCGAGCCTGCGCAGCGGCATGTAGAGCTCGGGGGCGAGGATCAGCACCGTCAGCCCGGCGGTCAGGCCGAGGTCGTTGTTGGCGAGCTGGATGCCGACCGTGGCGGCGACCAGCGCCACCCCGATCATCGCCAGCAGCTCCAGCACCAGCGCCGAGAGGAACCCGATCCGCAGCGTCTTCATCGTCTCCCGCCGGTAGCTCTCGCCGGCGGCGGCGATCGAGTCGGCCTGGGCCTCGGCGCGGCCGTGGGCGCGCAGCGTCTCCAGCCCGCCGACGAGATCGAGGAAGCGGGCGCTGAGCCGCGAGAGGCGCCGCCAGCGCTTGCGCGTCGAGCGCTCGGCGAGGCGGCCGATCAGGATCATGAAGACCGGGATCAGCGGCGCCGTCACCGCCAGGATCGCCGCCGCCTCCCAGTCGCGCGGCAGGGTCCAGGCGAGGATCATCAGCGGCGCCGTCACCGCCAGCACCGCCTGCGGCAGGTAGGCGGCGAAGTAGGCCTCAAGCGCGTCGACGCCCTGCACCGCGGCCGTCGCCAGCTCGCCCGAGCGCTCACCCTGCAGGGCGCCGGGCCGGGCCAGCAGCAGGTGGCGGACGAGGCGGGCGCGCAGCTCGGCCATCACCCGGGCGGCGCCGATCCGGCCGGTGGCCTCGAAGCCGGCGTCGACGAGGCCGCGGGCGACCGAGATCGCCGCCAGCCAGACGAGCTGCCCGGCGAGGTCGGCGAGCGGGGCGCCGCCGATGAAGGCGTCGGCGATGACGTGGGCGAGCAGCGTCGCCTGGGCGACGACGAGCGCGGTCGCGGCGAGGCCGAGGACGACGGTCGAGGCGAGGTGGGCGCGGGCGGCGCGGCTGGTCCTCGTCAGCCGCCGCTGCGTCTCGCGGGCCCGCGACCTAGCTTGCGGGTCCTGCCGGCTCGGGTCGGCCACCGGTGCCCTCCCGCTTGTCCTTGTCGAGCAGATCGAGCGGGCTGCGCACCTCGCCGAAGTCCTCGGCGGAGACGCGGTGGCGGAAGACCCAGTACGTCCAGGCCTGGTAGGCGAGCACCACCGGCACCAGCAGCACCGCGACCACGGTCATCACCGTCAGCGTGTAGCTGGACGAGGCGGACTGGTTCAGCGTCATGTCGAAGGCGGCGCTGGTGCTCGAGACCATCGTGTGGGGGAAGAGGTCGATGAAGAGCGCCAGGAAGAAGGCCATGATCCCGGCCGTCGTCGCGTAGAAGGCGCGCAGCGGGTTGCGGTCGGCGAGCACCGCGGCGGCGCCCAGCGCCACCACGGCGCCGGCGGCGACGATCGCCGAGGCGACGTCGATGCCGCCGCCGTGGGCGAGCACGGTCCAGACCAGGAAGATGGTGCCGAGGAAGGCGGCGACCGGTGCCACCACGGCGGCGATCTGGCGGGCGCGGTCGCCGATCTCGCGGCTCGTCTTCAGGTTGAGGTAGATCGCGCCGTGGGCGAGGAAGATCGTCAGCGAGGCGAGCCCGCCGAGCAGCGCGTAGGGGTGCAGGAGGTCGAGCAGGTTGCCGGCGTATTCCATCCGGCCGTCGATCGGCACCCCGTGCACGATGTTGGCCCAGCCGACGCCCCAGAGCAGGGCCGGCAGGGCGCTGCCGAGCACCATCGCCCACTCCCAGCGTTCGCGGCCGGCGTCGGTCTCCGCCTTGCCCCAGAACTCGAAGGAGACGTTGCGGATGATCAGCCCGAAGAGGATCAGGAAGAGCGCCAGGTAGAAGCCGGAGAAGAGGGTCGCGTACCACTGCGGGAAGGCGGCGAAGGTGGCGCCGCCGGCGACCAGCAGCCAGACCTCGTTGCCGTCCCAAACCGGGCCGATCGAGTGGATCACCGCCCGGCGCTCCTCCTTGGTCTGGCCGACGGTGCGGATCAGCATGCCGACGCCGAAGTCGAAGCCCTCGAGCACGAAGTAGCCGAGCCAGAGGATCGAGATGAGGATGAACCAAACGACCTGCAGGAAGGTGTACTCGTCCATGATCGGTTGACCTCAGTAGGCGAGGGCCAGCTCCTGGCCGGGCTCCTCGGCCTTGCCGGCCGCGACCGGCCCTTTCTTGACGGTTTTGACGAAGACGGCGCCGGCGATCGCCGCCAGCACGCCGTAGAGCAGGGTGAAGCCGACCAGCGTCAGCGCCACCTCGAGCGTGCTCACCGCCGGCGAGTTCGCCTCGTTGGTCTTCAGCAGGCCGAAGACGACCCAGGGCTGGCGGCCCATCTCGGTGAACAGCCAGCCGGTGGCGCTGGCGATGAAGGGCAGGGCCACGGCCGGCACCGCCAGGCGCATGAACCACTTCGACTCGCGCAGCCGGCCTTTGTGCAGCAGCCACCAGCCCCAGGCGGCGAACGCCATCATCACGAAGGCGCAGCCGAGCATCGCCCGCCAGGTCCAGTAGGTGATGGCGACGATCGGGGTGTAGTTGCCGGGCCCGTACTTCTTCTGGTATTCGGCGTTGAGGTTGTTGATGCCCTTGATCTCGCCGTTCGGGTAGCCGGTGGAGATCCAGGAGAGCAGCTGCGGGATCTCCACGTTGCGGTTCAGGCCTTCCGGGTTGGACTTGAAGTCGCCGGTGGCAAAGAGCGAGAGCCCGGCGCCATTCTTGGTCTCGAAGACGGCGTCGGCGGCGGCCATCTTCATCGGCTGCTGGTGGCTCATCAGGATGCCGTTGAAGTGGCCGACGAAGACGGTGACGATCGCCGCCAGGGTGACCAGCGGCAGCGCCAGCCGCATCGCGCCGCCGAAGACCTCGGTCTCGCGGCCCTGGCGCAGGTTCCAGGCCGAGACGGAGATCAGGATCATGCCCGCGGTCAGCAGCGCGGCGAGGATCGTGTGGGCGAAGGCGTAGAGGGCGGTGTTGTTGAAGAGGACCGAGGCGATGTTGGTCAGCTCGGCTTTGCCGCCGGCCATCTTGTAGCCGACCGGGTGCTGCATCCAGGAGTTGGCGGCGAGGATGAAGTAGGCCGAGAGCGCGGTCGAGCCGGCGACCAGCCAGGCGCAGGCGAGGTGGGCCTTTTTCGAGAGCCGGCCCCAGCCGAAGATCCAGAGCCCGAGGAAGGTCGACTCGACGAAGAAGGCGGCGAGCCCCTCCATCGCCAGCGGCGCGCCGAAGATGTCGCCGACGAAGCGCGAGTAGTTCGACCAGTTCATCCCGAACTGGAACTCCTGCACGATCCCGGTGGCGACGCCGAGCGCGAAGGAGATCAGCATCAGCTTGCCCCAGAAGCGGGTCGAGCGCAGCCAGTGCTCCTCGCCGGTCCGGTACCACCGGGTCTGGAAGAAGGCGACGCAGATCGCCAGCCCGATCGTCACCGGCACGAAGATGAAGTGGTACAGCGTGGTGATGCCGAATTGCCAGCGGGCGAGTTCCAGTGAGGTCACGGCGGCCACACTATGGGCGCAGTCGGGACCCTCCATCGCGGTGAACCAACACACCGGCTGCGGGGTTCCACGGATGAGCCGTCGTGTGACGGTTATTACGTTCCGCTCCAACGTCGGCGCGTGATCGGCGCCCTGGCGGCGATCCTCCCCCGCCCGCCGCGCCGCCCGCCTCGACCCGCTCGAAGCCCTCACCCACGAGTAGCCCCGCCCCGCACCCGCCGCCGCAGCGATCGCGTGGTTCCTTCCGGACGCTCAGCGTCCGGAAGGAACCACGGTTGGCGAGCGCTGCGTCGGAAGCCTCAGAGGGGGACGCCGGGCATCTCGCGGCGGGCGGCGGCGCCGCGGCCGGCGAGGAACGGGGTCAGGTAGCGGGAGACGATCTTGCCGGTACCGTCGTGCCAGGCCGGGTCGGCCGGGGGCGCGGCGCTGAGCGAGGAGCCTTCGCCGTGGCCGCCGCCGATCCAGCCTTCCAGGTAGCGCGGCTCGGTGCCCGTCCAGAGCACGCCGCGCAGCAGCGGATCGAGCGGCCTGGCCTCGACGTCGGCGCCGGCGTCGGCGGCGATCGCCGTGGCGGCCGCATCGGCCTGCTGGGCGGCGATCCCGCCCTGCTTGACCGGGAAGCTGGTGATGTCCCCGGCGGCGAAGAGGCGCTCGCACTCGAGCACGCGGCCGTGGTCGTCGACCGGGATGAACCCGTTCTCGTCGTGGGGCACGCCGCGGATCTGGCGCCCGCGCAGGCGCGGCAGGCTGACCGCCGCGTCGGCCACGACCGGCTCGCCGGGCACGACCTCGAGCCGGCCGTCGGCGAAGCGGACCGGCCGGGTCGCGGCACGGACCTCGATCCGGCGCTCGGAGAGCAGCTCGCCCATCTGCTGGCCGACCTGGCGGCCGAAGATCTGCAGCGGCGCTTCCTCGGGCGTGACGACGCTGAGCCGGACGTCCTCGCGGCCGTCCTGGTCGAGCCGCGCCCGCGCCAGCAGCGCCAGCTCGTAGAGCGGCAGCGCCCAGCTGTCGGTACTCGGCATCGTGAAGACGACGTGCCCGAGCTCGCCGCTGCGCACCCCGCTCATCACCTTCTCGACGTCGGCCTCGTCGGCGATTCCCCAGAAGGTGATCGCGCCGGGCACCGGCCAGAGCAGCTGGACCCCGGCGGCGACGACGAGGTAGTCGTAGGCGAAGCTCTCGCCGTCGTGGGTGATCGCGAGGCGCGAGGCAGGGTTGACCGAGGCGATGCTGTCGAGGTGGAAGCGGGCGCCGCAGAGCTCGGCCAGGCGGTCGAGGTCGTAGCGGGCGACGTGCGCCGCGCCGTAGGGCTCGCCGACCGCGTAGGGCCGGTAGACGAAGTCGCGCCGCGGCGAGAAGAGCTCGACCTCGACCTGGTCGGCGGCGACCTCGCGAAGCGCGAGCGCGGCCTCCAGGGCCGCGACCCCGCCGCCAGCGATCAGAACTCGACTCTTCATTCCTGCAACTCCCTCCACCTCGGATGACGTACCCAAGGTTCGCGGTCCCGACACCGCGATCCATCCGCACTGGCCCAGCGCAATTGGTGCGGCCTTTCCCCGATAGGTCGCAACGCGCGCCCCGTAGGATGCCGGCACCGTGAGCACCAGGCTTCTGATCGGGCTGGACGGCAGGGCGGGCGGCCGCGACGCGCTCGAGCTGGCGCGCGTGCTGCTGGCCGGGGTCGAGGACCCGGCCGCGCTCGCCGTCAGCGTCCTCTACTTCGGACCGCTGCCGATGGAATACGCGCTGCTGCCGGAGGAGGAGGCCGAGGAGGCCGGGCCGCTGTTCGATGAGGCGCGGGCGGCTCTTCCCGGCGTCCAGCTCGAGACCCGCGCTTACGGCGGCGCCAGCCCGGCCGCGATCCTCTCCGGGATCCTCGAGAGCGAGGACTTCGACGGGGTCGTGGTCGGCTCGCCGCACCGCGGCCCGGTCGGGCGGGTTCTGATCGGCAGCGTCGCCGCCGGCCTGCTGAGCGGCGCCCGCGCACCCGTCGCGGTCGCCCCGCACGGCTACGCCGACGAACGGCACGAGCCGCCGCGCACCGTCGCCGTCGCCTACGACGGCGGCCCCGAAGCGAAGCTGGCGCTGAAGCGGGCGGAAGAGATCGCCGGCCGTGTCAACGGCATCGTGCGGCTGCTCACCGTGGCGACGCCGCCGGTCGTGATCCCGGTCACCGGCGCCTACATCCCGCCCTATGAGCCCGACCCCGGGAAGGTGCTGAACGAGGGCACGAAGCTGGTCGATCCGCGGCTCGCGGTCGAAGGCGAGCAACTCAGCGGCGACCCGGCGCGGGCGATCGCCGAGGCCAGCGGCGACGCCGACATGCTGGTCGTTGGCTCGCGGGGCTACGGCCCGGTCGCGCGGACGATGCTGGGCTCGGTCTCGCGCAAGCTGGCCACCCACGCCCCCTGCCCGGTCCTCGTCGTCCCACGGAGCTGAGCCGGCGGGCGCCGGGCGGCCGACCGCCTACATTCCGAGCCGGTGCTCTACCTCAGCCACCCCTCCAGCCTCGAGCACGATCCGCGCCTGCACTCGCCCGGGCACCCGGACACGCCGGAGCGGCTGATCGCGCTGGAAGCGGCGCTCGGCGAGCGCGACTGGCTGGGAATGGAGCGCCGCCCGGCGCCGGCCGCCGAGGAGGCCGATCTCGAGCTCGTCCACAGCCCGCGCCTCCTCACCTCGATCCGCGACCTCTGCGAGGCCGGCGGCGGCGCGATCGACGCCGACACCTACGTCGGCGAGACCTCCTACCGGGCGGCGCTGCACGCCGCCGGCGGCGCCTGCGAGCTGGCGCGGGCGCTGCTCGCCGGCGAGGACCGCGCCGGCTTCTGCGCGGTCCGCCCCTCCGGCCACCATGCCGAGCCCGAGCGGGCGATGGGCTTCTGCCTGTTCGACAACGTCGCCGTCGCCGCCGCGCTGGCGATCGACCGGCTCGGCGCCGAGCGCGTCTTCATCCTCGACTGGGACGTCCATCACGGCAACGGAACCGCCGAGGCCTTCCGCCGCCGCGACGACGTCCTCGTCGTCAACATCCACCAGCAGCCGCTCTACCCGGGGACCGGTGCCGCCGAGGACTTCGGCTCCGGCCCCGGCCGCGGCTTCAACGTCAACCTGCCGGTGCCGCCCGGCAGCGGCGAGGAACTGTGGCTCTCGCTGGTCGAGCACATCGTCGTCCCGATCGCCGAGCAGTTCCGGCCCGACCTGGTCCTGATCTCGGCCGGCTTCGACGCCCACCGCGCCGACCCGCTCGCCCACTGCGAGCTCGAGTCGAGCTCGTTCGCGGCGATGGCCTGCCACGTGCGCGAGATGGCCGAGCGGGTCGGGGCGCCGATCGGCGCGGTGCTGGAGGGCGGCTACGAACCGCGGGCCCTGGTCGAGTCGGTGCTGGCGACGCTGCCGGCGCTGGCCGGCGAGGGCGCGGCGGTCTCGGCGGCTCCGGAGGCGATGCTCACCTCGCGGGCGGCGGCCCGGGTGGCGCCATTCTGGACCCTGTGAGGAGACGGCGGTGACCGACGCCTACCCCGCCAACCGCGAGGCCGACGTCGTCCTCCGCGACGGCTCCACCGTTCACCTGCGGCCGGTCCGGCCCGATGACGTCGAGAGCCTCTTCGTCTTCTTCCGCAACCTCGACCTGCGCTCGCAGTCGCTGCGCTTCTTCTCCGGCGCGCCCGACCTCGAGGGCACGGCGGAGCTGATGGCGCAGGTCGACTACCGCAGCCGCTACGGGATCGTCGCCAGCCGCGGCGGCCGCGAGGACGCGATCGGGCACGGCGTCTACGCCGAAACCCATCCGGGCCAGGCCGAAATCGCCTTCGCGGTGGCGAGCGAGATGCAGGGGCGCGGCCTCGGCACGATCATCCTCGCCCACCTCGCCGAGGTGGCCGAGGAAAACGGGTTCTCCGAGTTCGTCGCCGAGGTCCTGCCGCAGAACCACCGGATGATCGAGATGTTCCGGCGCAGCGGCTTTCCGGTCGAGGTCGAGGCGCGGGCCGAGGGCGTGCACGTCGTCCTGCCGACGGCGATCGGCGACGGCGCGGCGGCGGGGTTCGAGGACCGCGACCGGATCGCCGCGGCGGCGGCGGCGCGGACCTTCCTCGAGCCCGCCTCGGTCTGCGTCATCGGCGCCTCGCGGCGGCCGGGACGGGTCGGCTCGGCGGTGCTCGCCAACCTGCTCGCCTCCGGCTTCGACGGCGAGATCTTCGCCGTCAACCGCAGCGGCGACGGGCTCGGCGACGTGGCCGCGGCGGGCACCGTCGCCGAGCTGCCCTCCGGCTTCGAGCTCGGCGTGATCGCGGTCCCGGCGGCCGACGTCGTCGGCGTCGCCCGCGAATGCGCTGCCCGCGGCGCCCGCTCGCTGGTCGTCCTCTCGGCCGGGTTCGCCGAGGCCGGAGGCTCCGGCCTCGCCCGCGAGCGCGAGCTGCGCGACGTCTGCCGGGCGGCGGGGATGCGGCTGGTCGGCCCCAACTGCCTCGGCGTCCTCAACATGTCGCCCGAGCACCGCCTCAACGCCACCTTCGCGCCCTCGCCGCCGCCGGCCGGCGACGTCGGCTTCGTCACCCAGAGCGGCGCCCTCGGGCTGGCGCTGATCGACCTGGCAGCGGCGAAAGGGATCGGGGTCTCCTCGTTTGCCTCGGTCGGCAACCGCGCCGACGTCACCGCCAACGACCTGCTCGAGTACTGGGAGGGCGACCCGGCGACCCGGGTGGCGCTGCTCTACATCGAGTCCTTCAGCGACCCGCGGCGCTTCTCGCGGATCTCGCGGCGGATCGGGCGCGAGCTGCCGATCGTGGTCGTCAAGAGCGGCCGCTCGGCGGCCGGTGCGCGGGCGGCCAGCTCCCACACCGGGGCGCTGCTCGCCGCCAGCGACATCGCCGCCGACGCGCTCTTCGAGCAGTCGGGCGTGATCCGGGCGGAGACGATGTCCGAGCTGCTCGACGTCGCCTCGCTGCTCTCCAGCCAGCCGCTGCCGCAGGGCAAGCGGGTCGGGGTGCTGACCAACGCCGGCGGCCCGGGGATCATGTGCGCCGACGCCTGCGAGGCGGCGGGGCTGAGCGTTCCGGAGCTGCCCGAGGAGCTGCGCGAGCGGTTGCGAAAGTTCCTTCCGGGCGAGGCGGCGCTCTCCAACCCGGTCGACATGATCGCCACCGCCGACGGCGAGCAGTACCGGCGGGCGATCGCCGAGCTGGCCGGCTGGGAGGGGATCGACGCGCTGATCGTGATCTTCATCAGGCCGCTCCTGACCGAGGCCGCCGATGTCGCCACCGCGGTCCGCGAAGCGGCGGCCCAGCTGCCCCGCGAGATCCCGATCCAGGCGGTCTTCATGTCACCGGCCGACCACGCCGCGGTGCGCGAGACGGCGGCGGTGCCGACCCACCTCTACCCCGAGGATGCCGCCCGGGCCCTGGCCCGGGTCGTCCGCCACGCCGAGTGGCGGGCCCGGCCGCTGCCGGTGCCGGCGCCCGACCCGCCCGGCTGCCGCACCGACGAGGCGGCCGCGGTCCTCGCCGAAGCACTCGCCCAGGGCCGCGAGTGGCTGGCGCCCGAACAGGTCGCGGCACTGCTCGACTGCTATGGGATCGTGACGCCGGCGGGACGGCGGGCGGGCGACGCCGAGGAGGCCGTCGCCGCCGCGGCGGAGCTCGGCCGGCCCGTCGCGCTGAAGGCGGTCGGGCCGGAGATCCTCCACAAGAGCGAGCTGGGCGCCGTCCGCCTCGACCTCGCCGACCCGGAAGCGGTCGCCGAGGCGGCGGCGGCGATCGAAGCCGCGCTCGCCTCCCACGGCGTCGCCCGCGAGGCCTTTCTGGTCGAGCCGATGGTCGGCGGCGAGGTCGAGGTGCTGGTCGGCATCGCCACCGACCCCGTCTTCGGCCCGGTCCTCGCGGTCGGCGCCGGCGGCACCCTCGCCGAGCTGCGCCACGACATCGGGGTCCGCGTCTGCCCGCTCTCCGCCGGGGACCCCGACGCGCTGCTCTCCTCGCTGGCGATGTCGCCCCTGCTGCACGGCTATCGCGGCAGCGAGCCGGTCGACGTCGCCGCCCTCGAAGACCTGATCCTCGCCGTCGGCGCGATCGCCGAGAACCACAGCTCGGTCGCGGAGCTGGACCTCAACCCGGTGTTGGCCGGGCCGGAGGGCGCGGTGGCGGTCGACGCGAGGGTGCGCGTCCAGGACCCCGTCCCGCCCCGCCCCTGGCCCCGCACCTGGATCTAGCCGCCGCTGCTCCGGCCCCGGACTCGGCGGCCGGGCGGCGTGGCGGCGCCGCAAGCCCACCCGCGCCCCGCCGATCCCCCGTGGTTCCTTGTGGACGGCTGGCGACCAAAACGAACCACGACTCGTCCGGATTCCTGCTTCCCTGGGGCCGTGGTTCCTTGTGGACGCGGAGCGTCCACAAGGAACCACGGGGTCGAGGGCTTGGCCCGGGCGGGAGCCGGGACCCTGCTCCCCTCGCCTCCGTCCCTTTCCCGCGTCCCTCGGCTAGGCGTCGATCAGCCGGTTGGCCAGCGCGTACCTGGTCAGCTCCGGCCTGCTGCTCAACCCCAGCTTCTGCTGGATGTGGGCGCGGTGGGTCTCGACCGTGCGCACGCTGAGGTCGAGCTGTTCGCCGATCTCGCGGTTGGTGTGGCCGAGGGCCATCAGCCGCAGGACCTCGGTCTCGCGCGGCGAGAGCGCCTGGCGCTCGTCCTCGCCGCCGCCCTTGGCAAGTCCGGTTTCGACCGCGGTCGAGACGTGGCGTTCGCCGGCGGCGACTGCGCGCACCGCCTGGACCAGCTCGAGGTGGGCGGCGTCCTTGAAGAGGTAGCCGAGGGCGCCGGCGTCGAGCGCCTGCCGGGCGAGGGTCAGGTCGCGCTCCATCGTCAGCAGCACGATCTGCGTCCCCGGGAACTCCTCGCGCAGCCCGGACACCGCCTCGCTGCCGAGGCCATCGGGCAGGTTGAGGTCGAGCACGAGCACGGCCGGAGCCTCCTCGCGCAGCGCCTCGCGGGCGGCCGCCAGGTCGCCTGCCTCGCCCGCCACCGCGATCCCTTCCTGGGCCTCGAGCAGCGCCCGCAGGGCAGCGCGCACGACCGTGTGATCGTCGACCAGGACGACCGAGATGTCAGCCGGGTCCGCGCCCATGGGCAAGCAGGGTAGCGGCGGCGCCCCACGCACGAGTGTGGGGACGCACGGATGGCGACCGCGACCCCGCTTCCTACGGTCCTGCGATGCGAAGAGTCTTCGTCCACTCCGGCGACTCCGCCGGCGCGGCGGATGCGCTGACGCTCGCCCGCGAGCTCGCCACCCGCACCGGCGCCGAGCTCTCGCTGAACGGCGCCGCGCCGGGTGCCTCCGACCTGATCGTCAGCGAGCGCCTGCTCGAGGAGGCGCCGGCGGCGCTCGCCCTGGCGCCGGCCGGGCTCGCGAGCGCCGAGCTGCGCCTCGAGCGGGTCGCGGTCGGCCACGACGGCAGCCGCGAGTCCGCCCGGGCGCTCGATCTCGGCACCGAGCTGGCACATCGCCTCGGAGCGCAGCTGACGATCCTCGGCGTCGTCGAGCCCTCGCTCGAGCTCACCCGCGCCGCCGAGGAAGAGCGCATCTCCCGCCACCTGGAAAGAGCGCTGGACGCCGTCCCACCGGCGGTCCTCGCCGAATCCCGTCTGCTCAACGGGGATACCGCCGCGGTGCTTTCCGATGCCGGCGAGCGCGCCGACCTGATCGTGCTCGGCTCCCGCTCCCATTTCGGCAGCCGGGCACGGATGCGGCCGGGCAGCGTCGGCGCCGCGGTCGCGCGCTCCGCCCGCGTCCCCACCGTGATCGCCACCGCCTAGACGGTCGAGCTCGGGGCCGGCGGGAATACCGCACGCGGCGATGGTGGAGCGCCCGGATGCCGCGCCCTCGGCGGGGCGGGATGATCGACTGCGGAGGGGCCGGACCGAGTCCCGGCAAGGCGAGTCGAGGGGGAGGGAATCGTGGCCGTAACGATGGCGAGCGGAAGCGCAGAGACCTCAGGTGAGGCTCCTCCCCGGCGTCTTCCCGACGCCCCGCCGCCGCCGAGCGCTGAGCGCGACCGCGAGCCGGATGCCGCCGCCGCGGGCAACCGCCGCCGGCTGCGCGACGACCGCCTCTTCGGCGACGTCCTCGCCCTCAAGCGGCGGCTGGCCCGCCACCGCGCCAAGTAGGCCGCTCGCCGCGAGGCCGCCGGCCGCGACTGGCAGAATCCCCGCTGCCGCGAACGATGGCAGCCGAGCAAGAGATAACCGTCGTCCTCGCCGACGACCACAACCTGATCCGGTCGGGGCTGCGGACGATGCTCGAAGCCCAGGACGGCATCCGGGTGATCGGCGAGGCGGCCGACTCGGCGGCGGCGGCCAAGCTCACCGCCGACCGCCGTCCCGACGTGCTGGTCCTCGACCTCAACATGCCCGGCGCCGACCCCCGCAGCGACATCGCCGCCCTCCGCGAGGCGGTTCCCGGCACCGCAATCGTCGTCCTGACGATGCAGAACGACCCGCGCGCGGCCCGCGACCTGCTGCGCGCCGGGGCCGCCGGCTACGTGCTCAAGCAGGCCGCCGAGCGGCAGCTGATCGAGGCGATCCACGCCGCCGCCGGCGGCGGCTCCTACGTCGACCCCGAGCTCGGCGGCGCGATGGCCAAGCTCGGCGCCGACCCCCTGCAGGGGCTGAGCCAGCGCGAGCTGGAACTGCTGCGCCTGGTCGCCCTCGGCCACACCAACCGCGAGATCGGCGAGTCGCTCTTCCTCAGCGTCCGTGCCGTCGAGGTCAACCGCGCCAAGCTGCTCGAGAAGCTCGGCCTCAGCTCGCGCCCGGAGCTGGTCCGCTTCGCGATTGCCCACGGGGTGATCGAAGCCGGCCCCCGGAGCTGAGCCGGCCCGAACTCAGGCGCCGAGCGGGAAGCGCGCCCGCAGCTGCGTCCCCTCGCCCGCGGCCGAGCGGACCTCCAGCTGGCCGCCGAGCGTCTCCAGCCGCTCCCGCATCCCGACCAGGCCGCGACCGCCGTCGGCCGAGATCGCGGCGCCGTCGGCGCCGGGGGCCGCGCCCGGGTCGAACCCGGCGCCGTCGTCCTCGACCGTGACCCGCGCCACCCCTTCCTCGACCCCGGCATAGAGGCTGACCCGGCCGGCGCCGGCGTGCTTGACGACGTTGTTGAGGCCCTCCTGGGCGAGCCGGTAGAGGGCCCGCTCCTCCTCGCTGGCCAGGTTGCCCGGCAGCTCCAGGGCGGTCTCGATCGCGAAGCCGCCCCGGGCCGCCGACTCCTCGGCGAGCGCCTCCAGCGCCCCGACCAGGCCCAGCCGCTCCAGCGTCGCCGGGCGCAGGTCGTTGATCAGCCGCGAGAGCTCGCTGATCTGGGACTCGAGCTGGTCGACGGTGGCTTCGGCGGCGTGGGCCACCCGCTCGGCGCGCTCCTCGCCCTTGCTCTGCAGCGCCGTCGCCAGCGAGATCCGGATCGCCGCCAAGCCCTGCAGGGTGTCGTCGTGCAGCTCGCGCGCCCATCGGTGCCGCTCGCGCTCGCCGATCTCGACCTGCTGCTGGAGCCGCTCCGCCTGCACCGTCTGCGCCGTCGCCACCGCCGTCGCGGCGCTCTGGGCGAAGGCCTGCAGCAGGCGCTGGTCCTCCTCGTCGAAGTTGCCGCGGTTGGTTTCGCGGTCGAGGGCGACGAGGGCGCCGACCGCCCGGCCGCGGAAGAGCAGCGGCACGACCAGCGCCACCTCGGCGTTGAAGCGCTCGCGCAGCCGCGCCGAGGAGGGCGGCGTGCCGCGGTCAAGCCGTTGCGAGGCCCGCTCGGAGATCGCCCGCTCGAAGACCGAGTCGTCGCTGGGGATCACCAGGTCGCGGGCGTGCTCGCCGCCCTCGCCGGCGTGGGCGGCGACGACCAGGCCGGCGCCCCGCTGCAGCAGGACGATCAGCTGGCGGGCCTCGACCAGCGCCCGCCCGCGCTTGACGATCAGGTCGAGCACCCGGCCCACCTCGATCTCGCCGCCGACCGTGCGGGCGATGTCGACCGAGGTCTCGGCCTGGCGCAGGGCGCGCTCGACCTGCGCCTCGCGCTCGCTCAGGCTGGTGTAGAGGCGGGCGTTCTCGATCGCGATCCCGGCCCAGAGGGCCAGCGTCGTCGCCGCTTCCTGGTCGGCGTCGTCGAACTCCTCGGCGCCCTGCTTCTCGGTCAGGTAGAGGTTGCCGAACGCCTGGCCGCGGATCTCGATCGGCACGCCGAGGAAGGACCGCATCGGCGGGTGCCCGGGCGGGAAGCCGTATGAGTGCGGGTGGGAGCCGACGTCGCGCAGCCGCAAGGGCTCCGGGTTGCGGATCAGCTCGCCGAGGACGCCGCGGCCGCGCGGCAGGTTGCCGATCTCCCGCCGCGTCTCCTCGTCGATCCCGTGGTGGATGAAGCGTTCGAGCTCCTCGCGCTCGCCGTCGAGGACACCGAGGGCGCCGTAGCGGGCCCCGGTCAGCTCGCAGGCCGCTTCGACCACCGCGCGCAGGACCAGCTCGAGGTCGAGCTCGGAGACGATCGTCGCTCCGACGTCGAGCAGGCGTCGATGGCGACCCTGGGCCGCCGAGCCGGGTTCTGCGCCTTTCGAATCCATCGCGCTGACTAATTCCAGCACAGCCTGGCATTCAGACGTGAAAAACCGCAACGATCGCGTCGGTCGGGCACGGTTGGCCCCGCCGGGCCCGCTCCTAGGATCCCAGGATGTTCCGGGGGATCGTCGTCACCTTCGGCGGCCAGGCGCTGCTCAGCCTCGCCGCCCTCGCCGGCGGCGGCGAGCTCCTCGCCGCCGCCCGCGCCCGGCGCCGCCCGCGCGCCGCGGCGCTGACCGTGCTCGCCGCCGCGCTGGCCTACGAGCTGGCGCTGGCGCCCTGGATGCGGAGCTGGGGCGCGACCGCGGCCGAGCGGGCGCGCCGCCTGCCCGGCGACGAGGAAGTGCCCGAGGCGGGAGTCGAGATCACCCAGGCGGTGACGGTGCGGGCGCCGGTCGCGGAGGTCTGGCCCTGGCTGGCGCAGATCGGCCAGGACCGCGGCGGCTTCTACAGCTACGAGTGGCTCGAGAACCTCGCCGGCTGCCGGATGCACAATGCCGACCGCGTCCACCCCGAGTGGCAGCGGCGCGAGGTGGGCGAGCCCGTCTGGCTGCACCCGCAGGCGCCGCCGCTGGCCGTGACGCGGTTCGAGCCCGGCCGCCTGATCGGCCTCGCCGGCTGGGGCGTCTTCCTGGTCGAGCCCGACGGCGAGAGCGGGACCCGGCTGCTCGCCCGCGGCCGCGTCCCGGCCGGGATGCCGGCGCTCCTCTACCGGGCGACGCTCGAGGTCCCCCACTTCGTGATGCAGCGCAAGATGCTGTTGGGGCTCAAGGCGCGGGCGGAGGCGGGCGCCGCCTAGGCGCCTCGTTGGCGATGTTCCAGAAGATCCTCGTCGGCTTCCAGGACACCCCCCAGGGACGCGACGCGAAGGCGCTCGGGCAGGCGCTGGCGCGGCTGACCGCTGCCCAGCTCGTGGTCGCGACGATCACCGCCGATGAGCACGAGACGCTGGGCGACCTCGCCCGCGAGCAGGGGGCCGACCTCGCCGTGCTCGGCTCAACCCACCGCGGCCCGGTCGGCCGGATCGTCCCCGGCGCCGCGGTCGCCCACCTGCTGGCCGACCCGCCCTGCGCGGTGGCGGTCGCGCCGCCCGGGTTCTCGCGGCCCGGCGGAGCCGGCGACTGGCGCCCGCTCGACGGCGACGGCGAGGACCCGGGCCTGCGCGTGCTCGGCGTCGGCTTCGACGCCAGCCACGCCGCCCAGGCGGCGCTGGAGACCGCGGCCGAGCTGGCCCTGGCGGGCGGCGCCGCGATGCGCGTCTACACGATCGCCCAGAAGCTGCCCCAGATCCACGCCACCGAGACCGCCAGCCCGGCCGCCGTCGCCGCCACCGAAACCGAAACCCTGCGCAGCGCCCTGCAGGCCGCGGTGGCCGAGCTGCCGCGGGCGGCGCGGGCGCTGCCGGTCTTCCTCCGCGGCGATCCCGCGACGGAGCTGATCGACGCTGTCGGCAACGGCGTCGACCTGCTCGTGCTCGGCTCCCGGCCCGGCGGCCCGCTGCGCCGCGTCCTGCAGGGGAGCGTCACCGACGCCGTCCTGGCGGCCGCTCGCTGCCCGGTCCTGATCGTCCCCGCCGCCCTGGTCCGACCGTGACCCCGCCCAGCCGCGCCCCCTCCCGACCGGGCCGTCCCTAAGATCGCCCCGTGCAGATCCTGGTCGTCGAGGACGAGGCGGCGATCGCCGACTTCCTCGCCCGCGGCTTGGCCGCCGAGGGCTACGAGGTGCGCGTCGCCGCCGACGGCGTCGACGGCGAGCGGCTGGCGCTGGCGCCGGAGACCGACCTCGTCGTGCTCGACCGGATGCTGCCGGGCCGCGACGGGCTCGAGGTGCTCGAGGCGGTGCGCCGGGCGCGCCCGGCGCTGCCGGTGATCATGCTGACCGCCCGCGGCGAGGTCGCCGACCGGGTCGAGGGGCTCGACCGCGGCGCCACCGATTACGTCACCAAGCCGTTTGCCTTCGAGGAGCTTCTGGCCCGGATCCGGGCGCGGCTGCGGGCGGCCGAGGGCGAGTCGGAAACGACGCTCGCCGCCGGCGGGATCCGGCTCAACCTGCTCAGCCGACGGGCCAGCCGCGACGGCCAGGAGGTGGCGCTGGCCGAGCGCGAGGCCGACCTGCTCGCGCACCTGATGCGCAACGAGGGGCGCATCTGCAGCCGCGAGGAGCTGCTCTCCGCGGTCTGGGGATTCGACCACGACCCCGGCACCAACGTCGTCCAGGTCTACGTCGGGTACCTGCGGCGCAAGCTGGCGCTGCCCGACTCGCCGGCGCCGATCGAGACCGTGCGCTCGGTCGGCTACCGGCTGCGGGACGGCGGATGAGGCGACTCTGGGACCGGCTCGGGCTGCGCGGCCGGCTGGCGCTCTCGATCGGCACCATCGTCGTCCTCGCCTACGGCGTCGTCTTCATCGCCGTCCGCGCCCAGATGGCGCACGAGTCGAACGTGATCGAGCACGAGGAGACCGGCGAGTCCAACGGCGGCGCCAACCCGAGCGGCGGCGACGGCGAGGAGGGCTCGCCGATCTCCGACGCCCAGTCGGACGTCGAAAAGAGCTTCTTCCTGCTCGGCGGCGTCAGCCTGCTGGCGGCGCTCGCCGCCGGCTACCTGGTCGCCGCCCGCACCGCCTCGCCGCTGCGCCGCTTCGCCGCCACCGCCGCCGAAGTCGACGCCGGCGCGATGGGTCCGCGCCTGGACCCCGGCGCCGGCGCCCCGGCCGAGCTCGTCACCCTGGCCGAGGCCTTCAACCACATGCTCGACCGCCTCGACCGCGCCTTCGAGCAGCAGCGGCGCTTCGTCTCCGACGCATCCCACGAGCTGCGCAGCCCGCTGACCGCGATCCGCGGCCAGATCGAAGTGCTGGCGCGCAGCGAGGAGCCGAGCGGCGAGGAGGTGCGGCGGGTCGAGCGGCTGACGCTGGCGGAGATGGGACGGGTGGAACGGATGGTCGACGATCTGCTGGCGCTGGCCCGGCTCGACGAGGGCGCCGAGCCGGCGCCGCGCCCGCTCGCCGCCGCCGAGCTGCTGCGCGATCTTGCCGCGGCCGCCCCGACCGAGCTCGGCGAGCTGGCCGAGGGGACGCTGCGCGCCGACCCCGACCTGCTGGCGCGGGTCGTGCGCAACCTGCTCGACAACGCCCACCGCCACGCCGAGCGCGTCGTTATCTCCTCGCGCGCCGTCCCCGACCCGGCCGGCGGCGCCGCCCGCCTGCTGGTCGCCGTCGACGACGACGGGCCCGGGATCCCACCCGCCGAGCGCGAGCGCGTCTTCGATCGCTTCCACCGCACCCAGGCCGGACGCGACCGCGCCTCGGGCGGCAGCGGTCTCGGGCTCGGCATCGTGCGCGCGATCGTCGCCGCCCACGGCGGCCGGGTCTGGGTCGAGGACTCGCCGCTGGGCGGCGCCCGCGTCGCCTTCGAGCTGCCCGGCTTCACGCCCGCCTAAGAGAGCTCTCACGGGCGCTTTAGCAAGCGCCAAGCCACCGCGCCGACCATCGTCGCCATGTACCAGCTCGAAGACGAGGCGCGCCTCGGCGAAATCGCCGGCCGTTCTCCCCGCTCCCGCCGCCTCGCCAAGGTCCGCGACGGGGTCGCCGGCAACGGCCGCCTGACCGGCGCCGTCGCCGTCGCCCTGCTCGTGCTGCTCGCCGCCGAGGGGGTGACGATCCCCTTCATCGGCCAGCTCCTCGGCCCCCACATCTTCATCGGCATGCTGCTGCTGGGGCCGGTCGCGCTGAAGCTCGGCAGCACCGGCTACCGCTTCGCCCGCTACTACGCCGGCAGCCCCGCCTACGTCGAGAAAGGGCCGCCGCCGCTGGCGCTGCGCGTCCTCGCCCCCGGCGTCGTCCTCACCACGCTGGTCCTGTTCGGCACCGGCATCGCCCTGCTCGTCGCCGGACCGCCCAGCAACACGCTCAAGTTCGCGCACAAGGCGGCTTTCATCGCCTGGTTCGCGCTGATGGCGGTCCATGTCCTCGGCCACCTGCTCGAGCTGCCCTCCCTCGCGCTTCCCGACTGGCGCCGCGCCGGGCCCCGCGAGGCGCGCCTGGCCGGGGCAGGGAGCCGGACGCTGGCGCTCGCCGGGTCGCTCGTGGTCGGCCTCCTGATCGCGCTGCTGACGATCCCCGCGGCCGGTGCCTGGCTGTGAGCGGAGCCGCTCTAAGAGAACTCTCAGGAGCCGTTTAGCAGGGGTTTTGGCCCCGCCTCCAGACTGAGACCATGGATCACCACGAAAAACACGAAAAGCTCCGCGCCGCCCAGCGGCGGCTGCGCGCCCAGCGCCTGCGCGCCGGCGCCCTGCGCGGCCGCGTCGTCGCGATCTCGGTGATCGTCTTCGTCCTCCTCTGGGGGGTCGTCTTCACCCAGATGGCGACCGGCAACGACCCGGTACTGAACGCCTCCTCGAGGACGCTTGCCTCCAGCCGGGGCGCCGGCCGCCGAGCCGCCAAGGACCGAGGCCCGATCGAAGAACTGGCCCACGCCGGCACCGAAAAGTTCCGCGAAACGCTGGGGCTCGAAGGCGGCGAGTCCGAATCCGAGGCTGGCGAGAGCGAGGGGGGCGAAGAAGCCGAATCGCTCGAAGCAGAAGGTCTCGAAGCAGAAGCAGCCGAACTGGAAGCCGCCGAAATCGAAGCGCTCGAAGCCGAAGAAGCCGAAGCGATCCAGGCCGAAGAAGAACTCGCCCCGCTGACCACCAGTCAGTCCTGAGGATGAGCGCCGAGTCCCACGTCAGCTTCCCCTGCTTCGGGGGGACCGTCGCCGTCCACGTCCGCGCCGCCAGCGAGCGCGACGGCGCCGCCGCGCTCGCGCTCTGCGAACGGCGGCTGCTCGACGCCCACCGGCGCCTCTCCCGCTTCGAGCCGGCGAGCGAGCTCTCGCGGCTGAACCGCGACCCGCGCGAGGCGGTCCCCTCGGGGCCGTTGCTGCGGGCGCTGGCGGCCGCCGTCGCCCGCGCCGGCGAGGCCTCGGGCGGCCTCGTCGACGCGACGATGGCGGGCGCGATCGAGCGCGCCGGCTACCGCGACTCGCTCGGCGCCGGCGGCGGCAGCCTCTCCCTCCTCGACGCGCTGGCGGCGGCGCCGCCGCGCCGGCCGGCCGCCCCCGATCCGGCGGCGCGCTGGTCCGCGGTGCGGGTCGACGAGGAGGCGGGCACGGTCGAGCGCCCGCCCGGCCTCGCGATCGACAGCGGCGGCCTCGCCAAGGGGCTGCTCGCCGACCGGCTGGCGGCCGAGCTGGCCGGGTTTCCGGCCTTCGCGGTCGACTGCTGCGGCGACCTGCGGCTCGGCGGCGAGGCCGGCCTGGCGCGACGGATCCGGGTCGACGACCCGTTCGGCGGGCCGCCGCTGCTGGAGCTGAAGCTGCGCGACGGCGCCGTCGCGACCAGCGGCATCGGCCGCCGCTGCTGGCGCCGCGCCGACGGCCGCCCCGCCCACCACCTGCTCGACCCGGCGAGCGGCGAGCCCGCCTACACCGGGATCGTGCAGGCGACCGCCTTCGCCCCCAGCGCCCTGCTGGCCGAGACCTACGCCAAGGCCGCCCTGCTGGCCGGCCCCGAGGCCGCCGCCGAGTGGCTGCCGCACGGCGGCGTCCTGGTCGGCGAGGACGGCGCCGCGGAGACGGTCGCGCCGCCCGCTTCGGCCGCGCTCGCGGAGGCCGTCGCGTGAACGTCGCCCCGCACCTCTTCTGGATCACCAGCCGGGCCGCCGGCGGCGCCGCCCTGCTGCTCGCCAGCGCCAGCGTGGGGGTCGGCCTGATGGTCAGCTCCAAGCGCCGCTCGGACAACAAGCGCGACATGCGCGCGATCCACGAGGCGCTCTCGCTGACCACGCTGGCGATGGTCGCCCTGCACGGGGTCGCCCTGCTCGGGGACTCCTTCATGCGCCCGGGGCTGACCGGGATCGCGATCCCGTTCGCAGGCAGCTACCGGCCGCTGTGGACCGGGATCGGGATCGTCGCCGGCTACGGGCTCGCGGCCCTCGGCCTCACCTACTACGCGCGCGACCGGGTGGGCGCCGCCCGCTGGCGCCGCCTGCACCGGCTCACCGCCGTCTTCTGGCTCGCCGCCGTGATCCACACGATCGGCGCCGGCAGCGACGCCGCCGAGATCTGGTTCCTCGCCATCAGCGGCCTGCTCGTCGTCCCCGCCGCGCTGCTCCTGACCCTGCGCTGGCTGCAGCGCTGGCTCGAGGGCGAGCAGGCGCCAGGCGGCTCCCAACCGGTCAGAGAGCCCGCTGCATCTCCGTAAAGAACGCGGGCGTCCGCGCCGATGCAGGGGGCGATGGAGCGATCGTGGTTCGACCGTGAGAATGGCCGGCGGCTGATCCCCTTCGCCGCCGCCGCGGTGGTGGGCCTGGCGCTGGCCGCGCTGAACCCCGAGCCGCCGCTGCTCAACGTCGTCCTCGCCGCCGCCGTCTTCTGGATCGCCCTCTGCCGCGCGCCGACCGGGCTGAGGCCGAAACCGTGGCCCGGCGGCTGGTCGAGACGGTGCGCGCGCTGGAGCTGATGCCGACCGGAGAGCCGCCGCGGCCGGTGACGATCAGCCTCGGCGCCACCAACTTCTCCAAGGGCAGCCACCTGCGCCCCGAGCGGCCGCTGATCGAGGCCGACCTGGCGATGTACGAGGCGAAGGCCGCCGGCGGCGACGGGCTCCGCTTCCGGGACGGCTCGCTCTCGATGTTCTTCCCGAGCCGCGCCGGCTGACCCCGCCTAGGGCGCCGGCAGCTCCAGCGTCACCTCGCCCGCCGGCTTGTCGTCGCGCAGACCCTTGAAGGCGCCGTGGCGGATCAGCCCGTCGGCGGTCAGCTCGCGGTACTCGACCTCGCAGACCAGCTCCGGCTCGACCCAGTGACTGCCGCGCGGTCCGCGGCCGGCGGCGAACGGGTTGGTCTCGCGGGCCAGGGGCCGCAGCCGCTCGAGCAGCTCGTCGAGGTCGCATTCGGAGAACCCGGTCCCGACTTTGCCCGCGTAGCGGAAGCCGCCGTCGCCGTCGAACCAGCCGAGCACGATCGAGCCGAGGCGGCCGGCGCGGCGGCCGGCACCCTCCTGCCAGCCGCCGATCACGAACTCCTGGCGGCCGACGTTCTTGACCTTGATCCAGTTGCCGTTGCGCTTGCCGGGCGCGTAGCCGCTCTCCACTCGCTTCAGCACCAGGCCCTCGAGCCGCTGCGCGGCGGTGGCGGCGAGCAGGTCGGCGAGGCTTCCGGTCGAGTAGCCCGGCGTCTGCCAGTGCGGGCCGTCGAGGGCAAGCGCCTCGAGCAGCTCGCGGCGGCGCCGGTAGGGCTCGCCGAGCAGGCTGTGGCCGTCGAGGTAGAGGAGGTCGAAGACGACGTAGGTGACGGGATAGGCGGCGGCGCGCTGGCGCACGAGGCGCTCGTCGAGCAGGTGCATGCGCTGCTGCAGGCGGCCGAAGTCGGGCCGGCCGGCCGGGTCGAAGGCGACCAGCTCGCCGTCGAGAACCGCGTCGCGGCCGCCGAGCTGCTCGGCGAGCCCGGCGACCTCCGGGTACTGGCCGGTGACCTCGTTCAGGTTGCGGGTCTCGAGGCTGAGCCCGCCCTCGCGGCAGTAGGCGATCGCCCGCACTCCATCCCACTTCACCTCCGCCGCCCAGCCCTCCTCGCTCGCCGGCAGCTTCGCCAGCTTGGCGAGCATCGGGACCAGGTGCTCGGGGAAGGGATCGCTCATCGCGGCGCGGCGGTCGAGGCCTCGCGGGCGGGCGGCGGGGTGATCAGCGCGACCGGGAGCGCGAGGCCGGCGTCGCGGCTGAGGCTGGCGATGCGGCGGCCGGGCTGGACCGCCTCGCGGGCCTCGCCTGCGGCGGGGCCGATCGCGGCGAGGGTGGCGTCGAGGTCCGGCGCGGTGAAGGCGAGGCCCCAGAAGAAGGCTTCGCGGTCGGGGCCGTTGCGGGCGGCGAGCGCGGCCGGCTCCTCGACCACCTCGAGGATCGTCGGGCCGAGGCGGAAGAAGGCCTGGCGGGGCGCCCCGGCCGGCGTCGGCTCCTCGCGCACCCGCCTGAGGTCGAGCCCGGCCGCCCCCAGGGCGTCGATCGTCCGCTGCAGGCGGGGCGTGATCGCGACCACGTGGTCGACCGCGGCGATGCGGTTGGGATGCGGCGGGCCCGGCGCCGGCGGTGGCTCGGTGGCGACGGTGGTCGGCAGGCCGTCGAGGTTCGTGGAGGCGGCGCCGCGGAGCGACCAGCTGAGCGCTCCCCCGGCGCCGGTGGCGGCGCGGCGTCCCGCGAAGCGCAGCCGCAGCTCGCCGACCACGGCCGTGTCCCCCGCGACCGCGAACCCGAGCGCCGCCCAGGCCGCGGGCTCGTCGGCGATCGTCAGCTCATCGACGGTGACCGGCACGGGTCCACGGTACCCGCGGCGTGTCGAGTTAGTCTCGCCATGCGAGAGGAACTCGCCACGCGGCTAGCCCCGCGCCGGCTTGCCGAGGACGCCGATCCGGAACCCGAGCCAGGGATAGGTCGCCGTGTAGAAGGCGTTGTCCTGGGGCTGCAGGCCGACCGCGGAGAGCCACAGCTGGTAGGCGGGCGCGTTGGCGATGCCGCCGTGCAGGCGGCGCCAGATCCGGGCGCCCTTCAGCCCGAAGGGAGGCGGCGTGATCGTGTCGGTCCACTCGACCGCGTTGCCCCCCTGGTCGAGGGTGCCCCACGGCGAGGGTGTCCCCGCCTGGCCGACGGTCCCGAGGCTGCCCTGGTAGCCCTTGGCGTAGGTTTCGGCGTCGAGCCCGAACGGGTTGACCGTCGCGCAGGCTTCGGGGGAGCGCTCGGCCGGGCACCAGCTCGGCGCCGCGGTTTCGGGCGCGTGGTAGATCGCGAGCGGCTGCGTGGCGGCGTTGGTGACGTTGCCGCTGGCGGGGTCGAGCGCGGCCGCGGCGGGCGCGGTGGCGCTGCCGTCGCCGAACACGCCGGGGTTGGTCGGGTACTTCCAGTAGGAGTAGGTGCCGCCGCCGTTGGGGTCGTAGTAGGCGGCCTTGATCCACTCGTCCTGGCTTGGGATGACGAAGCCGCGCTTGTGCTCGCGGGTCATCTTGCGGGTCTTCATGTCGTACATCCCGTTCTCGGTGTGCGGCGAGAGCCGCACCCGGTAGGTGACGTAGCGGAAGCCGCCGGCGCCGCTCGCCCGGCGCGAGAGCACCGCCCCGTTGTAGAGCGAGTTGGCGAAGCGGGCGGCGCGCAGGAAGTTGGCGAAGCCGTAGGGCTTGTCGGCCCACGCGGGGGCGGCGACGGAGTAGTGGCGGCCGGCGGCGGCCTTGGCCCGGAAGTCGATCTGACCGAAGCGCGGCCAGGCGGTGCCGCTCTCGGTTTCGCTGTAGAGGCCGTGGCGGTCGCTGCCGGTCGGGTCGGCGGTGTTGAGGAAGGCGACCCACTGGGCGACCGTCACCTCGAGCTGGCCGATCCCGTAGCGGTAGGAGACGGCGCCAACGGACTGGCAGCCGGCCTTGGTCACCGGCGCTTCTGCGCAGCTGCGGTAGATCGCGTCGCTGAAGGGCACGATCGCGACCGCGGGGTTCCCCGGCGCCCCCACCGTCGCGGTCCTGAGGCTGAGGACCGCCGGCTTCGGCGCCGCGCCGGCGGCCGGCGCGAGCGCGGCGAGCAACAGCGCCGCTGCGGTGAGCGCGGCGGTGAGCGCGGCACGGCGGCGGGGCAGGGGTGCGGGGGCTGGGGACGCGGAGGCCGGGATGGTGGTCATGCGACCTCATCGGTCCCCCTGTCCGAACCCTTTAGGAAGCGTGCCGGCGGCGAGGCCGCCCGCGCTCGCCCCGGCTAGGATCGGTGCCCGCTTCTTGGCCACCCGACAGGAGGACTCACACATGCGCACGCTGCTCGGAACCACGCTCGCCGCCGCCCTGCTCGCCGCGATCCTCGTTCCCGCCGCCGCCCCCGCCGCTCAGAGGGGCGCGACCAAGTGCGCGCTCTCCACCCATGACCAGCGCCACCTCGGCGCCTCCTACGTCACCTCGCTCTCGGTCTCGGGGACCAGCTGCGCCAAGGGCAAGGAAGTCACCCTCGCCTTCAACCAGTGCCGCACCGCCGCCGGCAAGCCGCAGGGGAAGTGCAAGCACAAGGTGATGAAGTTCAGCTGCACCGAGAAGCGCTACGACGCGGTCCCGGGCGTGCAGTACAGCTCCAAGGTGACCTGCACCCGAGGCAGCAAGCGGGTCTACAGCACGTATACGCAGAACACCTGACCGCGGGGCGGGCCGGGGCTGGGCCCCGATCCCCGACGGGCAAGGGACGGAGGTTTTGCGAGGGGGAGGCCGATGTCCAAAGCCCCGGCCACGAGGCCCGAGCAAGAACCCCCACCCGCCCCCACGCTCCCGAAGCTCGAAAGGGACGAAGGGCGGTGATGGAAGCGCGCTCGCAGCACCATTGAAAGCGCCAAGGCATCGCGTGGTTCCTTGTGGACGCTCAGGGTCCGCAAGGCACCACGGGACGAGAACTCGCCGGCTTTGCGGAGAGCGTGGTTCCTAACGGTCGCCAGGCGACCGTTAGGAACCACGCGATTGGAGGCCTTGGTCCCTTGGGGGCTCTTCGAGAGACGCTGGGGCTTGGGGTTCGTCCCTTGGGAGCTATTCGAGAGACGCTGGGCCTGGTCCCTTTCAAGCTCTGGGCAAGGGTGCGGGGCCTCGTCTTTGTCCGGGAGCTCCCGGGGTTGGGGGGCCGTGGACCCTTCAGGGAGGGTCGGGTGACCCTCTGAACGTTTTGCGGCTGAGGAGGGCTGGGCTGCGGGCGACAGCTCTCCCAACTCCCCTACGACGACACGGCCGAGTGAAGAGGGTCACCCGACCCTCCCGACCAGCCCCTCGTCCCCCCCGCCCCCCTGCGAGCCCCCGTCCCTTACGCGGGCCCTACAACCCGAAATCCCGCCCGATTTCGCGTTCGACGATTTCGGCCGCCAGGGCCGAGCCGGCGCGGTTGAGGTGGATCCCGTCGGGTTCGCGGACGATCGTTTCGGTGCCGTCGATTTCCATCGCCTCGCGGAAGGAGTCGCCCGGGGTGAAGACCGAGTTGAGGTCGATGACGCGGACCTGGCTGCGGTAGGGGGCCGCGGCGGCGTAGACGGCCGCGTTGACGGCGTCGACGATCGGCTTGCGATCGGGGTCGCGGGCGGCGGGGACGGTGAGCCAGTAGACCTTGGCGGCGCCGTCCTGGCGGTAGTTGTCCATCATCTGCCGCGCCCGGTTGGCCCAGATCGCCGCCCATTCCGGGCCGCAGCAGCTGACTTCCCCGCCCCCCGGGCCCTTCATCGGCAGGCCCTCGTTGGCCCCGATGAACATCACCACCGCTTCGGGGTGGTCTTCGGCCACCTGCGTCGCCGAGAGCTTGGCCCAGTCGACGATGTCGCTGCGCGAGATCCCGGTCGCCAGGTGGGGGTCGCGGACGACGTCGACGCCGTCGGGCGTGAGCCGCTGGCCGAGCTCGGTGTCGAGCGGCGTCGAGAGCGAATCGCCGGTCACCAGCAGCGTGTGCAGGCGGGGGCGCGGCGCCTCTTCGCCGAGCTCGCGGCCGTCGAACCATTCCGGGGTGACCGGCGAGGGCCCGCCGTGCCCCCCACCGGCCCCCGCGCCGGCGGCGCCTTCTTCGAACCCGAGCCCGACCAGCTTCTGGTCCGGCGACAGCCACCCGGTCAGCGTGTGGCCGACTTCGGCGAAGGGCAGCTGTTCGGCGACCCAGGCCGCCGGCTTGCCGATCGCCAGCACCACGTCGCGCCCCAGCCCCGGGTTGAGCTCCTCCCCCGCCCGCTTCACCGAGCCGCCGGAGAAGATCAGCAGCAGGAAGGCGATCAGCACCGTCGCCGCCACCGCGTCCCGGGCGCTGAAGCGGCGCAGCTTCTCTTCGTCGAAGCGCTGCATCAGGCTGTCGTCGCGGCCGGCGGCTGGCCTGGGGGTGTCGGGTCCGGATCGGGGCATCAGAAGCGGAAGTAGATGAAGGGGGGCACGCCCTGGCTGGGGACGGTGGCGCCGACGATGAGGATAAGCGCGGCCAGCCCGACCGCGAGGACGAGCGGCGAGAACCGCTCGATCCCGACCTCGATCCCGCGGCTGGTCCGCTCCGGGACCAGCTGCAGCCCGATCACCGCGACCAGCGCCAGCACCGCCGGAGCCGTGGCCAGGGTCAGCGAGCCGCTCTGCGGAATGCCGCTGATGTAGGTCCAGAAGAGCGCCAGGTCGGGCGAGCGGAAGAGGATCCAGGCGAAGACGACGAGGTTGAAGGTGACGAACCAGCGCAGCCAGCCGGGGAAGCGGAAGCGCCCACCGAGGCCGTGCTCGAGGCTCAGCATCGAGCCGTGGAAGCCGCCCCAGAGGACGAAGGTCCAGGAGGCGCCGTGCCAGAGGCCGCCGAGCACCATCGTCGCCATCAGGTTGAAGTAGGTTCGCAGCCGCCCCTTGCGGTTGCCGCCGAGCGGGATGTAGAGGAAGTCGCGCAGGAAGCGCGAGAGCGTCATGTGCCAGCGGCGCCAGAAGTCGCGGAACCCGGTCGCCCGGTAGGGGCTGCGGAAGTTCTGCGGGAAGATGAACCCCATCAGCAGCGCCAGCCCGATCGCCATGTCGGTGTACCCAGAGAAATCACAGTAGATCTGCGCCGCGTAGGCGTAGGCGGCGAACAGCAGGTCGGGCCCGCCGAAGGCCTGCGGGACCCCGAACGCCGGGTCGACCACGGTCCGCCCGAGATAGTCGGCGATCATCACCTTCTTCACCAGGCCGAGCCCGATCAGGCCGAGCCCGGCACCGACCGCGACGTGCTCGGGATCGCGGGCGCTCGCCAGCTGCGGGATGAACTCGCGGGCGCGCACGATCGGGCCGGCGACCAGGTGGGGGAAGAAGGAGAGGTAGATCGCGACGTCGATCGTCGAGGCCGGCTCGACCAACCGCCGCTTCACGTCGACCACGTAGGAGATCGCCTGGAAGGTGAAGAAGCTGACCCCGACCGGCAGCGCGATCGCCAGCAGCGGCGCGGTCGGCGAGAGGCCCCAGGCGCCGAGCAGGTCGTCGACGTTCTGGGCGAAGAAGCCGTAGTACTTGAAGGCCGCGAGGATGCCGAGGTCGGCGGCGACCGCGAGGCCGGTGACCCACTTCCGCCCGCGCTCGTCCTCGACCCGCCCGAGGGCTTTCGCCGCCGCCTGGTTCAGCAGCGTCACCGCGGCCAGGAGCAGACAGAAGCGCGGGTCGGCGGCGGCGTAGAAGACGTAGCTGGCGACGACGATGAACGGCTTCCAGAGCCGCTGGCGCGGCATCAGCGCCCAGCTCAGCGCCAACACGATCGGGAAGAAGATCGCGAACTGGACGGTCGGGAAGAGCAATTCGGCGGGAGTCTCTCTGTTAGCTTGCCGGCGGCCTCCGCCGCGCGAGCGGGGCGATGCTATTCGAGGAGACCGATGATCGGATCGCCGCAGACACGCCGGACCGCGCCGCTCGCCGGACGCCGCACTCGCCGGACCGCGCCGCTCGCCGGCCGCCGCACTCGCCGCGGTGCGCCGCTCGCCGCCGCGCTGATCGCCGCCGCGCTGCTGGCGCTGGCGCTGGCGCCGCCGCATCGGGCCGCCGCCTGGGACCCGGCCTGCGGCGGCCCGCAGACCGCCAAGGCGCAGAGGAACCCCAACCCCGGCGGCCGTCCGCCGCTGGCGATCGGCGACTCGACGATGCTGCTGGCGCTGCCCAACCTCGCCGCCGAGGGCTACACCGTCAACGCCCGTGGCTGCCGCCAGATCACCGAGGGCCTGGGCCTGCTGCGCGACCTTCGCCGCCAGGGCCGCCTGCCGCACCTGGTGGTGATCGCGCTCGGGGCGGACGCCTCGATCTCCCGCGGCCAGCTCGGCCGCGTCTTCAACCTGCTCGGCGGCAAACGGGTCCTCGGCCTGGTCACCCCGCGCGAGCTCGGCGGCGGCACCAGCTCCGACGCCGACGCGGTGCGGGCCGCCGCCAAGCGGCACCCGCGCCGGGCCGTGCTGCTCGACTGGGTCGCCTACAGCGCCGGCCACGCCGACTGGTTCCAGCCCGACGGCCTGCACCTGACCCTGACCGGGGCCCAGGCCTTCGCCCGGCTGCTGCGCCAGGCGCTGCCCTACGCCGGGGCCGGCGCCTTCCCCGGCGGCCCGCCGAGCGGCGAGATGGGCCTCTCCCCCGCCGTCCCCGCGCCCGCCCGGTAGCGCCCGGGCCGCACCCTGAGGAGCCGGCGTTTTCCCACCCCGCGAGGGCGGCTAGCGACGGCGACAGCGGGCCGAGTCGAATCCCAGCGGCTTTCATCGGTTCCCCCGATTCCCGCTTTGGGTGAGAAGACCAACCGCCCCCGGCGGAGCGGCGTTCGGCCCGGCCCCGCCTCCGCCTCCGCCTCCACTCCGCCGGCCGGCTCAGAACTCGCCGCGCGCCACCCGGCCGACCAGCCCGCGATCCTCGCGCAGCTTGCCGATCGAGTGCACCACCACCGCCGCCCCCGCCTCGCGCAGCTCGGCCTCCGAGAAGCCGCCGGTCAGCACCGCGAGGGTCGGCAGCCCCGCCGCCTCGGCAGCGTGGATGTCCCAGGTCGAGTCGCCGATCATCACCGCGTCGCCGCCGGCGCCGAATCTCCCCAGGGCGACGTCGACGAGCTGCGGGTCCGGCTTGGTCCGCGCGACGTCGGCCGAGCTGGTCCAGCCGGCGACCAGGTCGCGCGCCTCCAGCAGATCGAGGTAGTGGTCGATCTCATCGCCTTTGGCGGAGCTGGCGAGAATCACGGTGGCCCCTTCCTCGCCGAGCTCGACCAGCAGCTCACGAGCGCCGTCCATCGGCTCGACTTCGTCGATCATCTCGCCGTAGGCCTCGCTCTCGCTGGCGCGGATCTCGTCTCCCTCTCGCTCCTCGGCCTCCTCGCCGGCCAGCGCGGTGACGATCTGGTCGCCCCCCATGCCGATGTGGCGGTGGATCTCCCACATCTGGACCCGGTACCCGTGCGCGCAGAGCGCCCGGTGCCAGGCCAGCGCATGCTGGTAATTGGTGTCGACGAGCGTCCCGTCGACGTCGACGACTGCGGTCAGGGGCTTGTCGGAGTTGGCCATCCTGGGCGGGCTACCCGCGCTTGCCCCGGCCAAAACGGGGTAGGGAGGCGGGTATGCGCTACTTCCACTTCTGCGCCCACGAGCAGTTCCGCCCCGACGACCTGCTGCGCCAGGCGATCGCCGCCGAGCGGGCCGGCTTCGACGGCATCGGCTGCAGCGACCACCTCCAACCCTGGTGGGAGGGCGGCGAGTCGGGCCAGGCCTGGATCTGGCTCGGCGCCGCCGGCCAGGCGACCGAGCGGATCGCGCTCGGCACCGGCGTCACCCCGCCCGGGCCCCGCTACCACCCGGTGATGATCGCCCAGGCCTGGGCCACGCTCGAGGTGATGTTCCCCGGCCGGCCCTACCTCGGGTTCGGCTCGGGCGAGGGCCTCAACGAGGCGCCCCTCGGCCAGGGCTGGCCGCCGGTCGGTGAGCAGATCGACCGCATGGCCGAGGCGCTGGAGACGATCCGAGCGCTCTGGGACGGCAGGACGCTGAGCGAGCGCGACCGCCACTTCCCGACCGACGGCGCCCGCCTCCACACGCTGCCGGAAGGGCGCCGCCCGCCGATCTACGTATCCGCCTTCGGGCCCGAGGCGGCGCGCGTCGCCGGCCGCCTCGGCGACGGGCTCTGGACGCTGGCGGACCCGGAATCGGTGCCGGAGATCCTCGATGCCTACCGCGGCGCCGCCGAGGACGCCGGCCGCGAGCCGGGCGAGATCGTCCTCCAGGCCGCCTTCTCCTGGGCCCCCGAGGAGGACGCCGCGCTCGAGGGGGCCCGGGTCTGGAAGGGCGCCCAGCCGAAGGAGTTCTACCGCGAGGACTGGCACGACCCGGCGGCGATGTACGAGCGCGGCGAGCAGCAGCTCTCCGACGCCGAGCTGCGCGAGGCGATGATCATCGCCGCCGACCCCGCCGACCACGCCGAGCGAATCCGCGAGGTGGAAGCGATGGGAGCCACCACGGTGGCGCTGATGAACAACTCCGGCGCCGATCCCGAGGCGGCGATCGAGGTCTACGGCCGCGAGGTCCTCCCCCAGCTCACCGGCGAGGACCGCGAGCTGCGCAGCGCCGCCTGAGGAAGCCGATGAGGCTCCGGCTGAGCAGCAGGCTGAGCGGCCAGTGCGCGCCTGGACACAACGGGTAGCGTGAAACCGATGCAGCAACAGGATCTCGACCTGCGCCGGTACCTGGCCGGCCAGCGGGAGCTCTCGTCCCACATGCTCGCCAGCGACACGCTGGAGCAGGTCGCGCCCGAGTTCCTGCGGGTCGTCGTCGAGCTGCTCGAGCGGCGCAGCGGAGCCCTCTGGGAAGCCGTCGAAGACAACCCCCGCGGCCGCTACGTCTGCTCCTGGCCGGCGGCCGGCGGGCGCCGCGGCGCGCCGGCGGCCGGCGGCGAGAACGCGCTGGAGCTGCCGATCGCGATCGGGCCGGACGAGCCGGTGCTCGCCCTCGCCGAGTTCCGCGGCGGCGGCGATGCCGACGGGCAGGAGCCGGTCGGCGAGCTGCTCGAGGGCTTCGCCGTCCAGCTCGCCTCCTTCATCGCCCGGCGGCGCTCGGAGGCGCAGATGCGCAGCGCCGAAGCCGACGCCGAGCGGCTGCGCCGCCACTTCGCCGAGGTCGTCCGCGGCTCCCAGGACGCGGTGCTGAGCAAGGACCTGCGCGGCTTCGTCACCTCCTGGAACCCGGCCGCCGAACGCCTCTACGGCTACAGCGCCGCCGAGGCCATCGGCCGCCACATCTCGTTCATCGTGCCGGCCGACCACAAGAACGAGGAGATGCGGATCCT
This sequence comes from Solirubrobacterales bacterium, assembly GCA_046330305.1. Taxonomy (GTDB): domain Bacteria; phylum Actinomycetota; class Thermoleophilia; order Solirubrobacterales; family 70-9; genus VAYN01. The sequence continues at coordinate 61,951 of JAXLTA010000017.1, read as the reverse complement.
CGACCGGATCCGCCGCGGCGAAAAGCTGGAGACCTACGAGACCGACCGGGTCCGCGCCGACGGCGCCCGCATCTCGATCTCGCTGACGGTCTCGCCGATCCTCGGCCCCGGCGGCGAGCTCACCGGGGCCTCGGTCATCGCCCGCGACGTCACCGGCGAGCAACGGCGTCGCAAAGCGAAAGACTTCCTGCTCGCCGCGAGCCGCGTCCTCGACAGCTCGCTCGACTTCGACCGCACGGCGCGGACGATCGTCGACACGGCGGTGCCGCAGCTGGGAGAGCTCTGCGTCCTCGACTTCCTCCGCCCCGACGGCACCTACGGCGACAGCGTCGTCGCCGGGGTCGACCCGGAGATGGCGGCGCGGCTGGAGGCGATCCGCCGCGCCGCGAGGCTGCCGGCCGACGGCAGCCACCCGGTCGCCCAGGTGATGCGGGCCGGGCGGCCGATGATCTGGCGCGACCTGAAGGCGCCTGAGGTCGTCGAGGACGTCGCCCAGAGCCACGACCACCGCCAGCTGATGGACGACGCCGGCTACAACTCGGCCGCGGTCGTCGGTCTCGTCGCCCGCGGCCGCACGATCGGCGCCATCTCCTTCCTCCACGCGCGCGACGAGCGCTACGACGCCGAGGACCTCGAATTCCTGGCCGAGCTCGGCGCCCGCGCCGCGCTCGTCCTCGACAACGCCCGCCTCTACCGCGAGCGCGACGAGATCGCCCGCAACCTGCAGCGCGGCCTGCGGCCGCCGCGCCCGGCCGACGTGCCGGGCCTGGACCTCGCCGTCGTCTTCGAAGCCGCCGGCGAGGGCATCGAGATCGGCGGCGACGTCTACGACGTGCTGCCGACCGACGACGGCTGCTGGGTCCTGGTCGCCGACGTCGCCGGCAAGGGCTCGGCCGCGGCCGGCGTCTCGGTGGCGCTGCGCCACGCGGTCCGCGGCCTGACCCGGGAGATCGACGAGCCCGAGGACGTCCTCGCCCGGGTCAACGAGCTGCTGCTGTCCGGTCGCAGCCTCAACGACTTCGCCACCGCGGTGCTGGCCCGGCTGCGCCGCGAGGGCGACGGCTGGCGCGTCGCCCTCGCCAGCGCCGGACACCCACCGGCGATCCACCTGCACGCCGGCGGCCACACCAAGCTCGGCGGCGGCACCGTGCTCGGCGGCTGGGAGGACGCGGCCGCCGCCCGCCACGACCTCCGCCTCGGCCCCGACGAGACCCTGGTCGTCTGCACCGACGGCTGGCTCGAGGCCGGCCAGGCCGCCAACCACGCCGACGCCGAGACCCTGGCGCGGGTCGCCGGCTCGCTGGCCGACCGCGATCCGGCCGAGCTGACCACGGGCCTCGCGGCCGACGCCGTCGCCCGCGCCAACGGCGAGCTGCGCGACGACCTGATCGTCCTCGCCCTCCGCCCCGCCCCCTGAGCGCTCGCTGAACCCTTTTCCGTACCCGGGCACGGAAAAGGGTTCATTGACGCGAAAAGTACCCTAGGGGCATGCCACCGCTCGCCACCCGGGTCCTCTCCGCCTCGCAGCTGCAGACCCTCGCCCTGCACGGCGAGGAGCGCAGCGCCGAGCCCGGCGAGGTGCTGTTCACGGTCGGCGACGCCAGCTACCCGTTCATCGCGATCCTCGAGGGCGAGGTCGAGATCCTCAACGAGGCCGGCGAGCACCTCGCCACCCACACCGACCACGGCTTCGTCGGCGAGATGAACCTGCTCTCGGGCCAGACCGTCTTCCTCACCGCCCGGGTCGCCAAGCCGACCCGCTACATCGCCGTCGAGCGCGCCGCCCTGCGCGACCTCCTCTTCGACGACAGCTCGCTCTCGGACCTGCTGCTCACCGCCTTCATCGAGCGGCGCGAGAACCTGCAGCGCCGCCAGGGGGTCGGGATCGAGATCGTCGGCCCGCCCGCCGACTCCGGCACCCGCGAGCTCGCCGCCTTCGCCAACCGCCAGCGCATCCCCTACACGGTGCGCGACCCGGCCGCCGACGAGGCCGCGGCCGCGCTGCTCGCCGACCAGCCCGACGCCGAGCTGCCGCTGGTGCGGCTGCCCGGCGGGACCGAGCTGCGGGCGCCCTCCAACGGCCAGCTCTCCCGCAGCCTCGGGATCGGCCGCGAGCTGGCGCCGCGCGAGGAGGTCGACCTGCTGATCGTCGGCGGCGGGCCGGCCGGGCTCGGCGCCGCGGTCTACGGCGCCTCGGAGGGCCTCGAGACGCTGATGATCGACGGCACCGCGATGGGCGGCCAGGCCGGCACCTCGCGACGGATCGAGAACTATCTCGGCTTCCCGGCCGGGATCAGCGGCACCGAACTGACCAGCCGCGCGATCACCCAGGCGCGCAAGTTCGGCGCCCGCACGGCCACCCCCTACCGGGCCGCCGCGCTGGAGCCCGGCGAGGACCGTCACCTGGTCCGCACCGAGGAGGGCAACGAGATCAGTGCCGCCGCGGTCGTCCTCGCGACCGGCGCCGAATACCGCCGCCTGCCGGTCGACCGGCTCGAGGAGTTCGAGGGCTTCAGCGTCTTCTACGCGGCCGGCCCGCCCGAGGCCCAGCTCTGCGGCGGCAGCCGCGTCGGCGTCGTCGGCGGCGGCAACTCGGCCGGCCAGGCCGCCGTCTGGCTGGCCCGCGGCGGCGCCCTCGTCACCCTCCTGCACCGGCGCGCCGACCTCGGCGAGACGATGTCCGCCTACCTGATCGCCGAGCTCGACCGCTACGGCGTCGCGGTCCGCGACCGCAGCGAAGTCGCCGAGCTGCACGGCGACGGCGGCCGGCTCGAGGGCGTCACCCTGCGCGACGGCGAGCAGCTGCCGCTCTCCTTCCTCTTCCTCTTCCTCGGCGCCTCGCCGTGCACCGGGTGGCTCGGCGACGCGGTCCGCCGCAACGGCGACGGCTTCGTCATCACCGGCCCCGACGCCGGCGCCGCGGGCCTCTACGAGACCAGCCTCCCCGGCGTCTACGCCGCCGGCGACGTCCGGTCCGGGTCGATCAAGCGCTGCGCGATCGCCGTCGGCGAGGGCGCCGCGGTCGTCCGCCACGTCCACGAGCGCCGCGCCGCCGCCGAAGCCGCCCGCCTCTGAACCCCTGCGCACTTTGTCGCCCAGAGGGCGACAAGTGCGAGGGAGCGGAGGCGCTGCTACCCGAGGGAGGCCTGACTCAGATCAGCTGCCGCCCCGGACCTCGTCCAGGGTGCGGCCGCTCCTGACCGAGCGGGGGGCCTCGGCGACGACGTCGGAGCCGGGGCGGGCCTCGGCGTCGCGGCGCTTGATCAGCAGCCAGCGTGATTTCTCGCCGGCGCCGCCGGTGCGCTGCAGGGCGAACCCGCCGCGCAGCTTCTCGCCGTGCAGGACGAAGACGGCGTGACCGCGCTCGAGCGCCTCGGGCCAGGGGACCCGGCCGCCCTGCTCGTAGCCGCCGCGGTCCCAGACGATGACGCCGCCGGCGCCGGTCGGGCCCTCGAAGTCGTTGTGGGAGAGGGAGTGGTCCTCGACCTGGATCGCCATCCGTTTCACCGCCGGATCGAGTGAGGGGCCCTTCGGCACCGCCCAGGAGCGCATCGCGCCTAGGACCTCGAGCCGCAGGTCGAAGTGGTGGGTGCTCGCGGCGTGCTCCTGGACGACGAAGACACCGGCATCGACGCCGCGGATCGCGAACTGCTCGTGCCCCTCGACTTTCGTCTCCGCGACCTCCGTCGCCTGCACCCGGGCTCCCCGCGGCCCCTCGCCGAGCAGCTCGACCAGCGCCACGAGGGCGGTCGGGTCGCCCTCGGCGTGGACCCGGACGGTGCCGTCCTCTTCGTTTCGCACCCAGCCCCGCAGGCCGAGCTCGAGCGCCCGGCGCCGGGTCGCCTCGCGAAAGCCGACGCCCTGGACGGCGCCGCGCACCGTCACCCGCAGCGCCTTCCCCTTCGCCGCCAAGCCGTCCGCCCGCCTCGGCTAACCCGGCGCCGGGGCGCCGAGCAGCCGCCCCAGGAGCTCGACGTACTGCAGCGTGTGGCGGTCCTCGAGGAAGCTCGTCCGCACCCGGTCGCGGGCGGTGGCGCCGATCGCGGCGGCCCACTCGGCGTCGGCGAGCAGCTCGGAGAGGGCTGCGCCGAACGCCTCGCGGTCCAGCGGGTTCTCGAGCAGGATGCCGCTGACCCGATCCTCGATCTGGTCGCGGATGCCGCCGGTGGCGCTGGCGATCACCGGCCGCGCCTTCCACATCGCCTCGGTCACCGTCAGGCCGAAGCCCTCCTTGAGGCTCTTCTGGACGATGATCGTGGCCCGCCGCTGCAACGCGTTGACGATCGCCGCGTTCTCTTCCAGGTCCTCCATCGGCAGGCAGGCGAGGTGGACCCGCTCGCGGACCCCGTCGGGCAGCCGCCGCCAGGCGAGCTCGGTCTCGGCCAGCACCATCGCGCCGTCGGGGTCGTCGCTGACGCTGCCGAGGCTCGGGCCGGCGAGGATCAGGTGCGCGGCGCCGTCCCTCACCGCGAGCGCGAAGCCCTCCATCACGCCGACCGGGTCCTTCAGCCGGTCCCAGCGCGAGACCTGGACCACGACCTGGTCCTCCGGCCCGGGCAGCGGGCCGCAGGAGATCACCTCGCAGGAGCGCACGACCGTGTCGAGCGCGCCGCCGCGGCGCCGGAACTCGGCGCCGTCGCCGTCGCGCCGGCTGGCCGGCGCGAGCCCGACGTGGCGGAGGATCGCCGCCACCTGCTCCTCCCCCATTTCCTGGTTCTTGGCCGAGAGGGCGTCGATCGAGGGCGGCACGATCGCCACCAGCATGTCCTCGCAGCAGTCCGGGACGTAGGCGCGGCGGGAGAAGACGCAGGCGTCGGCACGCCGGACGTAGGGCTCGAGGAAGGCCCAGCCGGCCTCGGTCAGCAGGTTGCGCTCGTCGCTGCCGATGTGGCAGCGCCAGACCACGGTGCGGCCGGCCTCGGTCAGGGCGGGCACCAGGCCGGCGGTCTGCGGGTCGTGCAGGAAGACGACGTCGCGGGGGCCGATCGCCTCGAGCAGCTTCGGCCTGTCGGCCGCCAGCACCTCCTCGTAGGCCCGCCGCTCGGCCTCGCCCAGCTCGCCGCCGTCGCCCGGCTCACCGTGGAGGAAGTTGTGCAGCCGCTTGGTCAGGGTGAAGAAGTCGGCGCGCCCGGAGATCGTCAGCCAGCGCATCGAGATGCCGAGGCCCTGGGCGAGGCCGACCCACGACCAGAGCATCTCCGAGACGCCCCCGCCCGCCGCGGTCGAGTTGACGTTCCAGAGCGAGCGGCCGGCGAGCAGCGCCCGCGCCTCCTCCAGCCCGGCTTCCAGCCGCGCCCAGGCATCGGCGTCGATCAGGCCCCGCAGCTCCTCGAGCGAGATCGGCGCCACCCTGACCTCGTTGACTCTCCCCATATGGCCGTAAGGCTAGCCACCCGCGCCGGCGTAGCGCAGGGAGCCGGGGGTGTCGAGCAGCTCGCCGGTCTCCAGCAGCGTCTTCAGCCCCGAGAGGATCATCGGCCAGCCGCCGAACAGTTCGCTGTTGGCGCCCTCGCGCAGCTGGTCGTGGGTGACGAGCAGCCGGCAGGAGGAGCCGACCGGCTCGATCTCCCAGGTCACCCGCGAGACCCCTTCGTCGCGGACCTGATCGCTCCACAGCGCCTGGAAAGTCTGGACCAGCCGCCGCGGCGGGTCGATCTCGAGGTTCTCCCCGGCGGCGATCTCGACCACGCCGGGGACCCCGGAGCGGTACTCCGACCCCGGCTTCCACTCGGACTCGACGCGGACGCCGAAGCTGTACCTCGCCCGCTGCTCGGGGTCGGTGATCGCCTCCCAGAGCCGCTCCGGCGTCGTCTTGATGTAGATCTCGAAGGCCGCCATCGCACGGCCGTCGACGACCTCCCACGTCTCTCTCTCGCTCATCGCTCGTCCTCCTCCTCGAGGTCTCGTTTGAGCCGGACGAGCGGCGCCGCCCAGGACTCGGCGTACTTGCTCACCCAGCGGTCGTGGATGACACGGATCGGGACGGGGTTGAGGAAGTGGAGCTTTTCGCGGCCCCGCCGGCGGGTCGTGACCAGACCGGCCCCCTCGAGCACCCTGAGGTGCTTCATCACGCCGAAGCGCGACATCGGCAGCCGCGCCTCGAGCTCGCTCAGGCTCTGGCCGTCGCGGGCGAACAGCTCGTCGAGCAGATCGCGACGCGTCGGGTCCGCCAGCGCCTTGAACACCTCGTCCACGCCACGACTATAGGTGACCAAATGGTCACATGTCAAATCGCCTCGACGACCAGCGCCAGGCCCTGCCCGACGCCGATGCAGAGCGCGGCCAGCCCGTAGCGCCCGCCGCTTGCCGCCAGCTCCTTGACCACGCGGCCGACGACGCGGGCGCCGGAGGCGCCGAGCGGGTGGCCGAGGGCGATCGCGCCGCCGCGCACGTTCACCTTCTCGGGGTCGAGCTCGGGCCAGAGCTCGAGGCAGGCCAGGCTCTGCGAGGCGAAGGCCTCGTTCAGCTCGACGAAGTCGACGTCCTCCCAGCCGATCCCCGCCCGCTCGAGCGCCCGGTTGGCGGCCGCAACCGGGCCGATGCCGAAGACGTCGGGGTCGACGCCGTGGACGCCGCGGGAGACGATCCGGGCGAGCGGCGGGCTGCCGATCGCCGCCGCCGCGGCCTCCGAGCCGAGCAGCAGCATCGCGGCGCCGTCGTTCAGCGGCGAGCTGTTGCCGGCGGTGACGGTGCCGCCCTGGACGAAGGCCGGCTTCAGCCTCGCCAGCTGCTCGAGCGAGGTGTCCTCGCGGATGCCCTCGTCGCGGCTCAGCTCGGTTCCGGGCACCGGCACGACCTCCGCCATCGCCCCCTCCGCGTAGGCCCGGGCGGCAAGGGTGTGGCTGCGCAGGGCGAAGCGGTCCTGTGCCTCGCGCGAGACCCCATGGATCGCGGCCAGCTTCTCGGCTGATTCGCCGAGGCCGATCGTCCAGCGCTCCGGCATCAGCGGGTTGACCATCCGCCAGCCGAGCGTGGTCGAGTGCAGCGTCTGGTGGCCGGCGGGGAAGGCGCGCTCGGGCTTCGGCAGCACCCAGGGGGCGCGGCTCATCGACTCGACTCCGCCGGCCACGACGACCTCGGCGTCGCCGGCCTCGATCGCCCGCGCCGCCTGGATCGCCGCCTCCAGGCTCGAGCCGCAGAGGCGGTTGACGGTGGCGCCGGGAACGGTGGTCGGCAGGCCGGCGAGCAGCACCGCCATGCGGGCGACGTCGCGGTTGTCCTCGCCGGCGCCGTTGGCGTCGCCGAGCAGGACGTCGTCGATCCGAGCCGGGTCGAGGCCGGGCACCCGGTCGAGCAGCGCCCGCAGCGAGTGGGCGGCGAGATCGTCCGGCCGGACCCCGGCCAGGGCGCCGCCGTAGCGCCCGAACGGAGTGCGGACGGCCTCGTAGACGAAGGCGGCGTTCATCGGGGCGGCAGCCTAGCTGCCGGCCCGAGCCAGCGCCTACGCTGTGGCGATGCTGGTGACCCGGCGAGCCGAGCGCTTCACGCTGGTGGCCCAATACGACCACGGGGCCCTGGCGGGCGTCCTCGCCGAGCGCTGGGGCAACGAGCGCTTCGCCCCGGTCGCCGCGCGGCTGCGCGAGGCGCTGGTGCTGGCCGCGTCCCACCACGACGACGGCTGGCGCGAGCTCGACGACCTGCCGGCGCACAACGCCGAGGCGGGCCGCCCCGCCCACTTCCTCGAGCTGCCGATCGAGCGGACGGCGCCCCCCTACGGCCGCGGGGTCGACTCCGTCTATGAGCGCGACCCGTTGGCCGGGGCGCTGGTCGCGATGCACTGGACCGGCCTCTACTCCGGCCGCTGGGGCCTGCAGAGCGCCGGCGGGCCGCGCCGGAGCGAGATCGCCCGCGAAGTCGTCGAGCGCGAGGAGCGGCGGCGGGCGGAGACCCTGCGCGAGATCTGGGGCTTCGAGGGCCGCCGCGGCTGCTTCGAGGCCGACGTCTGGCATGCCTACGAGGTCCTGCAGGCGCTCGACATCGCCTCGCTGGCTCTGTCCCTGCTCGATCCCGAGGCACCGAGCGGCGACGCCGAGCCCGTCTCGGTGATGGCAGCGCTGGCGGCGGTCGAGCAGCCGCCCGGACCGCGGCTCCTGCCCGCCGTCCCGACCGCGCCGCAGGGCGAGCTGGCGACGCTGACCCTGACCGTGGTCGGTCCCGGCCTCGCCGTGCTCGACCCCTGGCCGTTCGCCGGCCGTTTCCTCGACGCCGAGCTGCCGGCGCGCTCGCTGCCGGCGGTGCCGATGAGCGAGGAGAAGGCGGCGGCCGCCTTCCGGGCGGCGGCGCCGGAGACGATCCGCTGGCGGCTTCGCTCCAGCGTGTAGGTTCGCCGCGAGATGACCGAGCACGACCGGCAGGAGTTCGTCTACGAGGCCCTGCCCGGGCGGGTCGTCTTCGGCGCCGGCGCCGCCCGCGAGCGGCTCGGCGGCGAGGTCGAGCGGCTCGGCGGCGAGCGGCTGCTGCTGGTCGCCGCGGGCGCCGAGGCGGCGCTCGCCGAGGAGCTCGCGGCGCCGCTCGGCGAGCGCGTCGTCGCCCGCTTCGACGGCGTCCGCCCGCACGGCCCGGTCGAGGTCGCCGCGGCGGCCGAGGCGGCGGCGCGCGAGGTCGATGCCGACCTCCTGCTCAGCGTCGGCGGCGGCTCCACCACCGGCACGGCGAAGGCCGTGGCGCTGGCCACCGGGCTGCCGATCCTCGCCGTCCCCACGACCTATGCCGGCTCGGAGATGACGCCGGTCTGGGGCTCGACCGAGGCCGGCCGCAAGACCACCGGCCGCGACCTCCGGGTCCTGCCCCGGGTCGTCGTCTACGACCCCGACCTGACCCTCACCCTGCCCGCCGCGATCACCGCCGCCTCGGGAATGAACGCGATCGCGCACTGCGCCGAGGCTCCCTATGCCCCCGGCCGCAACCCGGTCACGACGCAGCTGGCGCTGGAGGGAATCCGGGCGACGGCGACGGCGCTGCCGCGGATCCTCGCCGACCTCGGCGACCGCGATGGGCGGGCCGGCGCCCTCTACGGCGCCTACCTGGCCGGCTCTGCCTTCGCCGTCGCCGGCTCCGGCCTGCACCACAAGATCTGCCACGCACTCGGCGGCGCCTTCGACCTCCCCCACGCCGAGACCCACAGCATCGTCCTCCCGCACGTGGTCGCCTTCCAGCAGCCGGCCGCGGCAGGGGCGATGGACGCGGTCGCCGCCGCCCTCGGCGCCGGCCCCGGCGGCGCCGCGACCGCCCTCTACGATCTCGCCGCCTCGCTCGGCCTCCCCCTCGCCCTGCGCGACGTCGGCATGCCCGCCGACGGTGCCGAGGCCCTTGCCGCCCAGATCGTCGCCGCCACCCCGGCCGACAACCCGCGCCCGGTCGACGAGGCCGCGGTGCGCGCCATCCTCGCCGCCGCCTACGCGGGCACCCGCCCAGCCTGAGCCGGCGGTCCTGGGTGGTTCATCCGTTCCGCCTCATTGGGGTGGGGACGGGCGGGGAGCCGGCGATCTCGCGGTCCCTGGCGCCGCAAGTGAGGACCGGCACAAGCGGAGGTTGCATCTCCACTTTTCGGGGCACCGTAGCAGAAAACCGGAACCCTGACCTCCGCTTCGGGTACTGTGTGACGGATGGCAACTGAGCCGAAAGCAGAGCCGGCGAGCGCGGCCGAGAAGCCCGCGCGACGCCTGCGCCGCGACGCGGAGGAGAACCGGCGCCGGCTGCTGGAGGCGGCCCGCGAGGTCTTCGCCGAGGCCGGCTTCGAGGCGACGATGGACGAGATCGCGAGCCGCGCCGGGGTCGGGGTCGGCACCGCCTACCGCCGCTTCGCCAACAAGGAGGAGCTGATCGGCGCCCTCTTCGCCGACCGCCTCGACGAGCTCGAGGCCGTGATCGACGCTGCCCTCGCCGAGCCCGACCCCTGGCGGGGGATCGTCACCTACCTCGAGCGCTCGGTCGCGCTGCAGTCGTGCGACCGCGGGCTCAAGGAGCTGGTGCTGAGCTCCCAGCGCCACCGCGAGTTCGTCGAAGCGGCGCGCGCCCGGCTGATGCCGCGCGTCGAGCGGCTGGTGAGGCGGGCCAGCGACGCCGGCGCGCTGCGGCCCGGCGTCGAGATGACCGACCTGGTGATGGTCCAGCTGATGCTCGGCGCGATCACCGACTCAGGGCCCGACGGCCCGGCCGAGGCCTGGCGCCGCTACCTGCCGCTGCTGCTCGACGGCCTCGGCGCGGAGCGCTCGGGACCGCTGCCGGGCAGCGCCCTGACGCTGACCGAGCTCGACCAGGTGATGGAAGCCAAGCACCGCCGCTAGCGGGTCGGCTAGCGCGGCAGCAGGATCCGGCCACGGCGACCGAGGCGGACGCCGCTGCGGCCGAAGTCGTGGCGGGAGAGGCGCGAGACCAGGCGGGTGGCGGCGCCGGAGCGGTCGGGAACCGGGCGGCCCGGGCCGAGGAGGCGGAGCGGGGCGAGCCGGCCGGCGCGCAGACGGCCGCCGGGGCCGAGGCTGACGTGGAGGACGGCGGAGAGGCCTTGGACGCCGGCACCGGAGAAGTTGTGGAAGCCGGCGAAGTTGCCGAGGCTGTAGGCGATCAGGCGGCCGCGGTACAGCTGCATCCCGCGCAGCACGTGCGGCCCGGAGCCGACCACGAGGTCGGCGCCGGCGCGCACCGCCATGTGGGCGAAGCGCTCGGGGTTGCCGCGGTCCTCGCCCAGGTAGTGCTCCTCGTGGCCGCTGACGTGCGTCTCCCCCGCCCCCTCGGCGCCGGCGTGGATCATGCAGACGACGATCGCGGCGCGCCGGTCGGCGCGGCGGATCAGGCGGCGCGCCGCCGGCAGGTCGGTGAGCGGCGCCGTGTTGGCGTAGGGCGCGAAGCCGAGGAAGGCGACCCTCGTGCCGCGCACCCGCCGCAGCGCGATCTCGCCCGGCCGGCCGGTCTGGGCGATGCCCGCCCGCCGCAGCGCCCGCACGGTCTCCGCTTCGCCGCGGGCGCCGAAGTCGCCGAAGTGGTTGTTGGCGTCGCTCAGCGCCGTGAAGCCGGCGTGCCGCAGGACGCGGGCGAAGCGCGGCGGGTTGCGGAAGGCGTAGCAGCTGCCGGAGCTGGCGCCGCCGCACTTGGTCGAGTAGGAGGCGTGGGTGAGGGTCCCCTCGAGGTTGCCGAAGACGGCGTCGGCGCGCAGCTGCGGCGCGACGGCAGCCAGGTAACGGCCCGGCCGCTGGGGCAGCTGCGGGGTGTTGCCGAGGATCGTGTCGCCGACCGCCGCAATGGTCAGCGAACGGCCGGCGGCCCCGGCCGGGGGCGAGGCGACGGCGCCGGCCAGCGCGGCCAGCGTCAGCCCGACGAAGGCGGCCACGCGAGCGGCGATCGGGCGACGGAGCCGGGGCACGCCGCCGGAAGCTACCGGCCCTGCTTCTTCGCCTTCTTCAGATAGAGGCGAACGGTGTGCGTCTGGCGGACCGTCGCTCCGCCTTCGGGCCGGATCGTGACCGTGACCCTGATCGTCGCCTTGCCGCGCTTCCTCATCACCGCCGCGCCGAGCTTGTTGAGGCGCAGCGGCACCCTGGCGGTCTGGCCGCCGGGGATCGTGATCTTGCCGCGGCCGACGACGACTTCCTTCGGGTGCTTCTTGCCCTTGCCCTTCGGCTTGGCGAGCGCCAGCGCCGCCGGCCGGAAGGGGAGCCCGGCGGCCCTCGCGGCCTTCATCTTCCCCGTGGTGCCGACCCCGCAGCTGGGGGCGCCGCAGAAGACCGAGGCGACGTAGGTCGGCCTCCCGCCCGTCCACGGGATCCGTTTCGTGATCCAGACCACTTTCGGCTTCTCGACGCCCGGGTGCGGCGGCGGCAGCTGCGGGGTGTTGCGGACCACGCGCCACGCCGGTTCGTAACCTTTGCCATTGGTGGTCAGCGGGACCGCCGGTCCCGAGCCGTCGGCGTTCGCCACGTAGAGGTCCGCCGCCCCGGTATTCGGGAAGGGGGCGTGTTCGAAGACGAGCCGCGAGCCGTCGGGCGACCAGGAGACGCCGCGATCGTCGCCGTCTCCCGCGGTCGCCACCGGGTGATCGCCGCTGCCGTCGGCGTTCATCACCCGGTAGGTCGATTTGCCTTCGCTGTTGGTCGTCCGGTAGGCGATGCGCCCGCCGTCCGGGGACCAGGCGCTGAAGGTCCACTGCGTGTAGCTGCTCGGGGTGACGATCAGCGGGGTGCCGCTGCCGTCGGCGCTGACGACGTGCAGGTCGACGTAGCTCGAGCTGAGCGGCCTGTAGCCGTCGAAGGCGATCCGCGAGCCGTCCGGCGACCAGTTCGGTTCGTGGCCGACGCCGTTGGCGAGGGGCTGCCCGAAGCCGCCGCTCGAGGGGGCGAGGTAGATCTGTTCGGGTTCGTTTTTGACGACCGCGTAGGCGATCCGCGAGCTGTCCGGGGACCAGCTCGGGTGGCGCTTGGCGCCGCCGCCGCCGATCTCCAGCGGGAAGGTCGTGGTCCCGTCGGCGTTGACGACGAAGACCTTGTCGTCACCGGCGTTGTTGCCGCGCGTGTAGGCGATCCGGCTGCCGTCGGGCGACCAGGCCAGGTCTGAAATGGCCTTCGCCCCGGAGCTGTAGGGGGTGATCTGGGTGGCGAGGTTGACCGCCTGGCCGGCCGCGGTCGTGTCCATCACGAAGACGTTCTTTTCGCCGTGCCCGGTTTTGGTGAAGTCGCTGACGAAGGCGACCTTGGTGCCGTCGGGCGACCAGATCGGTTTTTCGTCGTAGCTGGCGTTGCCGTTGTCGGTCAGGTTCGTCACCGCGCCGGGGTTGGCGGGGTCGAGCAGGCAGATGTCGAGGTCGCAGCGGTAGGCGATTTCGTTGGCGGCCAGGGCCGGGGTGGCGGCGGCGCCGAGCAGGCAGGCGGCCACGACCAGGGCGAGGGGGAGCGAGGCGCGGCGGATGCGCATCGACCGACTGTATCGGCGCCGGAGCGTGCCTGCCAACTGCGCCGCCGAAAGTCTTCGGTGCGACCGAGGGCGAGCCCCGGACCGGCACGGCCGGCCGTCGACCGGCGCGAGAGGCTGAAGTAAGCTCGCCGCATCGCGCTGCACACCGACATCCCGAGCCGCGCCCAGATCGAGCGCCTGCTGCGCGTCGAGGGCGGCCACCGGGTCTCGATCTACCTGCCGACGACGCCGATCACGCCCGATGCCGGGGCCGACCGGATCACCTTCAAGAACCTCGCCGCGCGGGCGGTCGAGGAGCTGCGCGCGAGCGGCGTCGAGGCCGCCGAGCGCGAGGCGATCGAAGCCGAGCTCGACGACCTGCACGAGGACCGCGACTTCTGGGACCTGCAGGCCCACAGCCTCGCCGTCTTCGCCGACCGCGGGGGGCTGCGCAGCTTCCGGCTCCCGAACCGGCTGAGCGAGGCGGTCCAGGTCGCCGACCGCTTCTACGTGAAGCCTCTGCTGCGCACGATCACCTTCCCGCAGGCGGCCTTCGTCCTCGCCCTCGCCGAGGGCTCGGTGGCGCTGCTGGAGGTGACGTCCGACCTGCCCACCTTCGAGGTCAGCGTCCCCGATCTGCCGAGCGACGCCGCCAGCGCCGTCGACATGGCCTCGATCAACGATCGCTCGCCGGCCCGCCGCCTGCAGGGCTCGGAGGGGAAGAAAACCCTGATCCGCAGCTACTGCCGCGAAATCGATCGCGCCCTGCGCCCAGCTCTCGGCGGCAGCGAGCTGCCGCTGATCCTCGCCGCCACCGAGCCGATCGACGCGATCTTCCGCGCCGTCAACTCCTACCCCCATCTCGCCGGACCCTCGCTTCCCGGCAGCCCCGCGGGCCGCTCGGCGGGCGAGCTCGGCGAAGCCGCCCGCGGCGTCCTCGACCAGCTCTACGCCGAGCGGCTGGCGGCGCTGCGCGAGCGCTTCGAGGAGCGCTCCTCGGCGGGGCGCACGGCGGTCGAGATCAACGACCTCGCGCGCGCGGCGACGATCGGCGCCGTCGACACGCTGTTCGCCGACATCGACGCGAAGCTGCCGGGCAGCGTCGAGGCGGGGACCGGCGCCGTCACCCTCGACGAGCCCGAGCGTCCCGGCGACTACGGGGTGATCGACGAGATCTGCCGCCGCGCGATCCTCACCGGCGCCACCGTCCTCGCCGTGCGCGCCGGCGAGGTTCCCGGCGGCGGCCCGGCGGCGGCCATCCTCCGCTACCCCGCCTAGCGCGCCGGGCCGCGATGCCCGCACCCTGGCCCCTCACCCCGCCAACCGCCGCCGAGCGGGCGGCCTTCGCCGACGCGGCACCGCGCCCCTTCTGGCTCGACCGGCTGCCGGCGCGCGAGCCGGAGGCGGCGCTGGGCGGCGCCGCCGAGGCCGACCTCTGCGTCGTCGGCGGCGGCTTCACCGGCCTGTGGGCGGCGCTGCAGGCGAAGGCGGATGAGCCGGGACGGGACGTGGTCGTGCTCGAGGCCGAGACGATCGGGTTCGGCGCCAGCGGCCGCAACGGCGGCTTCCTGATCGGCTCCCTCACCCACGGGCTGGAGAACGGCCTGGCGCGGTTCGGCGACGAGATCGAGCTGCTGGAGCGCCTCGGGCGCGAGAACCTGACCGGGCTGCTCGCCGATCTCGACCGGCACGGGATCGAGTGCGACCTCGAGCTGACCGGCGAGCTGTCGCCGGCGGTCGCCGCTTACCAGGACCGCTGGCCGGCGGAGACCGCGGCCCTGTACCGGCGCTTCGGCTACGAGGTCGAGCTGTTCGCCGACGCCGCCGCGATGCGGGCCGAGGTCGACTCGCCGCTCTACCGCGGCGGCGCCTGGATCAAGGACGCCGGCGGTGTCCTCGACCCCGGCAAGCTGGCGCTCGGGCTGCTGGCCGCCGCCCGCCACGAGGGCGTCCGGGTGCATGAGCGCAGCGCCGTCACCGGGCTCGCGGCGGCCGGCGACGGCGTCCGCGTCGAAACCGCCGCCGGGACCGTCCGCGCCCGCCGGGTGGTGCTCGCCACCAGCGCCTACCGCTCCCCCCTGCGCGCCCCGCGGCGCTACGTCGCCCCGGTCTACGACTACGCGCTGGTCACCGAGCCGCTGACGCCGGCCCAGCGCGAGGCGATCGGGTGGCGGCGCCGGCAGGGGATCGGCGACGGCGGCAACCGCTTCCACTACTACCGCCTCAGCAACGACGACCGAATCCTCTGGGGCGGCTTCGAGGCGGTCTACCGCTACGGCGGCCCGGTGCGGCCCGAGCTCGACCTCGACGACGCCGTCTTCTCCCGCCTGGTGCAGAATTTCCGCGCCACCTTCCCGCAACTGGCCGAGGTCGGCTTCAGCCACCGCTGGGGGGGTGCGATCGACACCTGCTCGCGCTTCTCGGTCTTCTTCGGCACCGCACTGGGCGGCCGGGTCGCCTACGCCACCGGCTACACCGGCCTCGGCGTCGCCGCCAGCCGCTTCGGCGCCCGCGTCGCCCTCGACCTCGTCGACGGCCGCGAGACCGAGGCGACCCGCAGCCGCTACGTCCGCACCAAGCCGGTCCCCTTCCCGCCCGAGCCGCTGCGCAGCGCCGTCATCCAGCTGACCCGCAACCGGCTCGCCGCGGCCGACCGCCGCGACGGCCGCCGCGGCCTCTGGCTCGGCCTCCTCGACCGCCTCGGCCTCGGCTTCGACAGCTGACCGCCTCCGCGAAGCCAACCGCCTCCCATCACCCCCTTCCTCATGACCTTTGTAACCCAGGGGGTTACAAAGGTCATGAGGAGAGGGCCGACGGTGGGCGATTGGTGATAGATTCATAATTGTTATGGATTCGAAAGTAACTCCCGCGCACGAACTGGGACGGGGGCGGCGCTACGGGATCCTCGCGATCTGCTGCCTCAGCCTCTTCGTCGTCGCCCTCGACGTGACCGCGGTCAACGTCGCCCTGCCCTCGATCGGGCGCGACTTCGGCGCCGGCATCTCGGAGATGCAGTGGACCGTCGATGCCTACGCCGTCGTCCTCGCCAGCCTGCTGATGCTCTCGGGCTCGATCGGCGATCGCTTCGGGCGGCGGCGGACGTTCTGCGTCGGCCTCTTCGTCTTCGTCCTCGGCTCCGGGCTCTGCAGCCTGGCGCCGAGCGTCGGCGCCCTCGTCGCCTTCCGCGTCCTGCAGGCGGTCGGCGCCTCGATGCTCAACCCGGTGGCGCTCTCGATCATCACCAACACCTTCCACGACGCCCGCGAGCGGGCGCAGGCGATCGGCGTCTGGGGCTCGGTCTTCGGTATCTCGATGGCGCTCGGCCCGCTCGTCGGCGGCGCCCTGGTCACCGCGATCGACTGGCGGGCGATCTTCTGGATCAACATCCCGGTCGGGCTCGCCGCGATCGCCCTGACGCTGCGCTTCGTCCCCGAATCGCGGGCGCCGCGGGCGCGCCGCTTCGACCCGGTCGGCCAGCTGCTGGTGATCGTCCTCCTGGCCTCGCTCACCTCGGGGATCATCGAGGCGCCCGACCGCGGCTGGACCGCGGCGCCGACGCTCCTCACCTTCGCCGCCTCGGCCGCGGCGCTGGCCGGGCTGGTGCTCTACGAGCCGCGCCGGGAGGACCCGCTGCTCGACCTCCGCTTCTTCGGCTCGATCCCGTTCGCCGCCGCGACCGCGACCGCCGTCGCCACCTTCGCCGCCTTCGGCGGCTTCCTCTTCCTCAACACGCTCTACCTGCAACAGGTCCGCGGCCTCTCCCCGGTCCAGGCGGGGCTGGCGACGGTGCCGATGGCGCTGATGACGCTGCTCTTCTCACCGCTCTCGGGCCACCTCGTCGGCCGCCGCGGGGCGCGGCTGCCGACCACGATCGGCGGCGCCTGCCTGCTGGCCGGGTGCCTGATGCTGACCGGGCTCTCCGCCAGCACCCCCCTGCCCTGGCTGCTGGCCGCCTACGTCGTCTTCGGCACCGGCTTCGGCCTCGTCAACCCGCCGATCACCAACACCGCCGTCTCCGGCATGCCGCGCGCCCAGGCCGGGGTCGCCGCCGCGGTCACCAGCTCCTCGCGGCAGGTCGGCCAGACGCTCGGCGTCGCGGTGGCCGGCGCGATCGTCGCCTCCAGCGCCGGCAACTTCGCCGGCCCGGCGCTCGCCGGCGCCAGCCACCCTGCCTGGTGGACCCTGGCCGGGTGCGGCGCCGCGGTCCTCGCCCTCGGCTTCCTCGCCACCACCAGCCACGCCCGCGCCACGGCGCAGCGCACCGCCGCCGCGCTCAACCCGGAGGCGCTCCTGCCGCAGCCCGGTGGGTCGCGATGAGCAGCCGTGCGGACACCTCCTCCCCCGCCGATGCCGCGGCCGCCTGGCTGGCGCTGTGCGACCTGGTCCTCGACAACGACCGCCGCCGCGAGGTCGCCGAGGCGGTCGGCATCAGCTTCGCCCGCGCCCGCGCGGTGCGCCGCCTGGCGCGGCGGCCGATGTCGATGGGCGAGCTGGCGGCGGCGCTCGCGATCGATCCCCCCAACGCCACCGTCGTCGTCGACGAGCTCGAAGACCTCGGCCTTGTCAGCCGCGGGCCCCACCCGAGCGACGGCCGCGCCAAGCTGGTCTCGGCGACGCCGAGGGGGCGCGAGCTGGCCCGCCGCGCCGACGAGATCCTCGCCACCCCGCCGCCGCGCCTCGCCGCGCTCGGCGGCGAGGACCTGGCGACGCTGCGCCGGATCCTCGCCGAGCTCGGCGCCGAGTAGGCGGGGCTCCAACCAAGCCGGGACCGGCGCCGCTCAGGCGCCGGTGCGGATCAGCTTCTTGTTGACGAACTCGTCGGCGCCGTAGCGGCCGAGCTCGCGCCCGAAGCCGGAGCGCTTGACGCCGCCGAACGGCAGCTCGGGGCCGTCGGCGCCGACGATGTTGACGTAGACCATGCCGGCGTCGATCTGGTCGGCGACCCGCTCGGCCTGCTCGGCGTCGGTCGTCATCACGTAGGAGCCGAGGCCGAACGGAGTGTCGTTGGCCAGTCGCACCGCCTCCTCCTCGGAGCCGACGCGGTAGACCTGGGCGACCGGGCCGAAGAACTCTTCGCGGGCGGCGTCGGAGCCGGGCTTGATCCCGGTCAGCACCGTCGGTTCGAAGTAGTTGCCGTCGCGCTTGCCGCCGACGACCACCTCGGCCCCGTCCGCGATCGCCCGCTTGACCTGGTCCTCGAGCCGGTCCGCCGCGGTCTGCGAGGAGAGCGGGCCGACCGCGGTCCCCTCCTGCTTGGGGTCGCCGAGCTCGGTCCCGGCAAGCGCCGCCGAGAACTTCTCGAGGAACGGGTCGTAGAGGTCGTCGGCGACGATGAAGCGCTTCGCCGCGTTGCAGGCCTGCCCGGCGTTCTCCAGCCGTGCTTCGACCGCCGCCTGCACGGCGCCGTCGAGGTCGTCGGTGTTGAGCAGGATGAACGGGTCCGAGCCGCCGAGCTCGAGCACGACCTTCTTCAGGTTGCGCCCGGCGATCTCCGCGACCGCGGCGCCGGCGCGCTCGGAGCCGGTGACCGAGACGCCGCGGACCCGCGGGTCGGCGATGACCCACTCGATCTGCTCGTTGCTGGCGTAGATGTTCTCGTAGGCGCCGGTGGGGAAGCCGGCGTCGACGAAGGTCTGGGCGATCGCCTCCGCCGATTCGGGGCACTGCGGCGCGTGCTTGAGCAGGATCGGGTTGCCGATCACCAGGTTGGGGCCGGCGAAGCGGGCGACCTGGTAGTAGGGGTAGTTCCAGGGCATGATCCCGAGCAGCGCGCCGTAGGCGCTGCGGCGGATGACGGCGCTGCCCTCGCCGTCGAGCAGCTCGATCGGCTCGTCGGCGAGCAACGACTCGGCGTTGTCGGCGTAGAACTCGTAGATCACGGCGGCGAACTCGACCTCGCCGACCGCCTGCTCGATCGGCTTGCCCATCTCGCGGACGATGATCTCGGCCAGCTCCTGGGTGCGCTCGGCGTGCAGCTTGCCGACCTTGCGCACCAGCTCGGCGCGCTCGGCGACCGTCGAGGATGCCGACCAGCCGTGGAAGGCGTCGTCGGCGCGGCCGATCGCCGCCCGCAGATCGTCGTCGCTGATCGTCGGGTACTCCTTGACCGTCTCGCCCGTCGCCGGGTCGACCACCGCGTAGATGCTGCTCATATCGGCTCCTCGCCTTCTCGTGTGAAAGGTCTCAGTGGGGGAGGTTCCAGCCTAGCTTGCGGCGGCCGCCGCGCCGGCCGATTCGTCCGCAACGGCGAACCGGGGCACGCCTGACTGTCCCAGCTGCCCAAGTGGCCTGGCCGCCCGCGGCCTCAGGCCTCGGGAGCCTCGAGCGGGGCGCCGCTGGGCGACTCGTAGGCGAGCAGTGAGACCGTCATCCGGAACGTCTCGCTGCCGGGACCGCGCCGGTTGGCGCCCTCGGCCTCGAGCTCGCAGAGCCGCTCGTAGGCCTCGCGCACGATCGTCTGCGCCTCGCTCCAGAGGCGCTCGTCGGCGTCGAGTTTGAGCGTGATCACGGCCCGATCGGTGCGCTCGTCGAGGCTGCCGGCGAGGATCGCCTGGGTGGCCCGGTCGATCACTTCGTTGACCGCGTTGATGCTGATCCCCGCTCGCGTCTCCTTGCCCAGCCTGCTCCAGTGATCGGTGTCGAGCAGCATCCGCGTCGTCGCCCGGTAGCGGGTCTTCATCGCGCCGCGCACCTGCGTGCGGTCGACAACCTCCAGGCAGTCGAGCTCGTGCAGCGTGCGGACGTGGTAGCTGACGTTGGAGAGCTCCATGTCAAGCGTCTCGGCGAGTTCGGAGGGGCTGGCGGCGCGGTCGCTGAGGATCGCGATGATCTCCGTCCGCACCGGGTGGTTGAGCGCCTTGGCGAGGCGCGCGTCGAGGCTCGCCCTGCGACCGTTCCGGCTCCTGCCCTGCTTCGCCATCCTGCTTCCCCTTTGCCCGTGAGAGATCCGAGTGATGGGAAGTATTCCTCCATTCCGCCAAGGACTCAAGGCAATTAGCGCTGTTCCTGCTGGAGATCTTTCCATTGCTGCACTGCTTTCCAGTAAATGGTGCGCCGGGAAACGAGTTGAAAAGGGGGTGAGGGGGGAATGCGGATTCAGGCCACCGCGGCGACGGTTCCGGCAGTCCAGATCACCAAGCAGGGCTGATCGTGAAACGGTGGGGGTGCGCGGGCGCGCATCCCCACCCCACCGCCGGCGGGGAATCGGCACCGCGCTCACCGCCGGGCTCCTCGCCGCCGCGCGGGCCCGCGGCCGCACCACCGCCAGCCTGCAGTCGACCCCGGCGGCCGCGGGGCTCTACGCCGCGCTCGGCTTCGCCGACCGCGGCCGCATCCTCGAGCTGGCGCCTCCCTGAGCTGCGAGGTTTGCCCGCGAGGGCGGTCGGGTACGCTGGGCTCAGGATCTGATCGCGGGTTTCCGCGCGCCACGCGGGACACTGCCCCAGACCACAACTCATCCGCTCACTTCTCGACGGCATTCCCGCGAGTGGGGTCGGTACAAAAGCGGCCTGCGCGGCAGGCCCTACCACCCGAGGAGAGCCGATGAAGACCTGCAGATCGAACGCCGCCCCGCAACGACTCGGCACGACCCGGCGGATCGTGACCACGGCGCCGGGCAAGACCCGGCCGCTGCCGCCGATCGACAGCGAGCGCCATCTCTGGTGGCGGGTCTCCCGGGCCCGCGACCAGCGGGCACGGGAAGAGCTCGTGCGGCGCTACATCCCGCTGTCGGAACGGCTGGCCTCCCGCTACCGGGCGGCCGACGAGCCCTTCGACGACCTGCTCCAGGTGGCCAAGCTCGGGCTGCTGAACGCGATCGACCGCTTCGACCCGAGTCGGGAGATCCCCTTCCCGGCCTTCGCCTCGCCGACGATCCTCGGCGAAATGCGGCGCCACTTCCGCGACCGCGCCTGGACGATCCGCGTCCCCCGCGGCCTGCACGACCTCAGCGCCGAGGTCGAGAAGGCGACCGAGGCGCTGACCCGGGAGAGGCAGCGGCCGCCCTCGGTGCGGGAGATCGCGTCCCGGCTGGGCGTCGAGATCGAGCGGGTCCTGGAGGCGCTGGAGAGCGGCGAACGCCGCCGGCCCCTCTCGCTCGACCACCCGCTGGGCGGCGACGAGGAAGCGGCGCCCGCCGCCGAGCAGATCGGCGGCCTCGACGGCGGCTTCGAGCTGACCGACGACCGGCTGGCGCTGCGCGAGGCGCTCGCGGTGCTCGACGATCGCGACCGCCTCGTCCTGCGGCTGCGCTTCATCGAGGAAATGACCCAGTCGCAGATCGCCGAACGGCTCGAGTGCTCCCAAATGCAGGTCTCGCGGATCCTGCGCGGCGTGCTCGAGCGCCTGCGCGAGCGGGCGGCGGGCGGCGGAAGCGGCTCAGCGGCGGCTCAGTAACGTCGCCACGACGCTGGCGGGCGAGCGGCCGGAGATCCTCGCCGGCTGCCGGTGCCGAGCCGCGGCCCGATCCCCTGAGCGGCGCGGTGACTCCTCGCGACCTAACCGGCGGGCGGGCGATCGACGAAGTGCAGGCGGCGGTCGAGCTCGGTCAGGGCCAGCACCCGGGCCACCGCCGGCGCCTCGCTGCGGATCAGCAGGAAGCGGCCACCGTCCTCGCTGAAGCGGCGGTCGGACTCGACCAGCAGCGCGATGCCGGTCGAGTCGATGAACTCGAGCCCGCTCATGTCGACCACCACGACCTCGGCGCCGTCCTTCTGGGCGCCCTCGAGGTTCTCCTGGAGGACGGGCACCGTCGCCAGGTCCAACTCCCCCGCCAGCTCCAGGGTCTGGGTCGAGCCGAACTGGCTGACCTTGATCTTGAGCGGCCCCTGGCTGGTCTCGCGTGCTGCGTGCATCGATCCTCCGGTAAAGGTCAAATCTCTCCGGGTCCAGGGCACGGCCTCCGGCCGCCCACAAGTGCCCTAGCCGATGTTCGTACCGACCGATTCTCGAGAGCCGCGAGCACCGGGCGATCCGCACTGGTCACTCTACCGGTTATCGCCTAGGGGAGCTTCCGGCGTGCTGGGATTGCTAAAACAGCTGCAGGAGACGAGGTAGAGCGAATTGGGCGATGCGCACGGATCCGAGGCGGTCTCGGCGGGCGGCGGCTCGATCGTCGCCGAGATCGCCCGCGAGGTGGTCCGCATCCACGCCCGCTATTACGGTCGCGGCCCAACCAAGGCGAAGGCGATCTGGCGCAACGGCGTCGTCGTCGTGATCCTCGAGGAGATCTTCACCAAAGCCGAGGAGGTGCTGGTCGAGGCCGGCCACTTCGCCCAGGTGCGCTCCCACCGGCAGGTCTTCCAGGACCAGGTGGAGTCGTTGTTCCGCGAGGCGATCGAACGGGTGACCGGGCGGACCGTGCGGTCGTTTCTCAGCCAGGTGACGGCCGAGGGCGTCGCCGCCGAGGTCTTCGTCCTCGCCGAGGAGTGAGCGGCGCCGCCGAGTTCCTCCCCCTCGCGCGGACGCTGCCGGCGCTGCGCCGGGCCGCCGCCGGCTGCCGCGGCTGCCTGCTCTGGGAGGACGCGACCCAGACCGAATTCAGGCGGGCGCCGGGCCCGCCAACGCGCGGCTGATGCTGGTCGGCGAGCAGCCCGGCGGCCGCGAGGAGCGCCAGGGCGAGCCCTTTCGTACCGGCAGGGGGAGTTCTCTCGGGGGCGCTGGAGAGCGCCGGGATCGATCTCGACCTCGACCTACGTGAACATCGCGGTCAAGCATCTTCCGCGGCGCCGCGCGGCATGCGGCCCCCACCCCCACCAGTTGTGGTACCTTGCGGACGCCCAGCGTCCGCAAGGAACCAAGACGGGTGGCGCATCCAAAAGCTGAGCCCGCGGTTCCTTATGGACGCCCAGCGTCCATAAGGAACCGCGACGCGGTGGTGGGGTGGGCAAATGGATCGCAGGGCGCCGAGCAGGGCAAGCAGCTGCTCGCCGGCTGAGCGGAGCACGGCCGCGCCCCGGGCTCACCCCCGGCGCGGGGCGGGCGAGGCGGCGGCCAGCGGCGGCCGTTCCTCGCAGCGCAGCCGCTGTGGTGACCCTCGAGGCCCTCGTCGGGGCGCGGCCGCAGCGGCGGCGAGTCGGGTCGCGGCGGGGCGCCGCTGCGCCGCTCGACCGCGACCATCACCTCGGCCGCCATCCGGCTCAGCGCCCGCAGCGGCTGGTGAGAGTTCTGGCGGCTGCCGAGGTCGACCTCGGCCAGGGCCCCGAGCCCGGCGATCCGCAGGGCATCGATCAGCATCGCGATCTCGACGCCATAGCCGACCGGCACCGCCAGCTGCGAGAAGAGATCGCGGCGGACCGCGACCTCGCCGGCGAGCGGCTGGGAGAAGCCGGCGAGCGGCGGGAAGTGCAGGTTGAGCAGGGGCCGGGCGACCAGCTCGGTGACCCGGCCGCCCTCGCCGTCCCGGGGGCGTGGCCGAGGGCCAGGGGGCGGGCGAAGGCGGCCTTGACCAGAGACACCTCCGCCGCGAGCAGCAACGGCCCCAGCAGGCCGCTGAGGAAGCCCGGCCCGAAGTCGGTGGAATCGGCGTCGAGGAAGACGAGCACCTCGGCCTCGACCGCTGCCGCCGCCCGCCACATCGCGTCCCCCTTGCCCCGGGCCGGCCCCAGCTCGGGGCACAGAGCGCTCTCGGAGACGACCTCGGCGCCCGCCGCGGCGGCGAGCGCGGCGGTGCCGTCGGCCGAGTCGGCGTCGACGACCAGCAGGCGGTCGAGCAGGCCGACCTCGCGCAGCGGCGCCAGCGCCGCCACCGTCGGCCCGACCGTCGCCGCGCATTCCCGCGCCGGCAGGATCGCCGCGATCGCGCCCCGCTTGGCGGCGAGCAGCTCGCCGAGCCGGAAGTCGGCGCCGCGGTAGCGGCGGGTCTCGAGCCAGTGAGCCAGCTCGAGGTCGCGGGCGAGGCCGCGCTCGGCACGGCCGTCGGTCCGCGCCGCCGTCGTCGCCCGCACCGAGCGCAGGCGGTGGATCGCGACGCCGGCGGCGGCCAGGCGATCCTCGAGCTCCTGGTCCTCCAGCGCCGCCAGCCACCGGATCCCGCCCACCCGGCGGTAGACGCCGGGCGTCACCGCCAGCGAGGCGCCGGAGAAGTGGGCGTGCTCGGCCGGGCCCCGGCCGGCGGCGGTGCGGGCGCGCTCGCGGAGGTCGGCCCGGCGCCGCTCGAGCGCCGCCGCCGGCAGCTCGGCGGCTTCGGCCGGGTCGAGGACGATCTCGCCGCCGACCGCCTCGGCTCCGGCGGCAAGCGCATCGAGCTGCCGCCGCAGCCAGTCAGGAGCGACGCGGGTGTCGGCGTCGGTGCTGGCGAGTAGGCCCCTGGCGGCGCCGACCGACTCCAACCGGGCGCAGGCGATGTCCATCCCGGTCGCTCGCGCCGGCCCGGCGCCGCGGCCGGGGCCGGCGACCGTGTGGACCGTGAGCCGCGGCCAGCGCTCGGCGGCGGCCGCGACCGCCACCGCGGTCCCGTCGGCGCAGGCATCGAGGACAACGATCACCTCGAACTGCTCGGGTCCGACTCCCTCCTGGACGGCGAGGGCATCGAGGCAGGCGCCGATCCGAGCCTGCTCGTCGCGCGCCGGGACGACGACCGCGGCGAGCAGCTCCGCGGCCGGAGGCCCCAGGGGCCCCGGCGGCAGGCGTGACGCGGTCAGCTCCACGGCGCCCGCGCCTCGATCGCCGCTTTGCCCTCCTCGTCGGCGGCGTCGTCTTCGTGGGCGAGCACCCCGACCAGCTCGCCGTCACGGCCATAGCGGGCGACGAAGGAGCCATCTGGCCGCTCGCGGAAGCTGACCTCCTCCCAACCGTCGCCCCAGCCGGCGTACTTCAGCGTCCGCGCGCCGATCGTCGACCAGAACCCGGGCACCTGATCCCAGCTCGCCGCGACGCCGGCCATGGAGCGGCCGGCGACCTCGCCCATCGCCAGTGCCTCGCCCCAATGTTCGACCCGCAGCCGCCGTCCGGCGGCGGCGTTGCCGGCCGCGGCGACGTCACCGGCCGCCAGCAGGCGCGGATCGGAGGAGACCATCGCGGCGTCGACCAGGACGCCGTCGTCGATCTCGACCCCGGCCGCCGCGGCGAGGCCGTGTCCTCGGTGCTCGATCCCAAGCGCGCGAGGACGACGGCGCGGCCTGCTCGCGCCCATCCTCGAAGCGCGAGCGGCCGGCCGGCGTCGGTGGCGACCTCGGTCAGGGTCGCCCCGGCGAGGAGGTCGACGCCCTGCTCGTTAGAGCCAGGCGGCGATCCGCGCCGCCACCTCCTCCCCCAGCCGCTCGAGCTGCGGCAGCACCTGCTCGGCGCTCGCCATCCTCACCTCGGCGCCGAGCATCGCCAGCGAGGCCGCCGCCTCGCAGCCGATGGTAGTCGAGCGATGATCGCGGCCTGGAATCCTTCGGCGAGGTCTGCGCAGCTTGCCGGAGTCGGCGATCAACCAGACCAGGTGCGGACGCCGGCCCCGGTCGTTCGGGAAGGTCGTGGACCAGGTGGCGCCGGTGGCCGAGCAGGTCGCGCCACCGTAGATCCGCCCCTCGCCGTCGCCGGCTGCGCCGGCGCCGAGGTCCAGTTCGGTGACCTCGGCCCCGAGCTCGACTCGATCCCGCGCGGTACCACTCGCGGTCGGCCACATAGATCGGCGCGGCCGGACTTCCGCGCAGGTAGTCCTTGGTCAACGGCGGGCGTTCGTAGGGGAGCTCTCGCTCACGGCTGAGGATCCGCACCCGGCCCTCGCCCCCGGCCTCGCGGTAGGAGGAGGCGGCGGCCTGGGCGGCCGGCCCGCCGCCGACGATCAGGATGCCGTGCGCATCAGCCACCGCGTTCGCCCTCCCCCACCTCGCGCCGCCAGGCGTCGAGCAGGTACTCGGCGCTCGACTCCCAGCCGCAGCGCGACAGCCTCGTCTCGGCGCGCAGGATCGCGTGGACGCGGTCGCCGTCGAGCTCGCGGCGCGGGTCCCGATGGCGCCAGTGCACCGCGACCAACGTCCCGCCCGGCGCCAGCGCGGCCTCCATCCGCCGCAGGCCCTCGCTCACCAGCCCGGGGCTCCAGTAGTAGAGAAGCTCGCTGCAGACGATGGCGTCGAATGGCCCCTCCGGGGTCTGCCGGGGCAGCTCGGCGCGGCGCACCTCCGCCTGGCCGAAGCCGGCCAGCCGCCGGCGCGCGTGTTCGAGCGCGGTCGGACTGAAGTCGACCGCGAGCAGCCGCTCGCAGCGCGGCGCCAGCAGCGCGGTGAGGACGCCGACCGAGCAGCCGAGGTCGAGCGCCGAGCCGACCCGCGCCGGCAGCTGGGCCAGCGTCCGGCGGAACTTCGCCTGCTCGTAGGGGCTGCTCGCGGTCAGCCAGATCACCGCGCCCGCAGCGCCGTGCGCTCGAAGTGCTCGACTGGGCCGCGCCGCGGCGGGGGACGGCGGCGATCACGGCCCGGCCAGCCTGCCGGCGCCGAGCCGGGCCAGAAGCGGCTCCAGCCGGTGCTGAAGGAGAAAGGTCTCGAGTCGCGCCGGGCCCGGTCGAGGCGGCCGCCGGCGACGAAGGGGTGGGAGCTCACACCGGCGCTCTCCAGCAGCGCTTTGGCGGCGCGCTCGATCTCCGCCCGCATCGCCACCGAGGCCGCCCAGAGATCGGCGGGCGGGGGCGTCGTCGGTGTCCCCGGCCGCGGCTGCCGCGCCGGCGGCGGCCAGCTCGGCCCCGCGCCGAAACCAGGCGTCGACGGTGGCGGCCGCCGCCTCGATCCGGCCCGCCGCCAGGTGGGCGACGGGATCCTCGGGCCGAGCCCGCAGCTCCGCCAGCGCCGCCGCGGAGGCCGCGTCGACCATCCCCGCCCAGCAGGCGGCGGTGCGCATCGCGTCGCGCGCGAACCAGGGTTCGGCCGCGAGCTGCCCGGGCCCGCCGAGCAGGCCGAGCACCGGCGCGTCGTCGAAGCGGACGCGGTGGCTCTCGGAGGCCCGCAGGCCGGCGGCGCGAAACCAGCCACGATCGAGCTCCAGCCGCTCGCATTCGACCAGCGCCAGCCGCGGCGGCTCCCCCTCGTCGTTGCCGACCGCGACCAGCGCGGCATCGACGCCGCCGGCGCCCGAGCAGAACGTCTTGATCCCGCGCAGGAGGAGGCGGTCGCCCTCCTGGCGCAGGCGGGCCGGTTCGCCCTCACCCGGCCCCGGGTCGGCTCCCCCACACCCCGAGCAGGCGGCCGCCGCCGCGGATCCTCGCCAGCTCGCGGTCGCGCAGCGCCGGCTCGGCCGCGACCTCGAGCCGCTCGACCGCGTTGAGGTGTCCGTCGAGGATGCGGGCGACCGAGGCGTCGGCGGCGGCGACCAGGCAGGCGCCACCCCGGCAGAACCGGGGCGCCGCTCTGGAACGGCACCGACCGTCGCCTCGGAGAGCTCCCGCGGCGCCGAGGGCGGCGAAGGCCGCGGCCGGGAAGCGGGCCGCGATCGAGGCGCTCGGCGGCGCCGGCGATCGCCGCCAGGGCCTTGATCGAGCCGCGCAGCCGCGGCCTGCTTCAAGTCGACGGTGGTGGCGGCGCCGGTCAGGTCGCCGCCCCCGCCAACTCGCCGACCGGCACCAGCGCCAGGCCGAGCTGGCGCGCCTCGGCGATCAGCGCCCCACTCAGCAGCAGCGTCTCCTCGCAGCCGTCGCGTTCGGCCCCGGGCCCGAGGCCGTCGTGCATGAGGACGACGTCGCCGTCGCCGAGGCCGCCCTGGCGCTCGATCCTCGCCCGCATCTCCCCGGCGGCCTCGCCGCGCCAATCGTGGCTGTCGCGGGTCCAGCGCCAGAGCCGGAGCTCGTTGGCGGCGGCGAGGCGGCGCGTGTCCTCGGTCTCGACCCCCCACGGGGCCCGCCAGGCACGCGGCTCGGCGCCGATCGAGCGCAGCAGGCTGAGCCCGGCGGCGAGGTCGTCGGCGATCTCACGCCCGCTCAGCTCGGAGTGGCGGACGTGGCGGCAGCAGTGGAAGCCGACCTCATGGCCCTCACCGAGGATCCGCTCGATCAGGGCGGGATTCGCCGCCGCGCTCGGCGCGAGGGTGAAGAACGTGGCGCGGCGCTCTCGCGGAGCAGGGCCAGCAGCGGCTCCGTCCAGCGCGGATCGGGGCCGTCGTCGTAGGTGAGCGCGAGCGTCCCGTTCACGACTCCTCGGGATCCTCCGCGGCGGCCAGCTCCAGCGCTGCCTCGCGGACGCGGCTGAGGTTTTTCCGGACCGGCAGCGCCCACTCGACGAGCTCGCCGACCCGCTTCTCCCCCGCCCTCTCGTTGAGCTTGCCGAGGATCGCCCAGTGCCCCGCCTCGCCGGCCTCGGCCATGATCAGGAACTCGAACCCGTCGAGGCCGTCGGAGTCCTCATCGAGGTAGCTCTCCATCATCTCGACGGCCTCCTGTCTCGTTTCCTCGGCCTGCTCCAGCACCGCTTCGGCGCTGCCGTCGCGGCCCTCGGCGACCTCGCGGGCGCGCCTTGCGGTCTCCTCCGACTGCGACTCCATCTCACCCAGCAGCTCGGCCCGCGAGTCCTCGCCGAGCAGGCCCTCGACTTGCGGGCCGCCTCCTGCGCGGCCTCGGCCAGGCCGATCACCTCGCCGAGCTTCTCCTCCAGGGCAGTGGTCTCCGCCATCTCGCTTCCTCCTTCGGTGGTGCCCGTGAGGGCACGACGGCGCCCTCCCTGGAGGCGAATGTCTGGGCTCGGCTGCGATCAACAGCACGGATCGCGCGACCGGCAACCCGGCCAGGCCGCGGGGCCTGGGCTCGGGCGATCGCTTCACGCAGCTCGTCCTTGCCCATCTTCAGCGCCGGCCTGCGCCTTCTTCACGTTGCGCCGCGCCGCCCCGCGCTGCTTTTCGGTTGCCATGCCTCTCCACTACCCGCCCCGCCGTCGCCCGGAACGGTTAAGCGAGCCCCGGCGAGGGGTAGCCCGCGGCCATCGCCACCGTCACCGAGACCCCTCCCAAGCCGGCCCCCGGCCGTGGGCGCCTGCGGCGCTCGGACTGCCGCACGCAGGGCATCGTCCGGATCGGCGCCGGGCGCGGCTTTGCCTTTCGCGACGCCGACGGCGAGCGGATCGACGACGAGGAGACGCTGGCCCGGATCCGCGAGCTGGCGATCCCGCCCGCCTGGAAGGAGGTCTGGATCTGCCCCGACCCGCTCGGCCACCTGCAGGCGACCGGGATCGACGCCGCCGGCCGCAAGCAGTACCTCTACCACGATCGCTGGCAGCGGCGGCGGGCCGAGCGCAAGTTCGCCGTCGTCCGCGAGTTCGCCGGCCAGTTGCCACGCCTGCGCCGCGCGGTGACCGCCGACCTGCGCCGCCGCGGCATGCCGCGCGAGCGGGCGCTGGCCTGCGCGGTGCGGCTGCTCGACCTCGGCTTCTTCCGCGTCGGCGGCGAGGTCTACGCGGAGGAAAACGAGAGCTTCGGCCTGGCGACGGTCCGCCGCGAGCACGTCACCCTGCGCCGCAACGAGGTCGTCTTCGACTTCCCCGCCAAGAGCGGGCAGCGCCGGGTGCAGTCGATCCGCGACCTGGCGGCGCGGCGCGCGCTGGAGACCATGCGGCGGCGGCGCAGCGGCCCCGAGGACCTGCTCGCCTGGCGCGACGGCGAGGGCGAGTGGCACGACGTCCGCTCGGCCGACGTCAACGACTACATCAAGGACCGGATCGGCGAGGACTACTCCGCCAAGGACTTCCGCACCTGGCACGGCACCGTGCTCGCCGCGGTGGAGCTCGCCGGCGAGCCCGAGCCGGCCTCCGAGGCCGCCTTCAAGCGCTCCGTGCGCCGCGCGATCGAGCGCGTCTCCGAGGCGCTCGGCAACACCCCCGCCGTCTGCCGCCGCTCCTACGTCGACCCCCGGGTCATCCAGCGCTTCCGCGACGGCGAGACGATCAGCCCCCGCGCCTCGGTCGGCGGCCGGATGAGCGCCAGGGCCCGGGCCAGGATCGAGCGCGAAGTCCGCGCCCTGATCTCCTAGCCCGCCGCCCCGTGGTTCCCTTCGGTCGCCACGCGACCGATAGGAACCACGGATTCAGATCCGGGCATCCAGCACAGCGGCCTTCGTGGTCGCCACGCGACCGCAAGGAACCGCGATGTGGGGGAGGGGGCGCCGGTGCGCGACCCTCGTCAGATCGCGGGCGCGAGCTCCTCGGCGCGGTCCCAGCTGGCGGCGGCGATGCGGTCGGCGGCGGCGCGCTCGTCGGCGAGGACGCTCTGGGGCACGGCGGGAGGCGCGCCCCCTGACCGGGGCTGCGGGCGCGCCCGGCCGCTGATGAAGACGACGGCGGCGAAGGCGGCGTCGTCGTCGCGATCGAGCGGTGGCCGCGTTGGCATCGCGTCGTCACTTCTTGCCTGGCTTCGCCGAGCCGATTTCAGGCCTCGATCGGTTGCTTCAGCGCAGGCACCGCCGAGGTCTGGGCAGGCAGGGCTCAGCGCCGGCAGGACCAGCGCAACCGCCGCGCATTGGCGGTCCGCGGGCTGCTCGCGCGAGCTCATGCGTCGCGCCTGCGCTCCTGCTCGACCCGCACAGGCCCGCTGGCCCACATGCCCTTTCCTCTTGGTCGGGGCGCGAGGGCGGGTGTAGCGTCGGGCAGGTGCACCCCGTCCGGATCGGCTGCTCGGGCTGGAGCTATGAGGACTGGCGCGGCGGCCTGTACCCGGAGGGGCTGCCGGCCCGCCGGCGGCTGCAGCGCTACGCCGAGGTCTTCGACACGGTCGAGGTCAACGCCACCTTCTACCGGCTGCAGAAGCCGGAGGCGGCCGAGGCCTGGATCGACCAGGTCCCGGGCGACTTCGTCTTCGCCGTCAAGGTGAGCCGCTTCATCACCCACATGAAGCGGCTGCGCGACGTGGCCGGCTCCTTCGCCCGCTTCTGGGAGCCGCTCGAGCCGCTGCGCCGCCGCCGCCGGCTCGGCCCCGTGCTCTGGCAGCTGCCCGAGAGCTTTGCGCGCGACGACGACCTCCTGGCCGCCGCGCTCGACGCCGTCCCCCGCGCCGCGCACTGCTTCGAGTTCCGCCACCCGAGCTGGTTCGCGGCGCCGGTCCGCGAGCTGCTGGTCGCCCACGGCGCCTCGCTGGCGATCGGCGACGACGGGCGCCGGCCGCTGCCGCCCGCCAGCCCCGCCGGCGCCTTCGCCTACCTGCGCCTGCACTACGGCCACCGCGGCCGCGACGGCAACTACTCCGACGCCGAGCTGGCCGAGTGGCGGCGGCGGATCGCCGCCTGGCGCGCCCGCCGCCCGGTCTTCGTCTACCTCAACAACGACTGGCAGGGATTCGCCCCCGCCAACGCCCGGGAGCTGCGCCGGGGCCTCACCCGGGCCGGCTGAGCTCGGCGGCGGCGACCTCCTGCTTGACGCGGATGAAGCTGTCGGGGGCGACCGAGATCGAGTCGATCCCGGCCTCGACCAGGAAGCGCGCGAAGCTCGGGTCGTTGCTCGGCTTCTGGCCGCAGAGCCCGACCTTGCGGCCCCGCCGGTGGGCGCCGGCGATCAGCTCGGAGATCAGCCGCGTCACCGCCGGGTTGCTCTCCTCGAACAGGCCCGCCAGCGACTCGGAGTCGCGGTCGATCCCGAGCGTGAGCTGGGTGAGGTCGTTGGAGCCGATCGAGAAGCCGTCGAAGCGGGCGGCGAAATCGTCGACCAGGAGGATGTTGGAGGGGATCTCCGCCATCACGTAGACCTCGAGGCCGTTCTGGCCGCGGGCCAGGCCGGCGTCGGCCATCACCGCCAGCACCCGGTCGGCCTCCTCGAGCGTGCGGCAGAAGGGGATCATCACGACGACGTTGTCGAGCCCGATCGCCTCCCGCACGCGGTGGATCGCCCGGCACTCCAGGGCGAACCCCTCGCGGTAGCCCGCGGCGTAGTAGCGGCTGGCTCCGCGCCAGCCGAGCATCGGGTTCTCCTCGTGGGGCTCGAAGTGGTGGCCGCCGATCAGCTCCGCGTACTCGTTGGTCTTGAAGTCGCTCATCCGCACGATCACCGGCTCGGGGTAGCGGGAGGCCGCGATCCGGGCGATGCCCTCGGCGAGGCGCTCGACGAAATACTCGCCGCGGTCCTCGTAGCCGGCGGTCAGCTCGTCGATCCGCCGGCGGTCGCCCTCGTCCTCGACCTGCTCGGGGTGCACCAGCGCCATCGGGTGGACCTTGACGTGGTTGTCGACGATGAACTCCATCCGCGCCAGCCCCACCCCGTCGGCCGGCAGCCGCCACCAGCGGAAGGCCGCGGCGGGGTCGGCGAGGTTGAGCATGATCCGGGTCTCGGTCTCCGGCATCCCGGCGAGGTCGACCTCCTCCTCCTCCCAGGCGAGGACGCCGTGGTAGAGGAAGCCGGCGTCGCCCTCGGCGCAGGAGACGGTGACCGGCTCGCCGTCGCGCACCTTCCCGATCGCCCCGGCGGCGCCGACGATCGCCGGCAGCCCCAGCTCGCGGCTGACGATCGCCGCGTGGGAGGTGCGGCCGCCGTGTTCGGTGACGATCGCCGCGGCCCGTTTCATCACCGGCACCCAGTCGGGGTCGGTGATCTCGGTGACCAGCACGGCGCCGTCCTCGAAGCGGTCGATTTCCTCCGGCCCGTGCAACCGCAGCGCCGGTCCGGCCGCGATCGCGTCGCCGACCGCCAGCCCCTCGGCGATCAGCTCGCCGCGCTCGCGCAGCTCATAGGTCTTCAGGGCGCCGGCCTCGCGGCGCGCCTGCACGGTCTCCGGCCGCGCCTGGACGATGAAGAGCTCGCCGGTCTCGCCGTCCTTGGCCCACTCGATGTCCATCGGCTTGCCGTAGTGGCGCTCGATCGCGACCGCCCAGCGCGCCAGCTGCACGACGTCGGCGTCGGCGAGCACTTCGGCGCCGCGCTCCGCCGCGCTCGTCGCCACCTCGACGGTGCCGGCGCCGCCCTCGGCGTAGACGACCTTGATCTCCTTGCGGCCGCGGCGGCGCGAGAGGATCGGGGTCAGCTCCGGCCGCTCGAGCAGCGGCTTGAAGACGACGTAGGCGTCGGGGTCGACGCTGCCGCTGACCACGGCCTCCCCCAGCCCCCAGCTGGCGTCGATGATCACCGTGCGCGGGAAGCCGGTCTCGGTGTCGATCGAGAACATCGTCCCGGCCCCGGCCAGGTCGGAGCGGATCATCCGCTGCACCCCTGCCGAGAGCGCCACCTTCATGTGGTCGAAGCCGTTGTTCTCGCGGTAGGTGATCGCCCGGTCGGTGAACAGCGAGGCGACGCAGCGCCGGCAGGCGTCGAGCAGCGCCTCGACCCCGCTGACGTTGAGGAAGGTCTCCTGCTGGCCGGCGAAGCTCGCCTCCGGCAGATCCTCGGCGGTGGCGCTCGAGCGCACCGCCACGTGCGGCTCGGGGTTCCCCAGCCGCGCGGCGAGGTCGGCGTAGGCGGCGACGATCGCCTCGCGCAGCTCGGCCGGGAACTCGGCCGCGAGGATCGCCTCGCGGATCGTCCGCGCCGCCTCGGCCAGCTCCCGCTCGCCGCCGCGCAGCCGCTCCAGCTCGGCGGCGATCCGCTCGCGCAGCCCGCCGGCGTCGAGGAACGCCCAGTAGGCGTCGGCGGTCGTCGCGAAGCCCTCGGGAACGCGGATCCCCTCCTCGGCGAGGCCGCCGATCATCTCTCCCAGCGAAGCGTTCTTGCCCCCCACCAGGGGCGTGTCGGCCGCCCGCACCTCGGTCAGCTCGACGACGTACCGGTTGCTCATCAATCGCCCCTCCTCATCGTTCAGCGCTCCAGCCAGGCGAGTCTCGGGGCCCGGCGGCGCTCGCGCATCGGTGCCTTCCCCGCGCCCGGCTTCGGGTTATCCCCGATGGGAGGCGAACCTCTCAGCTCAGCCGAGCAGGTCCTCGGCCCGGCCGAGGTCGGCGCCCATGTTGCGCTCCATCATCCGCAGCGCCGCCGCCGCCAGCTCGTCGTCGATCGCGGCAACGGCGTCGGTCGGGATCAGCGGGTGGAAGTGGCGCACGTAGCCGTCGAGCGCGCTGTAGAGGATGCACTGCTCGGTGACCTGGCCGGCGAGGACGAGGTCGTCGATCTCCATCGCTCCCAGCAGGTACTCGAGCGGCGTTTCGTAGAAGGCGCTGTGCCGCGCCTTGATCACGAAGCTGTCGCCGGGCCGCGGCGGCGGGCGCTGCCGGCGGCGGCCGCCGCGGCTGCGTCACGATCCCGGGATGCGCCGGCGCCGCCCCACCGACGAGCAGATCCTGGCGGCGATCGTCGAGCTCGCCGACGACGGGTTCTGCGAGCGGCGCCGGCTGGCCACGGCGCTGCGCGGCTTCGGTGAGCGCGACCTGATGGCGAGCCTGGCGCGGGCCGCTCGGCGCAACCTGGTCCTGCAGCGGCGCGGGCCGGACGGCCGGACCTACCTGGCGCTGACCAGCGAGGGCTGGGCCGTGCACCGCGCTGGCACCGCCTCGGATGCCTAGGACGGCCGGGCCGGGACGCCAATCCGGCCAACGGTGGCAGAATCTTGTGACGATCCGAATAAACCGCCACCCGCGGCCGCCCGGCATGATGTCCTGATGACCACTTCATCTCGTTCCGAAATCACGGCCACCCCGCTCGACCGCGACCGCATCGCCGAGCTCACCGAGCGCGAGGCCGCCGCCCTCGACCAGCGCACCCCCGCCTCCAAGGCGCTCTACGAGCGCGCCCGGCGCTCGCTCAGCGGCGGCGTCGCCTCCTCCTACCAATCGCGCGATCCCTGGCCGCTCTACCTGGAGCGGGGCAGGGGCCCGAAGGTTTGGGACGTCGACGGGCACGAGCTCTACGACTTCCACAACGGGTTCGGCTCGATGGTCCAGGGCCACGCCCACCCGGCGATCGGGCGCGCGGTCTCGACCCGGTATGACGCCGGCACCCACTTCGCGGCGCCGACCGAGGACGCGGTGGTGGTCGGCGAGGAGCTGGCCCGGCGTTTCCGGCTGCCGAAATGGCGCTACACCAACTCCGGCTCGGAGTCGACGATGGACGCGATCCGGATCGCCCGCGCCTTCACCGGCCGCGAGGACATCATGAAGATCTTCGGCTCCTACCACGGCCACCACGACGCGGTGATGGTCTCGATCGGCGTCGAATACGACGCGATCGGCGAGCGCGGCGCGCCGGCCTCGCTGCCCTACGGCGGCGGCATCCCCCAGGGCACGGTCGAGCTCACCCACACCGTCCACTTCAACGACGCGGAGGCGATGGACGCGCGCATCGCCGCACTCGACGCGGAAGGCCGCAAGCCCGCCTGCGTGATCATGGAGGCGGCGATGATGAACCTCGGGGTGGTCCTCCCCGAGCCGGGCTACCTGGAGGCGGTACGCGAGATCACCGCCCGCCACGGCGTCGTCCTGATCTTCGACGAGGTGAAGACCGGGATCTGCATCGCCGCCGGCGGCGCGGTCGAGAAGTGGGGCGTGGTGCCGGACATGGTCACCCTGGCCAAGGCGCTCGGCGGCGGCCTGCCGACCGGCGCGATCGGGATGAACGAGGAGATCGCCGGGGTCGTCGAAGACGGCACCGTCTACCAGGTCGGCACCTACAACGGCAACCCGCTCGGCATGGCCGCCGCCCGCGCCAACCTGCTCGAGGTGATGACGCCCGAGGCCTACGAGCATCTCGACGCGCTCAACGACCGCATCATCCGCGGCTGCGACGAGGTGATCGCCGAGTTCGAGCTGCCCGGCTACACGGTCGGCGTCGGCTCCAAGGGCTGCGTCACCTTCTCGCCGGTCAAGGTCACCGACTACGCGGTCTTCAAGGAGAACCAGGACGCCGAGCTCTCCGAACTCGCCTGGCTCTTCAACCTCAACCGGGACATCTTCATGACGCCCGGGCGCGAGGAGGAGTGGACCCTCTCGGTGACCCACACCGACGAGGCGGTCGACGCCTTCGTCGAGGCCTTCCGCGAACTGGCGAGCGACCTGCGCGCGTAGCCTCCGCCAGATGGCGGAAGGACCCCTGGCCCGGCTCGCTCGCTGGGAGGACCACGGCGCGCACTGGCGCACGCGGTCGCTGAGCGAGGCCGGCGCCGTGGTCGAGCTGCTCACCTGCTACGGCGAGCCGGTCGACGAGCTGCGCTCGGCGGACCCCGAGCTGCTGCGCTACCTGTCGGAGCGGCGTACCTCGGAGGACCCGCCGCTCCGGCGGTAGGCGGCCGGAGCGGCCCGCCGGCGCCTCAGCCGGCGGCCTCGGCCACCTCGATCGCGGCGCCGAGACGCTCCAGCGCGTCGGCCTGCAGCGCCGCTTCGGCGCTCGGGAAGAGCTGGCGCTCCTCGAAGCGCACGTGGTCGTGGAGCAGGGTGCCGAGCTGGCGGAGCAGCTCGAGCGATGGGGTCTCATCCTCGTCCTCCAGCCGCAGCGCTTCGCGCCGGATCGCCAGGTGCTCCTCGAGCATCCGCGCCACGCCGGCGCGGTCGACCTCGCCGTGCGCCGCCCAGCCCGGCAGCAGGACCTCCTCCTCGATCCGGAAATGACGCCGGCCGTCCTCGTTCCAGAAGGTGAGGAACTCGCGGGCGGCGAGCTCGGCGTCGTCGGCCTCGCGCAGCTTGCGGGCGGCGAGGAGGGCGCCGAGGTGCTCGCGCGAGAGGGGCTGGAGGGCGGGGTCGCGCTTCATGGATCCAGGCTAGCTGCCGGCCAATAGATCGTATTACGATATTTTCTCCGGGTGAGCCGCCCGCGCCCCCACTCCCTCCGCCACCTCGGCGACTTCGCGGCCAGCCCGCGGCTGCTGGTCATCGCCGCGCTCGCGGTCCCCGTCGGCGCCCTCAGCGCCGGCGTCGCCTGGTGCCTGCTGCGCCTGATCGGCCTGATCACCAACGCCGTCTTCTACCAGCGGGTCGGGACCGCGCTGGTCGCCCCCGGCGAAGGCCACCACTCCCCCGCGCTGATCCTCCTCGCCCCGGTCTGCGGCGGCCTCGTGATCGGCCTGCTCGCGCGCTTCGGCTCCGAGAAGATCCGCGGCCACGGGATCCCGGAGGCGATCGAATCGATCCTCGTCGCCGGCAGCCGCGTCCAGCCGCGCGTCGCGATCCTCAAGCCGCTCGCCTCGGCCGTCGCGATCGGCACCGGCGGCCCGTTCGGCGCCGAGGGTCCGATCATCATGACCGGCGGCGCGCTCGGCTCGATCTCGGCCCAGCTCCTGCACCTGACCGCCGACGAGCGCAAGACCCTGCTGGTCGCCGGCGCCGCCGCCGGGATGGCGGCGACCTTCAACGCGCCGCTGGCCTCGGTCCTGCTGGCGGTCGAGCTGCTGCTCTTCGAGTGGCGGCCGCGCAGCTTCATCCCGGTCGTCGCCGCGGTCGCGGTCGCCACCGCCGTGCGGGTGCCGATGCTCGGCAGCGGCGCCCTCTTCCCGGCCCCGGCCGGCGCCCTCCACCTCGACGCGGCCAGCTACGGGCTCTGCGTCGCCTCCGGGGTGCTGGCGGGGCTGCTGGCGCTGGCGGCGACGACGCTCGTCTACCTCTCGGAGGACGCCTTCCAGCGCCTGCCGGTGCACTGGATGTGGTGGCCGGCGATCGGCGGCCTGGTGGTCGGGATCGGCGGCCTGATCGTCCCCCAGGCGCTCGGTGTCGGCTACGACGTGATCGAAGCGGAGCTCAACGGCTCGATCGGGCTCAACCTGATCATCGGCATCCTCGTCGTCAAGACCACGATCTGGTCGCTCTCGCTCGGCTCCGGGACCTCGGGCGGGGTGCTGGCGCCGATGCTGATGATCGGCGGCGCCCTGGGCGGGCTCGAGGCGGCTGTCTTCCCCCACGTCGGGCCGGGCTTCTGGCCCCTGGTCGGCCTCGCCGGCGTGCTCGGCGGCGTCATGCGCTCGCCCCTCACCGGCGTGGTCTTCGCGATCGAGCTGACCCACCGCTACGAAGCCCTGCTGCCGCTGCTGATCGGCGCCACCGGCGCCTACGCCGTCTCGATCCTCGTCCTCCGCCGCTCCGTCCTGACGGAGAAGATCGCCCGCCGCGGCCTCCACCTGAGCCGCGAATACAGCGTCGATCCCCTCGAGGTCCTCTTCGTCGCGGAGGTGATGGGCGAGCCCGGCCCGGCCACCGGCGGCGTGATCGCCCACCCCGACGACACCCTGCGCCACGTCGCCTACCTGATGGCCGAGCAGGGCACGACCACCCTGCCGGTGGTGGCGCGCGAGGACCACGGCGAGGTGGTCGGCACGGTCACCCTCGAGCAGCTCCTGCAGGCCCGCCTCCGCGACCTTGAGGAGGAGCGCCGCAGCGAACGCGTCCTCAGCCCCCGCCAGCTGATCGGCATCGGCTCAGGGGAGAATGCAGCCGCCGATGCCTGAGCCAGCGCGGATGCACCAGAGCGACTACACGCGCCTGCTCCGCTTCCGCAGCGAGCTGCGCCGCTTCCTCCAGTGGAGCGAGGAGCAGGCCAGGGCCGAGGGCGTCAGCCCCGGCCAGCACCAGCTCCTGCTCGCGATCAAGGGCCATCCCGACCCGCCGGGCCCGACCATCGGCGAGGCGGCCGCCTACCTCGCCCTCCGCCACCACAGCGCCGTCGGCCTCGTCGACCGGGCCGAGACCAGCGGCCTGATCGAGCGCGCCCGCGACCCGGACGACCACCGCATCGTCCACCTCCACCTCACGGCCGAGGGCGAGCGGATCATCGAGCGCCTCTCCGCCGCCCACCTCGAGGAGCTGCGGCGGATCAGCTCCTTCGGCCTGCCCGAGGGCGGCTGAGCCGAGGCCTCGCTCTCCCCTCCCCGCGACTTCCCTGGCGCTGAAGCTAAGCCTCCAAACCGAGGCCGAGCACCGTGCTCAACGAGTCCTCGATGGCGCCAAGCGTCTCCAGCTCCACGGCACCGAGGCGCCGGAGCAGGCGGCGGCGCGCGACGGCGCGAACCGCGCGGGGGATCGCAGCACTCCGGTCATCGACTCCCTCCGCGGGGGAAACGGTCGGACGCAACTTGGATGCTCGCCGGGAGGAGGAGATCGGCACGACGACGATCAGCTCGTGCTCGCCGCCTGAGAACAGCTCATCGACCGAGACCACGACGGCGGGGCGGTTCTTCCCCGGCTCTCCGCCGCGCGCGGCGCCCAGCGATACGAGCCAGACCTCACCGCGGCGAGGGGCTTCAGTCGAGGCCATCGTCGAGCACGGACTCCCAGAGTCGCTCGTCGGCGAGGGCCTCGGGATCGTCGGACTCTGCGCGAGTCGCCCGGCGCTCAGATCGCAGGGCTTCCGCACGCTCGGCGCGACGAGCGAACTCTGTGATCAGGGACGAAACGGACGTGCCGCGTTGCCTTGCCTGCTCGGCGAGTCGGTCGCGAGTCTCCCGGGGAACCCTGATCGTGGCGGTCTCCGAACCCATGGCGCCTCATTGTAGCGCCACATTTCAGCGCCAGAAGGAACCCGCGGAGGACCGTGTGGCCTCAGCGATCAGCCCAGGGCCCGGACCCTTTGGCCTCAGCGATCAGCCCAGGGCCCGGTGCAGGAAGTCGACCTGTTCCTGCTTGCGCATGATCTGGTGCTCGAGCATGTGCTCGAGCGCCTCCGAGCGCCCCTCGCGGCCGGTCGGCTCGATCGCCTCCTGCAGGGCCTCGATCACCTCTTCCTCGCAGCGCAGCAGCCAGGCGATGGCGTCGCCGGCGTCGGCGTCGAAGCGCAGCTCGGCTACCTCGCTGGTCGGCTCACCGCCGAAGGAGACGATCTTCTCGATCAGCGCCCTCGCTCCGCTCAACTCTTCGTCGCCGTACTCGGTCAGCTTCGGCCCGAGGCCCTGCGCGGGGAGCCCGGCGAGGCTGGCGGCGACGACCGAGTAC
Organism: Solirubrobacterales bacterium; assembly: GCA_046330305.1. GTDB lineage: Bacteria > Actinomycetota > Thermoleophilia > Solirubrobacterales > 70-9 > VAYN01. The sequence continues at coordinate 22,359 of JAXLTA010000017.1, read as the reverse complement.
TGCAGCGCTGAGCGGTACTGCTTGCTCAGCGCCAGGTTGAGGCGCTTGACCGCCTCGCTCTCATCGAGTCGCTCCTCCTGCCCGGGCATGAGGGGCGTTGTACCCCTCCGGCCCCGGCTTCAACCGCGATCCGGAAAAGGGGTGGCTGAAGGGACTCGAACCCTCGACCGCCTGGACCACAACCAGGAGCTCTACCAACTGAGCTACAGCCACCGCGCGGGCTCCAATCTAGCGCGAGCCGGGCCCGCGGCGCCTCGGCGCCGGGCTAGACGCGGGTCGGGCGCAGCTGCGGCCGGCGCCGGGCGGCGGCGCGGCGGCGGCGCTGGCGGCCAGAGAGGCCGAGGGCGGCGGCGGCGAGGGCGGCGATCGCGAGCCAGAGCAGGATCTTGACCGGCGAGACCAGGGTTCCTTCGTGGCTCACGGCCGAAATCGGAGCGACCGCGGGCGGGGCGGGCAGCGGCGACGGGGAGGCGGCCGCGGCGGCGGGCTCGGGTTCGGCGCCGACGACGACCTGCTCGCCGCCGCCGGTCGGCGCGGGCGCCTTGGTGGGTGACGGCGCGGCGGGGGTGGGTTCTACGTAGGTCGGCGCGGCGTAGGTGGGTTCGACGCTGGCCGGGGTTTCGTATTCGCTCGCCGAGTAGGCCGGTTCTTCGGTGACCGGGGCGACTTCTTCGGGTTGGGTGGGCGGCGGGACGTAGGCCGGTTCTTCGGGAGCGGAGGTCGAGGGCTGGGAGGCGCCGGTGCCGATCGAGCTGCCTTTCTGCAGGCCGCCTTCGCCGCTGCCTTCGCCGGCTTCTTCCTGCACGGTCCAGCCGGACCCGGGCTGTCCTTCGGCGGCGGTTTCGGCGGCCGTCGCGGGCGCCGCCAGCAGAAAGATGGCGACCGCGACCGCAACTGCGGCGAGCAGCCATGTTTGAACGAACGTTCCCGCCCGCGGGCGGATCTTTGCGCCGGTCCTCATCGGTGGACGAATATCCTAGGCCCCGGCCGGCTGAGTCTCAAGAAATGGCGCGACAAAGGGAAAAATCGTGGAAGCTCAGGCTGCTGCTGGCGAGCGCCGGGACCAGCGCCCTGGCAGCGCTCGCGCTGGCGGCGCCCGCGGTGGGCGTCCCGCCCACCCTCGGCCTGAGCGCCACCAACGCGACCGTCGGCGGCCAGATCGAAGCGACCGCGCAGCTCTCCGAAAGCCCCGGTGCCACCGGCGAGATCTCCTTCGAAGTGTTCGGCCCGGGCGATGCCAGCTGCTCGGGGCCCGCCCTCACCCCTGCCCCACCCTCCAAGCAGGTCACCGGTGAAGGCTCCTACTCGACGACCTTCACGCCCCCGGGCGCCGGCATCTACCACTGGAGCGCCCACTACTCGGGCGACCTGGGCGAAGGGGGCGTCGACGAACCGGCCGACGCCGTCTGCGCCGCGGCCTCCGAAGTCGGCAAGGCCTCGCCCGGCCTCAGCGCCGCCGCCAGCGGCGCCGTCGTCGGCGGCACGATCCACGACGCCGTGAGCCTCACCGGCGGCTTCTCGCCGAGCGGCTCGGTCACCTTCAAGGTCTACGGCCCCGGCGACGGCGCCTGCGCCACCGCGCTCGAAACCTACGTCGTCGCGCTCAGCGGCGCCGGCGCCACCTCACCCGATTTCACCGCTCCCCACGCGGGCGCCTACCGCTGGACAGCCTCCTACCCAGGTGACGCCAACAACGAAGGGGCGGCCACGGCCTGCGGCGCGCCCGGGCAGACGTCGGAAGTGACCAAGGCAACCCCGGGCCTCGCCGGCGCCGCCACCTCGACCGTGACCGTCGGCTCGCCGATCAACGACAGCGCCACGCTGAGCGGTTCCTTCGCGGCCACCGGGCAGCTCGTGTTCCAGGCCTTCGGCCCCGACGACGCGGCCTGCGCCGGCGCCCCGGCCTACCAGGAAGCGGTCCCGATCAGCGGCGACGGGACCTACGCGCCGGCCGGGTTCTCGCCGCCGATCTCGGGCCTTTACCGCTGGACCGTCGCCTACGCGGGCGACGCCGACAACGCCGCCGCCGGCCTCGGCTGCAATGCGCCCAATCAAGCCTCGGCGGTCGGCAAGGTCGCCGCCACCCTGGCGGCGACCGCCACCGGCACCACGATCGGCGGCACGATCAGCGCCACCGCGACGCTGGCCGGCGGCGCCAACCCCGGCGGCGAGCTCACCTTCCGCGCCTTCCCTCCGGGAGACACCAGCTGCGCCGGCCCGCCGGCCTTCACGTCCAGGGCGGCCGTCGCGGGTGACGGCAGCTACGCGTCCGGCCCGCTCTCCCCCACGGCGATCGGCGAGTTCCGCTGGACGGTCGCCTACTCCGGCGATCCCAACCACAAGGAGGCGAGCGCCGGCTGCGGCGCCGCCGTCTCCCCGGTCGCCGTGGCCGTGCCCACCCTGTTCGGCAGCGTCCGCCGCCAGGCGCGGGTCGGCGCGCCGTTCAAGATGACCGTGGCGCTGGTCGGCGGCCACGAACCCGCCGGCACGATCACCTTCAAGATCTACGGCCCGGGCGGGACCGACTGCAACAAGCCGCTCGCCGTCGACATCGTGCCGGTCGGGGCCGGCGGCAACATCAAGTCCGACCCATTCAAGGCGCCGCGGCCGGGCCGCTACCGCTTCGTCGCCGCCTACTCCGGGGACGCCGCCAACGCGCCGGCGGCTCAGCCCTGCGACACCACCGGTCAGCTGGTCCAGGTCGAAAAGGCGACGCCCTCGGTGAAGCCGCGCGGCCGGCTGCTGAACCGGCGCCGGCTCTCGATCCGGGCGCTGCTCTCGGGGGCGGCGTCGCCGTCGGGAGTGGTCCTCTTCCGCCTCTACCGCCCCGGCGACCGCGGCTGCGCCCGCACCCCGGCCTTCAGCGGCGGGACCACGGTGAAGTCGAACGGCGTCCACGCCCTGGCCGAATACCTGGCGACCCGGCCGGGCCTCTACCGGCTCGTCGTCTCCTACTCGGGCGATCCCCGCAACCGGCCCTTTCCGGCCAATTGCCGCGGCGCCCAGCCGATCCGGATCCGTTGAGCCGGGACCCGGCTCAGCCCAGCGCCAGCTCGACCAGCTCCTCCAGCTCGTCGATCACGTGGTCGGCCTCCGGGTCCTCGGAGCGGTCGTCGTTCTCGGCGCGGTAGCGGATCGAGCCCCAGCCGGCGGCCCGGGCGCCGGCGACGTCGGTGCGGCGCAGGTCGCCGACGTGCCAGATGACGGACTCGCCGAGCTCGAACTGGTCCCGCATGTGGGCGAAGATCGCCGGCGAGGGCTTGTAGTGGCCGACCTCATCGGAGAAGGCCCAGCCGCGGAAGTGGCGGAGGATCCCGGCGCGCTCGAGGAAGGCGCGCAGGTGCCGCGAGCCGGTGATGCCGACGTCGCAGATGATCCCCAGCTGGATGCCGGCGCCGGCGAGGCGCTCGACGGTCTCCGCGGCGCCGCGGCTGAGCCGCAGGTCGGCGGCTTCCCCCGCCCCCAGGTAGGCCTCGACGACGCCGGCGTGGCCGGGACCCTCGAGACCCTCGATCGCGTCGGCGAAGGCGGTGGCGGCGCGCTCGGGCTCGAAGTGCTCGCCGCGGTGCCAGGCCTCGGCCTGCAGCGCCTGCGTCGCCGCCAGATGGGCTTCGAGCACGTCCTCCTCGATCTCGACCTCGTGCTCGAGCAGCGCCCGCACCACCGCCTCGCGCCGCAGCGCCGCCATCACCCCACCGGGCTCGACCACCAGGGTGTGCCAGAAGTCGAAGCTGATCGCCGCCGGCGGGCCCGGCAGCGGGCGCCCGGCGGCGCCGGCGCGCTCGCCGCCGCTCACGGCAGGTGCGGGTGGAGGTGCTCTTCGGCCATCGCCTTCAACCCGTTGCGGTCGATCTTGCCGGTCGGGTTGAGCGGCATCTCCTCGAGGAAGACGATCTCCTCCGGCGCCTTGTAGCCGACCCGCTCGCGGCAGTGGACGATCAGGTCGGCGGCGCTGGGACGCTCGGCCCCGTCCCGCACGGTGACGTAGGCGCGGACGTTCTCGCCGTGCACGGTGTCGTGGACGCCGACGACTCCGGCGAGCCCGACAGCCGGGTGCTCGGCCAGCGCCGCCTCGACCTCGAGCGGGCTGATGTTGGAGCCGTCGTGGACGATCACCTGCTTCTTGCGGCCGAAGAACCAGAGGTAGCCGTCCTCGTCGGCGTGGGCGAGGTCGCCCGAGTCCAGCCACTCGCCCTCGACCACCTCGGCGGTGGCTTCGTCGGCTTCCCAGTACCCGGACATGCGGCTGCGGGTGCGGATCCAGACCCGCCCCACCGTTCCCGGCTCGACCACCTGGCCGCCCTCTTCGTCGCGCAGGGAGATCGCGTAGCCGAAGATCGGCGGCCCGATCGAGCCCTGCTTGATCGGGCCGGACGGCGGGTTCAGCGTCGCCAACCCGACCTCGGTCATCCCGTAGCCCTCGTCGATCGGGAAGCCGGCCAGGGCGGCGAACTCGGCGAGCAGCTCGGTCGAGACCTTGTCGGCGCCGGCCCGGCAGATCCGCAGCGAGGAGAAGTCCTCCGGCGCCAGGCCGTGGTCGCGGATCAGCGCCGCCAGCGCGGCCGGGATCATCGCCATGATCGTCGGCTGCTGGCCGCGCAGCAGCGGCAGGATCTCGTGGGCGTCGTAGCTGCGGGCGACGACCACGCGGCCGCCGGCCGAGAGCGCGCAGAGGGTCCACAGGAACGAGCCGATGTGAGACATCGAGGAGCCCGGCAGGAAGACGTCCTCGGCGCTCAGCCCGAAGGCGGCGCTGGCGCTGGCGATCATCCAGCGCAGCGTCTCGTGGGTGTGGGTCACGCCCTTGGCGGGACCGGTGCTGCCGGAGGTGAAGAAGATCGCCGCCGGGCTGGCCGGGTCGTTGCTCACCGGCGCCGCCGGCTCGGCCTCGAGCAGCTCCGCGAAGGCGTGCCGCCAGGGCCCGCCGAGGTTCTCGCCCTGCTCCGGGGCCTCGGCGTCGACGTAGGCGATCACGCCCAGCTCCAGCTCGCCGGCCAGGCGGCTCGCCCCGACGTCCTCGGTCCGCTCGACGTGCGCCAGCAGCGCCCGCGCCCCGCTCACCTCGAGCGCGTGGTCGATCTCGCGGTGGGTGTAGCGGTAGTTGAGCGGCGTCAGCACGATCCCGGCCTTGAAGCAGGCCAGGTAATGGACCGCGAGGTCGATCCGATTCGGCATCAGCGAGGCGAGCCGGTCGCCGGGCTCCAGCCCCAGCCCGCGGTAGCCGCCGGCCAGCCGGTCGCTCTCGGCGTCGAGCTCGGCCCAGCTCAGCGACCGCACCGCCGAGACCAGCGCCGGCTCATCCGGCCGCGCCCGCAGACCCGCCCGCAGCAGATCCTCCAGCGGCGGCGCCGGCCCCTGCAGCGTCTGCCCCTCGATCAGCACAGCCGGCAGGCTAGCGCCTTCCCGCCCGCCCCCGCTGAGAACGCATTTCTGCCCGCATATCGAGCGAAACCGCGTTCTCGGCGGGCTTGCACGGGATCGAAGCCGGCTGCCGTCCGCCGGCTCGGCGAGGATGTGGTCGTGGGGCTCGCTTCCCGACCCGACCAGGGGTCCGCGCTCAGCCGCCGCGGCCTGCTCGCCGGCGCCCTCGCCGCCGGCGCCGCCGGCGCCCTGGCCCGCGTCCCCGACGCGCTCGCCACCGCCCCCGGCGACGCTGCGCACACCAAGAAGGTCCCGGCGGCGACCTTCTTCCGCGAACCGGCGCTCAACTTCCAGATGCTGTTCGCGCTCAGCGCCTCGGCCTACGGCGCCTCGGAGACCGGCGAGGTGCTCGCGACGTTCGACCGCATCCACGGCAAGCACGACCGCTACAGCGCCGTCTTCGAGGAGTTCCAGAAGCTTGGCCGCGAGATCCGCCGCCGCGGGGATCGCGAGCGCAAGGCGGGCCGCCGGGCCAGCGCCCGCGGCTGCTACCTGCGGGCGGCGATGTACCTCGACCAGGCGCTCTTCTACGTGCTCGCCTCCAAGAACGCGACCCGCAGGCACGAGGGCGCCCTCTACCGCGAGATGGAGGGGGCCTGGGCGGCAGCGGCGGCGCTCTTCGAGCCGCGCTTCGAGGCGGTGAGGATCCCCTACCGCGGCGGCAGCCTGCCGGGCTGGTTCCTCAGCCCCGGCGGCAGGGGCAGGCGACCGACGGTGATCCTCAACACCGGCTCCGACGCGCAGAACATCGACATGTGGGTCTACGGCGGCGCCGCCGCCCTGGAACGGGGCTGGAACGCGCTGATCTTCGAAGGGCCCGGCCAGGGCGCCAACCTCTTCCTCCGCAACATGCCGTTCGTGCCCGATTGGGAGACCGTCATCACCCCGGTCGTCGACTGGCTTCGCCGCCACCCGCGGGTCGCGGCGAAGCGGATCGGCCTGATCGGCCAGAGCTTCGGCGGCTACCTCACCGCCCGCGCCGCCGCCAGCGAGCACCGTCTCGCCGGCCTCGTCACCGACCCCGGCGTCCACAACTGCGTCGTCAGCTGGAAGAACCCCAAGACCGGCCTGCCGAAGGAGTTCTGGGAACCGTTCGACGCCGGCGACCGCGTCGCCGCCAACCACGTCTGGGACGCCTTGCCGAAATACCTCGATGAAGCCGGGCGCTTCGGCCTCGCCAAGCGCAGCGAGATCTACGGCAACGGCGGCGGCTACGAAAAGATGAAGCTCGCCGAGCAGTTCGTCCTGCACCGCGACCAGGCGGCGAGGATCACCGCCCCGACCGCGGTCCTCTCCCCCGCCCTCGAGCAGTTCTTCCCCGGTCAGCCCGAGACCGTCCACAGCTGGCTGCGGGCGGAGAAGAAGCTGATCAGGTTCACCGTCGCCGAGGGCGGCGAGTACCACTGCGAGCCGATGGCGCCGCAGCTGCGCAACGAACGCGCCTTCGACTGGCTCGAAGCGCACGCCAGCCGCTGAGGGCGCGCGCGACGCTAGGCGTGGGAGATGAGCACGGTGCGCTTGCTGTGCTGGGCGACCGCCGCCGCGACGCTGCCCAGGACCGCGTGCTTGAGGCCGGAGAGGCCGCGCGAGCCGATCACGATCACGTCCGCGTCGCGCTCCTCGGCGGTCTCGACGATCTGGCTCCAGACCGGGCCGCCGGTGGCGACCACCGGCTCGGGCTCCAGCCCCGCCTCGCGGGCAAGCTCGCAGCCCTCGCCGGCGGTCCGGTCGGCGCCCGCGCGGGCCGCCCGGAACAGCGCCTCGACCGAGTCGGCGTCGACCGGCACCCCGGCGGCGCCGAGGAACGGCACCCCCTCCATCGGCTCGGTGACGGTGAGGATCAGCGCCTCCCGCCCGGGCCGCAGCTGGCGCCCCGCCTCGGCGATCGCGGCCTTGGCGTGGTCGGAGCCGTCGTAGGCGATCAGGACGGGGCCGCTCACGCGATGCTCGGCGCCTCCGGCAGTCGCTCCAGCGCCGCCTCCATCTCGGCGTCGGAGAACTCGAGGTCCTCGAGCTCACCGGCGTGGTAGGCGGCGTAGGCGGCCATGTCGAAGTGGCCGTGGCCAGAGAGGCCGAGCAGGATCACCCGCTCCTCGCCGGCCTCCCTGGCGGCCAGCGCCTCGTCGATCGTCGCCTTGATCGCGTGCGCCGGCTCGGGCCCGGGGATGATCCCCTCGCAGCTCGCGAACCGGACCGCGGCGGCGAAGGCCTCGGTCTGCTTGACCGCCGTCGCCTCGACCAACCCGGCCTTGACCAGGGCGCAGAGGCTGGGGGCGTCACCGTGGTAGCGCAGGCCGCCGGCGTGGACCGGCGGCGGCACGAAGTCGTGGCCGAGCGTGTACATCGGCATCAGCGGCGTCATCCCCACCGTGTCGCCGAAGTCATAGGCGTAGCGGCCGCGGGTCAGGGTCGGGCAGGCGGCCGGCTCGGCGCCGAGGAAGCGGGTCGCTCTGCCCTCGCGCAGGTTGGCGCGGACGAAGGGGTAGACGAGGCCGGCGAAGTTGGAGCCGCCGCCGACGCAGCCGACGACGACGTCGGGATACTCGCCCGCCTCCTCCAGCGCCGCGATCGCCTCCTGGCCGATCACCGTCTGGTGCAGGCAGACGTGGTTCAGCACCGAGCCCAGCGCGTAGTTGGCGTCCGGGCTTTTGGCCGCCACCTCGACCGCCTCGGAGATCGCGATCCCGAGCGAGCCGCTCGGGTGGCCGGCCTGCGAGCGGCCGGCCTCGGTGCGGTCGGTCGGGCTGCGGTGGACGGTCCCGCCCCAGGTCTCGATCATCGCCCGCCGGTAGGGCTTCTGGTCGTAGGAGACGCCGACCATGAAGACCTCGCACTCCATCTCGAAGAGGCGGCAGGCGAGCGAGAGCGCCGAGCCCCACTGGCCGGCGCCGGTCTCGGTCACCAGCTTGTCGATCCCGGCCTGCTTGTTGAAGTAGGCCTGGGCGACGGCCGAGTTGGGCTTGTGCGAGCCGGCCGGGGAGACGCCCTCGTACTTGTAGTAGATGTGGGCCGGGGTGTCGAGCTCGCGCTCGAGGCGGCGGGCGCGAATCAGCGGCGTCGGCCGCCACAGCTTGTAGATCTCGCGCACCTCCTCGGGGATCTCGACCTCCGGCTCGGCCGAGACCTCCTGTTCGATCAGCCCCATCGGGAAGATCGGCGTCAGGTCCTCGGGCCCCGCCGGCTGGCCGGTGGCCGGGCTCAGCGGCGGCAGCGGCTCGCCGGGCAGGTCGGGCAGCAGGTTGACCCAGCTGGTCGGGATCCGCGACTCGTCGAGCAGGTACTTCGTACGCACGCCGCGATCCTACCCCCCGGCGGCGATTGCGTCGTTTCACCCTCCCAGGGGGGTGAAAAGCAGAAATCGGCCTCAGGCGTGGGCGGCGACCGCGTTTGGCTGTGGTCGATCTCGGCCATCACCTGCACCCATGCAGCCGAGGCAGATCGCGGAGACCTCGAGGCCGGTGTTGCCGAGCTTCGTGTACCGCATCAGGCCACCGCCGGGGCGATCCGGCGCCCGAGCAGCTCGATCGCCTCGACGTCGCGGTGGAGCAGGTGCTGGGCCATCAGCCGCGCCAGCCCCGCCTGCTCCAGCTCGCGCAGCTGCTCGATCGCCTGCTCGGCGGTGCCGCTGATCGTGCTCTCCGGCTCGGCGGCGACGAACGCGCGCCCGTCGCGGGCCTCGCCCTTCCACTCGGCCAGCCGCCCGGCCCGCTCGTGCAGCTCGGCCTCGTCCTCGCCGACCAGCCAGTGGGTCATCATCGAGAGCGGCAGGGTCGCCGGGTCGCGGCCCTCGGCTTCGCACGCCGCGTCGAGCCGCCGCCGCAGGTCGGCGATCTCCGCCGCCGTCGACATCACCGTGTTGTACTCGGTCGCCCAGCGCGCCGCGATCCGCAGGCTGCGCGCGCCGCCGCGGCCGCCGAGGATCAGCGGCATCGGGTCCTGAACGGGCTTCGGCTGCGCGTCGAGCTCGTGGGCGGAGAAGTGATCGCCCGCGAAGGTGAACGGGCCCGCGCCCCAGTGGCCGCGGACGATCTGCATCTGCTCTTCGAGCGCCTCCATCCGCGGCCCGATCGGCGGCAGCTCGAAGCCGTAGAGCTCGTGCTCGCGCTCCCACCAGCCGGCGCCGAGCCCGCACTCGACGCGACCGCCCGAGATCCGGTCGGCGCTCACCGCCAGCTTCGCCAGGACCGCGGGGTGGCGGAAGGTCGCCGGCGAGACCATCGTCCCCAGCCGCAGCGCCTCGGTCCGCGCCGCCAGCGCCGCGATCGTCGCCCAGGCGTCGAGCGAGCCGCGCTCGCGCCGGTCGGCCACCGAGAGGTAGTGATCGGAGCGGAACAGCGTGCCGATCCCGTGTTCCTCGCAGGCCGAGGCGAGGGCCACCCAGTCCTCCCAGGTGACGTCCTCCTGGCCCTCGATCATCAGCGTGATCTCCATCCCCGCCTCCCTGCCCGCCCCGGCCCGCTTCTACTTCGTCGGCCAGATCGCGTAGACCTTGCGGACCGTCTCGTGGACCTCCCAGCGGCCGCGCCACCCGTCCATCGCGATGAACATCGAGCCGGCGCTGAGCTCGTGCACGGTCCCGTCCTCGTCGGTGATCGTCGCCCGCCCGGAGAGCAGGTGCATCATCTCGTTGATGCCCTCCTTCTTGCCGGGGAAGCTGCCGGGGGTGCATTCCCAGACCCCGACCGAGGTGTCGCCGTCGACGTAGGCGTCGAAGTCGGCTTCGCGCGGATCGCCCTCCGACTCACCCTCGCGCGGCTTCAGCTCCGGTAGCTGCATCTCGCGCAGCTCCTGGTCGGCGAGGGAGATCCCGTTGACGAGCGCCTGGGTATCCGGGTTCATGCGTACGACCTTTCTCTCGTCCCTGCCTGAGGACGCCCCACTTCTATCAGGGATCAGGGCGAGCCTGAACGGTTCTACACACCCTGGCCCGGAAAAGCGTTCAGGCACCGGCAGCGAGCGCCGCGAAGGCCTCGAAGCCGGGCTGGGTGCGGCGGATGAGGTCCGGCTCGAGCGCCGCGGCGCGGCCGGGCAGGGCGGCGACGCCGTCCTCGCCGAGCGCCGCCAGCGCCTCGTCCATCATCTCCTCGACCCCGAGCCAGGCCTCGAGCAGCGCGTAGTCGGCCTCGGGATGGAAGAGGACGCCCCAGGCCCTGCCGCGGCGGAAGGCCTGGTTCTCGGTCAGCTCCGAGGACGCGAGGCGGACCGCGCCGTCGGGCAGCTCGAAGGCGTCGCCGTGCCAGTGGAGGACCTCGGCGCCCGGCGCCAGCCCGCCCAGCAGCGGGTCCTCGGCGTCGAAGACCTCGATCGGGGCGAAACCCACCTCCGGCGCCGGCCCGGGCCGGACCTCGGCGCCGAGCGCCCGCGCCAGCAGCTGGGCGCCGAGGCAGATGCCGAGCAGGGGCAGGTCCCGCGCCGCCGCCTCGGCCAGCCACTCGCGCTCGGCGGCCAGGGCCGGGAAGCGCCCGACCGCGTCGGCGTTCATCGGCCCGCCCATCACGACCGCGCCCGCGACCTCCTCGGGTGGCGGCAGCTGGTGGCCGGCCAGCGGTTTCACCGTGCGCAGGCGCAGGCCGTGGCAGGCCTCGAGGATCCGGTGCGGACCCTCCCAGGGCACGTGCTGGATCGCGAGCAGGGTGGGACGGTCGTCCACGCTCATCGCAACCCAGGCTAGCCGCGCTACGGTTGGCGGGTGAGGAAAGCCGGGCCCAGGGCGAAGTGCGGGACGAAGCGAGTCGCGCTGTCGGCACCGCTGGCGCGGGTCGCCAGCGCGACCGGCGCCCAGGCGATCGGAACCCAGGTCCGCGGCTCCGCCGCGATCGGCGCGCTGGCGATCGGCGCCGCCGCGATCGGCGGCTTCGCGATCGGGCGCCTCAGCGTCGGCCGGCTGGCGATCGGGCGCGCCGCGATCGGCCGCCTCGCGATCCGCCACCTCGCCGTCGAGGAGCTCGAGATCGGCAGGCTGACGATCCGCGAGGGCGCCCTGCCGCCCGCCGCGGGCCCACCGGCCGAGCGCTCCGGACCGGGGAGCGTCGATTAGCCGCCGCGGGACCGCTCCCGGCCTGACGGTTGCCGCCCTCGCCCTGCTGGCCGTGGCCGCCGCGATCGCCGGCGCCGCCGGGCCGGGGCACCGGGTCGGCCCCTATCCGGACCTCGGCTCCTGCCAGGTCTTCCCGGACCCGCCCACCTCGCTCTCCCCCCGCGCCGCCTCGCTGCCGAGCGAGGCGGCCTGGAACCAGGACGTCTCCCGGGCGCCGCGCGATCCCCGCTCGGCCGCCTACATCCACTACATCGACGCCCACGGCGGCAGCTTCCTGCACCCCGACTTCGGCTCGCCGCGCGCCTACGGCTTCCCCTACGCGGTGGTCGGCGCCGGCCAGCGCCGGCTGCCGATCCACTACACCGCCTACGGCGACGAGAGCGACCCGGGGCCCTTCCCGGTCCCCGCCGGGGCCCCCGTCGAGGGCGGCCGGGGCGCCGACGGCGACCGCCACGTGCTGGTCGTCGACCGCTCCGCCTGCCGGCTCTACGAGCTCTACCGCGCCTTCTACCGCGGCCGCCCCCGGCCGCACTGGAACGCCGACGCCGGCACCAGCTGGGACCTGCGCTCGGCCGCCCGCCGCCCGGACGGCTGGACCTCGGCCGACGCCGCCGGGCTGCCGATCTTCCCCGGCCTGGTCCGCTACGACGAGGCCGCCGCCGGCCACATCGACCACGCCCTGCGCGTCACCTTCGAGAGCACCCGCGAGGCCTGGGTCCACCCCGCCTCCCACTGCGCCGGCGACACCGCCGACCCGGCGGCGCCGCCGATGGGCCTGCGGCTGCGGCTCAGGGCGAGCTACGGGATCGGCCGCTTCCACGGCGCCGCGCGGGTGATCGCGACCGCCCTCAAGCGCTACGGCCTGATCGTCGCCGACAACGGCTCCAACTGGTACGTCTCGGGCACCAGCGACCGCCGCTGGGATGACGAAGACCTCGACCAGCTGAAGCGGATTCCCGGCAGCGCCTTCGAAGTGGTGAAGAGCGCCGCCCCGATCCACCGCTGCTGAGGCCGTCGCGGCCGCCCGCGGGCTAGAAGTCGAGCATGCGGGCTTCGCGGCGCTGGCGGCGGCGTTCGGCCCTGGTCAGGATCTTCCAGGCCTTGCCGAGGAAGGCGAGGACCAGGAAGGCGATTCCCAGGCCGATCGCCCCCAGGACGGCGAGAAAGACCAGGAAGGCGAGGATCGCCAGTGGAACCAGGAGGATTTTCACGTGTCCGAAACCTGCCGCACAGTTCTAACGCAAAGATGAAGTCAACAATCGGTAACTAAGGTGTCGCAACGGGGGACGAGGCGCAGCGATGAGGCCCACTTGGACAAGCGCGCAGCAACGCCAGCGTAGCCGGACGGCCGCCCTCGCCGCCGCCGTCCTGGTCGCGCTCGTGGCGCTCTGGGCGCCGGCTGCGGCCGGCGCCGCCCAGCCAGGCGGCCGCGGCGATGGCCTGCGGACACTGGGCCGCACCGTGCTCGCCGCGATCGGCGCCAGCGGGGCCGGGCACGCGGTCGACGCGCTCGGCAACAGCCTCGCGCTACTCGGCGCCCGCTACCGGATCGAGAACGGCCAGACCGGCGGCGGTGCCGCAGCGGGCGCGGGCGGCGCCCCCGATTCCTCGGTCCCCGCCTGGGAACAGGGCGGCGAAGTCGACCCGGCGAAGCTGCCGCCGGCCTCGGCGGGGTCCAACGGCACCCACGTGCCCCACAGCTCGCGGATGAGCCGCGACGCGATCTTCGCCCACAGCCGGGCCGGCGAATCCAACGCGATCCTGCTCGCCGGGATCGCCCTGGCCCCGCCCGACGCGCCCGAAGCGGTCAAGGACGTGATCAACAACGCCAACACGATCGTCGGCCTGCCCTACGTCTGGGGCGGTGGCCACGGCAGCTGGTACGCCAACGGCTATGACTGCTCGGGGTCGGTCAGCTTCGCCCTCTTCGGCGGCGGCCTGATCCCGCGCCCGCTGACCTCGGGTGAGCTCGAGGGCTGGGGCGCTCCGGGCCCGGGCAGGTGGATCACCGTCTACGCCAACGCCGGCCACACCTTCGCCGAGATCGCCGGCCTGCGCTGGGACACGGTCGGCGACGAGCGCGGCAGCGGCCCGCGCTGGCACCTGGCGACCGCCGACACGGCCGGCTTCGTCGCCCGCCACCCACCCGGCCTGTAGGCCGCTCGCTAGCATCGAAAGCCGCAGTGGAAGCCGCAATCGACCTCTTCTGGACGGTGACCAGCGTCGTCGTGCCGCTGGCCTTCGCCGCCGCCTACCTGAAGCGCGCCCACACCCTCGCCGGCCAGAAGCGGCCGGTGCCGGCCTGGCGGCAGCTCTGCTTCACGACCGGGATCCTGCTGATCGCGGTCGCGATCTCCGGCCCGGTCGACAACCTCGCCGGAGAACTGATCGCCGCCCACATGGTCCAGCACCTGCTGCTGGCCGACGTCGTCTCGCTGCTGGTCGTGCTCGGCCTCACCGGGCCGGTGATGCAGCCGCTGCTGCAGAACCGCTGGACGCGGCCGCTGCGCCACCTCGCCCACCCGGTGGCGGCGATCTCGATCTTCACCTTCAACCTCTACCTCTGGCACTCGCCGCCGCTCTACCAGGCGGTGCTGCACAACGAGTCGCTGCACGTGCTCGAGCACATGAGCTTCATCGGCACCGGCGTGCTGCTCTGGATGCCGCTGTTCGGGCCGCTGCCCAAGCCGCAGTGGTTCGGCAAGGGCGCCCACGTCGTCTACACGATCGGGATCTGGCTGCCGGCGATGGTCCTCGCCAACACGCTGATGTGGTCGGACACCGCCTTCTACCCCGACTACGAGCCGACCGAGGCGGCGCGCGGCATCTCCGCCGTCGCCGACCAGAGCACCGCCGGCGCGATCCTGATGATCGAGTGCATGGTGATGGCCCTGGTCCTCTTCGGCTGGATCTTCTTGCGCTGGGCGAAGGAGGACATCGAGCGCCAGAACCTGCTCGACCTCGCCCAGGACCAGCACTTCGACCTGACCTCGGCCCGCGCCGCCCGCGCCGTCGCCGCCGGCCGCGGCCAGGAGCTGCGCGAACGGATCGAAGCCGGCTCGGCCACCGCCGGCGAGCGGCCCGGCTCGGGCTAGAGCGCCTGACGTTCCCAACGTGCGTCCCGTCACTCAGGGCGATTACCAGGGGAATGACTGCTACCTTGGTCGGGTCGGGTCGCTCATCTGGCCGCCCGAGAGGTTCCGTTTCCTCCGCGTGCCGCAGGCGCCTTGGGGTCGCAGGATCTCCCAAGACGTTCAACACAGCAGGAGAAAACCGATTACTTCCTTTGCCGATCTCGGCACCTCTCCGGAGGTCGTCGACGCGCTGCAGGCGCGCTCGATCAAGCAACCGTTCCCGATCCAGGAGATGGTCATCCGCGACGCGCTCGCCGGCCATGACCTCCTGGTCCAATCGCCCACCGGCTCGGGCAAGACCCTGGCCTTCGGGGTCCCGCTCGTCGACCTGATCGAGCCCCGCCAGAAGGGCCCCGGCGCCCTGGTCCTGGCGCCGACCCGCGAGCTCGCCGGCCAGATCGTCGACGAGCTCGCCGGCCTGGCGGATGCCCGTGGCCTGCGCATCGCCGCCGTCTTCGGCGGCGTCGGCTTCGGCCCGCAGATCAAGGCCGCCGGCCGCGCCGACATCCTCGTCGCCACCCCCGGGCGGCTCGAGGACCTGATCGGCCGCGGGGCGGTCTCGCTCGGGCGCGTCCGCGTGCTCGTCCTCGACGAGGCCGACCGGATGCTCGACATGGGCTTCCGGCCCGCCGTCGACCGGCTCGTCGACCGCACCCCGGCCGACCGCCAGACGCTCTTCTTCTCGGCCACCCTCGAGGGGGCGACGGGCCGTGTCGCCGCCGCCTACACCGACGGCGCCCGCTCGCACACGCACGCCGAGCCTCCCCACGCCGAGGCGAAGATCGAGCACCGCTTCGTCGCGGTCGACTCCCAGGGGGCCAAGCTCGCCCACCTGGTGGAGCACCTGACCGAGGACGGCGCCGGCCGCTCGCTCGTCTTCGTCCGCACCAAGCGCGGCGCCGACCGCCTCGTCAAGCGGCTCCGCAGCCAGAGCGTCGAGGCGGTCGCGATGCACGGCGACAAGAGCCAGCGCCAGCGCGAGCAGGCGCTGGCCCGGTTCGAGCGCGGCGACGTGATGACGCTCGTCGCCACCGACGTCGCCGCCCGCGGCATCGACGTCCCCGACGTCGCCCGGGTGATCAACTACGACGCCCCCGAGGACCGCGAGGCCTATGTGCACCGCGTCGGCCGCACCGGCCGCGCCGGTGCCACCGGCACCGGCATCAGCTTCGTTCTCGCCGACCAGGCGGAGGAGATCGGCCGCATCCGCGCCAGCCTCGGACTCGAGCACGGGCTGCGGGAGGCCCCCCGCCAGGGCACCTCGAGCGCGGCGGGCGCCTCGAGCACCGGCAAGCGACGGCGCCAGCGGCGACGCCGGCGACCGGGCGGCCGCGAGGGCTCCCGGCCCCGGGGCTAGCCCGAAGGCCGGCGGGGGCATGGGCATGGAGATCGGGCTGGGACTGGCGGCGGTCGTCGCGCTGATGACGAACCTCGCGGCGCTGCTGAAGCACCGCGGCTGCCAGCAGGTCCAGCCGATCCACCTCGCCCGTCCGCTGGCGAGCCTGCGCGGCCTGGCCCGCTCGCCCTGGTTCGTCGCCGGCTGGGGCCTCGCCGCCGTCGCCTGGCTGGCCCACGTCGCGGCCCTCTCGCTCGCCCCGATCTCCCTCGTCCAGGCAGTGCTGGCCGGCGGCGCCGTCACCCTCGCGGTGCTGTCGCAGCGGCTGTTCGGGGACGCGGTCGGCCCGCGGCAGTGGCTCGCCCTCGGGATCGGCGCCGCCGGCCTGGTGATCCTCGCCGCCACCCTGCCGCGCCTCCACGGCGCCGGCACCGACTTCTCGCTCGCCGCGATCCTCGGCTTCGAGGGCGGCCTGATCCTGGTCGCTGCCGGGATCGCGCTCGGCCACCGCAGCGAGCGCCTCACCGAGCGCCGCGGCGTCCTGCGGGCGATCCTCGCCGGCCTCCTCTTCGCGCTCGCCGGGATCGCGATCAAGGCGCTGACCAGCGGCGCCGGCAGCTGGGCGATGGTCGCCGCCCTCCTCGCCCTCGTCCTCGCCTGCGGCGCCCTCGCCCAGTACACCGCGGTCGCCGCCCTGCAGGGAGGCGGCGCGATCGAGACGATCGGCCTGATGGGCCTGGTCGCCAACGCCGTCCAGATCGTCGGCGGCATCCTCGTCTTCGGCGATCCGCTCTCGCCGCACCCGCTCGGCATCGCCCTCCAGGCCGTCGCCTTCGCGATGGTCTGCCTCTCGGCGCTGCTGCTGCCGAGCCGCGGCGCGGCGCGCCTGCGGACCGCGGCCGGCTGACCAGCCGGCGAGCCGGCCCCCGGGGCCGCGGCGGGGCTGCCGCTCTCAAGCCGGCCGGCCCCCGGGTCGATACATCTCGCAGTGGCCACGATCCCTCGATCCGGGACCCGGGACCGGCAGGCCGACTGGGCCCGCCGCGGATCGAACCTGCTGCTCGCCGCCGTCGCCGCCGCCTTCCTCCTGGAGCTGGTCAGGATCCTCATCTCGCCGGTCAGCTCCCCCGGCGGCCCCCTTACCGACACGATGGTCACGGCGGTCCTCCTCCTGCCGGTGCTGGCCTTCTTCCTCGGGGCGGTGGAGCAGCCCGGCCGCCGCGCCGGGTGGTTCCTGATCGGCGCCGGGCTCGTCTGCAACTCGATCGGCGAGGGCTTCTTCTACTTCGGCGAACGCACCCTGAGCGAGTTCCCGGTGCCCGGCGACTTCCTCTGCCTCGCCCTCTTCCCGCCGCTCCTCCTCGGGGTGATCCTCCTGGTGCGCAAGGAAGGTGGGGGCATGCGGCTCTCGATCGGGCTCGACGGGGTGATCGTCGCCCTGGCCGTCGCCTCGCTCGGCTACGAGCTGATCTTCAACGCGGTGCTGGCGACCGCGTCGGCCTCGCGGACCCTGGTCGGGGGCGAGCTCGCCTACCCGATCCTCGACCTGGCGACGCTGACGACGCTGGCGGTGATCTGCATCCCCAGCAAGTTCCGGGTCGGCGGCGCCTACTACTGGCTGATGGCGGGCATGGCCGTGCTCCTGGCCACCGACGTGGTCAACCTGGCCCAGACCACCCGCGGGGCGGCGGCGCCCAGCGTCGCGCTCTACGTCGGCTGGGGCGCCGCGATCGTCCTGCTCTCCTGCTCCTCGCGGTTCAGCGCCCGGCTGCACCGCGCCGACGCGCTCGGGGGGCGGCTGCTGGGCGTCGCGATCGGCGGCGCGATACTCCTCTCGCTGGTGCTGCTGGTCGAGGAAGCCGCCGGCGACCGCAACCTGGTCGTGATCTCCTTCGCCAGCGTCGCCCTGCTGCTCGGCCTGGCGAGGCTCTTCCGGACCCTGATCGAGAACGCCCGGCTGATCGCCGAACGCGACCGGGTTATCGCCGAACAGCAGGACCTGGAGCGGCGCCTGCGCCAGCTCGCCAACGACGACCCCCTCACCGGGCTCAGCAACCGGCGGCGCTTCGCCGAGCGGGTCGACGAGCAGCTCCGCTACTCAATGCGCTACGGCCATGGCGGCGCCCTGCTCTTCATGGATCTCGACTCCTTCAAGTTCATCAACGACTCCTTCGGCCACGCGACCGGTGACCGGGTGCTGCGCCGGGTGGGCGCGGCGATCGCCACCAGCATCCGCTCCACCGACACCGCCGCCAGGCTGGGCGGCGACGAGTTCGCGGTGCTGCTGCCGGAGACCACCGAGGAGGACGCGATGAGGGTCGGCGACAAGATCCTGGCCGCGATCAAGCGCGGCCGCGATCCGATCGTCGGCGCCAGCGCCGGGATCGTCTTCTACGGCGCCGAGCGGGCTCATTCGGCCGACGATCTGCTGATCGCCGCCGACATCGCCCTCTACGAGGCGAAGGCCGCCGGCCACGGCGGGATCTGCCGCTACCGGGGACAGAAGGGCATGAAGCTGACCTGGCTCGAGCGCATCCGCGAGGCGATGCGGGAGGACCGGCTGGTGCTCTACGCGCAACCGATCGTCGACCTGCGCTCGGGCGAGATCGAGCGCGAGGAGCTGCTGGTGCGGATGATCGACCGCGACGGCACCGAGGTGCCGCCCGAATCGTTCCTGCCGACCGCCGAGCGCTTCGGCCTGATCGGCGACCTCGACAACTTCGCCGTCGACCGGGCGATCGAGCTGGCCCGGGGCGGCCGCGCGGTGGCGGTGAACATCTCCGGGCCGGGCCTCACCGATCGGGGCCTGCTCGAACGCGTCGGCGAGGCGATCGCGGACGGCATGGACCCGCGCCTGCTCAGCTTCGAGCTGACCGAGACCGCGGGCGTCGTCAACATCGATGCCGCCCGCCAATTCGCCATCGCCCTGGAGGCGATGGGATGCGACCTCGCCCTCGACGACTTCGGGACCGGGCTCAGCTCGCTCGGCTACCTCAAGCACATCCCGATCCAGACCCTCAAGATCGACACCGACTTCGTCGTCAGCATGAGCTCGGAGACCTTCGACCGCTACCTCGTCCAGACCATCGTCGGCCTCGCCCGGCGGCTCGGTCAGAAGACCGTCGCCGAGGGGGTCGAGGACGAGGCCACGCTCGCTCTCGTCAAGCTGTTCGGCGTCGACTTCGCCCAGGGCTTCCTGCTCGGAGTCCCGGCCCCGATCGACCCCGAGGGCCCGCGGCCGGTCGCGGCTTCGGTGCTGGACGCCCTGCGCGGGGTGGCGTCGGGCTAGCCTCCGGCGGCGTCGCTCAGCCGAGGCGCCGGTAGCGGATGTGCGTGGCGAGCGGCGAGAGCAGGACCTCCACCGGCTCGAAGGCGAACGACTCGACGCCGTCGAAGAGCCGCTCGCCGGAACCGAGCAGGACCGGGACGACGTCGAGGGCGAGCTCGTCGATCACCCCGGCGGCGAGAGCCTGACGGACGGTCGAGGCGCCGCCGGCGATGTCGACGCCCGCCTCGCCGGCCGCCTCGCGGGCCTGCGCGTAGGCGGCCTCGAACCCCTCGGTCACGAAGTGGAAGCTGGTGCCGCCCTCCATCTCGATCGGCTCGTGGGCGTGGTGGGTGAGGACGAAGACCGGTGCGTGATATGGCGGCTCGGGCCCCCACCATCCCTCCCACTCCTCGTCCCACTCACCGCGAATCGGCCCGAACATGTTGCGGCCCATCACATAGGCCCCGCGCGGTCGCATCAGCCAGCCCTCCGCCGCCGCGTCGGCCTCGTTCTCGCGCTGCTCGCCGAGGTGCCAGCGGTGGACCTCGATCCCGCCCTTCCCGAGCGGGTTCTCCCGGCTCTGGTCCGGCCCGGCGACGAAGCCGTCGATCGACATCGACATGTGACAGGTGGTATCCGGCATCGGCGTCCTCCCGGTGATCGCAGGTTGCGGGCGCCGGCACCGTAGCGCACCGCGGAGGCCGCTCAGAGCAGGCCCGAGCTCGACCCGGCAGCCCTCGAGCCGCTCGGCGAGCTGCCGCGGCCGGCTCAGCGCCGGGCAGTGACCGCCGTCGCTCTCGTCAGGCTCGATCCCGAGCCGCGCCCACGCCGGTCACGAGCCCGTGGGGGCGACGTCGATCCACAGCGCCTTGGCCACGGCGCAGATCTCTCCGGATTCCGAGACGAGGGCGCTCGCGGTCTCGAGCTTGCGCCCGTCCCTGGAGATCGGCCACGCCTGGACCACGTACCGGTGGCCCGCGTGGACCGGGCCCCGGACATCGACGGCGAGCCGGCCCAGCAAGACCCGGCCGACGTCGGAGAAGAGGTCGGTGACGAGCCCACTCGGGCAGTCGAGCGCCGCCCAGACGAACTCGGCGGCCACCTCCTCGCCGTCCGGCGCGAGGTCGGGAGCGGGGGTCCAGGTCGCGGCAAAGAGGTCGCGGCCGGCGACCGGGCCGGGGAAGATGCCGAGCCCGTCCCCCGGCTCGCGCGCCGGCCCACAGACGAAGCAGGTGGGATAGGGATGGTTGTCCCTCCAGGGATAGCGCTCGGCCGCCAGCTCCGCCTCCGCGGCCGACACCGGCTCGGGCACCTCGAGCTCGACCGCGGCGCTCCTCACTTCCGCGATCAGAGTCTCGCCGTCGAGCAGCGAGGCCGCGGACCCCTCGATGCGAACGGTCAACGGCGTTCCCAGCGGCGGCGGCTTGCGCAGGGTCACCTCCGCGGGGCCGCCGACGTGCCGTGCCGCCAGCGCCGCCGAGTAGCCACCGTTGCCGCTGCCGGCCGGGCCGCAGAAGCGCTCGTCGATCACCACCGTCTCGCTCATCCGATCGAGCTTCTCACATGCCGCCGGGCTGCCGTCAGCGAGGGCCGGGCGCCCGGCTGAAGGCGGCCGATCTCACCCACGAACTCGGCGGCGGCGGGAATCGCGTCGAGCCATTCGACGAAGCCATGGAAGACGCCTCGAAGCGGCGGGCGGCGCTGTCGCTGCCGAGCACCACCCGATCGCGATGCGCTCGCCCTCGACGCCGGCCGGCAGGAGGCAAGGGCTCGACCTCGTCCCCGCTCAATTCCGACCAGCTCCCGAACCTCGGCGACGGTCAGGCTGTCGATCGCGTCGGGATCGGTCCACTGCGGCGGGATTTCCGCGAGGGCCGCCCGGGCCTCGGAGCTCAGCGGAGTCGCCATTGCGTCCAATATACCGGACGGGATGTCCGCTAACGCGGAGCCGAAGCTGGCCTCATCCGAGGCGGTTCGATGCCATGCGCCTCACGCGGCTCCTTCGCGAATGAAGGTGATCTCCTCAGCTCCGCTGCGGCATGTGTAGTTGATCGGTGGAATTCCGGCCAGCCATTGCGGTTCCAGCCCCACGCAGTGGAAGCCGTGGGCGCGGTAGCTCCGCTTCCGTTGCGCGACTTCAGGGCTGAATCGGCCGGTCCTGGTGACCTCCGCGACCTGTCGTGCCCTGGGGCAGCCGACCCCGGTCGCATGCATGGCCCTCGCCACTGCCTGCTGTTCGAAGACCAGCGGCCGGCAGTTCAGGGTCGGGCCCTGTGCGGCTGAGCCATGGGTCGGAGCCACGAGCAGGAGGCTCGAGGCGGTCAGCGTCAGGACCGCCAGGCGGACGCGTGAGACGGGACCGCGAACGCTCATCGCTTCGCGTGGGCCGAGAAGGCGACGACCTGGCGCGTGCAGCCGGGGACACCGGACGTTTCGGGGAGGACGATCCGGCCTTCGGCCTGCCGGGACCCCGTGAAGGAGCCTTCGATCTGCAGTCCATTGGGCCCGATGGTGCCGGCGAAGCCACCGGCAGGGTCGACGCTGAGGGCGACGTTGCGCCGGTTCACGCTCGCCGTCCCGCAGACGACGTTGCGGAGGGTCAGCCTGAAGTTGAACAGGACGGTGCCGTCCCTGGCCGTCGAATAGATCGGCAGGACGCCGAAGCTGATCGCGAAGCCCTGCGCGGTCTTGCCCTTCCAGCCGCCGGTGACGGGTTCGAGGCCTTCGGCCTGCGCGGAACCGACCGCGCCGAGGAGCACCAGTGCGCAAAGCGCTGCGGTGAGAGCGACGGTGATGCGTTTGAGCCTCATCGGGCCTCCTTGGTGGTTGAGCGCTGCCTCGATCGACCCATGCGCCTCCTCAGCCCTTCCCGGCCGCCACGACCACGAACGACCGCTTGGCCGCGGTCGGATCGACGACGCCGGTCGGGCTCACCGCTTTGACCCGCAGGACGTGGTGGCCGGGCTTGACCTTGAAGCTCACCTTCTTCTTGCAGACGTGGAACTTCTGCTTGTCGAGGCGGCAGAGGAAGGTCGAGCCGGGTTGGTTTGAGCCGAAGACGAATTGCGGGCGGCGGTTGGTGGAGCGCCCCGGCGGGCCCTTCTTGAAGGAGGTGTTGGGAGCTGGCAGCGGCACCGCTGCGCCGCTGCCGCTGAGCGAGATG
>JAXLTA010000016.1:55000-152813 GCA_046330305.1 Solirubrobacterales bacterium | reverse complement strand
CACTTCGCCGCTGGGGCTGCGGGTGCCGAAGCCTCCTTCTCCGACCCAGGAGGCCCAGCCGCTGGGAGCTACGACGAGGTCGATCGGGCTGTGGGAGTCTTTGATCAACGGGAACAGTTCACCGTTCGTGGTCATTCGCCCGATCCCGGGCACCGCCCCGTCGTCCGCCCACCAGATGTTGCCTTCGGGACCGGCGGTGATATACACCGCGAAGCTGAGGACGGGATTCGGGTTCGCCGGATATTCGGTGATCGTCACCGCCCCGGCGGGAGGCGCGATCAGCAGCGTAAGAACGGTGGCCAGCACTGCGACGGACGCTCTCCCCATGACGCTTTCCAGCGTAGCTGCGCTGCATCGCTTCGGCAAGGGCGGGCGGCGGCGTCAGCGCAGGCCTACGCCTGGGTGATGGGTCGCTCGCCTATTCTCGACCGGTGAGCGCGCCGCCCGCTGGGACCATCGCTTGGATCGCGGCCGCCCCGGTCAAGGGCCTGCGGCTGCATTCCTTGAACCGCGCCGAGCTGACCAGCGACGGAATCCCGGGCGACCGCGCGTTCTTCCTGGTCGATTCCAGCGGGGAGATGGTCAGTGCGACTCGGCTGGGTCCCCTCCTCGGTGTGATCGCCGACCACGACCGCGCCGCCGGCCGCCTTGCCCTGAGGATGCCCGGGGGCGCCGAGGTCGGTGGCCCGGTCGAGCTCGGGGACCCCGAGCCGGTCTCCTTCTACGGCGAGGCCCTGCGCGCGCGAGCCGTGCACGGGCCCTTCTCGGAGGCGCTCACCGAAGTGGCCGGCGCCCCGCTACGTCTCTTCGCCTCTCCCCCCGGGCGGCCCGGAGTCGACCGCGGCCGCCAGGGCGCGGTGACGATCCTCTCCGTCGCCTCGCTCGAGCGCCTGCGCGAGGTTGCCGCAGCCAAGGAGCCGGTCGACGAGCGTCGGTTCCGGATGACGGTCGGGGTTGACGGCGTCGAGGCCCATGGCGAGGACGCCTGGATCGGCCGCCGGATCCAGCTCGGCGAGGCCGTGGTCGAGGTCGGCGGCCACGTCGGGCGCTGCGCGGCGACGACCCGCGACCCCGAGAGCGGCGCGGTCGACTTCAAGACGCTGCACCACCTCGCCGCCTATCGCTCCGACGTTCCCTCGGAGGAGCCGTTGCCCTTCGGCGTCTACGGGGCGGTGGTGAAGCCGGGGCCGATCGCCCTCGGCGATCGGGTCGGTCCCCTGAGTCCCGGCTGGCCGGGCCGCGAGCTCGGCGGCGGCGCTCAGGGCGCCGAGAGCCGCACCGCCACCTCGTAGCGCCCCACCGCCGTCCGTCGGCCGGGCGTCTCGTCGGCCGGCATCGAGCTGAGCACCGCGTCGGCTCGCTCGTAGTCGTCCTCGTTGTCGAAGAAGACGACCACGACCGCCTTTTCGGCGTCGCCGTCGTGGAGCATCAGGATCTCGCTCGCCGGTACTCCGTCCGGGGGGCCGGCGCCGATCTGCTGCTTCATCTCCTCCACCCGCGACTCGCTCACACCGTCGAAGGAGACGACCCTCGCCAGCGCCATCTCAACCTCCCATCGCGGCTTGGGCTTCGGCCAGTTTCGCCCGGACCGTCTCGCGTTGCTCGCCGAGGCTGAGCAACGGCTGCACGTCCCACTCGGAGAAGCCGAACAGGGGGTAGTCGGCCATCAGCTCGAACACCTCGCCGTGGGACTCGGCGTTGGCGACGCTGAAGCCGCCGCCGCTGAGGAAGCCGTAGACGCAATCGAACGTCCCGTCGCTGACCTTGGCCTCGAGCCAACCCAGCGCCGCGTCGAAGACCTCCGGCGGCGGCGGGATCGGCCCCGGTCGGGCGCTCACCTGGTACTTCATCCTCGTGCTCCTCTCTGTAGGTCCGGCCGCTGACGGCCGGATGACGGGCTCAGCCCTCTTTGGCGTAGCTGCCGATCTCGCCGAAGTCGACCATCACGCAGGGCTCGGGACCCTTCACCTCCGCGTCATGTCCCGGCGGGATCGCGACGACGTCGCCGGCCCCGATCTCGGTCTGCTCGCCGTCGTCCATGTAGATCGTCATCGAGCCCGACAGGACGTAGGCCAGGTGTGAGACCTGGCAGCTATCCGTGCCGGCGATCGGCTTCACGTTCTCCGACCACCTCCAGCCGGCCTCGAACGTCCCTTCCCCGACCGTGTGGCCCGCGAGCTGGACCACCTTTGCCTCCCCCTTGCCCCTGAACGGACGCGTCTCGTCCGGTGAGCTGAACCTTCTTACCTCGACGGGCATCTCGACTCCCCTCTGGTGCGGGCGGCCGCATTCGGCGCAGAAGCCTTGTGCGGAACGATACTTAGCGGACCCTCCCACCGCCGCTGACCCATGTCAAGTCGCCGCGAGCCCGGGGTGCGGGACGCGGCGACCCCACCGGGCCGCCGCGCCATCCGTGTTATTCGAGGGTGATGGTGGTGTTGTTCCCCGAGCCGTTGCTCAGTTCCGTGCTCAGGAAGGTGCCCCGGGCCCCGGCGTAGGACCCGGTGCCGCCGACGATGGCGCCCTTGACGTCCTTGCCGACCTTGAGCGTGGCCTGGGCCGCGAGGGTGCCCTTGCCGTCGAGGACGTACATCGCGGTGCAGATGAACGTCACGTTGATGAACTTCTTGGCGCTGTTGGTGGCGACGCAGAGGGCGCGAAGATGACCGATCTTCTTGCCGCCCGATTCGAGCGGGTTGCTGATCACCAGCTCGTCGCCGGGACTGACTTCGCCTTCCTTCTTTGCCTGCGGCGCCACGTCCACGTACCTGAACGTCGCGCCCTTGTTGGATTCCTTGAACTTGATCGTGGCGGGACCCGCCGCTGCCGCCGCCGATCCGGCGAAGGCGACGGCGAGGGCGCAGCAGCCGACGAGCGCCACGACACCTCCCAGGCGAGCGAACTTCGATGGGAGCTTCACGTGCTTCCTTTCCTTGAATGTGCCATCTCATGGACGAGGCGGATGAAGTAAACCCCGTCAAGGTGGGAGTTGCGCGATTAGTGCCTCAACTAGAGGGCACAGGCTGATCAGACGGTGAATCTGCCCGTAATCACCGGGGCCGCGCCGCGCGTCCCGCCAACCTTCACCGAGGGCTCTCTTGCCGTGACAGGCTCGCCCCCATCAAATCCTCAGAACGCACTTTCGCTCGCTATGCGAGCGAAAGTGCGTTTTCGGGCCTTCCGTCAGACGCGAAGCGGTCCGAGGAGGCGCTCGGTTCCCGGGGGCCCCTCTCGAGGCAACCGGGGCGCTGGCGGCCGCGGAACGGAAAAGGGCCCCGGCGAAGGGGCCCTTTCTTTCCGAAGGACGTACCACCAGAGACTGCTGCGTCCCGGGCTCGTCGGTCCTCAAGACTGTGAAGTTCTAGCCGCGAACGCGTCCGCGACGTATTTCTTAACACCGCGGGGACGGAAAAGTTGCACGCCCGCACCGGCTCCCGCGTCTTCGCACCCAGCCGTGCTCCCCCTGCGCGTCGCCGCTGCTAGATTCACCGCTCCCGGGGCGTTTAGCTCAGTTGGGAGAGCGCCAGCTCGACAAGCTGGAGGTCACTGGTTCGAGCCCAGTAACGCCCATTTAACGTCACGCCCCGAACAGGGAGCGGAATCTGCGTCGCCTGCAGGGGGTTTCAGGCACGCTACTGGTTGTGACGCCCCGGCATGCCCAGGCGTGGCGATTCTGCTTGCCCGCATTTTCTCGGCCGCATTCCGGCCGCAAACACCCTGTTGCACCGGCAGGAGCCCGGAGTGGTCGTCGAGTGGGTACTGGCCGTGGTGAACCGCGATGGTCCGGCCCGCGTGAGCGTGTTCCTGGGGCCCGGCCGCGTCGGGGTCGACAAGCCGAACGCGGCCCTCGAAGCTTCGGCCCGCGTGACCTGCCCCGAGCGCCTAGATGAGAGAGTGCGGGTTGTGTCGCACCCGATCCATCTCTGAGGAGGTCTCCATGAAGCGCTTCCTGCCCCGTCTCACCTATGCGAACGTCGTCTCGACGCTCTGCCTGTTTCTGCTGCTCGGCGGCGGCGCCGCATTCGCGGCGAGCAAGCTGGCGAAGAACAGCGTCGGCTCCAAGCAGATCAAGAAGAACGCGATCACCACCGCGAAAATCAAGAACGGAGCGGTGACCGGTGCCAAGATCACGACGTCCTCGCTTGGAACGGTCCCGACCGCGAGCAACGCCGATTCTCTGGGCGGGCTGCCCGCGGCCTCCTACGCAATCCGCAGCGCCTCCGTATCTGGCAAAGGCACGCTGGTTCCGGCGCTTAGTGACGGCATCACCCAGGCCAACGTAAGTTCCCCGACTCCCGGTCTGACCTGCTTCAAAGGGCTGAGTCCGGCACCGAAAACCGTCGTGGCCCAGCTCGCCTTCGAAGCGACGCCAGGGGCGGAAATCTTCGTACAGGTCAACCCCACGGAAGGTGGTTGCGCCGGCAGTCAGATCGCAGTCGCGACCGAAAAAGCAGGTGGTGGCTTCCAGGAAGACCCATTCGAGATGATCGTCCACTGAACCGCGAATGCCTTGTGCGGCGCGGCGGCCTTCGGGTCGCCGCGCCTCACGGACGCGCCTCACGTCGCCTCGCTCCTTCGATATGCACGCCTACGCGGCCTCGCGTCGTACTGGGTGGGATTCAGAGGGTCCGTCCCTTTCGGGTCGGTGGACGTGATCGCGGTGCCCTGGTTGTCGACGGCGACGCAGAGCGTCGCGGTTGGGCAGGAGATCGCCTTGATCACCGTTCCCGGGTCGACGGAGATCGGTTCCGACCAGCTGAGTGCCGAGGCGACGGCGAACGCGTCCGGCGCCCATGCGCCGAAGACGATCGCGAGCGTGAGAACGAGGCCGAGACACAAGATTGCTGAGCGTATTCGCCTCTCCCCGTGGCGAGCCCGCGGGTTCGCCATGAAGAGAACGTGTTCGCCCGATCGGGGCGGCGCCATACCGCTTATTGGGTTCTTGCGCCCGCGCCGGGCGCTCAAGCGCTCTTCAGGCCGCTGCTTCTTGCGCCGCGCCTGCGCCATCCGGGGTTGAATGCCCGTCGTGCCGCCAGAGCTTGTGATCTTTGACTGCGACGGCGTCTTGGTCGACACCGAACCGGTCTCCAACCGCGTGCTGGCCGAGGCAATCGGCGAAGTCGGGCTGGCGATGAGCACCGAGGAGGTCACGGAGGGCTTCGCGGGGATGCGGCTCGACGACATCGCCGCCAGGGTGGAAGCACGAATCGGGGAGCGGCTTCCGGATGACTGGGTCGCCGCCTTCGAGGCACGACGAGCTGCCGAGTTCCGCAAAGGCGTCGCTGCGATCCCGGGAGTCGTTGAGGCGCTGGCCTCGATCGGAGCAGCGGGGATCCGAACCTGTGTCGCCTCGCAGGCCAGTCGCCAGAAAATGGAGTTGACGCTCGGCCTCAGCGGGTTGATCGAGCGCTTCGAGGGCGACGCGCTCTTCTCCTCGCGGATGGTGGAGCACGGCAAGCCCCACCCCGACCTGTTCCTCCTCGCCGCTCGCTCGATGGGATCCGCGCCCGCCGCCTGCGTGGTGGTCGAGGACGGCGTTCTCGGTGCCCGCGCCGGGCGGCTCGCGGGGATGTCGGTCCTCGGCTATGCGGGCGATGGCAGGGGCGAACGCCTGGCGCGCGAGGGTGCGCGGACGTTCGAGTCGATGGCGGAGTTGCCGGCGCTGCTCGGATTGCCGTAGGCATGCTTCCTCGCACCCTGAGACGATGCCGCGATGCTCGGTGAGGCGATCGGTGGGCTGCTCCCCTCGGCGATCGCCGTCGCGCTCAGCCCGGTACCGGTGGTCGGCGTGGTGCTTGTGCTGGGGACGCCGCGGGCGCGGTCGTCGGGGCTGGCCTTCGCCGGCGGCTGGATCTTCGGGCTGGCGGCGCTGAGCGCGCTCGTCGTCCTCATCCTCGGCAGCGGCGTCTCCGCCGACACCGAATCGGGGATCGAATGGTTCAAGGTCGCGATCGGTGTCGTTTTCCTCGCGATGGCCGCGCGGCAATGGCGAAAGCGGCCCAGGCGCGGGGAGGTGCCCGAGATGCCCGCCTGGATGGAGTCGATCGCCTCGCTGACCGCCGCCCGGGCGGCGGTCCTGGGAGCCGGCCTCTCGGGCGCGAACCCGAAGAACCTGGCGTTGACGCTGGCCGCCTCGGCCTCGATCGCCGAGGCGGGCTTGACCCCGGGCGGCACCGCGGTGGCGATCGCCGTCTTCGTCGCGCTGGGGTCGCTGACGGTCGCCGGGGCGGTCCTCGCCTACCTGGTCAGCCCGCGGCGGGCGGCGGCCCCGCTGGCGGCGATCGGCCGCTTCATGGGGGACAACAGCGCCGTGATCATGATGGTCGTGCTGCTCCTGCTCGGGGCGAAGCTGATCGGCGACGGGCTCGGCGGGATCGCTGCCGGGTAGCCCCCGGCGCTCGCGATCCCGCCGCCCGGGCGCTCAGGCAGCTGCCGGCATCATCACCTGGGTCAGCCGGATGCTGTTGCCCGAGGGGTCGCGGAAGCCGCAGTCGATTCCGTAGGGGCGCTTTTCCGGCGTTTCGGTGAACTCGACGCCCCGGTCGCGCAGCTCCTCGTAGGAGGACTGGCAGTCGTCGGTGGTGAGGAAGACCGTGCCGGCGAAGCCCTTGGCCATCAGGCTCTCGATCTCCCCGGCGGTCTCGGGGTCCAGCACCGGCGGGCCGGGGATCGCCATCAGGACGATCGCCACGTCCTCCTGTCCGGGCGGGCCCACCGTCAGCCAGCGGAAGTCGCCCATCTCGGCCAGGGTCACGTCGGAGCGGACCTCCATCCCCACCTTCTCGGTCCAGAAGGCGAGCGCCTCCTCCTGGTCGTGCACCCAGAGCTGCGCGGTCGCGATTCTCATCTCTGCTCCTCTTCGTCGGTCGTACGGACGAGTTCGATGCTAGGTCGCGCCCGCGGGGCTGTCTTCTCGAAACGTGCGGTATTGGGGTCGGGCGTAGAAGCGCCGGACGCAGCCCGGCACCATCGCCTGGGAGGAGGCCGGCGGGTGGGCGGCGCGGTAGGCGGTCGGGGTGCGGCCGTAGGCGCGCTTGAAGCTGGTGGTGAACGAGCCGACGCTGGTCAGGCCGACTTCGAGGCAGATCTCGGCCACCGAGTGGTCGGTGTTGCGAAGCATCGCCGCCGCCCGCTCGAGCCGGCGGGTCAGCAGGTAGGCGTGGGGGGAGACGCCGAAGGTGCGGCGGAACTCGCGGCTGAAGTGCGCCCGCGAGAGGCCCGCCGCAGCGGCCATGTCCTCGACCGCGAGCGACTCGGCGAAGCGCGCGTCCGCCAGGTCCTTGGCGCGGAGCAGGTGACGGGCCGGCGGGACGAAAGCCACCGGTTCAGTCTAGGCTCGCCGCCTCGTGATCGGTACCTACGCAGCGGTCGTCGCGGTTTGCGTCTCCTCGCTGGCGATCGGGCAGGCGGCGCTCGTGCTCTGCGGGCAGCGGCGCTGGTCGTGGCTGGCGCCGACGGTCGGCCTGGCAGCGGTGATGGCGGTCTGCTGGGGGACGGTGCGGCTGCCCGGGGACGGGGTGATCTCGGCGCTGGCGATCCTGATCCTGACGCTCGCCGCGCTCGGCTTCCTCTGGCGGCGCCTGGAGGGCGGGGGAGAGGCGCTCGGCGCCGGCTGGCCGGTGGCGCTGGCGGCGCTGGTCGCGGCCTCGCTGCCCTTCGCGGTGGAAGGTCACTTCGGCATCCTCGGCACCAGCTTCAACCCCGACATGTCTCAGCACCTGCTGGCGACGGCCCGGCTCGCCGACGGACATTCCTCCCAGCTGCTGCACCAGGGCTATCCGCTCGGGCCGCACTCGGTGGTCGTCGCGCTCCACAAGGGGCTCGGGATCGGGCTGGTGCAGGGCTTCAGCGGACTCTCGGTCGCGGTGATGGTGCTGGCGCCGCTGACCGCACTCGCCGCCTTCCATGAGCTGGCGCCGCTGCCGCGGAGCGCCGGCGCGCTGGTCGTCGGCCTCGCCTACCTGCTCGCCTCCTACTTCGCCCAGGGCGCCTTCAAGGAGACGATCGAGGCTCTGCTGGTGCTCGCCTTCGCCCTCGCGCTGCGCGAGGCCACCGCGGCGCGCTGGCGCGAGCTGCCGCTGCGCTTCCTGCCGGCCGCGCTGCTCGCCGTCGGCGCCGTCTACGCCTACAGCTTCCCCGGCGTGCTCTGGCTCGCCGGCACCTTCCTGCTCTGGGCGCTCGCGCAGGCCGCGCTCGGGCGTCGCGAGGGCGCGTCGCTCGGGCCCGGCGTCGTGCGGGCGGCGCTGCTCGGCCTGCTCGTCTTCGTCGTCCTCGTCGCTCCCGAGGTCGGCCGCATGATCGACTTCCACAACTTCGAAACCTTCGACCCCAACGGCCCCGGGCTCGGCAACCTCTTCGGCCAGGTTTCGCCGCTGGAGGCGCTCGGGATCTGGCCGTCGGGGGACTTCCGCCTCGCCCCGGGCGACGGCTCGGTGCCGGCGATCGGCTACTACCTCGGCGCCGCCTTTGCCCTGGCGCTTCTGGTCTACGGCCTGGCGCGCTGCTGGCGCCGGCGCGAGGTCGCGATCCTCTCCGCCCTGGCCACCGCCGCGCTCGCCTACCTGGCCGCACGCGCCGGTGGCACCGCCTACACAGCCGCCAAGGCGATCGAGGTGGCGGCCCCGCTCGCCGCCCTCACCATCGCCCTTCCCCTCGCCACCGAGTCGCGGTTCCCTCCGGTGGCCCACCGTCCGCGGCGAACCGCGGGACCGAGCGCCGGCGGAGCGGGGTTCGAAGCGGACGCCCAGCGTCCGGAAGGAACCACGCGGTGGGGGGAAGGCGGGTGGCAGGCGTTGGCCCTGGCGGTCTTCGTGGCGGCGGCCGGGATCTGCTCGCTGCTCGCCTTCGCCAACGCGCCGGTCGGGCCGACCTCCTACTCGCCGGCGCTGACCGGGCTGCGGCCGCTACTCGCCGCCGACTCGACCCTGGTCCTCGCCTCGCCGACGCTGCTCGCCGACGAACACGGCACCCCGTACATCGCCTGGGAGCTGCGCGGCGGGCGGGTCTGCATCGCTGCCGAAGGCGAACTCGACTCACCGCCGCACGGCGTCCGCTTCGTCGTCAGCCGCGGTTCGCGCTCCGATCCCCCCTTCCCCGGCCTGAAGCCGACCAGGTCGGCGCCGCCCTACCTGCTCTGGGAAGTTCCCGGCCCGGTCGGCGCCCACAGCCCCTGCCCGCTGATCGCCGTCCGCCAGGCCCGCCAGGGCCAGCCCCGCTGAGGTGGCAGAGCTTTTCCATCCATAGCGTGAGAAATCACTGCCACGCGGGGTGGGAGCTCCTGCCAGGCGGGGTGGGAGCCACCGCCACGCGGGGTGGGAGCCGCTTCGGGCGGGGGGTACGTACCATGGCCGTGATGGAGGCCGCGACCGACAAGATCGTCCTCACCCTGCCTGACGGCAAGCCGCTCGAGCTCGAGCCGGGGGCGACCGGGGCCGACGCCGCGGCGGCGATCGGGCCCGGCCTGGCCAAGGCCGCGCTGGCGATCAGGGTCGACGGCGAGCTGCGCGACCTCTCGGCCCCGCTGCCCGAGGACGGGGCGAAGGTGGCGATCGTCACCGATCGCGACCCCGAGGCGCTCGAGCTGATCCGCCACGACGCCGCCCACGTCATGGCCGAGGCGGTGACCGACCTCTATCCGGGCACCAAGGTGACGATCGGGCCGCCGATCGAGGCGGGCTTCTACTACGACTTCGAGTTCCCCCCCGACACCCGGATCTCCGAGGAGGACCTGCCGCGGATCGAGGCGGCGATGCGCGAGCACATCGCCGCCGACGAGGCCTTCGCCCGCCGCGACGTCCCGGTCGCCGAGGCGATCGAGATCTTCCGCGCCCAGGACCAGGGCTTCAAGGTCGAGCTGATCGAGGACCTGGTCCGCGACGAGGGCGTCGAGACCGTCTCGCTGTACCGCAACGGGCCCTTCGAGGATCTCTGCCGCGGCCCGCACGGCCCCTCCACCGGCCGGATCAAGGCGATCAAGCTTGACTCGGTGGCGGGCGCCTACTGGCGCGGCGACGAGAACCGCGAGAGCCTCACCCGGATCTACGGCACCGCCTTCTTCTCGCAGGCCGACCTCGAGGAGCACGCCGCCCGGATCGAGGCCGCCAAGGAACGCGACCATCGCCGCCTCGGCCCCCAGCTCGGCATCTTCATGCTGCGCCAGGAGGCCCCCGGGATGCCCTTCTGGCTGCCCAACGGCACCACCCTGCTGCGGCTGATCGAAACCGAGGTGCGCGAGCAGCTGCGCAAGCGCGGCTACCAGGAGATCGCGACCCCGCAGGTCCTCGACGTCGACCTCTGGCACCGCTCGGGGCACTGGGACAACTACAAGGACGAGATGTACTTCATGGGCGACGGCGACCGCCAGTTCGCGCTGCGGCCGATGAACTGCCCCGGCGCCTGCCTGGTCTACGCCTCCCAGCGCCACTCCTACCGCGAGCTGCCGCTGCGCCTGGCGGAGTTCGGCCGCGTCTCCCGCAACGAGCGGGAGGGCGTGCTGCACGGCCTGCTGCGGGTCCGTGCCTTCACCCAGGACGACGCCCACGTCTTCTGCACCGAGGACCAGATCACCGCCGAGGTCGCCTCGATCTGCGAGGCGATCGACGAGCTCTACGCGCGGTTCGGCTTCGACGACGTCAAGGTCGAGCTCTCGACCCGCCCGGAGAAGTCGATGGGGACCCCGGAGCAGTGGGAGCGGGCCGAGGCGGCGCTGGCGGCGGCGCTGGAGAGCCAGGGCCGCGAGTACGAGCTGAACCCCGGCGACGGCGCCTTCTACGGGCCGAAGGTCGACTTCCACGTCACCGACGCGCTCGGCCGCTCCTGGCAGTGCGGCACCTGCCAGCTCGACTTCCAGATGCCCGAGCGCTTCGAACTGCACTACACCGGCGCCGACGACAGCGCCCACCGGCCGGTGATGATCCACCGCGCCCTGCTCGGCTCGATGGAGCGCTTCGCCGGCATCCTGATCGAGCACCACGCCGGCCGCTTCCCGGTCTGGCTGGCGCCGGTGCAGGCGATCGTGCTGCCGATCGCCGACCGCCACAACGCCTACGGGGCGGCGGCGATGGAGGAGCTTCGCGAAGGCGGCGTCCGGGTCGCGCTCGACGACCGCTCCGAGTCGGTCGGCAAGAAGATCCGCGACGCCTCGCTCGGTCGCTACCCCTACATGCTGGTGGTGGGCGACCGCGAGCAGGAGGCCGGCGCGCTCGCCGTCCGCTCGCACGCCGACGGCGACCTCGGCGCGATGACCGCGGCCGAGTTCATCGCCCGGATCGAGCGCGAGAACACCGAAAGATGAGGATCGGCTTGCCAAGCGGCGACGGCCCTCTATACTGGCCCGACTTGATCGCTGGCACGCACACCACCTCCCGCCGCTGAGCGCTCCGTGCCCCTTTCTCGACGGCTCGTCCTCTTGAAGTCCCCGAACTCCGCCAGCTAGTGCCGGTCCCGCGTAGGTTCGATCGGCGCCCCCCAGAGCGCGACACGACTCGTATCAACGAGCGGATCAGGGTCCCGCAGGTGCGGTTGATCGGCGCCGACGGCGAGCAGCTCGGGATCGTCGACACGCCCGAGGCGCTGCGCCGCGCCCAGGAAGCCGACCTCGACCTGGTCGAGGTCGCCCCCAACTCCAAACCGCCGGTCACCCGGCTGCTCGACTACTCGAAGTACAAATACGAGCAGGAGCAGAAGCAGAAGCAGGCGCGCAAGCACCAGCAGCAGGTCAACATCCGCGAAATCAAGCTGCGGCCGAAGATCGCCGACAACGACTACCGGACCAAGAAAGGCCACGTCGAACGGTTCCTCCGCCACCACGACAAGGTCAAGGTCACGATCATGTTCCGCGGCCGCGAGCAGGCCCATCCCGAGCGTGGGCGGGCGCTGCTGCAGAAGCTGTTCGAGGACCTGGGCGGGATCGCCGTGATCGAGTCCGCCCCGCTGCAGGAAGGCCGCAACATGAGCATGCTGCTGGCTCCCAGCAAAGAGGTCGACCGCGAGGACGCGCGCGCCGAGGCCGCCGCGTCCGAGGGGTCCGGCGAGTCCGCCGCGGCCGACGAAGCTGCCTCGACCGCCGACGCCGGCGCCTGAGGCGAGCCCTCAGGCCGCGATCACGTCGGCGATCCGCTCGGCGGCGTGCCCGTCCCAGAGCGGCGGCGGCTCGGCCGGCGGCGCCCCGCGCTCGGCGAGCGCCGCCGGGATCGTCGCGATCGCGGCCGGGTCGAGGCCGAGCAGCGTGTTGGTGCCGAGGCTGACCGTGACCGGGCGCTCGGTGTTGTCCCGCAGCGTGAAGCAGGGGACGCCCAGGTAGGTGGTCTCCTCCTGGATCCCGCCCGAGTCGGTCAGCACCGCGCCGGCGTCGGCCACCAGCGAGAGGAAGTCGAGGTAGCCGAGCGGCTCGATCAGCCGCAGGCCGGGGTGGTCGGCCTCGACCGCCTCCATCATCTTGCGGGTCCGCGGGTGGACCGGGAAGAGGACCGGGATCTCGGTCGCGAGCGCCGCCAGGCGCCCCACGGTCTCCGCCAGCAGCGGGCCATCGACCAGCGCCGGCCGGTGCAGGGTGACGAGGACGAAGCGGCCGGGCTCGACCCCGAGCCGGGCCGCCGCGCCGGCAGCCCGGAAGCGCTCCTCGAGCGCCACCAGGGTGTCGATCATCGTGTTGCCGACGAAATGCATGCGCGCGGCGGGGATGCCTTCGGCGCGCAGGTTCTCGATCGCGTCCTCGGAGTGCAGGAAGAGGTACTCGGCGAAGCGGTCGGCGACGATCCGGTTGACCTCCTCCGGCATCGTCAGGTCGAAGCTGCGCAGACCGGACTCGACGTGGGCGACCGCGATGCCCATCTTGACCGCGGTCAGTGCGGCCGCCAGGGTCGAGTTGACGTCGCCCGGGACGACGAGCAGGTCGGGCCGCTCGGCTTCCAGCACCGGCTCCAGGCGCTCCATCGTGCGCGCGGTCTGCACCGCGTGGCTGGCCGAGCCGACCTCGAGCATGTGGTCGGGCGCCGGCACCCCGAGCTCCTCGAGGAATACCTCCGACATCAGCCGGTCGTAGTGCTGGCCGGTGTGGACGATGGTGTGGCGGCCGTCGGGCAGGCGCTCGCGCAGGGCGGCGATCACCGGCGCGGTCTTGACGAAGTTGGGGCGGGTACCGATCACGTAGAGGAGGCGCATCGACGCGCCAGAGTACCCCTGTCTGCTTCAATAGCGGACCGCATGCCGAAGATGAAGACCCATTCCGGCGCCAAGAAGCGCTTCAAGAAGACCGCCACCGGCAAGCTCCGGGGCCGGCGTGCCTTCTCCAGTCACATCCTGGAGAAAAAGTCGCCGAAGCGGAAGCGGCGGATGGCCCGGCCGGTCGAGATCGCCCCGCAGGACGCGCCCAAGGTCCGCCAGCTGCTGGGGGGCAAGTAGATGGCCCGCGTCAAGCGCTCGGTCAACGCGCGCAAGAAGCGCCGCAAGGTCCTCAAGGAAGCCAAGGGCTACTTCGGCCGCAAGCATTCCTCCTACCGCTTCGCCAAAGAGCAGGTGCAGCGGTCCGGGATGTACGCCTACCGCGACCGGCGCAACCGCAAGCGCGAGTTCCGCAAACTCTGGATCACCCGCATCAACGCCGCCGCGCGGCGCGAGGGGATGAGCTACTCGGAGCTGATCAACGGCCTCAACAAGGCCGAGGTCGAGGTCAACCGCAAGATGCTGGCCGATATCGCGGTCCACGACCGCGAGGCCTTCCGCCGATTCGTCGAGCTAGCCCGGGAGGGTGCGGCCGCCTGACGGCGCACTCACATTCCACTCTCCCGGGCGGGCCGTGAAGACGGCCCGCTTTTTCGTTTCCGGGACGGATTCGCCCCGCCCCGAGGACTTACCGGACACGACCAGAAGAGACACCCGCCACCGAACCCCGCCGCGATGATCGAGAGCCCCCACAACGAGAAGCTGAAGCTGGTCCGCAAGCTGCGCGAGCGCAAGCACCGTGAGCGCGAGCAGCTGTTCGCGACCGAGGGCGAGGACCTGCTCGAGGCGGGCCTGGCGGCCGGCGCCGAGCCGCGCTTCGTGCTGAGCGCCGCCGGCGCCGGGCTCGGCGGCGAGGAGGTCGAGCCGGACCTGCTCGCCGCCGCCTCCGCGCTCGGCTCGGGCACGCGGGCGATCGCGGTCTGGCCGCTGCGCTGGGCCGCGGGCCCGGGCGGCACCTGCCTCTACCTGCACGGGGTGGGCGACCCGGGCAACGTCGGCACCATCGTCCGCACGGCCCACGCCCTTCTGCACGCCACCGTCGTCCTCGGTCCCGGCTGCGCCGACCCGTTCTCGCCGAAGGCGGTCCGGGCCAGCATGGGATCGCTCTTCGCCCAGCCGCCGCTGCGCGCGCCGCTGGCCGCGACGCCGGCGCCCCGCGCCGCGCTCGTCGCCCACGGCGGCGCCGGCCTCGACCGCCTGGACGGCGCCCGCACGCTCTGCCTCGGCGCCGAGCGCGAGGGCCTGCCGGGCGAGGTTCTGGCCGCCTGCGAGGCCGCGGTGACGATCCCGCTGCGGGCCGGGGGCGCCGAGTCGCTCAACGTCGCCGCCGCGGCGGCGATCGCCGCGCAGCGGATATCGTCGGCGGCCATGTCGGAGGACGCGGCCAGTGCTTGAGCGGATCGAGGAGATCAGGAGCGAGGCCGCGGCGGCGATCGCGGCCGCCTCCACCAGCGCCGAGCTGGAGGAGCTGCGGGTCCGCCACCTCGGCCGCAAAGCCGAGCTGACCAGCGTCCTGCGCGGGATCGCCGAGCTGCCGGCCGCCGAACGCGGCCAGGTCGGCGGCGCCGCCAACCGCGCCCGCAAGGAGCTCGAGGCGCTGCTCGAGGAGAGCGCCACCCGGCTCGACGCCGCCGAGCTCGACACCCGCCTCGCCGCCGACCGCGTCGACGTCACCCTGCCCGGGGCGCCGCCGCACCCGGTCGGCCACCCCCACCTGATCGCCCGCACCACCCGCCAGATCGAGGACATCATGGTCGGGCTCGGCTACCGGGTCGCCGAAGGCCCCGAGATCGAGCACGACTACTACAACTTCACCGCGCTCAACCACCCGCCCGGCCACCCGGCGCGGATGCTCCAGGACACCTTCTACGTCCAGTCGCACCCGGACGTGCTGCTCCGCACCCACACCTCGCCGATGCAGGTGCGGGCGATGGAGGCCCAGGCGCCGCCGATCTTCATCGTCGTCCCCGGCAAGGTCTACCGGCGCGACTCCGACGCCACACACAGCCCGATGTTCCACCAGATCGAGGGGCTGGCGATCGCCGAGGGCCTGACCCTCGCCGACCTCAAGGGGACGCTGCTGGAGATGTGTCGCGGCCTCTTCGGCCCGAGCCGCGAGCTCCGCCTGCGGCCGCACTTCTTCCCCTTCACCGAGCCGAGCGTCGAGGTCGACGTCTCCTGCTTCCAGTGCGAGGGGACCGGCACCCTTCCCGGCGGCGGGCGCTGCAACCTCTGCAAGGGCCAGGGCTGGATCGAGATCCTCGGCGCCGGCATGGTCGACCCCAACGTGCTCGGCTTCGTCGCCGCCTCGGGCTATGACCCGGAGCGGGTCCAGGGCTTCGCCTTCGGCCTCGGGGTCGAGCGGGTGGCGATGCTGCGCCACGGCGTCCCCGACCTGCGCCGCTTCTTCGACAACGACGTGCGGATGCTGGAGCAGTTCTCGTGAGGGGGGGCGGATGAGGGTCCCGTACACCTGGCTGCGCGAGTACTGCGATCCCGGCCTCGCCGTCGAGGAGCTGGCCGACCGGCTGGTGATGACCGGGACCGAGGTCGAGCGGATCGACGTCGCCGGGCCGCCGCGGGCAGAGGGCTTCGTCGTCGGCAAGGTGCTGGCCGCCGAGCAGCACCCCGACGCGGACCGGCTCAGGGTCTGCCGGGTCGACGACGGCGAGGGCGAGCGGACGATCGTCTGCGGCGCCCCCAACGTCGCCGCCGGCCAGACCGTCGCCGTCGCCCTGCCCGGGGCGCGGATGCCGGGCGGCGAGAAGCTGCGCAAGGCGAAGCTGCGCGGCGTCGCCTCGGAAGGGATGATCCTCGCCGCCGACGAGCTCGGGGTGGGCGAGGACCACGAGGGCACGCTGGTGCTCGACGACGGCCTCGCCGCCGGCACGCCGCTGGCCGAGGTGATCCCCCTCGCCGAGCCGGTGCTGGAGATCGAGGTGACGCCGAACCGCAGCGACTGCTTTGGCGTTCACGGCGTCGCCCGCGAGGTGCACGCGATCACCGGCGCCCCGCTGGCCGCCGACCCCTGGGCGGAGGACGCCGCCGCCGCGGGCGAGGGCGAGGTCGGCGACTACGCCTCGGTCGCCGTCGACGTCCCCGAGCTCTGCCCGCGCTTCACCGCACGCGTCTTCACCGACGTCACGATCGGGCCCTCGCCGCTGTGGCTGGCGGCGCGGCTCGCCGCCGCCGGGCAGCGGCCGATCAACAACGTCGTCGACATCACCAACTACGTGATGCTGCTGACCGCGCAGCCCCTGCACGCCTTCGACCTCGACCAGGTCCCGGGCGGGGCGCTCTACGTCCGCACCGCCCGGGCCGGCGAGAGGATGAGGACGCTCGACGACGTCGAGCGCGAGCTCGACACCGAGACCGTGCTGGTCTGCGACCGCGACGGCCCGACCGGGATCGCCGGGATCATGGGCGGCCAGGTCTCCGAGGTCTCCGCGCAGACCACCCGCGTCCTGCTCGAGGTCGCCAACTGGAACGGGACCAACATCCTGCGCACCTCGCGGATGCTGGGGCTGCGCTCGGAGGCCAGCTCGCGGTTCGAGAAGCAGCTGCACCCCGACCTCTGCCTGCGCGCCCAGGCGGTCGCCGCGAAGCTGATGGTCGAGCTCTGCGGGGCGAAGCTGGTGCCGGGCACGATCGACGTCGCCGCCGCGATCCCGCCGCCGCCGCGGCTGACCCTGCGCGGCGCCCGGGTCGGCGGGCTGCTCGGGATGGAGATCAGCCAGGACGACCAGGCGGCCTACCTGGAGCGGCTCGGCTTCGGGGTCGAGCGGGCGGGGGCGGACCTCGAGGTGACGGTGCCGCCCGACCGCCACTACGACGTCACCCGCGAGGTCGACCTGATCGAGGAGGTCGGGCGGGTCCACGGCATCGACGAGCACCTGCCGACGACGCTGCCCGGCGTCGCCGGCCAGGTCGGCGGCCTGAGCCGCGAGCAGCGGCTGCGGCGGCGGATCGAAGACGGCCTGCGCGACCTCGGCTTCGACCAGGTCGTCGGCTGGAGCTTCACCCACCCCGGCGAGCCGGCGAGGCTGCGGATCGGGTTCGACGACCTCCGCTCGAGCGCGGTCCTGCTCGCCAACCCGCTGTCCGAGGACCAGTCGGCGATGCGGACGATGGTGCTCGGCTCGCTGCTCGACGTCGCCTCCCGCAACCACGCCCGCGGCGCCGACCGCCTGGCCCTGTTCGAGGCCGGCAGCGTCTACCTGATGGAGGAGCCGCCGGCGGCGACCGAGGTCGACGAGGACACGCTGGCGCGCCTCGCCGGTCCGCTCGCCGGCGACTTCCCGGGCGAACGGGCGGCGCCGGTCTTCGAGCCCCACCGGATCGCCGCCCTCGCCAGCGGCCCGCTCGCGGCGCGCTCCTGGCGCGGCGGCGGCGGCGAGTACGAGTTCTTCGCCCTGAAGGGAGTGCTCGAGGCGCTCGCCGGCCAGCTCGGCGCGCCGATCGCCTTCGAGCCGGCGGCCGAGCCGTTCCTGCACCCCGGCCGCTCGGCGGCGGTCGAGCTCGGCGGGGTCGCCGCCGGCTGGCTCGGTGAGCTGCACCCGCTGGTCTGCCGCGAGTGGGACCTCGACGCCGCGGTCGGCTTCGAAATCGACACGGCGCCGCTGCTGGCCGCCGCGAGCGCCGGCGAGGAGGCCTACGAGGACGTGACCAGCTTCCCCGCCGTCTATCAGGACCTGGCGGTCGTCGTTCCCGCCGCGGTGGCGGCGACCGAGGTGCGCGCCGCGGTCCTCAGCGGCGGCGGCGAGCTGCTGCGGGCCGCCGAGGTCTTCGACCTCTTCGCCGGCGAGCAGCTGGGGGAGGGACGGGTCAGCCTCGCGCTGGGGCTCGAGTTCCGCGCCCCCGACCGCACCCTGACCGACGAGGAGGTCGCCGCCGCCCGCGAGGCGATCAGGCGCGAGCTCGAGCAGATCGGGGGGACGCTGCGTGAATGAGCTCGCCGCCCAGCCGCTCTCCGGCGAGCCCGCCGCCCGGGTCCTGGTCGCCGGCGCCAACGGCTTCACCGGCGCCCTCGCGGCCCGGATCGTCTGGGAGCACCCGCGCCTGCGCCTGGTCGCCGCGACCTCGCGCAGCGACGCCGGCAAGCGGATCGACGCCCTCTACCCGCGCTACCGCCTGCCGCTGGTCCTGACCGAGCTCGACCCGACCGACCCGCCCGAGGTCGATGCGGCGATCGTCGCCTACCCGCACGGAGCGGCGGCGCCGACGGTGGCGGCGCTGCGCGAGCGGGGGATCCTGGTCGTCGACCTCTCGGCCGACTTCCGGCTGCGTGACCGCGCGACCTACGAGCGCTGGTACGGCGAGCACGGCGCGCCGGAGCTGTTCGGCACCGCCGTCTACGGCCTGACCGAGCTCTACCGCGAGCGGCTGCGCGGCGCCCAGCTCGTGGCTACCCCCGGCTGCTACCCGACCGCGAGCGTGCTGGCGCTGGCGCCGCTTGCCGAACGGGGCCTGCTGGGCGAGGTCTTCATCTCGGCGATGCAGGGCACCTCCGGATACGGGCGCTCCAGCGACGACCTCGTTCACTTCTCGGCGATGACCGAGAACGCCTTCCCCTACAAGACCGAGGGCCACCGCCACCGGCCCGAGATCGAGCAGGAGCTGGCGGCGCTCGGCAGCCCGGCGCCGGTCACCTTCGTACCCCACCTGCTGCCGCTCGATCAGGGCGAGCTCGCGACCTGCTTCGCGACGCTGAGCGAGCCGACCTCGCGCGAGGCGATCGTCGCGCTCTACGAGGAGCGCTACCGCGAGGAGCCGTTCGTCCACCTGCTGGAGAAGCCGCCGAACCTGCGGGCGCTGCGCGACACCAACGAGTGCCACATCTACGTCACCGTCGAGGAGCGCGGGCGGGTGATGGCCTTCGCGGCGCTCGACAACATCTGGAAGGGCGCCTCGAGCCAGGGGGTGCAGAACCTCAACCTGATGCTCGGGCTCGAGGAGACGGAGGGGCTCCGGTGATCCCGGAAGCGGACGCGAAGCAGAGCATTCCGGGCGACCACTTCTTCCGCTCGCGCTGGGTGCCGGCCCCCGCCGGGGTCGAGGAGCTCGACCCGGCCCAGCTGGCGCCGGGCTTTCGCGCCGGCGGCGCCCACTGCGGGCTAAAGGGCGGCGGGCGCACCGACGTCGGCCTGCTCGTCTGCGACGCCGAGCGGGTCGCCTCGGCGATGGTGCTGACCCGCAACGCATCGGCCGCGGCGCCGATCCGGGTCTGCCGCCGCGTGACCGACCTGGGCGACGTCCGCGCCGCCGTCGTCAATTCCGGCAACGCCAACGCCGAGACCGGCGAGCAGGGCTTCGCCGACGCGCTGGCGATGTGCGAGACCGCCGCCGCGGAGCTCGGGCTGGCGCTCGAGCAGGTCGCGGTCGCCGAGACCGGCGTGATCGGGGTTCCGGTGCCGATCGAGGCGGTGCTGCCCGGCATCGGCGCGGCGGCGAGGTCGCTTGCGGCGGATGGCGGCGCGCTCTTCTCGGAGGCGATCATGACCACCGACCAGTGGCCGAAGCGGTGCACGCTGCGCGCCGGCGGCGTCACCCTCTCCGCCCAGGCCAAGGGCGCCGGCATGATCGAGCCGAACATGGCGACGATGCTCTGCTTCGTCCAGACCGACGCCGTGCTGGCCGACCCGGCGGCCGAGCTGCAGGCGGCGGTCGATGCCTCCTTCAACCGGATCACGGTCGACGGCCAGATGAGCACCAACGACTGCGTCCTGCTGCAGGGGACCGGCGCCGCCGGCCGGCCGCTGCCGCCGGGGCTCTTGGAGGCGGTGCTGACGCAGCTCGCGATCGAGATCGTCCGCGACGGCGAGGGCGCCGCGCGCGCGGCCCGGATCGAGGTCAGCGAGGCGGCCAGCACCGCCGAGGCCGAGCGGGTCGCCCGCGCGATCGCCAACTCGCCGCTGGTCAAGACGGCGCTGTTCGGGCGCGACCCCAACTGGGGGCGGATCGCCCAGGCCGCCGGCGCCGCGCTGGCCGGCGAGGACCTCGAGGAGATCGGCGCCGAGCGGATCGACGCCGCCGAGCTCGGCGCCGAGATGGCGGAGGCCGACATCGGCCTGCGGCTCGGGCGCGGGTCGCACTCGGCCCACGTCTGGTTCTCGGACCTGGGCTACGAGTACGTCCGGATCAACGGCGAGTACACGACCTGATGAGACCCACCGAAGGCGAGAGGAGCGACCGATGATGACCGAGCGGGCCCCGCAGTCGCGCGCCGCCGGAGCGAGCGTCGAGACGCTGCTCGAGGCGCTGCCCTACATCCGCGAGTTCCACGGCCGCACGGTGGTGATCAAGTACGGCGGCGCGGCGATGCTCGAGGAGAGCCTGCGCGACGCCTTCGCCGCCGACGTCGTCCTCCTCAAGTACGTCGGCCTCAACCCGGTGATCGTCCACGGCGGCGGACCCGAGATCACCCGCTACATGGAGCGGCTCGGGCTCGAGGTCCGCTTCCACGAGGGCCTGCGGGTCTCCGACGCCGATACCGTCGAGGTCGCGAAGATGGTCCTGGTCGGCAAGCTCAACGCCGAAATCGTGCAGCGCCTGAACCGCGCCGGGCAGGCCGCGGTCGGCCTCGCCGGCGAGGACGGGACCCTGTTCGAGGTGACGCCCGTCGCCAACGCCGACCAGGTCGGGTTCGTCGGCTCGATCGACCGCGTCGACGTCGACGTCCTCAACCACATCGCCGCCGACTACATCCCGGTGATCGCCTCCTCGGGCTCCGACCGCGACGGCCAGTCCTACAACGTCAACGCCGACGAGGCGGCGGGCAAGGTCGCGGCCGCCCTCGGCGCCTACAAGGCGATCTTCCTCACCGACGTCGAGGGCTGGCTCGCCGACCCCGGCGACCAGGACTCGCTGATCTCG
The DNA here is from genome assembly GCA_046330305.1 of Solirubrobacterales bacterium. Lineage (GTDB taxonomy): Bacteria > Actinomycetota > Thermoleophilia > Solirubrobacterales > 70-9 > VAYN01. The sequence continues at coordinate 131,720 of JAXLTA010000016.1, read as the reverse complement.
CGGGCGACCGTGGTCGAGGTCGAGGAGATGCTGCCGCAGATCGCGGGCGGGATGCGGCCGAAGCTGGCCGCCTGCGCGGAAGCGATCCGCGGCGGCTCGCAGTCGGCCCACATCATCGATGGCCGCAAGCCCCACAGCCTGCTGCTGGAGCTCTTCACGGACGCCGGGATCGGCACGATGGTGACGCCATGACCGAGGGGCTGGAGCGGACGCAGGAGCTGGTCGAGCGCTACCTGATGCGGACCTACAAACGGGCGCCGGTCGACTTCGTGCGCGGCGAGGGGGCGGTCCTCTGGGACGCGGAGGGCAGGGAATATCTCGACTTCCTGACCGGGATCTCGGTCTGCTCGGTCGGCCACTGCCACCCGGTGGTGGTCACCGCGGTCTGCGAGCAGGCGGCGCGGCTGATGCACGTCTCCAACCTCTTCTACACCGAGCCGATGGCGCGGCTCGCGCAGCGGCTCTCGGAGTCCAGCCTCGGCGGCCGGGTCTTCTTCGCCAACTCGGGTACCGAGGCGGTCGAGTGCGCGATCAAGGTCGCCCGCAAGCACGCCCACCAGCGCGGCGTCGGGGCGCCGGAGATCGTCAGCTGCGAGGGCGAGTTCCACGGGCGCAGCTACGGCGCCCTCTCGGCGACGCCGGCGATGGCGCGCAACGAGGCGCTCGGCCCGATGCTGCCGGGCTTCCGAGCGGTGCCGTTCAACGACCCCGAGGCGCTGCGCGCGGCGGTCGGGGAGAGCACCGCGGCGGTGCTGATCGAGCCGATCCAGGGCGAGGCCGGGGTCTTCGTGACCAGCGACGAGACGCTGCTGGCGGCGCGTGAGGCGTGCGACGAGGTCGGGGCGCTGCTGATCGTCGACGAGGTCCAGGCCGGGATGGGACGGACCGGGTCGCTGTGGGCCTACCAGCAGACGCCGGTGCGCCCGGACGTCATCACCACCGCCAAGGCGCTCGGCGGCGGGGTCCCGATCGGGGCCTGCATCACCGGCCCGGCGGCGGCCGAGGTGCTGGCGCCCGGCGACCACGGCTCGACCTTCGCCGGCGGCCCGGTGATGACGGCGGCCGCCCTCGCCGTTCTCGACCTGATCGACGACCCGGCGCTGCTGCGCGCGGTGCGCGAGCGGGGCGCCCAGCTGCGGGCCGGGCTGGAGGCGCTCGACGGGGTCCGCGAGGTGCGCGGTCGCGGCCTGATGGTCGGCGTCGGGCTGGCCGCGGGCATCGACGGCGCCGCGGTCGGAGCCGACCTGCTCGAGCGCGGGCTGGTCGTCAACGTGCCGCGCCCGGACACGATTCGGCTGCTGCCGCCGCTGATCGTCGACGCGGCCCAGATCGAGCGGGCAGTTGGCCTGATCGGCGAAGCGCTCTAACCTTCGCCGCCAGATGGGGACGAAGGACGAGCGAAGCGCCCGCGAGCGGCTCGAAACGACGACCGCCGAGCGGCTGGCCGAGATCGTCGCCGCCGCCGAGCGGGCGGCGCTGAAGGTGATCGACGACGCCGAGCGCGAGGCCGCCCGCCAGGTCGAGGAGGCGCGGGCCCTGGCCGCGGAGCGGCTGGCGGCGCTGGGCGCCGAGGTCGACGCGGTGATCGCCCAGGCCAACGAGATCCGCCACCGCTCGCAGGAGCTGCTCGTCTCGCTCTCGCGCCTGCGCACCGAGCTGGGGCCGCCGATCGCCGCCGACGCCGGGCCGCGCCCGGCCGGGGACGGCTGGGTCGGCTACGGCCCCAGGGTCGCGCCGCGTGGCTCGCACCTCAGCGCCGTCGCGCCGGTCCCCGAGCCCGAGCCGGAGCCCCCGGCGCTCGCGCCCGAGCGGCCGGCGCCGGACCCGGCCGGGGCGCGCCTGCTCGCGACCCAGATGGCGATTTCGGGCTCGAGCCGGCAGGAAATCGCCGCTCGCCTGCGAAACGGTTTCGAAATCGACGATCCCGAGGCGATCCTGGAGGCGATCCTCGGACCGGAGGGATAAGTGCACGAGGACCCGACCAGAATGATGCGGACCGGCGACGGCGAGCCGCCGCAACGCCCGCACGGCAACATCCGGCTCGTCGTGGCCGGGCTGATCGCGGTGATCGTCGGCCTGGTGATCGCGATCATCGTCATCGCCGGCAGCGGCGGCAGCGACACGACCACCACCGTCACCGCGTCCGAATCGACGCAGGAAACGACGCCGACCAGCTCCAGCACCTCGACCGAATCGAGCACCGAAGGCGAAGAAGCCGAAGAAGGCGAAGAAGGCGGCATCGAACCGGTCGAACCGGAAGAAGAAGAAGGCATCGAACCGGTCGAACCCGAAGGCGAAGAAGGCGCCATCGAACCGGTCGAACCCGAAGGCGGCGGCGGCATCGGTCCCGAATAGGCCGTTCGTGCGAGACTTGCGGGCGCTTTGAGCCCCGAACCGCTCCAGACTCCACGCACAGCCAGCTACGAGGCCGACCCGGCGGCGGTCGACCGCGTCCTCCTGCTCTACTCGGGCGGTCTGGACACCAGCGTGATGCTGAAGTGGATCCAGGACTCCTACGAGGCGGAGGTCGTCTGCCTCACCGTCAACCTCGGCCAGCCGGGCGAGGACTACGCGGTGATCGAAGACAAGGCGCTGAAGCTGGGGGCGCTGGAGTGCCACGTGGTCGACGCCCGCGAGCGGTTCGCCGCCGAGTACCTGGCGCCGGCGATCAGGGCCAACGCCGTCTACGGCAACGGCTACCCGCTCTTCACCGCGCTCGGCCGGCCGCTGATCGCGCAGCTGGCGGTCGAGTACGCCCGCCGCAGCGGCTGCGACACGATCGCCCATGGCTGCACCGGCAAGGGCAACGACCAGGTCCGGATCGAGGCGACGATCGCGACCCTGGCCCCGGAGCTGCGCACGATCGCGCCGGTGCGCTCCTGGCAGATGGGGCGCGAGGAGGAGATCGCCTACGCCCGCGAGCACGGCATCCCGGTCAAGGGCGGCACCGAGGTGGCGCCCTACTCGATCGACGACAACCTCTGGGGCCGCTCCTCGGAGGGGCGCTGGATCGAGGACCTCGACCGCGCCCCCGAGGACGACGTCTTCCAGCTCGTCACCCGGCCCGAGGAGGCACCCGACGAGGCGCAGGTCGTGACGATCGGGTTCGAGCGCGGCCTGCCGGTCTCGCTCGACGGCGAGCGCCTCGGGCTGGTCGAGCTGCTCGAACGCGCGGCCGAGATCGGCTGCCGCCACGGCGTCGGCATCGTCGACCACATCGAGGACCGGATCGTCGGCCTCAAGGTGCGCGACATCTACGAGGTGCCGGCGGCGGCGCTGGTCCTCACCGCACACGAGGAGCTCGAGCGGCTGGTCGGCACCATCCACCAGAACCAGTTCAAGCCGGCGCTCGACCAGAAGTGGGGCTACCTGGTCTACTCCGGCCTCTGGTGGGAGCCGCTGCGCAGCGACCTCGACGCCTACATGGACGCGGTCAACGCCCAGGTCAGCGGCGAGATCGGGCTGCGCCTCTACAAAGGCAGCGTCCGGGTCGTCACCCGTTCCTCGCCGAACGCCGTCTACGACGCCGACCTCGCCAGCTTCGCCGCCTCCGGCGGCCTCTTCTCACAGACCGCCTCGCCGGGGTTCATCGAGCTCTGGTCGCTGCAGTCGAAGATGGCCCACATGATCCGCACCCGCGATGAAGGGGGAGAGTGATGCACGACCGACTCGGCAGGGCCGCTGTGCGCTTTGCGGTCACCTACGTGCGCTACCGCTACCGGCGCCAGATCCGGATCGGGATCGGCGTCGCCGCAGTCACCGTCGGCATCGGCGCCTACCTGGCGACCCGCAACGTGCGCGAGGGCTAGCCCCGGGGCGCGCAAGCGCGCTTGCGGGTTATCGGCAACCGCGCCGGGCGGGGGCGGGCTGGCGCTAGCCTCGCCGGTCGTGGCGTCGGCCCGGCTGAGAAGCAACCTGAGCGCGCTCTGCCTGGCGGCGCTCCTCGCCGGCGCAGTCGTCTTCGCCCTGCTCAGCGGCGGCAGCGCCCGAGCCGCCGACGCGGAAGCCCTCGAAGGAAAGCTGGCCTCGGCGCAGAGCGAAGCCGGCGCGCTGGCCGCGGAGCTGCGGACGAGCCGCGAACGGCTGGCCGGCGCCGAAGCCGAAGCGGCCGCGGCCGAAGCCCGCGAGGCGCGCCTCAGCGGGCTGCTCGCCGAAGGCGAAGAACGCGCCGCCCGGCTCAGTGCAGAGCTGGCGAGCACCCGCCGGCGCCTGCGCGCCGAGAAGGCGCGGCTGCGGCGCTCGAAGGCGGCGCTGGCGGCACGTCTGGTGGCGATCTACGAGCAGGGCGATCCGAGCACGCTCGACCTCGTCCTGCGCGCCGAAAGCTACGACCAGCTGGTCGCCCAGGCCAACTACCTGCGCCAGATCGCCGAATCCGACCGGGCGCTCGCCGCGCGCGTCGCCCAGGTGCGTCGCGCGGTCGCGGCCGAGGCCCGCGGCGTGGCGAGGCTGCGCCGCCGCGCCGTCGCCTACGACGCACGCCTCGCCGCCGCCCGCGACGAAATCGCCTCGGTCCGGGCGGCCGCCCAGGAAGCCGCCGCCGAGCTGGCCGCGGTCAGCGCCGACCGCCAGGCGCAGCTCAGCCGGCTCAAGGACCGGATCGGGCAGTGGGAAACCGAGATCCGCAAGGCCCAGGAAGCCAGCGAAGCCGAAGCCGCCGCCGAGGTCGGCCGCTGGCTCGGCGGCCCCTACTCGATCCCCAGCTACATCGTGATGTGCGAGTCCGGCGGCGACTACTCGGCCGTCAACCCTTCCTCCGGCGCCGGCGGCGCCTACCAGATCCTGCCCTCGACCTGGGAACTGTACGGCGGCCAGGGCGAACCGCAGAACGCGCCGAAGGCCGAACAGGACCGGATCGCCGCCGAAATCTGGGCCGACTCCGGTTCCAGCGCCTGGGTCTGCGGCTGACTCCGGATCGAGTTCGACATTGACCACGAAATACGTGGCAAATGTCGAACTCGATTGCTGCGGCGGAAGCCGGAGTTAGCGAAAACGCGGCCCGGGTCGATCCGATCCGGTTGGCATGATCGGACTTCCTCGTGAGCTCCTCAGCCGCCGTACACCTGCACGCCCACAGCGAGTACTCGCTGCTCGACGGCGCCTGCAAGATCGACGCGATGGCGGCGCGTGCGGCGGCGCTGGGCCAGCCCGCCCTCGGGCTCACCGACCACGGGGTGATGAACGGCGCGATCGACCTCTACAAGGCCTGTCGCAAGCACGGGATCAAGCCGATCGTCGGGCTCGAGGCCTACCTGGTCGACGACCGGCGGGCGATCAGGGAGCAGACCAAGTACGAGCGCAACCACCTGACCCTGCTGGCGGCCAGCGACACCGGCTTCGCCAACCTGGTGAAGCTGACCTCCGCCGGCTTCCTCGAAGGCTTCTCGCGCGGCAAGGCCAACGTCGACATGGAGCTGCTCGCCTCCCACTCGGAGGGGGTGATCGCGCTCACCGGCTGCCTGCAGTCGCGCTTCTGCCGCCGCCTCGTCGAAGAGCGCCCGGGTGACGCCCGCGCCCATCTCGACGATCTGATCCAGGCCTTCGGCCCCGACCAGGTCTACTTCGAGGTCCAGAAGAACGGGATCGCCGAGCAGGACAAGGCCAACGAGGGGATCGTCCGCTACGCGCGCGAGCTGGGCCGGCCGCTGGTCGCCACCGCCGACGTCCACTACCTCACCCGCGAGGACTTCGACAACCACGCGGCGCTGCTCTGCGTGCAGACCAAGTCGACGCTCTCGGCGCCGAAGATGAGCTTCGACACCAACGAGTTCTACATCAAGAGCTCCGAGGAGATGCACGAGTCCTTCGCCGAGTGGCCGGAGGCGGTGCCGACCTCGCTGGAGATCGCCGAGCGCTGCTCGCTCGACATCGAGCTCGGGAGCCTGCTGCTGCCGCGCTACCCGACCGAGACCGGCGAGGAGCCGGAGGCGATGCTGCGGCGGATCGCCGCCGAGGGCCTGCGCGAGCGCTACGGCGACCCGCCGCCGGCCGAGGCGGTCGAGCGGATGGAGTTCGAGCTCGGGGTGATCGAGGAGATGGGTTTCTCCTCCTACTTCCTGATCGTCTGGGACTTCGTCCGCTACGCCAAGCAGAACGGCGTCGCCGTCGGCCCGGGCCGCGGCTCGGCCGCCGGCTCGATCGTCTCCTACGCGCTCAAGATCACCGACCTCGACCCGCTCGCCAACGACCTGATCTTCGAGCGGTTCCTCAATCCCGGCCGCAAATCGATGCCGGACATCGACATCGATTTCTCGGTCCGCGGCCGCGAGCGGATGATCCGCTACGTCGCCGACAAATACGGCCGCGAATCGGTCGCCCAGATCATCACCTTCGGCAAGATGGCGCCGCGCGCCGCGACCCGCGACGCGGCCCGCGTGCTCGGCTTCGACTACGGCACCGGCGATCGCCTCGCCAAGCAGATCCCCGAGCCGATCATGGGCCGCAGCCCCTCCTTCGAGGAATGCCTGAAGCCCGGGCAGGAGCTGAAACGAACCTACGACGAGGAGCCTGACGCGAAGCGGATCGTCGACGTCGCCCGCGGCCTCGAGGGGATCATCCGCAACAACTCGATCCACGCCGCCGCAGTGGTGATCTCCGACCGGCCGCTGCAGGAGATCGTGCCGCTGCAGCTGGCCGAGGACCGCAGCGCCCCGGCCGCGCCGGCGAACGGCAACGGCAACGGGTCGGCCAAGCCCGAGCGCCAGTACAAGATCGTGACCCAGTATTCGATGGGGCCGATCGAGGAGCTCGGCCTGCTGAAGATGGACTTCCTCGGGCTGCGCAACCTCGACGTGATCGAGGACGCGATCGACATCATCGAGCGCTCGCGCGGCGAGCGGATCGACGTCGGCGAGATCCCGATCGACGACGCCAGGACCTACGCGATGCTGGCCGAGGGCGACTCCACGGGCGTCTTCCAGTTCGAGTCGGAGGGGATGCGCGATGCCCTGCGCAAGGTCGGTCCGACCGAGTTCGCCGACCTGGTCGCGCTCGGCGCCCTGTACCGACCCGGGGCGATGGCCTACATCCCCACCTACGCGAAGGGCAAGCGCAACCCGGCCAGCGTCCGCTACCCGGACCCGCGGCTGCGGGCGATCACCGAGGAGACCTACGGCTGCGTCATCTACCAGGAGCAGCTGATGGCGATCGCCCGCGAGATGGCGGGCTTCTCCGGCGCCGAGGCGGACGACCTGCGCAAGGCGGTCGGCAAGAAGAAGCGCGACCTGATGGCGACGATGAAGGACAAGTTCATGCAGGGCCTGGCGGCCTCGAACACCGAGCTGAAGGTCGCGGCCGACCTCTGGAAGCTGAACGAAGCCGCCGCCGACTACTCGTTCAACAAGTCCCACGCCGCCTGCTACGCGCTGATCTCCTACCGCACCGCCTACCTCAAGGCCAACTACCCGGCCGAGTACATGGCGGCGGTGATCTCGTCGGTGATGAACACCAAAGACAAGGTCCCCTTCTTCGTCAACCGCTGCGCGGAGATGGGGATCGACGTGCTGCCGCCCGACGTCAACTCCTCCGACCACAGCTTCGTCGTCTCCGAGAACGCGATCCGGTTCGGGCTCGACGCGGTCAAGAACGTCGGCCATTCGGCGGTCGAGGCAATCCTCCGCGCTCGTGAGGAGAAGCCGATCGAGTCGATCTGGGACTTCTGTGAGCGGGTCGACTCGCGCGCGGTCAACAAACGCGCGATCGAATGCCTGATCAAGTGCGGCGCCCTCGACTCGACCGGCGCCACCCGCAAGGGGATGCTCGAGGCGCTGCCGGCGGCTCAGTCGGCGGGCCAGAAGGCCCAGGAGGACGCCCAGATGGGACAGGGCTCGATCTTCGACTTCGGCGAGGAGGCCGGGGGCGGGGGAGGGGCGCCCGCCGCCGTCCACCAGCGCCCGCCGCTCTCCGCCGCCGAGTTCGACCGTGCCGAGCTGCTGGCGATGGAGAAGGAGACCCTCGGGACCTACCTCTCCTCCCATCCGCTGGCCGAAGTCGGGCCGGCGCTGCGGGCGCGGGTCGACTGCAGCCTGGCCCAGCTCGGCGGCAAGCCCGACGGGGCCTGGGTGACCGTCGGCGGCATCGTCACCGAGTGCAAGAAGATCCGCACCAAGAGCGGCAACCAGATGATGTTCGCGACGCTCGACGACGTCGAGGGGCAGGTCGAGATGCTGGTCTTCAAGGCCGACCAGTCCGAGGTCGCGGAGGTGATCGCGCCGGACGCGATCGTGCTGGTCCGGGGGCGGCTCGACCACAAAGACCGCGGCGAGACGAAGCTGGTCGTGCAGGAGGCGAGCCGCTTCGAACCCGACGCCGAGGAGATCGCCAACGCCAAGCCGGTGGCCTCAGCCGCGCCCAGCGGCCCGTTCGAGTTCACGGTCGAGGCGACCCGGCTCGGCCCCGAGCTGATCGCCGAGCTGAAGGCGGTCTTCGAGCACCACAAGGGCGAGGCCGACGTCCACCTCCTGGTTCGCACCAGCGGCGGCGAGAAGCAGCTCAAGTTCGGCGATGGCTACAGGGTCCGCCCCTCGACGCACCTGCGCAACGAGATCGACCAGGTGCTCAGCGCCGGCGCGCTGGCCGCATAGTCAAGCCAAATCGCTTGGTTCCGCGGTCGCACCTCCCTAGACTTCCTCTATGAGCGAGAGCGCTCCGACCCGCACCGAGACCGGCGAATGCCGGCAGTGCCGCGCCTTCTGCGACAAGATGGTCGAGCCCCGCGGCTGCATCGAGCTCGGCTGCCGCTACCTCTACAGCTACGTCGACCGCCTCAACGGGCGCCAGTACGTCGGCTGCATGCAAAAGGTGTTCGGCGCCGAGGTCGAGCTGGCGGCGGTGCTCGAGAAGGGCGGCTTCGGCGGGGTCAAGATGACCGGCGAGCCGCTCCCGCACTGCCAGTTCGAGGTCGAGCGCGCCTACGAGGGCGCGGGCGGGTCCTACGACTGCGTCAACCGCCGCTTCTTCGACTGCACCGACGGCGGCGTCGAGGGGCTGCGGGCCTTCGATCTCCGCGACGTCTGAGCGTCCCCCGGTTCGCGACACCGATTCGTGTAGACACGACACGTTTTCGTGTAAGATAGGGCCATGCCCGATGGAACGGCGACGGCAGAGCAGACCGCGGACGGGGCCATGACCGGCCACGCCGAGGAGAACGGCAACGCCGCCACGCCGGCGGAACCGGCGTTCACGCTGGAGCTGAACCAGGACCAGAAGGACATCCGCGAGTGGGTGCACGGTTTCGCCGAGGGCGTAGTCCGGCCGGCCGCCGCCGAATGGGACGAGCGCGAGGAAACGCCCTGGCCCGTGATCCAGGAGGCGGCCAAGATCGGCCTCTACAGCTTCGAAGCGATGGGCCAGTTCTGGGCCGACGAGAGCGGGCTGATGCTGCCGATCGCCAACGAGGAGCTCTTCTGGGGGGATGCCGGCATCGGCATGGCGATCATGGGCACGACGCTCGCGGTCGCCGCGATCTTCGGGCAGGGGACCCCGGAGCAGATGGGCGAGTGGATCCCGCAGTGCTTCGGCACGCCGGAGGACGTGAAGCTCGCCGCCTTCTGCGCCTCGGAGCCCGACGCGGGCTCCGACGTCTCGGCGATCCGCACCACCGCCAGGTACGACGAGGCCAAGGACGAGTGGGTCCTGAACGGCCAGAAGGCCTGGGCGACCAACGGCGGCATCGCCAACGTCCACGTCGTGATCGCCTCGGTCGACCGCGAGCTGGGCTCGCGGGGCCACGCCGCCTTCGTCATCCCGCCGGGGACGGCGGGCTGCGAGCAGGGCGCAAAGGTCAAGAAGCACGGCCTGCGCGCCTCGCACACCGCCGACGTCCACCTCGACGATTGCCGCGTGCCGGGCTCCTGCCTGCTGGGGGGCAAGGAGAGGCTCGACGAGCGGCTCGCCCGGGTGCGGGAGGGCAAGAAAGCCAAATCGCAGGCGGCGATGCAGACCTTTGAGGCTTCGCGGCCGACGGTTGGCGCCCAGGCTCTGGGCATCGCCCGCGCCGCCTATGAGTACGCGCTTGCCTACGCCAAGGAGCGCCGCCAGTTCGGGCGTGCGATCGTCGAGAACCAGTCGATCGCCTTCACCCTGGCCGACATGAAGCTGGAGATCGACGCCGCCCGGCTGCTGGTCTGGCGAGCCGCCTGGATGGGGCGCACCGGCCAGCGCTTCGAGAACGCCGAGGGCTCGATGTCGAAGCTGAAGGCCGGTGAGGTCGCCGTCTGGGCCACCGAGCGCGCGATCCAGATCCTCGGCGGCAACGGCTACACCCGTGAGTTCCCGGTCGAGCGGATGCACCGGGACGCCAAGATCTACACGATCTTCGAGGGCACCTCCGAGATCCAGCGCCTCGTCATCTCGCGCGCGATCTCCGGCGTCCACGTCAAATAGGACTTACGGCGGGAGAGCAAGGACCGGCGCGCGGGGGCCGGTCCTTGTCGCCTGCCCGGAATGGCCGACCCTCCGCGCGGCACGCTCGTGGTTCCTTCCGGACCCAGTACGTCCACAAGGAACCACAGGTCTCGATTTGTAGGCGGATTGGGGGTTTGTGGTTCCTTCCGGACGGTAGGGGTCCGCAAGGAACCGCGGTTAGCGTTGGCGGCGTTTGAGGCCCTCGCGGCGCAGACGCTTCGCGAGGGTCACTTCGGCCTTTGAGGTGCCCTTCTTCTCGGGCCCCGGGGTCTCGAGGGTGGCCGGCAGGCCCTCGAAGCGCGGCTCGGAGAGGAAGGCGGCGAGGCCCTTGCGGCCCATCTCGCCCTTGCCGATGTTGGCGTGGCGGTCGCGGCAGGAGCCGAGGGGGGCGGCGGCGTCGTTGACGTGGACGGCGCCGAGGCGGTCGATTCCGACCTTGGCGTCGGCCTCGTCGAGGACGCCGGCGAGGTGCTCCTCGTCGGTTATGTCATAGCCCTGGACGAATAGGTGACAGGAGTCGAGGCAGAGGCCGAGGCGCTCGCCGCCGCCGGCCAGCTCGATCAGCCGCGCGGTCTCGTCGAAGTCGCGCCCGAGCAGGCCTTTGTGGCCGGCGGTCTGCTCGAGCAGCAGGGGACAGCGCTCGCTGTCGGCGAGCGCTGCCGCGATCACCTTGCCGGCGCGCTTCATCGACGGCGCGTGCGGCTCGCCTTTCTGGGCGCCGGGATGGAGGACGACTCCGCGGGCGCCGATCTGATCGCCGATCCGCAGCGCGTGGGTCAGGGAGGCCAGCGATTTCCCGCGCAGCTCCCTCTCCTTGGTCGCGCAGTTGATCAGGTAGACGGCGTGGATGATCACCGCGTCGACGCTCCGCGAGACAGCCATCGCCTCGCGGAAGGCGGCGAAGTCGCCGGGGCCGTACCGCGTCGGGCGCCACATCCGCGGGCTCTGGTGAAAGATCTGAATCGATTCGCAGCCGCGCTCCTCGCCGCGCTCGATCGCGTTCGCGAGGCCGCCGGCGGTGGAGACGTGGGCCCCGATCAGCATCGGCGCATCCTACGGGCGCGGCGCCCGCGCCCGCGCCCCCGGCTGTGGAAGTATCCGGCCCCTCGTGTCCGAGCCCTCTCCGCGCCTGCGCTTCGCCCCCTCGCCGACCGGCGCGCTGCACATCGGCGGCGCCCGCACCGCCCTCTACAACTGGCTGGCGGCCCGTCACGAGGGGGGAGAGATGGTGCTGCGAATCGAGGACACCGATCGCGAGCGCTCGACCGCCGAGAACGTGGAGCAGATCCTCGACGCCCTGCAGTGGCTGGATCTGTGGTGGGACGAGGGCCCGGTCTCCCAGGCCGAGCGGGCGTCGCGCCACGCGGCGGCGCTGGAGCGGCTGCTGGAGTCCGGCCACGCCTACCACGACGCGGCGACCGCCAAGGACGTCGAGGCCTGGAAGGCCGAGCACGGCGCCGGCCGCGGCTACCGCGGCACCCCCAGCGAGGAGTCCGGGGCGGCCGTGCGGCTGCGCGTCCCCGACCAGGGGCAGACCGTGGTCGAGGACGTGATCCGCGGCCCGGTCGCCTTCCCCAACGCGAGCTACGACGACTTCGTCATCGCCCGCGGCGACGGCAGCGTGCTCTACAACTTCGCCGTCGCCGTCGACGACGCCGAGATGGGGATCACCGACGTCGTCCGCGGCGACGACCACCTCTCCAACACGCCGAAGCAGCTGCTGGTGCTGGAGGCCCTCGGGCACCCGGCGCCGCGCTATGCCCACCTGCCGCTGCTGCACGGCCCCGACGGCAAGAAGCTCTCCAAGCGCCACGGCGCCGCCTCGGTGCAGGAGCTGCGCGAGGCCGGCTACCTGCCCGCCGCCGTCCGCAACTACCTGGCGCTGCTCGGCTGGGGCACCGACGACGACACCACCATCCTCTCGACCGAGGAGCTGGTGCGGCGCTTCCGGGTCGCCGACGTCGGCAAATCGGCCGCGATCTTCGACGAGAAGAAGCTGCGCTGGCTGAACGGGCGGGCGATGCGCGAGCTGCCGCTCGACGAGTACACCGAGGCGGTCGCCGCCCACCTCGGCCGGCCGGCCGACGAGCGCCTGCGCGGCGCCTGCGAGATCGCGCAGGAGAAAGCCCAGACCCTGGCTGAGGTCTGGCCGTTGATCCGGTTCCTGTTCGAGCCGCCGGTCGACGACCCAAAGGCCTGGAGCAAGGTGATGAAAGCGGGCAGCGGCGAGCTGCTGGCGGCCGCCGCCGAGGCCCTGGCCGGCGCCGAGCCGTTCGACCCGCCGACGATCGAGGCGGCGCTGGCGCCGCTGCTGGAGCGCTTCGACGTCAAGCCGGGCCGGCTCTACCAGCCGCTGCGGGTCGCGATCACCGGAACCTCGGTGTCTCCAGGGATCTTCGAGTCGCTCTCCGCGCTTGGGCGAGAGACTGCGCAAGAGCGCATTCAGGCCGCAATCATGCGGCTTTCAGGCACCTCCGAGCCCGAATAGCCGCCGCCCGGCGCCGTCGGCCCCCGCGCACGGCTAAACCAATGGCTCCCCGCTGCCGATGTGTAGGGCGAAATGGAGGCAAGCACCGCCCAGACCCTCGCCCGCAAAGGCGACCAGGCCGCGCGCGGCGGCTCGCGCGGCGCCCCGGCGCCCGGCAGCCGGCTGGCCGAGGCCTTCGAGGCCGTCGAGCGCTTCCCGGTGCTGATCGAGTCGCGCGAGCGGGTGATCGCCGCGGCCACGGCGGAGACGCCGCGGGTCGGCGAGCTGATCGCCGCGGTCGAGGCCGACGTCGCGCTGACGATCTCGGTGCTGCGCTTCGCCAACCGCTCCGGCGGCTCCGGCGGCGTCGCCAGCGTCCCCGAGGCCGTCGAGGTGCTGAAGCCCTCCGGCGTGCTGGCGATCGCCGGCACCGCCCCGAGCTTCGACTTCTTCGAGTCCAACGGCGGCTGGGAGCTGAAGCCCGAGCGCTTCCGGGTTCACGCCCTCGCCGCCCAGCGCGCCGCCGCCCAGGTCGGCCGCACGGTCGGTTGGACCGAGCGCGAGGAGCTCGCCGTCGCCGCCCTACTGCACGACGTCGGCCGTCTCGTGATCTCGCGCCTGCACCCCGGCTACAAGGTCTACTTCGACGCGATCTCCCGCACCCCCGAGCAGCGCCTGCGCGACGAACGGGAGCAGCTCGGCATCGACCACGCCCTGGTCGGCGGCGTGCTCGCCCGCCGCTGGAACCTGCCGCAGCGAATCGCGGTCGCGATCGAGCGCCATCACGCCGAGGACTCCGAGGGCCTGGCGTCCCTGGTCGCCACCGCCGACATGGTCGCCCACTACTCGCAGGGCGAGGCGGTCTCGCCCGACCGCATGCGCTCCGCCGCCGATCGCTGCGGCCTCGGCCAGGACGCGCTCCGCGACCTCCTCTACGAGATGCCCTTCAACAGCCAGGAAGCCTCGCGGGTGAGCGAGCCCTGCCCGCTCTCGGCGCGCGAGCTCGACGTCCTCCGCCACCTCTCCGAGGGCATGGTCTACAAGCAGATCGCCGGCGAAATGCATCTCTCCGTCTCGACCATCCGCACCCATCTGCACAACGTCTACGGCAAGATCGGCGCCGTCGACCGCGCCCAGGCGGTGCTCACCGCCCGCGACCGGGGATGGATCTAGCGATGGTCCGCCAACCCCTCGTCGTCCCCGCCGCCAAGCGCGGCCAGGCCCCCAAGGAGCAGGCTCCCGGCTGGCGCCGGCGCTCGCTGCTCCGCGTCCGCCGCCCCGCCTGGTCGGCGCCGCCGAAGCCGCCGGCCGGCAGCTAGTCGATCAGCGCCTCGCGCATCGCGATCGAGACCGCGTGGGTGCGGTTGCGGGCGCCGAGCCGGGCGATCGCGGTCTTGATGTGGGTCTTGACGGTCTCTTCGCTGAGGTCGAGTTCGCGGGCGGCGACCGTGGTCGACTCGCCGTTGGCGAGCAGCTGCAGGATCTGGCACTGGCGCTGGGTGAGCTTGCCGCGGCTGCCCTTCGGCGGCACGGCCGGGTCGACGAAGCGCTCCTGCGAGGCGGCGGCGTCGACCGCGGCCCGCAGCTCGGCGGGGCCGGCGGTGCGGGCGACGTAGGCGTCGGCGCCGGCCTGCAGCGCGGCGCTCGCCAGGTGGCGCTCGGGCCGCTCGCCGTGGGCGACGATGCCGAGCGCGGGGGAGGAGCGGTGCAGGGCCCGGATCGCCTCCTGGCCGCTGATCGCGGCGGCGCCGTTGCCGTTGACCCGCCGGCGCATGTCGACGATCGCGACGTCGAAGTCGCCGACGTCGCGCACCAGATCGAGCGCCTCCTCGCGGCTATCGGTCTCGTGGACCTCGAAGCCGTCGCTGAGCAGGTTGCGGACTCCGAGCCGGACGAGCGGGTGATCGTCGATCACAAGGCAGTGTGGGCGTTCGCTCAGGACTGCTTCCGATCACTCGTCGCGGCTTCAGCGCCCAGCGAGAGCCGGCGCCCCTTCCGTTTCGATCCTAACCCAGGCCGGGTCGGTGCGGTAGAAAGGCTGTAGTGATCTCCGTCACCTCGAAGTCGCGCTATGCGGTCGTTGCCCTCGCCGAGCTCGCCCGCTCCGGAGACCGGCCGGTCCCGATCAAGGAGCTGGCCGAGCGGCGCGAGATCCCCGAGCAGTTCCTCGAGCAGCTGTTCTCGACCCTGCGCCGCGGCGGCCTGCTGACCAGCCACCGCGGCGCCCGCGGCGGCTACACCCTCTCGCGCCCGGCGGAAGAGATCACCGTCCTCGAGGTCGTGCAGACCCTCGACGGCAAGGTCGGCACCGAGGCCGACGAGGCGGGGGGCATCTGGGCCGAGGGCGTCAGCGCCCTGCGCAAGGTCTTCGGCCAGACCACGATCGCCGAAGTCGCCCGCCGCGAGGCCGAAGAGGCGGACTCCGGCATGTACTTCATCTGACCGTGCTGCGTCCGCCTGAACGGGAGGATCTCGCCGGATACGTCCAGGTCTTCCAGCGGCCGGAGGTCAACGCCTGGCTGCGGCCCGAGCCGTTCGCTCCGATCACCGCGGCCGAGGCGGCGGCGATGCTCGAGGACGACCTGCGGCACTGGCGCGAGCGGGGGTTCGGGCCATGGGCGGTGATCGAGGAGGGCGAGGAGCGCTATCTGGGCCGCGTCGGGCTGCGCTGGACGACGGTCGAAGGGGAGGCGGTGATCGAGCTGGCCTGGACGATCGACCCCGATCACCACGGCCGCGGGCTCGCCACCACCGGCGCCCTCGCCGGGCTCGAGCTGGCCCGCGAGCTCGGGCTCGAGGAAGTGATCGCGCTGGCGCTCCCCGCCAACACCGCCTCCCGGCGGGTCGCCGAGAAGGCGGGGATGGTGCTCGAAGGGGAGGTCGAGCACGCCGGCCTCCCGCACGTGCTCTACCGCTGGCGGCGCGAGCGCGGGCTCGGGCCCTGAACCTCCTAGAGTCCGCGAGGTGAGAATCGGCGTGGAGGCATCGGCGGTGGTCGGCGGGACGCCGATGGTCGCCCTCGACCGGCTGGGCGAGGAGGCCGGCGGCCGGGTCTGCGCCAAGCTCGAGTACTTCAACCCGGGCGGCTCGGTCAAGGACCGGATCGGGGTGGCGATGATCGACGCCGCCGAGGAGGCCGGCCAGATCCGACCGGGCCGCTCGGTCGTCGTCGAGCCGACCAGCGGCAACACCGGGATCGCCCTGGCGATGGTCTGCGCCGCCCGCGGCTATGAGCTGATCCTCACCCTGCCCGAGGGGATGAGCCGCGAGCGGGCGAAGCTGCTGCGCGCCTACGGCGCCGAGGTGCGCGAGACGCCCTCGCTGGGGGGGATGAACGAGGCGGTGGCGCTGGCCGAGGAGATCCGCGAGCAGCGCAAGGCGTTCATGCCGATGCAGTTCTCCAACCCGGCCAACCCCGAGGTCCACCGCCGCACCACGGCAGAGGAGATCTGGCGCGACACCGACGGCGAGCTCGGCGCCTTCGTCGCCGGGGTCGGTACCGGCGGCACGATCACCGGGGTTGGCCGGATGCTGCGCGAGCGCGCGCCCGAGGCGCTGGTCGTGGCCGTCGAGCCGGCCAGCTCGCCGGTCCTCTCCGGCGGGCGCCCCGGTCCCCACAAGATCCAGGGGATCGGCGCCGGCTTCGTCCCCGCCGTGCTCGACCGCGAGGTGATCGACGAGGTGCTCTCGGTCTCCGACGAGGACGCGCTCGAGACCGCGCGCCTGCTCGGCCGCCGTGAGGGGATCCTCGCCGGGATCTCCGCCGGGGCCAACGTCTGGGCGGCGCTGCAGGTGGCGGCGCGGCCGGAGATGGCGGGGCGGCGGGTGGTGACGATCGTCTGCGATTCGGGCGAGCGCTACATGTCCCTACCCTTCTTCGCACTGTGATGCGCCGCGTCCTGAGCGAGATCCGCGCCGACGTCGCCGCCGCCCGCGACCGCGATCCGGCGGCCCAGAACGTGTCCAGCTTCGAGATCCTGACCAGCTGGGCGGGGGTGCAGGCGCTGCTCGCCCACCGCGTCGCCCACGCCCTCGCCGGGGCGGGGGTGCCGCTGGCGCCGCGCGCGATCGCCTACCTGACCCGGGCCGTCACCGGGGTCGAGATCCATCCCGCGGCGCAGATCGGGCGCGACTTCTTCATCGACCACGGCTCGGGGGTGGTGATCGGCGAGACGGCCGTGATCGGCGACCGGGTCACCCTCTACCAGGGGGTGACGCTGGGCGGCACCGGGTTCCAGCGCGGCAAGCGCCACCCGACGCTCGGCGACAACGTCACGGTCGGCTCCGGGGCCAAGCTGCTGGGCCCGATCGCGGTCGGCGACGGGGCCAAGATCGGCGCCAACACCGTCGTCGTCGAGGACGTGCCCCCGGCTGCCACCGTGGTCGGCAACCCCGGCCACCCGGTCAGGGTGGAAGGCAGGCGGGTCGAGGGCCCCGACGCGGACTGGATCCACCTGCCGGACCCGATCGCCGACGCGATCAAGGCGCTCTCGGAGCGGATCGCGGCGCTCGAGCAGCGCCTGGCCCGGCTCGACGGCGGCAACGGCCCGACCGGCGAGCCGGAGATCCGGCCCCGCACCGGCCGCTCCTCCGCCGGCGGCTGAGCCGGACCGCGGCGGCTGATGTAGCGTCCGGGCCTCGCTCGTCCCCTCGCGAAAGGCCTCAAGTGAACAAGCGCCCGCTCTGGCTCCCGCTCGCCCTGCTACTCGTCCTCGGCCTCGCCGCCTGCGGTGGTGGCGGGGGCTCCAGCGAAGGCGGCGATGAAGAAGGCGAAATCGAAGCGGCGATCACCAAGTCGGTGACGCTCGACGATCCCTCGAAATGCACCGAGACGCTGACCCAGAACTTTCTCGACCAGGTCGAAGAAAGCGAAGGCCAGAAGGCGCTCGAAGAATGCGAAGAAAGCGCCAGCGACGCCTCCGACGACCCGGAATCGGTGAGCGTCACCAACATCCAGATCGACGGCTCCAAGGCGACCGCCGACGCCGCCTTCGTCGGCAGCGGCCTCGACAGCCAGGTCCTCACCATCGCCCTGGTCAAGGAAGAAGGGCAGTGGAAGCTCGACGAACTGGCGGGCTTCGCCAAGCTCGACCAGGAGGCGCTCGCGAGCTTCTTCGAAAAGGAACTGAAGGCGAGCGGCGAACTGAGCGACGAACAGGTCGGCTGCATCGCCGACGGCCTCCGCGAAGCCTCCGAAGCGGACGTCGAAGAACTGCTGCTGGAAGGCTCCTCGCAGCCGCTCGCCGAACTCGCCGAAGGCTGCGAATAGGCCCGCCGGTCCGCCGAGGCCCCGCCGAGCCCCTGGCTATGCTCGGCGGGTGAGCCTGCAAGGCGAGTTCGACTACTCCGGCGAGGAGCAGGAGGCCTTCGGCGGCGCCCCGACCGAGCCCGGCGCCGACCGCGTCGAGCGGCTGCTCGCCGGCCTCAACCCGCCCCAGCGCGAGGCGGTCGAGTACAGCGAAGGTCCGCTGCTGGTGCTGGCCGGCGCCGGCTCGGGGAAGACCCGGGTGCTCACCCACCGGATCGCCTACCTGCTCGCCACCGGCGCCGCCCGGCCCGGCGAGATCCTCGCCATCACCTTCACCAACAAGGCGGCGGCGGAGATGCGCGAGCGCGTCGCCCAGCTGGTCGGCCGCTCGGTGCGGGCGATGTGGGTGACGACCTTCCACTCCGCCTGCGCCCGGATGCTGCGGGCCGACGCCGAGCGGCTCGGCTACTCACGCGCCTTCACGATCTATGACGAGGGCGACTCGCTGCGGATGCTGAAACGCTGCCTGACCGAGCTCGGCGTCGACCCGAAACGGTTCCCGCCGCGGGCGGTGCGCTCGAAGATCTCCGGCGCCAAGAACCAGCTGATCGACTCCGACAGCTACGCCGAAACCGCGGCCGGCCCGTTCGAGGAAATCGTCGCCGAAGCCTTCCCCCTCTACGAGAAGCGGATGCTCGAGGCCAACGCGATGGACTTCGACGACCTGCTGGTCCGCACCGTCAACGCCTTCGAGCTCTACGAGGAGGTCCGCGAGCGCTGGCGCCGCACCTTCCGCCACGTCCTCGTCGACGAGTACCAGGACACCAACCACGCCCAGTACCGCCTCCTGCAGCTGCTCGCCTCTGAGCACGGCAACCTGATGGTGGTCGGCGACGAGGACCAGTCGATCTACGGGTTCCGCTACGCCGACGTCTCCAACATCCTCAACTTCGACGCCGACTTCAAGGAGGCGGGGGTGGTCAAGCTCGAGCAGAACTACCGCTCGACGGGGACGATCCTCGAGGCCGCCAACGCAGTCGTCGAGCACAACCGCGAGCGGCGGCCGAAGGCGCTCTGGACCGAAGCCGAGGCGGGGGAGAAGATCCAGCTCTCCGAGCTCGGCGACGAGCACGAGGAGGCGCGCTGGGTCGCCGGCGAGATCGAGCGGCTGGGGGAGGAGGAGGGGTTGGCGCGTGCCGAGGTCGCCGTCTTCTACCGGACCAACGCGATGAGCCGGGTGGTCGAGGACACGCTCAACCGCTTCAACGTGCCCTACCAGGTGATCGGCGGCACCAAGTTCTACGAGCGGGCGGAGATCAAAGACGCGGTCGCCTACCTCAACCTGATCGCCAACCCCGCCGACCTGGTCTCCTTTGGCCGCGTCGTCAACTCGCCGCGGCGCGGGATCGGCGGCACCAGCCAGGCGCGGCTGGCCGCCTACGCCAACACCGCCGGGCTGACGATCTGGGAGGTGATCGAACGCTGCGAGGAGGTTCCCGGCCTCGGCGCCGCCGCGGTCAAGGCGGTCGGCCGCTTCTACGAGACGATGGACCTGCTCGCCGCCCGCGCCGAAGCGGGCGGCGGCGTCGCCGAGCTGCTGCAGGCGGTGCTGAGCGAGACCGGCTACCTGGAAGCGCTCGAAGCCGAGCGCACGGTGGAGGCCGAAGGCCGGATCGAGAACCTCGAGGCGCTGGTCGAGGGCGCCGCCGAGTTCGACCTCGAGCGCGAGCAGGAGGGTGAGAGCGAGCTCTCGCCCCTGCAGGAGTACCTCGAGCAGATCTCGCTGGTCTCCGACCAGGACTCGCTCGAGGACGAGCAGGAGCTGGTCACGCTGATGACCCTCCACAACGCGAAGGGGCTCGAGTACGACACGGTCTTCGTCGTCGGTTGCGAGGACGGGGCGTTCCCCCACATGCGGGCGCTCGAGGAGGGCGGCGAAGAAGAGGAGCGCCGCCTCTGCTACGTCGCGATCACCCGCGCCCGCAAGCGCCTCTACCTGACCTGGGCGCGCGAGCGGCGCCTGTTCGGGCGCGCCGAGCGGAACCTCCCCTCGCGCTTCATCGACGAGCTGCCGGTCGCGCTGACCGAGCGCCACTCGACCGTGGCCGCCTCGCCGGGGAGCGGGCTCGGCGCGATGACCTGGGACTCGGGCGGCTTCGGTGGCGGCGAGGCGGTCCAGCCGCGCGACCCCGGCCCGGCGCTGGAGCTGCAGACCGGCGACGACGTCGTCCACGCCAGCTTCGGCGAGGGCGTCGTCACCGCGGTCGAGCCGGGCGGCGTGATCGTCGTCCGCTTCTCCGCCGACGGCTCCGAGCGCAAGCTGATGGCCGACTACGCCCCGGTTCGCAGGCGCTGAGATGGCGGCCCGGGTGATCGACGGCAAGGCGGTCGCGGCGCGGATCCGCGAGCGGGTCGCGGGCGAGGTCGCGGCGATGTCCGAGCCGCCCGGGCTGGCGACGATCCTGGTCGGCTTGGATCCCGCCTCCGAGGTCTACGTGCGGATGAAGCGCGAGGACTCGGCCGAGGTCGGGATCCGCTCCTTTCACCACGAGCCCGGCGGCGAGGTCTCGCAGCAGGCGCTGCTCGGTCTGGTCGAGGAGCTGAACGGCGACGACCGGGTCGACGGCATCCTCCTGCAGCTGCCGCTGCCCGCCCACCTCGACCAGGACCCCCTGATCGCCGCGATCGATCCCGGCAAGGACGTCGACGGCCTCACCCCGATCAACGCCGGCCTGCTGGCGCAGGGGCGCGCGGAGGCGCTCGTGCCCTGCACGCCGACCGGCGTGATGGAGCTGCTGGCCGAGGCCGGCGCGGAGCTCGACGGCGCCCGCGCGGTCGTCGTCGGCCGCTCGATCCTGGTCGGCAAGCCGCTGGCGGCGCTGCTGCTTGCCGCCAACGCCACCGTCACCCATTGCCATTCCCATACGCGCGACCTCGCCGCCGTCTGTCGCGAGGCCGACGTCCTGATCGCGGCCGCGGGCTCTCCGGCGCTGATCGGCGCCGAGATGGTGCGGCCGGGGGCGATCGTGATCGACGTCGGCACCAACCGCGGCGAGGACGGCCTGGTGGGCGACGTCGACTTCGAGCCGGTCGCCGCGGTGGCCGGCGCGATCACCCCGGTCCCGGGCGGGGTGGGCCCGATGACGCGGGCGATGCTGCTCGTCAACACCTTGACGGCGGCCCGCAGGCGGCGCGGCGAGCGGTAGCCTCGCTGGCGCGTGGCGGAAGGGGGGAAGAAGCGAGTGAGCGGGCCGGCGCGGCCGCGACGTGGCCGGCCGGGGCGGCGGCAGCCGGGTGGCCGCCCGCGGCGGGCGGCGCGGCTGGAGCGGGGCGAGGCGATCGCGGCGCTGGCCGGCGCGGCGCTCCTGGCCACCACGTTCCTCGACTGGTATGGCTCCGAGCTGGCGGGGCAGGCGCGCCGGATCAAGCTGGGCGGCGGCGCCGGAGCCGGCGGCGACGCCTGGGACTCGCTCGACCTTCTGCCCTGGCTCCTGCTGCTCGCCGCCCTCGTCGCGCTGGCGACGGCGGTGCTGGCTCTGCGGCGCTCGCGCTGGCGTCCGGCGGTTCCGCTCGACGCCGCGGTCGCGGTGCTGGGCGGCGCGGCGACGCTCTGGGTGGCGCTCCGGATCCTCTTCCCGCCCGGCTTCGGCGAGCTCGGCGGCGTCGCCGTCAACGCCACCGTCGAGCTCGGGGCCTACCTCGGTCTCGCCGCGGCGGCGGGCGTCGCCTACGGCGGCTACCGGGCGCTGGGCGAGCGCGGCACCTCGTTCGCGAGGATCGCCGACGAGCTCTCCCGCGATCGGGGCAGGGAGCGCGGGGGAGCGGGGCGCGGGACGAAGGGCGCGCGCTCAGGGCCGTGAGCGGCGCTGGCGAGCCGGGGCGGCTCCCTGCCGCGCCGGGCCGCCCTCCGCGATCCCGGCGGCGATCCTCGCCGCGAAGGCGATCACGGTCATCATCGGGTTGACGCCGACGGAGGTCGGGAAGAGCGAGGCGTCGGCGATGTAGAGCGCCCCGGCGCCGTGGACCGAGCCGTCGGCGGCGCAGACGCCGGCGCGGGGCTCGGCCGCGATCCGCGCCGTGCCCATCGGGTGGAAGGCCTCGAGCCGCAGCTCGCGCGGCTTGAAGGCGGTCGCCTCGAACCGCGCCAGGTCGGCCGGCTTGAGAACGCCGACGCGGGCGATGTTGGGGTAGACCTCGACGGCGCCGGCGGCGAAGTGGATCTCGGCGGCGCGGGCGATGCCGAAGGCGAGGCGGCGGGCGTCCGCGGCGGTGAGCGCGTAGGAGGCGCGCAGGCTGCCGGGCGGGCCGAGGACGACGCGACCGGCCGACTCGTCGGAGAGGTGGACGCCGATCGAGCCGACGTGGCCGAAGCCGAGCATCGCCTCCTGGTGGGCGCGCCCGGCTCCGAGCAGCCAGGCGCCGCCGAAGGCGAGCGGCGTGAAGGTCGCCTCGAGCAGGACGCGCTCGCTCTCCCACTCATCGACGTAGTAGCTCTGCATCACGCCCTCCCAGCCGCGCACCTCCTCGGGATAGCGGGCCCCGACCCAGCAGGCGGGGTGGACGTGGAGGTTGCGCCCGACCTGGCTGCCGCCCAGGCCCGAGCGCAGCAGCAGCTCCGGCGTCCCCAGCGCCCCGCCGGCGAGGACCACGGCGCGCCGCGCCCGCACGAGCGACCGCTCCCGAGCGCGAGGTCGCGTTTCGCCACGCATAGCGTGGTCAACCGCGACCTCGACGCCGACGGCGCGTCCGTTCTCGACGATGACGCGCTCGACCTCGGCGCCGGCCCGCAGCCTGGCGCCGGCCGCCACCGCCCGCGGCAGGTAGCTGACGTGCATGCCGCGCTTGGCGTCGATCGGGCAGCCGAAGGGGCAGGAGCTGCACTGCACGCAGCTGCCGGCGTTGCGGGAGATCGGGCCGCCGCTGGCGCCGATCGCCGCCGCCCCCTCCATCGCCAGCTGGCCGTTGCGGCCCATCCGCTCGGGGTCCAGGGGCCGCACGCGCAGGAACTCCTCGGCCTCGCCGAACTCGGCGTCGAGGTCGCGCGCCCAATCGACCCCGAAGCGCCGCCGCCAGTCCTCCAGCACCGCGTCGGGCGCGCGGAAGCAGGTGCCCGAGTTGATCACGGTGGTGCCGCCGAGCGCCCGCGCGACCGGCACCGGGATCGGCGGCCGCCCGGCGGCGATCGTCAGGCCGCCCTCCCGGTAGAGAGCTGCGATCGCCTCGAGCGGGTCGCTCGGGTAGCTGTCGCGGTCGTAGCGCCCGCCTGCCTCGAGCACGACCACGTCGAGCCCGGCCTCGGCCAGGGTCGCGGCCGCGACGGCGCCCCCGGCGCCCGAGCCGACGACGACGACGTCGCACTCCTCGCCGCCGGGCGCGGGGGAGGTGTCGCCCAGCGTCCCCGCCGGCTCCGGCGTGGAGCCGTCGGCCAGCGCGCAGCTGGTCTCGAACCCGATCGCCTCCCGCACCGCGGGCGCCGCCGCGTAGCCGAGGGTCGAGAAGACCTTGGCCATCAGCAGCAGCTCGTGCTTGAGCGGGTTCCGCGAGCGCTCCAGCCCGAGCAGGAAGCGCTCGCGCCCGGCGGCGTCCAGGCGGCTGAAGCGGTGCGGGAACGGCAGCCACTCGAAGGCGCGCAGAGCGAGCCGCAGCTGGCGGCGCACCCGGGGCGAGAGCGAGCGCATGAACTCGGCGACCGGGCCGGCGACGGGGACGTCGCGCTCGGCCGCGGGCAGGCCGCCGACGCCCGGCGCCATCGCCGCGCAGATCGCGCTCAGGGTGCGCTGCTCAGCGGCGGACAGCCCTGGCGGGCGCCGTCAACCGGGGTCGATCGGGCGCCCGACCCGCCCGGCCAGTGCGTAGAGGCCGAGCGCGATCAGCACCAGCGAGCCGTCGAGGAGGAAGTTGAGGAGGTAGGCGAAGACCTGTTCGTCGAAGATGAAGAACCCGAGCGTCGCCAGCGAGGAGGCGGTCTTGCCGGCTGCGAGGACGAGCAGCAGCGGCCGGTAGCGGACGACGTCGCTCTGGGCGAGCAGGCAGATCCCGGTGATCACGACCATGTAGGCGAACCCGAGCGAGAGCCAGAGCTGCTCGGAGCCGTGCGGGGCGCGGGTCTGGTTGCCGAGCCATTCGCCGACGTCGGAGAGGACGTCGAGGGTGGGGTTGGGGACGGCGATGAAGAGCAGGCCGACGAGCGCGAAGGTGGCGGCGAGCAGGCGCAGGCTGATGACGACGAATCTCTCGGCCGCGGGTCCCTGCATCGCCGCCAGCATAACTGGCTGACTGGCCAGGACCCCGCCTCCGCTCGAAGGGCATGTCTCGGGTCAGAGCCGGGGCGCCCCTAGAATGCGGCCGATGATCGACCGCGACCAGGTCCTCCACGTCGCCCGCCTCGCCCGCCTGCGGCTCTCCGAGGCCGAGGTCGAGACGATGGCCGGCGAGCTCTCCGGGATCCTCGGGCACGTCGACCGGATCGGCAACCTCGACCTCGAGGGGGTCGAGCCGACCTCGCACGTCGTCGCCCTGCAGAACGTCTGGCGGGCCGACGAGCCGCGGCCGAGCCTGCCCCAGGACGTCGCCCTCGCCCCGGCGCCCGAGCCGCAGGACGGCGCCTTCCGCGTCCCCTCGCCGCAGGCCGAGTGATGGCCGACACACTCGACCTCAGCGTCGCCGAAGCGGCGACGCGGATCGCCGCCACCGAGCTCTCGGCCGCGGAGTACTTCTCGGCCTGGCACGGGGCGGCCGCCGGCGACGAGCTGAACGCCTACCTGTTCCAGGTCGAGCGCGCCGAGGCCCACCAGGCGATCGACGGGCCGCTCGGCGGCATCCCGGTCGCGGTCAAGGACATCTTCTGCACCGCGGGGACGCCGACGACCGCCGGCTCGAAGATCCTCGCCGGCTACCGGCCCCCCTACACGGCGACCGCGGTGCGGCGCCTCGACGCGGCCGGCGCCCGCCTGCTCGGGAAGACCAACATGGACGAGTTCGCGATGGGCAGCTCGAACGAGAACTCGGCCTACGGCCCGGTGCTCAACCCGTGGGACCGCTCCCGGGTCCCCGGCGGCTCCTCGGGCGGCTCGGCGGCCGCGGTCGCCGCCGGCCTCGCCCCCTGCGCCCTCGGCACCGACACCGGCGGCTCGATCCGCCAGCCCGCCTCGCTCTGCGGGATCGTCGGCCTGAAGCCGACCTACGGCGCGATCTCGCGCTACGGGATGATCGCCTTCGCCTCCTCGCTCGACCAGTGCGGGCCGCTGACCCGCGACGTCACCGACGCCGCGCTGCTGCTGGCGGCGCTGCAGGGCCGCGACCCCTGCGACTCGACCTCGGTCGGGATCGAGGGCGGGATCGCGCCGCCGAGCCGCGAGGACCTCTCCGGGCTCAGGTTCGGCGTGCCGCGGGAGCTGGCCCGGGACGCGATCGATGCCGGCGTCCGCGAGGTCTTCGAGGCGACGCTGGAGCGGATCGAGGCGCTCGGCGGCGAGGTCGCCGAGGTCGGTCTGCCCAACGCCGAGCACGGGATCTCCGCCTACTACGTGATCGCCCCCGCCGAGGCCTCCTCGAACCTCGCGCGCTACGACGGGGTCCGCTACGGGATGCGCTCCGAGCAGGCCGGCGACCTGCTCGAGATGTACGAGACGACCCGCGCCGAGGGCTTCGGCGCCGAGGTCAAGCGGCGGATCATGCTCGGCACCTACGCCCTCTCATCCGGCTACTACGAGGCCTACTACGGTCAGGCGCAGAAGGTGCGGACCCGGATTGCGGAGGACTTCGCCGCTGCCTTCGCCGCGGTCGACTTCGTCGTCACCCCGACCTCGCCGTCGGTCGCCTTCGGTCTTGGCGAGAAGACCGACGACCCGCTGGCGATGTACCTCAACGACTTCTTCACCGTGCCGATGAGCCTGGCCGGGATCCCGGCGATCTCGATCCCGGCCGGCCTCGCCGCCCCCGAGGGCGGCGGCCCGCGGCTGCCGGTCGGGTTCCAGATCGCGGCGCCCGCCTTCGCCGAGCAGAGGCTGCTCGAGGCGTCCTTCGCGCTCGAGCAGGCGCTCCGGTTCGCCGCCACGGCGCCGGTGCCCTACCTCGCCGCCAACCGGGAGAACGGCGATGGCTGAGCTCGAGGCGGTGATCGGGCTGGAGATCCACGTCCAGCTGGCGACCCGGACGAAGATGTTCTGTGGCTGCGAGCTCTCCTTCGGCGAGGCGCCCAACACCCGCACCTGCCCGATCTGCCTCGCCCACCCGGGCGTGCTCCCGGTCCCCAACGAGCAGGCGATCCGCTACGCGCTGCAGATCGGCCTCGCGCTGGGCTGCGAGATCGCGCCGCGCTCGATCTTCCACCGCAAGCAGTACTTCTATCCCGACAACCCGAAGGCCTACCAGATCAGCCAGTACGACATCCCGATCGCCGCCAACGGCCGGCTCGGAGACGTCCGCATCCACCGCGCCCACCTCGAGGAGGACGCGGCGAAGACGATCCACGTCGGCGAGTCGGGACGGATCCACGGCTCCGCCGCCTCGCTGGTCGACTTCAACCGCGGCGGCACGCCGCTGGTCGAGATCGTCACCGAGCCGGACCTCCGCGACGCCGCCGAAGCGGCCGAGTGGGCGCGCCTGCTGCGCGAGACGGTGCGCCAGCTCGGCGTCTCCGACGTCAACATGGAGGAGGGGAGCCTGCGCGTCGACGCCAACGTCTCGGTCCGGCCGGCCGGCAGCGAGGAGCTCGGGACCAAGACCGAGCTGAAGAACATGAACAGCTTCCGCTTCCTGCAGCGGGGGATCGAGGCGGAGCTGGCGCGCCAGCGGGCGCTGGTCGAGGCGGGCGGGACGGTCGAACAGGAGACGCTCCACTTCGACCCCGCCAGCGGCGAGCTGACCTCGCTGCGCTCGAAGGAGGAAGCGCACGACTACCGCTACTTCCCCGAGCCCGACCTGGTCCCGATCGTGCCGACCGAGGAGATGCTGCGCGAGGCCCGCGAGTCGCTGCCGGAGCTGCCGGCTGCTCGGACCGAGCGCTACGAGGAATTGGGCCTGCCCCGCGACACGGCGGTCGTGCTCGCCGCCGACCCCGCCACCGCCGCCTACTTCGAGCAGGTTGCCGCCGAGGCGCCGGAGGTCGAGCCGCGGGTGGTCGCCAACTGGGTGACCGGCGAGCTGGCGGCGGCGCTGCGGGCCGCCGGCGCCGAGGGCGGCGCCGCGGCCTCGAAAGTGACGCCGGCGGCGCTGGCCGAGCTGATCACGATGGTCGCCCGGCGGACGATCTCCCACGGCTCCGGCAAGACCGTGCTCGGAAGTCTGGTAGCCGAGGGCGGCGACGCCGAGGCGATCGTCGCGCGCGAGGGGCTCGCGCTGGAGTCCGACGACGGCGAGCTGGCCGGGATCGTCGCCGCGGCGATCGCCGCCAACGCCGACGCCGCCGAGAAGGTCAAGGCCGGCGAGGGCAAGGCGATCGGCGCGATCGTCGGCGCCGTCATGCGCGAGACCAAGGGGCGGGCGGACGGCGGCGAGGTCAACCGTCTGATCCGCAGCCAGCTGGGCCTCTGAGCCCTCTGGCATCTCCCCCTGACCCCCGTGGCAGCTCGGCCTCCAACCCCCGTGGCAGAGCTTTTCCCTCCATAGCGTGAGAAATGACTGCCACGCGGGGGTTCGGGCGTGGGGCGGGGTTTGTGCGGTCCCGAACTTTGTAACACGTTGTTACAAAGTGCTAGCGTAGGGGCATGGCCTGGAACGTCGTCATCGCCGGTGGTGGGTTCGGGGGCGCGGCGGCGGCCCGCGAGCTGGAGCGGGCGATGCCGAAGCAGTCGGCCCGCCTGGTCCTCGTCAACGAGACGAACTTCGCGCTCTACACGCCGTTCCTGCCGGAGGCGGCGGCGGGGACGCTGGAGCCGCGGCACGTGGTGACGCCGCTGCGCGACCTGCTGCAGCGGACCTACCTGCGGCTGGGATCGATCGTCGGCCACGATCCCGAGGCCAAGACCGTCGAGCTGCGCGCCAAGTACGGCGCCACCGAGACCCTGCCCTACGACCAGCTGCTGATCGCGCTGGGGTCGGTCTCGCGGACGCTGCCGGTGCCGGGCCTGGCCGACCACGCGGTCGGCTTCAAGAGCCTCGCCGACGCGATCTTCCTGCGCAACCACGTGGTCGAGGCGCTCGAGGAAGCCAACGCGACCGAAGACGTCGGCCGCCGCGAGGAACTGCTCACCTTCGTCTTCGTCGGCGGCGGCTACGCGGGCCTCGAGGCGCTGGCCGAGCTGCAGGACTTCGCCGCCGACGCGATCGACAGCTACCCGCGCGCCCGCCTGCACGGGATGCGCTGGGTCCTGGTCGAGGCGACGGACCGGGTGCTGCCCGAGATCGACGCCGAGCTGGCGGCCTACGCGCTGCGCGAGCTGCGCGGCCGCGGCATCGACGTCCGCCTCGGCACCACGCTCGAGGAGGTGACCGCCAGCACCGCCCGGCTCTCGAACGGCGAGACGCTGCCGACCAACACCGTGGTCTGGACGGCCGGCGTCGCCCCGCAGCCGGTCCTGCGCGAACTGAGCCTGCCGCTCGACGAGCGCGGCCGGGTCCCCGTCGATGAGTACCTGCGCGTCAAGGGCCTCGACTCGGTCTGGGCGATCGGCGACTGCGCCGCCGCCCCGGACCCGCGCGGGGGCCTCTGCCCGCCGACCGCGCAGCACGCGGTCCGCCAGGGCCCGGTGGCCGCCCGCAACATCGCCGCCGAGCTCGGCGTCGGCACCGCGGCGCCCTTCGCCTACCGCTCGGACGCCTCCTTCGTCAACCTCGGTCGCTACAAGGCGGTGGGCCGGATCGGCGAGCGCACCTTCCGCGGCTTCCCGGCCTGGTGGCTGGCCCGCAGCTACCACATGTCCCAGATCCCGGGCAGGGCGCGCAAAGTCCGCGCCGTGCTCGACTGGACCGCCGGCCTGCCGTTCAAGCGCGACATCGCCGAGATCGGCTCGATCGGCCATCCCAAGCGGCTCGACTGAGCCGCCGCTGAGAGGCTCGGCGCGCGCAGGCGCCGGTCAGCCGCCGACCACGAGCGTCGTTTCCATGCCTTTTTCGCGGTGGGTGGGCAGCGAGCACCAGAGCTGGTAGGTCCCGGGCGGCAGGTCGAAGCTGGCGACCGAGTGCTGCAGCGACTGCGTTTCGGCGATTTCCAGCACCGGTTCGGAGCCGCCGCCCTGGCGCTGGAGGTTGAGGTCGTGCGCGTCTTCGCCGCGGTTGTCGAGTTCGATCGTCACCTGGCCGGCGGCGACGCTCGCCCGCGAGAGCGTGAAGTAGTACTCGCTGGCCCGCACG
The DNA here is from genome assembly GCA_046330305.1 of Solirubrobacterales bacterium. Taxonomy (GTDB): domain Bacteria; phylum Actinomycetota; class Thermoleophilia; order Solirubrobacterales; family 70-9; genus VAYN01. The sequence goes on along the minus strand of JAXLTA010000016.1, from coordinate 102,309 downwards.
CCGAGCCGGTTGGCGACCGGTTCTTCTTCCGGCGCCGGGCTCGGCGAGGGGGCGGGGCCGGGGGCCGGCGCCGGGCCGCCGGCGGGCGTTTCCGGGCCCGGTGGGCAGCTGCGGGTCCACCAGTGGCGCCGGCGGACGAGCCGCCGCCGTTTGCCATGGCGGCGCACGTGGGTCACGACCCGCTTCGTGTGCCGCCGCCAGGTGCATTCGGCGCTCGCCGCGGCGGCCGCTCCGCCGCCGCGGGCCTCCAGTAGCCAGCCGGCCGTCGCAGTCCGGCCGCCGCTGTCCCCGCGGGTCCACCCGGCCGCGGCCCCGTTGCCGCCAGACCCAACGGTCCACCCGGCCGCCGGCTGCGCCAGCGCCGCGGCCGCGAGCAGGGCGAGGCAGGCGGCCGTGCCGGCGAGCCGCCTCACGCGACGAGCAGCGGTCGCTGGAAGCCGGCGGCGCCGGGGATGATCGCGGCGGCGTCGAATCCGAGCCACTGCTCGAGCAGCGAGCAGTACATCGCCCGGAAGTCGCTCGTCACCCGCACGTTGTCGTTGGCGTCGAGCTGGGCGAGGCCGGGGAATTCGCCAACCATCTGGCCCTTCGCCCGTGAGCCGATCACGAACGCGCAGCCGGCGGCGCCGTGGTCGGTCCCCTGCGAGCCGTTCTCCTCCGGCCGCCGCCCGAACTCGCTCCAGACCTCGACCAGGACGCGGTCGTCGAGCCCCCGCGCTTCGAGGTCGCGCTGGAAGGCGAGCAGCCCTTCGCAGGTCTGGCGGAGGTTGCGTTCGAGGTCTTCGGCCTGGCCGGAGTGGGTGTCGTAGCCGCCGGCGGCGCGGACCGTCGCCACGCGGATCGGCAGGCCGAACTGGATGTAGGCGGCGAGGCCGGCGAGCTTGTGGGCGAAGGAGGTGTTGGGGTAGGCGACCGGGCTGGTGAATTCGCCGACGCCGCCGAGGTCGCTGCGCAGCTTGTCGGTCTGCGCGGTTGCCCGCCGCACCTGCCGCATCGCCGGGGAGTCGGCCGGCAGCGAGCCGAAGCGCCCGAAGCTCCTGTACATCTCCGCGGTGACCGGTTCGGAGACCCGCGACCAGAGGTCGTAGCCGTCGACGCTGTCGATCGCCGCCACCGGCTTTTCCGCGGTCGCGATCATCGGCGAGAGGGTGCCGTCCATCGAGAGCCCCTGCAGCGGGTTTTCTTCGTCGCCGACCGCGTCCAGGTAGCGGCCGAGCCAGCCGGTGTGGAAGCCGACGTCGAGCTCGCCGATCTCGTAGTAGTGGCGGGAGGTGAAGTGCGACTGGTCGGGGTGGTCGTAGCCGATCGCCGGGAAGGCGCTGACCTTGCCCTCGGCGTGCAGGGTTGCCAGGCCGGCGGCGGCGGGGTGCCACTGCAGCCGCGGGTCCTCGCCGAAGGCCGGGCCGGCGCCTTCGGCCTGGGCCAGCGTCGGGCGCAGCTGCGGGTAGCGCGGGTCGCCGACCGGCGCCAGCACGCTGAGCGCGTCGATGCCGCCGTCGAAGAAGACCGAGACGAGGATCTTTTCCCCCTGCGCCGCCTGGGCGATGCCGGTCTCGAAGGCGGAGAGTGGGATCTTCGAGGCGCCGTAGACGGCGATTGCGACGCCGGCGGCGCGCGAGAGGAAGCGGCGCCGCGAAAGCCCGGTCCCGGCCGGATCCGGCATTCCCGGCTCGATCGCCGGCAGCCCGCGGCCGGCTTCGGCGGCGGCCGCCCGCAGCAGCTGCGAGCGCGTGTAGTCGTTGCAGCACTCGTGGCTCATTGCAGGATCAGGTCGGGGCTGGTGCCGATCAGCTGCAGCAGGGCGTTCTGGCGCAGCGCCCGGTAGGGGCCCTTCTGCCAGTTGGCGAGGACCTTCTGCTCGACGCGGGCGCCGAGATCGAGCAGCTCGGCGCGGTGCTCGTCGCGCAGGGTCGGCGAGCCCCACGACTGCAGCGCCCGCGCCAGCGCTTCGTCGGGGGTCTCGGTGGTGCTGTAGGGCTCGCCCCAGGCGTCGACGGAGATCCCGTCGAGGAGGTAGTCGACGGTGTTCCAGCGGGCCCGCATCCGCGAGGTGTCGAGCCAGCGGGTGTCGTCCCAGCCGGCGACGTTCGGCGGCCAGAAGAGGCGCTGGCCGGCCTCTTCGCCGAGCCAGACCCAGGCCTCGGTGTCGACGTAGCGGCCGATTGCGCGCAGCATCCCGGCCAGCTGCACGACCGGCGGTTTGACCATCGGCGGGCCTTCGTAGAGCTGGGGGCTCATCAGGATCGCCTCCAGCACCGGCCGGATCTGCCAGCCCGAGCCGACGTAGGTCGAGATCAGGGCGTCGCGGGTCGCCGGCGGCGGCGGTTCGGGGACGAAGTAGCTCCAGAGCTTGAGGACGAAGAAGCTGGGATGGAGGGAATTCTCGACGCAGAGCCGGCAGGCGTCTTCCCAGCCCCAGTTGCCGCTGCGGCCGAACACGGTCTTGACTTTTTCGTCGTGGCGGCGCGGGTCGAAGCGGAAGTTGTGCATCCCTTCTTCGCTCGACCAGTCCGCCCGCCACCCGGTCAGCGCCCGCGCCTGTTCGCGCACGTCGTCCTCGCTGTAGGCGCCGCGGTCGGCGCCGAGCGAGAACAGCTCCATCATCTCGCGGGCGTAGTTCTCGTTCGGGGCCGACTTCACGTTTTCGATCCCGTTCAGCCACTGCAGCATCGCCGGATCGACCGTCACCGCCTTGAACAGGTCGAGGAACGAGCCGAAGCAGGCGGCGCGGAAGAGGTTGGACTGGTCGATCATCTGCTGGGTCTTGGAGACGCCGGCGGCGGAGGTCGCGAACCAGTCGTGGAAGACGAGCGCCATCCGCTCGACCAGCGGCTGGTCGGTGCGGACCATGCGGTCGAGCCACCAGAGGTGGTCGTGGCCCCAGGCGTCGGCGGGCGCCAGCGGCGCGCCTTCGTCGTCGGTCGGCGCCGGGCCCGCGAGGGTCGCCGGCCCGCTCGGCCGCGTCAACGACTGGACCGCGCCGACCAGGCCGAGCCCGGCGAGCTGCTCCGCCTGGCCGGTGCGGGGGCCGAACCCCGCCCGCTGCAGCAGCCGGGTCGCCTCGGTGGCGCCGAAGGCTCCCTGGTAGGCGCCGGGCGGCCTGCTTTCGGCGGGAGCGGGAGGGGGTGCCGGCGTCGTCCGGCGAGCCGGCTTCGGGCCGGGCCCGCGAAAGTGGTGGCGGGGCGGCCTGTGCTTGTGGTGGAAGATGTAGCCCTGGACGCGCCAGTCGCCGTCGGCGGCGGGGACCCAGCGCCAGTGCTTGTCGTTCCAGGTGCGCTTGCTCCGGCGACGCCGGTGGTGCTTGCCGTGCTTTTGCTTAGCGCTTGCCGTTGCCTGGGGGATCGCCATGACCGGGAACCGGACGCCCTGACCCTGTTCGGATCTCTCGGACCGATTCGCGAGCGCTTGAGGCGCGCCTGCCGGACTGGACGGAAGGACCAGGCGCCGGCCAGCGCCGCCGTGGCTGTCCGAGGCGCCACAATGGGGGCGTGGCGTACCTCCTCATCGCCTTCAGCTTCGGCCTCGCAACGGCGATCATCGGCAAGGCCAAGGGCAGCTCGTTCTTCATCTGGCTGCTGATCGGCACCGTGCTGCCGCCGCTCGGCCTGATCGCGGTCGTCCTCTACCGGGTCGAGAAGGACGAACCCGAACGCCAGTGCCCGCAGTGCGGCAAGGCGCTGAAGCTCTACGTCCAGGTCTGCCCGCGCTGCGGCGCCGACCTCTACCTGCCCGACCCGGCCGCGGTCCGCCACCCCGGCGTTCGTCCCTAGGCCGGTCGAACCGCGGGCTTCGGCGCACGGGCGCCGAGCCCTAGCGCAGCCAGGTGCGGACGATCGCGTTGGCGAAGCCGACGCCGTAGCGCAGGACGGCGGGCTTCTTCGAGTGGCCGTGGAGCCGCTGATCGACCGTGATCGGGACCTCCTTGGCGGGGATCCCGCGCTTGATCGCCTCGATCATGAACTCGGAGGTGTGGAACTGCTCCTGGCGCAGGACCAGCTGGGGCAGCACCGTGGTCCGGACCGCGCGGTAGCCGTTCGAGCAGTCGGTCACGTGGGTGCGGGTGATCAGCGAGACGAGGCGGTTGAAGAAGACGATCCCCAGCTCGCGGGCGAAGTGGTTGCGCTCGGCGTGGCCGAGGACGCGCGAGCCGTGGGCGACGGCCACCTCGCCGTCGAGCACGGGGCCGACCAGCCGCGCCATCTCGTCGGGGCGGTGCTGGCCGTCGGCGTCGAGGGTGACGACGACCTCGGCCCCGGATTCGACCATCAGCCGGTAGCCGGTGCGCAGCGCCGCGCCGCCGCCGCGGTTGGTGACGTGGCGGGCGACCAGGGCCCCGTGCTCGGCGGCGACGTCGCCGGTGCCGTCGCGCGAGCCGTCGTCGACGACGAGAACGGAGGTCGGCATCCCGCAGACCTCGCTCGGGATCTGCTCGAGCACGGTGCCGATGTTCTCGGCCTCGTTGTAGGCGGGGATCAGGACCGCGACCTTGCCGCGGAAGCGATCGGGCAGGCCCGCCTGGCGGAACTCCTCCCAGGCCAGCCCCTCGAGCGCCGCCGCCAGCTGGCGCTGGTTGCGGGCGGTCTGCGCCAGCGCCCGCAGGATCAGCCCGAAGAGGACGATGATCGCGAACACGGCGAGGCCGAGGATGCGGCCGCCGTTGCCCTTTTCGAAGGAGAAGGCGGAGAGCAGGCCGTTGACGATTTCGGTGCCGGAGACCAGCGCCAGGCCGATCCCGGCGGCGAGCAGCCCGAGCACGTCGGCGTTTCGCAGCGTGTGGCGACGGGCGACCGCGTAGAGGACGAGGGCGGCGGCGATCGCCAGCCCGACGCCGCGCAGCGCCGTCAGTTCGGCGGGGAAGATGCCTGCGGTGGGGACCATCGGCGGCCAGAGGATAGGGCCGCGAGCGCCCAACCCAGGGCCAGCGCGGCGAGTGGAAAGACCAGCGTCATCAGGACCTCGTTGCGCCGGGGCGCCGCCAGGGTGGCGGCGCCGACCAGCGTGACGAGGACCGGCGGGGTCGCCATCGCCACCAGCTCCCACCAGCGCCGGCGCAGCCCGAGCGCGACCAGGCCGGCGATCGCGGCGAAAACGAGGAGGATCTGGACCACCCGGCCCGCGGTCGAGCTCATCGCCGCGCCGGGGCCGCTGCTCCACATCCGACCCACCTTGCGCGCGGTCATCGCCAGGTAGCCGACCGGGTCTTCGCCGAAGTACTTGGAGAAGTTTTCCTTGCCGATCCGGCCCAGCGCGGTGTCGCGCGGCAGGTCGGGATAGGCGGTTTCGGCGACGTGGTCGAAGAGCGGGGTGGGGTCGACTTCGTTCAGCGCTTCGGACTGGGGCGGCAGGCTGCGGCCGGTCTGGCGCCGGTAGAGGATCGCCTTGACCCGCTGGTATTCGCCGTCGGCGGGCAGGAAGGTGCCGACGTAGAGCGCCTTGCCGCCGCCGGTCGAGATCGGCACCAGGCGGCCGAGCACGTCCGCGTTGCGGATCGTCCAGGGGACGATCACGGCGACCAGCGCGCCGGCCAGCAGCGCCGCGCCGGCCAGGCCCGGCCGCCAGCCGCCGCGCCGCCCCGCCCGCAGCGCCGCGAGGAGGACGAAGGCGCCGCCGACCAGCAGGTACTCGGGCCGGAACATCGCCGTCATCCCGAACAGCACCCCCGGCACCAGCCAGGCCCACCAGCGCCGGCCCTCCTCGCTTGCCCAGAGGAAGGCCAGCACCGCGGCCGGCAGGGTCAGCGTCGCCGGGGGCTCGCTCATCAGCTCGCCGGTCGAGTGGATGAACGGCGGGTAGACGGCCGCGCCGAAGGCCGCGGCGAGGCCGGTGAGGTCGGGCGGAGCGAGCCCGCCGAGGCCTGTCGCGAGCCGGTGCCGCGGCCGATCGGCCGGCTGGCCGTCCCGGCGCCGGGACGGCTCGGCGGCGAGGCGGCGGGCGAGGGCGAAGACGACGAAGATCGCCGCCGTCCCCAGCAGCGCCTCGACGATCCGCGCCGTCCCTTCTCGGGCGCCGCCGGTGAGGAAGAAGGCGGCGGCGTAGAGCAGCGGCGCTCCCGGCGACCAGTCGCTCGAGTTCTTGAATTCAGGGTCGCCGAAGCTGCCTTCCTCATACAGCGCCTTGGCGAGCCCGTAATAGGCGTGCGAGTCGTCGGCCGGGTTGGCGACGGGATGGACCACGGCGATGGCGCGCAGCCCCAGCCCCAGCGCGGCGATAACCAGGAGCGCGACCAGCGTCCGCCGCCCGAGGCGGGCGGGCAGCTCGCGGATCCAGTCGGCGGCGGCGCTCACGGCCGGCCCAGGCTATCCGTCGGCTCGGCTCAAGACCGGCGCCCAGCGGGCCGATTCGCCTGGAACCAGGGCCCGTGGAGGGTCAGCGTGCCGGGCGGCGAACCTGCCTCCGGCACAACATCACAGGGAAGGAGCACCACCCATGCGTCGCATCTCACTTGTCCTCACCGGCGCCGTCCTCTGCGCGCTGGTCGCCTTCGGCGGCAGCGCCGCCGCCAAGAGCAGCAAGACCTGCACGACCAAGTCGATCTACGTCGTCGGCCAGACGATCGAATCGAACCTCTACTCCCGCGACGTCACCTCGTCGCAGAAGGAATACGCGACCTGTGGCTACGCCAACAAGGTGGTCAAGCGGGTCGCCAAGCTCGGGGTCGAGGAGCCGAAGTCGGTGCTGGGCTTCCGCTGCACCCCGACGGTGCTGAAGACCAGCCCCCGCGCCAAGGTCCGCTACAAGTGCGTCTTCAAAGGCGCCGACTCGGCGATGTACGTGAAGATCGGCTTCACCGTCACCTACGCGACCAGCTAGGCCGCGCGGGCGGGGCGGCGGCCGGCGGGCCGGCGCCCCGCGTGGTCCCTCACCCGGCGGGGCGCCGGCGCCCCCCGGCGCCCGGGTTGCGAATAGGCTGCGGTGGTCGCCGACCGTCCGAGCAAGGAGAGATGCCCGAGATGACCGCCTCGCCGCTGCGCCGCCCTGCGTCCACCCTCGTCGCGGCAGCCGCCGCGCTCGCCCTCGTCGCCATCGCCCTGCTCGCCGTGGCGGCGAGCGCCTCCGCCGCCTCGATCTCGCTCAAGTGCGGCGGCAAGGGCGGGCACAGCCGCGACAGTGCCGGCACCGTCCTCTGTGCCGAGAAGCCCGGCAAGCCGCGGAAGATCGAAGGGGTCGTCCGCGACGACGCCAACAAGCCGGTTCCGGGCCCGGTCACCATCACGCTCAGCAAATGGATCCCGAAAGGGGGCTACTACTCGGTCGAGCCCTTCAGGACGGTCAAGGTCAACGCCAACGCCGCCGGCAAGTTCTCCTACGCGGCGAAGACCGACACCAAACTTAGCCTGCGCTTCGAAGCGGCCGGCGCGCTCGCCGAAGCCGAGGTCTCCCGCGAACTGCAGGTGACGGTCAGGAAGCTCGGCGGCGGCCGGGTGAAGCTGACCGTCAAGGGCGCCGGCAAGATCCCGCTGAAGCTCTACCTGGTCGACGAATCCGGCTACGAAATCCCGGGAACCAAGCCGAAGAAGGCCGACAAGAGCGGCAGCGCCGTCTTCGACGTCGGCCGCTTCCACGGCAAGTTCAGCTACTACGTCGACGCCGGCGAATACGGCGACCTCTTCTGGGCAACGCGCGGGCCGACCTTCCAGATCTGAGCCCGGAGCCAGATCCCGCCGACTCCGGCGCAGGCCGCGAGCAGTGGCAGCATCACCAGCACGCGGCGGGGCGAGGCGACGAGCAGGGCGCTGATCGCGGTGATCGCCAGGAAGACGACGGCGATCACCAGCGCCTGCCAGCGCCGCCGCCAGAGCAGCACGGCGAGACCGAGCAGGCCGAACGCCAGCAGCGCCCAGTGCAGCGCCTCCCAGGCCGGCTCGCGCATCACGTCGCGCGGTCCGTGTGACCAGATCCGCCCGACCTTCCTGGCGAGGAAGCCGGCGTATTCGAGCGGCTCTTCGGTGATGTCGTCGCCGAGCTGCTGGCGCCCCATCCGCGACAGCGCCTGGTCGGTTTCCATGCCCGGGTAGGCGTGGGCGGCGAGCCGCGCCAGGATCTGCTCCAGCCGCAGCCGCCGTACCGCGTCGGGGGCGAACAGCTCCGGGTGTTCGGCGACCACCTCGGCCCCGACCGCTTCCGGGTTTCCGTCCGAGGGCAGGTAGGTCCCGGCGTAGAGCACCTGGCCGCCGCCGGTCGAAACCGGCACCACCCGTTCCAGCGCGACCAGGTTGCGCACCGTCCAGGGCGCCACCACGACCGCCAGCCCGGCGAGCGTGACGAGCCCTCGCGCCACCCCCGGCCGCCAGCGCGCCCACCGTTCGCCCCGCGCCCCGGCGCCCCGCTCCGCGCTGGAGCTCCGCCGCACGGGGAGGGAGGCGGCGATCGCGAGGAGGACGGAGACCGCGAGGTACTCGGGGCGGGTCAGGGTGAGGGCGCCGAGCAGGCCGCCGGGCAGGAGCCAGCGCCACGGCGAGGCGCCGTCGCGCGCCCAGAACATCGCCAGGACGGCGCCGCTCAGCAGCGTCGCCGCCAGCGGCTCGCTCATCAGCATCCCCCCGTACTCGAGGAAGGCCGGGTAGACCGCCACGGCCAGGGCGGCGAGCAGCGCAGCGACGACCGCGCCGCTGGCGGGCGCCCTCGACTCGCCCGCGCCGCCCGCCGCGCCTGATCGGCTGCCGACCCGGAGGGCGCCCGGGGGGCGGAGGGAGCCGAGCGCGGCCGCCAGCCGCCTCGCGAGCAGGTAGGTGAAGGGCACGGCGAGAGCCGCGAGGACGGCGAGGACGACGCGCGCCAGCCTCTCGTCGACGCCGCCGGTGGCCTCGTAGAGCCCGGCGACGAACAGCGGCAACCCGGGGGAGTAGTTGCTCGAGGGCTGGGTGGCGTCCGGACCCACCGTGAACCCCTCGCCGCGATCGAGGTTGGCGGCGATCGCCGCGTAGGCCTGCGCGTCGTAGACCGGCGCGCGTCCGTCCCAGGCGTAGCCGACGCGCAACCCGAGGCCCAGCAGCACGATCGCCGCCAGCGCGAGAATTCCCATCAGCCCGCCGTTTCGCGACGCCAGCCCGCTTTCCATCGGCCTGATTCAACTATCCTGCCCCGGCTATGCGAGTTCTCATCCTCGGCGGGGACGGCTACCTCGGGTGGCCGACGGCACTCCGCTTCTCCGCCCGCGGCCACGAGGTCTCGGTCCTCGACAACTTCTCGCGACGCCGCTGGCACGACGAACACGGCAGCGGCTCGCTCACCCCGATCGCCTCGCTGGAGGACCGGGTCGCCGCCTGGCACGAGGTCTCCGGCGAGCAGATCCGCCGCTACGTCGGCGCGATCGAGGACGGCGAGCTGCTCGAAGAGGTGGTCGCCGAGACCAGGCCGGAGGTGATCGTCCACTACGGCCAGCAGGCCTCGGCGCCGTTCTCGATGCTCTCGCGCGAGCGCGCCGTCGAAACCCAGCACGCCAACGTGATCGGCAACCTCAACCTGCTCTTCGCGATGCGCGATCACGTCCCCGACGCCCACCTGGTGAAGCTCGGAACGATGGGCGAGTACGGCCAGCCCAACATCGACATCGAGGAGGGCTACATCGAGATCGAGCACAAGGGCCGCAGGGACACCCTGCCCTACCCGAAGCTGCCCGGCTCGCTCTACCACTGCTCGAAGGTCCACGACTCGACCAACATCCACTTCGCCTGCCGCACCTGGGGCCTGCGCGCCACCGACCTCAACCAGGGCGTCGTCTACGGCATCGAAACCGAGGAGACCGGCCGCGACGAGCGCCTGATCACCCGCTTCGATTACGACGAGCTGTTCGGCACGGTCCTCAACCGGTTCTGCCTGCAGGCGGTGATCGGCCATCCGCTGACGGTCTACGGCGCCGGCCACCAGACCCGCGGCTTCCTCAACATCCGCGACACCCTCGCCTGCGTCGAACTGGCGGCGCTGAACCCGGCCGAGCGGGGCGAGTTCCGCGTCTTCAACCAGTTCACCGAGCAGTTCTCGGTGCTGGCCCTGGCCGAGCTGGTCAAGGAAGCCGGCGAGCACCTCGGCTACGGCGTCGAGATCCAGCACTACGAGAACCCGCGCGTCGAGAAGGAAGAGCACTACTACAACGCGGTCCACACCAAGCTGCTCGACCTCGGGCTGCAGCCGACGCTGCTGGGCGAGGAGCTGGTCGAGACGATGCTGCACGCGATCGAGCGCTACAAGGGCAACGCGATCGAGTCCTCGATCGACCCGCAGACGCGCTGGAATCCGGCGAAAAGCCCTGCGACGCAGGCCTAACGGCCGCCGCGGCCGGCCCCGGGCGGGCGGCGCGGCGCTGGTAGCATCGAACGTCCGATGAGAGCCGCCGACGCATTGATGGAATCGCTGAAGGCCGAGGGCGTCAAGCACGTCTTCGGCATCCCGGGCGGCGCCAACCTGCCGATGTACGACGCGGTCGTCGACGCCGACTTCCGCCACATCCAGGCCCGCCACGAGCAGGGCGCCGGCCACGCCGCCGAGGGCTATGCCCGCGCCTCCGGCCGGGTCGGGGTCGCCTTCGCCACCTCCGGCCCGGGCGCCACCAACCTGATCACCGCGATCGCCGACGCGATGCTCGACTCGACGCCCACCGTCTTCATCACCGGCCAGGTGAAAACCGAGCTGATCGGGACCGATGGCTTCCAGGAGGCCGACGTGCTCGGGGCGACGCTGCCCTTCGTCAAGCACTCCTTCCAGGTGACCGACCCGCGCCAGATCCCCGAGTACGTCCACGATGCCTTCCACATTGCCTCGACCGGGCGGCCCGGACCCGTCCTGCTCGACATCCCCACCGACCTCTCGCGCGCCGACATCGACTACGAGCCGCGCACCGAGCCGGTCGACCTGCCCGGCTACAAGCCCTCGACCGAGGGCAACACCAAGCAGATCCGGATCGCCGCCAAAGCGATGGCGAGCGCCCGCCGGCCGATCCTCTACACCGGCGGCGGCGTGATCAACGCCAATGCCTCCGAGGAGCTGCGTGAGCTGGTCGGCTCCGACCGCTTCCCGGTCACCTCGACCCTGATGGGGCTCGGGGCGGTGCCGGCCTCGAGTGAGCAGTGGCTGGGGATGCTCGGCATGCACGGCACCTTCACCGCCAACTACGCGATGGACAAGGCGGACCTGATCATCGCGATCGGCGCCCGCTTCGACGACCGCATCACCGGCAAGCTGAGCGAGTTCGCCCCGCACGCCAAGGTGATCCACGTCGACATCGATCCGGCCGAGATCTCCAAGAACGTCGGCGCCCACATCCCGATCGTCGGCGACGTCAAGCTGGTGCTGCCGAAGCTGACCCGCGAGTACCGGGCGCTGCAGACCGACTCCAGCCGGCTCGACGTCTGGTGGGAGACGATCCGCGGCTGGCAGCGCGAGCACCCGCTCTACTACGAGCCCGGCAAGGACGGCGAGATCAAGCCGCAGCTGATGATCGAGACCCTGCGCCGGGCGACCGGCGGCGAGGCGATCATCACCTCCGACGTCGGCCAGCACCAGATGTGGACCGCCCAGTACTACGGCTTCGAGAAGCCCCGGCAGTGGATCAACTCCGGCGGGCTGGGGACGATGGGGTTCGGGCTGCCGGCGGCGATCGGCGCCCAGGTCGCCTGCCCCGACCAGACCGTCGTCTGCGTCGCCGGCGACGGCAGCCTGATCATGAACATCCAGGAGCTCGCGACCTGCGTGACCGAGCAGATCCCGGTCAAGATCTTCCTCATGAACAACGGCTACATGGGCATGGTCCGCCAGTGGCAGGAGCTTTTCTGGGACCGCCGCTACAGCGCCGTCGACATGGCCGGCAGCCCCGACTGGGTGAAGCTGGCCGAGGCGTTCGGCGCCACCGGGCTGCGCTGCGAGGACGCCGACCAGCTCGAGGCGACGATGGAGCAGGCGCTGGCCGCCGAGGGCCCGGTCCTGCTCGACGTCCGCGTCACCGCCGAGGAGAACTGCTATCCGATGATCCCGCCGGGCAACGCCGCCCGCGACATGGTCGAGGCGCCGAGGGCGCTGCGCGAATGAGGTGGGTGTGATGGAGGCCGGGACCCCGCAGACCGTCCGGCTCGAGGACCTCCACGTCCCCGGCCAGCTCAGCGGCCGCAAGCACATCCTCTCGATCCTGGTCGAGAACAAGCCCGGCGTCCTCGCCCGGGTCGCCGGCCTCTTCTCCCGCCGCGGCTTCAACATCGACACGCTCGCGGTCGGCCCGACCGACGACCCCAGCATCTCGCGGATCACGCTGACGCTCGACGGCGCCGTCCACCCGATCGACCAGGTGACCAAGCAGCTGCACAAGCTGGTCAACGTGCTGAAGATCCGCGACATGGAGCCGGAGGAGACGGTGGCGCGCGAGATGGCGCTGTTCAAGGTCTCCTCGGCGGTCGAGAACCGGGCCGAGATCATCCAGTTCGCCGAGATCTTCCGCGCCAAAATCGTCGACGTCGCGCGCCGCACGATGACGATCGAGGTGACCGGATCGGCCGAGAAGATCGAAGCCTTCGAGCGGATGGTCCGCCCGCACGGGCTGGTGGAAATGGTCCGGACGGGGGAGATCGCAATCGCCCGCGGCTCGGACTGAAGCCGACGGCCCCAGAGCCTCCTTGCCCACCGACCTCTGGAACTCCTCATTTCCTAGCCTGAGACCGACGATCGAGCGCGCCCTCGCCCGCGGCAGGCGCACCCTCGTCAGCGTCACCAGGGAGGTCGAGGTCGCCGATCCCTGCGCGGCGGTCTTCGCCTCGCGGTTGGCCTCAGACCGCTGGTTCTGCTGGGAGCAGCCGGACCGGGAATTCGCCCTGGCGGGGCTCGGGGTCGCGCACGAGGCGACCTCGCGCGGGGCGGGGCGCTTCCGCGACGTCGCCGCCGAGTGCCTGCGCGCCGGCAGCGACCCGGTCCTAGACGAGCCGCCCGGGCTGCCCGCGGGCGCCGGACCGGTCTGGCTCGGCGGCTTCGCCTTCGACCCCGAGGGCGGCGGTTCCTCGGCCTGGTCCTCGCTGCCGCCGGGCTCGCTGGTCCTGCCCGAGCTCTCGCTCTGCCGCTCCGGAGAACGCGCCTTCCTCACCGTCAACGCGCTCGTCGGGCCGGGCGATGACGCCGCCACCCGCGCCGGCGCCGTCGAGGCCCGGCTCGCCGGCCTGCGCGCCGCGGCGTCGCTGCCGCTGCTCGATCCCCACCCGACCGCCCACCCGGAGATCCGCAGCGCCCGCCCGCCGGCCGAGTTCGAAGCCGCGGTCGCAGCCGCCACCGAGCGGATCGGGGCGGGGGAGATGAGCAAGGTCGTGCTGGCCCGCGAGGTGATCGTCGAGGCCGGCGCCGCCCACGACCCGGCCGCCCTGTTCGGGGCGATGCGGATCCAGTTCCCGGCCTGCTTCTGCTTCTGCTGCGGGACGCCGGAGGCCGCCTTCACCGGCGCCAGTCCGGAGCTGCTCGTGCGCCGCTCCGGCGCCAGCGTCTCGACCGTCGCGCTAGCCGGCTCGACCCGTCGCAGCTCCGACCCCGCCGTCGACGACCACCTCGGCGAGCAGCTGCTGCGCAGCGACAAGGACCGGCGCGAGCAGCGCATCGTCAGCGAGCGCATCGTCCGCGCCCTCCGCCCGCAGGCGGTCTGGGTCGAGGCGGCGGCCGAGCCGGAGATCGTCAAGGTGGCGAACATCCAGCACCTGGCGACGCCGGTGATCGCCCAGCTCGCCGAGCCCCGCTCGGCGATCGAGATGGCCGGCCTCCTGCACCCGACCCCGGCGGTCGGCGGGGAGCCCTGGCCCGCGGCCGGCGTCGCGATCGCGGACCTCGAGGGCATGGATCGCGGCTGGTACGCCGGCCCGGTCGGCTGGATGGACGCGACCGAGGACGGCGAGTTCTGCGTCGCCCTGCGCAGCGCCCTGCTCCGCGACCGCGAGGCCCACCTCTTCGCCGGCGTCGGCGTCGTCGCCGGCTCGGACCCGGCCGCCGAGCTGGCCGAGACCGAGGTCAAGCTGCAGGCGCTGCTGCCGCTGCTCGCCGAGTAGGCGCCCCGGACCGCACGGCAAAGGCCTGAGTGGTAGAACGACGTCGTGCCTGGCCGTCACCTGCGCGACGCCCGTCCTTGCCGAACCGCGGGCCGCGCTCTCCGGCGCCGCCTGGCAGCCGGGACCCGGCCGCGAGGCCGGCCCGATCGCCTGCTGAGGCGGGTCGGCACGGCTGGGGCGCCCGGCCTGTGATGGGTGGCATGCGGCCGCTGCCGAGCCTCAGCCCGCGGAGATCGCCGTGGCGACCGCGGCGGCCAGCTCCCGATGGGCGGCGACGTTGGCCCGGCGGTCGGTCCTGACCTCGATCAGGCCGGTGCCGGCGGCGAGCGCCGCGGACAGGTCGGCGAGCGCTTGCAGGCGGGTGTGGGGGAGGTCGAAGAGGGCGGCGGCGCGGGCGACGTCGACGCCGCGCGGGGTACCGAGCAGGGCCTCGAACTCCTCGCCGGGCAGGGCGCCGTGCTGGGGCAGGAAGTGGAAGATGCCGCCGCCTTCGTTGTCGATGACGACGATCCGCACCGGCGTCTCGGTCTCGCGCAGGGCCGCCAGGCCGCCGAGGTCGTGGAGCAGGCCGAGGTCGCCGGTGAGGACCGTGGTCGGCCGGCCGCAGGCGTGGGCGGCGCCGATCCCCGACGAGACGAGCCCGTCGATCCCGTTGGCGCCGCGGTTGCTGAGGAACAGCGCGTCCGCCTCGCCCGCCGCCAGGAAGGCCTCCTGGTCGCGAATCGGCATGCTCGAGGCGGTGTAGACGAGGTCGCCGTCGCGGTGGGCGCGGCCCAGAGCGCGGTGCTGTGCCGGCTCGCTGATCGGCCCACGGCCCTCGCCGAGCGCGGCGTCGAGCGCCTCCCGCGCCGCCCGCTCGGCCTCCAGCCAGGCGGTCGGCTCGGCGCGCGGGGTGCGCTCCAGGCGCGCCGCCCAGCCGGCGGCCAGCTCGGTTGGGTCGGCGCGGAGGATCGCCGCGGCGCGGGTGGTCGGCTCGTTCCAGCCGCCGCGGGGGTCGACGACGATCTGGTCGGCGCCGCTCTTCTCGATCCAGGCGCGGAGCGGCTTGCTGGTCGGCATCTCGCCGAACCGCAGAACGAGCTCGGGGACGACCGAGCGGGCGAAGTGCTCCTCGCGCAGCAGCAGGTCGTAGGTCGAGACGACCAGTGAGCGGTCATGCGGGCCGCAGCGCAGCTGCGAGGTCGGCTCGGCCAGGATCGGGAAGCCGGCGGCGCGGGCGAGGTGGGCGAGCGGCTCGCGCAGCTCGGGGTCGAGCTGGCGGCCGGCGACGATCACGCCCGAGATCGCGTCGCCGATGTGACCGGCGACCTCGTCGAGCAGGAAGGCGGTCGGCTCGAGGTCGATGCTCGTCACCGCGGTCAGCGGCCGGCCTTCGCGACCGGCCAGCGCCAGCGGGTCGGTCGCCGTCACCGCGCCCTCGACCGCCACCGGCGCCAGCGGCTCGCGCCAGGGCAGGTTGAGGTGAACGGGGCCGGGCCGAACCTCGCCGCGGGCCGCCGCCAGGGCCCGGCAGGCGACCGAGCGGTAGTGGAGGAGGCCGGCGTCGTCGGCCGCGTGGGTCCCGACTTCGCAGAACCAGCGCACCGCGGCGCCGAACAGCTTCACCTGGTCGATCGTCTGGCCGGCGCCGATCCCGCGCAGCTCGGGCGGCCGGTCGGCGCTGAGGACGATCAGCGCGGTGCCGGATTCGTCTGCCTCGCAGACCGCGGGGTGGTAGTTGGCAGCCGCGGTTCCCGAGGTGCAGAGGACGGCGACCGGCGCGCCGCTGGCCTGAGCGGCTCCCAGGGCGAAGAACCCGGCCGAGCGCTCGTCGACGATCACCGTGACCTCGATCTCCGGCTGGCGCCAGAGCGCCACCGCCAGCGGCGTGTTGCGGGAGCCGGGGGAGACGACCGCGTGGCGCATCCCCCCGCGCGCCAGCTCCTCGGCGAAGGCCGAGGCGAGCGCGGTGTTGGCGTTGGTGGGGTCCACGGCGGTCATTGTCGAGTTCCTCTCGCATCGAGAGAGGAACTCGACACAGGCAGCCTAGATCCGGTGCGCCGCGAGCGCGTCCTCGTCGATCTCGACCCCGAGGCCGGGGCCGGGGGGAGGGTGCAGCCAGCCGTCGCGCACCTCGCACTGGACGGAGGCGATCGTCGCCGCGAAGAGGCGCTGGGTGGCGAGGCCGTGGGCGATGCGCGGTTGCAGGCCGGCGGCGGCGCGCGCGTCGAGCGCCGCGGCGAGGCGGGCGCCGGCGGCGATCCCCACCGGGCCGTCGAGGGCGCTGGAGGCGTAGGCGGCAAGCTCCTCGGCGATCGCCAGCGCCGTCGCCTGGCCGCCGACCTTCGAGAGCTTGATGCCGGTCACCGCGAAGGCGCCGAGCTCGGCGGCGCGCCTGGCGTCGGCGGCGGTGACGATGCTCTCATCACCTGCCAGCGGGATTCCGGTCGCGGCGGCCAGCTCGGCCGCCTCCTCGATCCTCTCCACCGGCTGCTCGACGAGCTCGATCCCGAACGGCTCGATCGCCGCCAGCGTCTCCCTTGCCGCCGCCAGCGACCAGGCTGCGTTGGCGTCGACGCGGATCCGAGCCTCCTCGCCGAGCGCCTCCCTCACCGCCCGCACCTGCGCGACGTCCTGGCCGGCGCCGAGCTTCAGCTTGAAGGTGGTGAAGCCGGCCTCCTGCCAGCGCCGCGCTTCCGCGGCGACGGCGGCCGGCTCGCCCGCGACCAGGGTCGCGTTGCACTCGACCGCGGCCGGCTGCGTGGTCGCGCCGCCCGCCCTCGCCCGCAGGTCCCAGAGCGCCGTCTCGACCGCGCAGCGCGCCGGCGCGCTCAGCTCGGCGGCGGCCGCGCCGGCCTCGAGGCCCGCCGGGGCTTCGCCCGCCAGCTCCCCCAGCGCCTCGAGCTCGCGCGTGACCCGCGCCAGCGTCGCCCCGCCGCGCAGCGAGAGCGGCACCGCTTCACCCAGCCCCTCGAGGCCCTCCTCGGCGCGCAGCCGCAGCAGCACCATCTCGCGCCGGGTGAGCGTCCCGCGCGCGGTCACGTAGGGCTCGCGGAAGGGGAGCGCGTAGGGGATGGCTTCGACCGAGGCGAGGCGCACGCCGCAACCCTCTCAGGCCGAGATCAGCAGGCCGATCGTGACCAGCAGGCTGAAGGCCCCGAGCGCGGCGCCGGTCGCCGCCAGGGCCCCGTTCAGGGCCGGGCCGTCGGTGTGGGTGGCGACAACGCGGACCGGTTTGATCGCCAGCGGCAGGGCCAGGAGGCCGATCAGCGGCAGGGCGCTGGCTTCGCCGGCGAGCAGCGCGATCGGCAGCACGACGAAGGCGCCGATCATCAGCACCCCGTAGAGGTTGACCGCGTTGGCGCGCCCCATCCGCACCGCCAGCGTCAGCTTGCCGGCGCGGCGGTCGGTCTCGATGTCGCGGACGTTGTTGACGACGAGGATCGCGGTGGCGAGGAAGCCGATCGAGATCGAGAGCCCCAGCGGCAAGACGTCGAGCTGCTCGAGCTGGACGTAGTAGGAGCCGTTGACCGCGACCAGCCCGAAGAAGAGAAAGACGAAGACCTCGCCGAGGCCGGCGTAGCCGTAGGGCCGGGGGCCGCCGGTGTAGAGGACGCCGGCGGCGATCGAGAGGATCCCGATCAGGATGATCACGATCCCGGCCACCGCCGCCAGGTAGATCCCGCAGGCGACCGCCACGGCGAAGGCGATCCAGGTCGCGGTCAGCACCCGCTGCGGAGTGACCAGGCCCGCCGAGGTCACCCGCACCGGGCCGAGCCGGTCGGCGGTGTCGGCGCCGCGGCGGGCGTCGGAGTAGTCGTTGGCCAGATTGGTCCCGATCTGGATGAAGATCGAGCCGATGAGGGCCGCGACGAAGGCGCCCCAGCGGGGCAGCTCGCCGACCCATTGGACGGCCGCCGCGGTCCCGACCAGGACCGGCGCCACCGCGGCCGGCAGCGTCCGCGGCCGAGCCGCCATCAGCCAGATCCTCATCGCCGGCCCCCGGACCCGGCGCTCATGCGCGGCGCGGGAACTTGTCGAAGTCCGGTAGCCGTTTCTGCTTGAACGCCTCGCGCCCCTCGGCCGCCTCCTCGCTGCCGTAGAAGAGCAGGTTGGCGTCGTGGGCGAGCTGCTGGATCCCGGCGTAGCCGTCCTCGTGGGCATTGAAGCTGGCCTTGACCAGCCGCAGCGCGAAGGGAGAGAGGGCGAGCATCTCGCGACACCAGGCGACGGTCTCGCGCTCCAGCTCCGCGATCGGCACGACGCGGTTGACGAGCCCCATCTCGAGCGCCTCCTCGGCGTCGTACATGCGGCACAGCAGCCAGATCTCCTTCGCCTTCTTGGTCCCGACCAGGTCGCGCAGCAGGGAGGCGCCGAAGCCGCCGTCCCAGGAGCCGACCCGGGGCCCCGTCTGGCCGAAGACGGCGTTGTCGGCAGCGATCGTCAGATCGCAGCAGACGTGGAGGACGTGGCCGCCGCCGACCGCGTAGCCGGCAACCATCGCCACCACCGGCTTCGGCAGGCGCCGCATCTGCACCTGGAGGTCGGTGACGTGGAAGCGGCCGACGGAGGCCCCCTCGGCGACGTAGCCGGTGTCGCCGCGGACCTGCTGGTCGCCGCCCGAGCAGAAGGCCCTGGTGCCGGCGCCGGTGAGGACGACGACGCCGACGTCGGGGTCCTCGCGGGCGTCCTCGAGCGCCGCCGAGACCTCGATCAGGGTCTGCGGGCGGAAGGCGTTCAGCACCTCGGGCCGGTCGATCGCGACCTTGGCGATGCCATCGGCCTTCTCGTAGAGGATGTCTTCGTACTCGCCGGCGCTCTGCCACTCGATCGGCGCGTACAGCTCGGCCTCTGGTGGGGCCGACTTATGGCGTTTGGGCATGATGGGGACGATATGAAACTCGACGACTGGCTCGCGCAGCGCTCCCAGAGCTGCCCCGACCGAACCGCGCTGATCGCGGAAGGCGCCGAGATGACCTACGCCGAGCTCGAGGCCGAGGCGACCTGGGTCGCCCGCCGCCTTGCCGCGCACGGCGTGCGCCGCGGCTCGACCGCGGCGCTGACCATGCACCCGCGCCGCGAGCAGGTCGTCCTGATCCATGCCCTGATGAAGGTCGGGGCCCGCCTGCTGCCGCTCAACCCGCGGCTGACCGCCGAGGAGCGGGCGGCGATAGTCGCCGCCGAGGAGCCGATCGTCGACCTCGACGACCCCGGCCTGCTGACGCAGACCGAGGCCGACCTGCCGCTGCTCGGCGAGCACGACATGGACGACATCTGCGCCCGCGTCCTCACCAGCGGCAGCTCGGGGACGCCGAAGCCGGTCGGCCTCACCTACGGCAACTTCCTCTGGAACGCGGTCGGCTCCGGCTTCAACCTCGGGGTCGATCCGAGCGACCGTTGGCTTTGCTGCGTCCCGCTCAGCCACATCGCCGGGCTCGGGATCGTGATGCGTTCGGTGATCTACGGGACGACCGCGGTCCTCCACGACGGCTTCGACGTCGATCGCGTCGCCGCCTCGCTCGAATCCGACCGGATCACGGTCGTCTCGCTGGTGACGACGATGCTGACCCGCCTGCTCGCCGCCGGCGCCGACCTTTCCGGGCCGCGGGCGATCCTGGTCGGCGGCGGGCCGGTGCTCGAGGAGCCGCTGCGCGAGGCGCTCCGCCAGGGCGCCACCGTCGTCCAGACGTACGGGTTGACCGAGACCTGCTCGCAGGTGACGACCCTGGCCCCGGCCGACGCCGCCCGCAAGCTCGGCTCCGCCGGCCGGCCGCTGCTCACCACCCACCTGCGGATCCGCGACGGCGAGATCCTGGTCCAGGGGCCGACGGTGGCTCCCGGCAGCGCCGACGAGAGCGGCTGGCTGCATACCGGCGACCTCGGCCACATCGACGAGGAAGGCTTCCTCTACGTCGAGGACCGGATCGACGACCTGATCGTCAGCGGTGGCGAGAACGTCGTGCCGGCCGAGGTCGAGGAGGTGCTGCTGCGCCACCCGGCGGTCGTCGACGCGGCGGTGATCGGGCGCGAGGATCCCGAGTGGCAGCAGGCGGTGACCGCGGTCGTCGTCCTCGCCGAGGGCGCCGAGGTCGACCCGGACGAGCTGCGGCGCCACTGCGGCGAGTCGCTGGCTCCCTTCAAGGTCCCCAAGCGGGTCGAGCAGGCGGCGGCGCTGCCCCGCACCCCGTCGGGGAAGCTGATGCGCCGGGCGCTGCGCTGAGCCGGGGCGGCCGGCGTGGCGAAGCTCAGGTAGCCTGCTCGCCCATGCGAACCGACGACATCTTCTACGACAAGGACGCCGACCTCAGCAAGCTCGACGGCAAGACCGTCGCGATCCTCGGCTACGGCTCCCAGGGGCACGCCCATGCCCTCAACCTCAAGGACTCCGGCGTCAGTGTGATCGTCGGCCTGCGACCCGACTCCGGCAGCCGCGCCAAGGCCGAAGAGGCCGGGCTCGAGGTGCTCGACGTCGCCGAGGCCGCCTACCGCGGCGACGTGGTGATGATCCTGCTCCCCGACGAGCGACAGGGCCAGGTCTGGCGCGAGGAGATCGCCGACGGCATCGTCCCCGGCAACCTGCTGCTCTTCGCCCACGGCTTCGCGATCCACTTCGGCGAGATCGAGGTGCCCGAGGGCATCGACGTCGGGATGGTCGCGCCGAAGGGCCCGGGCCACCTGGTCCGCCGCCAGTTCGAGGAAGGCAACGGCGTGCCCGACCTGATCGCGATCCACCAGGACGCGACCGGCGGCGCCCGCGACCTCGTCCTCGCCTACGCCTCGGGAATCGGCGGCGGCCGCGCCGCGATCATCGAGACCACCTTCAAGGACGAGTGCGAGACCGACCTCTTTGGCGAGCAGGCCGTCCTCTGCGGCGGCGCCTCGGAGCTGGTCCAGGCCGGCTATGAGACCCTGGTCGAGGCCGGCTACGACCCGCGCCTGGCCTACTTCGAGTGCCTGCACGAGCTGAAGCTGATCGTCGACCTGATGTACGAGAAGGGCATCCAGGGGATGCACTACTCGATCTCCAACACCGCCGAGTACGGCGACCTCACCCGCGGCAAACGGGTGATCACCGACGAGACCCGGGCGGCGATGAAGCAGATCCTGGCCGAGATCCAGTCGGGCGAGTTCGCCCGCGAGTGGATCGCGGAGAATCGCGCCGGGGGCGAGAACTTCGACCGGATGCGGAAGGAGCTGGAGGGGAAGGAAATCGAGGGGGTCGGCCGGGAGCTCCGGGGCATGATGCCCTGGATCGACCAGGAGTTCTAGGCCCCGCGTCGGGGAGCGGCAGGGCCGCCCCCCAGGGCGCGAACCCCGCGTGGTTCCCTCCGGTCGCTGGGGGTCCGTTTGGAACCGCGGATGACTCGGCGGGACCGCACGGACAATCCCGTGGTTCCATGTGGACGCGTGGCGTCCACTTCGAACCACGGGTGGGAGGGGTGGGCGGAGCCCTCCCGCTACCGGTGCGTCTCGCCGGGGGGCAGGTGGCCGTCGCGGCCCACGTACCCGTCCTTGCCTCCGACGACCACGTAGACGGCCTCCTCGGAGTCGCTGAGGTTGCGGACGCGCCGGTGGGTTGCCGGCGCGACCCAGGCGAGGCCGCCCGGCCCCAGCCGCCGGGTCGAGCCGTCGCCGAACTCGAACTCGACTTCGCCGCTGTGGACGAAGTAGAGCTCCTCCTGCTCGTCGTGGTAGTGGCTGCCGGTCGCGTAGGCGGGCGGCAGGACGATCGCGTTGACGCCGAAGGCGGTCACCCCGAGGGCCCCGCGGATCTTGCGGAAGCCGGGGCCCTCGCCGAGGTCGTCGAGGTTGGCGACCGCGTAGCCGTCGCCTTTGCCGACCGTGGGCTCCGCCTCGCTCATCGCCGCCGCCTCATGCGGCCGGCGCCGCCGGCGGCTCGGGCGCGGCCGGCGCCGCCGGGGCGGCGGGCGAGCCCTTGGCGCGCTCCAGCCCGACCGGCGGGTAGTCGTCGGTGAGGAACGCGATGTAGCCGTAGACCCGGGTCTCGAAGCTGTGCAGCGCGGTCAGCGTGTTGAACATCCATTCGGGCAGGTAGCCGCGGAAGACGATCGTCAGCCAGGCGCCGAGGGCGATGATCTGCAGCGCGTAGGAGACGACGTAGGAGACGAGGACCACGACCGGGAAGGCGAGGATCAGGCGGAACAGCGTCTTGACCCGGCTCTGACGCTCGGCCGGCGGCGGCACGTTGACCCGGATCGGGTAGTTGGGGTCGTCGCTGAGCCCGAAGGGGGGCCAGACGTCGGTCTGGAGGAAGAGCCAGGAGGAGAAGCGCAGCCCGAAGCGGATCACCCCCGAGTTGAAGTCGTAGAGCCACTGCGGGTAGCGGCCGAGGATGATGATCGCCACCCAGGCGATGAAGTGGGTGAAGAGGAAGAGAATCCCCCAGAACGTCCCGACGATGAGCCACGGGATCGCGAGGATGATGCGGAAGAACGTGGTCCACCGGTTCGGTGTCGGGTTGAAGTCGGCTTCGTAGCTGATCGGATACATGGGAGGCCCCCCTCGATTTGTTCCCCAGGACTGGTGGGCTCAGCCTAGCCGCGCCTCCGGCGCCAAATCCAGGCGCCTGGACGGGATGCGCACCAGCGATCGTTCCCCCGTCCAGGGGGCGTCCCCCGGCGCTCGGTGGGTGTCGGGCTCGTCGAGCCGCGACGGTCAATAACCTGTCGGCGGATGGCGCCTGCGACGATCGACACTGCTCGGATCCCGGCCGGGATCAAGCCCGGCGACGGCCGTTTCGGCTGCGGCCCCTCGAAGGTTCGCCCGGAGGCGATGGCGGCGCTCGCCGAGCGCGCCGCGCTGATGGGGACCTCGCACCGCCAGGCCCCGGTCCGCGACCTCGTCAAGCAGGTCCGCGACGGCCTCGCGGAACTCTTCTCCCTTCCCGAGGGCTACGAGGTGGCGCTCGGCAACGGCGGCACCACCGCCTTCTGGGAGGCGGCCTGTGCCTGGCTCGTGCGCGAGCGTGCCCTCCACCTGACCTACGGCGAGTTCTCCCAGAAGTTCGCCAAGGCGACCGCGGCGGCACCCTTCCTCGCAAACCCGATCCTGATCGAGGCCGACCCGGGCGACGCGCCCGAGCCGGCGGCCGACCCCGCCGCCGACGTGCTCGGCTGGGCCCACAACGAGACCTCGACCGGCGTCATGGTCCCGGTCGCGCGGCCGGCCGGTGCCGGCGAGTCGCTGGTCCTGATCGACGCCACCTCGGGTGCCGGCGGCCTGCCGGTCGACGTCGCCGAGGCCGACGTCTACTACTTCGCCCCGCAGAAGGCCTTCGGCTCCGACGGAGGCCTCTGGCTGGCGCTGCTGAGCCCGGCGGCGATCGCCCGCATCGAGGAGCTCGACGGCGCCGGGGACCGCTGGCAGCCGGAGTTCCTCTCGCTGGCGACCGCCCTCGATAACTCGCGCAAGCAGCAGACCTACAACACGCCGGCCCTGGCGACCCTGATCCTGCTCGCCGACCAGGTCGGCTGGATGCTCGAGAACGGCGGCCTGGAGTGGTGCGTCGCCCGCACCGGCGATTCCTCCGCGCGGCTCTACGGCTGGGCCGAGAGCCACGCGCTGGCGCGGCCGTTCGTCGCCGACCCCGGCAAGCGCTCGCTGGTCGTCGGCACGATCGACTTCGACGACTCGGTCGACGCCGCCGCCCTCGCCGGGGTCCTGCGCGAGAACGGCATCGTCGACGTCGAGCCCTACCGCAAGCTCGGCCGCAACCAGCTGCGGGTCGGGATGTTCCCGGCGGTCGAGCCGGCCGACGTCGAGGCGCTGACCGCCTGCATCGACTGGGTCCTCGACAACGGCGACGGGGTGCTCGCCGCGTGAAGGTCCTGGTCAAGGAGAAGATCGCCGAGACCGGGGTCGAGCTGCTGCGCGAGAACTTCGACGTCGAGCTCGGCCTGGAGATGTCCGACGAGGAGCTGCGCGAGAAGATCGGCGGCTACGACGCGATCCTGATCCGCTCGGCGACGAGGCTGACCCCCGAGCTGATCGACCTGGCCGGCAACCTGAAGGTGATCGGGCGCGCCGGCACCGGCGTCGACAACGTCGACATCCCGGCCGCGACCCGGCGCGGGATCATCGTCGCCAACGCGCCGGAATCGAACTCGGTCGCCGCCGCCGAGCACACCCTGGCGCTCGCCCTGGCGCTGTTCCGCAACGTGCCGCAGGCCCACGCCTCGCTGGTCGAGGGGCGCTGGGACCGCTCCAAGTTCAAGGGCGCAGAGCTCTACGGCAAGACGCTGGGCGTGGTCGGCTTCGGCCGCATCGGCCAGCTCGTCGCCAAGCGCGCCCAGGCCTTCGAGATGGACGTTGTCGCCTTCGACAAGTTCGTCTCCGCCGAGCGCTTTCGGGAGCTCGGCGTCGAGGGCGCCGAGAGCCTCGAGGAGCTGCTCGGCCGGGCCGACCTCGTGACCCTGCACACGCCGCGCACGCCGGAGACGACCGGGATGATCGACGCGGCGGCGATCGCGGCGATGAAGGACGGCGCCCGCGTCGTCAACTGCGCCCGCGGCGAGCTCGTCGTCCTCGACGATCTCCTCGCCGGGCTGGAGTCCGGCAAGCTGGCGGGTGTCGCGCTCGACGTCTTCCCCGAGGAGCCCTTCACCGAGCACCCGATCTTCGCCCGCCCCGACGTCGTCGTCACCCCGCACCTCGGCGCCTCGACGGCCGAGGCCCAGGACCGCGCCGGCGTCGTCACCGCCGAGCAGGTCACCGCGGCGCTGAGCGGCGGCGTCGTCACCAACGCGGTCAACATCGCCGCCGTGCGCCCCGAGGCGATGGAGGCGCTGGCGCCCTTCGTGCCGCTCTGCGAAAAGCTCGGCCGCCTCGCCCAGGGCCTCGGCGACGGCTCGATCGACCGCGTCACCGCCGAGTTCCGCGGCCGCATCGCCCAGCACGACACCCGCCTGCTCGGGATCGCCGTCCTCGCCGGCATTCTCTCCGGCAACACCGAGGAGCCGGTCAATCTGGTCAACGCCCCGCAGATGGCCGAGGAGCGCGGCATCGACCTGATCGAGACCAAGGAGGCGAGCGCCGGCGACTTCAGCGAGCTGGTCACGGTCCGCATCCATTGCGGCGGCGCCGACGTCGAGGTTGCCGGGACCAGCGTCGGCCCGCGCGCCGAGCCCTACCTGGTCTCGATCTGGGGCGAGGCCTTCTACCTGCCCTTCGCCGACCATCTGACCGTCTTCCGCTACGCCGACCAGCCCGGCATGATCGGCCGGGTCGGCACCCTGTTCGGGGAAGAGGGCGTCAACATCGCCTCCGCCGCCGTCGGCGCCGAGCTCGGCGGTGAGACCGCGGTGATGGTGCTGACCACCGACGCGCCGGTGCGGGCGGAGACGATCGACCGGATTCTCGGCGATGCTGACTTCGCCGCCGGCCGCTCCGTAGATCTCTAGCCTGGGCGCGTCTGACCGGCGCATAGCCGCGTCCTCGGTCGGCCCGCTTCGGGTCACGCACTGCAGTGCGCTCCCCTCGCGGCCCTCCCTGCGTCCTTGCTCTGCTTGGTCACACGCGCCCAGGCGGTTTACGCTCTGGGCATGCGGGCAGTGGTGTTGACCGAAACCGGGGGGCCGGAGGTGCTGCGGGTGCAGGAGCGGCCGGAGCCGGTGGCTGGGCCGGGGCAGGTGCGGATCGCGGTGCGGGCGGCGGGAATCAACTTCGCCGACACGATGGCTCGGGTCGGCCTCTACCCGGATGCCCCGAAGCCGCCCTGCGTGCTGGGCTACGAGGTGGCCGGCGAGATCGAGTCGGTGGGGGAGGGGGTCGCGGGGGTCGCGGTCGGCGACCGGGTGATGGCCGGGACCCGGTTCGGCGGCCAGGCCGAACTGGTCGTCGTCGACGCCGCCCAGGTCGTGCCGCTCCCCGACCGGCTCAGCTTCGAGCAGGGCGCCGCCTTCCCGGTCAACTACGGCACCGCCTTCGCGGCGCTGATTCTGATGGGCGGCCTGCGCGCGGGTCAGCGTGTCCTGATCCAGGCCGCCGCCGGCGGCGTCGGGATCGCCGCCACCCAGATCGCCCGCAACGCCGGCGCCGGCCGCGTGATCGGCACCGCCAGCGCCGCCAAGCACGGCGCGATCCGGGAGCAGGGGGTGACCGACGCGATCGACTACCGCAGCGTCGACTTCGCCGCCGAGGTGATGCGGTTGACCGGGGGGGAGGGCGTCGACCTGATCATCGACGCGCTCGGTCCGGCCTCATTCCGCAAGGACTACCGGCTGCTGCGGGCCGGCGGCAAGCTGGTCATGTTCGGGCTCTCCGAAGCTCAGCCCGGTGGCTCGCGCAGCCTCGCCACGACGCTGCGCAGCCTGGCGACGATGCCGCTGGCGACGATGCCCTGGTGGAAGAGCCTCAACCTGATGAACGAGAACAAGGGCGTCTTCGGGCTCAACATGCTCTCCTGGTGGGACCGCGAAGGCAACCTCGACCGCGTCACCGAGCCGCTGATAGCCGACCTCGAGGCCGGCCGCCTGGAGCCGGTCGTAGCCGCCTCGTTCCGCTTCGACGAAGCGGGGTCGGCGCACCAGTTCATCGCCGAGCGCCGCAACGTCGGCAAGGTCGTGCTGTTGCCTTAACCAGAGGGCCGTCGCCCTCGGCCCCGAACCCGACCGAGTCCCCGCGATGAAGAAGGCGCTGCCCATCCTGCTCACCGCCGTACTGGCCTGCACGGCGAGCGTCGCCAACGCCGGCGAACGCTCGCTGACCGTGCTGCTCAGCGGCGACCGGGCCGCCAACGTCTTCCGGATCGGCCTCGATCCCGAAGGCCGCCACTACCTGATCGAATCGAACGCGCCGCTCGAAGTCGGCGGCGCCGTCTGCGGCCACCCCGAAGGCGACCTCTCGAAGCTTGAATGCGAAGCGGCGGCGATCGGCGGCTTCGAAATCAACGCCGGGCCGGGAGACGACCGCGTCACCTTGAGCGGCGCCGTGACGGTGCCGGCCACGATCCGCGGCGGGGCGGGGGCCGACGTCCTGCTCGGCGGTGCGGCGGCGGACAAGCTGCTCGGCGACGCCGGCAACGACAGGCTCTACGGCCGCGGCGGCGACGACTGGCTCTACGGCGGGGCCGGCGCCGACCAGCTCTACGGGGGGCCGGGGAACGACCGCCTCGCCGGCGGGGCCGGATTCGACGTCCTGCGCGGCGGCGGCGGTCAGAACACCGAAATGCCGTAGCGGCGGCCCGGCCTCCCGGAAGCGCCGCCGCTCAGCCGGCTTCGGGCGCCGGCCGGCGCGGGGCCCGCGGGAAGAGGCGGCCGCCGACGAAGAACAGCGCGACGAGCAGCCCGACCAGCGAGAGCGCGGCGTCGAGGCGGAAGGCGGCGCTGACGCCGTCGACGAAGGGCGGGATCGAGGCCGAGAAGACGGTCGTCGTCAGCCCGAGGCCGATCGAGCCGCCGGCGATCTGGAACATGTAGAGGATGCCGCCGGCGAGGCTCGACTGCGAGCTGTCGACCGAGGTGACGCCGGCGGTCGTCGCGGTTGGGTAGAAGCTGCCGATCCCGATGCCGAGGACGACCATGCCGACGATCAGCGAGTCATAGCCGGAGCTCTTGTCGACCTGGGAGAAGAGGAACGGCGCGATCGTGATGCAGAGCGCCCCGAAGATCGCCAGCGTCTTCGCCCCGAGCCGGTCGTAGAGCGGCCCGGCGACGAAGGAGACGAGGGCGAAGGTGCCGAGGAAGGGGAGGATGCCGACGCCGGCTTCCAGCGGCGAGTAGCCGAGCTGGTTCTCCATGAACTGCGGCAGGTAGAGCAGCGAGGCGAAGAAGGTCGCCGACATGAAGAGCACGGCGAGGCAGGCGGCGGTGAAGCTCTCGTTGCGCATCACCGCCCGCGGCACCAGCGCGTGGCGGCCGGCACGCCGCTCGACCGGGACGAAGGCAGCCAGCATCACCACGCAGAGGCCGAGGAGGAAGATCACCCGGGGGTCGCCCCAGCCCCAGTCGTCGACCTGGTCCAGCGCGACGAGCAGCGAGACCAGCCCCAGCGAGAGCGTGGCGATCCCGGCGTAGTCGATCCGGTGGTCGGGCGACTCGGGCTCCTCGACGTGGACGAGGAGGTAGGTGACGATGACCGCGAAGGCGGTCACCGGGACGTTGAGGAAGAAGAGCCAGCGCCAGCTCGCCAGGTCGGTGAGGACGCCGCCGATCAGCGGCCCGATCGCGTTGCCGAGGCCGGCGGCGCCGAGGATGATGCCGCCCGCCAGCCCCGCCTTCTCTTCCGGCAGGATCGCGAAGACCATGCCGAGGATCGCCGGCCACATCAGCGCCCCGCCGATCCCCATCAGGGTGCGGGTCGCGATCAGCCACGCCTCGCTCTGCGCGGCGCCGCCGAGCGCCGACATCGTGGCGAAGATCAGGCTGCCGACGAAGAACGCGTTGCGGCGGCCGAACATGTCGGCGAGGCGGCCGCCGGTCACGATCATCACGCCGAAGGTCAGCGCGTAGGCGTTGACGACCCACTGGATCGTGTTGATGTTCGTGTCGAAGTCGCGCTCCATCGTCGGCAGGGCGACGTTGATCGCCGAGAAGTCGTTGGCGATCACGATCACCGCGAGCGCCATCGCCACGACCGCCAGCCAGTTGATGCGTTGCGCGGAAGCCTCGATGCCCGCCAGGGTATGCGAAGGCCCGAACGGAATCGCCGGCGTGCGCTACCCTCTTGGACGAATGGCTCTGTCGCCCGACCGCCTCGCGCTTCTCCTTCTCCTCCCCCTTCGGGGGGAATAGCGCTGGGCGGCGCGATAGCCGCGAGAGACAGAGAGCATTCGAGACGAAAAGAGAAGGAGAAGGTCCAATGGGGCCCAACGGAAGTGACGTAGCCGACGCGAACCGCGTCCACATCTTCGATACCACCCTGAGGGACGGCGAGCAGTCGCCGGGCATCTCACTGAACACGGCCGAGAAGGTCGAGATCGCGACCCAGCTGGCCCGCCTCGGCGTCGACGTGATCGAGGCCGGCTTCCCGATCACCTCGCCCGGCGACTTCGAGGCGGTGCAGGCGATCGCCCGCCGGGTCGAGGGCCCGGTGGTCTGCGGCCTCGCCCGCACCCACAAGGCCGACATCGATGCCGCCTGGGGGGCGGTCAAGGACGCCGCGCGCCCGCGCATCCACACCTTCATCTCGACCTCCGACATCCACATCCGCCACCAGCTGCAGACCGACCGCGAGGACGTCAAGGGCCAGGCCCGGGCCGCGGTCACCCTGGCGCGCTCCTACTGCGACGACGTCGAGTTCTCGCCGATGGACGCGACCCGGGCCGACGTCGAGTTCACGGCCGAGGTCTGCGCGATCGCGGTCGAGGAGGGGGCGACGGTCGTCAACATCCCCGACACGGTCGGCTACACGACGCCCGAGGAGTACACGGCCTACCTGCGGCGGCTGTATGAGCTGGTGCCGGGGCTGGACGGGGTCGAGCTCTCGGTCCACTGCCACGACGACCTCGGGCTGGCGGTCGCCAACTCATACGCCGGGCTGCTGGCCGGGGCCCGGCAGGTCGAGTGCGCGATCAACGGCATCGGCGAGCGCGCCGGAAACTGCTCGCTGGAGGAGATCGCGATGCTGATCCGGGTCCGCGAGGACGCCCACGGGCTGACCACCGGCGTCAACAGCCGCGAGCTGGCTCGCACCAGCCGCCTGGTCTCGCGCCTGACCGGCTACGCGATCCAGCCCAACAAGGCGATCGTCGGCCGCAACGCCTTCGCCCACGAGTCCGGGATCCACCAGGACGGCGTGCTGAAGGAGCGCAGCACCTACGAGATCATGGACGCGACCGAAGTCGGGCTCGAGTCGAACTCGATCGTGCTCGGCAAGCACTCCGGCCGCCACGCGCTGAAGGACGCCCTGGAGCAGCTCGGGTTCAAGGTCGAGGGCAACGCGCTCAACTCCGCCTTCAAGGCGTTCAAGGAGGTCGCCGACCGCAAGAAGCAGGTCACGGCGCTGGATCTGGAGGCGATCGTCTCCGACGAGATGCGGGAGAGCTCGAACTCCCACGACCTCGCCTCCTTCGAGTTCGAGGCCGGCTCCGACCGCGAGCCGCGGGCGCGGGTCGGGGTGACGATGCCCGACGGCGAGGTCGCGGTGGCCGAGTCGGGCGGCGACGGACCGATCGACGCGCTCTTCCGCGCGATCCAGCAGGCGACCGGGACCGAGAGCGAGCTGCGCCAGTACACGGTCGACGCGGTGACCGGGGGAGAGGACGCGCTCGGCGAGGTGACCGTGGTCCTGCGGACCAACGGCCGCCTGGCGACCGGGGTCGGCGTCGCCACCGACATCGTCGAGGCCAGCGCCCGCGCCTATCTGCGGGCGCTCTCGAACTCGCTGGAGGGCGCCGCCACCCGCGAGGCCGAGGCGGCGACGGCCGAAGCCGCGGTCGAGCGCACCCCGGGTCCCTAGGACCCGGGGCCCTCTTCGGTCCGACGCGCGACCGTGATCTCGATGCTGGTGATGGTCAGGTAGGTCACGGTCGCGACGTAGGCGCCGAGCGCCCAGGCGACGCGGCCGTGGACCAGCGAGGCCGCGGTCGTCAGCGCGAAGGCGGCCCCGATCGCGAAGACGTGCGACATGCCGACGCGGATCATGTCGCGCTGGCTCATGTCGGGACGGTCGGCGAGCAGCGCGCGGCGTGGCTGGCGCTGCGCCAGGACGCCGAGCGTGGCGAAGGCGAGCAGGGCGCCGATCACGAAGAAGCCGATGTCCCAGACGTCGGGGCGGCCGTGGCGGTGGGTGACGATGCTGTGCGCGGCGAGGACCGTCAGCGTGTATCCGTAGGGCACGGCGCTGCCGCGCAGCACCGTGGCCAGCGCCGGCCCCGGCGAGGCCTCGTTCACGCCACCGATCCCGAGCTCGCGCGCCGCGCCATCGCCCGCGACCCTACCCGGCCCCCCGGCCGCCACCAGACCGTCACGCTTTGGCCCCAGAGTTGACACAAAACGCGCGCCACAAGTGCGCCCCGCCGCGCCAGCCTCCGGCCATGGCCCGCGAAGTCGCAGATCACCACGCTATGCGTGGTCAAACGCGGACTCGCGAGATCGAGCGGCGCATCTCGGCCCTGGCGACGCGCCAGCACGGGGTGGTGGGGAGGTGGCAGCTTCTTCACCTGGGCCTGGGGCGGGGCGGAATCGACCGTCGCCTGCGCGCCCTGCGCCTGATCGAGATCCACGGCGGCGTCTACGCCGTCGGCCACCGCGACCTCTCGGCCCTGGGGCGCTGGATGGGGGCGGTGCTCGCCTCCGGGCCCGCCGGTGGGCCCGGCGCGGGAGCGCGGGGTGAGACGCCGCCAGTCGCCGTGCCGCCAGCACCCGCCGCCGCCCCGCCGCCGCCGGTCGCGGTGCTGAGCCACCGCTCCGCCGCCGCCCTTTGGGGGATCCGCAACCCGACCAGCGGCCCCGCCCACGTCACGGTTCCTCACCGCAGCCGCTCCACCGATCGCATCCGCCGCCACGTCGCCCTGCTCCCGGCCGATGAGACCGCCCTCTGCGAGGGCATTCCGGTCACCACCGTTCCCCGCACCCTCCTCGACCTCGCCGCCACCGCCTCGGCCGACGAGCTCACCTTCGCCCTCCGTGAGGCCGAATACCGCCACCTGCACGATGCCCTCACCCTGCCCGACCTGCTCGCCCGCCACCCGCGACGGCGTGGCAGCCGCCGCGTCCGCCTCGCCCTCGATCGCCTCGACGAAGGACCCCGCGGCCGCCCCCAGAGCCCGCTCGAGGAGCTCTTCGTCCCCTTCCTCCGCCGCCACCGCCTGCCGCTCCCCGAACTCAACGCCGACCTCTCGGTTGCAGGCCACCGCCACCGGGTCGACTGCCTCTGGCGCCCCACCCGCCAGATCGTCGAGCTCGACGGCTGGCAGGGCCACCGCACCCGCACCGCCTTCCGCTCCGACCGCGCCCGCGACCGCCGCCTCACCGCCGCCGGCTACCGCGTCACCCGCCTCACCCTCTCCCAGCTCGAGGACGAACCGGCCGCCATCGCCGCCGACCTCCGCACCCTGCTCGCCCGCTGAGCAAGCCCGGCGGCGCGCCCCGCTGGGGACGCTGATCGACCACCGAGCCGCCTTCAACCCCCGTCCCACGCAGTCGTGCCCGGTCCGCGCCGTTCCCGCCCGCGCGACCCCGGCGGACCGCGCGCCCTTGCGTCCCCGCCAGGCCCGCCCACTCACCGCAACCTCACCCCAGCCGGGGTGCGGTGAGTGGGCGCGTCCCTTGTGTCCCTCCTCGCCCCCGCCGGCACCCCTTCCGAATCTCGCAAGTGCCCCAACGTACAAACGTCTGTGATAGCGTACAGCCCCGTGACCAAGACCACCGCTATAAGCGCCCACGCCGCAAGCTCCCGTAGCGCGACGGCTCCCGTTGCCACGGCAGCCCCCGCCGCCGCCTCTCCCCAGGCGCCGGCGCCGCAGGGCAGCGCCGATCCGCCGCCCGTCGGCCCGCGCATCCGCGCTCTGCGCGAGGCGATGGGCCTCTCGCTGCGCGACCTCAGCCAGCGCTCGCGCGTCAGCGCGCCGATGCTCTCGCAGGTCGAGCGCGGCGAGACCAGCCCGACGCTGGCGGTCGCCGCCAAGATCGCCGCCGGCCTGGAGCTGACGCTGTCGCAGCTGCTGCGCCTGGACGAGGGACAGCACGTCGCCGTCAGCCGGGCCGGGGGACGCCGGCGCAGCACCCGCGGCGGCCACAGCTTCGAGGAGCTGACCCCGCCGCTGCCCGGGCAGCGCGCCGACGTCTCCCTCCACACCCTCGGCCCGGGCGCGAGCACCGGCGGTCACGCCGACCCACCGATGCATGAGCCCGGCAGCCGCGAGACCGCAGTCGTCCTCGCCGGCACCCTGGCGCTGGTCGTCGACGGGACCCGCTACGAGCTGCAGGAGGGCGACAGCGTCACCTTCGACGCCGATCTGCCCCATCATTTCGAGAACGAGGCCGAGGAGCCGACCCGCTTCTTTGCCGTGATCGCCGCCGGCCTGAGGAGAGGCTGAGAGGAGCACCAGGAGGAGACCGATGCCCAAGAACATGTTCGAAAAGATCTGGGAGGCCCACGAGGTCTCCGACGGCCTCATCTACATCGACCTGCACCTGGTCCACGAGGTCACCTCGCCGCAGGCCTTCGACGGGCTGCGGATGGCGGGCCGGCCCGTCCGGCGCCCCGACAAGACCCTGGCGACCGCCGACCACAACACGCCGACCGACGGCACCAAGGCGGCCCGGCTGATCGCCGATGAGCTCTCGCGCGTGCAGGTCGAAACCCTGGAGCGCAACTGCGAGGAGTTCGGCGTCCCGGTCTACTCGCTGGGCTCCGATCGCCAGGGTATCGTCCACGTGATCGGCCCGGAGCTGGGGGTGACCCAGCCGGGGATGACGATCGTCTGCGGCGACAGCCACACCTCGACCCACGGGGCCTTCGGCGCGCTCGCCTTCGGGATCGGCACCTCCGAGGTCGAGCACGTGCTGGCGACCCAGTGTTTGGTCCAGAAGCGGCCGAAGTCGATGCGGATCAACTACTCCGGCGAGCTCGGGCACGGCGTCACCCCGAAGGACCTGATCCTGGCGACGATCGGCCGCCTCGGGGTCGGCGGCATGACCGGGTACGCGGTCGAGTACGCCGGCCCGGCGATCGAGGCGCTCTCGATGCCCGGCCGGATGACGATCTGCAACATGACGATCGAGGGCGGCGGCCGCGCCGGGATGATCGCCCCGGATGAG
The DNA here is from genome assembly GCA_046330305.1 of Solirubrobacterales bacterium. Classification (GTDB taxonomy): domain Bacteria; phylum Actinomycetota; class Thermoleophilia; order Solirubrobacterales; family 70-9; genus VAYN01. The sequence continues at coordinate 68,606 of JAXLTA010000016.1, read as the reverse complement.
ACCACGTTTGAGTGGGTCCGGGGCCGCCCGGGAGCGCCGGCGGACTTCGACGCCGCCGTCGCCGCCTGGCGCCGGCTGCCGACCGAGGCGGGCGCGAGCTTCGACGCCGAGCTCGAGATCGACGCCGCCGCGATCTCGCCGATGGTCACCTGGGGAACGACCCCGGGGATGGTCTGCGAGGTCACCGACCGCGTCCCCGACCCGGCGGAGATGGACTCGCCGGCCGACCGAGAGGCCGCCGAGCGCGCCCTCGCCTACATGGGCCTGAAGGCGGGCACCCCGATGACCGAGGTCGCCCCGGAACGGATCTTCATCGGCTCCTGCACCAACTCGCGGATCGAGGACCTGCGCGAGGCCGCCGCGATCCTCGACGGCCGCCGGGTCGCCGACGGCATCCAGGCGATGGTCGTCCCCGGCTCCCAGCAGGTGAAGGCCGCCGCCGAAGCCGAGGGGCTCGACGAGGTCTTCCGCGGCGCCGGCTTCGAATGGCGCGAGGCGGGCTGCTCGATGTGCCTGGGGATGAACCCCGACACCCTCGCCGAGGGCGAGCGCTGCGCCTCGACCTCGAACCGCAACTTCGAGGGGCGCCAGGGCAAGGGCGGCCGCACCCACCTGGTCAGCCCGAAGATGGCCGCCGCCGCGGCCGTCGCCGGACACTTCGTAGACATCCGAGACTGGAGCTGACGATGCGACCACTGGACATCATCGAGGGCAAGGTGTCGGTCCTGGACCGGGCCGACGTCGACACCGACCAGATCATCCCCAAGCAGTTCCTCAAGCGGGTCGAGCGGACCGGGTTCGGCGAGTTCCTCTTCTACGACTGGGTCCGCGACGGGGAGATCGAGCTGGAGCCCAACCCGATCCTGGTGACCGGGCCGAACTTCGGCTGCGGCTCCTCGCGCGAGCACGCTCCCTGGGCCCTGCAGGACTTCGGCTTCGAGGCGATCGTCGCGCCCTCCTTCGCCGACATCTTCTACTCGAACTGCACGAAGATCGGGCTGCTGCCGGCGATCGTCGACGCCGAGCACTGCAAGCTGATCGCGGCTGCCGGCGAGGCGCGGATCGACGTCGACGACGAGACCGTCACCTGCGCCGCCGGGGTCTTCGAGTTCGCGGTCGAGCCCGACATCAAGCACCGGCTGCTGAACGGCCTCGACGACATCGGCATCACGCTCGAGAGCGTCGGCGCGATCGACGCCTTCGAGGCCGGCCCGGCCGGCTCCTACGGGCCCGTCACCACCGGCCTCTGATGGCCTCGGCGCCGCGCGAGTGGGACGCGGCCAGCTACCAGCGCATCTCGGTGCCCCACGAGGAGTGGGCCGCGGCGCTGCTGGCGCGGCTGCCGCTGAACGGGGATGAGACCGTGCTCGACGCCGGCTGCGGCACCGGCCGCGTCACCCGCCAGCTGGTCGAGCGGCTGCCCGCGGGCAGGGTGATCGCGGTCGACGGCTCGACCCGGATGGTCGAGAAGGTCGGCGAGGTGCTGCGCCCCCGCGATCAGGCCTTCGTCGCCGACCTGACCGCGCTGGAGCTCCCCGAGCCGGTCGACGCGATCGTCTCCAGCGCCGTCTTCCACTGGATCGCCGACCACGAGCTGCTCTTCCGGCGCCTGCGCGGCTGCCTGCGCCCCGGCGGACGACTGGCCGCTCAGTGCGGCGGCGCCGGCAACATCGAGGCCTTCCGCGAAGCCTCGCGGACGGTCGCCGCCCGCACGCCCTACGCCGAGGCCTTCGCCGGCTTCGAGGAACCCTGGCTCTATGCCGGCGCCGAGGAGACCGAGGAGCGCCTGCGCGGCGCCGGCTTCGACGAGGTCGGTTGCTGGCTGCAGCCCTGGGAGGTGGTCCCCGACGACCCCGAGGAGTTCATGCGGACGCTGATCCTCAAGCCGCAGATGGAACACCTGCCGCGGCAGCTGCGCGAGCCCTACCTGCGCGACGTCGCCGCCATCGCCGGCGAGCCCCTGCGGCTGCGCTACGTCCGCCTCAACATCGACGCGGTGGCCGCCTGAGCCAGGCGGCGAGGCCCCGTCCCGATCCGTAGAGTTCCCGCCTCCGATGAGCGAGCCCCCGCGCATAGTCGTCCTGCCCGGCGACGGGATCGGCCCCGAGATCGTCGCCGCGACGATCGAGGTCCTGAACGCGCTCGGCGAGTTCGAGTTCGACGAGCGGCTGATGGGCGGCTGCTCGATCGACGCCCACGGAGTCGCCCTCACCGACGAGGTTCTGGCGGCCTGCCAGGCCTCCGACGCGGTCCTGCTCGGGGCCGTCGGCGGCCCCCAGTGGGACACCACCAGCCCCGACGACCCGCGTCCCGAGCAGGGTCTGCTCGGTCTCCGCAAGGGGATGGGGCTCTACGCCAACCTGCGCCCGGTGCGGCCCAGCCCGGCCCTGGTCCACGCCAGCCCGCTGCGCGAGGAGCGGATCGCCGGCACCGACCTGCTCGTCGTCCGCGAGCTGACCGGCGGCATCTACTTCGGCGACTCCGGCCGCGACGGCGACGCCGCCCACGACACCTGCGAGTACACGGCCGCGGAAGTCGAGCGGATCGCCCGCACCGCCTTCGAAGCCGCCCGTCGCCGCGCCGAGGACTCCGGCCGCCGGGCCAAGGTGACCTCGATCGACAAGGCCAACGTGATGGAGACCTCGCGGCTGTGGCGCGAGGTCGTCACCCGCGTCGCCCCCGAGTACGAGGACGTCGAGCTCGACCACCTGCTCGTCGACAACGCCGCCATGCAGCTGGTCTCGCGCCCCGCCGACTTCGACGTGATCGTCGCCGAGAACCTGTTCGGCGACATCCTCAGCGACGAGGCGGCGATGCTGACGGGCAGTCTCGGCATGCTGCCCTCGGCCAGCCTCGGCGCCGCCGGTGAGCCCGGCCTCTTCGAGCCGGTCCACGGCTCGGCTCCCGACATCGCCGGCAGCGGCGTCGCCAACCCGCTGGCGACCTTCCTCTCGGCGGCGATGATGCTGCGCCACGGCCTCGGCCGCCCCGCCGAGGCCGGCCGGATCGAGGCTGCGGTCGACGCCGTCCTCGAGCAGGGCCTGCGGACCCCCGACCTCGCCTCCGGCACCGTCGCCCAGGCGCCGCGCTCGGGCCGGCCGCTGCGCGAGCGGGAGGTCGGGACCGCGGAGATGACCTCCGCGGTCCTCGACCAGCTGCGCGCCTAGCGGGCGCGCCCGGGGGCCCTAGGGCGCGGTGATCGCCCAGAGGCCGCGCGCGGCGAACGGTTTCGTCGCGTCCGCGGCTTTTGCCAGCAGGCCGAACCCGAGCCGCGAGTTGTAGTCGGCTTTGAGCGCTTCGGTCGCGCTCAGGTTTTCTTCTTCAACCAGGTAGACGCAGAGGTTCCCGGCGGTCGCGGCGGGTGCCGAACCGCTGCCGAGCCCGGCGCAGTTGGCGCTGGTTTCCCCTTTCTTCAGCACGGTGACCGCGGGCGGGTTGCCGGCCAGCGGGAACTGGAAGCTGACCGCGCCGCGGGCGAGCGCCGTGGCCGCCGTCGCGTCGGAGCCGCCGCCGACGTCGAAGACGCCCCGCAGGGTCTGGCCGGTGCGCAGCGTGCTGAGCAGCGGCGGCACGTTTTCGGCCAGCTTGGAGATCGTCACCGAGCCGTCGGCGAGGTTGGCGGTCCCGACCGCGTTCGGCGCCAGCTTCTGGCTGGTAACCGCGTTGTTCTGGAGCTTGTTGGTCGTGACCACGCCGTTCTTGATGTTGACCGCGAGGACGCCGCCGTTGGCGATCTTGGTGCTGGTGATGCCGCCGTTGACGAGGTTGCTCGGCAGCACCGCGCCGGCGCCGATCTTGCCGGCGATCACCGCGTTCGGCGCCAGCTTGCCGGCTTTGACCGCCGCCTTGTGGATCTTCGCCGTGGTCACCGCGCTGTTCTTCAGCTGCTGGCTGCCGACGCTGCTCTTCGGCAGCCCGGCCGCCACCGCGGCGCCGCCGAGCGCGATGAACAGCGCGACCGAGGCGATCACGTTCGAGTAGGTCAGCTTGCCTGCGAGGCGCTTTCCCATTGCTGCTCCTTTCGTGGTTTCAGTGATGCTTCGAGGCCCGGGCGGTGAACACCTTCGTCGCATCGGGCATACTTCTCCAACATGGATTCGGCGGAGTTGATCTGGCAGAACGGCGAGTTCGTCGCCTGGGAGGACGCGAAGGTGCACGTCCTCAGCCACGGCCTGCACTACGGAACCGGCGTCTTCGAGGGCATTCGCTGCTACGAGACCGAGCGCGGGCCGGCCGTGTTCCGCCACCACGAGCACTTCGCCCGGCTCGAGAAGTCGGCCGAGCTCTACTACTTCGAGCTTCCCTACAGCGGCGAGGAGCTGCGCGAGGCGACCCGGGAGCTGCTGCGCCGCAACGGGCTGCGCTCGTGCTACATCCGGCCGCTGGCCTTCCGCGGCTACGGCGAGATGGGCCTCTACGCGCAGAGCGCGCCGATCGACGTGATCATCGCCGCCTGGCCCTGGGGCAGCTACCTCGGCGACGAGGGCAAGCGCAACGGGATCCGGACCAAGGTCTCGTCCTGGCGGACGATCTCCGGCGACAGCCTGATCCCGCATGCCAAGGCCTCCGGCCAGTACCTCAACTCGATCCTCGCCAAGAACGAGGCGGCGAAAGCCGGTTACGAGGAGGCGATCCTGCTCGACCAGCACGGCCACGTCTCCGAGGGCTCGGGCGAGAACGTCTTCGTGGTCCGCGACGGGACCCTGATCACGCCCGGCCACACCTCGGCGATCCTCGACGGGATCACCCGCGCCTCGATCGTCCAGATCGCCCGCGACCTCGGCTACCGGGTCGAGGAACGGGCCCTGGCGCGCGCCGAGCTCTATCTCGCCGACGAGGTCTTCCTCACCGGCACCGCCGCCGAGCTGGTGCCGGTCCGCGAGGTCGACGACCACCCGCTCGGCGAGCCGGGCGAGATCACCCGCGTGATCCAGGCCAAGTTCGAGGACGCGCTCCACGGCCGGGCCGAGGAGTACCTGGAGTGGCTCGACTTCATCGAGGCCCCGGTCGACGCCGCCGGCAAGGTCGAGAGCTGATGCGGCGCGTCTCTGCGCCCCGGATCGGGCGAATTACCGCAGCCGCCTAGCGGCTGGCGCGGCTCGCTGCCGTGCGCGCGGGCTCCGTGCCCACCCCGATCTTCCGATTCGAAAGGCACCGATGGACCAGGTAAAGCTCTACGACACGACCTTGCGCGACGGCATGGGCGGCCGCGGCATGTCGCTCTCGGTCGGCGAGAAGGTCAAGGTCGCCGAAGCGCTCGACGGTCTCGGCGCCCACTTCATCGAGGCCGGCTTCCCCGGCTCCAACCCGAAGGAGGCCGAGCTGTTCGACCGGCTCGCCGAGCTCGAGCTGGAGCGGGCGACGATCTCCGCCTTCGGGATGACCCGCCGCCGCGGCGTCCGCGCCGAGGACGACGAGGCGCTGCGGGGGCTGGCGAGCTGCTTCGCACCGGTCGTCTGCCTGGTCGGCAAGAGCTCGACCCTGCACGTCGAGAAGGTGATCCGCGCCAGCCGCGAGGAGAACCTGGCGATGATCGCCGAATCGATCGCCTTCTGCCGCGCCCAGGGCAAGCGCCCGGTCTTCGACGCCGAGCACTTCTTCGACGGCTACCGCGAAGACGCCGCCTACGCGCTGGAATGCGTCCGCGCGGCGGCGGAGGCCGGGGCCGAGAACGTCAGCCTCTGCGACACCAACGGCGGCAGTCTGCCCGAGCATGTCGCGGCGGCGACGGCGGCGGTGCGGGCCGCGCTCGGCGACGCGGTCGAGCTCGGGATCCACACCCACAACGACGGCGAGTGCGCGGTGGCCAACTCGCTCGCCGCGGTCGGCGCCGGCGCCCGGCTCGTGCAGGGCTGCGTCAACGGCTACGGCGAGCGCTGCGGCAACGCCAACCTCGCCTCGATCGTGCCGGCCCTGCAGCTGAAGATGGGGTTCGAGGTGCTGAGCGAGGAGCAGCTGGCGGGCCTGACCCCGACCGCGCACTACCTCGACGAAGTCTGCAACCTCGTCTCCGACCCCGACCGCCCCTACGTCGGTCGCAACGCCTTTGCCCACAAGGCGGGGATGCATGCCGCCGGGGTCGCCGCCGACGCCAGCACCTTCGAGCACGTCGACCCCGCCCGGGTCGGCAACCAGCGCGAGATCCTCCCCTCCGAGCTATCCGGGCGGGCGACGATCCGCGCCCAGGCCGAGCAGGCCGGCCTGGAGATCGGCGACGACGCCGCCGCCAGCGCGGTCGAGCGGCTCAAGCAGCGCGAGCACCAGGGCTTCCATTACGAGGCCGCGCCGGCCTCCTTCGAGCTGCTGCTGCGCCGCGAGGCGGGCTCCTACGAGCCCCTCTTCACGCTCGAGAGCTACCGGGTGATCACCGAGAAGCGGGCCGGAGGGGAGGTCGAGACCGAGGCGACGATCAAGATCGTCCTCGACGGCCGGCGCTACGTCCGCACGGCGGAGGGCAACGGCCCGGTCAACGCGCTCGACCGGGCGCTGCGGGCGGCGATCACCGACCGCTATCCCCACCTGGCCGAGATCGAGCTGACCAACTACAAGGTCCGGATCCTCGACCAGGATCACGGCACCGGGGCCGTCACCCGGGTGCTGCTCGACTCCGCCGACAGCGAGCGCGAGTGGGGGACGATCGGCGTCTCGGAGAACATCATCGAGGCCTCCTGGCAGGCGCTCGTCGACTCGCTCGAGTACGCCTTCCAGCCGCACGCCGCCGGGGCGGTCCGTGGCTAGCGGCGAGCCGGCGCCGATCCCCCTGGCGCGGCCCGAGCTGGGCCGGCGCGAGGAGGAGCTGGTGCTCGAGGTGCTGCGCTCGGGCCGGCTCAGCCTCGGTCCGACCGGCGAGCGGTTCGAGCGCGAGCTGGCCGCCTGGGTCGGCTGCGCCGACGCGGTCGCGGTCTCCAGCGGCACCGCCGCGCTGCACCTCGGGGTCCGCCAGCTCGGCTGGGGCGAGGGCGACGAGGTGCTGACCAGCCCCTTCAGCTTCGTCGCCTCGGCGAACTGCCTGCTCTACGAGGGCGCCAGGCCGGTCTTCTGCGACGTTGACCCGGTCACCCTGAACCTCGATCCGGCCGCCGCCGCGGCAGCCGCCGGGGAGCGGACCGCCGGCATCCTGCCGGTCCACATCTTCGGCTTCCCGGCCGCGATGCCCGAGCTCGAGGATCTGGCCGAGACCCACGGGCTGGAGATCCTCGAGGACGCCTGCGAGGCGCTCGGCGCGGTCGACTCGGAGGGCCGGGGGGTCGGCACCCGCGGCAACCTCGCGACCTTCGCCTTCTATGCCAACAAGCAGATGACGACGGGGGAGGGGGGGATGATCGTCCCCACCTCGGAGAGCTCGGCGGCGGCGCTGCGCAGCGAGCGCAACCAGGGGCGGGCGATCGACATGGACTGGCTCGACCACGACCGGCTCGGCTACAACTACCGCCTCTCCGACGTCGCCGCCGCGATCGGAGTCGCCCAGGTCGAGAAGCTGGACGCGCTGCTCGAGCGCCGCGCCGCGGTGGCGGCGATGTACGAGGAGCGGCTCGCGGGCCTCGAGGGCGTGAGGACGCCGATCGCCTCCCGCGGCTCCGAGCGCCGCAGCTGGTTCGTCTACCCGGTCCGGCTCGACCCGGCGATCGACCGCGACGCCGCGATCGCCCGTCTCGCCGAGCGCGGCGTCGCCAGCAAGGCCTACCTGCCCTGCATCCACCTGATGGCCCACCTGCGCGAGCTCGGCTATCGCGAGGGCCAGTTCCCCGTCGCCGAAGCCGCCGCCGCCGAGTCGCTGGCGCTGCCCTTCTTCCCGGCGCTCGGCGAGGCGGAGGTCGACCGGGTCTGTGAGGAGCTGGCGGCGGCAATACGATCCCGCTCCTAGTGGCCCGCTTCCGCAAAGACCCCGACCCCCGCTTCTGGCGGCTCAACCGCTCGCTGCCCTTCGACTGGCAGCTGGCGATCTACGACCTCGACCAGTCGCGCGCCCACGCCCGCGGCCTGCTTGCGGTCGGCGTGCTCGACGAGGCGGAGCTGGCGCGGATGGAAGCCGGCCTGGAGCGGGTCCGCGAGCGGATGGGGGAGCACGGCTTTGCCTTCGAGGAGGCCGACGAGGACATTCACATGGCGATCGAGCGGCTGCTCGGCGAGGAGATCGGCCCGCTGGCCGGGAAGCTGCACACCGGGCGCTCGCGCAACGACCAGGTCGCGACGGACGTCGCGATGGTCGTCCAGAACCATGCCCTGAGCGCGATCGAGCTCTGCGCCGGCGCGATGCGCGGCCTGCTCGGGCTCGCCGAGGGCCACCGCGACTGGCCGATGCCGGGGTACACGCACCTGCAGCGGGCCCAGCCGGTCTACCTCGGCCACCACCTGCTCGCCTACTTCTGGATGCTGGCCCGCGACGTCCTCCGCTTCCAGTTCGCCCTCGACAGCGCCAGCGTGATGCCGCTCGGCTCCGGCGCCCTCGCCGGGGTCAACTGGGAGATCGACCGCGAGGCCGTCGCCGCCGACCTCGGCTTCGCCCACATCAGCCGCAACTCGATCGACGGCGCCTCCAACCGCGATTTCGTCCTCGACTACCTGGCCGCCGCCTCGACCTGCTCGATGCACCTCTCGCGGCTCGGCTCTGAGGTCGTGATCTGGAGCTCCTCGGAGTTCGGCTTCTGCGAGCTCGACGAGTCCTTCTCCTCGGGCTCCTCGATCATGCCGCAGAAGAAGAACCCCGACTCGGCCGAGCTGCTGCGCGCCAAGAGCCCGCGCGTCGCCGCCTCCTACCAGACCCTGCTCGGCGTGATGCACGCGCTGCCGCTCACCTACGGCAAGGACATGCAGGAGGACAAGGAGCCGCTGTTCGACGCGATCGACACGATCGAGGGGCTGCTCGAAGCGACCGCCGGGATGCTGGAGGGGATCGTCTTCGACCGCGCCCGGCTCGAGCAGGCCTCAGGCGACGAGATGCTGGCGGCGACCGAGATCGCCGACCTGCTGGTCCGCCGCGGCGTGCCCTTCCGCGAGGCCCACGGCATCGTCGGCGACCTGGTCCGCGACGCCGTCGCCCAGGGCAAGCCCCTCTCCGAGCTCTCGCCGGAGGAGCTGCGCGAGCGCTCCGAGCACCTCGATGCGGCCTACTACGAGGTGCTGCGCCGCGCCAGCTGGCTGGAGTCCAAGCGGATCGCCGGCGGCACCGGCTCGGCGCCGCTCGCCGTCCAGATCGAGCAGGCACGGGCGACGCTGGCCGCGGTCGACGCCCGCGTCCGCGACGAGCGTGCCTGAAGTCCAACCGACCGCCGCGACGGCCCGGCTGCGCCGCGAGTTCTTCGACCGCTCGGTCCACGACGTCGCCCATGACCTGATCGGGTGCACGCTGATGTTCGAAGGCCGCGGCGGCACGATCGTCGAGACCGAGAGCTACGAGCGCGACGACCCCGCCTGCCACGCCTACGTCGGCCTGACCGAGCGCACCCGGCCGCTGTTCGGCCCGCCCGGCCGCGCCTACGTCTACCTCTCCTACGGGATCCACAGCCTGCTCAACTTCGTCGCCGAGGCCGAGGGGAGCGCCGCCGCGGTGCTGATCCGGGCGCTGGAGCCGACCGCCGGGCTGGAGGAGATGCGGGCGCGGCGCGGCGCGCGCCACGACGACGCCGGCCTCTGCTCGGGACCGGGCAAGCTGACCGAGGCGCTCGGAGTCGACCTGCGGCACAACGAGGCGGCGCTCGACCGTGACCCTTTCCTGCTCACCGCGCCGGCGGCGGGCGCCCGCCCGGAGGTGGTCACCGGCCCGCGGATCGGGATCACGAAGGCGACCGAGCTGCCCTGGCGCTTCTGCGCTGCAGGGTCGCGCTTCGTCTCGAAGCCCTGGCCGCGCTGAGCTGGGCGCGGTTAGCCCGCGGTCAGGCCGCCGCCTTCGCCGCTGGCGCCGCCTTCGGGGACGACTTCTTCGGGCGCGGCTTCTTCCGGCGCGGCTTCTTCGGCCGGGGCTTCTTCGGCGGGCGCTTCTTCGCCGCCTTCCGGCGCGACTTCGGCGCCGCCGCCGGCACCCGCTTCTTCTTCCGGCACGTATTCTTCGCCGCCGGATTCGTAGGGCACGTATTCGTATTCTTCTTCGCCGCCGGTGGTCGATTCGCCGTTCTTCTTGGCTTCCTGCCTGGCTTTCTTTTCAGCCGCCCTTTCGGCGCGGATTTCCTCCCAGGCGTGCATGACGCTGGCCCAGATCAGTGCCGGGAAGGTGCCGCCCATCACCGGCCCGCCCTGGTAGAGCGTCGACATCGAGGTGGTCGTGTCCGGGTAGCCGACCCAGACGCAGGCGGTCGCTTCGTCGGAGATGCCGCCGCAGAACCAGGCGTCGCCGTTGTTCTCGGTCGTCCCGGTCTTGCCCCACTCGCCTTCGGCGCCGATGTTGGCGTGGGTGCCGGTGCCGGTGGAGACGACGGTTTCCATGATCCGCTTCGCTTCGCGGATCGTGCTTTCGTCGAAGACCTGGGTGTGGATGGAGTCGTTGTCGCCGCCCTTGATCACCTTGCCCTCCTTGTCGGTGACTTCGGTGTAGGCGACCGGCGTCTTGCCGGGTTCCGGCGCGAGCGTGCCGCTGATGCGATCGCCGTTGTTGCCGATCGTCGAGTAGGCGTAGGCCCAGCCGAGTGGGCTCACCCCTTCCTTGAGGCCGCCGAGGACCATCCCGGGGTTGGTCGAGACCGGGTCGCGGTAGCCCGCCTCGTGGATCGTCTTCGCGATCGAGCGGGTGCGGTCGGCGATCGTCTTGCCTTCCAGCCCTTCCAGCCCGAGCTGCGCGTAGATCGAGTTGTCGGAGTAGGTGAGGCCGCATTCGATCGAGCAGGAGCCGAGGTAGGAGTCCTCGTCGTTGTGGACGACGTAGGTTTCCTTGTCGTGCTTGCCGAAGTGGAATTCCTGCGGCGCCGATTCGTAGGTCGTGGCCGGCGAGATGCCCTCTTCGAGGGCCGTGATCAGCGTGAAGGGCTTGATCGAGGAGCCCGGCTGGCGCCGCCCCTGGGTGGCGAGGTTGAAGGGGGTCGTGTCGAAGTTCGAGCCGCCGACCAGCGCCTTGATCCCGGCGGTCTTGTTTTCGATCACCACGACTGAGGCCGTCGCGGGCAGGCCGCTCATGTAGGAGGAGACCGCTTCTTCGGCCGCTTCCTGGAGCTTCAGGTCGAGCGTCGACTTGATTTTCAGGCCGCCGAAGAAGGCCTTCTGCGGGCCGTAGCGTTCGAGCAGCTGCTGGCGCAGGTAGGCGGTGAAGTAGGGGGCCTTGGATTCGAGGTGCGGCGGCTCGATCGTGCCCGGCGCCGGCAGGGCCTGCTTGAGGCCTTCCTTGAGCTGTTCGTGGGAGATGTAGCCCTGTTCGTACATCTTTTCGAGGACCACGTTGCGGCGCATCAGGGCGTTTTCGGGGTAGACCTTGGGGTCGTAGGCGGTCGGCGACTGGATGATGCCGGCCAGCATCGCCGCCTCCCAGGGCTCGAGCACGCTGGCGCACGGCTCGGAGTCGGTGCCGCAGCCCGGGTGGGCGGCGCCGAAGTAGGTGCGGGCCGCGGCCTCGATCCCGTAGGCGCCCTCGCCGAAGTAGATCGTGTTGAGGTACTCGGTGAGGATCTTGTCCTTGCTCCAGTGGCGCTCGAGTTTGTAGGCGAGCGCCGCCTCGCGGAACTTCTCCAGCACGGTCCGGCTGCCTTCGGCTTCGAGCGCGTGCTTGACGAACTGCTCGGTGATCGTCGAGGCGCCCTGCTGGGCGCTCTGGCTGAGGATGTCCTTGACCAGGGCGCGGCCGATGCCTTCGAAGTCGACGCCGCTGTGTTCGTAGAAGCGCTGGTCCTCGACCGCGACCACCGCGTTCTTGACGTTCGGCGAGATCTGCGCCGAGCTCAGCAGGATCTTGTTCTGGTCGCTCGAGAGCGTGCCGAGCGGTTCGCCGGCGGCGCCGAAGACTTCGCTGTTTTTCGAGGCCTTGTACTGGGCGAAGTTGTAGATCGCCGGCAGGTCCTGGGAGACCGCGGCCATCATCCCGAAGACCATCGAGACGACGGCGAGGATGCCGAGCCCGAGCAGGACGAAGAGGAAGCGCAGCTTCTTCAGCCGCGGCTTCGGCGGCTTGCCGGGCGGCGGAGCCGCGATCGCGGGGATCGGTGGGGGCGGCGGGGTCTCGCCGCCGCCGTTTCGCCGGCGCTTTAGTAGGGAGACGGCCATGAACAGGTGAACACGAAAAAGACGCCCGAGGCCCGGTAAGGGGCATCAGGCGGAGGCGGCAGTCTAGCATTGCGGCCTTGTCGGACCTGCCCGAAGAAGCGCTCGAGCTGACCAGGAACGCGGTCGACGTGCTGCCCGCCGGGCGGCTGGAGGAGCAGCTCGGCGCGGGGCGGCCGCTGCGGGTCAAGCTCGGCATCGACCCGACCACGGCCGACATCCACCTCGGCCACACGGTCGTCCTGAACAAGCTCAGCGAGTTCCAGGGCGCCGGGCACACCGTCGTGCTGATCATCGGCGACTTCACCGCCCGGGTCGGGGACCCGAGCGGCCGCTCGGCGACGCGGCCGGTGCCCAGCGCCGAGGAGATCGAGGCAAACGCCGCGACCTACCAGGAGCAGGCCTTCAAGCTGCTCGACCGCGAGCGGACCGAGGTGCGGCGCAACAGCGAGTGGCTGCGGATGGAGCCGGAGGCGCTGCTGGGGCTGCTCGCCCAGACCACGGTTGCCCGCCTGCTCGAGCGCGACGACTTCCAGAAGCGGATGGCCGCGGGCCAGCCGATCGCCGCGCTCGAGCTGCTCTACCCGCTGCTCCAGGGCTATGACTCGGTCGCCGTCGCGGCCGATCTCGAGCTCGGCGGAACCGACCAGAAGTTCAACCTGCTGTTCGGGCGCGACGTCCAGACCGCCTACGGGCAGGCGCCGCAGTCGATCCTGACGATGCCGATCCTGGTCGGCACCGACGGCGCCCAGAAGATGAGCAAGTCGCTCGGCAACTACGTCGGCGTCACCGACGCCCCGGAGGAGATGTTCGGCAAGCTGATGTCGATCCCGGACGCGGCGATGGCCGAGTACTTCCGGCTGCTGCTGGGGGCCGAGCCGCCGGCGGCGCCGCCCAACCTGGCCAAGCGGGAGCTCGGGCGGCGGATCGTCGACCGCTTTCACGGCGCGGGCTCCGGCGCCGCGGCGGAGGCGCACTTCGACCGGGTCTTCGTCCAGCGCCAGGCGCCCGAGGGGGTCGAGGAGCTGCGCCTGCAGCCCGGAGCGGTCTATTTCGAGGAGGGCGGGGGCGAGCGGGTCCTGCTCCCGCAGCTGATCGGGGTCGGTTTCGGCCTCAGCACCAGCGAGGCGCGGCGCCTGCTCAAGCAGGGCGGGGTCAAGCTCGACGGCGAGCCGGTGCCCGCCGGGGCCCTGGAGCTGCCCCGCGCCGAGCTCGCCGGTAAGGTCCTGCAGGTCGGCAAGCGGCGCTTCCTGCAGCTGGTCGACGGCGACGCCTGAGGCGGACGCCGCGAATCCGGCAAACCTGCTTGACTTGCGCCGGTCAGGGCGCTATGTTTATTCGCCCTCTGGGGCTCCCACGCGGAGCCCCGGCGTCTGAGAGCGGCGAGTCCCGCCGCCAGAGGCGCAGCGGTCTTTGAAAACTGAGCAGC
>JAXLTA010000016.1:0-52500 GCA_046330305.1 Solirubrobacterales bacterium | reverse complement strand
GAAGGGGAGTGAAATAGTACCTGAAACCGTAGACTTACAAGTGGTCGGAGCACCTTCGGGTGTGACGGCGTGCTTTTTGCATCACGAGCCGGCGAGTTACTCGTCAGTGGCGAGGTTAAGCGATGAGCGGAGCCGTAGCGAAAGCGAGTCTGAATAGGGCGACACAGTCACTGGCGGTAGACCCGAAACTGAGCGAGCTATCCATGGGCAGGCTGAAGCGGGGGTAAGACCTCGTGGAGGGCCGAACCGACCTAGGTTGAAAACTGGGCGGATGACCTGTGGATCGGAGTGAAAGGCTAATCAAGCTCAGAGATATCTGGTTCTCTCCGAAATATATTTAGGTATAGCGTCGAGCTATTGCGTTTCGGCCGTAGAGCACTGTTTGGACTAGGGGCCCTACCAGGTTACCGACTTCAGGCAAACTCCGAAGACCGTTACGGTTAACTCGGCAGTCAGTGTGCGGGGGATAAACTTCGTACGCGAGAGGGAAACAACCCAGACCATCAGCTAAGGACCCCAAGTGCTAGCTAAGTGGCAAACGATGTCCGAATGCAGAGACAACCAAGAGGTTGGCTTAGAAGCAGCCATCCTTGAAAGAGTGCGTAACAGCTCACTGGTCAAGTGTTCGGGCGCGGATAATTCAACGGGGCTAAAGCTAGTCTCCGAAGCTATGGGTGTGCAGGCCTGCGGGCTCTGCACGCGGTAGGAGAGCGTTCCAACTGCGTGAAGCGGATGCGTAAGCCTTCGTGGAGCGGTTGGAAGTGAGAATGCCGGCATGAGTAACGATAGAGGGGTGAGACTCCCCTCCACCGATTGTCCAAGGTTTCCTGAGTAAAGTTCGTCTGCTCAGGGTTAGTCGGGACCTAAGGCGAGGCCGAAAGGCGTAGCCGATGGCCAACAGGTTGATATTCCTGTACCACGTCGTTTCCGTTATGACCGATGGGGGGACGGGGAAGGGTAAGGGAACCCAGGCGATGGTCGTCCTGGGGCAAGCACGTAGCTAGTCGCTGTAGGGAAATCCGCAGCGGCGTTTTGACGCGAGGTGCGATGCCAGCTGGCTTGACCGCCGGCCAGTCCCCGATCCCATGCCTCCGAGAAAAGCCTCTAGGCAGGATTCGCGTGCCCGTACCGATAACCGACACAGGTGGACAAGTAGAACATACTGAGGTGAGCGAGCTAACTCTCGTTAAGGAACTCGGCAAAATCGTCCCGTAACTTCGGGAGAAGGGACGCCCCGATAGGGTGAACTCCATACGGAGGGAGCCCGAGGGGGCCGCAGTGAATTGGTCCAAGCGACTGTTTACCAAAAACACAGGCCTCTGCTAAGTCGTAAGACGACGTATAGGGGCTGACGCCTGCCCGGTGCCGGAAGGTTACGCGGACTTGTTAGCGCTTCGGCGCGAAGCAGCGAAGCTAAGCCCCGGTAAACGGCGGCCGTAACTATAACGGTCCTAAGGTAGCGAAATTCCTTGTCGGGTAAGTTCCGACCTGCACGAATGGCGTAACGAGTTGGACGCTGTCTCAACGAGAGGCTCGGTGAAATTAAAGTCTCGGTGAAGATGCCGAGTACCCGCAGCTAGACGGAAAGACCCCGTGAACCTTTACTGCAACTTGATATTGGAGTCTGGGGTATCTCGCTCAGGATAGGTGGGAGACTATGAACCAGTGGCTTTGGCCGCTGGGGAGTCACCCTTGAGATACCACCCTTGGTGCTCTGGGCTTCTAACACCGCGCCGTGATCCGGGCGGTGAACAGTGTCAGGCGGGCAGTTTGACTGGGGCGGTCGCCTCCTAAAGAGTAACGGAGGCGCCCAAAGGTTCCCTCAGCACGGTTGGAAATCGTGCGTAGAGTGTAAAGGCAACAAGGGAGCTTGACTGCGAGACCGACGGGTCGAGCAGGAACGAAAGTTGGGCTTAGTGATCCGGCGGTTGCAAGTGGAAGCGCCGTCGCTCAACGGATAAAAGGTACTCCGGGGATAACAGGCTTATCGGTTCCAAGAACGGCACGACGGCACCTGGTTTGGCACCTCGATGTCGGCTCGTCGCATCCTGGGGCTGGAGTAGGTCCTGCAAGGGTTGGGCTGTTCGCCCATTAAAGCGGTACGCGAGCTGGTTCAGGGAACGTCGTGAGACAGTTCGGTCCCTATCTGCTGTGGGCGTTGGAGAGTTGAGAGGAGTCATCCCTAGCATGAGAGGACCGGGATGAACGTGCCTGGTGTATCTGTTGTCCTGCCAAGGGCACCGCAGGTTAGCTACGCACGGAACGGATAACCGCTGAAAGCATCTAAGCGGGAAGCCGTCCTCGAGATGAACTCTCCCATCCCCTTGAGGGAAAGCGGGGGCACCTCCGGCAGACCACCAGGCCGATAGCCGGCGGTGCAAGTGCAGCAATGCGCCTAGCCGACCGGTACTACCGGTTCGAGGGCTTGACGGATATTTTCATTTCTTACCCAGCGGCTCCGTGCGGTTTTCGTCTTCACCGGGCGCCGGCTCACCGGCGTCTCGCCAGATCTCCGGTGGCGCAGCAGCGAAAGGGAAACACCTCTTCCCATTCCGAACAGAGCAGTTGCTTCCTTCAGCGCCGATGGTACTCTGGGGGGCAACCCCCCGGGAGAGTAGGTCGCCGCCGGTTCTTCTTGGAAGCGGTCCGCGCCCGAGCGTAGTGACTGCGGCCACCGATGTAGCGGCGCCTGGCGCCGCCGTCGGTCGGCTTGATGCAGCGCGGGAGCATAGCCGCGCCGCCCGCTGTCGGCGCCATGCTTCGAGGCCTCGGCGCCCTCGCTTCCGTCGGCCCGGGCCCGAACCGCGGGTTTCCGTGCGTTGCCGAGGCGCGACCGGGAGTTGCAGGAGGCCGTCCCCGGCCGCGGGCGCCGCTGACGTGCCTGGTGGAGGACTTCGACGTCTGGGACGGGCGGCGCGGCTGGGGAAGAGGACCTCGGTGAAGGTCCGCGGTCGGCGATCGGCATCGGGCGGGTGCGGGATGGGGTCGACGCAACCCTGGCGAGTTCCCAACGGGCTCGAGCCCGGTACTCGAGGGCTGCGAAGTCGACTGCGTCGGTGGCGCCTTGGCCAGCCGGGTCGCGGCGTTTGCCGAATCAGCCCATGGGTTCGTGGGCACCGAGCATTCTCGGCCGCATCGGCGGGCTGTATGGTGCCAGGCTTCGGCCGCGGGACGGCTCTGCAGAGCCGGTGGCGCTGCCGCAGCGCTACTGTCCGGCCAGCAGCGGCTGGGTGGAACTCGAGGGCGCGGTGGGAAGGCGACGTGGGCAGCGGGACCAGCTGGGGATCGGATGGTCACGCCCCGTGACGCCCGTCGGCATGATCCTAGATGTCTGGGCCTGCCGCGCGGGCTCGGTACCCTGCCGCGCGATGGAGAAATCTTCGTGATCGAGGGCGGGGTGCTTGCCCAGGAGAGCGGACGGTCGCCGGCAACAAGAACGCTGCGCTGCTGATCCTCGCCGGCCTGCCTGCCAACTTGAGGAGGAGGTGCTGTTGCATCGCGTGCCGCATCCGCGACACCGAGGCGCAGATCGCCCCGGCTCGAGCGGTCTGGGGTCGCGGTCGAGGGGTGGCCGGCGCACAGCGCCAGCTCTGTGCCCGCGAGGTGAGCGAGCTTGTGGTCGAGCCGAGGAGCCCTCGAGCAAGATCCGCGCCTCGTTCCTGCTCGCCGGTCCGCTGCTTGCTCAGCTCGGGGCCGCCGGATGCCGCTGCCCGGGGCGATCACCTGGCCGCCGGCGGCTCGACGCGCATCTCGACGCTCTCGCGGACCTGGCCGAGGATCGGCGGCGATCGCCGATCGAGCCTCGATGCGCGGCCTCGCGCCTGCGAGATCTTCATGGACGAGCCGCTCGCGGATGGGGACCGAGAACGCGCCGATGGCGGCGGCGCCGACCCCCGGCCCACCAGACGATCGGTACCGCCCGAGCCCCACGTCCAGGACTCCATGGCCCCGACCAAGATGGGCGCCCGCGTCGACGGGATCGGGTCCAAACGTGATGACGGTGAACGGCGCCGAGGCCGGCCCGGCGGCGCCGAGCACGCGATCTCGCCCGACCAGCATCGAGGTCGGCAGCTTCATGGCGCTGCGCCGCGACCGGCGGCGAGGTGCGGATCTGGACATCGAGTCAGCTCGACCCGACGATGACGCGGCGTCGTTCCGCCGCCTCGGCCTCCACTCCGAGATCGAGGCGTTCTGGATGTCGTCGTCCTGCCCGAACAGCGCCTCCGCCCGAGGCCGACCGCGCGACGCGATCCCGAAGATCGAGGATGGTCCCCGGCCTCGCCTTCCCGCCGGGACCCCGTCCTCGATCGCCCTCGCCCTCGCCACCAGGCCGAAGGCGAGGTGCCGATCTCGAGAAGATGTTCGAGAACTGCCTCTTCTTCGTCGATGTGCTGGTCGTGGATGGGCGCTTCGATCACGCTCTGCGATCCCCACCGTGGCGATCGTCAGCGGTCTGCCGGCTTCACGGCGAGCGTGCTCGAGAGGCCTCGATATCCGCGCTGGATGGCGATGCTCATCGCCGCCCTCGCCGTTGAGGGTGTTCCTCGTAGATCGGCAACATCCGCTGATCGACCGCGGCCAGCGAGCAGATCGACGACCGGCTGCGGGCGTCAGGGCGCGGATCAACTGGCGCCTCCGACGAGGTCCTGGCCTAGACGGTCTGGGCGCCGGTCGGCCAGGCCCGGGTTGAACAGGATTTCCGCCTGTCTCCTCGTAAGGTCGAGCGATGATTCATCCGATTCCGCCGGGAACCCGGGACGTGCTTGCCCGACGACGCAGCGAGCCGCGCCGGCTCAACCGTGCTCCTGATCGAGGTCTTCGAGAGCGCGGCTACGGCGAGGTGTCGACGCCCGCGATCGAGTACGACGAGGTCCTGGCGCGCGGCGGCCGCGAACCAGAGCGCCTACCGGTTCCTGGACGAGAGCGGAGCCGCCGGCGCTGCGCTCGGACATGATCGTCCTGATCGCCCGCCTCGCTCAACCAGCCGCCGCGGCCGAGCCGCCCCTGCGCCTCGCTACCTCGCCAGCACCTACCGCGCCGTGCGCCCTCAGCGCGGCCAGAGCAGCGAGTTCGTCCAGGCCGGCGTCGAGCTGATCGGCGCCCGGCGCCGCAGGGCGTTCGCCGAGGTGATCGAGGGTGCCGAGGTCGCGCTCGACGCGTGGCCGGCCTCGACCGCGCCGTGATCGGGCCGGCGACGCTGACCTCAGCTCGCCAGCCGCTGGTCGAGCTGGGGATCGAGCTGAGCCCGCGAAGCGATCTGGCCGGCTCGCGATCACGGCGATGGCGGCTGGCCCGAGGAGGCGCTTCATCGCCGCCGGCCTCGCCCGCGAGCAGGTCGGCACCCGCCTGGCGCTGGCGTGGCGCAGCGGCGGCAGCGAGGTGCTGGAGCGCGCCCGCGGCCTCGGCGGCGCCGTCGAGCGGGCGCTGACCCAGATGCAGGGCACCTTCGACGCGCTCGCCGAGCGCGGGGCGGCCGATCAACCAGACCGACCTCGGCCTGCTGCGCGGACATCGGCTACTACAGCGGCGCTGATCCTCGAGGTCCGCGACCTCGCGATCGGCCACATCCTCGGCGGCGGCGGTCGCCAGCGACAACCTGATGCGGCGCTTCGGGGTCGATCTGGCGGCTGGCTTCATGCCCATCTGGAGCGCGTCCAGGGTCGCCCAGATCGAGAGGAATCACGGCGCGAGAGGCGGCCCTGAACTCGGTGGCCGCCACCGTCGTTCGCCCCGACGGGCCGCTGAAGGCGAGGTGCCGCGCGGGGCGCTGGCCGGCGGACGCCCGACGCGCTCGACGGTCGGCATCGACACCCGGCCGCGCGGCGACCTGCGCCTCGCTGATCTCGAGGACGAGCGGCTGACGCCGGTCACGATGCGCCCCTCCGACGTTCCTGCGCACTACGTCGGCGCCGGCGCCGCCGACGTCGGGATCACCGGCGGCGACGACCTGCTCGATAGCCCGACTGGTGGTCACGAGCTTGCTCGACCCTCGGCTACGGCTACCGCCGATGGCCCTGCTGGCCGCCGCGGCGACGCCCGCCCTCGGCGAGGCCCAGCAAGCCTCGGGAATGACCCGGATCGCGACCCGGCACCCGCGCATCGCCGAGCGCTACCGAGGGCACCGGCCGCCAGGTCGAGACGATCGAGGTCAAGGGGTCGGTCGAGCCGGCGCCGCTGATCGGGCTCGGGATGGCATCGTCGACCCTGTCGCCATGGCCGGACGCTCGCCGAGAACGACCGAGGGTGCGCGAGGACGCCGAGGTACAGCCCGCTTCGTCGCCAGCACCGGCTTCTTCCACAAGCTGCGAGCGGCCGAGGCCGACGAGCTCACCGCCTTGCGCCGCGGGAGACGACGCGCCGAAGGGCGGAACTGCCGCCTGGCGGGAGGGCGCGGCCGACAGTTGCCGGATTCGGCCTGGGCGGCGAGGCCGCCGAGCCTGCGGACGTCGCCCTGATCGAACGCGGGCGATCGAGCTCGGCGACGAGGCGGTGCTCGAGCTGACCGCGCGTCTCGACGCCACCGAGCGCCCGCCCGAGGGCCTCAGGGTCGATCCGGGCGCTGGCCGCGAAGGCCTGCCGAGCTCGACCCGGCGCTGCGCCGGGCGCTCGAGGTCGCGGCCGCCAACGTCAGCGCCGTCGCCGAGGCGCAGCTCGGGATCGAGCGCGCCGGAGGTCGAGCTGCCGTGGCGAGAAGGTCACCGTCCGCTGGTCCCGGTCGGTGCCGCCGGGATCTACGCGCCCGGTGGCCGCGCCGCGCCTATCCCTCGAGCGTGCTGATGTGCGCTGATCCCGGCCCGGGTGGCGGGGCCTGCGCCGATTCGCCTGCTCGCCGCCCGGCCTGGATGGGCTCTCGCACCCGCTGGTGCTGGCGGCGGCGCAGGCCCCCTGCGAGGTCGACGAGATCTGGCGCGGATGGAGGCGCCTGGGGCGATCTCGCGCTCGCCTACGGGACCGCGACCGTCCCTGGCGGTCGATGCCATCGCTGGTCCGCAACTCGTGGGTGATGGAGCAGGCCAAGCGGCGCGTTCACGGCCGGCCGATCACCTCGCCTCTCGTTGGCCTTGAGCTGATGCTTGGTCGCCGGCCAGCGACACCGACCCCGGAGTGGGCGGCGCTCGACCTTCGTGCTCAGGCCGAGCACGGCGCCGGAGAGCCCGCCGCCGGTGGTCGCGGGTCGAGGACCACGTGTTGAGGCGATCGCCGCCGCCGTCGAACGCCGCCGCGCGGCCCAGCGTCGCCGACGCGCCCCTGGCCTCGCCCGCGGTGCTCCACCCGAGCGACGCTGCCGACTCGCCAACGCCGTCGCGCCTGGAGCACCCGTGCCGTTCGACGAGGACGCGGGGCTGCTCGCCGAGCGGGTCACGGCCGCCGGGCTGCGTGTTCGCCGGGCGCTACGTCATCGCCTTCGGCGACTACGTGGCCGGCTCCAACCACGTGCCGCCGACCGGTGGTGCCGGTCGCTTCATCGGGCCGCTCGGCCTGGCCGCCTTCCGGCGCCGTATCGCCACGGTCGAGGTCACCCCAGCGCCACGAAGTCGAGCCCGCGCCCCACGCGGAGGTCCTGGCCTGGGCCGAGGGCTTCCCGTCCACGGCGAGTCAGCGATGATTAGGCGATGAGCACGCGCAGCGCTAGCCGCGAGCGGCAGACCGCCGAGACGCAGATCAGGCTCGCCCTCGACCTCGAAGGGGGAGAGGCTCGCGCCGCGACCGGGGTCGGCTTCCTCGACCAGTTCTCGACCTGCTCGCCCGCCACGGCCGGCTCGGCTCGAGGTCGAGGCCCAGGGGGACCCCGAGACCGGCGCCCACCACACCGTCGAGCATGCCGATCGTGCTCGGGCAGGCGCTCGACGAGGCGCTGGGCGACCGCGCCGGCATCCGCCGCTACGGCTCGGCGCTGGTCCCGATGGACGAGTCGCTGGCCGAGTGCGCGATCGACATCTCCGGCCGCCTTACCGCCGGTTCGATGCCGACCCTGCCGGTCGCCTCGATCGCCGGCTTCGACACCGAGCTGGCCGAGGAGTTCTTCCGCGCCGTCGCCGGCCAGCGCCCGCCTCACCCTGCACGTCAACGTCCGCTACGGGACCAACGCCCATCACATGATCGAGGCCGGCTTCAAGGCCTTCGCGCGGGCGCTGCGGATGGCGGTCTCGATCGACTCCCGAGGAGAGCGGCGTCCCCTCGACCAAGGGGACGCCCAGTGAGCAGCGCCCGGATCTGCATCCTCGACTACGGAATGGGCAACCTGCGTCAGCCCAGGCGCTCGAGCACGTCGGCGACGCGGCGACGATCAGCTCCGAGCCGGCCGTGCGCATGGGCTTCGAGGGCCTCGTCCTGCCCGGCGTCGGCGCCTTCCTGCGGGCGATGGAGCGGATCTGCGAGCGCGGCCTCGACGAGCTCCTCGCCGAGCGCCACGAGGCCGGCGTGCCGCTGCTCGGCATCTGCCTCGGCCTTGTAGCTGCTCTTCGACTCGAGCACCGAGCTGGCGGCGCCGCCGGCCTCGGCCTGCTCGACGGCACCGTCGGCGTACTCGCCGCCGCCGGCCTCAAGGTCCCGCACATCGGCTGGTCGCCGGTGCCGGGAGCGCGCGAGTCACGGCTGACCGAGGGGATCGAGCACCCCTTCCCCTACTTCGTCCATTCCTCTGCACCGGCGCCGAGCGCCGGCGAGGTGCTCGGCACCGCGGCCTACGGGAGCCTGGCCTGCGCGGCGGAGACGGCAACGTCTTCGGCGTTCAGTTCCACCCGGAGAAGTCGAGCGCCGCGGGTCTGCGGTTGCTGTCGAACTTCGCCGTGGTCTGCGCCTCGGTGCCCGTTTCCACCGCGCGGCACGCCTGATGATCCTCTATCCGGCGATCGACATCCGCGGCGGCCGGGCGGTCCGGCTGCTGCAGGGCGACTATGCCCGCGAGACCGCCCATGACGCCGACCTGGTCGAGGCGGCGCTGCGCTGGGCCGAGGAAGGCGCCGAGGTGCTCTACGTCGTCGACCTCGACGGCGCCTGCAGGGGCGAGCCGTGAACCGGATATCCACCGGATCGCCGACGCGGTGCCGTTCCTGATCCAGGTCGGCGGCGGCCTGCGCGAATGCCGACTGCGTCGCCAACGTGGACGCGGGCTGGGCCGAACGCGTCGTGATCGGGACCGCGGCGTTGCGCGACCCCGAGTTCCCGGGCAGATGGTGCGCCACCACGGCGACCGCGTCGTCGTCTCGGTCGACGCCCGCGGCGGCAAGGTCTCGCTCGCCGGCTGGACGGAGACCAGCGACGTCGACGCCGCCGACGCGGTCGCCGAGCTGAGCGAGCGCGGCGTCGGCCGCTTCCTCTTCACGGCGATCGAGGTCGACGGCACGATGCGGGGCTGGCGATCGAGCAGCTGAACTGGCCGCCGCGGCGACCTCGGCCTGGGTGATCGCCTCGGGCGGCGTCGGCGAGCTGGCCGACCTCGAGCCGCTCGCCCGCGAGGCGGCGCCCAACGTCGAGGGTGCGATCGTCGGCCGGGCCCTGTACGAGCGCAGGTTCACGGTCGCCGAGGGCATCGCCGCGCTGGCGCTCCAGCGGTCATGGGCGGATCCTGACCAGCTCTAGGCTTCCGGACATGGCTCTCAAGCGCGTCATCCCCGCCTCGACGTCGACGCCGGCCGCGTCGTCAAGGGCACCAACTTCGCCCGGCCTGCGCGACGCCGGCGACCCGGTGGAGCTGGCCGAGCGCGACGACGCCGAGGGCGCCGACGAGCTGGTCTTCCTCGACATCACCGCCTCCTACGAAAAGCGAGACGATCGTCGAGCTGGCGCGACGGACCGCCGACAACGTCTTCATCCCGTTCACGATCGGCGGCGGCATCCGCTCGGTGGCGGACGCCCAGGCGGTGCTCGACGCCGGCGCCGACAAGGTCTCGGTCAACTCCTCGGCCCTCGCCCGGCCCGAGCCGTTGAAGAGCTGGCCGCCCAGTTCGGCGCCCAGTGCGTGGTGATCGCGGGATCGACGCCAAGCGCGAGCCGGATGGCTGGGGTGTCTACGTCAACGGCGGGCGCAAACGGGTCGCGGGCCGAGACGCCGTCTCCCTGGGCGGAGGAGGCGGTGCGGCGCGGGGGCGGGGAGGTGCCGCTGACACCTCGATGGACCGCGACGGGACCAACGACGGCTACGACCCCGAGCTGACCCGGCGGTCGCCGAGGGTACCCGGTACCCGTCATCGCCTGGGGCGCGCTGGCGAGCTCGGCCACCTGAGCGCCGCGATCAACGAGGGCCACGCCGACGCCGCCTTGCGCCTCGATCTTCCACTACGGCGCCACTGCGCGCGAGGCGAAGGAACGGATGGCGTCAGACGGCATTCCCTGTGAGTCAGGGGCCCCCGGAAAGGGACGGGGGCTCCGCAGGGGTGGTGGGGGACAGAGGCGAGCCGGAGGGTCGGGTGACCCCTTCACTGGCCGTGTCGTCGCAGAGGAGTTGGGAAAGCCGTCGCCCGCAGCCCAGCCCTCTCAGCTGCAAACGTTCAGAGGGTCACCCGACCCTCCCTTGAGCCCGCCGTGCCCCCAACCCCGGGAGCTCCTGACAAAAGACGAGGGCTCCCGCACCCCTGCCCAGAGCTTCGAAAGGGACCAGGCCCAGCGTCTCCTCGAATAGCTCTCAGGACGAACCCCAAGCCCCAGCGTCTCCTCGAAGAGCCCCCAAGGGACTAAGGTTTCCAATCGCGTGGTTCCTAACGGTCGCCCGGCGACTGTTAGGAACCACGCCTCCGCAAAGCCGGCGTTCTCCCCATCCCGCGGTTCCTCAGACCCAGAGCGTCCACAAGGAACCAGCGCGATGGCTCGTCCTCGGCGGGCGGCCGTCCCTTTCGAGCTTTGAGCGTGGGCGCGGGTGGGGTTCTTGCTGGGGTCTTCCCGTGGCCCTTCGTCGCGAAGGCGCTCGGCGGCACGCCCTGAGCGGCGTTGTCGAGTTGTTCTCGGTCAGCGAGAGCAACTCGACAATGCTCGGGACCCCTCGCGCGGGTGGCCCGACGACACGGCCGAGTGAAGAGGGACGCCCCACCCCTCCTCCTCGCAATGCCTTCGTCCCTTGGCCGGCCGCCGGACCAGCCCGCGTCCGACCCGCCTACCCCGACGCCAGGTCCTGGGCCAGGCCTTCGACCCCCGTCGAGCCGAGGATCTCGAAGCGGGCGAGTTCGTAGGGGGCGTCGCGTTCGGCGTAGCCGGGGATCTCGGTGGTGGCGGCGACGTAGCCGGCCTGTTCGACGGCGGCGATCACGGTGGCGTCGAAGCGGCCCGCGGGGTAGCAGAAGTTCCTGACCTCGACGTGGAATTCGCCTTCGAGGAGCTGCTTGGAGCCGACCAGTTCTTCTTCCAGGGTGGCGGCGTCGACGGTGGTCAGGTCCGAATGGTTGATCGTGTGCGAGGCCAGCTCCCAGCCCGCCGCGAGCATCGCCTTGACGTTGCTTTCGTAGAGGTCGGAGCCTTCGGCCTTGAGGTTGAGCACGCCGGCCCAGCCGTGCTTGCGGAGCTGCGGCAGGGCGAAGGTGAACTGCGGCCGGTAGCCATCGTCGAAGCTGAGCACGACCGGCTTCGGCGGCAGGGTGCCGCCTTCGTACCACGCTTCCTCGACCTGGTCGAGGGTGACGGCCTGGTAGCCGTGGGCGTCGAGCCATTCGAGCTGGTGGCGGAAGTCGGGCCGCTCGACGTAGAGCTCGGGGTAGGGCGCGTCCGGCGGCGCTTCGCCGAG
Organism: Solirubrobacterales bacterium; assembly: GCA_046330305.1. GTDB lineage: Bacteria > Actinomycetota > Thermoleophilia > Solirubrobacterales > 70-9 > VAYN01. Next base: position 40,787 of record JAXLTA010000016.1, on the reverse strand, counting down.
CACGTGGTACTCGAGGATCGGCACCGGCCCGGTGTGCGGTTCCCAGTCCGGCTGCGGCGTCGCGTTGCGCACCCTGCCGCCTTCGCCGCTCCCCGAGCGCTCGCCGCCCGCGTTCGCGCTGGCAGAGCCTCCCTTGGCATCGCCCGGCTTCCCTGCGCCAGGTTGGGAGCTCGAGCCCGAGCCGCCGCCGGCCGCGAGCGCGACGACCGCCACGACGGCGCCGATCGCCAGGACCAGGACGCCGACGGCGGTCAGGCGACGGCGGCGGATCTGCCGGCGACGCGCCGCCCGGCGGGCGGCGGCCACCTCGCGCCGCGGGTCGGCCCCCTCGGGCCCGTCTGTCCTCCGGCTCGCCATCCGCGCAGGCGGTCATGGTAGGGAAGGAGATCGATGCCGAGCCCCGCAACGCCGCCAGACGACCTCGCCGCCGCGCTGCGCGAGACCTATCCCGAGCTGGCCCGGGTGGGCGCCGCCGCCGGCGATCCTGTCTACCTGGTCGGGGGAGCCGTCCGCGACCTGCTGCTCGGGCACGGCCGCGCCGACCTCGACCTCGTCGTGGTCGGCGATCCGGCGCGGCTCGCGGCGGCCCTGGGCGCGGAGACGGTGCGCGAGCACGAGCGCTTCGCGACCGCCAAGCTGCGCCTTGACGGGCACGAGCTCGATCTCGCCGCGGCCCGCACCGAGACCTACGAGCGTCCTGGCGCGCTGCCGCGCGTCGCGCCCGCGGGCTCGATCGAGGACGACCTCGGCCGGCGCGACTTCACGATCAACGCGCTGGCGATCCCGCTCGCCGGCGAGCCGCGGCTGATCGACCCCCACGGCGGCCGCGCCGACCTCGCCGCCGGCCGGCTCAGGATCCTGCACCCAGGCTCCTTCCGGGACGACCCGACCCGGGCGCTGCGCGCCGCCCGCTACGCCGGCCGGTTCGGCTTCGGGCTCGAGCGGGAGACCGAGCGGCTGCTGCGGGCCGCCGACCTCGACACCGTCTCCGCCGAGCGCCGCCTGGCGGAGCTGCTGCGCCTCGCCGCCGAACCGAGCGCCGCCGCCGGCTTCGCGCTGCTCGGCAGCTGGGGCCTGGTCGAGCTGCGACCCGGCGGCGCCGAGCTGGCGGGGCGGGTCGCCGAGCTGCTGGCCGACGCGCCCTGGCGCGGTGAGGCGGAGCCGGCGGAGGCGGTCCTCGCCGCCGCCTGCGGGCCGGCGGGCGGGGAGGAGAAGCTCGCCGCGGCCCGGCCCGAGCGCCCCTCCGAGGGCGCCGCGCTGGCCGCTCGCGCCCGGCCCACGGAACTGGTCCTCGCCCGTGCCCTCGGCGCCCGGTGGCTGGATCGCTACCTGACCGAGTGGCGCGGGGTGGCGCTGGAGATCGACGGCGAGGACCTGATCGCCGCCGGCACCCCGCCCGGGCCCGCGCTCGGCCGGGGACTCGCGGCGGCGCTCGCCGCCAAGCTCGACGGCGAGGTCAGCGGCCGCGAGCAGGAGCTAGCCTGCGCCCTGGCCGCCGCGGGCGGCCGAGATGGCTGAGCTGATCCACGACATCGATCCCGAGCGCGTCCGCGCCAACCTCGCGACGGTGCGCGAGGCCGCCGGGCCGCGGGTCGAGATCCTGGTCGCCTGCAAGTACGTGGCGCTGGAGGAGATGGGCGCGCTGGCCGAGGCCGGCGTGACCCTGGTCGGGGAGAACCGCCAGCAGGACCTGGCGGCCAAGCACGAACGCTGGGGCGGGGCCTTCACCTGGGACTTCATCGGCAACCTGCAGAGCCGCAAGGTCAAGCAGATCCTGCCCCTGGTGCGCCTGATCCACTCCGTCGCCACCGACTCGGCGCTGGTCCAGCTCGGCAAGCACGGCAGCCCCGAGACCGAGGTCCTGGTCGAGGTCAACGTGGCCGGCGAGGAGGAGAAGGGCGGGGTCGCGCCGGCAGCGCTCGGCGAGTTCATCGAGCGCTGTCCGGTGCGGGTCGGCGGGCTGATGACGATGCCGCCGTTCAGCGCCGATCCGGAGGCCTCGCGGCCCCACTTCGCACGGCTCGCCGAGCTCGCCGCCGAGCACGGCCTGGCGCGGCTCTCGATGGGCACCTCGCAGGATTGGCGGGTCGCCGTCGAGGAGGGGGCGACGATCATCCGGCTGGGCAGCGCTCTGTTTGTGTGATCCGGCGCTAATCTCCTCGAAGAAGGTGTAAAGGAGTTGGCCGCTCGGGGCCGAAACACGCCTCAGACATGGCTCTACGCGACAGCTGGCATAAAGCACTCGTCTACTTCGGACTTGCCGAGGACCACGACTACGGTCCCGACTACGAAGACGAGTTCGAGCCCGAGACGGGCTCCGAGGAAGTCTTCGAATCGCGCCGCGAACGCGATCGCGATCAGGGCTCGGTCCGGCGCCTGCCGACCTCGCGCCGCGCCCGCCGCGACGAGATCGACGACATCTTCGCCGACGACGAGCCGATCGCCGCCAGCCGCACCCGGACCCTGCGCCCGGTCGACAGCGGCGGCGACATCCAGGTCCACCTGGTGATCCCGCGCAACTTCAACGACGCCCAGCAGGTCGCCGACCAGTTCAAACGCTCGGTCCCGGTGATCCTCAACCTGCAGACCGCCGACCACGACCTCTCGAAGCGGATGATCGACTTCTGCTCCGGGCTCACCTACGCGCTGGACGGCGGCATGCAGCGGATCGCCGAGAAGATGTTCCTGCTGACGCCCCGCAACGTCGAGGTCTCCGCCGAGGAACGCGCGAGGCTGATCGACAAGGGCTTCTTCAACCAGTCCTGACCTGCGCCGGTCCCGTTCACGGGATCGACACGTCCTGGCGGCAGTTCCTTAACCGGATGCGGTGCGCCCGCTCATAGCTTCGCGGCGCTAGCTCAAAGAAAGAGCACCACATCCGAAAGGAGCCTCGAAAAATGGCGAGAACCGCCAAGCTGGTCTCGTTTCTGGGCGCCGCGGTCCTGATCGCGGCCGTCGCCCTCTCAGTCTCCGTCGGCGCCTCGCCGACGCCCACCCCGAGCCTCACCGGCGTCCCCGCCGCCAACACCCGGTCGGCCGGATATGCGCCCGCCAGCGTCCTCTCCCCGGAGCTCAGCCAGACGGCCGTGGCTCAGGGCTCGACGCCGCTGGAGAACCCGAACGCGCTGACCTCCTTCTACGGCTACGACAACGACGTGGTCAACGCCGCCGGCAAGGCGCAGATGCTGCCGACCCCCTCCAGCCCGACGGAGGCGCACAAGACCGAGCCCGACAAGAACACCTACCTCGTCTTCCGCCACGGCCTCGCGGGCGCTGACCCGAACTACGGCTACGGCTCGCACTTCCTCTTCCAGGGCCACGAGGGCGGCGCCGGCGGCGCCGGCTACCTCACCCGGATCAACCTCGACGCCGACGCGGCGCACCGGGTCACGCTGCTGGCCAGCAAAGACGCGCAGGGCAACCAGCTCGCGACGATCGACGGCATCACCTGGGACCCCTGGGCCAAACGCCTGCTGCTGACCACCGAGAACCCCAACGCGCCGACCTACGCGGCCACGCCCGATTACCCGTCGACGGTCGTCGACGTCTCCGGCGCCCTCGGCCGCGGCGGCTATGAGGGGATCCAGGACGACTCCGACGGCAACATCTGGATCTCCGAGGACATCGGCGGCGCCGCCAAGCCCGGGACCAAGGCCAAGTTCCCGAACAGCTACCTGTTCCGGTACGTCCCCGCCCATCCTGGCGACCTGCTCCACGGCAAGCTGCAGGCGCTCCAGGTTCTGAACCAGAACATGGAACCGATCACCTACGCCAGCCAGGAAGCCGTCAACAGCCCCGATCAGCTGGCGCTCCACACCTACGGCAAGTCGTTCAAGACGCGTTGGATCACGATCCACGACACCGCCAAAGACGGCAACAGCCCCTTCGTCGCCGGGCCACTGGCCAAGGCGGCGGGCGCGACCCCGTTCAAGCGGCCCGAGAACGGCGCCTTCCAGCCGGGCACCGATTTCACGCGGTACTTCTTCGACGAGACCGGTGACACCAACAAGGGAAGCGTCGAGAACGCCCAGGCCGGCGGCTGGGGCTCGATCTTCCAGCTCTCCCAGAGCGATCCGAGCGCCAACACCGGCTGGCTGAAGCTGTTCTACAACGGTGACGAAGCCCACGCCGGGATCGACAACGTCACCTTCCTCTCGCGGACCCAGGTCACGTTCGTCGAGGACGCGGGCGACACCCTGCACGGGCAGCGCAACGCGCTCGACTCGGGCTTCGTCTGGGACGTCACCCGGGACTACTCCAACCCGAAATACCAGCCGACCCGGTGGCTCGCCGAGGGCCGCGACGCATCGGCCACGCTGGACGCCGAAAACGGCGGCTTCGGCAAGAACGACGGCGACAACGAGATCACCGGCGTGGTCGTCTCCGACGGCGACCCGGGCGTCGGCGGCATTCTCGGGAACCGGCTGCCCGAACTCGGCCGCTCGCGGGCATGGCGCTGGTTCTACACCCAGCAGCACGGCGATAACACCACCTACGAAGTGCAGCTGCAGCACTGACCCGAGGGTCGAGCGGCGCAGCACGGAGCCCGGCACCGCGCCGGGCTCCGTGCATTTGGTGCAGCTAGTCTCCTCGGCGTGATCGTCGGATTCGTCGGATCGGGGAACATGGCCGCGGCGATGGCCCGCGGCTGGGCCGGGCAGGCCGAGCGGATGCTGTTCTCGGACTCGGGCTCGGGCCGGGCGCGCGAGCTGGCCGGGGAGCTCGGCGGCGAGGTCGCGGGGAACGCCGAGATCGCGGCCGCGGCGGACCTCGTCGTGCTGGCGGTGAAGCCGGCCAGGCTGGGCGAGGTGGCGCCGCAGCTGAGCGGGGCGGGCGAGCTGGTCTCGGTCCTCGGGGCGACCCCGTTGCCGCGCCTGCGCGAGGCGTTCCCGGGGGCGGCCGTGCTGCGGGTGATGCCGAACGTCGGGGTCGAAGTCGGCCGCGGGGTGCTCTGCGTCGCCGGCGAGGCCTCGGCCGCGACGCGGGAGCTGCTGGCGCGGCTCGGCCACGTCGTCGAGCTGCCCGACGAGGAGATCGACGCGGCGACCGCGATCATGGGCTGCGCGCCCGCCTACCTGGCGCTGGCGGTCGAAGCGCTGGCCGACGCCGGTGCCGAGGCCGGCCTCGACCCCGAGCTCGCCCGCGAGCTGGTGATCGAGACCACCGCCGGCACCGCCGAGCTGCTGCGGCTCCACCATCCCGCCGACCTGCGCCGGGCCGTGGCCTCGCCGGGGGGCAGCACCGAAGCGGGGCTGCTGGCGCTCGACCGGGAGGGGGCCCGCGCGGCGTTCGCGGCGGCGGTCGCGGCCTCGCTGGAGAGGATGCGGGGGTGATCCTCGCCGCGGTCAAGATCACCGTCGCCGACTACGTCAGCGCCCTGTTCACCGTCTACCTGATCCTGATCCTGCTCAACATCCTGATGTCGTGGGTCCCGCGCATGCCCTACCGGCCGTGGCTGCGGCCGATCCTCGACTTCATCACCGAAACCACCAACCCCTACATCAACTTCTTCCGCAACTTCACGAAGCCCTTCGGCGTCGGCGGACTCGGCATCGACATCGCCCCGATGCTGGCGATCTTCGTCCTCATCATCGCCGAGGGGATCCTGGTCGGCGCGATCCTCGAATGAGCCCGGCCGGGCGCGCCTGGTGCCTGGCGGCGGCGGTCTGCGCGACGGTCCTGGTCGCCGACCAGGTCGCCAAGCGCCTGGTCGAGGAGCGGATCGCGGTCGGCGAAGACGTCGACGTGCTGGGCCCGCTGCGGCTTACCCTGACCCACAACGAGGGCGTCGCCTTCGGCCTCGCCGGCGGCTCGGGAGCGCCGCTGGTGGCGCTCACTGTCCTCGCCCTCGGCGTGGTGGCCTACCTCTTCGCGCGCCAGCCGGAGCGGCCGCTGATCTGGCTGGGAGCCGGTCTGCTCGCCGGCGGCGCCCTCGGCAACCTCCTCGACCGCATCCGCGCCGGCGCCGTCACCGACTTCATCGAGCTGCCGCACTGGCCCGCCTTCAACCTCGCCGACGCCGCGATCACCTGCGGCGTCCTGGTCCTGGTCGCGATCTACCTGCGCGAAGCGGAGCGGGGGAGGCGGTGAACGGGGCGCTGAAGCCGCGCATCGTCTACCTCGACGAGACGCTGGCGGTGGTCGACAAGCCGGCCGGCCTGGTCGTGCACCCGGCGCCGAGCCATCGCGGGCCGACCCTCGTCTCGGAGCTGGCCGCGGTGCTCGGGGGCGGCGCCGACCCCGAGCGGCCGGGCATCGTCCACCGGCTCGACAAGGGCACCAGCGGGCTCCTGGTCGTGGCCCGGACCGACGCCGCCCATGCGGCGCTGCAGGCGCAGGTGCAGCGGCGCACGGTCGAACGCGTCTACCTGGCGCTGGCCGGCGGCCGGCTCGGCTCCCGCACCGGCACGATCGACGCGCCGATCGGCCGCTCGGCCCGCGAGCGCCACCGGATGGCGGTCTCCGGCGCCGCCTCGCGCCAGGCGCGGACGCACTTCGAGGTGCTCGAGCTGCTGCCGCGGGAGAGCTACGTCGAGGTCAGGCTCGAGACCGGCCGCACCCACCAGATCCGCGCCCACTTCGCGGCGATCGGGCACCCCCTGACCGGCGACCCCACCTACGGCGGCGCCCGGCGCTACGGTCTGCAGCGTCCGTTCCTGCACGCCCACCGGCTCGCCTTCGAGCACCCGCTGAGCGGCGAGCGGGTTAGCTTCACCGCGCCGCTGCCGGCCGACCTCGAGGCCGCTCTCGCCGCCGCTCGCCGGCCCTGAAAGCCAGCCGGCCCGGGACGCCGTGGCCCTCTACAATCCCGACTTCGGAAACCAACCCCCGCCGAGGGCGAACCGGGGTCCTGCCCGACCACCAAGAAGTCGGGTCCCGGAGAGCGTGGTGGGGCGCAGCGCCACAACCAAGCAAGGAGAACACCCATGCCAGAGGCAGGCCTTCAGGAGCTGCTCCAGGCCGGAGTCCACTTCGGCCACCAGACGCGCCGCTGGAATCCCAACATGCGCCGCTTCATCTTCGGCGAGCTCGACGGGATCCACATCATCGACCTGGTCCAGACCGAGGCGCTGCTCGAGAACGCGCGCCGCTTCGCCGGCGAGCTCGCCAGCGGCGGCGGCACGGTGCTCTTCGTCGGCACCAAGAAGCAGGCCCGCGACACGGTCCAGGAATGGGCCGACCGCTGCCGGATGCCGTACGTCAACAAGCGCTGGCTCGGCGGCCTGCTGACCAACTTCAACACGATGTCGGGCCGGATCGCCCGCCTGCACGAGCTCAACGGCTGGAAAGAGGAGGGCAAACTCGACCTCCTGCCGACCAAGGAGCGGATGGGCATGGAGGCCGAACTCGCCAAGCTCGAGTACAACCTCGGCGGAGTCCGCGACATGGACCGGCTGCCCGACGCGGTCTTCGTCACCGACCTCAAAACCGAGGAGATCGCGGTCCACGAGGCCGCCCGCCTGCGGATCCCGATCATCGGCCTGGTCGACACCAACTGCGACCCGACGCCGGTCGACTACGTGATCCCCGGCAACGACGACGCGATCCGCTCCTGCGAGCTGGTGATCAGCACGATCGGCCGGGCGGTCGAGGAGGGCTCCAGCGCCTGGCGCGTGCAGGAGGAGAAGCGGCTCGCCGAGGAAATGGCGCGGCGCAAAAAGGAGGAGGAAGAGCGGCGCAAGCGCGAGGAGGAAGAGAAGGCTCGCGTCGCCGCCGAGGAAGCGAAGAAAGCCGAGGAGGAAGCGGCTGCAAAAGCCAGAGCGACCGCCGAGGCGCAGGCGAAAGCCAAGGCGGCGCAGGACAAAGGCGCTCAGGCCGCGGCTCCGGCTGCCGCTGAGGGCGCCGCGTCCTCGCCGGAGGGTGCCGCAGGCGAGGCGCCCGCCCCCGCGCCAGCCGCGCCCGCGCCAGCCGCCGAGGCTCCGGCCCCGCCGGCCGCGGATGCTCCCGTCGCCGCCGAGGGTTCCGAGACCGCCGAGAAAGAGGATTCGAAATGAGCATCACTGCCGCTGACGTGAAAGCGCTCCGGGACCGCACCGGGGCGGCGATGATGGACGCCAAAAGCGCCCTGGTGGAGGCCGACGGCGACGTCGACCGCGCGATCGAGCTGCTCCGGGTCAAGGGCCAGGCCTCGGCCGCCAAGCGCGAAGGGCGCGGCACCAACGAGGGCGTGGTCGCCTCCTACATCCACGCCAACTTCAAGGTCGGGGCGATGGTCGAGGTCCAGTGCGAGACCGACTTCGTCGCCCGCAACGAGGACTTCCAGGTCTTCGCCTACCAGGTCGCCCTGCACGTGGCGGCGACGGCGCCGAAGTTCGTCTCCACCGACGAGATCCCGGCGGAGGAGCGCGAGGCCGAAAAGCGGGTCTTCGAAGCCAAGGCGCGCGAAGAAGGCAAGCCCGACAACGTCGTCGAGAAGATCGTCGAGGGCCAGCTCAACAAGTGGGGCAGCGAAGTCGCGCTGCTCGACCAGACCCACGTCAACGCCGAGAAGCACGAGTCGAAGACGATCGAGGAGCTGCGCCAGGAGCTGGCCGCGAAGACCGGCGAGAACATCCGGATCGCGCGCTTCTCCTACTTCCGCGTCGGCGAGGACTGATCCCGCGACGGATTAGAGTCTCCGCCCCGTGACCAGTCCAGCCGAGCCCCGTTTCGGGCGCATCCTGCTGAAGCTCTCCGGCGAGGCCCTGATGGGCGGCCTCGAGTACGGCACCGACGCCGCCGAGGTCGAGCGCATCGCCCGCCAGGTGGCGGCGGTGCGCGAGCGCGGGGTGGAGGTGGCGATCGTGGTCGGCGCCGGCAACATCTACCGCGGCCTCGACGGCGCGGCGAAGGGCATGGACCGCGCCACCGGCGACTACATGGGGATGCTGGCGACGGTGCTGAACGCGCTCACCCTGCAGGATGCGCTGGAGAAGCTGCAGCAGTACACACGGGTGCTCTCGGCGATCGACGTCAAGGAGGTCGCCGAGCCCTACATCCGGCGGCGGGCGATGCGCCACCTCGAGAAGGGGCGCGTCGTGATCTTCGCCGCCGGCACCGGCAACCCGTTCTTCACCACCGACACGGCCGCGGCGCTGCGGGCGCTGGAGATCCACGCCGAGGCGATCCTGATGGCCAAGAACGGGGTCGAGGGCGTCTACGACTCCGATCCGGCGACCAACCCGGGGGCGAGGTTCATCCCGGCGATCAGCGGCCGCGAGGCGATCGAGCGCGACCTGCGGGTGATGGACTCGACCGCGCTCTCGCTGTGCATGGACAACGACCTGCCGATCTACGTCTTCAACATGGCCGACGAGACGAACATAGATAGGATCATTTCCGGCGAAAACGTGGGAACGCTGGTCTCCAACAGGCCGGCCGAGTGAGGAGCGCAGACAGGTGGAGATGATCGACGAACTGCTCGCGGACGCCAAGGAGCGGATGGCCAAGTCGGTCGAGTCCAGCCGGGGCGAGCTGGCGACGGTGCGCACCGGCCGCGCCTCCCCGCACCTGCTCGACCGCATCGTCGTCGACTACTACGGCAGCCCGACGCCGCTCAAGCAGCTCGCCAACGTCGCCGCCACCGATGCCCGCCTGCTGACCGTGACGCCCTTCGACAAGGGCGCGCTGGGCTCGATCGAGAAGGCGATCCAGGAGTCGGACGTCGGCCTGACGCCGAGCAACGACGGCAACCTGATCCGGCTGCAGATCCCGGAGATGACCGAGGAGCGCCGCCGCGAGATGGTCAAGGTGGTCCACGGCGTCGCCGAGGAGGGCCGGGTCGCGGTCCGCAACGTGCGCCGCGACGTGATGGGGGACCTGCGCGAGCTGAAGAAAGAGGGCGAAGCCGGCGAGGACGACGAGCGCCGCGCCGAGGCGGCCCTGCAGAAGCACACCGACGAGGCGATCGCCGAGATCGACGTGGCGCTGAAGGGCAAGGAAGAGGAAATCCTCGAGGTCTGAGGATGACTCGCGCGGCCCCCCGCTCGTGAACGTCCCTCGATACGTGGCGATCATCACCGACGGCAACGGCCGCTGGGCGCAGCGGCGGGGGCTGCCGGTGATCGAGGGCCACCGGGCCGGCGCCGACGTGGTCAAGGAACGGCTGCGCGACGCCGCCGAGCTCGGCGTCGAGGAGCTCACCGTCTTCTCCTTCTCGACCGAGAACTGGAGCCGCTCCGAGGAGGAGGTCGCCGGCCTGATGCGGATGTTCGGCGAGCGGATCGCCTCCGAAACGCCGGAGCTCGACGCAGAAGGCGTGCGGATGCGGTTCATCGGGCGCCGGGCGGGCGTCGAGCCGGCCCTGGTCGAGCGCATGGAGTGGGCCGAAGCCGAGACGGGCGGCAACGAGCGGATCACCCTCTTCGTCGCCTTCAACTACGGCGGCAGGGCGGAGATCGTCGACGCGGCGCGAAGCTTTACCGGAGAGACCGAGGCGGAGTTCCGCCGCCTCCTCTACGCCCCCGAGATGCACGATCCAGACCTCCTGATACGAACCTCCGGCGAGCAGCGGATCTCCAACTACCTGCTCTGGCAGTGCGCCTACTCCGAGCTCGTCTTCCGCGATGAGCTCTGGCCCGATTTCGACCGTGCCGCCTTCGAGGCCTCGCTGGCCGAGTTCGAGACGCGGCAGCGCCGCTTCGGAGCGCGAGCATGAGCGTGGAGCTGTTCGACGACGAGATGCTCGAGCCGGAGGGGCCGCGGCGCCCCGAGCCGAAGCCGCCGCGGGAGCCGCGCCGCCGCGGCCTGCGCGGCGAGACGGCCAAGCGCATCCTGGTGGCGCTGCCATGGATCTTCTTCGCGATCGCGATCGTCGTCGCCGGCGGGGTGATCTTTGCCGCCGCCCTGGTCGGGATCGGGATCCTGGCGATCCGCGAGTACGTGACGCTGACCGAGGACGCGAGGCCGCTGCCGATCCCCGCCTACCTGGCGGTGACGGCGCTGATCGTCGCCGCCCACTTCGGCACCGCCTACAACATCCTGATGGTGCTCGCCGCCTCCTTCCCGCTGCTGTTCGCGTTTGGCGCCGACGCCCGTCACCGCCGCGGCTTCACCGTCTCCTTCAGCGTCACGCTGATGGGGGTGGTCTGGATCGGGATCCCGCTTGCCCACGCGGTGCTGCTCCGCGACCTGCCCAACCACGGCGCGGCGCTGCTGATCGACGTCCTGGTCGGCACCTTCGTCGCCGACACCGCCGCCTACGCGACCGGGCGGATGTTCGGCAGCCACAAAGTGGCGCCGGAGATCTCGCCCAACAAGACCGTCGAGGGGTTGATCGGCGGCTTCGTGATCGGGACCATGGGGTTCTGGTTCGCCGGCCTCTACCAGGACTGGCTCTCCGGCGTCGACGCGCTGATCATCGGCGCCGCGGTCGCCGCCACGGCGCCGGTCGGCGACCTCTTCGAGTCGCTGATCAAGCGCGACCTCGGGACCAAGGACACCGGCCACCTGTTCGGGCCCCACGGCGGCATCCTCGACCGCCTCGACGCCGTCTTCTTCACGGTCGTCGTCGGCTACTACCTCTCGATCGCCCTGGTCTACTAGCGCCGGCCGCCGCTCGCCGCCGCTAGGGCGCCATCGCCTCCCGCGCCCGGGCCAGCGCCTGCTCGCGGCTGTGGACGCCGAGGCGGGCGTAGACGTGCTCGAGATGCTTGCAGACGGTCGCCCGGCTCAGGTAGAGGCGCTCGGCGATCGCGGCGACCCCCTCGCCGGCCGCCAGCAGGGCGAGGACCTCCGCCTGGCGCGGGGTCAGCCCGAGCCGGACGAGCGCCTCGGGGGTCGGCAGCCGCTCCTGCTCGAGCCGCACCACCCAGCCGCCGGCGGGCCGCGGAGTCGCGTGCAGCAGCAGCCGCGCGCTCGCCCCCCCGGCCCGCAGCGGCGCCGGGGCGCCGGCCGCCAGCCACTCCGCGACCGGCGGCGGCGGCGCCGCACCGGCGCCCTGGCCGAAGTGCTCGCGCAGCAGCGCCCGGGCCGGCTCGCCGGCGTGCTCGAGCGTGCCGCCCGGCCCGACCAGGAGCAGGGCCGCGCTGTACTCCTCGAGACCCGCTTCCAGCGCGGCCAGCAGATCGGCCGAGCGCTCGCGCTCGACGGCTCGGCGGTAGGCCTGGGCGAGGTGGGGGGCGAGCAGGTCGAGCAGGTCGCGGTCGCGCTCGCGGAAGCTGCGGCGGTCGCGGTTGAAGGCGATGCCGATCACCCGCGGCCCGGGCAGGCCGAAGGCGATCTGGTCCTCGGCCCCGATCTCGCTGTAGAGGTTGCGGTAGAGCTCGAGGGCGCGGAACTGGCGGGCGCTGAGGAAGTCGGAGATCTTGTAGGCGCGGCGGTCGCCGTTGGCCTGCACCGAGATCAGCGGGTGCTCGTGGGCGAGGCGCGGCAGTTCGAGGTTGGCCCTGGCCGGGACCTGCCAGGGGTAGGTCAGCACCATCGCCTCGCCGCCCGGCTCGACCTCGTTGTAGCCGGCGAGGTCGGCGGGCAGGACCCGCAGCAGGCCGGGCAGGATCCCCGCTCGGAAGCCGTCGAGCGTCTCGAACTCGTGCGCCTCGGCGACCAGCTCGAGCGCCGCCCTCAGATCCGCCCCAGACAGCGAGACCATGACCCAGTCTAAGCCGCGGGCGCCTGCGAGGACAGCTTTAGAGGAGCTGAAGGGCCCGCTCCGTATCCTCTGAGGGGAATGAAGAAGGTCTTGATACTCGGGTCGACCGGCTCGATCGGAACCCAGGCCCTGGAGGTGATCGCCGCCTCCGAGGAGCTTCAGGTGGCCGGCCTCGCCGCCGGTTCGGGCTGGGAGCTGGCGCTGAGCCAGGCGCGCGAGTTCGGCGTGCCGGCGGTGGCGCTGGCCGACGTCGACGCGGCCGCGCAGGCGGCCGAGAACTGGAACGGGCGGGTGCTCTCGGGCGAGGAGGGGGTGCGCCAGCTGATCGTCGAGTCCGGCGCCGACCTGGTGCTGAACGGGATCGTCGGCGCCGCCGGCCTCGCCTCGACCGTCGTCGCCCTGACCGAGGGGATCGACGTCGCCCTCGCCAACAAGGAGAGCCTGGTGGTCGGCGGCGAGCTGGTGATGGCGCTGGCCGAGGCGACCGGCGCCCGCCTCCTCCCGGTCGACTCCGAGCACTCGGCGCTGCACCAGCTGATCGGCGCCGAGCCGCCCGGCACCGTCGAGCGCCTGGTGCTGACCGCCTCGGGCGGCCCCTTCCGCGGTCGCCGCGAGCTCGCCGACGTCAGCGTCGCCGAGGCGCTCGCCCACCCGACCTGGCAGATGGGCGGCCGCATCACGATCGACTCGGCGACGCTGATGAACAAGGGCTTCGAGGCGATCGAGGCCCACCACCTCTTCGCCGTGCCCTACGAGCGGATCGACGTCGTCGTCCACCCGCAGTCGCTCGTCCACTCACTGGTCCAGCTGGTCGACAGCTCCTCGCTGGCGCACCTCGGCCACCCCGACATGCGGGTCCCGATCTCCTACGCCCTGCACCACCCCGAGCGCGCCGACGTCGCGGTGCCGCGGCTCGACCTCGCCGCGGTGGGGGCGCTCACCTTCGAGGCGCCCGACCTCGAGACCTTCGCCTGCCTGCGGCTGGCGCGCGAGGCCGGCACGGCGGGGGGGACCGCACCCTGCGTGCTCAACGCCGCCGACGAGGTCGCGGTCGCCGCCTTCCTCGCCGAGCGCATCCCCTTCACCGGCATCCCCGCGGTGATCGAGCGCGTGCTGGAGGAGATGCCGGCCGAGCCGGTGACTCACTTCGACGACCTCTTCGCGGCCGACGCCGAGGCGCGCCAGCGCTCCGAGGAGACGATCCGGGGGTTGAGCAGGGTATGAGCTGGCTCCTCGTCTTCCTCGGCTTCTGCCTGCTGATCATGCTGCACGAGGCCGGCCACTTCTTCGCCGCCAAGGCGACCGGGATGCGGGTCGAGCGCTTCTTCCTCTTCTTCGGGCCGACGATCTGGTCGGTCAAGCGCGGCGAGACCGAGTACGGCGTGAAAGCGATCCCGCTCGGCGGCTACGTGAAAATCAGCGGCATGAACCCGGACGAGGAGCTGCCTCCCGGGGAGGAGCACCGCGCCTACTACCGGCAGAAGGTCTGGAAGCGGATCCTCGTCGTCGCCGCCGGACCGGCGGTCAACATCGTCCTCGCCTTCGTCATCCTCTTCGCCGTCTTCAAGATCGGCGGCCTGGAAGAAATCAACCAGTCGGTCGGGTCGATCCAGCCGGGGATGCCGGCCGCGAAGGTCCTGCAGACCGGCGACCGGATCGTCGCCGTCGACGGACATCGCTACCCCGGGTTGGAACCCGAAAAGCGCCTGGAAGCCTTCGGCAAGCTCGTCGCCGGCCACAAATGCGCCGGCGCGCAGGTTCAGGGCTGCGTCGCCCGGACCCCGGTGCGACTGACGATCAGCCGCGACGGGCAGCTCGAGACGATCACCGTGCGCCCGCGTTACGACAAGCAGGCGGGCCGCGCCCTCGTCGGCTTCTCCTACGGTGGCGAATTCGTCCCGATCTCGACCTCCCAGGCGGTCGACAAGGCGACCGGCTCGGTCTGGACCGTCGTCAGCCGGACCGCCTCGATCTTCGGCCGCATCTTCGAATCGAAGCAGCGCGAACAGATCTCGAGCGTGGTCGGGATCAGCGACGTCGGCCACACGGCGGTCGAAACCGGCTGGCGCCAGGCGCTGCTGCTGCTCGCCCTGGTCAGCCTCTCGCTCGGCATCATCAACCTGCTGCCGATCCTGCCGCTCGACGGGGGCCACATCTTCTGGGCGATCGTCGAGAAGCTGCGCGGCGCCCCGGTCTCGATGCGGGTGATGGAACGGGCGAGCATCATCGGCTTCGCGCTGGTCCTGATGCTGTTCGTGATCGGCCTCTCCAACGACATCGGCCGGATCACCGGCGAAGGCTTCAACGTCCGGTGAGCGGGCCCGCCGCGGCGCCCAGATAACCTCTGTACATGGCTTCAAAGCGGCAGATCTTCGTCGGCAGCGTGCCGATCGGCGGCGGTGCCCCGGTCGCCGTGCAGACGATGACCAAGACCGAGACCGCCAACCTGGCGGCGACCATGGAGCAGATCCGCAAGGTCGCCGACGCCGGTGCCGACATCGTCCGCTGCGCGGTCCCGCGCGAGCAGGACGCCGAGGCGCTGAAGACGATCGTCCGCGAATCGCCGATCCCGGTGATCGCCGACATCCACTTCAACCACACGCTGGCGCTGAAGGCGATCGACGCCGGCGCCCACTGCATCCGGCTCAACCCCGGCAACATCGGCGGCCGCGAGAAAGTCGCCGAGGTCGCGGCGCGCGCCAACGCGGCGAAGACGCCGATGCGGATCGGGGTCAACTCGGGCTCCCTGCCCAAGCACCTGCACGCGCTCGAGCGCGAAGCGCCGGTCGAGGCGCTGGTCGCCGCCGCAGTCGAGTTCGTCGAGCTGATGGAGGGCCTCGATTTCACGAACTTCAAGGTCTCCCTCAAGTCGACCAACGTGCCGAACACGATCGCCGCCAACCGACTGCTGGCGGAGAAGATCCCCTACCCGCTGCACCTCGGCATCACCGAGGCGGGGACGAAATGGTCCGGCTCGCTGAAATCGGCGGTCGGCCTCGGGACGCTCCTGGCCGACGGGGTCGGCGACACGATCCGGATCAGCCTCTCGACCTTCCACGCCGAGGAGGAGGTCAAAGTCGCCTGGGAGATCCTCAAGGCGCTGCAGCTGCGCGAGCGCGGCCCGGTCCTGATCGCCTGCCCGACGTGCGGCCGCCTCCAGTTCGACATGGACTCGGTGGTGGCCGAAATCGAGCAGCGGCTCGAGGCCTACGCCGAGCCGGTCGAGGTGGCGGTCCTCGGCTGCGCCGTGAACGGCATCGGCGAGGCCAGCCACGCCGACTTCGGCATCGCCGGCGCCAAGAACGAGGGCCTGATCTTCGCCGGCGGCAAGCCGCTGCGCAAGGTGCCGCAGGCGAGGCTGGTCGACACCCTCTTCGAGGAGATCGACAAGAGCCTGGACCGCGGCGGCGAGGTCGAGTTCGACGAGGACGAGTCGCGCGAGGGCGCCGAGTGGGTGGCCAACATCGAGCGCGAAAACGCCGGCGACCTGACCCCGGAGAAGATCGCCCAGATGGAGCACGAAGCGGCCGAAAAGGGCGAATCGGACCGGGTCCTGCTGGATGAGGACGCCTCGCCCACGGCGGGCCGGCGCTTCACGCGGGCGTAGCGCGCGGGCTCGCTGGAACACCGTCCCGCCCCGGCGGGTAGCTTTCCGGGCGTGAGCCGGCAGAGCCAGACCTTCATCCCGACCCTGAAGGACCCGCCCGCCGACGCGGAGGCGGTCTCGCACAAGCTGATGGTGCGGGCGGGGCTGATCCGCCAGCTGGGGGCGGGGCTGTGGACCTACCTGCCGGCGGGCTGGCGGGTGATGTCCAAGGTCGAGGCCGTGCTGCGCGAGGAGATGGACGCGATCGGCTGCCAGGAGATCTCGATGCCGGTGATGCAGCCGGCCGAGCTCTGGAAAGAGACCGGCCGCTACGCGATCGAGGAGCTGTTCAAGCTCGAGGACCGCAAGGGCTCGCCGATGGTGCTGGCGATGACCAGCGAGGAGAGCCTCACCTACCACGTCGCCCGCGAGGTGCGCTCCTACCGCGACCTGCCGCTGATGCTCTACCACATCCAGACCAAGGAGCGGGACGAGCCGCGGCCGCGCGCCGGGGTGCTCCGCACCCGCGAGTTCAAGATGAAGGACGCCTACTCCTTCGACCGCGACGAGGAGGGCCTGGAGCGCTCCTACGAGCTGCAGGCCAGCGCCTACGCGCGGATCTTCGACCGCTGCGGCCTGCGCTGGTACCGGGTCGAGTCCGACGTCGGGATGATGGGCGGCTCCGGCGCCGACGAGTACATGGCGCCCTGTCCGGCCGGCGAGAACGAGGTCGCGATCGCCCCCGGCTACGCCGCCAACGTCGAGGTCGCGAGCGCCGTCGCCAAGCCGGTCGAGCTGCCGCCGCCCGCGGCCGCGCCGGAGCCGGTGCAGACGCCTGGCGACCGCACGATCGAGGCGGTCGCGACCCGGCTCGGGCTGCCGGCCGGAGCGCTGCTGAAGGCGATGCCGGTCGTCGTCGAGGGCCGCGGCCTGGTCCTCGTCCTGCTGCGCGGCGACCACCGCCTCAACGAGGTCAAGCTGCAGAACGGGCTCGGCGCCCCCTTCCGCCAGGCCACGGTCGAGGAGATCGCCGCCGAGCTCGGCCCGGCCGGGTTCCTGGGCCCGGTCGGGGCGCAGGTCCCGGTCGTCAAGGACGCGGCGATCGACGGCGACTCCTACGTCGTCGGCGCCAACCAGCCCGACCTCCACCTGCGCGGCGTGCGGCCCGGGCGCGATTTCCAGTTCGAGGAGCTCGACGTGCGCAACGTCGAGGCCGGCGACAGCGCCCCTGGCGGCGGCACGATCGCGATCGAGCCGGCGATCGAGGTCGGCAACATCTTCAAGCTCGGCACGCGTTACTCGGCGCCGCTCGGCGCCACCTACCTCGACGAGAGCGGGACCGAGCAGGCGATCGTGATGGGCTGCTACGGGATCGGCCCGGCGCGGATCGTCGCCGCCGCGATCGAGCAGCGCGCCGACGAGCGTGGGATCGTCTGGCCGCCGTCGATCGCTCCCTGGGCGGTGCACCTGGTCTCGCTCGCCAAGGCCGGCGAGCCCGAGCGCGAAGCCGCCGACGAGCTCTACGAGCAGCTGCTCGGCGCCGGGCTGGAGACCCTCTATGACGACCGCGACGCCGGGCCGGGGCAGAAGCTGACGGACGCCGAGCTACTGGGGTGCCCGCTGCGCCTGGTCGCCGGTCGCCGCGGCCTCGCCGACGGTGTGGTCGAGTCGAGCGAGCGCGGGTCCGGCGCGGAGGACCGGCTGCCGCTGGCCGAAGCCGCGGTGCGCGCCGGGCAGATCCTGGCCGGGCTGGAGACGGCGGGCTGAGATGGCCGGCACGGCCCCATTCGGCCGTGGTCGCCTCCGCCGCCGCTTCGGCCTCGACCGCAGCTCGCCGCTGCCGAGCGAGACCCGCAAGGGGGCGCCGCTGCACCCCTGGACGGTCCCCAACATGGTCGGCTACGTGCGCCTGGCGTTGCTGCCGGTCTTCCTCGTCCTCGCCTACTCGACCGAGGACGGCACCTCGCTCCCCTCGGCCCTGATCTACTGGGCGATCGCCGCCGGCGACTACCTCGACGGCTTCCTCGCCCGCGCCACCGGCCAGTACAGCCGGCTGGGGACCCTGCTGGACCCGATCATCGACCGGCTCACGATCCTCGCCGGCGCCGTCGTCTGCTGGAGCTTCGAGCTGCTGCCCCGCTGGGCGCTGGCGCTGCTTGCCGCGCGCGAGCTGTTCATGCTCTGCCTCGGCTCCTACGGCCTGCGCCACGGGGTCGACATCGAGGTCAACTGGCCCGGCCGGATCTCGGTCTTCCCGATCATGGGCGGCATCTTCCTCGCCCTGCTGGCGCCCGGCTGGGTGGCGACCGCGCTGCTGATCTGGGGCCTGGCGATGGCGATCCTCGCCAGCGTGCTCTATGCCCGCACCGGGCTGCGCGCGGTCCGCGCCGCGCAGGCGGCCGCCGCCGGTGGCGGCGCCGGTCCTGCAAGCTGAGGCCCAGCCTCGGTCCAACCTTCAACCTGGAGTTGAACCTTGGGCCTGGGGGGATCTATACTCGGCCCTCGCGCAAACGGAGGCGCCCGCGGGCCCCCTCTTCTCAGTCAGGAGCAGCCATGGAGGACACCTTTCCCGATCTCGGGTCCCTCACCGACAAGGATCTCAAGGACCTGATCGACAACCTGATGGCGGAGGAGAACGAGATCTCCTACAAGCGCCGCGTCCTGCACGGCAAGATCGACATCCTGCGCGCCGAGCTCGTCAACCGCCTGCGCCAGAAGCGCGAGGGCGGCGAGGCGCTGATCTCCGGCGACGACGTCCAGCAGCTGACCGAGATCCTCGCCGGCAAGGCCAAGGCCGGCGAGGGCCCGAGCGCCGCCTGAGCCGAGGCGATGACGGTCCACTGCCCAGAGTGCGGCTTCGCCAATCCCGAGGGGGCGAGCTACTGCCAGAAATGCGGCGCCTACCTGGGCGGCCCGGCGGAGTCCGGTGACGAGCCGACGACGATGACCTACCGGGTCGACGAGACCGGCGAGATGATGCCGGTCGACATCGACGAGGTCGTCGAGGAAGCCGGCGCGGCGCTGGTGATCCGGGCCGGCGGCGGCCGCGCTGGCGAGAGCTTCAGCATCGGCGAGGACCGGGTCTCGATCGGGCGCAGCCCCGACGCCGGGGTCTTCCTCGACGACGTCACGGTCTCGCGCAACCACGCGCTGCTGGTCCGCCGTCGCGACGGCCTCTACATCGACGACCTCGGCTCGCTCAACGGCACCTACGTCAACCGGCGCCGGATCGAGTCCCACCGGCTGGCCGACGGCGACGAGATCCAGGTCGGCAAGTACAAGCTCTCCTACCTGGAGCGCTGAGCGATGGCCGTCTCCGAAAGCCCGGCGCGCCGGCCGGAATCGGCGAGCCGACCGCGCAAGGCGCTGACGATCGGCGCCGTCTGCAAGATCCTGCAGAACGAGTTCGACGACGTCTCGATCTCGAAGATCCGCTACCTCGAGGACCAGAAGCTGCTCAGCCCGCGCCGCACCTCGGGCGGCTACCGCCTCTACAGCCAGTCCGACGTCGAGCGGCTGCGCACGATCCTGCGCCTGCAGCGCGACGAGTTCCTGCCGCTGCGCGTGATCCGCCAGGAGCTGGCGGCGGGCGGCGACCTGGTGCTGGGCGATGGCGGCGAGCGCAAGCCGGCGGCCGGCGCCGTGCGGCGCGCGATCCTGGTCGACACCTCGCGCGCCTTCCTCACCCTCGACGACGTCGTCGAGGAGACCGGCGCCCGCGAGGAGCTGATCGCCGAGCTGGAGAACTTCGGCATCGTCCAGCCGGAGAAACGCGACGGCAAGATCGTCTACGACGAGACCGACCGCGAGATCGTCCGCGCCGCCAACGAGCTCTCGCGGGTCGGCGTCGGCGCCCGCAACCTGCGCGTCTTCCGCTCCTCCGCCGACCGCGAGGCGCAGCTGCTGGAAGCGCTGCTCGGCCCCTCGCTGCGCTCGCGCAACCCCGAGCGCCGCAAGGAGGCCCTGCAGAGCCTCGAAAGCCTGGCGGCCACCGTCAGCCACCTCAAGCACCTGCTGCTCGTACGCGACCTGCGAAGGCTGGCGGGCGACTGAGCCCGGGCAGGTGTCCCGGGTCACCCGCAGCCGGACCGTCGCGGCGCCGGTCGAGCAGGTCTGGGAGCTCGTCTCCGACCCCTACAGCCTGCCGCGCTGGTGGCCGCGGGTGAGCCGGGTCGAGAACGTCGATCGCAAGCCCGGGGGGCGCCGCAGCCAGTGGACGAAGGTGCTGGAGACGAGCGAGGGGCGGGGCGTGCGGGCCGACTACCACTGCCTCAGCGCGGCCGAGAACGAGCGCTACGTCTGGGAGCAGGAGCTGGCGGGGACGCCGTTCGCCAAGCACCTGCGCAGCTCGGTGGTCGAGGTCGGCCTGCGCCCGCGGGCGGCCGCGACCGAGGTCAGCCTCAGCTACGACCAGGCGCTGCGGGGGATGTCGCGGATCGGGGCGCCGATGATGCGCCGCGCCCAGCGCGAGATCCTCGACGAAGCACTCGACGGCTTGGAGGGGGCGCTGACGTGAGGGTCGACCTCGCCGGCCGGAGGGTGACAAACTCGACCCGGACCCATGGCTGAGCCGCGGCGCGATGCGAAGTGGTGGGGGTGGGGGGACCCCGCGGTCGAGCCGAGCCTCGACCAGGCCGCGCTCGGCGTGCTGCGCGAGCGGCTCGGCGAGCTCGAGCCCTGGCCGCTGGCCCGAACGTTGGAGGAGTTCGAGCTGCCGCCGGCGCGGCCGCTGCCGCCCGCGGTCGTGGCCGCCGTGGGAGAGGACAACGTCTTCGCCGGCGCCGAGGATCGGCTGCGCCACGCCTGCGGCAGCGGCTACGTCGACCTGGCGCGGCTGCACCAGGGCGCCCTCGAAGCGGCGCCGGACGCCGTCGTGGTGCCGGCCGACGCGGCAGCGCTGCGGGAGCTGCTCGACGCCTGCGCCCGCGGCGGGGTCGCCGTGGTGCCGTTCGGCGGCGGCACCAGCGTGGTCGGCGGCGTCGAGCCCCTGCCCGGCGGCCACGAGCGCCTGGTCAGCCTCGACCTCACCGCCTTTCGCGAGGTGAGCGTCGACCGCCGCTCGCTGACCGCCCGGCTCGGCGCCGGTCTGCGCGGCCCGGAGGCCGAGGCGGCGCTCGGCGCCGAGGGCCTCACCCTCGGCCACTTCCCCCAGTCCTTCGAGTACGCGACGATCGGCGGCTTCGCCGCGACCCGCTCGGCGGGGCAGGCCTCGAGCGGCTACGGGCGCTTTGACGCCCTCGTCACCTCGGTGCGGTTGCAGGCCCCCGCGGGGGACGTCGAGACGCTGCAGACGCCGCATACGGCCGCTGGGCCGGCCCTGCGCGAGCTGGTGGTCGGCTCGGAGGGCGTCCTCGGCGTGATCCCCGACGTCACCGTGCGCGTGCGTCCTGCTCCGGCGCTGCGCCGCTACGAGACGTGGATCGCCGAGAGCTTCGAGGCGGCGGCGGAGATCGTCCGCGCGCTCGCCCAGGGGCCGGGGCTGCCCGACGTGCTGCGCGTCTCCGACGAGGAGGAGACCAGGGGCTCGCTGGCGCTCTCGGGTCCGCGGGGCGGCGCCGGACGCGCCTTCGACGCCTATCTCGGCCTGCGACGGCGCCGCGGCGGGGCGCTGATGGTCGTCGGCCTCGAGGGGGATGAGGAGTCGGTGGCGCGCCGCCGCGCCCTCGCGGTGCGGGCGCTCCGCGCCGGCGGCGCCGCCTACCTCGGCCAGGCGGCGGGCCGTGCCTGGGAGCACGGCCGCTACCGGGGGCCCTACCTGCGCGACCTCCTGATGGAGAAGGGGGCGATGGTGGAGACGCTGGAGACCTCCCACACCTGGGCGCGGCTCGGCGAGCTGAAGGCGGCGGTCGGCGCCGCGATCGAGAGCTCGCTGGCCGGCCAAGGTACGCCGGGGCTGGTCTGGTGCCACCTCTCCCACGCCTACGCCGACGGCGCCTCGCTCTACTTCACCTTCGTCGCCCGCGCCCGCCGCGGGGCCGAGGTCGAGCAGTGGCGCGCCGTCAAGCGGGCCGCCTGCGAGGCGATCGTCGGCTGCGGGGCGACGATCACCCACCACCACGCCGTCGGCCGCGACCACCTGCCCTACATGCGCGACGAGGTCGGCGAGATCGGCGTCGAGGTCCTGCGCGCGGTCAAGCAGCAGCTCGACCCGGCCGGCATCATGAACCCCGGCAAGCTGATTCCCGGTTGATCTGAGCGGCGCGGGCCGGCGTCCTCGGTCGCTTGTGTGCGGTGCACACGGCGCTCCCTGCGTCCTTGGCCTGCTTGCTCAGATCAACCGGAACAGCCTTGGGGACGCGCTTTTCAGATCAGCCGCGGGCTACTTTTCTTCCTGTTCTTCCTTTTCCAGTTCTTCGAGGCGGAACTGGGCGCCGACGATCGGGCCGGTGACTTCGCCGCGCAGGACTTCGGTCCCGGTGTATTCGGGCGTCGTCTTCTGCTGCGCCGCCGCCTTCAGCGCGGCGGTCAGCTGAGCATCGTCGGTGCGGGTGACCACCAGGTCGGTGAAGGTTTCGTCGGCGAGGTAGGCGAGAACTTCGACCGGGACTTCGAACTTGGCGCCGATCGTTCCCTTCGGCGCCCTGGTCGAGGCCAGCGGCAGCATCTTCTGCCTGCTCTTCGAGAGCCAGACCGTGTAGGCCTCCTTGCTGCCGGTCGGCTGCAGCCCCTTGACCGCAAGCTCCAGCGCCAGCGACTTCTTCACCCGGCCGAAGATCGCGACGCCTTCGGCGGCGCTGCCGTCGACCGCGGTCAGCTTCGCTTTCGTCAGCTGTTTGGCGGCCCCCCCGGCGCCCGGTTCTTCGCCGCCGCCGCTCTGCCCGCCGCCGCCTTCGCTGGCCGCCGCGGTTTCGCTGGCGGCGGTGGTTTCGGCGCCTGTCCCCGCCGGTTCCGATCCTTCGCCGCCGTCGCCGCCGGTAACGATCAGGATCACCGCGACGAGAGCGATGATCGCCACCGCGGCGCCGATCGCCGCCCGCATGCCGGTGCCCGAGAGCTTGATCCGCGGCGCGCCGGCGGGCTGTTTCGGCGAGGACGGCGGCGGCGGGGACGGGGCGGAGGGGGGAGGCGGCGGGGCCGCCGCAGGTGCCTCAGGCGCCGGCTCGGCCGCCAGCTCGGGCCGAGGCGCGCCGGCGGCTTCGCCGGAAGCCAGCGCGCCTTCGGCGTCGAGCTCGGCCAGCGCCGCCGCCACCCGGGTCCGCACCTCCTCGACGCTCAGCCCCATCAGCGCGGCGATGTCCTCATAGCCCTGCTCGCCCCGTTGGGCGACCATGCGCAGCATCGCCCTCTGGTCGTCGCTCAGCCCCATAGCCAGCCGCAACCCTACGCCGCCCACGCCCCGGAAGGAACCGCGGGCCCAACGGCTAGCCAACCCTTAACCTGCCCTCCTCATGACCTTTTTCGCCCACAGGGCGAAAAAGGTCATGAGGAGCGTGGCGCTAGGGTGCGCGCATGAGCGACCGTCCACTGCTGCCGCCCCCGTTCGCCTCGATGCGCTCGCCGTTCGACGAAATGCTCGGCGTCGAGCTGCTCAGCATCGATCCCGACGACACCCGCGCCCGGGTGCCGATGCGCGAGCAGCTCGCGCAGCCGTTCGGGATCATGCACGGCGGCGTCTACTCGGGCCTGGTCGAGGGCCTCTGCTCGCTGGCGACGGCGGTCGCGGTCTGGGAGGAGGGCCGGATCTGCGTCGGCCAGTCGATCAACGTCAGCTTCCTGCGCCCGGTCAGCGACCGGCACGCCGAAGCCCGGGCCCGCGCCCGCCACCGCGGCCGCACCACCTGGATCTGGACCGCCGACGTGCTCGACGCCGAGGAGCGCCTCTGCGCCACGGCGACGATGACGATGGCCGTTCGCCCCCGCCCCGACGGCGGCTGACGCTCAGGTGCTCCTGCTCGAGCGCACCCACGGCATGAACGTGGTGATGCTCGGAGTGATCCCTCTGTACGGTTCCTGGACCAGGTCGGCGGGCGAGTCGTCCAAGCCGGTACCGATCGGCCGGCTGCTGCAGGTGATGCTGAGACGGAAGCTGCCCTCCTTGAACGGGGGCGCCCAGATGCTGTTTCTGAACAACCCGCCCTCATACCAGCCGGTCATCGTCCAGACCCGCATCCCGGCAAAGGCATCCTGGCTCCAGAACGGCTTGACGGCGACGTCGGTGAAGGCCGCGTAGCCGACGTCCTCGCTCGCGGTGAGCTTGACGTCGCCCGCATACCCGTACCAGATGCCGCCCCCGCGGGCGACGAAGGGATGGCTCGCCGGGCAGCGGAAATCGCCCATCACCGCGGCCGTGCCCGCCCGCAGCTTCTTCGACCAGGTGTAGGTGAGGGTGTTGTCGCCGGCGACGGCGCTGATCCTGGCGCCGCCGCGGCTGACGGTCGGCGCCCCGACCGGGACCGGCGTCATCGCGACGATCGCGCCGCGGCGCGAATCGGTTGAGCCGTCGGGCCGGGAGATGGAGATCGTCACCGGCAGCGGCCCGGTCTCGCGCAGAAAGTCGCGGGCCGCGGCGTCGAGCGCGAGGCGCGGGTCGGCCGTGTCGCCGGTCCGCACGGGCACCGTGTCACGGGCGAGGACCTCTCCCAGCCCGCTCGCGCTGCCGCGCCCGCTGAGCTCGACCCGGCCGCGGCAGTCCTGCCCGCCGCCGCCGGCGCAGAGCAGGTTCAGCTCGACCTTGCCGCCGGCCGTGGGTAGGGCGGCGCCGCTGGCGGGGTCCACCTGCAGCTGCGGCGCCGCGGCGAGCGCCGTCGCCGAGCCGGCGAAGGCCGCGACGATGAGGACGAGGGCAGCCGCGAGGAGCGGGGCCCGGTGAGCACGGGCGAGCGACGCGAGGTGCATGGCGAGAACCTCCAGACGGGGACGAGCGGTCTGGGGAACCTATCCGAAGGCGCGGACCGACGCTAGCCGCCGAAGCGGTTGGTGATCGGCAGCCGGCGGTCCTTGCCGAACGCCTTCGGCGTGATCCGGATCCCGGGCGCGGCCTGGCGCCGCTTGTACTCGGCGCGGTCGACCATGCGGATCACCTCGTCGACCACCTCGCCCGGCATCCCGGCCGCGATCATCTCCTCGCGGCCCTCGTCGCGCTCGACGTAGGCCTCGAGGATCCGGTCGAGCACCTCGTAGGGCGGCAGCGAGTCCTCGTCGCGCTGGTCGGGCCGCAGCTCGGCCGACGGCGGCCGCTCGATCACGCTGGCCGGGACCAGCTCGCGCCCGGCGACCTCGTTGCGGCGGCGGACCAGCTCGTAGACGAGCAGCTTGGGCACGTCCTTGATCACCGCGAAGCCGCCGGCCATGTCGCCGTAGAGGGTGGCGTAGCCGACCGACATCTCGCTCTTGTTGCCGGTCGTGAGCACGAGCCAGCCGTGGCGGTTGGAGAGCGCCATCATCAGGTTGCCGCGGATCCGCGCCTGGATGTTCTCAGCGGTCAGGTTCGGCTCGGAGGGGCGCGTGGGATCACGCGGCACGGCCGCCTCTTCCTCCTCCAGATAGCCGGCGAGCGCCGTCTCGTAGGAGGCCATCAGCGGCCCGATGCCGACCTCGAGCAGCTCGCAGCCGAGGTTGCGAGCGATATTTCTGGCGTCCTCCTGGGTTTCATCGCTGGAATGCGGCGACGGCATCACCACGCAGCTGACCCGCCCGGGACCGACCGCGTCGGCCGCGAGCATCGCCACCAGGGCGGAATCGATGCCGCCGGAGAGGGCCAGGCCGACGTGCCGGAAGCCGTTCTTGGCGACGTAGTCGCGCAGGCCGAGGGTCAGCGCCGCGTAGACCTCGTCGATGTCGGCGAGCGGCTCGGCGAGCGGCCCGGAGCCGTCGGGGACGTCGCCGACCAGCAGCTCCTCCTCGAACTGCGCGGCGCGCGCGAGGACCGTGCCGTCGGGCGCGAGCAGCAGGCTCTGGCCGTCGAAGACGAGCTCGTCCTGGCCGCCGACCAGGTTGCAGAAGGCGAGGTGGGCGCCGTATTCGCGGGCCCGCTCGCCGAACATCGCCTGCCGCTCGTGGCCCTTGCCGCGATGGTACGGGGAGCCGGACGGGTTGGCGATCAGGCGGGCGCCACTGTCGGCCTCGCGCTGGGCCGGCCCGCCGGGCGCCCAGCAGTCCTCGCAGATCGTCAGCCCGACCTCGGTCCCGGCGACGGCGACGGTGCACGCCTCCTCCCCCGCGACGAAGTAGCGCTGCTCGTCGAAGACGGCGTAGTTGGGGAGCCGGTTCTTGCGGTAGACCGCCTCGATGGCGCCGTCGGCGAGCAGGGCGACCGAGTTGTGGGCCAGGCGGAAGTCGGCCGGCTCGGCGACCGGCTCGGCGAAGCCGACGAGCGCGGCGATCCCGGACACGCCGGCGGCCAGCTCCTCGAGCACCCTCCGGTTGGCGGCGGCGAAGTGGCGCTTCAGGTAGAGGTCCTCGGCCGGGTAGCCCGGGAGGCAGAGCTCGGGGAAGATGACCAGTTCGGCGCCCGCCGCCCTGGCGTCGCCGATCCAGGCGGCGATCTTGGCCGCGTTGCCGTCGAGGTCGCCGACGGTGGGATCGATCTGGGCGAGGGCTACGCGCATCGGGTGGGGGAGGGGCGGCGGATCGGCGCAGTATCGTCGCCGCCTTGCCTCGGCCTCACCCTACCCGCATATAGCGGGAATTTATCCGCCCTCGATAGGGTCCCGCGGATGTCCGTTCGCCGTCGCCACCTGGCCGGCCTCGCGACGGCGGCGGCGCTGGCCCTCGCCGCGCTTCCGGCTGGCGCCCAGGCCGCCCCGGGGGTCGGACCGGCGCGGGTGTCGCCGCTTGCCTCCAACGCGCAGAAGCCCTTCATCGCGCCGAAGCCGCGGCCGACCGAAAGCCGCGGCCGGCCCACCGACAACCCCGATCCCAACCGCAATGCCTATTCGGTCCCCGAGGCGCCGCAGTCGCCCGCCTGCGACGCGAACTTCTGCGTGCACTGGGTCGCGGTCGGCCTCGACGCGCCGAGCCTCAAGGACAGCAACGGCGACGGCGTCCCCGACTACGTCGAACGGGTGCTGCGCGTCGCCGAACACGTGCATGCGATCGAGAACGACAAGCTCGGCTGGCGCGAGCCGAAGAGCGACGGCCACAAGGGCGGCGGCAACGGCAAGACCGACATCTACCTCTCCCAGATCGGCGGGGAACTGTTCGGCTACGCCGCCCCCGACGCCGGCCAGGCGAGCAAGGCGCACCGGCTGCCGCGCCGCCTGCACGGCTACCTCGTGCTGGACAACGATTACAGCCCCTTCGAGTTCCCCCACACCACCCAGATGCACGACCTCGAGGTGACGCTCGCGCACGAGTACAACCACATCCTCCAGTTCAACTACGACGCCTTCCAGGATCCATGGTTCGCCGAGTCCACCGCGACCTGGATGGAGGACCAGGTCTACAACCACATCGACGACTACCTGCGCTACGTCGGGCGCTGGGTCCACCGCTGGGACACGCCGCTGACCACCAGCTCGATCAAGGAGTACGGCTCGGCGGTCTGGAACCAGTGGCTCGCCCACCACTACGGCGCCTCGATCGTGCGCAAGGCCTGGGCCGGGGCGCTGCGCTCCAAGCCGGGGGGCTTCTCGGTCAACGCCTACGAACACTCGATCCGCGCCGCGGGCCCCTCCGACTTCAGCCGCGACTTCGCCCGCTTCGCCGCCGATGTGCCCGAGTGGCGGACCGGGGAGGGCTTCCGCGAGAGCCGTCTCTTCCCCGACATGCCGCGGCAGGGCAAGCTGCCGCTCGGGGGCCAGCGCCTCACCCGCTTCCTCAACCACACGACCTTCACCCTGCTGCGGATCCAGCCGCAGGCCGGCCGGGCGGTGGTCGTCCACCTCAGCGCCCCGCTCGGGGTCGAGACCGGGCTCGCCCTGGTCGGCCGCGTCGGCGGCGCCAGGCAGGGCCAGGTGGTGCGCCGCCTCGCCTTCCACCGCAACGGCGGCGGGATGACGGTGCGGCTCCCCGACCCGGCGCGCTTCAACCGGATCACGGCGGTCGTCGTCAACGCCGACGGGCGCGCCAACGGCTTCAACGCCCGCCGCCTCGACTGGCGCTACCTGACCGACCGCCTGCCGTTCGAGATCTCCGGGCACATCGCGCGATAGGCCGCTGACGGCCCGCGCTCGCGGCCCCGCGCGGACTCTGTGCGAGCGTGGCCGGCTAGGGCGCGGTGGCGGCCGCGCCGTTGGCCGAGGCGGCCTTTGCCGGGCGGGGCGCGGGGGCGGTGGCGACGGTCTCCTCGGTCGCCGCCTCGAGGTCGAGCGCGAAGCTCTCGAGGTCGGCCATCGCGTCGTAGTCGCCGATCAGGCCGAAGTTGACCTGTCCGTTGTAGGACATGATCCCGACGCAGAGGGCCTGGCGGCGAGCGAGGGGGACCATCGGGAAGATCGACTCCATCTTGCGGCCCAGCACGTAGAGCGGGAACTGCGGCCCCGGCACGTTGGTGACGACCAGGTTGAAGAAGCGCTGCGCCGGCTGCAGGCGGGCCGCCTGGCTGGCGATCGTGGTCGGCGCGAAGTCGGTCAGCCTGGTCAGGATCTCGGCCCCGACCGCCTGCCCGGACGCCTTCAGGTCGCCCATCGACTCGGTCGTGATCCGCAGTCGCTCGACGGGGTCCTCGCACCAGACCGGCAGCGGCGCCATCATCGCCGTGATCCGGTTGCCGAGCGCGCCGTGCTCGTCGGGTGCGCGGACGCTGACCGGCACCATCGCGCGCAACTCGAGCCCCGCGGTCGCGTGGCCGCGGGCGCGCAGGTAGCGGCCGAGCCCGCCGGCGACGATCGAGAGGATGACGTCGTTGACGGTGCCGCCGTGGGCATCCTTGACGCGCTTGAGCCCGGCGAGGTCGGTTTGGGTCATCGCGAAGCGCCGGTGAGGGCCGATCTCGACGTTGAAGACGGTGCTGGGGGCAGAGATGCCGGCGCCGACCATCTTCGAGGTGGCGCCGATCTCACCCAGCAGCTTGCGCGGGCCGCGGAAGATCGCGCGGACGCCGCGGGCGATCTCCCGCGGGCTGGTCAGCCGCTCGCGCCAGGCCTCGCCCAGCAGCTGCAGATCGGTCGGTTCGGGCCGAGCCAGCCAGGGCGGCACCGCCGCGGGGGACCCCTGCGGCTCGCGGTCGAGGTCGAAGAGGACGGTCGTGATGTCGACGCCGGAGACGCCGTCGACCAGGGCGTGGTGGCTCTTGCCGATGATCGCGAAGCGGCCGCCTTCGAGGCCCTCGACCAGCCACAGCTCCCAGAGCGGCTTGGAGCGGTCGAGCTGCTGGGAGAAGATCCGCGCCGCCAGGTTGCGGAGCTGCTCGTCGGAGCCGGGGGCCGGCAGCGCGGTCTGGCGGACGTGGTAGTCGAGATTCAGGTGGGGATCGTCGACCCAGACCGGCCGGCCCTGGTCGAGCGGGACGAAGCGCAGCTTCTGGCGGAAGCGGGGCACGAGGTGCAGCCGGCCGGCGATATGAGCGCGGAATTCCTCGTGACTGGGCGCCGGGCCCTCGAAGATGCTGGTCGAGGCGACGTGCATGTGGGCGCCGGCCCGCTCCAGGTGGAGGAAGGACGCGTCGAGCCCGCTGAGCCTGTCCGCAGCCACGGGGCCATCTTCGCACGGGTTCGTGCAGAGTTTCAATTATGTGCGTTCGCTCACATTCGAGCAGCTTCCGGCTCCCTAGCGTGTTCCACTCCTAAACGAGAACCCATCTGCCGAATCCCCCCGCGCCACGCGGCGGGGATCGGGGGACCCACTTGCCGCGACGCACCCCCGCGTCGCGGCCGGGGCGAATCGGGCGGCACGCCGCCCGTAGCGCGCGACCGCCGCCGCGGCGCCCGCGAGCCCGTCAGCTAACCCCGTAGGCAGTCAGAAAGCGAGTTGAACGCAATGCGATACCTCCTGCCAGCAGTGGCGGCCGCCGCCGCGCTGACTGTCGCGGTCACGGGCGCCGCCACGGCCGCCCCGCAGGCCCACCATCACCACCCCCCGAAGCGGGTCAAGACCCACGTCTCGCTCCATCTCTCCGGGCACACCGTGCTCGCCGGCAACGGCGTCGCCGTCCGCGGCCGGGTGCGACCGGGGGGCCATCGCCGCATCAAGCTGGTCTTCCGCGGCGCCGACCGCGGCGTCGTCACGACCACCAGCCGCGCCGACGGCCGCTTCTCGGTGCGCTGGAAGCCGCGCGGCATCGGCGCCTACCGGGTCCGTGCCTACGGCGTCCACACCCGGCACGCGCACCCGGGTTCGAGCAAGGCGCGGCGGCTGACCAGCTTCCGCTACGCGGGCGCCTCCTACTACGGGCCCGGCCTGTACGGGAACGGGGTCGCCTGCGGCGGCACGCTGACGCCGAGCACGCTCGGCGTCGCCAACAAGACGCTGCCCTGCGGGACGATGGTCACCCTGCGCTACCACGGGCGCTCGATCCGGGTGCCGGTGATCGACCGCGGCCCCTACGTCGCCGGCCGCGACTACGACCTGACCGAGGCGACCCGCAACCGCCTCGGCTTCCCCGGCGTCGACACGCTGCTCGCCGACCACTGAGGCGAGCCCCGCGGCTCCCCGTCGCGCCCGGCGCGAACGGGGGGCCGCGGCTCAGGCCGGCAGGGTGAGCCGCATTTGCGTCGCCTCCTCGCCCTCGCCGGCGTCGGTCTCGCCGGCGAAGGAGGCGACCCGGACGCCGAGCAGGCGCACCGGGCGCGGCGGGCTGTAGGCCCGCAGCAGCTCGAGCGCCAGCGGCACGACGACCGCCGGGTCGTTGGTCGGCTCCTCGACCGAATGCGAGCGGGTGACGTTGGTCCAGTCGTCGAGGCGCACCTTGATCCCGATCGAGCGGCCGGCGAGCCCGCGTTTGGCCAGCCGGCGGCAGAGCTCCTCGCCGAGCTCGGTCAGGTGGCGCTCGAGCGCCGCCCGGTCGGCGACATCGGTGTCGAAGGTGATCTCGGTCGACTGCGATTTGGTCTCGCGGGCGACCTTGACCGGCGTCTCGTCGAGCAGGCGGCCGCGGGCGTGCAGCCAGGCCCCGGAGCGCGGCCCGAAGGCGGCTTCCAGCTCCTCGCGCTCGGGCCGCCAGAGGTCGGCGATGGTGGCGATGCCCATCCGCTCGAGCCGTGCCACGGTTTTCGGTCCGATCCCCGGGATCAGGCTGGGGGAGTCGAAGGCGAAGCGCCGCAGCGCCTCCTCACGCGAGAGCACGACGAGGCCGGCGGGCTTGCCCAGCTCGCTGGTCACCTTCGCCAGCAGCCGGCTCTCGGAGATCCCGACCGAGCAGGTCAGCCCGGTCTGCTCGCGGATCTGGGCGGCGATCCGCCGCATCGTCGCCTTCGGCGAGTAGATGCCGCTGAGGTCGAGGTAGGCCTCGTCGAGCCCGACCACCTCGACCACCTCGGCATTGCGCCTCAGCACGTCCATCACCCGCGCCGAGGCCTCGCGGTAGGCGGGGAAGTCGGGCTGGATGAAGATCGCGTCCGGCAGCCGCCGCCGCGCCGTCGCCGCCGGCATCGCCGAGTGGATGCCCGCCAGCCGCCGCGCCTCATAGCTCGCCGTCGTCACCACGGCCCGCGGTCCCGAGCCGGCGACCACGACCGGCCTGCCCTTCAGCTCGGGCCGCCTCAGCAACTCGACCGAGGCGTAGAAGGCGTCCATGTCGAGGTGGGCGACGACGCGCTGCCACTTCTCGATGCTCGACATGGGATCGACGATACGGGCCGATCCGGTCAGCGCCGCTTGGAGGCCACGGCCAAGCGGTCGCGAGCCGATGTCGCCCCAGGCACCGGCAGGGACGGCGGACCCTGGGCTAACCTTTGCGTCGATGGCCGCGGTGGTCCACAGGAAGGTCGAGAAGATCGACGCGATCGGCGGCGTCCTGCCCGGGATCCAGCTGCACCGGGTCGCCGCCGACCTCGACGTCGGCGCCTTCGGGATCTCGATCGTTGAGATGGAGCCGAATGCCGATGCCTACCCAGAGCACGACCACTCGGCCGAGGGCAGGGGCGGTGAGATGTTCGCCAAGCGGCCGCAGCAGCTCGGCCAGGAAGAGGTCTACGTGGCTCTGCGCGGTTCGGGCACGCTGATCGCCGACGGGGAGGAGTACCCGCTCGACCCCGACCACGTCGCCAAGGTCCCGCCGGAGGTGACCCGCAAGGTGATCGCCGGGCCGCAGGGGCTGCGGCTGCTGGCGCTCGGCGGCACGGTCGGCCAGGCCTACCTGAGCGGCGGAACGCTCTAACCTGGTCGCGTGGCTTCAGCGGAGGCGAAGAACCTCGAGGCGATCTCCAAGGCGATCGACCAGCACAACGCCAACTGCCCGTTCCCGGCGGCCGAGGTGCGGATGAACCCGTTCGAGGTCGAGCGCCTCGGCTGGGAGCAGATCCGCGGCCTCCCGGTGGTCCCCGACGGCGCGATCGGCACCGGCCGCTTCCGCATCGTCTGCTCCCGCGACCTCGAGGACGACGGCCTCGAGATCACCGAGGCCGTCGGCAAAGAGCTCGAGACCGTCACCCCGGCCCAGAACTGACAAACCTCCTGAGCGGCGCTCGCGCCAAGCGGTTCCAGGACGCAGGGAGCGCCGTGTGCTCCACACCCAAGCGACCGAGGACGCCGAAACGCGTCGGCGCGAGCGCCGCTCAGAACCAGTTCTGTGCTTCGCTGTTCAGCTGGGTGAATTCGCCGGTCAGCATCAGCACGCCCATCGCGATCAGGATCACGCCGCCGACCGCGATCACCAGCTGGTAATGGCGCTTGACGACGCTGAAGGCGGTCGTCATCCGCGAGAAGGCGAGCGCGGTGAGCAGGAAGGGGATCGCCAGGCCGGCCGAGTAGACGGCGAGGAGGAAGGCCCCGTGCCCGGCCGAGCCGGAGGCCGCGGCAGCGCCGAGGATCGCGCCCAGGGTCGGCCCGATGCACGGGCTCCAGGCGATCGCGAAGGCGGCGCCGGCGACGATCGGGCCGCCCTTGCCGGCCCGCGAGAGGAGGGCGTCGACGTGCCACTCGCGATTCAGCCGGGTGACGAAGAGCGAGGCGACGAAGAGGATGCCCATCGCGACGATCAGGGCGCCGGCGATTTTCGTCAGCTGGCGTTTGTTTTCGAGCAGGAACGAGCCGAGGCCGGTGGCGCCGAGGCCGAGCAGGATGAAGATCGTCGAGAAGCTGGCGACGAAGAGCAGGCTGGGGCCGAGGACGCGCCGCCAGTCGGCGTCGTCGAGGTCGGCGGCGGCCACCCCGGTGACCGCCGAGAGGTAGCCGGGGACGAGCGGCAGGACGCAGGGGGAGAGGAAGGAGACGACGCCGGCCGCGAGGGCGGCGAAGATCCCCACTCCGGCGGCCGGATCGGAGCTGATTGCAGCGATTACCACGGGCCCTGAGGTTACCCTCTCGACCGTGCCGAGCAGCCGACGGGAACCGGGTCTGTTCAACGCCAGCGGCCTCGCCCGGCGGCTGCCGGTCGCCTCGCTGCTGGCGATCGGCCCGGCGCGGCCGGGGCCGGCGATCCGCCGCGGCTTCCTGGTCGCGGTCCCGGTCGGGCTTTCGCTGGTGCTCGAGCTCGGCTTCAACGCCCCGACCAAGGGCGCGATCGGGACGGGGGCCCTGCTCGCCGGCTTTCCCGGGCTCGACGCCCCGGCGCGCCCGCGGGCGGCCTGGCAGGCGGCCGCGGCGCCGGCGATCGCGCTCGCCGGAGCGCTCGGCATCCTCAGCAGTCAGACCGCGCCCACCGCGGTGCTGGCGATGGCGCTGCTCGGCGCCGCCGCCGGCTACTGCTTCTCGGTCTCGCTGCGGCTGGCGATCTACGGGCTCTCGGTGGCGCTCGGGATGCTCGTCGCCCAGGGCTTCTTCCTGCCGGTCTCCGACGTGCCGGCGGCGCTGCTCTACGTGACAGCGGGCGGCCTCCTGCAGGCGCTCTGGTCGCTCCTCGTCTGGCTCTTCTTCGACCGCGCCGCCGACGACGGGCCGAGCGGATGGGACACGGGGCGGGCGCTCGCCGCGCTGCGCGAGAACTGGACTCTCTCCTCGCCGGCCGCCCGGCACGGAATCCGGTTCGGCGCCGCGCTCGGCGCCGGCGTCCTCGTCTACCGCGTCTTCGACCTCGAACAGCACGGCTTCTGGATTCCGCTGACGATCCTCTTCGTGATGCGCCCCGAACGCGAAGCGACCGACCAGCGGCTCGTCCTGCGCGCGGTCGGCACCGTGCTCGGCCTGGTGATCGCGACGGCGCTGGCGGAGACGCTCCACCAGGACGACCTCGTGATCGCGCTCCTGCTGACCGTCGCCGCGGCGCTCTCCTTCGGCCTGCTCACGGTCCAGTACGCGCTGTTCACGGCGGCAATCACCACCTACGTGGTGCTGATGGTCGACACCCTCGGCGAGGGCGCCTGGGAGGCGGCGGGACAGCGCGTGGTGGGAACCGCGGTCGGGATCGCGATCGCCTTCCTCGCCTTCCTGGTCTGGCCGAACCCGGGGGAGGGGGGAGGGCTCCGCCGCGCGCCGGCCCGGCGCCGGATCCCTCCGCGCGCGGGCGTCGCCCGGTAACGTTTGGCTGACCAGCCAAACTGCCGCCTCGGGAGGGCGGCGCGCGACAGGAGCGGAACTTGAGCGAGCGGACGTTTGTGATCGGTGTCGGGATGACCAGGTTCGAGAAGCCCGGGACCAAGGAGGGCGACTACCCGGACTGGGCCAGGGAGGCGGGCGAGAAGGCGCTGGCCGATGCCGGCATTCCCTACGCCGACGTCGAGCAGGCCTACGCCGGCTACTGCTACGGCGACTCGACCTACGGCCAGCGGGCGCTCTACCAGCTGGGGCTGACCGGGATCCCGGTGATCAACGTCAACAACAACTGCTCGACCGGCTCCTCGGCGCTGTTCATGGCCCGCCAGGCGGTCAAGGGCGGCCTCGTGCACTGCGCGATGGCGATCGGCTTCGAGAAGATGGAGAAGGGCAGCCTCGGGATGAAGTACACCGACCGCACGCCGGCCCTCGACAAGCACATGATGCGCATGTTCGAGATCCGCGCCGCCGAGGAATCCCCGTTCGCGCCGCAGATGTTCGGCAACGCCGGCCGCGATCACATGCAGAAGTACGGCTCGACGCCCGACCACTACGCCTGGATCGGGTGGAAGAACCACAAGCACTCGGTCAACAACCCCTACGCCCAGTTCCAGGACGAGTACACGCTGGAGGACATCAAGGCGGCGCGGATGATCCACGACCCGCTGACCAAGCTGCAGTGCTCGCCGACCTCCGATGGCTCGGCCTGCGCGATCGTCGCCTCCGAGCGCTACGTCGACGAGCACGACCTCTGGGACGGGGCGATCGAGATCGTCGGCCAGTCGATGGTCACCGACCTCGGCTCGACCTTCGACGAGGACGCCGACTGCATGACGATCGTCGGCGCCGACATGTCGCGGAAGGCGGCTGAGCTGGCCTACGAGGAGGCGCAGGTGGGTGCCGCGGAAGTCGACGTCTGCGAGCTGCACGACTGCTTCAGCGCCAACGAGCTGATCACCTACGAAGCGCTCGGCTTCGCCGCCGAGGGCGAGGGGCACAAGCTGGTCGAGGCGGAAGCGACGACCTACGGCGGCGAGGTCGTCGTCAACCCGTCCGGCGGCCTGATCTCGAAGGGGCACCCGCTCGGCGCCACCGGCCTGGCGCAGTGCTCGGAACTGACCTGGCAGCTGCGCGGCGAGGCCGGCAGGCGGCAGGTCGAGGGGGCCCGGGTCGGCCTCCAGCACAACATCGGCCTCGGCGGCGCGGCCGTGGTCACCGTGTACAAACCGGCGAGCTGAGGCTCGCCAGCAAAGGAGCGTGAGATGGCGAAGCAGCGGCGGTCACTGAACGGCAAGGTGGTGGCGATCACCGGCGGCGCGCGGGGCATCGGCAAGGCGACCGCCGCCGCCCTGGTGCGCAGCGGCGCCCGGGTGGCGATCGGCGACCGCGACCTCGAGCTGGCCGAGCAGACCGCCGCCGGGCTCGGCGGCGGCACCGTCGCGCTGCCGCTGGACGTCACCGACCGCGCCTCCTTCGAGGCGTTCCTGGCCGAGACCGAGCGCCAGCTCGGCCCGGTCGACGGCCTGATCAACAACGCCGGGATCATGCCGGTGACGCCGTTCGTGGAGGAGTCGCCCGACTCCGTCCGGCGCCAGATCGAGATCAACATCGGCGGCGTGATCACCGGCACCCAGCTGGCGATCGAGCGCCTGCGCCCGCGCGGCGGCGGCTGGATCGTCAACCTCGCCTCGCAGGCGGGGAAGGCGGGAATCGCCGGGATCGCCACCTACAGCGGCACCAAGCACGCCGTGGTCGGGATCAGCGAGGCGGTCCGGGCCGAGCTGCGCGGCTCCGGCGTCGAGGTGATCTGCGTGATGCCGACCGTCGTCAACACCGAGCTGACCAGCGGCGTCGGCCAGAAATGGGTGAAACCGGTCGAGCCCGAGGACGTCGCCGACGCGATCGTCGAGGCGATGGAAGTGCCGCGCTTCGACGTCTTCGTGCCGCGCTCCAACGCCGCCCTGTTCAAGGTCACCCAGCTGCTGCCGCGGGCGGCGCGGGAGGGCCTGGGGCGGCTGATGAAGGTCGACAAGCTGATGATCGAGGTCGATCACGGCGCCCGCCGCGCCTACGAGGAGCGCGCCGCGACCAGCGCCCAGCCCGACACGGCGGCCCCTGCACCGTAAGATTCGCTGGATGCGAGGAAGCGGGCAGGTGCCCGGCCTGAGCGTGCCGCTCTCGGTGCTCGCCTGCCTGCTCGCCCTGCTCGCCCCGCAGGCGTCCGCGCGTGAAGCCAAGCCGCCTCGCATCAAGCACCTCTTCGTCGTCGTGCTCGAGAACCGCGACGCGAAGACCACCTTCGGCCCAGGCTCGGCGGCGCCCTACCTGGCGCGCACGCTGCGCCGAGCAGGGGCCTTCCTGCCCAACTACTTCGGGATCGGCCACCACAGCCTGGCCAACTACATCGCCCTGATCAGCGGCCAGCCGCCGAACCCGGCGACGGCGGCCGACTGTCCCGTCTACGTCCCGATGCGGGTGACCGGGTTCCTCAGCGACGGCGTCGTGAGCGGCGAAGGCTGTGTCTACCCCCGCCGCACGCAGACGATCGCCGGGCAGCTGCGCCGCCACGGCCGCAGCTGGCGCGCCTATCTGCAGGACATGGCGAGTCCGGCCGCCACCGGCGAACCGAGCAGCTGCCGCCATCCCCGGCTCGGCGCCGCCGACCCCACCCAGGCGGCGCGGCGCGGCGACCAGTACGCCAACCGCCACGACCCCTTCGTCTACTTCCGCTCGGTCACCGATCTGCCCAGCTGCCGCCGCGACGTCGTCGATTTGAAGCGCCTGCGGGGCGACCTGCGGCGCGAGGCGACGACGCCCGCCTACTCCTTCATCGCGCCCGACCTCTGCGCCGACGGCCACGACCAGGTCTGCGCCGACGGCGTCTCGCCCGGCGGCTACGCCGGCATCGAACGCTTCCTGCGCCGCTGGATACCGCTGATCCGGGCGGCGCCGGCCTATCGCGACCGGGGCGCGATCCTGATCACCTTCGACGAGTCGGAGACCAGCGACGCCTCCTGCTGCGGCCAGCGGCCGGGACCCGACCAGCCCGCTGCCGGTGGCCCCGGTGAGCTTGGCGGCGGCCGAGTCGGGGCCGTTTTGCTCTCGCCCTGTGTGGCGCCCGGCACGGTCGCGCGGCGCCCCTACAACCACTATGCGGCCCTGGCCTGGGCCGAGGACAACTTCGGGCTCTCGCGGCTTGCGTATGCCGCGCAGCCCGGCCTGCGCGGGTTCGGCCGCGACGTCCTCGACCGTCCGGCCTGCCGGCCGCCGGGACGCCCGTCCCGGTAGGGGCCTGTCGGGGCCCGCGAGGCGGCGCTATCTTGCCGGCCATGGGGCGGATCTACGACGCCACCTGGGGGCGCCTGTTCGCGGCCATGTACGACCGCGGCCTGAAGGCGACCGAGGAGGCGGGGCTGCGCGAGATGCGGCGGGCGCTGCTGGCCGGGGCGGGGGGGAGCGTGGTCGAGATCGGCGCCGGCACCGGCATCAACCTCGACCTCTACCCCGCGGGCGTCGCCGACCTGACCCTGGTCGAGCCCGACCCGCACATGGCTCGCCGCCTGCGGCAGCGCCTCGCCGCCTCGCCGCGCTCGGCGCGCGTCCTCGCGGCGCCGGCCGAAGCGCTGCCCCTGCCCGAGGCGAGCTTCGACACCGCCGTGGCGACCCTCGTCCTCTGCACGGTCCCGGACCCGGCCGCCGCCCTGCAGGAGCTGGCGCGGGTGCTGCGCCCCGGCGGCCGCCTGCTGTTCCTCGAGCACGTCCGCGCCTCCGAGCCGGGGCTTGCCCGCTGGCAGGACCGCCTCGAGAAGCCCTGGCGCTTCCTCGGCGACGGCTGCCACTGCAACCGCGACACGCTGGCGACCCTGGAAGCCTCGCGGTTGCAGCCCGGCGCGGTCGAGCGCGGCCGGATCCCGAAGGCGCCCCCGATCGTGCGGCCGCTGCTGCGCGGCGAAGCGATCCTCGTCTGAGATCCGAGGCGCCTTTGTTCGACATGTCGCAACAAAAAGGCGCCTCGGCCGGCTCAGCGGTCGAGCAGGAGGCCGGCGAGCTCGGCGGCGGAGACTCCGATGAAAGCGCC
Source organism: Solirubrobacterales bacterium (assembly GCA_046330305.1). Classification (GTDB taxonomy): domain Bacteria; phylum Actinomycetota; class Thermoleophilia; order Solirubrobacterales; family 70-9; genus VAYN01. The sequence continues at coordinate 2,048 of JAXLTA010000016.1, read as the reverse complement.
GACCAGGACGTCTGCGGGATAGTGGACCCCGGTATGCACGCGCGAGTAGCCGACCAGGGTCGCCAGCGCCCGCAACGGCGCCGAGAGCGCCGGCAGCGCCTGGCCGGCGCCGGTCGCGAAGGCGAAGGCCGAGGCCGAGTGGCCGGAGGGGAAGGAGCTCGAACGGGGCATCGGCACGTGGCGGCGGGCCAGCACCTCCAGCTCGGCGCGGTCGGGGCGCCGGCGTGTGGTCAGCGGCTTGGCGACGAGGTTCGCGAAGCCGGAGGCGAGCGCCAGCGAGGCGACGCCGCGGCGGGCCGCCCGGCGCCCGCCGGGGCCGCCGGCAAGCGCCAGCAGCGCCGCGGCGCCGAACCAGACCTTGCTGTGGTCAGCGGCCCCGCTCAGCCGCCGCATCGCGCCGTCCAGGCGCGGGGTGTCGGTGCCCGCGACCGCCGCGTAGACCGCGGTGTCGACCGCCTTCGCCTCCTCCAGCCAGCTGCTCACCGGGCGATGATATGAGCCGGCGCCTGGGAGCGATCCTCGCTCTGCTCGGCGGCGCCGTCGCCGTGGCGCTGGCGATCGAGCTCTTCGTCACCGACTTCCCGGGCGGCCTGATCGTGCTGGCCTGCGTCCTGGCGGCGCTGGTGGCCGCCTGGCTCGGCCTCCTGCGGCGCGGCATCCTGCGGCTGGCGGGGACCTGCCTGGCAGCGCTGCTGGTCGGCGCCGCCGTCGGCGTGATCATCGCCGGCGACAACGTCGCGACGCTCTCGATCACGCTGGTCTCCTTCCTGGTCGCCGTGATCGGCGCCCGCGCCGCCTTCCGCGCCGAGCGCCGCCTGCCACCGGCGCCGGCACCGCGCCGCCCGGTCCTGTTCGTCAACCCGCGCTCCGGCGAAGGGCGCGCCGAGCAGGTCGGCCTGGCGGCGGCGGCGCGCGAGCGGGGGATCGAGGTGGTCGAGCTGGCGCCCGGCGAGGACCTCCGGGAGCTGGTCAGGGCCGCGGTCGCCCGCGGCGCCGACGGGCTGGCGATGGCCGGGGGAGACGGCTCCCAGGCGCTGGTGGCGGCGATCGCCGCCGAACGGGACCTTCCCTACGCCTGCATCCCCTCGGGCACCCGCAACCACTTCGCCCTCGACCTCGGCGTCGACCGCGAAGACGTCGTCGGCGCCCTCGACGCCTTCGTCGAGGGGGGCGAGCGTTATGTAGACCTGGCGGAGGTCAACGGCCGTGTCTTCGTCAACAACGTCTCGCTCGGGGTCTATGCCCAGGCGGTCAGCCAGGACCGCTACCGCGCCGCCAAGCTGCGGACCCTGCTGGATACCTTCGCCGACACCCTGGGCCCGGAAGGCGAGGCCGCCGAGCTGCGCTGGCACGACGACGCCGGCGAGCCCCAGGCGAGCACGGCGCTGGTGCTGGTCTCCAACAACGTCTACCGGCTCCGGCCCACGGTCGGCTCGGGCACCCGACCGCGCCTGGACGCCGGCGTCCTCGGCGTCGTCGACTTCCACCCACCGGCGGCGGGCGAGAGCTCCGAAACGGCCCGCTGGCGCCAGGTCGCCCTGCCCGAGCTCGAGATCGACGCCGACGGCCCCGTCCCGGTCGGCGTCGACGGCGAGTCGGTGACCCTGGAGCCGCCGCTGCGCTTCCGCATCCGCCCGCGCGCCCTCAGGGTCCGGATCGCCCACACCCATCCCGGCGCCTCGCCCTCGGCCGACCTCCCGAACGGCTTCCTCAGCTTCCTCAAGGCGCTGCTGCGCACCGCCTTCGGGGGCTGAGGCGGGTCCGCCGCCCAGATCCAACGCACGATAATGGTGGTTATGTAAACCCGGTGGGAAACGGGCTCAGCGGGCGGTCGCCCGGCCGCGACCGCCGCCTCTCCCGCCCAGGTGCTGCCGTCAGCTGGCGGCTTCGATCGCTTCTTCGAATTCGGCGGTGCTCTGCGGCGTGATCAGCTGCAGGCCGTTGGTTCCCGGTCCCTGGATCGCGAACGACGGCGTGCCGCTGAAGTGGAATTTGTTCTGGGCTTCGCTGGTCGTCGTTTCGACTTCTTCCAGCGTCTTCTTGCTGTT
>JAXLTA010000015.1:0-175518 GCA_046330305.1 Solirubrobacterales bacterium | reverse complement strand
GGCTGTCGTTGACGACGATCGGGGTCTTGGCGATCTGCTTGGCGAAGTCGAGCGCCCGGTAGAGCGCCGTTTCGCCGGTCTGCTTCCCCTTGATGATCTCCAGCAGCGGCATCTTGTCCACCGGGCTGAAGAAGTGCAGCCCGATGAAGTCGGTGGGGCGGGTAACGTGCTCGGCCAGGCCGGTGATCGGCAGGGTCGAGGTGTTGGAGCCGAGCAGCGCGTCGGGCGCCAGGTGCGGCTCGATCTCGGCGAACACGTTGGCCTTCAGCTCCGGGTTCTCGAACACCGCCTCGATCAGCAGGTCGGCCCCGGCCGCGTCCGCCGGGTCGGCGGTCGGGTGGATCCGGTCGAGCAGAGCCCTGCCCTTCTCCTCGCTGGTGCGGCCGCGCTCGACGCCCTTGGCGACGAGTTTCTCCGAGTACGCCTTGCCGCGCTCGGCGGCGGCCAGCTCGACGTCCTTGAGCACGACCTGGATCCCGGCCTTGGCGCAGACGTAGGCGATCGCCGCGCCCATCATCCCGGCGCCGAGGACCACCACCTTCTTCACCGCGGTCGGCTCGATCGCGGCCGGCCGGCCGCGATCGCCGCCCACCCGCTGCATGTCGAAGAAGAACGCCTGGATCATGTTCTTCGCCGTCTGGCCGATCGCCAGGTTGGTGAAGTAGCGACCCTCGATCGCGAGCGCGTTGTCGAAGTCCACCTGGGCGCCCTCGACCGCGGCGGCCATGATGTTCGCCGGGGCTGGGTAGTTCGCGCCCTTCAGCTGCTTGCGCAGGTTGGCCGGGAAGGCCGGCAGGTTGGCCGCCAGTTTCGGGTTCGAGGGGGTGCCGCCAGGCATCTTGTAGCCGGGGGCGTCCCAGGGCTGGACCGCCTCCGGGTTGGCGGCGATCCAGGCCTTGGCGGCCGGCAGCAGCTCCTCCGGGGAGGTCATGAGCTCGTCGACGATCCCCAGCTCCAGGGCCTTGTCGGGACGCAGCCGCTGGCCCTGCAGCAGCAGCTGCATCAGGGCTTCGACGATGCCGAGCATGCGGACGCTGCGGACCACGCCGCCGGCGCCGGGCAGGAGGCCGAGCGTGACCTCGGGGAAGCCGAGGCGCACGGCCGGGCTGTTGACCGCGACGCGGTGGTGGCAGGCGAGGCAGATCTCGAGGCCGCCGCCGAGTGCGGCGCCGTTGATCGCCGCGACGACCGGGACCCCGAGGGTCTCGAGCCGGCGAAGCTGCGACTTCACGCGGTTCGTCATCGCCGTGAACTCCTCGGCGTCCTCGGGTTGGACCTGGAGCAGGTCGTTGAGGTCGCCGCCGGCGAAGAAGGTCGCCTTCGCCGAGCCGATGACGACGCCGGAGATCTCCTCCTTCTCGCTCTCGAGCCGGTCAACGGCGCGGCCCATCGAGGCGATGTAGTCCTCGTTCATCGTGTTCGCCGACTGGTTGGGGTCGTCGAGGGTGAGGAGGACGACGCCGTCGCCGTCTCGCTGCCAGCGGATCGTCTCGGTCTCGCTCATCCTCAGACCCTCTCGATCACGGTCGCGATGCCCATGCCGCCGCCGACGCAGAGTGTGGCCAGGCCGCGCTTCAGGTCGCGCCGCTCGAGCTCGTCGATCAGCGTGCCCAGGATCATCCCCCCGGTCGCGCCGAGCGGGTGGCCCATCGCGATCGCGCCGCCGTTGACGTTGACCTTCTCCATATCGAGGCTCATGTCGCGGACGAATCGCAGCACGACCGCGGCGAACGCCTCGTTGATCTCGACCAGATCCATATCGTCGGCCGTCAGCCCCGCCTTCGCGAGTGCCTTGCGGCTGGCCGGCGCCGGGCCCGTCAGCATGATCGTCGGGTCGCTGCCGGAGACCGCGGTCGCGACGACGCGGGCCCGCGGCTCCAGCCCCAGCTCTTCGCCGATCTTGGCGTTGCCGATGGTCAGCAGGGCGGCGCCGTCGACGATCCCGGAGGAGTTGCCGGCGTGGTGGACGTGGTCGATTTTCTCGACCCAGTGGTACTTCTGCAGGGCCACCGCGTCGAAGCCGCCGACGTCGCCCATCGTCGCGAACGAGGGCTTCAGCTTCGAGAGGCTCTCGACCGTCGTTTCCGGGCGGATGAACTCATCGTTGTCGAGCACGACCATTTCGTTGATGTCGCGGACCGGGATCACCGAGCGCTCGAAGCGGCCCTCGGCGCGGGCGGCGGTGGCCAGCTCCTGGGAGCGGACCGCGTAGGCGTCGACGTCCTCGCGGCTGAACTCCTCGATCGTCGCGATCAGGTCGGCACCGATCCCCTGCGGGATGAAGGCGGTGTCGAAATTGGTCTCCGGATCGTTCATCCAGGCACCGCCGTCCGAGCCCATCGGGACCCGTGACATCGACTCGACGCCGCCGGCCCAGACCAGGTCTTCCCAACCGGAGGCGACCTTCTGGGCGGCGACGTTGACCGCCTCCAGGCCGGAGGCGCAGAAGCGGTTCAGCTGGACACCGGCGACGGTGTCCGGCAGGCCGGCCTTGATCGCCGCCGTGCGGGCGATGTCGGAGCCCTGGTCGCCGACCGGGGATACGCAGCCGAGCACGACGTCGTCGATCCGGTTCGGGTCGAGTCCGTTCTGCCGCGCAAGAGTCTCGTGCATCAGGCCGACGACCAGGTCGACCGGCTTGATCGTGTGCAGCGACCCGTTCACCTTCCCCTTGCCTCGCGGTGTTCTCACCGCGTCAAAAATCAGCGCCTCAGACATTGCACCTCGCTCCTTCGCTCAACGGCATTCCAAGTCTCCAAGCCATTGTAGTCATTTCGCCAACTCACAAGTTGAAAGATTGACTACCCAATTGGTACGGTTGCCAGATGCCCCCCGACAAGCAGCAGAATTCCGTACCCGCGAGCGATGAGCTGATGCACCCGCTCGAGGCCGCGCCGAACTTCAACGAGAGCATGTATTTCAACATCGCCGATCCGAGATCGCGGATCGGCGGCTTCTTCCGGCTCGGCAACCGGCCCAACGAGGGCCACGCCGAGATGACCGTCGCGCTCTACCTGCCGGGCGGCCGGGCCGCCTTCATGTACAGGCGGCCGGAGATCTCCGGCAATCACGCGCTCGCCGCCGGCGGGCTCTCGTTCGAGGTCGCGAGGCCGTTCGAGGACCTCGTCGTCCGCTACCAGGGAGAGGTTCTGATCCTCGACGAGCCGATGGACATGCTCGACCCCAAGGCAGCCTTCACGAACAGCCCGCGCGAGGTCTGCGAGATCGAGATCCGCTACGCCGACGTCGCCCCGGCCTGGGGCGGCGAGCTGGAGGCGCGCGATGAGTCCGACACCGCCCTCGCCGACTTTTGGAAGGGCCACTACGAGGCCCACTCGCACGGCGTCGGCACGATCCGGATCGGCGAGCAGAGTTGGGAGGTCGACGGCTGGGGCCTGCGCGACCACTCCTGGGGCCCGCGGACCTGGCAGAGCATCTCCTGGTACCGCTGGCTCTGCGGCAACTTCGAGCGCGACGGGCTCGTGCTCTCGCTGATCGGGATCCCCACCGGCCCGGTGCGGGTCGGCGGCGCCCTGCTGATCGCCGGTGAGTACCACCCGGCGCGCGAGATCGAGCTCGACACCGACTGGGACGGGGACGACCTGCCCTCGGCCCTGCGGATGAAGGTCACGACCGAGTGCGGCGTGCACGAGATCTCCGGCGCGATCCTGAACACGATCCCGCTGCGTCACCGGCTGCAGACCGAGGACGGGCTGCGGGTCTCACGGATCGGCGAGGGCTACACCGAGTGGAGCTGGAACGGGCGCACCGGGTACGGGCTCTCCGAGTACCTCGACCGGATTGAGGACGGCCGGCCGGCGGGCCTGCTGACCTCCGTCTCGGGGTGACCGGGCCGGCGGCGAGCGAGCTCGCCGAGCCGCTCACGCGGGCCCTCTCCGAGCACTTCTCGGCCGCGGCCGAGCTGACCGCGGTGCGGCCGCTGAGCGGTGGCGCCTCGCGCGAGATCCTCGCCGTCGAGGCCACGGTCGGCGGCGCGGAGCGCCGCTTCGTCCTGCGTCGCGACCCGGGCGAGCGCAGTGAGAGCTCGCGCGAGGAGGAGTTCGATCTGGTCGCGGCCGCCCACCGCCACGGCGTCCCCGTGCCGGAGCCGTTCTTCGCCCTCGATCCGGGGGCCGGGGTCGGCTCCGGCTTTCTGATGGAGCGGGTGGACGGCGAGACGGTCGGGCCGCGGATCCTCAGGTCCGAGGAGCTGGCCGGCGCCCGCGCCGGGCTCGCCGCCGAGTGCGGCGCGGCTCTGGCCCGGATCCACGCGATCCCGCTGGAGGAGGTCGAGTTCCTCGGCGGCGACCGCGAGGGCCCGGCGCTGGCCCAGCTCGACGAGTGGCAGGGGATTCTCGACGGGATCGGTGAGCCGCACCCGGTCCTCGAGCTGGCGCTGCGGCGGCTGCGCGCGCGCCTGCCGGAGGCCGCCGCGGTCGGCGTCGTCCACGGCGACTTCCGCAACGGCAACCTGATCGTCGGCCCCGAGGGGCTGCGTGCCGTCCTCGACTGGGAGCTGGCCCATGCCGGCGACCCGATGGAGGATCTCGGCTGGGTCTGCGTCCGCGCCTGGCGTTTCGGCCGGCCCGACCTGCCGGTCGGCGGCTTCGGCACCCGCGAGCAGCTGTTCGCCGCCTACGAGGAGGTCTCCGGAAGCGCCGTCGACCCCGAGGCGGTCCGTTTCTGGGAGCTGTTCGGGAACCTCAAGTGGGCGGTGATCTGCCTGATGCAGGCGCAGGCGCACCTTTCCGGGGCGCAGCGCTCGATGGAGCTGGCCGCCATCGGCCGCCGCGCCTGCGAGCCGGAGTGGGAGCTGCTGGAGATGCTCGAGGGGGCAGCCTGATGCAGGACCGCCCGACCGCGGCCGAGGCCGTCGAGGCGGTCGCCGGCTTCCTCCGAGAGGAGCTCCTGGGCGATCTCGAGGGCTCGGCCGCCTTCCAGGTGCGGGTCGCCGGCAACCTCCTGGCGATCGTCGAGCGTGAGCTACGGCTCGAGCCCGAGCTCGAGCGCGGCGAGCTGGCGCGGCTGGAAGCGCTGCTCGGCCACGGCGGCGAGCTGGCGGAGCTGAACCGCGAGCTGGGGGCGGCGATCCGCTCGGGCGCGATCGACGACCGCTCCGCTGAGTTGCTGGCGCACTTGCGGACGACCGCGCGGGCGCGGCTGGAAGTGGCGAACCCGCGCTACCTCGGCAGCCAATCAACCTAATGATAGAGTAACCGACTCTATAGTTGAAAACTAAATTCGACTCTGGATGGAGCGAACGGAAAAGAGAATGGCTGAGGAAAAGGCCAAGGTGGAGGCCGAGACGCTGGCCAAGGGCAAGCTCCTGGTCGAGCGGATCGAACTCGAAGAAGAGGGGACCGTCGCCTCGCTCGTCACCCTCAATGACCCCGACCATCTCAACCCGCTCGACTGGGACGTCTTCCGCGGACTCGAGCGGGCGCTGCGGGAAGCCGAGGCCGACGAGAGCGTGCGCACGGTGCTGATCACCGGCGCCGGCCGCGCCTTCAGCGCCGGCGGCGACCTCAAGGGCTACATGGAGCTGCAGCGGGACAGGATCGAGTACCCACGCTTCCTCACCGACGCTCACCGCACGCTCTCGTCGATCCGCAAGATGAAGACGCCGGTCGTTGCTCTGGTCAACGGCGTCACGGTCGCCGGCGGGCTCGAGCTGACGATCTTCTCCGACTGGGCCTACGCAGCCGAGTCAGCCCGGATCGGCGATTCCCACCTGACCTTCGGGATGCCGGGCGGCGGCGGCGTGCTGACCCTGCTGCCACGTTCGATCCACCCGGCGAAGGCGCGCGAGCTGGTCCTCACCGGCCGCCTGCTCTCCGCAGAGGAAGCCCGCGAATGGGGGATCGTCAACCGCGTGGTCCCGGACCGGCAGCTGATCGAGGCCGGGATCGAGCTGGCAAATGGGATCGCAAAGAAGAGCACGCTGGCGATCGCGCAGACGAAGCACATCATGAACGAGGTCAACAACGACGGCTCCAGCTTCGAGTCCGGCCTCGCCTACGAGCACGCAATGACCATCCACTACTGCCTCACCTCCGATGACGCGCAGGAGGGCCTGAAAGCGTTCGCCGAGAAGCGCGCACCGAAGTTCTCGGGGACCTGACGTGAGCGGCGCTCCTGGGTTCCTCGGCAAGGTCGCGATCGCGGGTGTCGCCTACACGGAGTTCTCGAACGAGTCCGGCCGCTCGGTGATGGACCTCGCGACCGAGGTGATCCGGGCCGCGGCCGCCGACGCCGGGGTTGAGCTCAACGCAGTCGACGGGATTGCCAGCTACAGCGTCCACGGCGACTCGGTCTCCAGCCAGGCTATGGCGACCGGGCTCGGGCTGCCGGGCCTCACCTACGTGATGGACTTCCACCAAGGCGGCCAGTCCCCCTGTTACCTGGCGATGCTCGCGGCGATGGCGATCGACGCGAAGCTGGCCGACAACGTCGTTGTCGTGCGGGCGCTGAACGGGCGCAGCGGAGCGCGGATCGGACACATGCCGTTCTTCGGCGCCGCCGGCCAGTACCGCTACGCGATCGGCTACACCTCCTTCCTTCAGTACATGGCGATGTGGGCGCGCCGGTACATGATCGAGACCGGCTCCGGCTACGAGGACCTCGGCGCCGTCGTTATCGCCCAGCGCCAGTGGGCGCGCGAGAACGAGCGGGCGATCCTGCGCAAGGCGGTCACGCTCGACGAGTACATGGAGTCCCGGTTCGTCGCCGACCCCTACCGCGGGATGGACTGCACGAAGGAGGTCGACGGCGCCTGCGCCCTGCTGTTGACCTCGACCGAGCGGGCCCGCGACCTGCGCCACCCGCCGGTCGTCCTGCGCGGCGCCGGCTACCTCTCCGGGCACCGGGCCGGCCTGGAGATCGGCGACTTCGTCGGCTGGAAGGACTTCTCGAACAACTTCTTCCACGAGCTGGCGCCGCGGATCTACGAGTCGGCCGGGCTCGGTCCCGAGGACGTCGACGTGGTCGAGCTCTACGACTGCTTCTCCAGCGTCGTCCTCGACACGCTCGAGGCCTTCGGGTTCTGCGGCCGCGGCGAAGCCGGGGACTTCATCCGCGCCGGCGAGACCTCGCGCACCGGCTCGCGCCCGACCAACACCCACGGCGGCCTGCTCAGCGAGGGCTACCTGCACGGGATGAACACCCTCGCCGAGGCGGTCATGCAGCTGCAGGGCCGCGGCGGCGCCCGCCAGGTGCCCGACGCGAGGATCGGGCTCGCGACCTCGGGGGCGAACGTCGACGGCGCCGCCCTGATCCTGGAGCGCGACGGCTGATGGGGGAGCTTGCACAGCCCCAGAAGGGGATCATCCCGCCGCCGATCGACGCCGACTCGGCCGACTTCTGGGCCGGCCTCGCCGAGCGCGAGATACGGCTGCCGAAGTGCGGCGCCTGCGGGACGATCTGGTTCCCGCCAACCCCGGCTGCCCGGTCTGCGGCGCGACCGAGCGCAGCACGGTCGTGGTCGCGCCGCACGGCAGGGTCTACTCCTGGGTCGTCGTCCACCGCTCGCTGCAGCCGGAGTTCGCCGAGGAGCTCCCTTATGTAGTGGCGACGGTCGAGCTCGACGACGGCCCCAGGGTATTCGCCCGCCTGCTCGAGGTCGAGATCGACCGGATCGAGCCGGAGATGGGGGTGAGCGCCGTCTTCTACACGGTCGGCGAGCAGTGGCTGCTCGGCTTCGCGCCGGACGCGGCCTCAAACGACAGCGCGAAAGAGGGGTCCTGATGGCAAGAGGTGCGAGCGCGTACATCGGCGTCGACGTCGGCGGGACCCACACCGACGTGATCGTCGTGCGCGAGGGAGAGGTGACGCGGGCGAAGGCGCTGACGACGCCGGAGGACCTCTCCAACGGCGTCTTGGACAGCATCGGGTTTGCCGCGGAGATGATCGGCATCTCGCCGGCCGAGCTGCTGGCCGACACCAGGCGGATCGTCAACGGAACCACCGTGGTCACCAACGCGGTCACCGAGCTGCGCGGCCGCCGCGTCGGCGTCCTGGTCACCCGTGGCTTTCGCGACACCTTCCGAATCGCCCGTGGCCCGAGGCTCAACGTCTCCGACGACCACGTCCAGCACAACCCGCCCGCGGTCGTCCCCTGGGAGCGGATCCACGAGGTCACCGAGCGCCTCGACTACGCCGGCGAGGAGGTGGCGCCGCTCGACGAGGACGGCGTCCGCGCCGCCGCCAAGCAGCTGGTCGAGGAGCAGGGCGTGGAGGCGATCGCGATCTGCTTCCTCTGGTCCTTCGTCGACCCCGGCCACGAGCGGCGCGCGGCGGAGATCGTCAACGAGCTCTACCCCGGCGTGTTCGTCGTCACCTCCTCCCAGGCGCACCCGCTCTCGCGCGAGTTCGAGCGCTGGAACACGGCGATCTTCACCGCCTTCGTCCACCACGACGTCACCACCTACGTCGAGGGCCTCGAACGCAAGCTCCACGACGAGGGGCTGGAGGAGGGCGCGCTGAGCCTCTTCCAGTGCCTCGGTGGCGCGCTCTCGACCGACGAGGCGCGGGTGCGGCCGCTGCAGCTGATGGACTCGGGCCCGGTCGGCGGCGTCATCGCCTCGCGCTCGCTGGCCCGTGAGCTCGCGGTCGACAACGTGATCTGCGCCGACATGGGCGGGACCAGCTTCGACGTCGCCCTGGTACGCGACGGCGAGTTCACCTACTCCAAGCGCCGCTCGCTCGGGCATCCCGCCTTCGTCACCGGCCTCGCCGCAGTCGACATCGTCAGCATCGGCGCCGGCGGCGGCAGCATCGCGACCGTCGACCGCCGCGGCGTCCCCCAGGTCGGCCCGCACAGCGCCGGGGCGATGCCCGGACCCGCCTGCTACGGCCGCGGGGGCGAGGACGCGACGGTCACCGACGCGATGGTCGTGCTTGGGTTCATCGACCCCGTCGCCTACCTCGGCGGCCGCCGCGAGCTCGACCTCGGCGCCGCCGAAGGCGCCGTCTCCGCGCTCGGCGAGCGCCACGGCTGGTCGGCCGAGGAGAGCGCCCTCGGGATCTACGAGATCGCCGTCGCCAACATGGTCAACGCGATCCGCGAGATCACGGTCCAAAAAGGCCACGACCCGCGCGAGTTCACGCTCTTCGCCTACGGCGGCATGACCCCGGCCTTCGCCTGGGCCGTCGCCTCCCGCGCCGGGGTCGAGAACGTCGTCGTGCCGCCGCAGTCGGCCGCCTTCTCGGCCTGGGGGGTGATCCAGGCCGACCACGTGCGGCGCTACGACCGCACCCTGAGCTGGAACCTCGACGACGCCGACCGGGTCGGCGAGGTCAACGAGGTGCTCGCGGCGATGGCCGAGGGTGCACGCGAAGCCGCCGCCGAGGCCGGTTTCGGCGAGGAGGCGCTGAGCCTGCAGCGGGTCGCCGCCTGCCGCTTCCTCGGTCAGATCTGGGAGATCGAGATCCCGCTCGAGGACCGGCCGCTGCGCGAGGACGAGCCGGCCGAGCTGCGCGAGCGCTTCATCCGGCGCTACGAGGAGATCTACGGCAAGGGCACCGCCTGGAAGGAGGCCCCGGTCGTCGTCCTCGACCTCTCGATCGTCGCCACCGGCAAGCAGGAGATCCCCGGCTTCCGGTCCTGGGAGGACGGCGCCGAGGAGCCCGAGCCCGCCTCCAGGCGCCAGCTCGTCGACCCGCAGGTCCGCGAGCGGGTCGAGGTTCCGGTCTTCGACGTCGCCGAGGTCGGGGCCGGCGCCGAGCTGCGCGGCCCGGCGATCGTCGACGGCCACGACACGACGATCTTCGTCCCCACCGGTGTGCTCGCGACCCGCGACCGCCTCGGTGGGTTCAGCCTGCGCGCCGCAGAACCGAGCAACGAGCGAGGGGGTGGGTCATGACCGGCAGTGCCAACCGGCTCGACGTGATCGACGTCGAGGTCTTCCGCAAGTCGCTGGAGAACATCACCGGCGAGATGGCGATCACGCTGATGCGGGCCTCTGGCTCCTCGGTCGTGACCGACACGCGTGATTTCTGCACCGCCCTGTTCGACGCCGATGCAGAGCAGCTCGCCTTCTCCGGCTGGGTGACCTTCTTCGCCGTCGCCTCCCAGCTCGGGGTCGAGGCGACCGCGGCCCGCTACGGGGAGGACCCCAAGCTCGCCCGCGGCGACGCCTTCGTCGTCAGCGACCCCTACACGACCGGCGCCCCGCACCAGGCCGACGTCGGGATCGTGATGCCGCTGTTCCGCGAGGACGAGGTGATCGGCTGGGCCTTCTGCGCCGAGCACGTGCTCGACGTCGGCGGGATCGCGGTCGGCGGCTCGGCCCCGAGCGCGCACGACGTCTGGTCGGAGGCGCTGCGTTTCCCGCCGGTGAAGATCGCCCCCGGCGGCGAGCTCGACCCCGGCTGGGAAGACTTCATCGCGACCAGCGTGCGGGTGCCGATGCAGGTGATCAACGACATTCGCAGCATGATCGCCGCCTGCAACACCGCCCAGCGCAAGCTCGACGAAATGGTCGACCGCTACGGGGTGCAGGAGTACAAGCGCCTCTCCGAGGTGACCAAGGAGCTCTCCGAGCAGGCGCTGCGGGAGAAGGTCCTCTCGCTGCCCGACGGCAGCTACAGCGCCGAGGAGTGGATCGAGTTCGACGGCCACGGCTCCGAGGTGCTGCTGCGGGTCGAGGTCACGGTCACCGTCGACGGCGACAAGATGACGATCGCGGTGGACGGCGACCCGCAGATCGACGCCCTCGTCAACGGCGCCCACGGTGGCGTCGGCGGCTGCATCGCCTCGGCCCTGTTCTGCATGCTGACCTACGACATCCCGGTCAACCAGGGGATCTGGCGCCACCTCGCGTTCGACTACGGCCCCGAGGGAACGGTGGTCAACCCGACCCCGCCCGCCCCGGTCAGCCAGTCGCACATGGCGGCCGGGTTCCGGGCCGGGAAAGCGTTCAACGACGTTCTCGCTCAGATTTGCTCGCTCGCCGACACCGACGAGCTGCGCTCGCGGGTAGCCGGGGCCCCGCAGAACTCGGTCCCCTCGGCGCTGCTGTTCGGGATGAACCAGTTCGACCGCCCGACGGTCTCGGTCTTGCTGGCGACGGCGATCGGCGTCGGCGGCGGCGCCCAGAGCATCGGCGACGGCCAGGACTGCTACGCCGCCCAGTCGATGCAGGGCACCCGGATGCCCGACGTCGAGGTCTTCGAGGGCTACGAGCCGGCGCTGATCCTCTACCGCAGGCTGACCCGGGACTCGGGCGGCCCCGGCCGCTTCCGCGGCGGCCTCGGGATGGAGGAGGCGACCGTGCTCCGTTCCGCGGCGCCGATGACAGGCGTCGTCTACAGCCACTGCGACCGCGTTCCCCCGCGCGGCTTCGCGGGCGGCCTCCCGGGCGGCGCCGACCTGATCGGCGTCGTCCGGGGCACGGACGCCCTCGAGCGCTTCGCCGCCGGCGAGTTCCCGGCGCTCGACGCGATCTCCGGCGAAGCGGAGACCTGGCCCTCGATCTCCGACGTCAAAGTCAGCCCCGGCGACGTCGTGGTGATGGTCGGAGGCGGCGGCGGCGGGCTCGGCGACCCGCTGCTGCGCGAGCCCGCCCGGGTTGGCACCGACGTCCGCGAGGACCGGGTCAGCCCCGAGGTCGCGCGGGCCGTCTACGGTGTCGTGCTCGGCGCCGACGGCGGCGTCGATGAGGCTGCCAGCGCCGAGCTGCGGGCGACGATCCGGCGCGAGCGCGTGCGGCGCGGCGGTGGCAGCGACGGCGAGCTGCGCGAGCCGGCCGCCGAGCGCTCCTCCGCGGTGGTGATCGGCGGCAGCGGGACCTGGCAGTGCTCGCGCTGCGAGGCCGAGCTCGGCGCCGCCGAGGAGAACTGGCGTGCCGCCGCGCTCGAGGTCGAGCGCGGCGTGGTCGAGGCGGCGGGCGAGCGGCGGGCGCGGATCCGCCCCCGGACCGAGGACCCGCCGGTGGTCGAGCGCGAGTACATCTGCCCCTCCTGCGGCTCCCTGCTCGCGGTCGACATCGCGCTCGAGGGCGGCGCCGTCGCCGCAGCGCCGCGGCGCGCCGGGGCGAAGGCGGGCGCGTGAGCGCTGGAGGGACCTCCGAGGGCATCGCGGCGGGCTCGCCGCCGGCCGCGGACGACCTCGTCCACGAGCCGGAGATGGTGCCGATCTGGCGCGAGAGCTACCACTTCGGGTTCGGCCAGCCGGGGACCGACAGGTTCGGCTACGCGACCTTCGGCAAGCGGCCGCTGAAGGGACGCTCGGGCTTCCTGATCGCCTTCTGGGATCCCGACCAGGGGTTCCTCGTCGGTCAGGAGATCGACACCTTCGAGCGGCTCGACGACGAGCACGACGTCGCCGGCCTGAAGGCCCGCTGCGTGCGGCCCTTCGAGCAGTGGGAGGTCTCCTTCGAGGGTGAGCTAGTCAAGGTGCCGCGGCTCAGCGAGCGGCGCTACGAGGAGGCCCGCGCGGTCGTCGAGAGCGAGCGCGAGAAGGTCCCGGTCTCCTTCGAGTTCACCTGGCGGGCGCTGACGCCGGCCCACGCCTACGAGTGGCAGCCGGCGTTCCGCGCGCTCTTCGACGGCCGCCATGAGCAGCCCGGCAGCTGCGAGGGAGAGCTCTCGATCGGCGGTGAGCGCCACGACCTCAGCGGCTGGAACGGGATCCGCGACCACGCCTGGGGCGCGCGCTCCTGGGACGACGCCACCGGCTGGCGCTGGATCTCGGCGACCTTCGCCACCGGCCCGCATCTGAGCCTCCTCGCGACCCGCCGCGAGGACGGCGAGTGGATCGTCGACGGCGGCCTCTACGACGAGAGCGGGGCCGAGCGGATCGTCGCCTACCGAGAGACGGTCGAGGAGCTGCCGGCCGAGGTCAAGCCCGAACCGGTCTCCTCGCAGTTCACGGTGACCGGCGAGTCCGGTCGCGAGCTGACGGTAACCGGCGCGGTCCTGGCGGCGGTGCCGATCCGCTTCGCGACCGAGCAGCCACGGCCCGGAGTCAACTGGAACGACCGCTGCATCGCGCGGTTCGCGGCGCCCCACGGGAGCGGCGTCGGCGAGCTCGAGTTCGGTGCGCTGGTCCCGAACGAGGAGGCAGCAGATGAGTGAGCCCGAGCCCGGGATCGTCCTGGAAGAGCGCGACGGGGCGGCGGTCCTGCGGCTCAACCGGCCGCACGTCCTCAACGCGATCGACCAGAAGATGCGCGACGAGTGGATCCGGCTGCTGCGCGAGGTCGAGGCCGACCGCAAGCGCTACCGGGCGCTGGTCGTGACCGGGACCGGCCGCGCCTTCTGCTCCGGCGGCGACGTCACCGAGCAGGACGACTACATGAAGCCGACCGCCCACGACGGCTGGCACGGGCAGATGCTCTACCAGGAGATGGCGCGGCTGATGCGCGAGCTCTCGATCCCGGTGATCTCCGCGGTCAACGGGATCGCGCTCGGCGGCGGCATGGCGGTGGCGATGATGGCCGACTTCCTGATCGCCAGCGAGGATGCCGAATTCGGCGTCGGTCAGGTGGTCCGCGGCTTCATCCCCGACGTCGGCCTCACCTACGTCCTGCCGCGCGCGATCGGGCCCTCGCGGGCCCTGCAGATGATCCTCTTCTACGAAAAAGTCGGCGCCGAGCAGGCCCGGGAGATGGGGATCGTCAACTGGGTTGTGCCGAAGGAGGAGGTTCTGGACAAAGCCTTCGAGGTGGTGGAGATGATCTCCCGCGCGCCCGGCCCGACGGTCGAGTGGGCGAAGCGGCTGACCTACGCCAGCCTCGACTCCAGCTACGACGCGGCGATCAAACTCGAGTCGATGGCGCAGGGCATCCTCTCCAACAGCCCGGCCTTCGAGCACGCGCTCGAGGACTTCCGCTCCGGCGGGCGCGAAGGGGCGCTTGGCCGCAAGGACGACGATGGCTGAGGTCGGCCGCGGCACCCTGGTCGCCGGCGGCGCCTCGCGCGGGCGCTTTTGCACCGTCTCCTCGGTCGAGGACGTGATCGCCCTGATGAAGGCGCCGGCGCTGGAGGAGACAGTGATCTTCACCGAGCAGGCCTCGGTCACCAACATCGCCCCGATCGTCGGCCGCGTCGCCGGGGTCGTCTCGGCGATGGGCGGGCCCACCTCTCACCTGGCAATCGTCGCCCGCGGCTTCCAGACCACCTGCCTGGTCAGAGCCGAGCTCGACGTCGCGCCCGAGAGCCTGGCCGAGAAGCAGGTCGAGATCCGCGAGGACGGCTCGATCGCGGTGCTGGAGTGAGCTGATGGGCGAGCCGCGGATCAGCATGGAGGAGGTGAACGACGTCGTCGCCGCCTTCGGCCACGAGCACAGGCGTGCCGTCAGCAGCGAGCGCCGCGCCGCCCTGACTTCGTCTCTGTTCGACGTCCCGCGCCGCAGCTCGCTCGCCAACGCGATCTTCTACGAGGAGGGCCCGGAGCTGCTGCGCAAGCTGCAGGAGCACGCCAGCCCGGAGCAGCTCGGCGCGGCGATGAAGACCCCCGGCTCGAGGCCCTACGCGCTCTCGCTCTGGGTGGTGATGGGGATGTACCTGAGCGGCCGCCAGCAGGTCCTGCTCGACCGCGGCGTGGCAGCCGGGGAGTCGGTCGAGGACCCGCGGCCCGCCGACCTGCGCACCGTGGTCGAGTTCTACTCGCGGGTCGGCCACGTGTACCGCAACGACGACCAGCTCTTCCCGACGCCCGAGCACCCGACCCAGCCGATCCTCACCCAGGCGCTGGTCGAGGAGTCGCTGGCCCTCACCGCCCCGCCGACCGCGGCGCGGCTGGCGGCGATCAGGCGGACCGGCGCCAGCCTCAACCTCTACAACTTCCTCCAGCACGGCGAGCAGCGCGACGGGATCTTCGGCCACGGTCCCTACCCCGGGCCGGAGGGCAGCGTCGTCTGGTTCGAGGAGTTCAACGACCTCCGCAACGGCTTCCTGCCCTGGGCGCAGCTGGAGTGCCGGTCGATCCCGGTTTCCAACGTCGTCTTCGTCCATGCGGCCGACGGGGTCGAGCTGGAACCGAACATGTTCGGGGCGCTGCGCGTGCACCCGTTCGAGTACGAGGACTCGCTGCGGCTGGTCGGCGCCTTCACCTACGCCGACGCCGCCGCCCGCCCGTTCGAGGACTCCGAGCTGCTCGAGATCGCCGAGATCGCCGAGCGCCGCCACGCCCTGTTCTTCGAACAGGCCGTGGGCTGGAGCGAGGAGTTCCGGATCGCCTACGGGGCGCCGCTGTTCGCCAACCACATCGCCCCCTTCTTCGAGCTGGCGGGCGTGCCCGACGGCGACCGGATCGTGATGGACGCGTTCGAGCGCGGCACCCCCGCCGCGATGGCCGGGCTCACGCCCGACGCCGACGTGCCCTCCTTCTGGACCCACCTTGCCAGCGACCCGAGCGAGCCCCTCTTCTCGCCGGCGTGCTGATACGACACCAATAGACAGGAGAGCTCAATGACGAGTACGACGGACAAAACCGAGTTGCTGACGCGGATGCTGCGGCCGCGCGGCGTCGCCGTGATCGGCGCCAGCGAGCAGGCCTACAGCCTCGGTACGCGCTACCTGGGTGGGCTCGTGCGCCACAAGTATCCCGGCGGCCTGTACCCGGTGAACCCCAAGTACGACGAAGTCATGGGCCTCAAGTGCTACCCGTCGATCGGCGACGTCCCCGACCCCTGCGACACCGCCGTGCTCTCGGTCCGCGAGGAGCTGGTCGAACAGACCCTGACCGAATGCGCCGAAAAGGGTCTCGCCGGCGTCGTCGTCTTCGCCGCCGGCTACCGCGAGGTGGGCGAGGAGGGCGCAAGGAAAGAGGAGAAGCTCGCCGCCCTCGCCAAAGAGCTCGGGATCCGGTTCGTCGGGCCCAACAGCCCCGGCTTCATCAACTTCGTCGACCGCGCCACCGTCACCGCGACCTCGGTCCAGTTCCGGCCGGTGCTGCCGCCGGCCGGCAGGCTCGGGGTCGTCGCCCAGAGCGGCGGCGTCGCCGGGATCATCGCCGAGCGGGCGATGGACCGCGGCATCGGCCTCTCCTACATGCTCTGCTCGGGCAACGAGGCGGACTTCTCGACCCCGGAGGCGATCGAATACCTCGCCGCCGACGAGCACACCGACGCGATCTCTGTCTACGCCGAGGGGGTCAACGACGCCGAGGGCCTGGCCAAGGCCTGGCAGGTCGCCGCCGACGCCGGCAAGCCGGTGGTGATGTACCGGCCGGGGTCGAGCAAGGCCAGCGTCCGCGCCGCGGCCGCCCACACCGGCTCGCTCGCCGACGACGACCAGGTCTTCGACGGGTTCGCCAAGCAGTACGGGGTGATCCGCGCCTACGACCTCGACGAGATGCTGGAAATCGCGACCGCGCTGCCGGCGCTGCCCGAACGCGACTACGAGCACGTCCTGATCCTCACCACCTCGGGGGGCGGCTCGGTGCTCGCCGCCGATGCGATCGGCCGGATGGGGATGGACCTGCCCGAGCTCGACCAGAAGATCCAGGACTCGCTGGCCGAACACTTCCACGACTTCGCGGTCTTCCACAACCCGGTCGACATGACCTCGGACTTCGTCGCCAACCCGGCGCTGTTCAAAAAGAGCATTGAGCTGGTCTGCGCCTCCGCCGACCACGACGTCGTCGTCCTGATCCTCACCGTGCAGCGGCCCGAATTCGCCAAAGAGCTCTCCGACATGATCCTCGACAGCCCCGAGGCGCACGAAGGCAAACTGATCGTCATGTGGTACGCCGGCGAGATGAGCGACGAGGCCCGCTACTACCTGCGCTCCAACGGCGTCACCGTGCTCGAGCACCCGCGGACGCTGGCCGCGGCGCTGGACTCGGCCCGGACCTGGAACCGGCGCCGCAAGGACCTGCCGGCTCCGGCCTCCCCGCAGCCCAAGCAGGTCGCCGAGGTGGCGAACGCGGGGGAGCTGTTCGCGAAGCTCGCCGAGCACGGCGTCTCCGTCGCCCCCAACCAGCTGATCGAGGACGCCGCCGAGCTGGCGGCGGCGAGCGAGGCGGTGCCGGCCCCTTGGGTCCTGAAGACCGCCTCGACCGGGCTCGGGCGCAAGTCCGACACCGGCGCGGTGCGGCTCGGGCTGACCGAGCTCGCCGAGCTGGAGGAGTCCTACGGGGCGATCCGCAAGGCGCTCGAGGGCACCGGGGCGGCGACCGAGCTGCTGCTCCTGCAGTCGATGGTCCCGGTCGGGTTCGAGCTGCTCGCCTCTGTCTCCTACGACCGCCAGTACGGCCCGGCGGTCGTGCTCGGGGTCGGCGGCCGGATGGTCGAGCTGCACAAGCGGGCCGCGGTCCGGCGCCCGCCGCTGGAGGCCGCCGACGTCGAGTTCGTGCTCGAGGAACTCGACCTGGAGCCGCTGCTCGAGGGCTTCCGCGACATCCCCGCGCTGGACCCGGGGGCGCTGGCCGAGCTCGGCAACGGGCTCGCCTCGGCGGCCGAGGAGCTGCTCGGGCCGGGCGACATCCTCGAGTGCAACCCGGTCGCGATCCGCACCGACGGCGGCGGCCTCTGCGCGGTCGACGCGCGGATCGAACGAGGGGAGGAGTAGGTGGCGGGGGGTGAGCCCACCTCCCTCTACTTCTCGATGGGCCTGTCGTTCCGCATCGGCGATTTCGCCGATGCGGCGCGGCTGATCGAAGCGGTCGGGTTCGACGCGGTCAGCGCCGGCGAGCACGTCGC
The DNA here is from genome assembly GCA_046330305.1 of Solirubrobacterales bacterium. Classification (GTDB taxonomy): domain Bacteria; phylum Actinomycetota; class Thermoleophilia; order Solirubrobacterales; family 70-9; genus VAYN01. The sequence continues at coordinate 157,873 of JAXLTA010000015.1, read as the reverse complement.
CTTCCACGGGGCGACGCCGAGCGCCTTCATCAACCTCGCTCACGTCGCCGGGGTTGCGCCGCGGCTGCGGCTGCTGAGCGCGATCACCCTGGTGCCCCTGTATCCGGTCGCGCTGCTGGCCAAGCAGGCGGCGATGCTCGACGTGGTCAGCAAGGGCCGCTTCGACATCGGAGTCGGGGTCGGCGGCGAGTACCGGCCCGAGTTCGAGGCGGTTGGCGTGCCCCACGCCGAGCGCGGCGCCCGCACCGACGAGGCGCTGGAGATCCTGCCGCGGCTGTGGAGCGGGGAGGAGGTCCACTTCGAGGGCCGGTTCACGAAGCTGCCGGGGATCAGGATCGACCCGCCACCGGTCAGGCGCCGGCTGCCGATCTGGGTCGCCGGCCGCAAGCGGGTGGCGATGCGCCGCGCCGGCCGCTTCGCCGACTTCTGGAACCCGTACATGTACACGCCGGAGATGCTCGAGGAGAGCATCGTCACGGTCCGCGAGGCGGCGGCCGAGGCCGGCCGCGACCCCGACTCCGTGCGCTCGGCGATCAACTGCTTCGTCCACGTCGACCGCGACGGCGCCAAGGCCCGCCGGGTCGCCGCCGAGGCCGTCGGCGGCGTCTACAAGCAGGACTTCAGCGGCCACCGCTTCCGCTACCTGGTCGCCGGCACCCCGGGCGAGTGCGCCGAGCGGCTCTGCGAACACGTCGAAGCCGGCTCCAGCGGCGCCGTCTTCTCGCTCGCCTGCGGCCCCGACGAAGCGGCCGGCGTGATCCGCCTGACCGGCGAGGAGGTCCTGCCGGCGGTGCGCGAGCGCTTCGCTCCCAGCTGAGGCCCGCCCACAACCCAACCGATCGGTTGACTCGCCGAGCGTCGAGTTATAGGTTCGACCTCATGGGAACCACCGGGAGTGAGGGGGTCGACCCCGCCGAGATCCGCGTCCTGCTCGACGAACAGGCGGTGAAAAAGGTCCACCTGCGGTACTGCCGCGGCGTCGACCGCCACGACTGGGAGCTGGTCGCCGAGTGCTTCCACGAGGACGGGGTGGACAACCACGGCCTCTACGACGGCGGCTACGAGGGCTTCATCGAGTTCGCCAAGCAGTTCGTCGACGCGGCCGAGGTCTCACTCCACTTCGTCTGCAACCAGCTGGTCGACGTCGAAGGCGACGTCGCCTGGCACGAGGCCAGCTGCATCTACTACGAACGATCGGTCGCGACCGACGACTACCCGGAGTACGACCGCACCGTGCTGTTCCGCTACTTCGACCGGATGGAGCGGCGCGAGGGGAAGTGGGGCATCGTCGACCGGGTCGTGCTCAACGACGGCGAACGTCAGGCCCCGATCCACGACTCGCTGCTGCCGCTCCCTCCCTGGCACTTCGGCAGCGACGATCGCACCGACCCGAGCTACAACCGGAAGATCCCCCAGGTCGAGTACCTCGCCGACTACGTCTCCAGCCGGCCCACCTCCGGCGCCTGAGGCGGCCGACCTCGAAGCCGATTTGGGCAGATGCTCCAGCCGGGCGCTTCACCGCGGCGCTCGGCGCGGTCGCGGCGTCCAGCGGGAGCAGCAGGGGTCCGAACGCGAGGCCGGAGACTTCCGGGGGCGAACGAGGCTGCGATTGCCTCAAGATTCCTCGTTTGTCCTAAGGTTCTCGCTCCATGGCGGCCCGGCGGATCTCGGGGTGCTCTTTCACGCGGCAGAGCTGACGCTCGCCGCCTTGTTTGTCGGCTTCTGCGGCTGGAAAGTCAGCCGGGGCAGCTACTGGGACGCAGCGTTCGCCGCGGGGACGGCGAGCGCCTTGCTGATCGCCTACTGGACGATGCGCCGAGCGAGCGAGAAGGTCGAGATGAGCGGGACGCTGCATTCGGGCGGGCCGACCGGTGAGCCGGTCGCCGGTTGGGAGCGCTGGGCGTTCCTGGTCCTGGGAGTCCTGCTACTGCTCTCGACGCCTTACGCATTCCTCAAGGGGGGGCTGTGGGCGGCGGCGAGCACCGCTTCGGGGGGGGCTCCTCGCCCTCAGCTCCTACCGCGGCGGCAAGGAGGTGACTCGCGTTGTGGATAGCGATAGCGATCCTCATCGCCCTGTTGGCACTCGCTGAGCTCTACGTCTGGTACTCCGAGGTCCTATGGCACAAGGAGGACCAGAGGGCCCGCGGGGACAGGCGCAACTGGGGGCCGAAGCGCTGACGCCCTGCCGGCCTCAGGCGGCCGGGCGCTTCACCGCGGCGCTCGGCGCGGCGTCCGCGTCGAGCGGGAGCAGCAATGGGTCGAGGCGGACCGGATCCTGGTCGGCCAGGGCGACGACGATCGCGGCCAGGCTATCGACCGGGGCGGGGCCGGCGAGGCGGGTCAGCTCGGCGAGCGGCGGGTTGGCGAGGAGCGCGTCCTTCAGCGCCGCGGCGTCGGTCGGCAGCGGGACGCTGACGGGGCCGAGTCCGTCGGGGGCGGCGACGGTCGCGTAGGCGCCGTAGGTGGGGTGGCGGCCGGTCGTCACCTGGACGGCGATGGCGCCGTTGCCGGCGGCAGCTTCCGGGTTGGGCTCGATGCCGGCGGCCTTGACCCGGTCGGCCTCCGGGTCGGGCTCGAATGAGCCGATCTCCTCGGCCGGAGGCTCGGCGCCGCCGAGGGCCCAGGCAAGGGCCCGGCAGGCGCCGGCCGCGTCCTCCCAGACGATCGCCTCGGCGGGCATCTCGGCGATCATCTCCGGGGCGAGCCCGGCGTAGGGGATGACGACCATGGGCTTGCCGGCCGGCGACCTGGACATCCCCGCGGCTAGCCCGGCCATGACCCGGTCGGGCTGGGCGCTGAGGGCGAGGACGCCGGCGGCGACCTCCTCGCGGGCCAGCTCCCGCATCCACTCTTCGCCGGTCAGCTCGGGTTCGTGGACGACCTGGATGTCGGTGTCCCAGGGGTTGTCGAAGCCCTCGAGGGCGGGGACCGGGAGCCCGGCCGCGGTGGTGGTGTCGCCGAGGACGCTGGTCAGACCGCCGGAGGTGGCGCCGATCAGGAGGCCCCCGGGGCCGGGGGCGGGCAGCGAGGAGACGGCGAGCATCGCGACCATTTCCGCCAGGTCGCGACAGAGGGTCGCACCCTCGCGCCGCAGCTCCGCCTCGAAGAGGTCGACGCGGCCGGCGTCGGCCCCGGTGTGACCGGCCGCCGCCCGGCGCGCAGCCTCGCTCCAGCCGACCTTGAGAGCGCAGACTTTGGTCCCGGCCGCGCGCGCGGCGCGAAGGCCGCGGCGGAAGCTCTCGACATCGCGGATCGTCTCGACGAAGAGGCCGACGGCGCGCAGCTCGCGCTCGGTGGCGAGGAACTCGAGGCACTCGCCGAGCTCGAGGTCGATCTCGTTGCCGGTGCAGATCAGGGTGTCGAAGCCGGCCCCGCATTCGAGCATGGAGCGGCCGACGATGCCGCCGATCGCACCGCTGTGGGAGATCACTCCGACCGGGCCATGGGCGAGCCGCACGGTCGAGAGCATCTGCGTCGCATGGGCGGCGACGTCTGGTTGGACCGAGATGTAGCCGGGGCTGTTGGGACCGAGGATCCGGGTCCCGGTGCGCTTGGCGATCTCGCAGAGCCGGGCCGGTTCGCTGATCACCGCGCCGTCGTTGGCGAAGACGTTGACGCCGCCGACCCCATGCTCCCCGAGCTGCTCGAGCAACTCGGGGACGCGGTCACCGGCGGTGAGGATCAGGCCGAGGTCGACCGCGCCCTCGAGCTCGCCGACGGAGCTGACCGCGGGCCGCCCGGCGACCTCCTCGCCGCTGGGGTGGACGACCTGGATCCGCTCCGCGGGGTAGCCGTGTTCCAGCAGGTGGACCAGGTACCGATGGCCGATGTTGCGCGGGTCGCGCGAGGCCCCGACCACGGCAATCGAGTCCGGGTAGAAGAGCTGGCGCAGGCGCTCGAGCTCGCTCTTGTCGCCGCCGTTTGCCACTCCGCGGCGATCATACATGTCATTCGCCCCACGAATCGGTTTCTCAAATCCTAAGTTGAAAAGTCGTGCGCAGATCCGGTATCGTCCGGCGCCCGCGAGCGAGCGCGAGGGCGCTGCCGGCGAGGGGGAGGGAACTTTGAGCGAGGACAGCGTCGTCTACGAGAAGAGCGGCTCCCGGGCCACGATCTGGCTCAACCGACCGGGGGCGCGGAACTCGATGACCGAGGGCATGTCCGGCGGCTTCCGCACGGCGATCATCGAGGCCTCACGCGACCCCGAGGTCCGGGTCATCGTCTACCGCGGCAAAGGCGAGGACTTCTGCGCCGGCTCCGCCCTCGATGACCTCCCGCTCGACGACCTCGACGGCGTCCTCACCGCCTTCGACCCGGTATCGCGCAACGGCTACCCGGCGATCTTCAAGGGCCACCGCCCGATCGACAACGACCAGATCCCGAAGATGACAGTCGCCGTGGTGCACGGCTACGCCGTCGGCGGCGGCTTCGAGATCGCCTGCGACGCCGATTTCGTGATCGCCGCCGAGGACGCGAAGATCGGCGACCTCCACGTCGCCCGTGGGATCGTCGGCGGTGCCGGTGTGCTCGCCAACGTCGCCCGGATGGTCGGGATGCGCCGGGCCAAGGACCTGGTCTTCGGCGGTCGGCTGCTGAGCGGAGCCGAGGCGGAGGAGTGGGGGATCGCCAACCGCGCCGTTCCCCGGGACCAGCTCGACGCCGCCGTCGACCGACTGGTCGACCACCTCGCGGGCATCAGCCCGCGCCTCACCCGGCTCGCCAAGATCGCCTACGGGCGCAGCCTCGAGGCCGATAAGGAGACGCTGGCGGCACTGGAGACGATGCTGCTACTCAACCTGCTGGGCGACCGCGACGCCGACGAGGGGATCAACTCCTTTCTCGAGCACCGCGACCCGGTCTGGGCCGAGAGCCGCGGCGAGGCCGGGGGGGCCGAGCGATAGCGGCCCCCGAGTTCGAACTGCTGCACGCGCTGCGGATCAAGGGAATGGCAGACGAGCCGACGCTGGCGGCTGCGACGGGCCTCGGCGAGGAGGAGGTGGCGGCGGTGCTGGCGACCCTGGCCGCCGAGGGCATGGCCGAGCGCGCCCCCTCCGGCCCCGACGACGCCTGGCTGATGACCCCCGGCGGCCTGACCGCCCACGGCGAGAGGGTCGCCGCCCTGCGCGAGCAGCTCGCCCCCGGCGGGGTCGCGGCCGCCTACGACTCCTTCCTGGAGTTGAATGAACCGGCGAAGCGCCTGGTCAGCCGCAGCCAGCAGGGGGCGCTCGAGGAGGCGGAGCTGCTGATCGAGCTGGAGGAGATCGCCGAACGCGTCAACGAGGCGCTCGGCCACGCGGCCCGCCACGAACGCCGCTTCGCGGTCTACGGCGAGCGCTTCGACGCCGCCCTGGAGAGGATCGGCGCCGGCGAGCTGCGCTACGTCGACGACCCGGAGATCGACTCCTTCCACACCGTCTGGTTCGAGTGCCACGAGGACTTCCTGCTGACGCTCGGTCTGCGCCGCGAGGAGTGAGCGCCGTGCACACGATCCCGAGCCTGGTGGTCGCGCTCGCCGACGCCGACCCCGACGACAAGCTCCGGTTCGGCGGCAAGGGCGCCAGCCTGGCGACGATGGCCGGGCTCGGCCTGCCGGTCCCGCCTGCCTTCATCGGCACCACCGACCTCTGCCGCGAATTCCTCGCCGGCCCGGCCCTGCCCGATGGCAGCTGGCAGCAGATCGAGGAGGCGCTCGCCGGCCTGGCCGCCAGGACCGGCCGGCGCTTCGGCGACCCGCAGGCTCCGCTTCTGGTCTCGGTCCGCTCCGGGGCGCCGGTTTCGATGCCCGGGATGATGGACACGATCCTCAACGTCGGGCTGACCGCCGAGACCCTGCCGGGACTGGTCGCGCTGACCGGCGACGAGGCCTTCGCCTGGGACTCCTACTGCCGGCTGCTGAAGATGTTCGGCGACACCGTCCGCGACCTGCCGGCGCCGCTGCTCGCCGCCGCCGGCCGCGAGGCCGAAGCCGCCGTCGGCGCCACGGCTCCGCGGGCCGAGCGGCTGCGGGCCGTCGCCGCCGCGCTCGCCGCGGCGATCGAGGCCGAGTCCGGCGCCCCGATTCCGGACTCGCCGAGTGGCCAGCTGCGCGAGGCGGTCGGCGCCGTGCTCTCATCCTGGGAGACACCGCGGGCCCGCCGCTACCGGCGCCACGCCGGGATCGACGACGACCTCGGCACTGCCGTCATCGTGCAGGCGATGGTCTTCGGCAACCTCGACGAACGCTCCGGCTCGGGCGTCGCCTTCACCCGCGACCCGACCAGCGGCGAGCCGGTCATCTACGGCGACTTCCTCGCCGGCGCCCAGGGCGAGGACGTGGTCAGCGGCGAGTTCGAGGTCGGCTCACTGGCCGAGTTCCGCGCTGCCTCCCCCGAGGCCTACGAGGAGCTGGAGCGGGCTGCGGCGGTCCTCGAGCGCGCCTACGCCGACATGTGCGACATCGAGTTCACGGTCGAGCGCGGCCGCCTCTGGATCCTGCAGGCGCGCGCCGGCCAGCGCACCGGCGTCGCCGAGGTGCGGATCGCCGCCGACCTGCTCGAGGAGGGCGCGATCGACGCCGAGACCGCGCTCGACCGAATCTCCCCGGCCGGCCTGATCCGGGTCGCCGCGCCGGTCTTCGATCCGGCGGCGCCGCGCCAGGTGCTCGGCAGCGGCATCCCCGCCTCGCCGGGGGCAGCGGTCGGCGGGCTGGCGACCAGCGCCCGCCGGGCCGAGCAGCTGGCGGCGGCTGGGGAGAGGGTGATCCTCGCCCGGCCGGCGACCAGCCCCGACGATATCGCCGGCTTCATCGCCGCCGACGGCGTGCTGACCGCGCGCGGCGGCCGCGCCAGCCACGCTGCCGTCGTCGCCCGCGGCCTCAACCTGCCGGCCGTCTGCGGCGTCGTGGGTCTCGAGGTCAGCGAGGAGGGGATCCGGATCGGAGGCGTCGAGGTGCGCGAGGGCGAACCGATATCGCTCGACGGCGCCAGCGGCGAGATCCTCGCCGGTTCGGTCCCCCTGGTCGCGCCCGGGCTCGACTCCCGCGTCGTGGCGCTGCTGGGTGAGCTCGAGCGCGGCCCGGGCCCGCCGCTGCTGGCCCGCGAGGAGGCCGAGTGGGCCGACGCCAGGCTCGACGAAGCGGACCTGACGATCTGCGTCAGCGCCGCCGAGGTCGAGCAGGCGGCGGCCGCCGGGGCGACGCGGATCCTCGTCGACCTGGCCTCCGGCAGCGACCCGCGGGCCACCCTCGCTCGAGCCGCCGAGCTGGACCGCGAGCGGACCGAGGTCCTGGTCCGGGTCGGCACCAACTGGCCGCCGGCCGTCCGCCGCCTGCCCCCCGGCCCCTGGGCGGGGATCCTCGCCGATCCCGCGAGCCAGCTCGCGGCGCGGCTGCTCGCGACTTCCAGCAACCCCACCCCGAAGGAGAAGACCGTAGATGGAGCGTAAGTCCCTGGCCCCGCTCAAGGGCCTGGTCCCCGAGGACGACTATCTCCTCCACCAGCTGCCGGAGTCCTTCGCCGTCTCCCACTCCGATAGCCCCAAGGTTTTCGAGCGCCTGTACTTCAACCTGCACGACCGCCATGGCAAGCTGCTGATGGTCGCCGGCTTCGGCGTCTTCCCGAACGCCAGCGTGGCCGACGCCTACGTGGTCGTGCGCGACGCGGCCGCGCAGCGCAACGTCCGCCTCGCCCGGGAGCTCGGCGGCAGCCGCCTCGACACCTCGGTCGGGCCGCTGAAGCTGTCCCTGCTGGAGCCGATGCAGCGCTGGCGCCTGCAGATGGAGGAGACCGAGGGGATCTCCTTCGACGTCACCTTCGAGGCGCGCAGCGTCGCCTACTCGGTCGGGATCATCAGGTTCCCCCCGGAAACGGCGTTCAGCCACTACAACCAGGCCGGGACCTACTCCGGCCGGTTGACGATCGACGGCGAGAGCGTCGAGGACGGCGGCTGGATCGGACAGCGCGACCACTCCTGGGGCCTGCGCCGGGCGACCGAGGGCAACGGCCTGCACTACTGGCTGATCTCCCACTTCGAGGACCGCACGGTGATGGTCTCCTATAACGAGACCCGCCAGCACGAGGTCAACTTCTGCGAGGGCGCGGTGATGTTCTACGACGAGCGCCCGCCGATCGCCGTCACCGACCTGCGCCATGAGCTGGAGCTGGCTGAGAACCGGTTGCAGGCCCACCGCGGCCGTTTCAAGGTGCTCTGCGAGGACGGCGAGGAGCTGGCGATGAGCTTCGAGCCGACGCTCGGCGATCTCTACATGTCGGGCTGCGGCTACGGCGGCTGGCAGGGCCAGCATCGCGGCGAGCTGCACGTCGAGCACGAGCGTTGGCCCGGCGACGCAATGCCGGTGCTCAAGGAGCAGTCCTTCACCACGGTCGACCAGCTCGCCGCCTTCGAGTGCGGCGGCGAGCGCGGGGTCGGGGTGCTCGAGTACGGGATCTCGCGCAGCAGCTCCTACTCCTACCGGCCGCGCTGGTAGCGGCGGGCAGAGGCGTGAGCGGCGGGACGATCGAGTTCGAGCTGCCGGTCTGGGAGAACAAGGCGCGCGAGCTGGCGCTGGCCCTCCGCGACCCGAACCCGCTCTGGCTCGACCCCGCGGCCGCCGCCGCGGCGGGTCTGCCGGCGAACCCGGCACCGCCGACCTTCCCGGTGATGCAGGCCTGGCGGGTCAGCGTCGAGGAACTGCAGGCGATCGGGCCACGGATCGACTACGCGCGGGCGCTGCACGCCGGCCAGGCGTTCGCCTACGAGCGGCCGCTGCGGGTCGGCGAGGTGCTGCACGGCCGCTGCGAGTGCCAGGGAGTGACGCGACGCGAGGGACGCAGCGGGGCGATGAGCTTCGTCACCTACCGGACCGCGTACGCCGATGCCGCCGGGGCGCCTGTGGCGACCAGCGACTACACGCTGGTCGAGTTCGAGGCCTCCCGGCCCGACACCGGCGCGCAGCAGACCTGGACCGGGCCGGAGCCGCCGGCGGCCGAGCGGGTGCGGGAGATAGAGCCGATCGGCCGCGTCGACCTCAGCCGCTACGCCGGCGCCTCCGGTGACTTCCACCCGATGCACATCGACGAAGCAGCGGCGCTGGCGGCGGGCGAACCGAGCGTCTTCGCCGCCGGGATGCTGATCGCCGGCCTGGTCGGCGCGGTTGCCACCGAGTGGTGCGGGACCCCGACCCTGGGCCGCTTCTCGGTCAGGATCCTGAACCGGGTCTGGCCCGGCGACGAGCTGCGCTGCGAAGCCGAGCCGGCCCGCGAGGACGGCACCGTGGCGCTGCGGATGCGCCGCCGGGGCGCCAGCGGGGTCTGGCAGACGGCGATCGCCGCCGAGGCGGCGGGGACCTCCTGATGGCGCGCCTGGATTGGGAGGGGTGCGTCAACGTCCGCGACCTCGGCGGGCTGCCGACGGCGGACGGGGGCAGCCTGCGCGAGGGCGTCCTGATCCGCGCCGACTCCCTGCTCGAGCTGACCGCGCGCGGCTGGGCGGCGGTCGGCGCCGCCGGGGTCACCGCGGTCGTCGACCTGCGCGACCACGATGCCCCCGCCTCGGCGCCGCCGCCGGACCTGGGGATCGAGGTCACCCGGGTCGAGCTCTACCCCGAATACGCCCTGCCGATCGCCGAGCTGGCCGCCGCGGACGCCACCGATCGCCCCGGGGGTGACGACCTGGCCGCCTTCTTCGGCCGTCGCTACGTAGACAAGCTCGAGCGCCGGTCGTCGCTGGTCGCCGAGGCGGTTGCCGCGATCGCCGCCGCGGACGGGCCGGCGGTCGTCCACTGCCAGGCGGGCAAGGACCGCACCGGAGTGATCGTCGCGCTCGTGCTGCGGCTCGCCGGCGTTCCGATCGAGGCTGTCGTCGCCGACTACGTGCTCAGCGAGACCGATGGCCGCGTCGCTCTGGAGCGGTGGGTCGACGCCGCCGGAGACGAGCGAGACCGGGCCGAGCGCGCCCGCCGGCTCGGCGCTCCCGCCGCCGCGATGGGGCTGCTGCTGGCGGTGCTCGACGAGCGCCACGGCGGCGCTCGCGCCTACCTGCTGGGGGCCGGCGTACCGGCGGCCGACCTCGACCGACTGACTGGAAGGTTGAACAACCTTCTGCCTAGTTGACAATTGCGAACGCCTCTATAGCATGCTCTCGATGGGATCTCCGGGCGACCAGAACGGCCACGCCTACGTCTGCGGTGTCGACATCGGTGGCACCTTCACCGACGCCGTGGTGCTCGATCCGGAGGGCCGGCTGCACGTCGGCAAGCGCTCCTCCACCCCGCCCAACTTCGAGCAGGGCTTCTTCGACGCGCTCGAGGTCGCCGCGGCCTCGGCCGGGCTCTCGCTCGAGGAGGTCCTGACCCGTTCCAGCCACCTGATCCACGGCACCACCGTCGCGACCAACTCGATGGTCGAGCTGAAGGGCGCCAAGGTCGGGCTCCTGACCACCCGCGGCCACCGCGACGTGCTGCCGATGATGCGCACGATCGGCCGGGTCAAAGGCCGCTCGGTTGAGGAGATCGTCAAGCTCAGCGCCTCGCGCAAGCCCGACCCGATCGTGCCGCGGGCGCTGATCGAGGAGGTCGACGAGCGCGTCGACAGCCGCGGCGAGGTAGTCGTCGAGCTCGACGAGGCCGGGGCCCGCGATGCAATCCAGCGGCTGCTCGACGAGGGCGTCGAGGCAATCGCAATCTCCTTTCTCTGGTCGTTCCTCAACCCGGCGCACGAGCTGCGCGTGCGCGAGCTCGCCGAAGAGCTGGCCCCGGCCACCTTCGTCACAGCCTCCAGCCAGCTCGTCCCAAAGTGGGGCGAGTACGAGCGCACCGCGGCGGTCGCGATCAACGCCTTCGTCGGGCCCAGCACCGCCGAATACGTGAAACGGCTGACCGGCCGCCTCACCGCATACGGCTACGCGGGGCCGCTGTACCTGGTCGAGTGTGCGGGCGGCGTCCTGCCCTCGGCCGCCGCTGCGGCCGACCCGGTGCTGCTCCTCGGCTCCGGCCCGGTCGGCGGTGTCGTCGCCGCCGCCCAGCTGCAGTCGGCACGGTGCTTCGGCGACGTGATCGTCACCGACATGGGCGGCACCTCCTTCGACGTCGGCCTCGCGGTCAACGGCGTTCCCCGCTACAGCCCGACCAGCGTCGTCAACCAGTACGAGTTCTTCATCTCCACCGTCGACGTCGAGTCGATTGGCGCCGGCGGTGGCTCGATCATCTGGGTCGACGAGCTCAGCGACGCGCTTCGGGTCGGGCCGCGCAGCTCCGGCGCCCAGCCGGGGCCGGCCTGCTACGGGCGTGGCGGCACCGAGCCGACCGTCTCCGACGCCAACCTCGTGCTCGGCTACCTCAACCCCGAGTACTTCCTCGGCGGCGAGCTCGGCCTCGACGTCGAGGCCGCGCGCCGGGCGCTCGACACGGTCGGAGGCCCGCTCGGGATGAGCGCCGAGGAGACTGCGGTCGCGGCGACCCGGGTGATCGACCACCAGATGGCCGACCTGATCCGCAAGCTGACGATCGAGCGCGGCGAGCACCCGCGGGACTTCGCCGTCTTCGCCTGTGGCGGCGCCGGCGGCCTGCACGCGACCCAGTTCACCGCGCTGCTGGGCGCGACCAAGGCGGTGATCCCGCTCGGCGACACGGCCAGCGTCTGGTCGGCGCTCGGCGCGGCCGCCTCTGACCTGCTCTACGTGCGTGAGCGCTCGCTGATCCGCCTCGCCCCCTTCGACCCGGCGGAGCTGCAGGCGGCCTACGGCGAGCTCGAAGCGAGGGCCCGCGAGAGCCTCGAAGCCGACGGCGTCGCCCCGGAGCGGATCGAGATCAGCCGCTTCGCCGACCTCAAGTACGGCGGCCAGGTGAACGTGGTCGAGGCCCCGGTCGCCGACGGCGAGCTCGACGCGGCGGCGCTGGCCAAGGCCGGCGACGACTTCGAGGCCGCCTACGAGCGGATCTTCGGCAAAGGCGCCGGCCACCGCGATGCCGGGATCGAGCTAACCGAGGTCCGGATCCGGGCTGTCGGGCGCCAGGCCACGCCCGACCTGGCGACGACCGAGGCCGGCCCGGCCGCTCCCGCCGCCGTCGCGGCGGCCGGCAGGCGCCGCGCCTGGGACGCGGTCGCCGGCGAGTTCACCGAGTTCGACGTCTGGCGCGGGTCGGAGCTGCGCAGCGGCAACCGGATCTCCGGCCCGGCGATCGTCGAGCTGGCCGAGACCACGGTCGTGATCCACGGCGTCGACAGCCTCGAGGTCGACGAATACGGCAACTTCGTCTGCGAGCGAGAGGGGGCGGCATGACCGACTGGGACGGCGTCAACGAGTGCTACATCCCCTCCGACCCGCTGCCGATCGACCCTTCGCTGGCCTTCCACACCGAGGTCGCGGAGGAGATCGACCCGGTCACCTACGAGGTGATCCGCTCGGCCCTCTGGAACATCAACGGCGAGGCCGCGGACATCATCATGCGCGTATCCGGCTCGCCGATCGCCCAGTACGCGCACGACTTCAACACCCTGCTGCTGACCGAGGACGCCGAGTACCTCTACGCCGGCCCCTACAACCTCAACCTGGCGGTCGTGGTCGACCTCGTGATCAAGTGGATCCTCGAGTTCCGCTCGACCGACCCGGGGATCGCCGAGGGCGACATCTTCCTCTCCAACGACCCCTTCATCGGCGCCTCGCACGTCACCGACACGGTGATGATGTCGCCGCTGTTCGTCGACGGGAAGCTGTTCTGCTGGACCGCCAGCACCTTCCACCAGTACGACCTCGGCGGCACCGCCCCCGGCGGCTACAGTCCGGACGCGCGCAACCGCTTCGAGGAGGCCGACCCAATCCCGCCGGTGAAGATGGTCGAAGGCGATGGCGAAGTACGCCGCGACCTGCTCGACTGGTACCTGCGCAAGTCCCGCACCCCGCAGCTGCTGGAGCTCGACTTCCGCAGCCAGGTGGCCGGCTGCAACTACTCGAAATCCCGCCTCCACTCGCTGATCGAGACCTACGGCGCCCCGACCGTCAAGGCGGCGATGCGGAAGATCATCGACGACGGCGAGCGCTCCTTCGCGGCCAGGCTGAAAGACGTCCCCGACGGCCGCTGGACCGCGCGCAACTACATCGAGTCGGCCGAACCGGGGGACCGCGAGATCTATCCGACGGTGCTGACCGTGACGAAAGAGGGCGAGCGCCTCGGCTTCGACCAGGAGGGCACCGCCGACCAGGCCGGGGTGCTCAGCATCAGCTACGCGGCCTGGCGCTCGGGAGTGATGCCGCCGCTGATGCGGATGCTCTGCGACGACACCCAGTATGCGCTCGGGGGCGCCCTGCGCCGGCTCGACTTCCGGCCGCACGCCGGCTCGATCTTCTGCGCCTCGCACCCGGCGGCGACCGGCAACCCGGGCACCGGGATCCTCCAGGCCGGCAGCCTGACCACGGTCGCGCTCTCGCGCATGCTCTCGACGGTCGACGCCGACCAGCAGGAGGTGTTCGCGGTCGCCGGGACCAGCAGCTACCCGATCACCGCCCTCTCCGGGGTCGACGAGGCCGGCAACTACTTCGGCACGATCCACATGGAGCCGATGGCCGGCGGGCTCGGCGCCTTCCGCGACGCTGACGGCGAGGACACCGGTGGAACCAGCTTCGACTCGCTCGCGATGGCTCCGAACGTCGAGTTCAGCGAGCAGTACTTTCCGATCCTCTATCTCTATCGGCGCGAGGTCCCGAGCTCCGGCGGAGCCGGCCGCTTCCGCGGCGGCAACAGCGGCGAGTTCGCCTACGTCCCGCATCGGACCGATGTGATTGATCACTACACGGCGACTGCGGGCTGCGCGCTGCCGACCAGCCTCGGGCTCTGGGGTGGCTACCCCGGCTCGACCAACCGCGACGTCATCTGTCGCGGCACCGACGTCTGGGCACGCCTAAGGGGCGGCCGCATCCCCCAGCGGCTCGAGGAGCTCTCCGGCGAGACGGAGTACGTGCCGGCCAAGGAACGCGGCGTGATGCTGTACCCCGACGACGTCTGGGAGATGCGCTGGTGTGCCGGCGCCGGCTTCGGCGACCCGTTGGAGCGGCCGGCGGAGCTGGTCGCCGCGGACGTCGCCGCGGAGACGGTCCGAGCCGCCGAGGCAGAGCGCTTCTACGGCGTGATCGTCAGCGACGAGGGCGTGCTCGACGAGTCGGCCACATCGGAGCTGCGCGAGCGCCGCCTGCAGGAGCGGCTCGCGGCGGGCTCGGGCGAGGCCGACCAGGCGAGCGGGAAACTCGTCGTGAACCTCGGACCGACCCTGAAGGTGGTCGACGGCGACGACGGCGAGGTCGTCGCCTGCCGCGCCTGCGGGACCTCCTTCGGGGCGCTCGCGGGCTGGAAGTCCCGCGCGATTGCGATCAGCTGCGAAGTCGACGAGGTGGTGCACGAGATGGCGCCGCCGAAGACCTACATCGACGTCCCGGTCCGCTTCCATTCCTTCTGCTGCCCGGGCTGCGGGCGCGGGGTCGACTGCGAGGTGACCGCCGGCGAGGACGAGCCGCTCGCCGACATTGCGCTCCGCGGCGCCGCCCATCCCTCCTAGCGCCGCCGGCTCTGAGAGTCTTTCAACTAGATAGTTGAATTTCCGACTATGGAAACGAAAACCGTACGGGATCGTAATGCCGAGCTCGCACGGCGCATGCTGCGGCCACGCGGCGTGGCCGTGATCGGGGCCTCGGAAGGGCCGAACAGCCTCGGCACCCGCTACCTCGGCGGGATTCTCCGCCACGGTTTCGAGGGCGCCATCCACGCCGTCAATCCGAAGTACGACGAGGTGATGGGACTGGCCTGCTACGACTCGATTCTCGACGTCCCCGACCCGGTCGACACCGCCGTGCTCTCGGTCCGCGAGGACCTGGTCGAGAGGACGCTGACCGAATGCGCCGAGCGCGGCCTCGCCGGAGCCGTGATCTTCGCCGGCGGCTACCGCGAGATCGGGCCGGAGGGCGCCGAGCGCGAGCGCCGCTTGACCGAGCTGGCGCGGGAGCTCGGGATCCGCTTCATCGGTCCCAACAGCCCCGGCTTCATGAACTTCGTCGACCGTGCGGTGATCACCGCCACCTCGGTCGCCTTCCGCGAGTCCTTCCCGCCCGGTGGCAGGCTCGGCGTGATCGCCCAGAGCGGAGGCGTCGCCGGGATCATCGCCGAGCGCGCGATGGACCGTGGTCTCGGCCTCTCCTTCATGCTCTGCTCCGGCAACGAGGCCGACTTCGACACGCCCGAGGCGGTCCGCTTCCTCGCCGACGACCCCGACACCGAGGCGATCGCGATGTACTACGAGGGCGTCGGCGACCGCGAGCGCCTGGTCGAGGCCTGGCGCCACGCCTCCGAGCGCGAGGTGCCGGTGATCGTCTTCACGCCGGGTTCCAGCCAGGCCAGCAAGCACGCCGCCGCCTCGCACACCGGCTCGGCCCCCGGCGAGGACCACGAGTTCGCGCAGTTGGCCGGGGAGCTCGGCGTCATCCGCGTACTCGACCTCGACGAGATGCTGGAGGCGGCGATCGCGATCCCGCGCCTGCCGCGCAGCTCCTGCGACCGGGTCCTGCTGCTCACCACCTCCGGCGGCGGCGGCGTCCTCGCCGCCGACGCGATGGGCAGGGCCGGGATATCGCTGCCCGAGCTGGCGACCGAGTTGCAGGAGGAGCTGGGATCGGTGCTGCGCCCGATCGGCAGCTTCCGCAACCCGGTCGACATGACCTCCGACCCGGTACAGAACCCGCCCTCCTTCCAGAAGAGCATCGAGATCGTGTCCAGGAGCGTCGACCACGACGTGATCGTCGTCTCGATCACGGTCCAGGGCCCCGAGCTGGCGACCCGGATGGCGGACACGATCGCCGCCAACGACGCCGCTCAGGAAGGCCGCCTGGTGGTCGTCTGGTACGCCGGCGCGATGAGCGACGTCGGTCGCAAGATCCTTCGCAAGGCCGGGATCACGGTCTTCGACACCCCGCGCACTCTGGCCACCTCGCTGGCCGGCGCCCGCACCTGGAACGCCCGGGGCTAGCCTCGCAGCGGCTCAGAGGCCGAGCGAGCGGCCGACGATCTCCAGCATGATCTCGCTGGTGCCGCCGTAGATCCGCTGCACGCGGGCATCGCGCCAGAGGCGCGAGATCTCGTACTCGTCCATGTAGCCGTAGCCGCCGTGCAGCTGCAGGCAGCGGTCGAGGACCTCAAACTGCAGCTCGGTCGTCCACGCCTTCGCTCCCGCCGCCTCGGAATCGGAGAGCGCGCCGGCGTTGACCGCGGCGATGCAGTGGTCGACGTAGACGCGGGCGGCGCGGACCCTGGTCGAGAGCTCGGCGAGCGCGAACCGGTTCGCCTGGAAGCTGCCGATCGGCTGGCCGAAGGCGCGGCGCTCCTTCACGTAGCTGAGCGTGATCTCCAGCGCGCGCTCGGCCGAGGCGGTGGCGGAGATCGCGATCGAGAGGCGCTCACGGGGGAGGTTGCGCATCAGCATCCTCAGCCCGCTGCCTTCCTCGCCGATCAGGTTCTCGCGCGGGACCTCGACTTCGTTGAAGAAGAGCTCGGCAGTGTCCTGGGCCTTGCGCCCGATCTTGTCGAGCTTGCGGCCGCGCTCGAACCCGGGGGTCCCGTCCTCGACCGCGAAGAGGCTGTAGGAGTGGCCGTCCTCGGCCGGGGTACGGGCGGCGACGATCACCAGGTCGGCCTGGATGCCGCTGGTCACGAAGGTCTTCGAACCGTCGAGCTTCCAGCCGGATTCGGTCGGGGTCGCGGTCGCGGCGATCCCGCGCAGATCCGAGCCGGCGCCGGGCTCGCTCATCGCCACAGCGGTGATCAGCTCGCCGGCGGTGAAGCCGGGCAGCCAGCGCGCTTTCTGCTCGTCGTTGGTCAGCTCGATCAGGTAAGGGCCGAGCACGTCGTTCTGGAGGGCGAAGTTGTCGCCCGGGATCGAGGCGTACTCGATCTCCTCGTCGAGGATCGCGTTGAAGCGGAAGTCCTCGAGGTCGAGGCCGCCGTACTGGGCCGGCGCCTGAAAGCCGACGAACCCGGCGGCGCCCGCCTTGCGCCAGAACTCGCGGTCGACCATCCCCTCGGCCTCCCAGCGCTCGGCATGGGGGGCGGCCTCGCGGTGCAGGAAGGTGCGAACCGACTCGCGGAAGGCCTCGTGCTCGTCTTCGAAGATCGCTCGGCGCGGCATCGCGTGAAACCTACTGGATTGGTAACCCGCACATTGGTTTTCCGACTTCCAAGTCAATATGCTGCGAACGATGGTCGCCACCTCGTCCGCCGAACGCCTCGAAGCGCGACGCTCGAGCCGCCGCGCGGAGATCCTGCGCGCGGCCGGTCACGAGCTTCTGGTCGCCGGCTACTCCGGCGCCGCCCTCGACGACGTCGCTGCCGCGGTCCACGTCAGCAAGGCAACGCTGTACCACTACTTCCCGACCAAGCAGGCCCTCTATCTCGCCTGGGTGAAGATGGTCCACCGCTCGGCAATCGCCCGGATCGAGCCCGCCCATGAGGACCCGGCCCTCGACCCGGCGCAGCGCCTGGCAGCCATGGTCAAAGCGCAGGTCGTCGTCTTTGCCAGCGACTTTCCCGACTACGCCCGGGTCTTCCTCCGGGGGATGGACTGGCCGCCGGAGCTGGGCGAGGTGATCCGGGGACACAGGATCCAGCTCGAGCGCCTGTTCGGCGAGGTGATCGCGGACGGGATCGAACGCGGACAGTTCACCGTCTCCGACCCGACCGTCGCGCGCTTCTGTCTGCAGGGCTGCCTCGCCTACATCCCCGAGTGGTTCCACGCCGATGGCCCGCTCAGCGCCCAGCAGCTCGGCGACGAGATCGCCGTGATGTCGCTGCGGCTGCTCGGCGCCGAGGCCCCCGAGTCGGCCATCGCCGAGAGCCCCGCCTGAGGTCGCGCGTGCCCGGCTCCGCCCTGATCGACCGCTTCCGCCTCGACGGCAAGGTCGCGATCGTCACCGGCGCCTCCTCCGGGCTCGGGGTCGGGTTCGCGCTCGGGCTTGCCGAGGCCGGTGCCGACCTCGCGCTCGGCGCCCGGCGGGTCGACCGGCTCGAGGAGACCAAGCGCCGGGTCGAGGAGCTCGGCGCCCGCTGCATCGCCGTTGCCACCGACGTCAGCGTGCCCGGGGACTGCCAGCGGTTGGTCGACCGCTGCGTCGAGGAGCTCGGCGCGGTCGACGTCCTCGTCAACAACGCCGGCGTCGGCAGCTCGGCCCCGGCGACCCGGGAGAGGCCCGAGGAGTTCGCCCGGGTACTGGAGATCAACCTCTTCGGCGCCTACTGGATGGCGCAGGCCTGCGGCCGGGCGATGCAGCCGGGTAGCTCGATCGTCAACATCGGCTCGATCCTCGGCGAGCGCAGCCTCGGCCTGCCCCAGGCCGCCTACCGCGCGAGCAAGGCAGGCGTCGCCGCCCTCACCCAGGACCTCAACTCGCAATGGACCGGCCGCCGCGGGATCCGGGTCAACACGCTCTCGCCCGGCGTCTTTCCCTCGGAGGCGACCGACCAGTTCAGCACCGAGACGACCGCCGCGCTGAAGGCGCGGATCCCGCTCGGCCGGATGGGCGAGGTCGAGGAGCTGGCCGCAGCGCTGCTGTTCCTGGCCAGCGACGCCTCCTCCTACGTATCCGGCATCGCCCTGACCGTCGACGGCGGCCTGCTCGCCGCCTGAGCCGTGGCCGCCGCGTCCGGAGCTGAGCGGGACGGTCCGCTGCAGGGCCTGCGCGTGGTCGAGTTCGCCGGGGTTGGCCCCGCCCAACTGGGAACGATGCTGCTCAGCGTCCTCGGCGCCGAGGTGGTCCGGATCGACCGCCCGGCGGGGGCACTTGACCTCGGCGGCGATCCCAGGCTCGAAATCCTCGCCCGCGGCCGCCGCTCGATCGGGCTCGACCTCAAAGACCCGGCCGAACTCGAGCTCGCCTGGAAGCTGGTCGAGCGTGCCGACGTGCTCGTCGACCCCTACCGCCCGGGCGTGATAGAGCGCCTCGGCGTCGGCCCCGACGAGGCGCTGAAGCGCAACCGGCGGCTGATCTTCACGCGGATGACGGGGTGGGGACAGGAGGGACCGCTGGCCGGCGCTGCCGGCCACGACGTCAACTACATCGCCCTGACCGGCGCCCTGGCCGAGATCGGCGAGCCCGGGCGGCCGCCGACGGTCCCGGTCAACCTGGTCGCCGACTTCGGCGGCGGCGGCATGCTGATGGCGATCGGGGTGCTGGCGGCGCTGGCCGAGCGCGAGCGCTCGCGCCGTGGCCAGGTCCTCGATGTGGCGATGGTCGACGGGGTCGCGGCGCTGATGGGCAGCGTCCTGCAGTTGCGCGCGATGGGGCTCTGGGAGGACGGGCGCGGGGTCAACTGGCTGCAGGGCGCAGCCCCCTGGTACCGCGCCTACGAGACAGCCGACGGCGAGTACGTAAGCGTCGGCGCCCTGGAGCCGAAGTTCTACGCCGACCTGCTGGGGCGGATCGGGCTCGACCCGGCCGCCTGGCCTCAGCACGAAAAGAACTGCTGGCCGGCGCTGGAAAGGGTGATGGCGGCGCGCTTCGCGGCCCGCACCCTGGCCGAGTGGCGAGCCGAGCTCGAGGGTACCGACGTCTGCTTCGCGCCGGTGCTCGGGGTCGAGAAGGCAGCCCGCCATCCGCAGCTTCGCGCGCGAGGTACATACGTGCACCGGGATGGGGTCCTGCAACCGGGCGTCGCGCCGAAGTTCTCGCGCACCCCCGGCGCGGTCGCCGGCCCGCCGCCGCTCCCGGACCAACACGGCGCCGAGATCCGCGCCGAGCTGGCCGGCTAGCCCCGAGGCTCGCCGGGTGGCCGCCATCTGAGGGCCATGGCGGCCGCCGCCGACCGAGCCCCTTGCGCGTAGTCAACTGAGGAGTAAACTTCTCAACTGAGAATTTGAAAATCGGCTCTCAGCGGTTCACGGAGGTCTAGATGTCAACCAATCCGAACGTCTCGGAGCGCGAGGACGCGGTCCACGCGGTCGGCGAGGCCTATCTGGTCGTCAAGGGCAGCGACGGCAACCGGATCGAGTGCGCCCGTTGCGGCGCCGACCTCGGCGCCAGCGACGACGACCCGAAGCTGAATGCTGCGGTGGCCGAGCGCACGATCGACGAAGTCAACGACCTCAACCGGTTCGGTGCGGTTGACGACCTCGTAGTGCGCGAGTTCTATTGCCCCTCCTGCGGGGCGATGCTCGCTGCCAACGTGCAGCGCAAGGGGGACCCGATCCTGCGCGAGCTGAAGCTCGCCTGAGGTCGAGGCGATGACGGGCAACGCCGGGACCGAGGAAGGGTTGGTGATCGACCGGCCCGGCAAGTACATCCTGCGGCTGCGGCTGAACCGGCCGCAGGTCCTCAATGCGCTCAGCGTCGAAGTCCGGGAGGGCCTGCTGCGGGTCCTGCGCGAGATCGAGGACGACCCGACTCAGACCAAGGTCCTGATCTTCACCGGCACCGGCGACTTCTTCTGCTCGGGCGGGGACGTGACCGAGTTCGAGGGGTTCCTCGGACCGCGGCCGGTCGACGGCTACCGAGCCCAGATGCGCTTCCAGGACATGGCAAGGCTGTTCCTGCAGATCCCCTGCCCGGTGATCGCGGCCGTCAACGGCAAGGCCTACGGCGGCGGCACCGCGGTGGCGATGATGTCCGACCTGCGGATCGCCAGCGAGCGCGCCTCCTTCAAAGTCGGCCAGGTCGCCCGTGCGCTGGTACCCGACGTGGGCCTGACCTGGATCCTGCCGCGCCTGGTCGGGACGGCGCGGGCTCTGGAGATGATGCTGCTGAACGAGGAGGTCACGGCCGAGGAAGCCGCCGCCTGGGGCTTCGTCAACCGGGTCGTCCCCGAGGCCGAGTTCGAGCAGGCGACGATGGCGATGGCGACGAAGCTGGCCGAATCCTCGCGCACCTCGCTGGAGTGGATCAAGCGCACGACCTACATGAACCTCGAGCAGAGCCTGGACAGCGGGTTGAAGGTCGAGGCGATGTCGCAGGCGCTGCTCAGCGCCACGGACGACTTCGATGCCGGGATCGCCGCCTTCAGCGAGAAGCGCCCCGCCAAGTTCGGCTGAGTCCCTCGGGCCGATGGCCGACCCGGCGATCGTCTCCAGCTGCGTCGCCGAGTGGGGCGACGCCCTCCGCGACGCGATCCGGCGCGAGAACCGGGCGCGAATGGAGTCGGCGCTGTTCGACGTCCAGCGGCGCCAGATCATCGGCTACGAGTGCTACTACGAGTTCGCCCCGCAGCTGGTCACGGCGCTGGTCGCGGCGGGCCTGGAGCCGCGTGCGGTCGGGGCGGGGATGCGCGGCCTGCTTACCCGGCCCTACCAGCTCCAGATCTTCGAGCTCATCGTCAACCCGCTGCTGGCCCGCGAGCAGCGGCTGCTGACCGGGGGAGAGGGCGTCGCCGAAGTCGAGCGCTACGACGCCGAGCGGCTGGGGCCACTGGCCGAGTACGTCCACGAGCTGGTCCGCGGCTACCGCGGCGAGGAGTGCTTCGGCCCGACCGTCGGCAACGAGAGCGCCAACCTCGTCCTCGACGCCGGGGAGGTCGCGCTCTGCGCCGCGTCCACCGCGCCGACCAAAGCCGGGGAACTGGAGGCGATCGGGCGGATGGTCGGCGAGATCGGTCTCCACAGCATCCTCCTGCATGGCGAGCACCGCGACGGGATCTTCGACCACGGCCTCTATCGCGGCCCCGACGGGACCCGGCTGCTGGTGCGCGAGATCAACGACCTCGCCAACGGGTTCCTCCCCTGGTCGACGCCAGAGGTGCGGCTCTCGGTCTCCGGGATCGCCGTCGTCCAGGGCTACCGGGAGGCGAGCCTGCGCTTCGACCTGTTCGGGACCAGCTCGGTCGAGGAGGCGGGCGCGACCGGCGCGATCGAGAGGGTCGGGCTCCTCGCCCGCGACGCCGACGGGGTGCGGCCCCTCGACCTCGCCGAGCTCGAGGGGCTGGTGGCCGAGGCGCGGGCCGCGAGCGCCGCCCTGTTTGCCGCAGTCGCAGCCTGGGAGGAGCCCGAGCGCGTGCTCTATGGCGCCCACCTCTACGCCAACCACCTGCGACCCTTCGCGCTAATGCTCGACGCGGCGACCGGGGGCGGGGAGGGCGAGGCGATCCTCGCCGAGTTCGTCCGCCGCGGCCGCGAGGTCGGGGCAAAGCTGGTCGGCCGGCCGACCCCGGCGGTCTCCGGGTACCAGGCGACCGCCAGCGAAGGCGAGCTGGCGCCATTCTTCACCCCACCCACGACGAGGAGAGAGAGGGACCCGGCTTGAGCGGCGAAACGATCATCTACGAGCGCTCCGGGCAGGCGGCGACGATCTGGTTCAACCGCCCGGCCTCCCGCAACGCCTTCACACGCGAGATGTCTGAGGCCTTCCGCGAGGCCGTGGCGCGCGCCAGCGCCGACCCCGAGGTCCGGGTCATCCTCTACCGCGGCAAAGGCGATGACTTCTGCGCGGGCTCGGCCCTCGATGACCTCCAGGTCGAGGATCTCGGCAAGATGCTGACCTCCTTCGACCCGACGACCCACAACGGGTTCCCCTCGATCTTCAAGGGCGTCGAGCCGATCCGCAACGACGACATCCCGAAGCTGACGATCGCCGTCGTCCACGGCTACGCGGTCGGCGGCGGCTTCGAGATCGCGGTCGAGGCCGACCTCGCGGTGGTCGCCGAGGACGCGAAGATCGGCGACTTCCACATTCGCCAGGGCCTGATCGGCGGCGCCGGGGTGCTCGCCAACCTCGCCCGGATGATCGGCGTGCGCCGGACCAAGGAGATCGTCTTCACGGGAAAGATCGTGAGCGGTGCCGAAGCGGCGGAGTGGGGGCTGGTCAATCAGGCGGTGCCGCTAACCGAGCTCGACGGCGCGGTCGCGAGGCTGGTCGGCGAACTGACCCGCCACCCGGCCGGCGTCACCCGTCTGGCGAAGATGGCCTACGGTCGCAGCCTCGACGCCGACAAGGACACCCTGGCGGTGATGGAGCGGTTGCTGCTGGCGGCGGTCCTGCTCTCCGACGATGCCCGCGAGGGCGTCGAGTCCTTTCTCGAGAAACGCGAGCCGAACTGGCGGGAGTGAGCCGGCAATGCTTCAGGTGAGCTCGATGTCCTCGAGCAGGCGCTGGAACTCGACCGTCCCGAATCCACGGCGGCCGTCCTTGCCGGTGAAGGCGACGAAGGAGCGGTCGTTCCAGGTGACGCGGCCGGGCGCGGTCGGGTCGGCGAAGACGATCGGCAGCATCGCCCGCACCTCGCCGCTGACCTCGACCGGGACGCCGCGCGCGGAGGCCAGGCGCATCTCGATCCGCCTTGCCTCGGGCGGGTCGACGCCCTCGTCCCACTCGACCGTCTCCTCGTAGGCCGTGACCGCGTCGGCGTCGCCGCCGCGGTAGAGCGCGCCGTCGAGGACGACGGTGCCGTCCTCGCGGACCTGGCGCATCAGGCTGATGTCGGTGTCGCCCTCGAGCGCGGCGGCGACCCAGCGGGACTCGGTGACGCCGTGCCAGTCGCGCCTGCCCCAGGAATGGTCGCGGATCCCCGGCAGCGCCTCCAGCCGGCGGGACTCGCCGTCGACCGTCAGAGTGCCGCTGGCCAGCGTCGCCTGCTCGTGGTGGCCGTCGAAGGTCGCGGTCCAGCCTTCGGCCGGCTCGTAGACCCGTGGTTCGCCGACGCACTCGAACTCGACGTCGAAGGAGACCGGGACCAGCTCGCGCCGCTCGGCCGGGATCCGGCGCGGCTCGGCGAACCGGTTGCGGCCGTCGTGCGGGCAGCGGACCAGCTCGCCCTCGAACCACATCCGCCAGCGGCGGAACGGCTCCAGGCACTCGAGCCCGAGCCCAGCGATCCGGTGCCGGTTGTCGTGGACCTCGAAAGTGTCGATCTCCTGGCCGGCCAGGAGCTCGTCCCGCGCCGAGTCCCAGAGCGCGATCAGGAAGCCGGAGCGGCCGCGCTGCGGGCGCTTGCCGAAGGTCGCGTACAGCATCAGCTCGTTGGCCGGGTCGAGCAGGTCCCAGTAGTAGCTCTCGCGCCACTTCGGGTCCTCTCCGCGCGGCGGGTGGACGAGGTCCTCGGTCGGGTCGACGGCGGCGATGCGGCGGCGGAACGCATCCAGGTCCTCGGCTGCGAGCCCGTTGGCGAGCAGGTAGGCGCGCGGTCCGCCGTAGCGCTGGTCGACGTGGTCGAGGACCGCGAGCAGCTGCTCCTCTCGGCTCTCCATCAGCTTGCGCCGCATCAGCACGTTGCGCTCGGAGAGGCCTTCGCCGCTCCAGGCGGCCAGGCGCTCGGCGAGGTTATCGGCGCTGAGGCCGTAGTCGGCGGCGAGCTCACCGCGGTCGCCGCCGACCGCCTCGAGCATCAGCGCCAGCAGCAGCCCGGTCCGGTCCTTGCCCATTCTGCAGTGGACGTAGACGCCGCCGGGCTCAGCGCGGGCGATCGCCCGGGCGGCGGCGGCGATCGCGCCTTCGTTCACGTCGAGCACGTGGATGTAGAAGGCGACGACGTCGATCTCGCCGTCCCATTCCTCCAGCACTGTCTCGAAGTCGAAGTCGAAGAGGGGGGAGGTGACGAGCTCGATCGCTGTCCCGGCGGCGACCTCGTAGCGTGGTTCGGAGTGGGCCCGGAGGTCGAGGACGGTGCGTACCCCGAGCTCGGCCAGCGGCTGCCAGACGTCGCTCCCGGAGAACAGCGGCGACTCGCCCCGCAGCAGTGCCCCCGGCCGGACCGAGCTGCCCTCGCCCAGCCCCAGCCCGCCCATGTCGCGGACGTTGATCAGGTCGCCGAGCGCGATGGCGCGGTCCTCTGATGTCGGTTTGCGCGGCTCTCTCAAGGCAGCCGAGCCTAGCAGTCCTCAATCTGCAGGTTGAAAGTTCAACCCACCAGTTGATATGCTGCCGCGGCATGGACGCGAGCGAGAAGGCGGCGACGGGCGAGAGCTCGGTCTTGGTCGAACGGCGGCCGATCGAGGCCGAGGAGGGCGTCTCCGGCTGGGTGACGATGAACCGCCCCGATGATCGCAACCCGATGGATTGGGGCACGATCAAGCTGCTGCACCAGGCCTTCGACGAGCTCGCCGCCGATCCCCAGGTGCGGGTGATCTTCGCCACTGGCGCCGGCAAGGCGTTCAGCGCCGGCGGCGACATGAAGAAGTACGTGACCCTGCAGCGCGACCCGGTCGAGTTCCCCGAATTCGTCGGCGACTGCCACCGCCTCTTCCAGAAGATCGCGACCTATCCGCAGCCGGTCGTCGCGCTGGTCAACGGCGTCTCGGTCGCCGGCGGCACCGAGCTGCTGATGTTCTGCGACTGGGGCATCGCCTCCGAGGAGGCGAAGATCGGCGACGCCCACCTCAACTTCGGAATGATGGGTGGCGGCGGCACCCTGGCGATGCTGCCGCTGGTCGTCGGCCCGTCCCGGGCCCGGGAGCTGATCCTCACCGGCCGCCTGCTCTCCTCCGAGGAAGCGAAGGAGTGGGGGCTGGTCTCCGAGGTCGTCGCCGCCGACCGGCTACAGCCGCGGGCCGAAGAGTTGGCCGCCGAACTCGCCGCGAAGAGCCCGCTGGCGGTGAAGAACGCGAAGCGGGTGATGAACTCGACCTTCTGGTCGTTCGCGCCGATCGCCTCGCGCATGGACTACGAGCTGGAGCTCGACTTGCGCTACTGCATGACCAGCGAGGACGCCCAGGAGGGCCTGGCCGCCTTCGCCGAGAAGCGCAAGCCGCGCTTCACCGGGCGCTGAGCGATGGGCGGCGGCTACCACCGCGAGGTCGCGATCGTCGGCGTCGGGATGCCGCCGTTCTCGGCCGAATCCGGTAAGAGCGTCCTGACCCTCGCCGCCGACGCCTGCCGGCTCGCCGTGGAGGACGCCGGCATCACCCTCGCCGACGTCGACGGGATGCTGAGCTACAGCGTGTTCGACGACTCGGTTCCTACCGAGGCGGTCGCCACCGCGCTCGGCCTCGGCGACCTCACCTACACGCTCGACATGCATCTCGGTGGCCAGTCCCCCTGTCTGCTGGTGATGCACGCGGCGATGGCCGTGCACAGCGGTCTCGCCGATAACGTCCTCGTCTACCGGGCGATGAACGGGCGCTCCGGCGTGCGCGTCGGCCGCGCCACCGTGGCCGGCGGCGGCGCCCCCTTCCGCTATCCCCTTGGCTACGTCAGCTACGCCCAGTACATGGCGATGTGGGCGCGCCGCTACATGATTGAGACCGGGACCCAGCAGGAGGACATCGGCGCGGTCCCGATCGCGCAGCGCGTCTACGCCGAAACCAATCCACAGGCGATGCTGCGCAAGCCGCTCGACCCCGACGGGTACGCGGCCAGCCGCTGGATCGCCGAGCCTTTCCACCTGCACGACTGCGCCCGCGAGGTCGACGGCTCCTGCGCCTTCCTCGTCACCTCCCTGGAGCGCGCCCGCACGCTCGCCCAGCCGCCGGCGGTGATCGCCGGCTCCGCCTACGTCGCCCCGCGCCGGCCCGGGCTCGACATCGGCGACTCGCTGTTCTGGGACGACTTCACCCGCAACCACACCTCGTTCCTGAGCGAGGACCTCTGGCGTCGCGCCGGGCTTGGCCCCGAGGACGTCGACGTCGCCGAGATCTACGACTGCTTCAGCAGCGTCGTCCACTGGAGCCTCGAGGGGCTCGGGTTCTGTGGTCGCGGCGAGGCCGGCGCCTTCATCCGCGAGGGCAACACCGCTGCTGGCGGCAGCCTCCCGGTCAACACCCACGGCGGCATGCTCGCTGAGGGCTACCTGCACGGCGCTAACACGGTCGCCGAGGCGGTCCGCCAGGTGCAGGGCCGCGCGGTCAACCAGGTCGACGGTGCCGAGGTGGCGGCAACCACCTCGGGCGGGATGGAGAGCGGTTCCGCCCTCGTCCTCACGGTGGACAGATGAGCGACCTCACGCTCGAGCGGATCCTCGCCGAGACCCCGGAGGCGAAGCCGCTCTGGGACGGCCTGGCCGCGGGCGTCTTCCAGCTCCAGCGCTGCGGCACCTGCGCCAGGCTGCGCTTCCCGCCGGTGGCCTCCTGCCCCTACTGCGGCACGGTCGGCGGCGAGTGGGAGCAGGTGGGCCTGCGCGGCACCGTCTACTCCTGGGTCACCACCCACGTCCCGTTCGAGGAGTCGCTGGCCGACCAGGTCCCTTACGTGGTGGCGACGGTCGAGCTCGACGCCGGCCCGCGCGTCTTCGCCCGCCTCACCGACCTCGAGGGGGAGCCCAGCGCCGGTCTCGTGGTCGAGGGCTACTTCCATGCCGAGGACGGGTTGCCGTTCCTGCGCTTCCGCCCGCCCAGCCGGAGCGATGGCTGAGGCCCCGACGGCGGTCAGCCGCGGGCTGGTCGACGCCGCCAGCCTCGGCCCTTACCTCGGCGAGCGCCTAGGCGCCCAGTTCGAGCGCTTCGCCGTAAGCCGGCTGGGCGAGGGCCAGTCCTGCCTTACCTTCCAGCTCGACGGCGAGGGCTGGAGCATGGTCCTGCGCCGCCCCCCGCGGGGCGACCTGCCGCCCTCCGCCTTCGACGTGACTCGCGAGTTCCGGGTGATTTCGGCGCTGCGGGAGGCCGGGAGCGATGTGCCGCTGCCGCGGCCGATCCTGCTCTGCGAGGACGAGACGGTGATCGGCGCCCCCTTCTACGCGATGGAGCCGGTCCCCGGGCTGGTCATCCGCGAGACGGTGCCCGAGCTGATCTCGGCCGCGGCGGCCGAGCGGCTCGGGCTCGACCTGCTCGACGTGCTGGCGGCGATCCACGCGGTCGACTGGCGCGCCGCCGGCCTCGAGGGCTTCGGCAACTCCGGCGCCTATGCCGAACGCCAGCTCGGCCGGATGACCAAGCTCTGGCAGCGAGCTCGCTTCCGCGAGCTGCCCGAGGTCGAGGAGCTCGGCGCCTGGCTGGAGGCGAACCGGCCGCCGGCCAGCGAGTCGACGATCGTCCACGGCGACTACAAGCTCGACAACGTGATCGTCGCCCCCGACGGCCGGGTCCGCGCCGTCGTCGACTGGGAGCTCTCGACGATCGGCGACCCGCTCGCCGACCTCGGCTGGCTGACCTACTACTGGATCGACGACGAGGCCGAGGTCGAGTGGCCGCGGATGCCGGCCGCCTCGCTCGCTGCCGGCTTTCCCGACCGCGCTCAGCTCCTCGCCCGCTACGGCGAGCGCCGCCCCGCCCCGGTCGAGACGGTGCGCTGGTACGCGGCCCTCGCCGGATGGAAGACGGCGGTGATGCTCGAGGGCTCCTACCGGCGTTATGTAGAGGGCAACTCGGACATCGCCCAGCACGCGTTGCTCGAGCAGGGGGTGCCGTTCCTCGCCCGCCGCGGCCTCGGCTTCGCCGTCGGCGAGCTTGCCCTCTGAGCCGACCCGATCCGCCGTTCTCGCGACCCGTCCCGTGAGTTGAAAAACTCACCCGTCGGTTGACCAACGGCCCGCTTTGACCTATCCTTGACGCGGGATGCCGGCAACGGTGGGAGATTCGAACCAGGTGAGCGGCGCGCCCCCGGTGGCGGCCGTCGACGTCGGCGGAACCCACACCGACGCGCTCGTCTGGGACGGCGCGCAGCTGGTCCGCGGCAAGGCGCTGACCACCCCGCACGACTTCTCCGAGGGGGTCCTCAACGCGCTCGAGAGCGCGACCACCCAACTCGAGATCGGCGTCGACGAGCTGCTGCCGCGCCTGCACCGCTTCGTCAACGGGACGACGATCGTCACCAACGCGCTGACCGAGCTGCGCGGCGCCCGGGTCGGAGCGATCGTCACCCGCGGCTTCCGCGACATGTTCCGGATCGCCAACGGGCCGCGCCAGAACATCTACGACGACCACCGCCAGCTCAACGTTCCCGACATCGTCGCCCCGGATTGCATTGCCGAGGTCACCGAGCGGGTCGATTACGCCGCCGCCGAGTTGATCCCGCTCGACGAGGCGGAGGCGGCAGCGGCGATCGATCAACTGGTCGAAGAGCGCGGGGTCGAGGCGCTCGCCGTCGGCTTCCTCTGGTCGTTCAAACACCCCGCGCACGAGCGTCGGGTCGGCGAGATCGCGGCCAAGCGCCATCCCGACGTCCCGGTCTTCCTCTCCCACGACGTCTACCCGATGATGGGGGCCTACGAGCGCTGGATGACGACCGTGCTGAACGCCTTCGTCTCGCACCGGACGAGCGAGTACATGGACTCGCTGGAGACCAAGCTGACCGAGCGCGGGCTCTCTCCGCAGGCGCTCTCCTTCCTCCATGGCCTCGGCGGGATCGTCAACCGCGGCGAGGTCAACCGCGCACCGCTGGTTCTCTGGCAGTCGGGACCGGCCGGCGGCGTCACCGGTACCAACAGCCTCGGGCTGACGATGGCGGTCGAGAACCTGATTGCCGCCGACATGGGCGGGACCAGCCTCGACGTCAGCGTGATCGCCGAGAACACGGTCTCGATCGAGCGCCACCGCAGCCTTCAACCGTGGGACATGCAGACCGGGGTCAGCCTGATCGACGTCGTCAGCATCGGCGCCGGCGGCGGCAGCATCGCCTGGGTCGACGCCCGCGGCGTGCCACAGGTCGGCCCGGTCAGTGCCGGCTCGGACCCCGGCCCGGCCTGTTACGGCCGCGGTGGCGAGCAGGCCACGGTCACCGACGCCCTGGTGGCGATGGGCTTCATCGACCCCGGTCGTTACCTCGGCGGTCGTTACACGCTCGACAAAGGCCTCGCGGTGGCCGCCCTGGAGCGCTTCGGCGAGAGCTTCGACTGGTCGGCCGAGGAAGCGGCCCGCGCCGTCCACGACCTCGTCTCCACCAGCATGGCGCTGGCCCTGCACGAGGTCAGCGTGCGCCGCGGCCACGACCCGCTGGAGTTCGCGATGGTCAGCTTTGGCGGCACCCTGCCGCTCTTCGCGGCGACGATCGCCCGGCGCGCCGACATCCCGGCCGTGATCGTGCCCCGCCACAGCACCGTCTTCTCCGCCTGGGGCCTGATGATCGGCGACCACCACCGGCGCTACGAGCGTGCAGTCGGTTGGGTGACAGGCGACGAGTCGGGCCTCGACCGGGTCAACACGCTGCTCGCCGAGACGGAGGCGACGGCCGTCGCCGACCTCGAAGCCGAGGGCTTCCCGCGCGAGAAGATCAAGCTCTCTCGAACCGGCACCTTCCAGTTCCAGGGCCAGGTCTGGCAGCTGCCGATGGCGCTGCCGGGCGCTGAGCTCGACGCTGCCGCGGCGGCCGCGCTCGGCGAGCGCTTCCCCGCCGTCTACGAGAAGAGCTACGGCGAGGGCACGGCCTGGACCGGGGCCCCGGTCGTCCTCGTTGACGTCGCCGTCGACGCGGTCGGCGCCGAGCTGAAGCCGAGCCTGCCGCGGGTCGCCCTCGCCGACTCCAGCCCCGACGCCGCGCGGACCCGCGAGATCTACCTCCCCGAGACCGGCGAGCGGGCCGAGGTCCCGATCTACGAGGACGCGACGGTGCTGCCCGGGGCCAAGCTCGAGGGCCCGTGCGTGATCGAGTCCGACGACACCACGATCTACGTCCCGGCCGGCTCCTCGGTACGCCGCGACGAGCTCTGGAACCTGCAGATGAAGATCGACCTCTAGGAGACGAGCGATGCCGGAGAGCAAGCTGAGCGGCCGCGACCTGGTCGAAGCCGAGGTCTTCCGCAAGCGCCTGGAGAACCTGACCACGGAGATGGCGATTACCCTGGGGCGCACCTCGGGGTCGGTCCACGTGACCGAGTCCAAAGACTTCTCGACGGCGCTGTTCGACGCCGACGGCAACCAGATCGGGTTCTCCGGCTGGGTCTCCTTCCACGTCGCCTCTTCAATCCTCGGGGTCGAAGCGGTGCGCGACTCCCACGACCTCGACGAGATCCGGCCCGGCGACATCTTCTGCTGCAACGACCCCTACACCTCGGGGGCGATGCACCAGGGCGACGTCGGCGTGGTGATGCCGTTCTTCCACGAGGGCGAGCTGCTCGGCTGGGGGTTCGTCAACGAGCATGTCGCCGACGTCGGCGGCTCGGCGATCGGCGGCATGGCCCCGGAGGCGCGCGACGTCTTCTCCGAGGCGATGCGGCTGCCAGGGGTGCGGATTGGCCGCGATTACCGGATCGACCCGGAGTGGCGGCGGATGATCGAGGTCGGCGTCCGCGTCCCGGAGCCGGTCCTCAACGACATCCAGAGCATGGTCGCCGGCAACAACGTTGGCCAGGAGAAGCTCGGCAAGCTTGTCGACCGCTACGGGCCCGAGCGCTTCCGCCGTCTCACCTCGGTTGCCGTGGATCTCAGCGCCGAGGCCCTGCGCGAGCGGATCTCCAAGCTCCCCGACGGCCGCTACCGGTCGACCGATTGGTGCGAGTACGACGGTCACGGCGAGGATCTGCTGCTCGACGCCTCCTGCGAGCTGATCGTCGAGGGCGCGGAGATGACCTTTGCCTTCTCCAGCGAGTCGGCCCAGATCGACGCCTTTGTCAACGGCGCCAAACCGGCCGTCTGGGGCCAGTGCATGACCGCCGTGCTCTGCGCCTTCGCCTACGACATCCCGGTCAACGCCGGCCTCTGGGACCCGATCTCGATCGACCTCGGCGCCGAGGGAACGGTCGTCAACCCGATCCCGCCGGCCCCCGTCTCCAACGCCCACATGGAGATCGGAATGCGGATCGCCAAGCTCTCGATCGACGTTCTCTCCCAGGCCTGCGGCATCAGCGAGGACCGGGCCCTGCGCTCCCGGGTGGCCGCCCAGCCCCACGACGGCTTCCCGGTGGCGCTGCTGTTCGGACCCAACCAGTACGGCGACCCCTGGGTGACCGTCTTCCAGGACACCGCGGTCGGCGTCGGCGGTGGCGCCCAGACCGTCGGCGACGGCCTCGACTGCGCCGGCGCCCACTGCATGCTCGGCTGTGGGATGCCCGACATCGAGATCCAGGAGCTGGTCGACCCGAAGCTCTTCCTCTACCGGCGGATCAACACCTCCTCCGGCGGCGCCGGCCTCAACCGCGGTGGTCTCGGGGTCGAGGAGGCGGCGGTGATCCGCGGCACTCAGCGGATCGCCGGGGTCGGCCTCAGCTCGGTCGAGCGCGTCCCCCCGCGCGGGGTCGGCGGTGGCCAGCCCGGCGCCGCCTCCTCCTACTTCCTGCTCTCGGGGACCGGCGCGCTGGCCGAGTTCGAGGCCGGCCGCTATCCCGGCCTCAATGACGGCGAGCGCTTCCAGCCGCCCTCGAAGACCGGCGAGCTGGTGCTCGAGGAGGGCGACGTGATCGTCCTCCGCGGCGGTGGCGGCGGTGGCCTCGGCGACCCACTCTTCCGCGACCCGGCGGCGGTCGCCGCCGACGTCCTCGCCGGGTACGTCAGCGAGCAGGTCGCCCGCGCCCTCTACGGCGTCGTCCTCGCCGAGGGGACCGCTGACGGGGAGGCGACCGAGGAGCTGCGGGCGGAGATCCGGGCCGAGCGGATCGGCGCCGAGCCCAGCCGCGCCGCGACCGGCCCGCCGAACCCCGGCGTCGCCCTCGATGCCGCCGGCGCCTGCGCGGCCTGTGGGACCGCGGTCGGTGAGGACGCGGTCGCGCGCGAGCAGCCGCTGACCGAGGCCTTCGGCCGCCTCGGGATCGACGTTCGCGCCCGCCCCGAGGGACTGCCCCAGATGCTGCTGCGCGAGCGCTTCTGCGCCGCCTGCGGGTCGGCGCTCGCGGTCGGCGTCGCGATCGCCGCGGTCGAGCCGGAGGCGGTTGGTTGAGCACCGAGGAGAACGTGCTGGCGAGCGGGACGGTAGCCTCGCAGGGGACCGCGACGGGGGTCCTGACCACGGCGATGTCGGTCGCCGAAGTGCTGGAGCTGATGCGAGGCGACGTCAGCGAAGCCATCCTCTGGGTCGAGCACGCCTCGGTCACCTCGGTCGTCCCGATCCTGTCGCAGGTGCGCGGCGTGGTCTGCGAAGGCGGCGGCATGACTTCGCACATCGCGATCGTCTCGCGGCAGTTCGGCCTCCCCTGCATCGTCGCCGCCAGCTTCTCCCAGACCCCTGAGGAAGCGGGCGGTCGGCGGGTCGAGATGCTCGCCGACGGCCGCGTCGTGTTCGCCGAGGACGCTTCTTGATGGCCGCGCTGGGGACCTTCTCTCCGGCGCAGGTCGATGCGGCGATCACCACCTGGGGACTGGCCCAAAGCGAAACGATGCGGCGCGAGCAGCGTGGCAAGCTGAGCTCGGAGCTGTTCGACATCCGCGGCCGCACCTGGGTCGGCTTCGAGTGCTATTACCGGGCCGTACCCGAACTGCTCGCGGCGCTGGCCGAGCGGCTGCCGCCGGAGGAGATCGGCCGCCGCATGAAGCGCCCCGGAAGCCGCCCCTACTACCTGCAGCTGTTCATCCTGATGTCGAACTACCTCTGCGCCCGCGAGCAGCGGATCCTCACCGAAGAGGAGCCGCCGGAGGCCGACCCCGAGCAGGCACGGGAGCTGCGGGCCCTGGTCGAGTTCTTCGCCCGCGCCGCCCGCGCCTACCGCGAGGACGGCGTCGAGGTACCGTCGGCGCCCGCCTACGACCAGCGGATCCTCGACCCCGAGTGGGCCGGCCGCTGCGCCGCGCTGCTGGGGCCGACCGACGAGCTGGCGCGGGTCCGACGCGCGCTCGCCGGCATCTCCCTCTACGTCTTCCTCCTGCACGGCGAGCAGCGCGACGGCAACTTCGACCACGGCCCCTACGAGCTGGCCGACGGGACCCGGATGCTGATCCACGAGATCAACGATCTCGACAACGACTACCTTCCCTGGGCCGACGCCGAGAATCCGCCGGCGCTCTCCAACGTCTGCATCGCCCAGGCGCTGCGCGACGTCGGAACCCGCTTCTCGATCTTCGCCGGCTGCGTCACCGACCCGGCCGAGTTCGCCGATCGGGTTGAGCGCTTCGCCGTCTTCACCGTCGAAGGGGAGGAGCTGCGCCCGCTCGACCCCGAGGAGCTCGAGGCGGTCGCCGCGGAAGCGCTGGCGCTGCAGGCGAAGCTCTACCAGCAGATCGTCGAGTGGGAGCCGATCGAACGGGTTCGCTACGCGCGCTGGATGTACGCGAACCACATCGTCCCGTTCCTGCGTATGGCCCAGGCCGAGGATCTCGTCGCCCGGCTCAGCGAGCGATTCGAGGCGATCGGCCAGGAAGCGGCGGAGGAATACCTCTCGTTTGCCGGCCCGCCCGCCGTGCTCGTCTCACACACCAAGCTGCCGGAGGGCTCGATGTTCAGCCCGCTCGCCGGGGTGGCGCAAGGAAGCGGAAAGGACTGAGGATGATTTCCAGCCGGTGCCTTGTCATAGACTGCCCGCGTGGCGGGTAAGGCGGCTCAAGTGGCCAAGAAACGCGCGGCGAAAAAGAAGGAGTCGGCGGAGAAGCCGAGTCGCCTCGAACTGCGCCGCGAAGCGCGCAAACAGGTGATCCTCCGTGCCGCCGGCGCCGAGCTCGCCCGCGCCGGGTACAGCCGGGCCAGCCTCGACGACATCGCCGAGCACGTGCACGTCACCAAGGCAACCCTGTACCACTACTTCGCGAACAAGGAAGAGCTCTACCAGGCGTGGATGGACGACGTGACCTCGCAGGTCAACGCCCGCCTCTCCGAGGCGGTCACCGATGGGACGGCGAAGGAGCGGCTGCGGCAGCTGGCCGAGGCCGAGGTCCTGATCCTGACCACCGACTTCCCCGACTATGCGCGGCTGTTCATGGCCGGGGTCGACTGGCCGGAGTCGTTTCAGAAAAAGATTCGCGAGCTACGCCGCACCCATGAGGCGAACTTCCGCCAGGTGATCGATGACGGGGTCGCCAACGGGGAATTCAATGCCGCCGACGAGACCGTCGCGCGGTACTGCCTGCAGGGAGCGCTGGCCTACGTGCCCGAGTGGTACCGGTCCGGTGGCCGCCTCAGCGCCGAGGACCTGGCCGCTTCCGTGGCCGACACCGTCGTGCGCATCTTCGCCTGCCCATGAGCGCCCGCGCACCCGCTTGCGGCCCCCCGTGGGTCGGGTTGATGCTGCCCGTGCAGGATTTCGGCGGCGGCTTTGGCGGCCTGCTGGAGACCGGCGCCGAAGCCGAGCGCTGCGGCTTCGACTCGATCTGGGTCGGCGACCACCTCGCCTTCCGCCAGCCGGTGGTCGAGTCGGTGGTCACGGCCTCGATGCTGGCGGCGCGGACCGAGCGGATCAAGGTCGGGTTCGGCGTCCTGCAGATCGCGATGCGCCAGCCGGCCTGGCTGGCGAAGCAGCTTGGGACGCTGATGGTGCTGGCAGGCGAGCGGATCGAGGTCGGCGTCGGGATCGGCGGCGAGAACGCGGAGGAGTGGGCCGCCGCCGGGGTCGCCACGGCGGGACGGGCCAAGCGCACGGCCGAGCTGATGCGGCTGCTGCGCGCGCTGCTGGCCGGGGAGCCGGTCAGCTGGGCGGGGGAAGGCTTCGAGCTCGAGGCGCCGGCGCTGCTGCCGGCGCCGGCACGGCAGCCGAGGCTCTGGGTCGGCGGCCGCAGCGAGGGTGCCCTGCGGCGCGCGGCCGAGCTCGGCGACGGCTGGCTCGCGCTCTGGGCGGACGCCGAGCGGCTGCAGCGCAGCAATGCGGCGATGGCGGAGATCGCAGCCGCCGCCGGCCGGCCCGCTCCCCAGACGGCGCTCGTCGTCGCCGTATTGGTCGAGCCCGACCCCAGGCGGGCCGCTCGGCGCTTCGGCGAGTTCGTCGGAATCCAGTACGGGCTCGAGTTCGAGCGGGTGAGCCGTTGGTGCGTGCACGGCGACGCCGAGGGTGTCGCCTCGCAGCTGATCGCCCTCGCCGCGGCTGGGGCCAGCGGCTTCGTGCTGATGCCCGCGGCGACGGATCCGCGGCGGGAGCTCGAGACCCTCGCCGGGCTCAAGCCGCTGCTCGGCTGAGCCCTCGCTGGATCGCTCGCGAGTAGACTCCTGAGTTGATTTTTGGGAGGGATCTTCGAATTCCGGGACCCGAGGAAGAGAGACGAGATGGCTTACACGATTCTGTTCGCGGTGGAGCGCAAGGAGGGGCTGTCGGACGAGGAGTTCGTCGCGACCTGGCTCGAGCACTCGAAGGTCGGCGCCGCCCTGCCCAACCTGCGCGGCTACGAGATCCTCACCGTCGACGAGTCGGCCGAAACCGGCGGCAAGCCTGCCGACGGGTTCGTGATCATGCGCTTCGACTCCAAGGAGGACTGGGAAGCGGCCGCGGCCAGCCCGGAGATGGCCACCTCGGTCGCCGACTCGCCCTCGTTCGCGGCCCACTTCTCGACCTACTTCGTCGAGAGTCACACGATCATCTGAGCCGAGCTTCCGCTCAGCGCTGGTAGTCGGGCAACGCCTGCAGCAGGTCCTCGTCGAGGATGGCGCTGCAGGCCAGCAGCGCCGAGTGCATCACCTGATCGATGCTGCAGCCCCAGCTGCGGACCGAGTCACCGACGAGGTAGAGGCCCTCGTACCAACCCGGTTCGACTGGGGCCAGGGATCTGTTGACCTGTCCGGGACAGGGGAAGACCGGGTAGGCGCGGGGCGCCAGCGTGACCAGCGTCCACTCGCGGTACTCCTCGAGCTCGGGGTGCAGTTCGGTCAGCTTCGCCCACTGTCGCCGGCGCGCGTTCTCGACCAGCGCCGGGTCGCCGGCCTCCTCGGTCGTCATCCCGCACCAGCTCTCGAACAGCTGCTTGCCGTCCGGGGCGCGCTCGGCGACGCAATTGCTGCTGGCGATCCAGCCGCTGACCAGGTCACCGCTGTAACCGTCGGAGGCGGGGGCGATGTGCGGCGAGGTGTGCCAGGCGCCGTCGTCCTCGACGACGGGCTCGGCGCAGCCGATGTAGTGGGTGAGGGCGGCGCCGCTGCGGAAGCCGCGGTAGCGGTCGAGGTCGCTCCGCATCGCCTCGTTGACGGCGAGGATCTTCGGCAGCAGAGGGACCGGCATCGCGCAGACGACCCGCTGGGAACGGATCTCCTCGCCGCCGACCCGGATGCCGGCGGCGCGCCCCTCCTCGATCAGCACCTCTTCGACGGGGGAGCTCAGCCGCGTCGTCCCGCCGAGCTTCTCGAACGCGCGGTGGAAGCCCTCAGGGATCGCCCCGTATCCGGGCACCGGGAAGCCGATCCCGGCCCAGGCGATGTGGGCGCCGGCTCTGATGATCTGGCGATTGATCCGCAGGTGGGCGCCGGTGGAGATGTCTTCGGGGTTGCAGGGCCCGGTGTTCATCGTCGCCATCGAGCCGTGGAAGGCGGTCGCGACCGGGGCGTCGGTGACCGATGACATCCAGGACCTGAAGCCGATGTCGTCGAGCGCGTCGACCTCCTCGTCGCTGAGCTGCATCATCGCCCGCGATATCGTCTTCACGTCGGCGAACTCCTCGTCGCTCATCCACTCGAAGCGCTCGCCTCTGACGATCGGGAAGAGCTCCCCCTCGTGGTCCCAGAAGGCGCCGACGTTGGGCAGGATCTCGATCTCGGCGCCGCAGATGCCGGCGACATAGGGGGTGCGGAGCAGGTGCGAGCCGGCGATCCCGTGCTCGCCGAGCTCGAATGCGTAGCCATCGAGAGCGCCGCCGTCGATGTTCTCGTGGGCGATCACCCGGGCGCCCTGGCGCTCCCACTCGGCGGTCAGCTCCGCGGCGGAGCCGAACTCCGCCCCCGCGTAGGTGCGGGCGCGGCCGCCGACCCGGTCGGTCGACTCGACCAGCAGGGTCTCCTGTCCGCGGGCGGCGAGGATGGCGCCGGTGACGGCGCCGCCAGGGCCGCCTCCGATCACGATGGTGTCGAAGCTCTTGGCCGTCATCCAACCAATCGTACGGTAGAATTATCAACCGCGCAGTGAGGCAGGAGAGGGTCGTGGCAGACAGACTCGCGATACACACTTCCAGCGTCATCCGGCGCGGTGCCGGGCTTCACTCCGGGCGCGAGGCGATCGTCTTCGGCGAGCAGCGCCTCACCTACGGCGACCTCGCCGAGGAGACCGACCGGCTCGCCGCCCAGCTCGGCGCCGCCGGCCTGCGTCCCGGCGACAAGGTCGCCCTGCTCGGCCGCAACTGCGTCGAGTACGCGGTCGCCCTCCTCGCCCTGCACCGGCGCGGCTTCGTCGGGCTGCCTCTCAACTGGCGCCTCTCCGACCACGCGCTGGCCGGGACCGCGGCGAAATTCGCCCCGCGCGCAATCCTCCATACGGAGGAGTTCGCCGGAGCTGCGGCCCGCCTGGCCGCCGCCCGCGAGGAGATAGTCCTCGCGCACTCGCTCGACGGCGGCCGCGCCCAGCTGCCGAGCGCCGAGCAGGCGGCGCGGTGGGTCGAGGAGAACGCGGCGCCGCCCCGCCGCGAGGATCTCTTCGCCTGCATCTCGACCGGCGGCACCGAGGGACTGCCGAAGGGCGTGCCGGTGACCAACGCGATGGTCGAGGCCTGCGTCATCGGTCTCTTCAGCTACGAGAGCCTGCGCGAGGACGACGTGACGATGATCCTGCCGCAGATGTTCCACAACCCGCAGCTGTACGTGATCGCGCCGCTGCTGGTCGGCGGTAAGCTCGTGATCCCGACGATGCCGAGCTTCGACTCGGAGTTGGTCCTGCGGACGATCGAGAGCGAGCGCGTGACCCGGTTCCTCGGCGTCGCGACGATGATGACCTACATGATGGACGCGCAGGACCGGATCGGCGCCGACATCGCCAGCCTGCGCTCGATCTCCTACGGCGGCTCCCCCTTCTCCCCGAAGACGGTCGAGCGCCTGGTCCGCACCTTCCAGTGCGACCTGCTCCAGCTCTACGGCCAGACCGAGACCTCGGTCGTGGTCAGCGTGCTCGGGGCCGAGGACCACCGTGGCGCCCTCGCCGACCCCGAGCTGCGCCACCGGCTCGGTTCTGCCGGGCGACCGATCGGGACGGTCGAGATCCGCGTCGTCGACGACGCCGACGAGGAGGTCCCCCGCGACCGCGTGACGGTCGGCGAAGTCGCGGTCCTGGCACCCACCACGATGGACGGCTACGTCGACCAGCCCGAGCTCAGCGCCGAAAAGCTGCGCGGCGGCTGGTGTCATACCGGCGACCTCGCGACCTGGGACGAGGACGGCTTCATCTACATCGTCGACCGTCGCAACGACATGATCATCAGCGGCGGCGAGAACGTCTTCCCGAGCGCCGTCGAGGAGGTCGTCCGCGAGGTCCCGGCGGTCGAGGAGGTGGTCGTGATCGGCGTACCCGACGATGTCTGGGGCGAGGTCGTGACCGCCGTCGTCCTCCCACGCGAGGGCGAGGAGGCCCCGGCCGAAGCGATCAACGAGCTCTGCCGCGAACGCCTGGCGAGCTACATGCGCCCGCGTGCGATTGAGGTTGTCGACGAGCTGCCGAAGAACCCCTCCGGCAAGATCCTCCGCGGCGAGGTCAAGCAGCGCTTCGCCGGCCGCGTCGGCCGCATTTGAGCGTCTAGGCTTGACGGCGATGGCTGTCGAGCGGGTCAAGATCGATCGGGAGGGGGGAGTCGCCGAGGTCCGACTGGTCCGCGGCGACAAGCACAACGCCCTCGACCTCGAGATGTTCCGGTCGATCGCGGCGGCGCAGGCGGAGCTGCGGGCCGATTCGGCGGTGCGCGCAGTCGTCCTCCACGGCGAGGGTCCGAGCTTCTGCTCCGGGCTCGACCTCGGCGCGGTCGCGACCGGCGCCCTCGAGATCGGCACCTTGATCGACCGGCCCTTGGATGAAGTCGCGAACCTCGCTCAAACCGCGGCCCACGGCTGGCGCACGCTGCCGTTTCCGGTGGTCGCGGCGATCCACGGCGCCTGCTTCGGCGGTGGGCTGCAGATCGCACTCGGCGCCGACCTGCGGATCAGCGCCGCCGACGCACGGCTCTCGGTGATGGAGGTCAAGCTCGGGCTGCTGCCCGACATGGCGATCTCGGCCTCGCTCCCGCGCCTGGTCCGCGCCGACGTCGCCAAGGAGCTTGCCTGGAGTGGCCGAGAGGTCAGCGGCACCGAAGCGGTCGAGCTGGGGCTGGTGACCCGGGTCGCGGACCCGCCGTTGGCGGCTGCGCGGGAGCTGGCGGGGAAGCTCGCGACGAAGTCGCCGCACGCGATCCGGGCGATCAAGCGGCTCTTCGACCAGGCCTGGAACGAGCCCCCCGAGCGCAGCCTGCGGCTGGAGACCGAACTGGTCCGCACCCTGCTGGGGAGCCCCAACCAGATCGAGGCCGCCCGGGCGGCGATCGCCGGCGAGCAGCCGAGCTTCGCCGACCCCGAGCTCTAGCCTCGCGACGGGAGCTATGCCTCGCGGGCGAGCCCAGCGAGGTACTCGAGCACCTCAGCCCGGGTCTCGCGGAACTCGAGCCGGCGGATGCCGGCCGGGTCGACCTGCTCCAGGGCCGCCAGCTCCGCCGCCGTCGGCATCGGGGTCTCGCCGCAGTCGGGAGCGAGGTCGAGCTCGAAGCCGGTCCGCGCCCGGACCTCCTCGACGCTGAACCCGCGGTGGTAGGAGGACAGCCGCAGGCGCCGGTTCTCGTCGAAGTCGAGCACCGCCATCGGGGTGATCGCCGCCACCGGCCCGGCGTCCTCGGGCAGCCCGGTCCCCTGGCGCCAGCGGCTGCCGTCATCGTGCCCGGTCGCGGTGCGAAAGGGCAACTCCTCGACGAAGGTGGTGGGGGTGTGCTGGGTGACGTAGAAGCAGACCCGGCCGACCGCGTTGAGGGCATCGCCGATCGCGATCCCGTGGAAGCGCAGGTCCGGCTTGCCCTCCCGCACCAGCTTGCTGACGTTGAGGTTGCCGTGGGGATCGATCTGCAGCGGCCGCAGAAACTGGAAGGTGCTGTTGCCGCGCAACGAGAAGTTGACGATCTCGTTCTGGGACATGTGCGCCCGGGTCGATTCGTAGAGCTTCACCGGCGAGGCCAGGGCGTCGGCCAGGCTGCGTTCGGTCGGGGTCACGCAGCCCTGGATCCAGACGTCGGCGTCGGGCGCGTGGGTCGACATCGCCAGGAACAGGGCGGCCCCGGCGAGCGGCACCGAGGCGCCATGGGAGACCCAGTCGTCGTTCCGGACCTGGCGCGACATCACGCAGGCCATGAAGGCATCGAGGGGGATACCGTCGATTTCGGGTAGCGCGGTCATGCGATTGCCTCCTTGCCGAAGACGAACCGTTCGAGGTACTCGTCGAACCGCCCCTCGCGGGCGGCCGGCACGTAGACGTCGTTGATGTGGGCATGGTCGATCCCGTAGGCGGGCAGCAGGCCGCCGGGGGCGGCGCCGCGCGGCGCCTCGACCACGGCGGCGACTTCGCGGCCGATCAGCTGCACCTGGTTCGGGTCGATCTCGCCGATCTCCTCGACGCAGACGATGATCGTCTTCGCCGCCCGCGCGACCAGGCAGTCGGCGTCCCACATGTGGTCGAGTGGGGTCGGGATCTCGGTGTTGCCTTCGGCGTCGGCCTTTTCGGCCTGGATCACGGCGACGTCGAGGTCATTTGCCCGCACCGCCAGCACCTGGCGGCCGGTGTAAGGGCATTCGACTTCCTTCAGGCCGAGCGCCTTGGTGACGTCGTTGCGGCGGGAGGTGATCCAGGGGATGTAGGGGATCGCCATGTTCGCCGCCCGATAGGAGGCGGTGATCATCCACTCGGTCCACTCGTTGACCGCGATCCGCCCCTCGCTGGCTGCGGCCTGGAAGTTCGGCGCCTGCCCCAGCTCGTCGAAGCCGACGTAGGAGCTGTTGGTCGATGCCACGCAGCCGCCGCCGATCAGCGTGTCGACCTCGATTCCGTTGAGGATCCCGAACGTCTCGAGATCTCGGTGGCCCTGGCGTATCAGCTCATGAGCGAAGGCGACGGGGCGCCGGTAGAGGCCGACGCTGCCGCCGAACCCGATCCTGGCCCCGTTGGCGACGAGTTCCGCCGCCTCGCTGATCGATGCCCGCCGGTCCTTCATCTCGGTCCTCCGATCGTCGTCTCTACAAAGTCTCGCCGAGCGCCGCCAGGGTCTCCGGCGCGCCCTCGTGGTCGCCGTCGAGTGGCCAGAGGATCACCGCCTCGCAGCCGGCCTCCCGGTAGGGGGCGAGCTGCTCCGCGATCCGTTCGGGGCCGCCGATCAGGGCGTTGGCCGCGAGCAGCTCCTTCTGGTACTCGGCCGCGTCGCGTCCCCGACCTGCGGCCCGAGCGGCGACCTTCCGCTCGGCCTCGGCGTCGGTCGCGGCGCCGATGAAGGTCCCGGTCAGCGAGAGGCGGGGGCCGCCGTCGCCGCGCCCGGCCGCCGCGGCCGCCTCGCGGGCGATCCCGGTGGCGTCGCGAAAACCCTCGATCGAGATGCCGCGGGCGAAGTTGGCCCAGGTCGCGCGTCGCCCGACCAGCTCGAGGATCTTCGGCCCGCGGCCGGCGATCCACAGCGGCAGCGGCGACTGCAGGGCCGGCGGTCCGCTCCGCACCTCGGTCCCGTCGGGGGCGGTGGTGGCCTCGCCGGCGGCCAGCGCCTCGAGCGCATCGAGCCGTTCCTCCAGCCGCCTGCGCCGCGCCGCGCCGTCTTCGAAGGGGACTCCGAGCGCCCGGAACTCTTCCTCGCGCCAGCCGGCTCCGAGCCCGACCTCGATGCGGCCGCCGGAGACGTGGTCGAGCGTGATCAGGGACTTGGCCAGCCCGACCGCCGGGTAGTAGGGGGCGGCGAGGACCATGAACCCGAGCCGCGACCGGGTGGTCGCCGCCGCCAGCGCGCCCATCAGGGTGAGCGGCTCGAAGGCGGCCTTCTCCGGCCGGTCGGAGATAGGGAAGACCTGGCCGGCGATCCAGACGTCGAGCCGGGCCGCGTCGGCGGCCCGGGCCGAAGCCAGCGTCGCCCCGATCTCGGCGCCGTACTGCGGAAGGAGAACGCCGACCCGCACGCGGTCAGTAGGAGCGTTCGAGGCCGAGCGACTCGCCGATGATGTTGAGCGCCTGCTCGTTGGTCATCGGCCCGTTCAGCGGCGGCCAGGCGTCGCGCAGGTAGCGCTGCATATCGCTCTCGAGCGAGATCCCGATCGCGCCCATCAGCCGGGTGCCGTGGAAGGCGACCTCCCAGGCGACCTCGGAGGTCATCACCTTGGCCATCGCCGCCTCGGCCTGGCAGGGCTCGCCGCGCTCCTGCAGGTCGGCGGCGTGGTAGGTCATCAGCCGCGCCGCCTCGAGCTGCATCGCGCAGCGCGCAAGCTTGTGCTGGATCGCCTGGAATCCTCCCACGGTGCGCCCGAAGGCCTTGCGCTGAGAGGCGTACTCGACTGCCGCGTCGAGCGACTGACGCGCCGCGCCGAGCGACATCGCGGCGAGCAGGATGCGCTCGTTGTTGAGCGAGTCGAGCAGGTGGTAGAAGCCGCGCCCGACCTCGCCGACGACGGCGTCGGCCGGAACGCGGACGTCGGTGTAGAAGGTCTGGGTCGTCTCCGAGGCGCGCGAGGACATCATTTCCAGCTTCTGGATCTCGAGGCCCGGTGCGTCGGTGGGGACGATGAACAGGGTCTTGCCGAGCGTCTTCTTCGGTGGGTCCGCTTCGGTGTTGGCAAGGACCAACACGTAGTCGGAGTAGGTGGCACCGGTCGTCCACATCTTCGTGCCGTTGATCACCCACTCCTCGCCGTCGCGCTCCGCCTTGGTCCGCATCACGGATAGCACGTCGGTGCCGCCGTCGGGCTCGCTGATCCCCACCGCGAACATCACCTCGCCGGCGGCCATCCGCGGCAGGTACTCGGCTTTCTGGGCGTCGGTGCCGTGTCCGGAGATCGTCCGCACGCCGGAGAACTGATTCGCCATGTAGGTGCTGGCGAAGGAGGGGTCGCCCTTGGCCAGCTCCTCGATCACGATCGCCAGATCGGCGACCTTGCCGTCGCCGCCGCCGTACTCGGAGGGGACGCCGAGGCCGCACCAGCCGGTCGCCGCCAGCTTCCGCCAGAGGTCCTGCGGGAACTTCGCGTCGCGGTCCCAATCGCGGGAGCTCTCGCGCATCCGCTCGCGGGCGACGAAGTCGCGGACGGCGTCCCTGAGGATCGCCTGCTCGGCGCTCAGATCGGTGCCCATGGGTCGTCACCCTACCAATCGGTTAGTCAATATGTAAGAGTGACGCAGGACGATGCTGTCGATGGCAAGCAGCCGCAGATGAGCGCCGGGGCGACCGCCGCCTCGTTACTTGACGCGGCGCCCGCCGCGGCTACGGCTGTGCGCAGGCCGGAGGGGGACCTCCTCTACGGTGAGCTGCGGGAGCTGGTCGGTGCCGCCGCGCAGGCGCTCGCCGCGACCGGGACCGGCCACGGCGACCGGGTCCTGATCCGCTGCGGCGAGGATTTCGGGCGCCTTGTCGCGATCCTCGCCTCGCACTCGGTCGGCGCCGTCGCGGCCGCGCTCAACCCGGCGACGACGGGGGCCGAACTCGAGTTCCTTGCCTCTCACTCCGACCCGCAGGCGCTGGTCGCCGACGAGCACCTGGCGGGGCTCGACCTCGCCCCGGAGGTCGCGATCCTCATCAACGAGGCCGGGGTCCTACGGGCCCGCCGTGACCGCGACGGCGCCAGCGAGCCGCGGGCGCCGCAGCCCGGCGACGCCGCCTCGCTTCTCTACACCTCCGGCTCCTCGGCCCGCCCCCGCGGGGCGCTCCTCTCACATGCCGCCCACGTCGCGATGGGCGCCGACCTGGCGGTGCTGCTCGGGGTCGGGAGAGATGACCGGTTCCTCGCCCTCTCACCCTTCTTCCACGTCGGCGGCTGGTCGACCGCGGTGATGCCTGCGCTGGCCGCCGGGGCATCGTTGGTCCTCCCCGGGCCGTTCTCGGCCGGCCGCTTCTGGGCGGACGCCGAGCGCTGGCGGCCGAGCGTTTGGACCACCGGGCTGGCCTTCCTCGAGATGGTCGCCGC
The DNA here is from genome assembly GCA_046330305.1 of Solirubrobacterales bacterium. GTDB lineage: Bacteria > Actinomycetota > Thermoleophilia > Solirubrobacterales > 70-9 > VAYN01. The sequence goes on along the minus strand of JAXLTA010000015.1, from coordinate 113,110 downwards.
CCGCGGCGGCGCGGCGCCCGCGCACCCGCCCTTCCGCCACGTGATCTCGAACCTGCGGCCCGACACCTGGAAGCTCGCGCGCGAGGTGCTGGGCCTACCGATCGGGACCTATTACGGGTTGACCGAGAACGACGGCCGCGGGACCTTCGCGCTCGCAGTCGATGACTACGAGCCCGGGTTCGTCGGCCGCGTCTATACCGAGCGCGACGGGCTGCGGCTGACCAAGGACGGCACCGAGGTCGCGCCCGGCGAGGTTGGCGAGATCGAGTTCCGCGGCCCCTCGACGATGAGCGAGTACTTCCGCGACCCCGAGGCGACGGCGAAAACGCTGAGCGATGGCTGGGTCAAGACCGGCGACCTCGGCCGCCTCGGCGAGGACGGCGACCTTTACTTCAGCGGCCGCCTGAAGAACATGATCAAGCGCTCGGGGGAGAACGTCTCGGCCGAGGAGGTCGAGCTCTTCCTGCTCGCCCACCCCGAGGTCGAGGACGTCGCCGTCACCGCGGTCGCCGACCGCGTCCGCGAGGAGGAGATCAAGGCGATCGTCGTCCGTGCCGCCGGCTCGGAGGCCTCGGCCGAGGCTCTCCACGCCTTTTGCCGCGAGGGGATGGCGTCGTTCAAGGTGCCGCGTTACTTCCAGTTCGTCGCGGAGCTGCCGCACACGATCTCCGGCAAGCCCGATATCGCCGCCGTGCGGCGCAACTTCGCCAGCCCCGAGGGGAGCTGGGACAGCCTCACACAGGAGCAACCAAGTTGAGCTACGTCTGCGGAGTCGACATCGGCGGCACCTTCACCGATGCCGTCGTCCTCGACGAGGAGGGCCGAATCCACCTCGGCAAGCGCTCCTCGACCCCACCAAACTTCGAGCGGGGCTTCTTCGACGCGCTCGAGGCGGCCGGAGCCGCCGCCGGCGTCGAGCTGCCCCAGCTGCTGGCCGAGACCACCCACCTGCTGCACGGGACCACGGTCGCGACCAACGCGATGGTCGAGCTCAACGGGGCCAAGGTCGGGCTGATCACGACCAGGGGGCAGCGCGACGTGCTTCCGATGATGCGCTCGATCGGCCGCGTCAAAGGCCGCTCGGTCGAGGAGATCGTCAAGCTCAGCGCCTCGCGCAAGCCGAAGCCGATCGTTCCGCGCTCGATGATCGAGGAGGTCAACGAGCGCGTCGACAGCAAGGGCGAGGTCGTCGTCGAGCTCGACGAGGCCGGCGCCGAAGCGGCGATCCGGCGGCTGCTCGAGGCCGGCGCGGAGGCTTTCGCGATCTCCTTCCTCTGGTCGTTCATCAACCCCGACCACGAGCAGCGCGTGTGCGAGCTGGTCAAGCAGCTCGCCCCCGACGCATTCGTCACCACCTCGAGCAAGCTGGTTCCGAAGTGGGGCGAGTACGAGCGCACCGCGGCGGTCGCGATCAATGCCTTCGTCGGGCCGACCACCGCCGCCTATCTGAACCGGATGACCTCGCGGCTCTCTGAGCTCGGCTACGAGCGCCGGCTGTACCTTGTCGAGTGCGCCGGCGGCGTGCTGCCGGCCGACGCGGCGGCCGAGGACCCGGTCCTGCTGCTCGGCTCCGGTCCGGTCGGCGGCGTCGCGGCGGCAGCCCAGCTGGAGTCGGCGAAGGAGTTCGGCGACATCATCGTCACCGATATGGGCGGGACCTCCTTCGACGTCGGCCTGATCGTCGACGGCCGTCCCCGTTACGCCAACACAAGCATCGTCAACCAGTACGAGTTCTTCATCCCGATCGTCGACGTCGAGTCGATCGGGTCAGGCGGCGGCTCGATCGTCTGGGTGGACCCGGTGAGCAACGCTCTCCGGGTGGGGCCGCGCAGCGCCGGCGCCCAGCCGGGCCCGGCCTGCTACGGGAGAGGTGGGACAGAGCCCACGGTGAGCGACGCGAACCTGGTGCTCGGCTACCTCAACCCGGAGTTCTTCCTCGGCGGCGTGCTCGACCTCGATCCAGACGCGGCTCGCACCGCTCTGGAGACGGTCGGCACGCCGCTGGGGATGGATGCCGAGGAGACCGCGGTCGCAGCGACCAGGATCATCAACCACCAGATGGCGGACCTGATCCGCAAGCTGACGATCGAGCGCGGCTTCCATCCGCGGGACTTCAGCGTCTTCGCTTGCGGCGGCGCCGCCGGGCTGCACGCGCTCGAGTACACGGCGCTGCTCGGCTCGCCGCGGCTGGTCGTCCCGCTCGGCGACACCGCCAGCGTCTGGTCGGCCCTTGGCGCCGCCTCCTCGGACCTTCTCTACGTGCGCGAGCGTTCGCTGATCCGGCTGGCGCCGTTCGACCCGGAGGAGTTCGGCACCGCCTTCGGCGAGCTCGAAGCCGACGCGCTCGAGCGTCTGCGCGCCGACGGGGTCGCCGCGGAGGAGGTCGAGATCGCGCGCTTCGCCGACCTCAAGTACGGGGGCCAGGTCAACGTGGTCGAGACGACGGTCGGCTCGGGGCCGATCGACGAGGCGCTGCTGGCGGCCCTCGGGGCCGAGTTCGAAGCCGCCTACGAGCGCCTCTACGGCAAGGGCACCGGCCACCGGAAGGCCGGGATCGAGATGACCGAGATCCGGATCCGCGCGGTCGGGCGCCAGCCGAAGCCGGCGCTGGCCCGCGAGCGGGGAGGGGCCGAGACTCCGCCCGAGGAGGCGAGGGTGGTGCGGCGGCGGGCCTGGGACATGGCCGGGGCCGGCTTCACCGAGTTCGATGTCTGGCGCGGCGCGGCGCTGCGCTCGGGCAACCTCGTCCGCGGCCCGGCGATCGTCGAGCTGGCTGAGACGACCGTCGTTCTCCACGGCGGCGACCGGCTGACGGTTGACGAGTACGGCAACTTCGTATGCGAGCGAGAGGCGAGTCGATGACCAGGTGGGACGGAGTACACGAGTGCTACGTGCCCGAGGGTGAGCTGCAGCTCGACCCCTCGGTGCAGCTACACACGGCGGCCGACGCGGCGATCGACCCGGTCACCTACGAGGTGATCCGCTCCTCGCTGTGGAACATCAACGCCGAGGCGGGGGAAATCATCACCCGGGTCTCGGGCTCGCCGATCGCCCAGTACGCGCACGACCTGAACACGGTCCTGCTGACCGAGGACGCCGAGTACCTCTACACCGGGCCCTACAACCTCAACCTCGCCGTGGTCATCGACCTGGCGGTGAAATGGATCATGGAGTTCCGCTCCTCCGACCCGGGGATCTCCGAGGGCGACATCTTCCTTTCGACCGACCCCTTCGTCGGCGCCTCCCACGTCACCGACACGATCATGGCCTCGCCGATCTTCATCGAAGGCCAGATCTTCGGCTGGGCGGCGAGCAGCTTCCACCAGTACGACATGGGTGGCTCGGCCCCCGGCGGCTACAGCCCCGATGCGCGCAACCGCTTTGAGGAGGCCGACCCGATCCCGCCGGTGAAAATCGTCGAAGGCGAAGGCGAGGTCCGCCGCGACCTGCTCGAGTGGTACCTGCGCAAGTCCCGCACCCCGGAGCTGCTGGAGCTCGACCTGCGCAGCCAGATTGCCGGCTGCAACTACTCGAAAGCGCGCGTCCACGCGCTCGTCGACGCCTACGGCGCCGGCACCGTCAAGGCGGCGATGCGCAAAATCCTCGACGACGGCGAGCAGGCCTTCGCGCTGCGCCTCGAGGCGGTGCCGGCGGGCACCTGGAGCTGCCGCGGCTACGTCGAGTCGGCGCTGCCCGGGGACCGCGAGGTCTACAAGACCGTGCTCAACGTGACCAAAGAGGAAGACGGCCGTCTGGTCATCGACCACCAGGGCACCAGCGACCAGGAGGGCGTGCTCAGCATCAGCTACGCCGCGTGGCGGGCGGGTGTGATGCCGCCGCTGGTGCGGCTGCTCTGCGACGACACGATCTATGCTCTCGGCGGGGCGATGCGGCGGATCGATTTCAAGCCCTCGGCCGGGACCCTGTTCTGCGCATCCCATCCCGCCGCCACCGGCAACCCGGGGATCGGCATCTGCCAGGCGGGCAGCCTCGCCACGGTCGCGCTCTCGCGGATGCTGTCGATCGTCGAGGACGAGGCCCAGGACGTGTTTGCGACCGCCGGAACCAGCATCTACCCGATCTCCGCGCTCTCCGGCGTCGACCAGTCCGGCAACTACTTCGGGACGATCCACATGGAGCCGATGGCCGGCGGGCTCGGCGCCTTTCGCGACGCCGACGGCGAGGACACCGGCGGCACCGTCTACGACGCGCTCGCCCTGGCGCCGAACGTCGAGTACTCCGAGCAGTACTTCCCGATCCTCTTTCTCTACCGGCGCGAGCTGCCGGGGTCCGGGGGGCCAGGGCGGTACCGCGGCGGCAACAGCGGCGTTTTCGCCTACGTGCCGCACCGGGCTGAGGTGATCGACCATTACACGGCGACCTCAGGCTCAGCGGTCCCGAGCAGCCTCGGCCTCTGGGGCGGGCACCCGGGGGCGACCAACCGCGACACCGTGCGCCGGGGGACGGACGCGCTCGCGCGGCTGCGCGGCGGCGAGATCCCGCAGGGGCTCGCGGAGCTGAGCGGCGAGACCGAATACGTGCCGCCGAAGGAGCGCGACGTCCTGCAGCGGCCTGACGACGTCTGGGAGGTCCGCTGGGCGGCCGGCGGTGGCTTCGGCGACCCGCTCGAGCGCGAGCCCGAGGCGGTCCTCGCCGACGTCCTCCACGAGAACCTCGACGTCGACGGCGCCCGCGAGTTCTACGGTGTCGTGATCGAGGGCGAGGCGGTGGACGCCGCGGCCACCGAGGCCCTGCGCCAGGAGCGGCTGGCGCAGCGTCTGGCCGGCGCCGGGGACGCCCCGGCCACGAAGCCCGAGGGCGAGCTGGTCGTCCACCTCGGTCCGACCCTCAGCCTGGTCCGGGCCGGCTCCGGTGTCGAGCTGACCTGCCGTGCCTGCGGCACTGGGTTTGGGCCGCTGGCTGGCTGGAAGCAGCGGGCCCTGACCGTGACCAAGTCGGTCGAGGAGGCCAACCCGGAGATCGACCCGCCCGGGGTCTACGTCGACGATCCGGTCCTCTTCCGCAGCTACCACTGCCGCGGTTGCGGTCGCTCGGTCGATTCGGAGGTGACCGTCGGCGACGATCTGCCCTTCGACGACATCGCCCTGAAGGGATGAGCCGGTGGCGAAGGGATCGCTGACCGACCGCGGCAGGCTCCCGGTCGAGACCGCCTCGGGGGAACCCCGCGCCCGCCGCGAGCAGGAGATCCTCGACGCTGCGGTCGACACCTTCCATGCCAAGGGCTATGCGGCGACCTCGGTCGACGACATCGCCAGCGCCGCCGGGATCCTCAAGGGCAGCCTCTACTACTACATCGACTCCAAGGAAGACCTGCTCTGGCTGATCGTCCAAGAGGTCCACCACGACGTCGCCAAGCTAATGAAGACGGCACTCGCCCGAACCGAGCTGGCCCCGCTGGAGCGGCTGGCCGAGTATGTGCGCGGCCAGGTCGATTACAACGCCCGCAACATCAAGCGGATCCGCGTCTACTACCACGACTATGACCAGCTCAGCACCGAGAACGTCGAACGCGTGCGCGAGAGCCGGCGCCAGAACGAAGGCCTGGTCCTCGACCTGATTCGCGAGGCGAAGGTGGTGGGGGAATTGCCGGCCAACATCGACGTCCGCCTGGCCACTAACACCGCCTACGCGACGATCATCTGGATGTACACCTGGTTCAAGCCCAAGGGCGGCGTCTCGGGCGAGGCCTACGGCGAATTCTGCGCCGAGTTCGTGGTCAGCGGCCTGCGGGGCGCAAGAAGCTCGTAGCAGTCGCAACGATCTAACCGACTATTCGTTTGACAGGAGGCGGTCAGTGCAGCGATACTCAGACAACCAAACAGTTAGTCAAATGGAACCTGGCTAGCGGATGGAGGAGAGATGAGGATTCCTGGATCTGGAAGAACGCTGCGCAAGGGCGCGCTGGCCCTGTTGGCCTGCGCCCTCCTGGCGCTTGTCGTCGCCGCCTGCGGCGGGTCCGGCGGCGGCACCAGCAGCGGCAGCACCGAAGCGTCTGGCGCGAGCACGGAAGCGAGCAGCGAAGGCGGCGGATCGGTCGAAGGCAAGACGGCGACCATCGTCGGCTGTTACAGCGCGATTCCTTACTGCGCGAAGGAGAACGAAGTGATGAAGGCCGGTCTCGAAGAAGCGGGGGTCAAGGTCACCCTGCTGCTCGACGAACTGACGGCGCCCGAAGAGGCGGCGCACATCAGCCAGGGCGTCGCTGCGGGCACGGACATCATCCTCTGGGTCGCCAACGCCCAGGAAGCCGCACACGCCCCGCTGGTCAAAGCCCAGCAGGCAGACATCCCCGTCATCCTGGTCGGGACCGCCGCCAGTGAAACGGTCGAAGGCCTGTACACGACCTACATCGGACCCGACGACGTCGTCAGCGGCGAACTCCAGGCCAAAATGCTGGTCGAAGGTCTGGAAGCGGCGGGCACCAAATCCGGCAAGGTGATGCTTGTCACCGGCGCCGTCGGCCCGCCGACCGTGGCCAACCGGATCGAAGGGTTCAACAAAGAAATCGCCAATTACCCGCAGTACGAACTGGCCGCCGAACCCGATGGCATGTGGGATCCGGTGAAAGCCGCCCAGGTGACGCAGCCGCTGTTCGCCAAGTATGGCGACGAAATGGTCGGGGCAACGGCCTTCTCGGGCGCGATGGGAGCCGCGGTCGCGGAGACCGCCGCTCAGGCCGGACTCAGCCCGGGAACCGAAAAGGGCGACGTGGTGATCGCCGCGATCAACTGCGATGGCACGAGCATCCAGGCGATCAAAGACGGCACGATGTACGCGACCACCTCGCAGGGTCCCGTCGAGGAATCCGAAATCGCCGTGCAGACCGCGATCGAACTGCTCGAAGGGGCCGAAGTCCCGGCGAACATCCCGATCCCGAACGAACCGATCACCAAAGAAAACGTCGCCGAATACGCGGCGGAATGTAACTACTAGGAGCTAGCTCCGAACCTGAGATGGCCAGCGGCGACCCCAGCTCCTCCTCTCCCGCCACCCCGGCGGCGGGCGCCGCTGGTCCATCCTCGGGCTTCAGCTCGATCACGCTCCAGCTGAGCGGCGTCAGCAAGCGCTTCGGACCGATCCAAGCGCTCGACGACGTCTCGGTCGAGTTCTGCGGCGGCGAGGTGCACGGCCTCTGCGGCCACAACGGCGCCGGCAAGAGCACCCTGATGAAGGTGATCATGGGGCTGGTCGAGCCGGACGAGGGGGAGATCCGGCTCGACGGCGCCGCCGTCAACTTCCGCAACTCCGAAGCCGCGCACCGAGCCGGCCTGACCATCGTCGATCAGGAGCTGGGGCTCGTCCCGCTGCTCTCGGTCGAGGAGAACATCTTCCTGGGGAACGTCGACGAGCCGTTCCTGACACGGCCCCGGCGCCGTCGCGCCCGCGCCCGCGAGTTGCTCGCCGAGGTCGGGCTCGAGCACGTCGACCCGCGGGCCCAGCTCAGCGACCTGCTGCCGGGCGAGCGCAAGCTGGTCGAGCTCGCGCACGTGATCAGCCACCACGCGCGGCTGATGATCCTCGACGAGCCGACGGCTTCGCTCAGCCACAGCGAAGCCCGGCAGGTCTTCGAGGCTGCGCGCAAAGCGGTCGCCAAAGGGGCCGGCGTGGTCTTCGTCTCCCATCGCCTCGACGAGGTCTTCGAGCTCTGCCAGCGGGTCACCGTCCTGCGCGACGGCCAGTTGATCGCGACCCGCTCGATCGGTGAGATCGCCCGCCCCGACCTGGTTGAGATGATGGTTGGAGGACTCGAGGAGCCGCCGCCGGCGACCGCGGCGGCCGAGCGCGACGGCCCGGCGATCGAGATCGAAGGCCTCAGCGTCTTCCCCCGCGTCGAGAACGTCGATCTCTCGCTGCCGACGGGGAGGATCGTCGGCCTCGCCGGTCAGGTCGGCTCCGGCGCCAGCGACATCCTTCGTGGCCTCGCCGGGCTGCGGGAAGTGACCGCGGGTACGCTCCGCGTCGGTGGTCACGAGGTGCGTCTCGGAAGCCCCGCGCGGATGGGTCGGCGCGGCGTCCACTACGTCTCCAACGACCGCAAGGCCGAGGGCCTCTACCTCGACCACAGCATCGAGAAAAACCTGATCGCGACTCGGTTGCATACGATCGCGAAGGCGGGCGTGCTCAGTGCCCGGGCCTGCCGCCAGGCAGCGCAGAAGCTCTCCGAGCTGATCGCGGTGCGCAGCTCCAGTATCAAGCAGCCGGTCGGCGAGCTCAGCGGCGGCAACCAGCAGAAGGTCCTGGTCGGCCGCTGCCTCGGCGGGCCGGGCGGCGAGCTGCTGCTGCTGGACGACCCGACTCGCGGCGTCGACGTCGAGGGACGGGCCGAAATCCACCAGCTCGTGCGCGAGGCGGCGGACGCCGGCAACGCCGTCCTCTTCGTCTCGACCGAGCTCGAAGAGCTGGTCGAGCTCGCCGACATCGTCGTCACCCTCTTCGACGGGCAGGTTGTCTCGGTGATGTCCCAGGGCGAAGCGCGACCGCAGCGCGTCCTGGCGGAGATGACCCACGCGGGCGGGCGGGCGGCGGCGTGAGCTCCAGCTCGGCCAGCGCCAGCGCCGACGCCTCGACCCTCGGGGTCGCCCGGACCAGTCCCTGGCGGGAGCCGGGGACGGCGGCGCTGCTCGCGATCGGAGGCCTGATCGTCGCCACGGTAGTCGTCTTCCTCCTCACCACCGACGGGTTCGCGACCTGGGGCAACGTCAAAGCGATTCTCGCCGCCTCCTCGTTCATCGGAATCCTCGCGGTCGGTCAGGTCGGGGTGATGATCAGCGGCAATTTCTTCTCGATGTCGCTCGGGGTCCAGGCAGCCGCCGCGGCGATGCTGTTCCTCTGGTCGCTCAAGTTCGGGCTGATCCCGGCGATCCTCCTGACCATCGCCTTCGGCGTCGTCATCTCCGGTATCCAGGGGGCGGCGATCGGTCTCTGGGGCGCGAACTCGATCATCCTCACGATCGCCTCCAGCGCCCTGATCACCGGTGTCGTCATTCTGGTCACCGGTGGCGCCACGGTGCACCCACCGGCCGACGGTCCCTCGATCGACTTCCTCGGCGACCACATCGCGGGGATCGCCGTCTCCGCCTTCGTCATGGTCGCCGTCGCGCTGCTCGTCCAGCTGCACCTCAGCCGCACCAGGTATGGAGCGATGACCTTCCTCGTCGGCGCCAGCAAAGCCGCCTCCCGCGCTGCCGGGCTGCCGGTGGCGATGACCGTCGTCGTCGCCTTCGTGATCGCCGGGATCTGCGGCTCGGTCGCCGGGATCATGCTCAGCGGCTTCCAGCAGACAGCCTCGCTCTCGCTGGAGGGGACGCTCACCTTCGACGCGATCGCGGCAGTCCTGGTCGGGGGCTGCTCGGTCCTCGGCGGCCGCGGCTCGGCGATCGCCACCCTGCTCGGGACGCTCGGGATCGCTGCCATCAACTCGGCCCTGGTGCTTCGCGACTACTCTGGCGGGGTCCAGATCCTGGTCACCGGGGCGGTCGTGCTCGCCGCCGTGATCGTCGTACACCTGTGGACGAAGCGGCGTCGATGAGCCGCGGCGCGCAGAAGGCGTTGAAGCTCGTCGGTGGCGTCCCCCGCGGCCCGGCGCTGGCGCTGCTCATGTACCTGTTGATGCTGATCCTGCCGAGTCTCTTCCAGGGCTCGATCCAGGATCAGAACTACCTCAACATCTTCCAGGAATTCGCCAACATCGCGCCGATCGCGGTCGCCGTGGGGCTGACGATGATCATGGCCGAGTTCGACATCTCGGTGGTCAGCACGTACACGCTCGGCGGGGTGATCGCGATCAAGCTCGGTGACTCCTCCGGGGTCCTCGTCGGGATCCTGGTCGGCGCTGCCGCCGGCATCCTGCTCGGGGCGATTCAGGGCGGGATCATCGCCAGGCTCAACATCAGCTCGGTACCGGTGACACTGGCCGGGTTCCTGGTGATCTGGGGGCTCGCCAACATCATCGCCGGCGGCGAGCAGGCTGCCAGCAGCAACTACGGGCCGAGCGAAGAGCTGCTGACCGTCGTCCTCAGCATCTTCAGCCTGGCCAGCCTGCTGGTGATCGCCGCCGTGATCCTGGTCCACCTGCTGCTCGCCTACACGCGGCTCGGCCGCGACCTGCGAGCGGTCGGTGGCGACCGCCGGGCCAGCGCCGTCAGCGGCATCCGCGTGCCCTGGGTGATCGTCGGCACCTTCGCCGCCGCCGGCCTGATCGCGGCCCTCGGCGGCACCGTGCAGGCGCTCACCTACTCGACCGCCAATCCCAACGTCAGCTTCAACCCGCTGGTCGTGGCGGTGATCGCGGCGATCATCGGCGGCGTCGGGATCAGCGGCGCAAAGGGCTCGGTCTTCGGCATCGCCTGCGGCGTCCTGGTCCTGGCCCTGCTGAGCGAGACGCTGATCATCATCGAAATCGATCCCGACCTGGCGACCGTGATCACCGGCGGGATCCTGATGATCATCGCGATCCTCAGCGCCCCAGAGCTGCGCATCCCCCGCTCGCTCACCAGCCGCTTCGTTTCCCGAACCTGACCCCGACAACAAGGAGGAGAAGAGATGCCGAGCACCGAGGAGATCGGGCGCAAAGTTCTCGCGACGATGGACAGCCAGAAGTACGAGGACCTCTACGAGGTGATGGCCGAAGACGTGCAGATGACGCAGGGCGGCTACAGCTTCGACGGCATCGGGGAGGTGATCGAGATGTTGAAGGCCTTCTACGGGGCGCTGCCGGACCTCGAGCACCGGGTGATCGGGGTGACCGCAGACGAGCAGAGCGCGGCCTTCCAGATGAACGTGGTCGCCACCCACGCCGGCCACTTCAGCAGCGAACTGGGAGAGTTCCCGCCGACCGGCAAGAGGACCAGCTGGTACTCCTCGACGTTCATCACGATCAAGGACGGGAAGGCGGTCCAGCTGGCGACCTACCTTGACGTGATGGCCGTGCACCGGGAGCTCGGCTACCAGCCGGCGCCGCATGGCAGCTGATTCAACGGCGCAGCAGGGACCCTTTCCATCCAGCGAGGGCGACGCCGGCGGGGCTCGCACGCCGTTGCCGCCCGAGTACGCGGAGCGGACCGTGCCCGCGGTGCTCGAGCGCTGTGTCGGCAACGGGGCCGAGCGTCCGGCGCTGATCGCGGCCAGTCCGACTCGGGGCGAGGTCACGCTCGGCTTCGGCGAGATCCAGGCCGAGGCCGCCCGGATCGGCGGCGGCCTGCGGGCGCTCGGCGTCGGGTTCGGCGACCGGGTCGGGGCGCTGCTCTCCAACCGCGCCGCGGTCGAGGCCAACCTGCTGATGCACGGGGTGCACCGGATCGGCGCGATTATCGTGCCGATGAACGTGCGCTCCAGCGAGGCCGAGCTTGCCTGGTCGCTGGAGGCGGCGGGCTGCGGGATCGTGGTCTACGAAGCGGCGCTGGCCGACAAGGTCCGCGGCCTGCGTGCGTTGGCGCCGGCCGGCACTGTCTTTGTCGGGGTCGACTGCGAGTTGGACTCGGTGGACCCGCCCTGGAGCGCGGTCGCCGAGCACGAGCGGGTCGAGCAGGTGGGGCTGTCCGAACACGACCAGGCGGGCTGGGTCTTCACCTCCGGGACCACCGGGTATCCGAAGATCGTCAGCCACACCCACCTGACCTCGGTCGGGTGCGGAATCCAGACCGCCGAGGGATGGGGGTTCGGCCCCGGGGACCGCTGCCTCAACGGGTTCCCGTTCTTCACCGCCTCAGGCACCAACACGGCTCCGATGAGCACGCTCTGGGCGGAAGCGGTCAACGTCGTCGAGCCCTCCTTCGACCCTGCGACGACGCTGGAGCGGATCGAGAAGCACGCCATCACCCACATCTACTGGCTGACGCCGATGATCAGCCTGGTCCTGCGCAGCGGCCTGCTCGAGGGGGCCGACCTCTCCTCGGCCAGGCGGCTGCTCTACGGCGGACAGGGGATGCCGGCCGAGTTCCATCTCGAAGTCGACGACGTCTTCGCGGTTGGACGAGGCCTCGAGCTGGTCCACATGATGGGTTTGAGTGAGGCCGGCCCCTCGGGGATCATGCTCGACCCGGAGCACCACCGCGAGCGCCCGGGGGCGATCGGCAGCCGCGGCTTCGGCCGGGAGCTGACCCGCTACAGCCTGCGCGACCCCGAGACCGGCGCGGAGGTCGGCCCGGGCGAGTCGGGCGAGCTCTGCTACCGCTGCCCCTCGGTGATGGCCGGCTACGTCGGCGCGCCGGAGGAGACCGAGAAGGCGCTGGCCGGCGGCTGGCTGCACTCCGGCGACCTCTGCCGTTACGACGAGGACGGGTTTGTCTATTTCGTCGACCGCACCAAGGACGTCATCCGCCGCGGCGGCATCAACATCGCCTCGGCCGAGATCGAGCGCGTAGTGATGGGCCACGACGAGGTCGCCGAAGCCGCCGCCGTCCCGCACCCCCACGACGTCCTCGGCGAGGTCGTCAAGGTCGTCGTCGTCCGCGCCCCCGGCTCGACACTCGACGAGGAGGCCGTGATCGCCTATGCCGCCGGCCTCCTCGCCGATTACAAGGTCCCACGCGTGGTCGAGTTCATCGACGAGCTCCCCCGCAACGACATGGGCAAGGTGACGAAGACTGCCCTTCGCGGCTAGTCGGCGAGGGCGATGACGGCGGAACCCGCGACCACGGGCGTACCGTCGACGGAGGCGCTGAGCTCGAGGGTCGCGGTCTTCGCCTCGGCGTCGACCGCGGCGACGGTGCCGGCGCAGACGACGGCGTCGCCCTCGTGGACGGTGCCGAGGTAGCGGACGCTGAAGGCGCGGACGTTGGCGGCGCCGCCGGCGTGGCGGCGGACCAGCTCCATCAGGTAGCCCGCGTTGGCCGGGCCCTGGTTGAGGAGGCGGTCGCCGAGCCCGAGGATCCTGACCGTCTCGACGTCGAAGTGGGTCGGGTTGGGGTCGCGCATGATCGCCGCGATCGTTTTCATCTTGCCGTTCTCGACGCTAACCGAGATCGACTCCAACTCGGTCCCCGCCCCGATCTCGCCCAGGCGCAGCATCAGGCGCCGGGGCGGGGGAGGAGGAAGGCGTTCTCGGTGCGGACCGCCAGCTCACCGGTCTCGACGTCGGTCAGGGTGACTTCGAAGCGGAGCCTGTCGAAGGTCCCCATGCGGGCGCCGTGCTTGCGTTCCATCGCGACGATTTCGCCCTCGACGCGATATCTGCCGCCGAGTCGCAGCGGCTGCTCGAACTCGAGTTCCAGTTCGCCGGCCAGAGAGCCCTCGTCGGCCTTGAGGTCGGCCAGCGCCAGCAGCTCGTCGATCGTCACGCCCATCCCCTCGATCGCCATCGCAAAGGCATAGGAGGGGTGGACCTCAGCCGGGTCATCGGAGTTGACGGCGTCGGCCCAGAGCCAGGAGATGTGGGGGAGGACGGTGACCGTACCGCCAGGAAAGCGGTGGCCCTCGAGATGGCTGTAGTCGTTCATCCGCGCGGTCAATTATCCAACCGATTGGTAGGGTTTCCTCAATGTACCAGGGAGTCCGCACCTACGGGGCGATCCTCGGCTACCGGGCCAAGCGAGAGCCGGATTTCGAGGTCCTCACTTTCGCCGACGGCAGCCTCACCTACGGCGAGCTCGACCGCCGCGCCACGCGGATCGCCAACGCTTTCGCGGCGCTCGGACTGGAGCAGGGCGACGCGGTCGCGGTGCAGCTGCCGAACAGTCCCGAGTTCGTCGCCGTCTGGTTCGGCCTCGCCCGGGCCGGCCTGGTCGAGGTCCCGGTAAACATCGGCCTGCGCGGGGACCTCCTCAGCTACACGCTGAACCAAGCGCGCTGCCGGGCGATCGTGATCGCCGACGAGTGGCTAGGTCGCGTCGAGGCGATCGCCGCCGAGCTCGAGGCCATCGAGCACGTGGTCGTGGTCGGCGAGGAGCTGCGGGCGAGGACCCTGGCGACCGTCGCCTTCGGCCAGCTGCTCGAGGGAGCCGACACGCCGGTGACCACGGTCGTCGAGCCGTGGGACCGCAACCTGGTCGGGTTCACCTCCGGCACCACCGGTCCCTCGAAGGGCGCCCTGCTCTCACACGAGTCCGGCTTCGAACAGGCGCTGAGCGCGATCGAGACCAACGAGTACGAGGCCGGCGAGCGCTTCTTCACCGGCTTCCCGCTCTTCCATCGCAACGCCCGCGACACCAGCGTGCTCGCCGCGATGATCCTCGACGGCGCCTCGGCCGTCCTCCACCAGGGCTTCTCCGCCTCGCGCTTCTGGGAGACGACGCGGGAGCAGGGCGTGACCGTCTTCAACTTCATGGGCGCCGTACTGCTGATCCTGCTGAAGCAGCCGCAGCGCCCCGACGACGCCGACAACCCGGTCCGCAAGGGCTGGGGGGCCCCGGCGCCGCCGGCCATCAAGCCGGTCTTCGAGCGTCGCTTCGGCGTCCTGCTCTCCGAGGGATACGGGCTCACCGAGACCGGGATCATCAGCTCCGAGGGCCCCTCGCGGCGCAAGCTCGGCTCCTGTGGGAAACCGCTGCCGACCTACGAGGTCGAGATCCAGGACGAGCGCGGCAACCGGCTCGCCCCCGGCGAGGTCGGCGAGATCTGCGCCCGCCCGACCCGGCCGCGGGTGATGTTCGAGGGCTACGTCGGGATGCCCGAGGCCAGCCTCGAAGCCTTCCGCGGCCTCTGGTTTCACACCGGCGACCGCGGCTTTCGCGACGAGGAGGGCTGGCTCCACTTCGTCGACCGGGCCAAGGATGTGATCCGCCGGCGCGGCGAGAACGTCTCCTCCTGGGAGCTCGAGCAGGTCCTCAACTCGTACCCGTCAATCGCCGAGGCGGCGGTCGTCGGGGTTCCCTCCGAGCTCAGCGAGGAGGAGGTGCTGGCCTTCGTCCAGCCGGTCGCGGGCGAGGATCCGGCGCCGGAGGAGATCCTCGACTTCGCCCAGGACCGGGTGCCTCACTTCGCCGTGCCGCGCTACATCGAGTTCGTCGACTCGCTGCCGAAGAACCCGCAGCAGCGACTGCAGAAGTTCATCCTCCGCGAACTGGGCCTGCCGGATACTGCCTGGGACCGCGAGTCCGCCGGCTACGTGGTGAAGCGATGAGCGGCGAGCGTCACGACGCGGTCGTGATCGGAGCCGGGGTCGGCGGCCTCGTCGCCGCCGCGCGCCTGGCCGAGGCCGGCCGGCGGCCGCTGCTGCTGGAGTCCAGCGACCGCCTCGGCGGCCGCTTCTCGACGATCGAGCGCGACGGTTACCGGCTGCCGACCGGGGCTGTCGCGATCGAGACCGCTGGGCCCTTCTGGGAGACCTTCGGCGAGCTCGGCATCGACCCCGAGCTGCGCATCCCCGACCCGCCAGTGATGATCCACGTCCGCGGCAAGGACCTCGCCCCGGGGGCGGCGGTCTGGCAGTACATGATGAAGCGGGTGACGAAGGCCGCCGGAGCCGTCGCCGAGGGGGTCAGCAAGGGCCGTAGCGAGGGCGGCGAGGAGGGCGTCACGCTCGAGCAGTGGACGCGGCGCTACACCCGCAGCAAGACCGTGCTCAGCCTCTTCCAGTCGCTGTCGGCCTCGATCTTCACCGTCAACGCCGACGAGCTCCCGGCCGGCGTCTTCTTCCGCCTGCTGCGCGAGACCGGCGGCTACAAGCGGTTCGGCTACGCGCCCGAGGGCAATGTCGTCCTCGCCGAGCGGATCGGCGCCGCGATCGAGCAGCGCGGCGGCACGATCCTCCGCGGTCAGCGGGCGAGCGCGATCGAGCTCGCCGGTGGCGAGGCCGTTGCGGTCCGCGCGGTCGGCGGCGACGGCGAGGAGACCCGCTTCGAGGCCGGTGCCGTTGTCTCCGGGATCGGTCCGCTGAACACCGCCGCGCTGCTGGCCGGGACCGAGGCCGAGGCGGCCTTCGCCGAGCGCGTCGCCGGGGTTCGGAAGACCTCGCTGCTGGCCCTCGCCTTCTCCTCCGAGGAGGAGCTGGTCCCCCATCCCGGCATCTGGGCCTTCACCGACACCAGGCGGCTCTGCAACCTCGCCAACCTCGCCGCCACCTGTCCGGAGCTGGCGCCCCCGGGGCGGACCCTCTACGAGGCCTACTCCTGCCCGCGGCCCTCGGTCGGCGGCAACTTCGACGAGGCCGAGGAGCGGCGGCTGCTGGAAGAGGACCTGCGCGAGCTGATCCCCGGCTACGCGCGGGCCGAGGTCGTGCTCTTCAAGGCGATGCGAGGCGACGTCCCGGCGGGCCAGTGTCAGCCGGGAAGCGACCCGCCGGTGAGGACCTCGGTCCCGAACCTGGTCGAGGTCGGCGACGGCGTCAAGCCCTACGGCTGGATCGGAACCACCGCGTGCGCCCAGACCGGACGGCTCGCCGTCGAGGCTCTGCTCTGATACCGTCCAACCAGTTGGTTGGGAAAGGACGAGATCCGTTGGAATCGCCAGACATACGCCCTGACCCCGGGCGCGGCCGCCGCGACAAGGTCGCGACCCTGGCCGAGGCCGGCGCGCTTGTCCGCGACGGAGACCGGATCGGGTTCGGCGGCAGCAACGCGCTCTGGCGGCGGCCGCTCTCTTTTGCCCGCGAGCTGGTCCGCCAGGGCCGCCGCGATCTCCACCTCTTCAACATGATCGGCGGGCTCGAAGTGGACATGCTGATCGGGGCCGGCGCCGTCGCTTCGACCAACACCTGCTACGTCGGCCTCGACGAGTTCGGGCACAGCCCGCACTTCCAGCGCGCCGCCCGCGACGGCACCGTCGAGGTCAACGAGTACAGCGAGTTCACGTTCATGGCGAGCTTCCGCGCCGCCAACATGGGGCTGCCGTTCATGCCATGGAAGACAGCCTGGGGAAGCGACGTGGTCGAGCGCCTCGGGTGGAAGACGATCCGCTGTCCCTACACCGACGTCGAGATGCTCGCCGTCCCCGCCAACCCACTGGACGTCGCCGTGATCCAGGCGGTCAGAGCCGACGAGGGGGGCAACGTCGAACTCTCGAAGCCGCTCGACTTCATCTACGACTTCGACTACACGATCTCGCGCGCCGCAAAGCGGGTGATCGTCTGCGCCGAGGTGGTCGAGCCGCTGCTCGACTCCTCGCGCACGGCGATGATCGGGCGCGAGGTCGACCGCGTCGTCCACGCCCCGGGCGGCGGCTGGCCCTGCGGCGTCGCCTCCCACTACCAGGTCGATGCCGCCCACATCACCGAGCGCTACCTGCCGGCGACCGCCGACAAGCAGTCCTTCGCCGCCTACCTCGAGGAGGTCGTCGTGCCCGGAGAGATCACCGATGCTTGAGCAACGCCCGCTCGACGAGCTGATGGCGGTGGTCATGGCGCGCCAGATCGAGGACGGGGACTTCGTCTCCCACGGCGCCTCGGTCCCGCTCGCGGCAGCGGCGCTGATGCTGGCGATGGAGCTACACGCGCCCAACGCCGACTTCTTCTACCAGGGGACGATCACCACCCTGGAGCGCGACCCGGCGAAGATGATGCTCGACCTCGAGGCGATCTACGCTGAGGCGCCGGCCTTCTTCAACCAGGCGCAGGTGCTCGACTTCGAGCTCCGCGGCGGCGGCGACTTCCAGTACCTGCGGCCGCTGCAGGTCGACCGCTACGGCAACGTCAACACGAGCCTGGTCGGCACCCTCGAGGCGCCCAAGTACCGCTTCCACGGGATCGCCGTCGCCGACGCGATGACGATCGTCGACCGGGTCTGCATCTACGTCACCGAGCACACGCCCCGGGTCTTCGTCGACGAGCTGGCCTTTCGCACCGGCGTCGGCCACGCCGAAGACGATCGCTGGCGCCGGCAGCTGGGCGTCCCCGGCCGCGGGCCCTCGGTCGTGATCAGCCCGCTGGCGGTGCTCGACTTCGAGGGTCCCGAGCGCGCCATGAGGCTGCTGCGGCTGATGCCGGGCATCAGCGCCGAGGAGGTCGCCGCCCAGACCGGGTTCGAGCTCGCCGTGGCCGAGGACCTGGCCGAGGTCGAGCCGCCGAGCGAGGCCGAGATCGAGGCGCTGCACCGGCTCGACCCGCTGGCCACCCGCCGGCTCGAGTTCCGCGAGTGGCGCGACGAAGTTCGCGAGCGGCTGGCCGCCGATCGCGGGGGGCCGGTGGGCGTATGAAGAAGATCGAGCTGGGCCTCAACCTGGCGATGTCGCACTGGGACACGGGTGCCGAACCCAACCTCCGGCTTGCCCAGGAAGCGGAGAACCTCGGCTTCAGCGCGATCTGGATCGAGGAGGCCTACGGGTCGGACGCGGTTTCGACCCTGGCCTGGGTCGGCGCCCTCACCTCGAGGATCGACCTCGGCTCGGCGGTCTGGCAGATGCCGGCTCGGACCCCGGCGATGACGGCGATGACCGCCGCCACCATCGACAAGCTCTCCGGCGGGCGGCTGCGCCTGGGCCTCGGCGCCTCCGGCCCGCAGGTGGTCGAAGGCTGGCACGGCCAGCCCTTCAACGGGCTGCTCGACCGGACCCGCGAGTACGTCGAGGTCGTCCGCAAGATCCTCGCCCGCGAGGAACCGGTGGCGAGCGAGGGCAGCTACTACCCGTTGCCCTACTCCGGCGACGACGGGCTGGAGCTGGGGCGGCCGCTGAAGCTGATTCTGCACCCGCTGCGCCCCGAGATCCCCCTCTACATCGGCTCGCTCGGCCCGCGCAACATCGAGCTGACCGCCGAGATCGCCGACGGCTGGCTGCCGATCTTCTTCTCGCCGACTGTCTACGACGAGGTCTTCGGCGAGCCGCTCGCCAGAGGGTTCGCCGCCGCTGGCGGCGACAAGGGCCCCGGCAACGGGTTTGACGTCTCGCCGGTGGTCTCGGTCGTCCTCAACGAGGACGTCGACGCGGCCCGGCTCGAGGTCAAGCGGCGGATCGCGCTCTACATCGGTGGCATGGGCCACTCGAAGGCCAACTTCTCCAACCAGCTGATCCGCCGCTTCGGCTTCGAGGCCGAGGCGCAGGAGATCCAGACCCGCTTCCTGGCGGGCGAAAGGGAGCGTGCGGTGGAGGCGGTGCCGGACCGGCTGATCGATGAGATCGCCCTCTGCGGCCCGAAGGAGCGGATCGACGAACTTCTCGACAAGTGGCGTCAGAGCCCGGTGACGACCCTGATTCTCGACACCGACGACGCCGCGGCAATGCGCGTGATGAGCGAGCTGCTCGGTTGAGGCCGGGAAGCCGACCAATCAAGGAGGAAGCAAGAGTGAGCATCTACAAGTTCGACCACTTCGCGATCGTCGTCGATGACCTCGACGTCGCGCTTGCGCACTACCGCAAGCTGTTCGACTTTCCCGACGAGGACCTGATCTACGAACGGGACTACGACGACATCGACCGGGACACGGGCGCGGTGGACATCATGCACTTCGCGCTGTTCCCGGTTGGGCAGGTCTACCTGGAGCTGATCGAGCCGGTCAGCGATGGACCGATGAAGGATTTCCTGGAGAAGACCGGTGGCGGCTTCCACCACATGGGCATGACCACCAACGACGCCGCCGCGGAGTGGGAGAAGCACTCCGGCGACCGCGACGCCCTCGGTCTGATCGGCGACCGCCCGCGGGTTGACCAGTACAACGTGAGCTACTGGTTCCTGCACCCGAAGAAGAACCATGGCGTGCTCTGGGAGGTCGACGCGGCCTGGGCCAAAACCAGCGCCAGCGACATGACGCCCGTCTATCCGACTCCCGACTGGGATGCCGAGGTCGGCGAGGCAAGGTAGGCAACCGGCCTGTATGCGAAGCTGCCGCGATGCCGGAGCCGATCTCAGCCAGGCGGCGAGAAGTCCTTGACACCGCAGCTCGGCTTTTTCACGAGCGCGGATACCAGGGAACCTCGATGGACGAGATCGCCGATGCCGTCGGCCTGACGAAGGGTTCGCTGTACCACCACTTCGACGGCAAGGCGGAGATCCTGACCGCGATCTACGAGGAGGCGGCCGACCTGGTCGTCGCCCAGACGGAGGGACACTCCGACGACGAGCCGGCCGCTGATGTGTTCGCGGCCCTCGTCCGCGGCATCCTCGAGATGATCGCCCAGCACCGCTACCACGTGACCGTCTACTACCAGGAAATGCGCTGGGTCCGGGAGTGGCTTCCGGAGGAGGACGCCGCCCGGATCCGGGCCAAGGTGCGGACGTTCATCGACTTCGTCGACGGGGTGTTCAAGCGCGGGATCGAGGAAGGCGCGCTGCGGCCGGTCGACTCGCGCCTCGCCGCCTACGCGCTGATCGGGATGGCCTCCTGGTCCTACCAGTGGTACCAGCCGAAAGGCCGCCTCGACCCCGACGGCGTCGCCGAGCTCTTCGCCTCGATTTACCTCGACGGAGTCCGCGCCTAGGGGCGCCTCGGCCAAGCTTTCGCCCCGCCCCGGACGGCGAAAGCCGGTTCTTGCTTGCGCGAGCATCCAACCAAACGGTTGGATGAGATGGTATCCTGCTGCCGTGGACTCGGCGACGCGAAGCTCCGTCCTGATCTCCGAGGAGGAGGCGCTCGACCTGGTCGAGGACGGGATGACGATCGCGCTCGGCGGCTTCAACACGGCCGCCCACCCGATGCCGATCGTGCGTGGCCTGATCCGGCGCAGGCGCCGCGACCTGAGGGTGATCGGGGCGACGATCGCCGGTCTCGACGTCGACCTGCTGATCGCTGCCGGCTGCGCCCGCGAGGTCGTCACCAGCTCGGTCACCGGCGAGGCCCTGGCCAGCATCGGCCCGGCCTTCCGCGGCGCCGCCGAGCGCGGTGAGATCCGCGTCTGGGAGAGCGACGAGGGGATCCTCTACGCCGGCCTCCGCGCCGCCGGGCAGGGACTGCCGTTCGTGCCCTGGAAGGCCGGCGTCGGAACCTCGCTGCCGGAGCTGAACCCCGACCTCGTGGTCTTCCGCGACCCGATCGACCACCAGGAGCTGCTCGCGGTCCCTCCCCTGCGGCCCGACGTCGCCTTTCTGCATGTCGGCAGCGCCGACCGGTTCGGCCTCGGCCAGCACGTCGGCTCCGGCTTCGGCGACCGGCTGCTGCACCGGGCCGCGGCGAAGACGGTGCTCACGACCGAGCGGCTGGTCTCCAACGAGCAGATCCGCGCCAACCCGCTGGCCACTTCGGTCCCCTATGCCGATGGGGTGGTGCGGGCGCCGTGGGGAGCGCATCCCTTCTCCAGCCCGGGCTTCTATCTGGTCGACGAGGCGCACCTGAGCCAGTACGTGCGGTCCGCCGAAGCCGCCCGCAAGGGCGACGGCGCCGCGCTCGAGGAGTATCTGGAGCGCTACGTGACCGGCCCCGCCAACCACGTCGAGTACCTGGAAGCGATCGGTCTCGGCCAGCTGCTCGAATTGGAAGAGTGGGCATGAGCGCCGAGCCCTACAGCCGGGACGAGCTGCTGGCCACCTTCTTCGCTTCCCAGATCGAGAATGGCGACCGCGTCTTCGTCGGCGCCAACCTGCCGGTGCCGCGGGCCGGCAACCTGCTCGCCCACCTCACCCACGGCCCCGACATCAAGGTTGCGATCGGGCTCGTAACCACAAATCTGCTGAAGGAGCCGGTGCTGGAGCCGTTCAAGTTCTCGACCGACTACCGCATGGCGCGGTTCGCCGAGTCGGTGGTGATCCACAACGACATCTTCGACGCTCCGCGCCTCTGCTCGGACCTCTTCTTCGTCGGCGGCATCCAGGTCGATAAGTTCGGCAACACGAACCTGATCGGCCTCCGCGGCGAGGACGGCAGCATGGCCTTCCGCGGTCCCGGCACCCTCGGCACCTGCTCGATGGCCTACTACGCGAAGCGGTACTACATCTACGCGCCGCGCCACGACCGCAACGCGCTGGTCGAGAAGTGCGACTACATCTCCGTCTTCGGCAACGGCGAAGGTGGGGACCACCGGGCCCGGCTCGGCCTCGACACCTACAACGACGGTCCCTCGGCGGTGATCACGCCGCTCGCGATCCTCGACTTCGAGACCCCCGACCGCAGCATGCGGGTGCGTTCGCTGCATCCCGGGGTGGAGGCCGAGGAGGTTCGCGAGGCGACCGGGTTCGAGCTGCAGATCGATGACGAGGTCCCGCGGACGCCGGAGCCCACGCGGGCCCAGATCGAGCTACTGCGCAACCGCATCGACGTCGACGGACTGCTGCGCGAATAGGAGGAGAAAAGCGATGGCCAAGCACTACCCGATCTTCGACCTCAAGGGGCCGAACACCGTCGAGCTGACGCTCGAGCAGCGCTACGAAACGCTCGAGAGCATCTTCGTCCACCAGCTCTTCCAGCTCTACCGGATCATCGGCCGCCGCTATGGCTGGGAGGCGGCGAACGAGATCCTGCTCGAGGTCCCCGCGTCCTCGGTGCCGCTGATCGCCGAGGGCTACAAGCGCAAGTTCGGCCTCGACGGCGAGGGCGCAGCGCTGATCTCTCAGGTGATGCAGGCCGAGTTCCAGGCCGAGGGCTCAGATGTCGCGGTGCTCGAGGAGAGCCCGGATGAGGCCGTCTTCGAAGTCGACTGCTCGTTCGGCGCGATGCTGCAGAGCGGTACCTACGACGACGTGAAGATCACCCCTGGCCTCTGCGAGGCGGGCTGCGCCGACTGGATGGGCGAAGTCGGCGCGACGGTCGATCCCCAGGTCGACGCCGAGCGCGAGGCCTGGATGGGCGACGGCGCCCCGCGCTGTCGCTTCAATCTCAGGGCCCGGGCGGCCAAGCGGTAAGAACCAACTTGTAGGTTAGTCTTTCAACTTAGAGTTCAAATAGGGAACAAAGCCGGGCGGTCGCGCGATCCGCGCCGGGCACGTCTGACTGAACCGGAGGTCGAGGATGTATCGAATCGGAGTTGACGTCGGCGGGACTTTTACCGACTGCGTCTGCCTGACGCCCGACGGCGCCCCGGCCACGGCCAAGGTCCCGACGACTCCGGCCGACCCCTCCGACGGAGTGATGGCGGGAGTCCACGCCCTCGCCGCCAACCTCGGCCTCGATCCCGCCGGGCTGCTCGCCGAAACCGACCGCTTCGTCCACGGCACCACCGTCGGCACCAACGCGCTGGTCGAGCGGCGCGGGACCCCCACCGCGATCCTCACCTCGCGCGGCCACGAGGACACCTTCATCGTCGGCAAGGTGTACCAGAAGCGCCTCGGCGTCTCCGAGCGCGAGATGGTGCACATGTCGCGCCTGGAGTTCGCCAACCCGCCGCTGGTCAGCCGCGAGAACATCTGGGGCGTCTCCGAGCGCGTCGACTACAAGGGCTCGGTCGTCTGCGAGCTCGACGAGGAGGCGGTCCGCGCGGCCGGCGAAGAGATGGTCGCGAAGGGGCTGCGCTCGGTTGCCGTCACCTTCCTCTGGAGCTTCATGAATCCCGCGCCCGAGCGTCGCGCGGTCGAGATCCTGCGCGAGGTCGACCCCGACATCTTCGTCGTCTGCTCGAGCGACATCGCCCCGGTCCTCGGCGAGTACGAGCGGATGACGACCACCGTCCTCTCGGCCTACCTCGGACCGCCGCTGGCGACCTACCTGACCAACCTCGAGGACCGCCTCAGCGACGTCGGCTACAAGTACCCGTTGCTGATCATGCTCTCCTCGGGAGGGCTGGCGCCGGTAGCCGACGCGCGCCGCAACCCTGTCAGCGTGCTCGATTCCGGCCCGGTCGGCGGCGCCCTCGGTGCCGTCTTCCTCGGCGACCTGACTGACCGTGACAAGCTGATCTGCACCGACGTCGGCGGCACCACCTTCGACGTCGGGATCATCGACAACGGCCGGCCGCTGATGGAAAGCACCCCGGTCGTCGACAAGTACCAGTTCCGCAGCGCCAAGGTCGCCCTGACTTCGATCGGGTCCGGCGGCGGCTCCGTCGCCTGGGTCGACGAGACCGGCGTGCTGAAGGTCGGGCCGCGCTCGGCCGGCGCCGATCCCGGACCCGCCTGTTACGGGCGCGGCGGCACCGAGCCGACCGTGACCGACGCCGACGTCGTGCTCGGCTACCTCGCCCCGGACAACTTCCTCGGCGGCGGCATGGAGCTCGACGTCGCCGCGGCCGAGAAGGCGATCGACAGCGTCGCCGCGCCGCTCGGCCTGACCCGGCTCCAGGCCGCGGACGGAATCCGCCGCATCCTCGACTCCCAGATGGCCGACCTGGTGCGGCGGACGACGATCGACCGCGGCTACGACCCGCGTGACTTCACCCTTCTCGCCTACGGCGGCATGGGCCCGACCCACGCCGCCCGCTACGCCGCGGACCTCGACGTCGCCGAGGTCGTGGTCCCGGCCGACGCGACCGCGTTCAGCGCCCTCGGGATGCTGGCGGCGCCGCTGCTGCGCGTGTTCGAGACCTCGGTTCCGATCCTCTCGCCGCTCGGCGAGGACGAGGCGAAGCGAGTCAGCGGGATCTTCGCCGGCCTCGAGGAGAAAGCACGCTCGGAGTTCGCCGAAGCCGACGTCGACGCCGCCGACCTCGTGCTGCGGCGCAGCATCCAGGTGCGCTTCCAGATGCAGGTGCATGAGCTCGACGTCGAGGTCCCCGCCCGCGACCTCACGGTCGAGGACTTCAGCCAGCTCGAGGCCGACTTCATCGACGCCTACACGGCCCGCTACGGGGAGGGCTCGGCCTACGCCGAGGCCGGCCTGGAGCTGGTCGCCTTCCGGCTCGAGGCCCAGGTGCCGCAGGACCGGCTGGAGCTGAAGGCGTCGACGTCGGTCGAGCAGCCCGAGGCCTACGGGACCCGCAGCTGCTGGTTCCCGGAGACCGGAGAGTTCGTCGACACGCCCGTCTTCCGGGCCGACGTGCTGCCCACCGGCGCCAAGTTCGACGGCCCGGCGATCCTCGAGCGGATGGGCGACACCGTCGTCTTGCCCCCGGGCTCGACCTCGACCGTCGACGGGTTCGGCAACCTCCATCTCGAGCTGCCGCAGACCGCCGCCGACGAGGACGTGGTCGCCGGTGAGCTCGACCCGATCAGCTACGAGGTGATCAAGAACCGGCTCTGGGCGATCAACGACGAGCAGGCGATGACCGCGGCGAAGATCTCCGGCACGCCGATCATCTACGAGGCGTTCGACTTCAACGCCGGCATCCTGGACGCCGAGGGCAAGGGCGTGCTCGCCGGGGTCTACGTCACCTACCACGCGACCGGCCTCGACCTCGCCGTCGATGGGGTACTGAAGTCCTTCGGCAGCAACGACGACATCAACGAGGGCGACGTCTTCATCACCAACGATCCTTGGGTTGGGGCGATCCATCCCTCCGACGTGGTCGTGATCTCACCCGTCCACCACGGCGGCGAGCTGGTGGCCTGGACGGCGATCGTGATGCACGACGCCGACGTCGGCGGGCCCGTTCCCGGCAGCTTCGTGGTCGGCGCCGCCGACGTCTTCGGCGAGTGCCCGCTGTTTCCGCCGCTGCGGCTGATGGCCGGCGGCAAGTATTGCCAGGACATCGAGGACGTCTTCCTGCGCAACTCGCGCACGCCGGCGCTGAACGCGCTCAACATGCGAGCCCGGATCGCCTGCCAGTCGGTGGCCCGCGCCCGCCTGACCGAACTGATGGACCGCTACGGCGCCGACGCCGTCAAGCAGACCTTCGCCCGGATCCAGGACGAGGTCAAGACGGTCGTCTCCCGCCGCCTCGCCGAGATCCCCGACGGGACCTGGAGCGATCATGTCTACCTCGACCACGACGGCAACGACCCGATCCTCTACGAGGGCTTCCTCGCGGTGACCAAGACGGGGTCGAAGATCACCTTCGACTTCACCGGCACCTCGCCGCAGGCTCCCGGGATGGTCAACGGGACCCAGTCGGCGCTGCGCGGCGGGGTGATGGCGGCGTTCCTGCCGATGCTCTGCTTCGACGTTCCCTGGGCGACCGGCGGGCTCGAGGACATCGTCGAGATCATCGCCGAGCCCGGTACGCTGAACAACGCCGAGCACCCGGCCGGCGTGACGGGCGGCTCGACCTTCGGCGAGGCGATCACCGAGAACCTGGCAACCGCCTGCCTGGGCAAGATGCTGGCCTCTTCGGACGAGCACCGCGATGAGGCGATGGCGACCTGGTACCCGTACGTGAACCTGCAGATCGTCGCCGGTGAGAAGGACCAGCATGGGCGCCCGTTCGCTGCGGTGATGCTCGACTGCGCAGCCGGCGGCGCCGGCGCCAAGTCCTTCCGTGACGGGATCGACTGCGGCGGCTGGATCGAGTCGGTCTCGATCGCGATGCCAAACGTCGAGTCCAACGAGCGTCACTACCCGGTGTTGGAGCTCTACCGGCGCCGGCTCGAGGACACGAGCGGCGCGGGCAAGTTCCGTGGCGGCGTCGGCATGGAGGTGATGTACGTCCCGCACGACGTCGAGGTGGTGCAGGCGATCGTGATCGCCGGCGCGGTCAGCCAGCCCGAGGCGCCCGGCGTCTTCGGCGCTCTCCCGGCGGCGGTCCAGGCGAATCTGATTCTGCGCGACTCCAATGTCCGCGAGATGCTGGCCGGGGGCAAGGTCCCGCTCGACCGCGAGGAGCTCGAGAGCCCCCACACCGACATCCTCCAGGCCAAGGACACGACCATGCTCGGTCCCGACGACGTGCACGTCGCCTGGTACTCGGGTGGCGGCGGCTACGGGGACCCGCTGCTGCGCGACCCGGAGCTGGTCCTCCGCGACTTCGTCCAGGGGCTGGTCTCCGGCCCGGTCGCCCGCAACACGTACGGGGTAGTGATCGAGGACGGCGCGGTCGACGCCGAGGCGACCGAGACGGCGCGCGAGGAGATCCGCTCCAAGCGCCTGGCCGATGCCAGGCCCGCCGCCGAGCTGGCGGCAGAGGTTGGGGTCAGGTGACCCTTGGCGAGCTGAGCGACGAACAGCGCGCGTTCGAGGAATCCGTGCGCGGCTTCCTCGCCCGCACGATCCCGGCCGAGCGCGTGGCCGAGTTCGAGCAGGCGGGGGAGGTGGCGCCCGACGTCTGGGCGGCGTTCGCCGACCAGGGCCTGCTCGGGGTCGGCGTCGCCCCCGAGCTCGGCGGCTCCGGCGGCGGCGCGGTCGAGCTCTCGATTCTCCTGCGCGAGCTCGCGAAGACCTCTCTCTCGGTTGCGATGCGCTACCTGGCCTCCGCCTACTCGGGGGTGCAGACGATCGTCCGCGCTGGCTCCGACGCCCAGCGCAAGCGGTTCCTGGAGCCCTTCCTCGCCGGGGAGATCGAGTTCGGGCTCGGCTTCACCGAGCCCTCCGGCGGCGCCGACATTTCCGGCTGGCGGACCACCGCCAGGCGCGAGGGCGAAGGCTGGGTGCTCTCCGGCGCCAAGGTCTTCACCTCCAACGCCGACCACGCCGAGCGGCTGATCATCATCGCCCGCACCGGCGAGGCGCCGAAGGTGCACCAGGGCTTCAGCATGTTTCTCGTCGACCCGCACGCGCCGGGCGTCACCCTGCGCCGTATCGGGACCCTGGGGATGCGGGCGGAGGGCTCCTTCGAGGTCGCCTTCGAGGACGTGGAGCTGCCAGCCGACGCGATCCTCGGTGAGGAGGGGAGGGGCTTCTACTCGGCGCTCGCCTCGCTCGATATCGAGCGTGTGCTGGTCGCCGCCGCGGCCACCGGCAACGCCGAAGCGGCCCAGGCGGAAGCGCTGGAGTACGCGCTGCAGCGCCAGGCCTTCGGCCGCCCGATCGGCGCCTTCCAGGCGGTCCAGCACCTGCTCGCCGACTCTGCCTGCGACCTCGAGATCGCCTGGCTGATGACCCTGAAGGCCGCCCGCCGCTTCGATGCCGACGGGGCCGCCCCGACCGAGGCGGCGATGGCCAAGTACGTCGCCAGCGAGAAGGGTTTCGACGTCGCCCACCGCGGGATGCGGGTGCTCGGCGGCTACGGGTTCACGACCGAGTTCGCGATGGAGCGCCGCTTCCGCGACGCCCAGCTCTTCCTCACCGGGCCGATCTCTTCGGAGATGGCGCGCAACTTCATCGGAGAGCGGCTTGGACTCCCCAAGTCCTACTGAACGCTCCTCGGTCCTGACCACGGCGGCGGATGTCGTCGCCGAGGTCCCCGCCGGGGCAACGATCGGGATCGGCGGGATCCTCACCAGCTGCCACCCGATGGCGATCGTCCGCGAGCTGATCAAGCAGGGGGTCGGCGACCTGCACGTCGTCGGGCTGGCCTCCGGTCTCGAGGTCGACATGCTGATCGCCGCCGGGCTAGTCCGCCGGGTCTCGACCCCGACCGTCTCGGCCGAGGCGCGGAGCCCGATCGCACCTGCGTACCGGCGCGCCGCGCAGGCCGGCGAGATCGAGCTCTGGGAGTGCGACGAGGGGCTGGTCTACGCGGCCCTTCGGGCCGGCGCCCAGCGTGTCCCGTTCACGCCCTGGCCGGCTGGGATCGGCACCTCGCTGCCGGAGATCAACGACGGCATGGTCGAGATCGAGTCCCCTTTCGAGGACGGTCGCCGGCTGCTCGCCGTCAGAGCGATCGAGCTCGACTTCTCCTTCGCCCACGCCGCCCGCTCCGACCGTTTCGGCAACGTCCAGACCGTCGGCGGCGGCTTCGGCGACGCGGCCCTGGCCCGCGCCTCCAAGCGCGCCGTCTACACGGTCGACCGCATCGTCAGCAACCACGAGGTTCGCCTCGACCCCGGCTCGACCGCCATCGCCGGCGTCGATGCCGTCGTCCACGCCCCCTTCGGCGCCCACCCCTTCTCATCCCCCGGCAGCTACCTGGTCGACGGGCCCTGGCTCGACGAGTACCTGCGCGCCTGCCACCGCTGGGTCCGCGAGGGCGACCGCGGCGAGCTCGAGGAGTTCTTCGAGCGCTGGGTCAGTGGCCCGGCCGACCACTGGGAGTACATGGACCGGGTCGGGATCGAGCGCCTGCACGGGCTCGAGGAAGGGTTGCATTGAGCGCCTCCGGCTACACCGCCGAAGAGCTGGTCGCTGCTGTGATCTCGCGCGAGATCCGCGACGGCGAGCGCGCCTTCCTCGGCGCCAACATGGGGGTGGGCCGCGCCGCCGTGATGCTGGCGCACCTGACCCACGCCCCAAACCTGCGGGTTCCCCTCGGCTTCTCCTGGACCAACCTCACCGACGCCGGGCCCCTGCACCTGCACGAGGAAACGACCGACTTCCGCGACGCGCGCTGGGCCGAGGGCTGGATGAAGCTCGACTCGATGATCGACGAATACCGATTCTTCGCCGACTTCTTCGTCGTCGGAGCGCTGCAGATCGATCGCTTCGGCAACTCCAACCTGATCGGGCTCGGCGCCGACCACCGCGACCTGCGCCTGCGCGGCCCGGGGCCGATGGGCTCCCTCTCCTCGACCGCCTACTGCGACCGCTTCTACCTGGCCCCGACCCGGCACACGGCCGAGGTCTTCGTCGAGCGTTGCGACTTCGTCTCCAACCTCGGGTGGGGCGAGGGGGGCCCCGAGGGCCGTTCCAGCCTCAGCCTTCCCGGCGGTGGTCCGCACCTCTGCGTCACCCCGCTTTGCGTGTTCGAGTTCGACGCCGAGACGCGGGCGCTGCGGCTGCGCTCGGTGCATCCTGGCACGAGCGTCGAGGAGGTGCTGGAGAACACCGGCTGCGAGGTGCTGGTCGGCGACGTGGTGGGGGAGACCGAGCCGCCGGGCCCAGAAGAGCTGCGGGTCCTGCGGACCCGGATCCATCCCGAGAGAGAGGTGAAGGCAAGTTGAAGCTGGAGATATCGGACGACCATCGCGCCACGGTCGAGGCCCTGCGTGAGTTTCTCGCCAAAGAGTGCCCCGAGGACTACACGCGCCGGATCGACAACGCCCACGAGTTCCCCGAAGAGGCCTGGAACAAGATGGCCGAGCTCGGCTATCTGGGCTGGCCGATCCCGGAGATGTACGGCGGCCAAGGCGGCGACCTGCTCGGCACCGTGCTGATCGTCGAAGAGCTCTGCCGCGGCTGCTTCGCGCTCGGCAACGCCTACGTCAACTCGACCTACGCGGCCTCCTACGCCTTCGGCATGTACGGCGGCGAGGCGATGAAAGACGAGTTCCTGCCGCGACTGTGCCGCGGCGAAGTTCGCTTCGCCTTCGCCTTCACCGAGCCAGGCGGTGGCCAGGACGTGCTCGGCGCGATGGCCACCCGAGCCGAGAAACAGGAGGACGGCGGCTACGTGATCAACGGCCAGAAGGTGTTCAACACCCACGCCAACGTCTCCGACTACCTGGTCGTGCTGGCCCGAAGCTCGAAAGGCGAGCGACGCTCCCAGGGGCTCTCGATGTTCCTCGTCGACAGCGACGCCGAGGGGGTCGACGTCAACGTCCTCGACACGATCGTCTTCTGGGCCAACGCCACCTGCGAGACCTTCTTCCAGGACGTCGAGGTGCCGGCGGAGCGGGTGATCGGCGAGGCCGACCAGGGCTGGCGGCAGATCACCCAGACGCTCGACGTCGAGAAGGTCGTGGTCGCCGCCGAGGCGGTCGGCAACGCGCAGGCGGCACTTGACTACGCCCTCACCTACTGCGAGGAGCGCAACGCCTTCGGCGGCCCGATCGGCCGCTTCCAGTCGCTGCAGCACTACCTCGCCGATGCGGCGGTGAAGATCGAGTCGGCCCGGCTCCTGGTTCGCACGGCGGCGGCGATGTTCGACGCCGGCGAACCGATCGGCTACCAGGCGCTGCTCTGCAAGGTGGCGGCCTCGGAGGCGGGCGTGTTCACGACCGACATCGGGATGCGGATCCTCGGCGGCTACGGCTATATGCGGGAGTACCCGATGCAGCGCTTCTTCCGCGACAGCCGGGTCTTCCTCACCGGCCCGATCACCAACGAGATGGCGAAGAACCAGATCGCCGAGAAGCTCGGAGCCCCGCGCTCCTACTGAGCCGATGAGCGTCGCCCCCGTGAACCTCAGCCAGCTGCTCGAGGGCGCCGCCCTGCGCCACCGCGACCGGCCCTGCCTCAGCTGGGAGGGTGGCGCCGCCACCTACCTCGAGTTGGCGGCGGCGGTCGCCGCGCAGGCGGATGCGCTGGCGGGGGCCGGCCTGGCCGCCCGCCGGGTCGGATTGATGGCCCGCAACCGACCGGAGCTGGTCGTTCTCTGGCTCGCCTGCATGAAGGCGGGGACGACGGCGGTCTTCCTCAACCCGCAGCTGACCGAGACCGAGGTGCGGGGGGTCGTCGACGACCTGGCGCTGGCCGCGGTCGTCGGCGACCGAGACCTCGATCCCGGAACGTCCCACCTGGTGCTTCCCGAGACCGAGGGGACCGCGGCGGTCGCGCTCCCGGGCCCGGCAGCCGAGGCGGCGGAGGCGGTCGAGGCGGCGACGGTGGTCCTCACCAGCGGTTCGACCGGGCGGTCCAAGTACGTGCCGGTGCCCCACCTGGCGTATGCCCTCAAGGCGACCCTGAACGTGGCCGCGCTGGGCTGGAACGCGAGCGACCGCACCGATTGCGTGATGCCGCTGTTCCACGTCGGAGCCCAGTGCGAGACGCTGGCGCCGGCGCTGGCGGTGGGCGCCGCGGTCCACCTCTCCGCCTCGTTCAGCGCCTCCGGGTTGTGGACGGGGCTCGAGCAGCGCGGCACCAGCCACTTCCATGCCACCGGCAGCCTGCTGGCGATGGCGCTCGCCCGCGGCGAGCCGAGCGGACCGAGCCCGCTGCGCCGGATCGTCGGCTCACTCCGGGCCGACCTCGGCGAAGCTCTCGGCGAGGTCTTCCCGCAGGCCGACCTGATCTCGGTCTACGGCCTCACCGAGTGCCCGCTGGGAACGCTCTCGGCCCTCGGCGAGCCGTACCGGCCCGGCTGGGTGGGGTACCCCTACCTCGGCGGCAGCCTGCGCCTGCAGGAGGGCGAGATTCAGCTTCGCAACGGCGCCTGCACCGCCGGCTACATCGGCCTGCCGGCGGGCGAGGGCTTCACCGAGGACGGCTGGCTGCGCACCGGAGACCTCGGCGAGCACGCAGACGGCGGGCTCTACCTGACCGGCCGCACCAAGGAGATGATCCGCCGCAGTGGCGAGAACATCGCTCCGGCAGAGGTCGAGGAAGCGGCCCTGCGCCATCCCGGTGTGGTCGAGGCAGCGGCGCTCCCCTACGCCGACCCGATCCGCGACGAGGAGGTCTGGCTGCTGGTCGAGGCGAAGGGGGAGGGGGCTCCCACCCCGGCCGAGCTGCGCGAGTTCGTATCCGCCCGACTCGCCCCCTTCAAACGCCCTCGTTACATAGACATCCTCGCCGACCTGCCGATGACCGGCTCGAACAAGGTCGACAAGCCCGCTCTGCGGGCGCGCCAGCAGCGCCCGGCCTGGGACGCGCAGAGCGCTGCCCGGCGCTGACCCTGCCGCCGTGTAAGAGCGGCGGCCGCGCCCGGCAGCGGTCGCCGGCCCTCCCGCTCCGCAGGACCCGTTCGAGGTGGCATCGGTCGGCGATCAGCAGCCAGTCCGGCAAGGATCCGTCAAGAGCCCCTTCCTAGGTTCGGCTCGACGTGGAACGCACGACCTCAGGAGGGATTCAAGTGAAGAGAGTGGCTCTGGCGGCGCTCGCCGCCGTCGCCGCGGCATGCGGCCTGCTCGGCGCTCCGGCCGCACCGGCTCAGGCGGAACCGCTGCACACGATCGCGGTCTTCGGGCCGGACACCGCGAAGGTCGGCGAAGCGGTGGTGATCCGCGCCGGGGGCGAGACGGCGAAGCCCGAAGAATGGTGGGACCTCAGCTACCTCGAGATCGTCGCGATCCCGACCGCGACGATCGCCGAATGCCCGGCCGACGCGCAGAGCGGCGCCGGCGTCGCGGCCAACGCCGGCGGCCAGATCCTGGCGATCGCGATGCGCCCGAACGTCAGCGCCGCCGGCTTCTACGACAACAGCGTCGGCTACACGCCCGCGGCGCCGGGCACGGTCCTGATCTGCGCCTACATCGACAACGAGAACGGCTACACCTATGGCAGCGACTCCTGGCGGATCGAGGTCGGCGGCGGCCCCGGCGGGACGCCGGGGAGCGGCAGGGGCGACCCAGGAGGCGGCGCGGCCAACCCGCCGCTCAACCTGTCGGCGCCGCGGGTCAGGCGCCGCGGCAGCGAGCTCACCTGCGACCCCGGCGTCTGGACCGCGGCCAGCGGCCGTTACCGCTATCGCTGGCTGCTCGACGGGCGCCGCACCCACGTCACCGAACCCAGGGCCACGATCAGGCCGGCGGCGCGCGGCCACCGGGTCAGCTGCCGGGTCACCGCCTACGGGCCCGGCGGCAAGGCGACCGCGACCAGCAGGCCGCTGCGCATCCGCTGAGCGGCGGCCCCGTCCGGGCCGGGCAGCCAGGGCGGGGCCGCCCCGGTAGGCTGGCCGCCGTGGATTTCGCCCTGACCGACGAGCAGCAGGACTTCGTCGCCGCGATCCGCGACTTCTGCCGGCGCGAGTGCGGGACCCGGGACCAGCGCGAGCGCCTCACCGACGGCTACCGCGAGCACCACAGCTTCGCGATCTACGATCAGATGGCGGAGCTCGGCTGGCTGGGGGTCACGATTCCCGAGCAGTACGGGGGCTCGGGCGGGGGCATGCTGGACGCCTGCCTGTTCATGGAGGAGACCTCGCGCGGGCTGGCCCCGATCGGGGGCTACGCGACGACGCTGATCGTCGCCGGGGCGACCCAGCGCTTCGGCACCGAGGAGCAGAAGCGCGAGGTCCTCGGCGGCATCGCCGCCGGCGCCGTCGAGGCGATCGCGATGACCGAGCCCGAGGCGGGCTCGGACGTCGGCAACCTCAGCTGCTCGGCCGAGGCGGTCGATGGCGGCTTCGCGATCAACGGCCAGAAGGTCTTCTGCTCCAACGCCCATATCGCCGACCACGTCCTGGTCGTCGCCCGCACCACCCGCGGCGAGAGCAAGCACGAGGGGATGACGATGATCTGGGTGCCGCGCGGCGCGGCGGGCATGGAGGTCGTCCCGATCGAGACGATGGGCGGCCGCGAGACCAACCACCTCTACTTCACCGACTGCCGGGCCCCCGCCGAGGCCGTCCTCGGCGCCGTCGACCAGGGTTGGGTGCAGCTGATGGCGGGGCTCAACGTCGAGCGCCTGATCCTCGCCGCGACGATGCTGGGGATCGCCGAGCGGGCCTTCGACGACGTCCTCGCCTACGTCAAGGAGCGCCGCCAGTTCGACCGCCCGATCGGCTCCTTCCAGGCCCTCCAGCACCGGCTCGCCGACCTCGCGACCGAGCTCGAGGCGGCGCGGCTGATGACCTACTGGGTGGCGACGCTGACCGACGAGGACCCGGACCGGATGCTGCCCCAGCAGGCCTCGATGGTGAAGCTCTTCGTCACCGAGGTGGCGAAGCGGGTGACGCTCGAGGGCATGCAGATGATGGGCGGCTACGGCTACTCCTCGGAGTACGACATGGAGCGACTGGTCCGTGCCTCGCTGGTCTCGACGATCTACGGCGGCACCTCCGAGATCCAGCGCAACATCATCGCCAAGACACTCGGCCTCTAGGGCCTCTACCGAGTATCAGCGCCCGGTCCCTGGACGGGTGTTCGAGCCGTGACCGGCGCCGGCGTGAGCGGCGGGGAGCGTCCGATACGCCCATGTGGACCGTGCAACCGATACCGACCGGGCCGCGCGAGCTCTGGCCGCGCTGGCGCTGCTCGCGTCCCGGGCCTTGCTCGTCTCCGCGGCGGGGGCCTCGGCCGCGACCCGCGAGCCGATCGCCCTGATCAACGGCGGCCATCGCGGCTCGCCCGGGGCACAGCCGGCGGCTCGGCTGCCGCGGCCGGCGATCGTGCGCAGGCTGGCCTCCCGCGGCGCCGGCAGCGCCGGCGCCGACCAGGGGCCGCTCGCCGTCTCCTCGAGCGTCTACGGCCCCGAACAGGAGGCGGCGGTCGGCGCCGCGCTCGCCGGCCTCGACCACGGCCCCGAGATCGCCCAGCTCTCGGTCTACCTCGCCAGCCCGGAAGAACTGGCCGCCACCTGCGGCGCCGTCGTCGTCGCCTGCTACTCGCCCGACGAGGACCGGATGGTCGTCTCCGGGGCGGGTCAAGCGAGCGCCGGCGTCCCGCGTGCCTTCGCGATAGCCCACGAGTACGGCCACCACATCGCCAACACCCAGCAGGCCGATCTGGAGCCGCCGATCGACGCGGGGACGATTCGCTGGGCGACCTACGAGCGCGTCTGCCAGCTGACCAGGCGGGGGATCCTCTTCCCGGGCGATCAGGGAGCCCACTACTGGGCGGACCCGGGCGAGGCATTTGCCGAGTCCTACGCGCACCTCGCCGATCCGCAGGCGCGTGTCGCGTGGCAGTACGCGCCCCAGCTGCGCCCGACCCGCGCTTCGCTGGCCAAGCTCCAGGCCGACATCTCGGCGCCCTGGTCGGGGCCGATCTCGATCTCCTGGAGCGGCTCCGTGCCGGCCCCGCCGCCGGCGCCGCCGCGCCGGCAGAGCCTCGGCGCGGGAACCGGACTGAGCTCGGCGATCGCCGTCAGCCCTGCCCCCGGCACGGCGGCGCGCCTGGTCCGCACCCCGCTCGACGGCACCGTCGCCGTCTCGGTGCGCGCCACCGCCGGCGGGGAGCTCGACGTGATCCTCCGCGACGCCGCCGGCGGGCGGGTCCTGCGCCGCGCCGTCGCCGGTGCCGAGGGGGCCGGGACGCTCTCCTACCCCAACTGCGGCCACGACTCGCTCTGGCTCGAAGTCCGCTCAGGCGGCGGCGACGGCGGGTTCGAAGCGACGATCTCCACTCCCTGACGGCGGACCTTTAGCCCCCGCGCGCTCTCCTGGACGAATCTCCGAGGAATCGGGTAGTACATCTGTGGTGCGATGTGCCCGGTCCTAGTCAACGGCGCCACGGCGCACCACCGGGAGGTTCGAATGAGTTCGATCGCAGCGCGACGGAGAAGGATTTCGAGGCGGGTCCGAGCCGGCGCCCTCGCCCTCGCCGCCCTCGCCCTCGTCGGGATCGCCGCCGCCCCGGCCGCCGCCGCCGAACCGGAAATCCCGCTGGCCTCGCCGCTGGCGCCCTCGATGACCCTCGCCTTCGCCGGCCAGGAGGCCGAAGTGGTCGGCACCCGCGCGGTCCTCGCGGTCAAGTGCAGGGGCCCGCGGAGCGGGACCTGCGACGGCACCGTCACGCTCAGCGTCGGCGGCAGCGACCACAGCGCCGCCTTCTCGGTGCTCGGCGGCCACCGCCAGAGCCTCGTCGTCCCGCTCGGGCCCGGGGCGCCCCGGCACGCCAGGCACCGCGTCCGGGCGGTCGCCGAGACCGTCCAGGAGCTCGGCGCCTGCCAGCAGACCGAACGCTTCCTGCGCCTGCGCTAGCGGCCCCTCGCGCGGCGCCGAGGCGCCGCCCCTCGCCGTCCCCGGGGCGCTATCCTTGGTCCTCGCCTCGCGCCCTGGGCCCGAGGTTTTCTCTTGTAACGGCCGAGTAGGGAAGAGGAACAGATGGCTCGCGGAGATGTCCGCATCGCGGTGACGCTGGCTTGCGAAGACTGCAAACGGCGCAATTATCAGACCAACAAGTCGCGGCGCAACACGCCGGACCGGATCGAGATGCGCAAGTTCTGCCGCTGGTGCGGCCATCACACCGCGCACAAGGAGACCCGGTAGCCGGTCATGGCCAAAACCCGCGCACAGCGGAAGGCCGAGCGTCGGGCTCGGGAAGCCGAGGAGCGCCGCCGCCGGTCAGGTGACGGTCCCGGGCGCGAGAGCACTTCCCGCGCCCAGCACGACACCCAGGTCGGCAAGTCGGGCGACGTCGCCGAGGTCGAAGCCTTCGAGCGCGGCCTCGCCGCCGGCGCGCCCGAGGCAGACCTCGAGACGCCGGACGCTCCCAAGCCCTCGCGCGCCGACCGGCGCGCGGAAGCGCGGGCCCAGAAGGAGGCGGAAAAGCGGCAGGACCAGGAGCGCAAGCGGCGCGAGGCGCAGCAGCTCGAGAAGAAACAGAAACAGGCCAGAGCCGAACGCAGCCAGCGTGGCGGCGTCATCGGCTTCCTCATCTCCTGCTGGGCCGAGCTCAAGAAAGTACAGTGGCCCGACCGCGAGACGCTGATCCAGGCAACCGCGGTCACCATCCTCTTCGTCGCGGTCGCGGCGGCCTACCTCGGCCTCCTCGACTACGTCTTCAACGAACTCATCAAGCTGATCCTCTAGCGGGATCGCCGAAAGCAAAGGCTTCTCAACGCAGATGTATCGCTGGTACGTGATCAACACCTATTCCGGGCACGAGAACAAGGTCAAGCACAATCTCGAGCACCGGGTCGAGACGATGAGCCAGAACCGCAACGTGCGGCAGGTCGTCGTGCCCACCGAACAGGTCTCTGAAATGAAGGACGGCAAGAAAGAGACCAAAGAGAAAAACACGATGCCCGGCTACGTCCTGGTCAACATGGAGATGACCGACGACGCCTGGAACCTGGTGAAAAACACCCCCGGGGTCACCGGCTTCGTCGGCGCCGAACGCAACAAGCCGGTGCCGCTCTCCAAACCGGAGGTCGACCGCCTCCTGCACCGCGAGACCGCCGAGCGCCCCCGCACCCAGGCCCAGTTCTCGATCGGCGAATCGGTCAAAGTCATCTCCGGGCCGCTCTCCGACTTCTCCGGCGAGATCGCCGAGATCAACGAGGACGCGGCCAAACTCAAGGTCCTGGTCTCGATCTTCGGCCGCGAGACGCCGGTCGAGGTGGGCTACGACCAGGTGAAGAAGATCTAGGTCGCCGGCCGCAAACCGCTACTCTGCGCAACCCCCATGGCCAAGAAAGTCCTCACCCTCATCAAGCTCCAGATCCAGGCGGGCAACGCCAACCCGGCGCCGCCGGTCGGCCCCGCGCTGGGCCAGCACGGCGTCAACATCATGGACTTCTGCAAAGCCTTCAACGCGCAGACCCAGGGCGAAGGCGGGACCATCATCCCGGTCGAGATCACGGTCTACGAGGACCGCTCGTTCACCTTCATCACCAAGACGCCGCCGGCCGCCGTCCTGATCAAGGAAGCGATCAAAATCCCGAAGGGCTCCGGCGAGCCCCACGTCAACAAGGTCGGCACGATCAGCCAGGACCAGATCAGGGCGATCGCCGAGCGCAAGATGCCCGACCTCAACGCCAACGACATCGACGCCGCCTCGAAGATCATCGCCGGCACCGCGCGCTCGATGGGCGTCGACGTCAAATAGGAGACTCCCCGTGGCCCACGGCAAGCGATACCGCGAGCAGTACGGCAAGGTCGACCGCGATCGCGCCTACCCGGCGGCTGAGGCGATCTCGCTGGTCAAGCAGACCGCCAGCGCCAAGTTCGACGAGACCGTCGAGGTCCACGTCCTGCTCGGCGTCAACGTCCGCCACGCCGACGAGCAGCTGCGCGGCACGCTGGCGCTGCCGCACGGGCTCGGCAAAGACGTCAAGGTCGCCGTCTTCGCCCAGGGCCAGCAGGCCCGCGACGCGGAGGCGGCGGGCGCCGACTTCGTCGGCGGCCAGGACCTGGTCGAGAAAGTCCAGGAGGGATGGACCGACTTCGACGTCGCGATCTCGACCCCCGACATGATGAAAAGCGTCGGCCAGCTCGGCCGCGTGCTCGGCCCGCAGGGCAAGATGCCGAACCCGAAAGTCGGCACCGTCACCGAGGACGTCGAGAAAGCCGTGACCGACTCCAAGGCCGGCAAAGTCGAATACCGCACCGACCGGCAGGCGATCGTCCACCTCGCGATCGGCAAGGCGAGCTTCGACGAGGACAAGCTGCTGGACAACTACACGGCCGTCCTTGACGAGATCGTGCGCGCCAAGCCCTCCTCGGCGAAGGGCAAATACATCGTCTCCTGCACCGTCGCCAGCACGATGGGCCCGGGAGTCCGCGTCGACACCGCGGTCAAAGCCGAGCGCGAAGCGGCGCCCAGCGCCGCCGAGCCCGAGCCGGAGCCCGCCGCCGCCTGAATTTCTCTACACTGCGTCGCCGCTCACCCGAGACCACCGGCGGGGCCGAGTCCGTAAGCCCGGTGCAGGTAAGACGATGAACCGCGAAGAAAAGTCAGCAACCATCGAAGAGATCGCCGCCCAGATCGAGGCATCTGAGGCGATCTTCGCTGTCGATTACCGCGGCATCAGCGTCTCCCAGGCCGCCGAGCTGCGCGGCAGGCTGCGCGAGGCGGACGCCAGCTTCACCGTCGTCAAGAACCGGCTGACCAAACTTGCCGCCGACAAGGCGGGGGAGGAGCGGCTGGCCGAGCTCCTGCAGGGCCCGACCGCGCTGACCTTCGTCCGCGGCGACACCGCGCAGGCGGCGAAGGCGATCACGAGCTTCAACAAAGAGCACGAGGTCCTCACCTACAAGGGCGGCTTCATGGAAACCACCGTGCTCGACGAGTCGGCCTTCAAATCGATCGCCAAACTGCCCTCGCGCGACGTCCTCAACGGCCAGTTCGCCGGCGTCGTCGCCAGCCCGCTGACCGGCCTCGTCCGCGGCCTCGGCTCGCTGATCCAGGGCCTGGCCCTGCAGCTGGGGCAGATCGCGGAGCAGGGTCTCGTGGCCGGGGAGGCCCCGGCGCCACCCGCCGCAGAGGCCAGCGCGGCAGACGGCGAGACACAGACCGCGGAGCCCCCGGCTCAGGAGGCGCCGGTCGAGGAGCCGCCGACCGAGGCCGCCAGCGGCAACGAGCCGCCCGGCGACCAGGCCGAGGCGCCCGACGAAGCCGAGACGGTGGACGCCGAGCTCGCCACCCAGGGCGACGCGGCCGAGGACGACACTTCAGAAGACTCAAACGAGGAAGAGGGGTAGCAAGAAGATGGCAACCAAGATTTCGACCGAGGACTGGATCGAGGAGCTGAAAGGCATCTCGGTGCTCGAGCTCTCCGAGCGGATCAAAGCGCTCGAGGAGGAGTTCGGCGTCTCCGCCACCGCTGTCGCGGCGGCGGCCCCGGCCGCGGCGGCCGCCGGCGGCGACGGCGCCGAGGGCGGCGCCGAGGAGTCGGCCACCGTCGACGTGATCCTGGCCGAGGTCGGTGGGCAGAAAGTCCCGGTGATCAAGGTCGTGCGCGGCGCCACCGGTCTCGGCCTGAAAGAGGCCAAGGCGCTGGTCGACGCGGCTCCCGGCCCGGTCAAAGAGGGCGTCGAGCGCGACGAGGCCGAGAAACTCAAAGCCGAGCTCGAGGAGGCTGGCGCCACGGTCGAGCTCAAATAGAGCTCCCGCCAGCCGGCTCCCCGCAAACCCGCGCGGGGAGCCACGCTTGAAGCCGGGCGCGGCTGTGTGTTATTTTTCGCGGTCGCGCGCCTTTAGAAGTACCCCTGCCCATATTTGCGCTTTATCTACGTCCCTCTGACCGCCCGAGGAGTCGCCGACTTTGGCACGTTCCAACGCTGCCCCCGTAACCCGTAGGAGCTTTTCCCGCCTAGAGAACCCGCTCGAAGTCCCACATCTGATCGACATTCAGCGTCGCTCTTTCGCTGAGCTGACCGATCCGGAGACCGGTGGGCTGCGGGAGACGATCAACGACATATCCCCGATCGAGGACTACACGGGGAATCTGCAGATCGTCTTCGGCGACTTCAAGTTCGAGGAGCCGCCCCACTCGATCGAGGAGTGCCGCGAGAAGGACATGACGTACTCGCGGCCGCTGACCGCGACCGTCGCCTTCCAGAACAAGGAGACCGGCGAGATCCGCGAGCAGGCCGTCTTCATGGGCGACTTCCCGTGGATGACCGAGCGCGGCACCTTCATCATCAACGGCACCGAGCGCGTCGTCGTCACGCAGCTGGTCCGTTCCCCGGGCGCCTACGTGATGGCGCCGAAGGATCCCGAAAAGCAGGTCTTCATCGCCAACCTGATGCCGGCGCGCGGCTCCTGGCTCGAGCTCGAAGTCGACAAAAAAGGCAAAGTCTTCGTCCGCATCGACCGCAAGCGGAAACTGCCGGTCACGGTGCTGCTGCGGGCGATGGGCTACGTCGAGGACCAGCAGCTGCTGGACATGTTCGACAACTCGATCTACATGCGGCACACGATCGAAGCCGACACCGAAGCGACCAAGACCGAAGAGGGCGCCCTGATCGAGCTGTTCAAAAAGCAGCGGCCGGGCGAGCCGCCCTCGGTCGACGCCGCCCGCGGCCTGCTCGAGCAGCTGTTCTTCGACCCCAAGCGCTACGACCTCACCCGGGTCGGCCGCTACAAGCTGAACGCCCGCCTCGACCTCGACATCGACCTCGAGACCCGGGTCCTCACCCACGACGACATCATCGCTCTGGTCAAGGAGCTGGTCTCCCTGCCGAAGCTGCTCGGGATCCCCGAGGAGGTCGACGAGGAGAACCCGATCAAAGACTATGCCGCGGAGGCCCTGACCTACCCGCGCGAGGCGGTCTACGAGCACCTCGACGAGTACGAGCACTTCGGCAACCGGCGCCTGCGCACGGTCGGCGAGCTGATCCAGGAGGCCTTCCGGATCGGCCTCTACCGGATGGAGCGCGTCGTCCGCGAGCGCCTCACCACCGAGGACGCCGACGCGATCACGCCGCAGACGATCATCAACATCCGCCCGGTCGTGGCGGCGATGAAAGAGTTCTTCGGCAGCTCGCAGCTCTCGCAGTTCATGGACCAGACCAACAGCCTCGCCGGGCTCACGCACCGGCGCCGGCTCTCGGCGCTCGGCGCCGGCGGCCTGACCCGTGAGCGAGCCCCGATCGAGGTCCGCGATGTGCACCCGACCCACTACGGCCGGATGTGCCCGATCGAGACGCCGGAGGGTCCGAACATCGGCCTGATCGGCTCGCTCGCCTCCTACGCCGAGGTCTCCGAGCACGGTTTCGTCACCACTCCCTACCGGGTCGTCGAGGACGGGGTCGTCAGCGACCAGATCGTCCACCTGGACGCCACCCAGGAGGAGGACAAGGTGATCGCCCAGGCGAACTCCGAGGTCGACGAGAAGACCGGCAAGCTGAAGGGGCCGCAGGTGCTGGTCCGCGCCGGCGAGCAGGAGTACGCGACCGCGGCTCCGAGGGAAGTCGACCTGATGGACGTCTCGCCCTCGCAGATCTGGTCGGTCGCTACCTCGCTGATCCCGTTCCTCGAGCACGACGACGCCAACCGCGCCCTGATGGGCTCCAACATGCAGCGCCAGGCGGTGCCGCTGCTCAAACCGGACCCGCCGCTGATCGGCACCGGGATGGAGCGCCGCGCCGCGGTCGACACCGGCGACGTGGTGCTGGCCAACCAGGACGGCGAAGTCAGCTACGTCGACGCCGACCGCATCGTGGTCACCGGCCGCGACGGCAGCGACGAGTACCCGCTGCACAAGTTCATGCGCTCGAACCAGGGGACGATCATCCACCAGCGCCCGATCGTCAACGCGGGCCAGCAGGTGAAGGAGGGCGACGTGCTCGCCGACGGCTCCTCCACCGGCGGCGGCGAGATCGCCCTCGGCAAGAACTGCCTGGTCGCCTTCATGTCCTGGGAGGGCTACAACTTCGAGGACGCGATCATCCTCTCCGAGCGCCTGGTCAAGGACGACGAACTCACCTCGATCCACATCGAGGAGTACGAGATCGACGCCCGCACGACCAAGCTCGGCGACGAGGAGATCACCCGCGACATCCCCAACCGCAGCGAGGAGAGCCTGCGCAACCTCGACGAGCGCGGCATCGTCCGGGTTGGCGCCGAGGTGGTCTCCGGCGACCTGCTGGTAGGCAAGGTGACGCCGAAGGGCGAGACCGA
This sequence comes from Solirubrobacterales bacterium, assembly GCA_046330305.1. Taxonomy (GTDB): domain Bacteria; phylum Actinomycetota; class Thermoleophilia; order Solirubrobacterales; family 70-9; genus VAYN01. The sequence goes on along the minus strand of JAXLTA010000015.1, from coordinate 70,569 downwards.
GCTGACCGCCGAGGAGAAGCTGATCCGCGCGATCTTCAAGGAGAAGGCGCGCGAGGTCCGCGACACCTCGCTGAAAGTTCCCCACGGCGAGGGTGGCGTCGTCATCGACGTCCTCACCTTCAGCCGCGACGACGGCGACGACCTGCCGCCCGGCGTCAACGACCTGGTCCGCGTCTACGTCGCGACCAAGCGCAAGATCGCCGAGGGCGACAAGCTCGCCGGCCGCCACGGGAACAAGGGTGTGATCTCGAAGATCGTGCCCGAGGAGGACATGCCGCACCTCGCCGACGGCACCCCCGTCGACGTGATCCTCAACCCGCTCGGCGTGCCGAGCCGGATGAACATCGGCCAGATCCTCGAGACCCATCTCGGATGGGTCGCGGCGAACGGCTGGTACGACGACGGCTCCGACGCCTACAAGCAGGCCCACTCCGAGGAGGGCGACGGCCGCGTCTACGTGGCCACGCAGGTCTTCGACGGGGCCACCGTCGAGGACGTCGACGACGCCCTGGTCTCCTGGCAGAAGCAGAACGAAGAGCGCGGCATCGACCTCGGCATCGACGAGGGCGCCCGCGCCGGGGCCCGCGCCGCGGGCACCGCCCAGCTCTACAACGGCCGCACCGGCGAGCCATACGAGGGCAAGGTCACGGTCGGCTACATGTACATCCTCAAGCTGCTGCACCTGGTCGACGACAAGATCCACGCCCGCTCGACCGGGCCGTACTCGCTCGTCACCCAGCAGCCCCTGGGCGGCAAGGCGCAGTTCGGCGGCCAGCGCTTCGGCGAGATGGAGGTCTGGGCCCTGGAGGCCTACGGCGCCGCCTACACGCTGCAGGAGATGCTGACCGTGAAGTCCGACGACACCGTCGGCCGGGTCAAGGCCTACGAGGCGATCGTCAAGGGCGAGAACATCCCCGAGCCCTCGATCCCCGAGTCCTTCAAAGTCCTGCTGAAGGAGATCCAGAGCCTCTCGCTCGACGCCAACGTCGTCTCCGAGGGCTCCGACGTGGAGATCTCCGAGGAGGAGGACGACCTGCTGAAAGCGGCCGAGGAGCTCGGCATGGACCTGACCGGCGTGCGCGCCGACTCCACCAACGGAGCGGCCGACGAGCAGGAGGAGCAGGTCGTGGTCGAGGGCGAGGGCGGAACTGATGGTGAGAGCGCCGATTCGGTCGAGGAGGCCGAGCCGGCCGAGGTGGAGGACTGATGATCGACATCAACAATTTCGACGCGATCGAGATCGGGCTCGCGTCTTCGAAGAAGATCCGCTCCTGGAGCTGGGGTGAGGTCACCAAGCCCGAGACGATCAACTACCGCACGCTGAAGCCGGAGAAAGACGGCCTCTTCTGCGAGCGCATCTTCGGTCCGACCAAGGACTGGGAGTGCTACTGCGGCAAGTACAAGCGGGTCCGCTACAAGGGCATCGTCTGCGAGCGCTGCGGCGTCGAGGTGACCCGCTCCAAGGTCCGCCGCGAGCGGATGGGGCACGTCGACCTGGCTTCGCCGGTCTCCCACATCTGGTTCTTCAAGGGCGTCCCGAGTCGGATCGGCTACCTGATCGACATGGCTCCCAAAGAGCTGGAGAAGGTCCTCTACTTCGCCGCCTCGATGGTCACCTGGGTCGACGAGGAGGCTCGCGACAAGGACATCGGGAAGCTCGAGAAAGAGGTCAAGAAGGTCACCGACGCCTACGAGGCGGAACGGCAGAAACGGACCCAGGAGCTGAACGAGTCGCTCGAGCGGCGGATCCAGTACCTCGAGGACGGCTCGCAGGACAAATTCGACGACGAAGACCACATCTGGGCCGACTCGCTGAAACTGACCGCGGCGCAGCTGCGCAAGCTCAAAGACGACGACCGCTCGAAAATGGTCAAAGAACTGCGCAAACAGTTCGACGCCGAGATCGCCGACACCGAGGCCTACCTCGACGAGGCGATCGAGCGCATGGGTGAGGTCTGGAAGATCTTCACCGAGATGAAGCCGAAGGACGTGATCAACGACGAGACCGTCTTCCGCGAGCTGAAGGACCGCTTCGGGTCGCCGTTCGGCTGGGGCGAGTACTTCCGCGGCGGCATGGGCGCCGAGGCGGTGCGGGACCTGCTCGAGCAGGTCGACCTGGCCGCCGACTGCGAGGAACTGGAGCAGATCATCAACAGCTCCAAAGGCCAGAAACAGGCTCGCGCGGTGAAGCGGCTGAAGGTCGCCTCCGCCTTCCTGCACTCCGAAAACCAGCCCGACTGGATGATCCTCGACGCGGTGCCGGTGATCCCGCCGGAGCTGCGGCCGATGGTCCAGCTCGACGGCGGCCGCTTCGCGACGTCGGACCTCAACGACCTCTACCTCGGCGTGATCAATCGCAACAACCGGCTGAAAAAGGCTGCTCGACCTCGGCGCGCCGGAGATCATCGTCAACAACGAGAAGCGGATGCTGCAGGAGGCCATCGACGCGCTGTTCGACAACGGCCGTCGCGGGCGCCCGGTCACGGGCCCCGGCAACCCGCCCCCTGAAGTCGCTCGACATGCTCAAGGGCAAGCAGGGTCGCTTCCGGCAGAACCTGCTCGGCAAGCGCGTCGACTACTCCGCCGCTCGGTGATCGTCTCCGGCCCGAGCCTGCGGCTGCACCCACAGTGCGGCCTGCCGAAGCTGATGGCGCTGGAGCTGTTCGCCGTTCATCATGGCCCAGCTCGTCGAGCGCAAAGCCGTCCAGAACATCAAGGCGGCGAAGAAGAGATGGTCGAGTCGATGATCCCCGAGGTCTGGGACGTGCTCGAGGAAGTGATCCACGAACACCCCGTGCTCCTCAACCGGGCACCGACCCTGCACCGTCTCGGCATCCAGGCCTTCGAACCGGTTCTGGTCGAGGGCAAGGCGATCCAGGTCCACCCCCTGGTCTGCCACGCCTTCAACGCCGACTTCGACGGCGACCAGATGGCGGTCCACGTGCCGCTCTCCGCCGAGGCCCAGGCCGAGGCGAGGGTCCTGATGCTGTCGGCCAACAACATCCTCTCTCCCGCGCACGGGGCGCCGCTGGCGACCCCGACCCAGGACATGGTGCTGGGGATCTACTTCCTCACCTACGGCCCGGACGCGGAGGAGCTGGCGAAGATCGACGAGGACCTCAAGCAGGGCAAGAGCAACGGCTCGGGCCCGAGCGTGAAGACCTTCCGCTCCTCCCAGGAGGCCGAGCTCGTCTACGAGAACGGCGGCTGCAAGCTGCACGACTACGCCGAGTACCGGCGGGCCGGCCGCGGCCACTTCCTGACCACGGTCGGGCGGATCATCTTCAACGAGAAGATCGAGCGCGCCCTGGCCACGGCCCTGGAAGAGGACTTCGACCCGGAGCGGTTCGAGTTCGCCAACTACTCGCTGAAGAAGAAGGACGTCAACGGCATGGTCTCCTCGCTGGTCGAGGCCTACGGCGCGCCGGCGGTCTCGCGGGTGCTCGACGCCTTCAAGGACCTCGGCTTCCAGTACGCGAGCCAGGCCGGCATCACCGTCTCCAAGAACAACGTGGTCTCACCGCCGGAGAAGACGGAGATCCTGGAGCGCTACGAGAAGGAGACGGAAGCGATCCAGGCCCAGTACGACGACGGCTACATCACCGCGGAGGAGCGGCACGAGGCGGTCACCGCGCACTGGAACCGGGCGACCGACGAGGTCGCGCAGGCGATGGAGGACAACCTCGACGAGCTCAACCCGATCTTCATGATGGCCAACTCGGGCGCTCGCGGATCGTTCAAACAGATCCGCCAGCTGGCCGGGATGCGCGGCCTGATGGCCAACCCGAAAGGGGAGATCATCGAGCGGCCGATCAAGGCCAACTTCATGGAGGGGCTCTCGGTCCTGGAGTACTTCATCTCCACCCACGGGGCGCGAAAGGGCCTGGCCGACACGGCGCTGCGGACGGCTGACTCCGGTTACCTCACCCGCCGCCTGGTCGACGTCGCCCAGGACGTGATCGTGCGCCAGGAGGACTGCAAGACCAAAGACCACATCGAGATGGTGCTGCGCAAGGACGACGGCAGCCTCAACGACAACCTGGCCGGCCGTCTGGCGGCGAAGAAGCTCGAGACCAAACGCGGCCGCGAGCTGCTCAAGCGCAACCAGATGATCACGATGGCCGACGTCGAGGAGATCGCCGAGGCCTTCGGCGAGGAAGAGGTCAAGATCCCGGTTCGCTCCGCGCTCAAGTGCGAGGCGGAGTCGGGGGTCTGCCGCTCCTGCTACGGCGTCTCGCCGGCGACCGGGTTCATGGTCGACATCGGCGACGCGGTCGGGATCATCGCCGCCCAGTCGATCGGCGAGCCGGGCACCCAGCTGACGATGCGGACCTTCCACACCGGAGGCGTCGCCGGCCAGGACATCACCCAGGGCCTGCCGCGCATCGTCGAGCTCTTCGAGGCGCGCAAACCGAAGGGCCTGGCGCAGATGGCGGAGGCGGCCGGCAAGGTCTCGATCGAAGAGACCGACAAAGCGCTGAAAGTGATCGTCACCGAGTCCAGCGGCGAGGAGCACTCCTACAGCTTCCCGCTGCGGACCCGGCTGCACGTCGCCGATGGCGACAAGGTCGAGGTCGGCCAGCAGCTCAACGAAGGCTCGCTCTACCCGGCCGATCTGCTGACGATCCGCGGGCGCACCGCGACCGAGCTGTATCTCGTCGACGAGGTCCAGAAGGTCTACCGCGCTCAGGGCGTCGACATCAACGACAAGCACATCGAGCTGATCGCGCGGCAGATGCTCAAGAAGGTGCGGATCGAGTCGAAGGGCTCGACCAGCCTGCTGCCCGGCCAGCTCGAGGATCGCGGCTCGCTGAAGCGGATGAACAAGAAGGTCAAGGACGAGGGCGGCACCCCGGCCAAAGGCGAGGAGGTGATCCTCGGGATCACCAAGGCCTCGCTGGCGACCGAGTCGTTCCTCTCGGCGGCCTCCTTCCAGGAGACGACGAAGGTGCTAACCGACGCCGCGCTGGAGGGCAAACGAGACCGTCTCGTCGGCCTCAAGGAGAACGTCATCATCGGCAAGCTGATCCCCGCCGCGACCGGGCTCAAGCACTACCGCACGGTGGCGATCGAGCCGGCGGTGGCGATCGAGCCGCCGAGCGACGAGGACCTGCTCGAAGAAGACGAGCTCGCGGCCGAGCTCGGCGTCGACGGCGTCGAGACCCCGGTCGAGGGCTTCGGCCTCTCCTTCGCCGAGGAGCTCGAGGAGCTCGCGCAGGAGATCGAGTCGACCTCCGAAGAGCCGAAATAGCCGCGCCGGGAGGCGCACCGCCTCCCTCCAGCCTGAACCGCAGAAACCCGCCACGTGGCGGGTTTCTGCGGTAAGGCCCCCTCTTGCCGGAACCATGTCTGGCGCCGCCTGCCTAGCGGAGGCGGCGCCGTGCCCGGCGCTGCCGCCTACTGCAGGAGGCAGACGACGAAGGCGGTGATCGTCGAGGCGCTGCCGTTGTTGTTCTTGGCCTGGTACTCCCAGCCGTTGCCGGTGGGGATGCTCGAGGTCATCTCGACCCCGAAGTTGGCTGGCTGGCCGCCGCCGCTGAGCATCTGTTCCCCTTCCGCGCACTGGACCGTGACGGTCCCGTTGGCGCCGGCCGCGATCGCCTGGGGGGCGCTGGTGCGGACGGTCACGGGCCCGAGGTCCGAGGCGCGGATCGAATTCGGCGCGATGTCGGCTCCGGTGATGCTGGCGTCGTTGACGTCAGCGCCGGTGATCGTGTTGTTGGCGATGTCGCCGCCGGTCAGCGATTCGTCTTCGACCTTGAGCGAGTCGACCGAGTTTTCGGCCAGGTCTTCCTTGCCGACCGCCGCCGGCGCGATTTTCTGCGAGTTGACCGCGTTGTCGCGCAGGTCGACGGTGCGCACGGTGCCGTCGGCGATCTGGGCCGAGCGGACGCTGTTCTTGGCGAGGCCGACCGCGAGCGCGCTGCCGGTGAGGGCGAGGAACAGGGCCACGCAGCTGAGGATCATCGCCGGAGAGACGCGGAGGGAACGGATCTTGCTGGTCATCGGGGGCTCCTTTCAGTTGGTTTCGAAATCCCGATGGCGCCAGCTTCGATCCGATCGCCGCCCCGCTCTACGGACCCCAGGGGTGGTCCGCCTCACCCCTGCGCGGCAGCCGGAGGCCGAACCGGCCCCGCAGCAGCCCCCGTCCCCGCGTGGCAGAGCTTTTCCCCCTATAGCGAGAGAAATCGCAACCACGCGGCGCCTGGAGCGGGGATCCGGGCCGCAGCCCGGCCGGCGGCGGTGGGGTGGCAGCCGACGACGGCGGGGGTGACACTGGCCAGCCGGCCAGTCGCCACCCCGATTGGGTAGATTTGCCGCCATGCCTGTGGAGAAGGCCTGCATCATCGGCGCCGGCAGCTCGGGCATCGTCGCCGCCCAGGTGCTGGACGCCCGCGGGATTCCCTTCGACATCTTCGAGAAGGGCTCCTACGTCGGCGGCAACTGGCGCTATGAGAACGACAACGGCATGTCGTCGGCCTACCGCTCGCTGCACATCAACACCTCGCGGCGGGTGATGGCCTACAAGACCTTCCCGATGCCCGACCACTACCCGGACTATCCCGATCACTTCCAGATGGCGGCCTACTTCGACGAATACGTCGACCACTTCGGACTGCGGGAGAGGATCCGCTTTCGCACCGAGGTGCTCGACGCCAAGCCGGTGGAGGGGGAGTGGGAGGTCGCGGTCGAGGGCCCCGAGGGACGCGAGACGAGCCGCTACCGGGCGCTGGTGGTCGCCAACGGCCACCACTGGGACCCGCGCTGGCCCGAACCGCCCTTCGCCGGCGCCGAGGAGTTCGAGGGCGAGCAGATCCACGCCCACCACTACCGGGAGGCCGACATCCTGCGCGGCAAGCGGGTCCTCGTCCTCGGGATCGGCAACTCGGCGACCGACATCGCCGTCGAGTCCTCGCGGATCGCCGACCGGACCTTCATCGCGATGCGCCGCGGTGCCTACGTGATCCCCAAGTACATCAACGGCAAGCCGATCGACGAGCTCTCCAACCCGCTCACCTCGATGCTGCCGCTGGCGGTGCAGCGCTTCTTCGCGAGCCGCGCGCTCGGCGTCGCCGCCGGCGACATGACCGCCTACGGCCTGCCGAAGCCCGACCACAAGCTGTTCGAGGCCCACCCCACGGTCTCCTCGGAGCTGCTGCCGCGGCTCGGGCACGGCGACATCGAGGTGAAGCCCAACATCGACCGCTTCGCCGGCGGCCGCACGATCCGCTTCGCCGACCGCAGCGAGGAGGAGATCGACCTCGTCGTCTACTGCACCGGATACAAGATCACGTTCCCCTTCTTCACGCCCGACGTCTTCGCGGCGCCCGACAACCGCCTGCCGCTCTACCGCCGGGTCGCGGCGGTCGACCGGCCCGGCCTCTACTTCATCGGCTTCATCCAGCCGCTGGGGCCGATCATGCCGCTGGCGGAGGCCCAGGCCGAATGGGTGGCGGACCTACTGGAGGGAGGGGCGACGCTGCCGCCGGCGGCCGAGATGCGAAGGACGATCGAGGAGGAGGAAGCGAGGATGGCCGAGCGCTTCGTCGCCTCTAAGCGTCATACGGTCGAGGTCGACTTCCATCCCTACCTGCGCGAGATCCGGCGCGAGCGAAAGCTGGCTGCGCAGCGGGCCTGACCACCCGCGTGCGCCCGCCCGGCGGGCAGTCGGGCTGCGGCAGCGCCGCGCCGCCGCCGTGGGGGCCGCGCCGCGGGCCGCGCGGAAGCCGCGGCGGCAGCTGGCGCCGCTTGGCGCCGCCGTCGCTGTCCTCGCTCGGCTCGGGCTCGGGCGCGCGGCTGGCCCACCAGACCAGCCAGATCGATCCCAGCACGGGGATCTTCAGCACCACGAGCAGAAAGAAGATCGGCCAGAAGCCCGTCACCGGCGGCAGTCTAAAGAACTGGCGACGCCGGCTTGCGGAGGTCGCGCGCCCAGGCGATCAGAGCCTCGGTTTCCGCCTCCTCGAGACCCCGTCGCGACTCGGTCGGGACGAGCAGCGTCGGCTCGGCCCGCTCGCGCGCCCACTCATGGCAGCTCGAGTCGAGATTGTCGTCGACCCAGGCCAGTGCCCGGCCCCTGCAGTAGGCGGCGAGCGGCTCGAGCTTCCAGTGGGCGCTGCCGGCGCGGGCGTCGCGGCCAAAGGAGAGGTGCGGCAGCTCGGGCAGGCCGAGCGCGGTCGGCAGGTAGTAGTTGGCTTTGTCCTCCCAGCCGCTGGCCCAGACCAGCTCGAAGTGCTCGCCCAGCCGCCGCAGCCGCTCCCCGGCCCGCAGCGAGATGCAGTGCATGACCCCGTCGACCAGTTCGAACCGCGTTTCCGGCGGCGGCTCCTCAAACCCGAAGAGCGAGATGACCCCATCGATGTCCACCGCCAGAATCGGCCTGCTCACGCCGCAAACCTTCTCAAAGAGCCTCACCCAGCAGCCGCATGGCCGCCCACCCCATCAGCCACCGGGACCCGAAGCCGAGCCGTCCCGTCCGCCACCGGGATCCCGAAGCCGAGCCGTCCCGCCACTGCGGCTGACGAGCCCAGGGTCGAACCCCTCTCGAACGGGCGGATACTAGAAACGGCGGCCTAATTAGGCCGCCGTTTGTCCGGGCGAGAGGGGTTCGACCCTGGGCTTACCAGCGGTAATGCGCGAACGCCTTGTTCGCCTGCGCCATGCGGTAGATGTCGTCCTTCCGCTTCCAGGCGCTGCCCTGCTGCTGGTTGGCGTCGAGGATCTCGCTGGCGAGGCGCTCGGCCATCGAGTACTCGCGGCGGTTGCGGGCGAACTGGACCAGCCAGCGGACCGCGAGGGTGCGGGCGCGGCGGGCAGGGACCTCGACCGGCACCTGGTAGGTGGCGCCGCCGACCCGGCGGGAGCGGACCTCGAGCACCGGGGTCAGCTGTTTGATCGCCGCTTCCAGGGTCTCGACCGGATCCTCGCCGCTGCGCTCGCCGACGATCGCCAGGCTGTCGTAGACGATCCGCTCGGCGAGACTCTTCTTGCCGTCGACCATCACCTTGTTGATCAGCTGCTGGACGAGCCGGTTGCGGTGCCGGGCATCCGGCTCGACCGGACGGATCTGGGCTGCGGAGCGGCGCGGCATCAGGAAGCTTTGACTCCGTAGCGCGAGCGGGCCTGCTTGCGGTCGGAGACGCCGGCGGCGTCGAGGGTGCCGCGCACGACCTTGTAGCGGACGCCCGGCAGGTCCTTGACGCGACCACCCCTGATCAGGACGACGGAGTGCTCCTGCAGGTTGTGCCCCTCGCCGGGGATGTAGGTGGTGACCTCCATGCCGTTGGTCAGCCGCACACGCGCGATCTTGCGCAGGGCCGAGTTCGGCTTCTTCGGGGTCACCGTCGCGACGCGGGTGCAGACGCCGCGCCGCTGCGGGGCGGCTACGCGCTTCTTGCGACCTTGGCCGGACTTGAGGCCGGGCGTCGTGGTCTTCTTCTTCGGGCGCTTGCGGCCCTTCCTGACGAGCTGATTCGTATTAGGCACGGCCGCGCATAGTAGAGCAGTCCGCAACAAAGCAGCGCCGCCGCCGAGGCGAGCTCGGCATAGAAGCCGTCCTCGAGCACCGCCGAGGCACCCGCGAAACGGCTCGCCTGGGCGCCGACGGCGAGCCCGTCGGGACGGTCGACGAGCAGGATCAGGGCCAGGGCGCCGAGGCCGAGCGCCGCGGCGAGCAATCCCAGGCGCGAGCGCTCGCGCCGCCCCGCCCCTGCCAGCAGGCCGAGGACGACGGCCAGCGCGCCGACCGGGACCAGGACGTAGGAGTGGGCGGCGCCGGCGGTGCGGGCGTCGACGGTGGGCGCCGCCGCCACCCCGGGCAACCCGGCGTAGCCGGCGCGCCCGATCTCCACCGCCCGGTAGTCGACGAACTGCGAGGCGACGAGCAGCAGCCCGGCGGCGACGATCGCCGCCGCCGCGGCGCGGCGCGGGGTCAGCGCCCGGCTCGCCGCCGTCGCGAGGCGGACGGCGGCGCCGGCCGCCCGGCGCAGGCCGGCCTCGGCCAGTGCCAGCCCGCGGAAGAAGGCGGCGGCGGGGGGCCGCAGCCGGGAGCCGGACCAGGCCACGGCCGCGGCCGCCGCGGCGGCGGCCCGGCGGCGCCCGAGCAGCAGCCAGGCGTGGGCACGCTCGAGCTCGCGGTTGCCGAGCCGGTCGACCCGCCAGGACCAGCGGGCAGCGGTCCTCCCGGCGCCGGCGGCAGCCGGGCTGATGCGCCGCCGCGCCGCTGCTATCATCGCCCGTCGCTTAGGCACCGCAGTTCGCTTCGCCGGGCCCGATGGGGCCTTTTTTTTGCGCGGTTCGGGTTTCGAGCGCCGCGCCGACTCAGAGACAGACTTCCGCTCAGACCGCTTTCGCTTGGAACCGAACCTCATCCGAGACAACCACCCCCGCTAGAAGACATGCCACGCAGCTTTCCACTCGAGAAGACCCGCAACATCGGGATCATGGCGCACATCGACGCCGGTAAGACGACGACGACCGAGCGCATCCTCTACTACACCGGCCGCACCCACAAAATGGGCGAGGTCCACGAGGGCGCCGCGGTGATGGACTGGATGGAGCAGGAGCAGGAGCGGGGGATCACGATCACCTCGGCCGCCACCGCCTGCGAGTGGAAGGGCCACCGGATCAACATCATCGACACGCCGGGCCACGTCGACTTCACGGTCGAGGTCGAGCGCAGCCTTCGCGTCCTCGACGGCGCGATCGCGGTCTTCGACGCCGTCGCCGGCGTCGAGCCGCAGTCGGAGACGGTCTGGCGCCAGGCCGACAAGTACGGGGTGCCGCGCTTCGCCTACATCAACAAGATGGACCGCACCGGCGCCGACTTCTTCAACTCGGTCGAGACGATGAAGGACCGGCTCGGCGCCAACCCGCTGCCGATCCAGCTGCCGATCGGCTCCGAGGACGCCTTCAAAGGGGTCGTCGACCTGGTCAAGATGAAAGGCCTGATCTGGACCGACGAGCTCGGCGCGGCCTTCGACGAAATCGAGATCCCCGAGGATCTCCTCGACCAGGCCGAGGAATACCGCAACGCGCTGATCGAAGCCTGCGCCGACCACGACGAAGAGCTGATGGAGGCCTTCCTCGGCGAGGAAGAGATCCCGGAGGCGAAGCTGATCGCCTCGCTGCACCGGGCCTGCCTCTCCACCGACGTCACCCCGGTCCTCTGCGGCACCTCGTTCAAGAACAAGGGCGTGCAGCCGCTGCTCGACGCGATCGTCGAACTGCTGCCCTCGCCGCTCGAGGTGCCGCCGGTGACCGGCGTCGTCCCGGCCGGCAAAGGCCAGCCCGAGGCGACCGAGGCCGAGCGCCCCGCCGAGGACAGCGGTCCGTTCGCCGCCCTCGCCTTCAAGGTCATGTCCGACCCCTACGTCGGCAAGCTCACCTACTTCCGCGTCTACTCGGGCAAGCTCGAGAAAGGCGGCCGGGTGCTGAACGTGAAAACCGGCAGAACCGAGCGGATCGGGCGGCTGCTGATGATGCACGCCAACAGCCGCGAGGAGATCGACGAGTGCTACGCCGGCGACATCTGCGCCGGCGTCGGCCTCAAAGAAACCGGCACCGGCGACACCCTGGCCGCCCCCGACGCGCCGATCGCCCTCGAGAGCATCGAATTCCCGGAGACGGTGATCGCGGTCGCGATCGAGCCGAAGACGAAAGCCGACCAGGAGAAGATGGGCAACGCCCTGCAGCGGCTCGGCGAGGAGGACCCGACCTTCAAGATCGAATCCGACGAGGAAACCGGCCAGACCCTGATCCACGGGATGGGCGAGCTCCACCTCGAGGTGATCGTCGACCGCATGCTGCGCGAGTTCAACGTCGAGGCCAACGTCGGCAAACCGCAGGTCGCCTACCGCGAGACGATCCGCAAGCGGGTCGAGAAGGTCGAGGCGCGCTTCGTCCGCCAGACCGGCGGCCGCGGCCAGTTCGGGCACGTCGTCATCAATCTCGAGCCGGCCCCCGGCGAGGGCTTCGAGTTCGAGGACAAAATCAAGGGCGGCGTCATCCCCAACGAATTCATCGGCCCCGCCGAGCAGGGGATGCGCGAGGCGCTGGAAAACGGCGTCAAGGCCGGCTACCCGATGGTCGACGTCAAAGTCGAACTCGTCGACGGCTCCTACCACGACGTCGACTCCTCGGAGATGGCGTTCAAAATCGCCGGCTCGATGGCGATCCAGGAGGGCGCGCGCAAGGCCAACCCGGTCCTGCTCGAGCCGGTGATGTCGGTCGAGGTGGTGACCCCGGAGGAATTCCTCGGCGACGTCATCGGCGACCTCTCGCGGCGCCGCGGCAAGGTCCAGGGCCAGGAGCAGCGCGGCAACGCGCTCGCCGTCAGAGCCTTCGTCCCGCTCGGCGAAATGTTCGGCTACGCGACCGATCTGCGCTCCTCGACGCAGGGCCGCGCGACATACACGATGCAGTTCGAGCGCTACGAGGAAGTGCCTGGAAACATCGCCGAGGAGATCGTCGAGAGCCGGTCCGGCGGCGGTGGAGGCTCAGACTCCTAGGCCCAACCGCGAGCGACGGGCACATCTGGCTATATTTCCCAGGTTCGCCCGCAAGCAGGACAAAACTCCCTGCCGGGCAGCCGCCCACAGACTCAACCACTTAGACCAGACAGAACACAACTTCGAAAGGCGAAACGGAGAGAATGTCCAAGGAGAAATTCGAGCGCGATAAGCCGCACGTGAACGTCGGAACGATCGGTCACATCGACCACGGGAAGACGACGCTGACGGCCGCGATCACCAAAACGCTCTCCACCGTGGGCGGTGCAGAAGCGCATAGCTTCGAGGAGATCGACAACGCTCCCGAGGAGAAGGAACGCGGCATCACGATCGCGACCTCCCACGTCGAGTACGAGACCGACAACCGGCACTACGCCCACGTCGACTGCCCGGGCCACGCCGACTACGTCAAGAACATGATCACCGGCGCCGCCCAGATGGACGGCGCGATCCTGGTCGTCTCGGCCGCCGACGGCGTCATGCCGCAGACCCGCGAGCACATCCTGCTCGCCCGTCAGGTCAACGTCCCCCACGTCGTCGTCTTCCTCAACAAGATCGACCAGGTCGACGACGAGGAGCTGATCGAGCTCGTCGAGGAGGAGGTCAAGGACCTGCTCAACGAGTACGACTTCCCGGGCGAAGAGACGCCGATCATCAAAGGCTCGGCGCTGAAGGCGCTGGAAGGCGACGAGGAGGCCCAGAAAGCCGTCTTCGAGCTGGCCGCGGCGCTCGACTCCTACATCCCCGAGCCGGTCCGCGAGCTCGACAAGCCCTTCCTGATGCCGATCGAGGACATCTTCTCGATCACCGGCCGCGGCACCGTCGCCACCGGCCGGATCGAGCAGGGTGTCGTCAACACCGGCGACGAGGTCGAAATCGTCGGCATCCACCCGGAGACCTCGAAAACGACCGTCACCGGGGTCGAGATGTTCCGCAAGATCCTCGACGAGGGTCAGGCGGGCGACAACGTCGGCTGCCTCCTGCGCGGCACCAAGCGCGAGGAGATCGAGCGCGGCCAGGTGCTCTGCAAGCCGGGCTCGATCACGCCGCACACCAAGTTCAAAGCCGAGGTCTACTGCCTGAAAAAGGAGGAGGGTGGTCGTCACACGCCGTTCTTCTCCGGCTACCGGCCTCAGTTCTATTTCCGCACCACCGACGTGACCGGGATCGCCAACCTCCCCGAGGGGACCGAGATGGTGATGCCGGGCGACAACGTCGAGATGACGATCGAGCTGATCCAGCCGATCGCCATGGATCAGGGCCTGCGGTTCGCCATCCGCGAGGGTGGCCGCACCGTCGGCTCGGGGGTCGTCTCCGAGATCATCGAGTAGACGGCGCCAAACGGGGCGGGCGGGCGCCCGCCCCTCCGTCGCCTCCGGGCGGCGGGACAACTGCAAGGACATACGACCGGGGCGGCGCCCCAATTACCGGGGCCCCGCCCTTATTGCGCGGTAAGACGAGAAGCGAAAGACGAGAGAGAAGACGCAAGTGGCAGCCATAGCGGCACAGAAAATTCGGATCCGGTTGAAGGCGTACGACCACGACGCCATCGACCGCGCTGCCCGCGAGATCGTCGAGACCGCGGAGCGCACCGGCGCCTCGGTCTCCGGCCCGGTGCCGCTGCCGACCGAGAAGAACGTCTACTGCGTGATCCGCTCGCCGTTCAAGGACAAGGACTCGCGCGAGCACTTCGAGATCCGCACCCACAAGCGGCTGATCGACATCCTCCAGCCCTCGCCGAAAACCGTCGACTCGCTGCAGCGCCTCGACTCGCTGCCGGCGGGCGTCGACATCGAGATCAAGCTCTAGGTGGTCGACGTGGCGGCGATCCTCGGCAAGAAGCTCGGCATGACCCAGGTCTTCCAGGAGGACGGCACGGTCGTGCCCGTCACGGTGATCGAAGCCGGCCCCTGCAAGGTGACCGCAGTTCGCGAGGCCGAGCGCGACGGCTACCGGGCGGTGCAGCTGGCCTTCGGCGAGGTCAAGCAGGGCAAGCTCAGCAAGGGCGAGGAAGGCCACCTGAAGAAGGCCGGCGCGCCGCCGATGCGCCACCTGGTCGAGTTCCGCGACGAGGACCTCGGCAGGGAGGACGACGAGCCGGTCAAGATCGGCGACGACGTCACCGTCGCCAGCTTCGCCAGCGGCCAGAAGGTCAAGGTCGCCGGGATCTCGATCGGCAAGGGCTTCCAGGGCGGCATCAAGCGCCACAACTTCGCCCGCGGCCCGGTCAGCCACGGCTCGCACAACGTGCGGGCGCCCGGCTCGATCGGCGCCAGCGCCTTCCCGGCCCGCGTCTTCAAAGGCATGCGGATGCCGGGCCAGATGGGCAACAAGCGCGTCACCCAGCGCGGCCTCGAAGTCGCCGACGTCGACGCCGACAACAACCTGCTGCTGATCAAGGGCTCGGTGCCGGGCTCGAAGAACTCGATCGTCGAGGTGCGGACCGATGGCTAGCGCCAAAGCCGCGGTGCTCGGCAAGACCACGAAAGCCGAGCTGCCGGCCGAGCTGTTCGCCGAGCCGTTCCACCAGTCGCTGGTGCACGAGGCCGCCCGCGCCGACCTCGCCTCGCGCCGCCGCGGCACCGCCTCGACCCTGACCCGCGGCGAGGTCTCCTTCACCACCGCCAAGGCCTGGCGCCAGAAGGGCACCGGCCGCGCCCGGGTCGGCTCGCTCGGCGTCCCCAACCGCTACGGCGGCGGCGTCGCCTTCGGTCCCAAGCCGCGCACCTACAACGTCAAGGTCAACCGCAAAGCGCGCCGGCGGGCGATGCGCTCGGCCCTCTCGGTCCACGCCGAGCGCGGCTCGGTCGCCGTGGTCGACGCGGCCGCCTTCGAGACGCCCTCGACCAAGCAGGCCGCCGCGGCGCTGGCCAAATGGGCGGCCAAGACCCCGACCCTGGTGGTCATCACCGCCGAGGAGACCGGCGTGCTGAAGAGCTTCCGCAACATCGAGCGCGTCGGCGTGCTCGAGGTCGGCGCCACCGGCGTCGCCGACGTGATCGGCGCCGCCTCGCTGGTGCTCTCCGAGAGCGCCCTCGAGGTGCTGAAGGAGAGGCTGACCTGATGGACGCCCGCACGATCCTGATCCGCCCGGTGATCTCGGAGAAGAGCTACGCGCTGATCGCCGAGGGCAAGTACACGTTCCGCGTCAACGACCGCGCCCACAAGACCCAGATCGCGCAGGCGGTCGAAGAGGTCTTCGGCGCCCGCGTCGCGCAGGTGCGGACCGCCAAGGTGCGCCCCAAGCCGAAGCGCCGCGGCCTCACCCGCGGCCGCACGCGCGGCTGGAAGAAGGCCGTCGTCCAGCTCGCCCCGGGCGAGCGGATCGAGCTCTTCGAGGGCGGACAGACCGCGTAGGGAGCAGAGAGAGATGCCGAACCGAAAGACCAAACCGACCAGCCCCGGCCGCCGCTTCGCGACCTATCCGCTGCGCGAGCAGATCACCGCCAGCGAGCCCGAGCGCAAGCTGACCGAGGGCCTGCGCAAGTCCGGGGGCCGCAACGCCAACGGCCGGGTCACCGCCCGCCACCGCGGCGGCGGCGCCAAGCGGCGCTACCGGAAGATCGACTTCAAACGGCTCAAGGACGGCGTGCCCGCCAAGGTCGCGACGATCGAGTACGACCCCAACCGCAGCTGCTACATCGCCCTGCTCCACTACGCCGACGGCTTCAAGGACTACATCCTCGCCCCGGCCTCGCTGAGCGTCGGCGACGTCGTCAAATCGGGTCCCGAGGCGGACATCAAACCCGGCCACGCGATGGCCCTCGGCCAGATGCCGACCGGCACGATCGTCCACAACGTCGAGCTGATCCCCGGCCAGGGCGGCAAGCTCGGCCGCGCCGCCGGCACCGCGATCCAGCTGGTCGCCAAGGAGGGCGAGATGGTGACGCTGCGGCTGCCGTCCTCGGAGATGCGGATGGTCCGCGCCGAGTGCCGGGCCACGGTCGGCACGCTCTCCAACGCCGAGCACCAGAACCTCAAGGTCGGCAAGGCCGGCCGCAGCCGCCACAAGGGCAAGCGCCCGCACACCCGCGGCGTCGCGATGAACCCGGTCGACCACCCGCACGGCGGCGGCGAGGCCCATCACACACCCGGCGGCCACCCGGTCACCCCATGGGGCAAACCGACGCTCGGCTACCGGACCCGCAAGAAGGGCAAGCCCTCCGACCGCTACATCGTCCGCGGCCGGCGCCGCGGCAAGAAGAAGGGCGGGCGCTAGCGATGGGACGCTCGACGAAAAAGGGCCCGTGGGTGGAGGAGCGCCTGATGGGACGCATCGAGGCGATGAACGAGGCCGGCAAAAAACAGATGGTCAAAACCTGGTCGCGGACCTCGACGATCTTCCCGGAGATGGTCGGCCACACGATCGCTGTCCACGACGGCAAGAAACACGTGCCGGTCTTCATCTCCGAGTCGATGGTCGGCCACAAGCTCGGCGAGTTCGCCCCGACCCGCACCTTCCGCTCGCATGGCGGAGGCAGGGACTAGCGATGGCAGACGAAGAGAAAAAAGCCGCGAAAAAAGCGCCGGCGAAAAAAACCGCCAAAGCCGAGCCGAAAGCGGCGAAAAAACCGGCTGCCAAAAAAGAGCCGGCGAAAAAAGAGGCCAAGAAACCGGCGGCCAAAAAAGAGGCTCCGAAAAAAGAGGCTCCGAAAAAAGAAGCGGCGAAAAAAGAGCCCGCGAAAAAACCGGCTGCCAAAAAAGAGCCGAAAGCCAAGAAAGCCGCTCCGAAAGCGCCGGCCGCCCCGCCCGTCGTCCGCGCCAGCGCCCGCTACGTGCGGATCGCGCCGCGCAAGGCGCGGCTGGTTGCCGACCAGGTCCGCGGCCTGCACATCGAGAAGGCCCGCGCCCTGCTGCAGTTCTCCCCGCGCGGCGCCGCGCGCGACATCCACAAGCTGATCGACTCGGCCGCCGCCAACGCGGAAAACAACCACGACCTGATTGGCGACGAGATGCGGATCTCCTCGATCACCGTCGACGAGGGGCCGACCCTGAAGCGGTACCGGCCGCGAGCCCAGGGGCGCGCCACCCCGATCAACAAGCGAACCAGCCACATCGCCGTGGCTCTGACCCCGGTCGAAGACTAGGAGAGGCCTGATGGGACAGAAGATCCACCCCGAGGGTTTCCGCGTCGGCTACATCCACGACTGGAAGTCGAACTGGTTCGAGGAGAAAAACTTCGCCGACGTCCTCCAGGAAGACCTCGCGATCCGCGACCACATCACCACCAAGCTCTCGCACGCCGGGCTCTCGGACATCACGATCGAGCGCCGCGGCGAGGTCGCCGTAGACATCCACACGGCGCGGCCGGGGATCGTGATCGGCAAGTCGGGCAGCGAAGTCGACGCCCTGCGCAAAGAGCTCCACAAGCTGACCGGCAGCCCGGTCAAAGTGAACATCCGCGAGGTCAAGCGCCCCGAGCTCGACGCCAAGCTGGTCGCCCAGTCGATCGCCGAGCAGCTGCAGAACCGGGTCGCCTTCCGGCGGGCGATGAAACGCGCCCTCACCTCGGCGATGCGCTCCGGCGCCAAGGGCGTCAAGGTCCAGGTCTCCGGCCGCCTCGGCGGTGCCGAGATGGCGCGGACCGAAAGCTATTCCGACGGCCGGGTGCCGCTGCACACGCTGCGCGCCGACATCGACTACGGCTTCTTCGAGGCGCGCACGACGACCGGCCGGATCGGCGTCAAATGCTGGATCAACAAGGGCGAGGTCATGCCCGAGGGCTTCCGTTCGGACCTCGTCTCCGACGTCGACGCCAGCAACGGCGGCGGCAGTCGCGGCCGCGATCGCGATCGTGATCGCGGGCCGGGAGGCGGCGGCGGGCGCGGCCCGGGCGGCGGCGGGCGCGGCCCGGGTGGCGGTCGTGGGCCCGGCGGCGATCGCGGCCCGCGGGGCGGAGGTGGTCGCTGATGCTGATGCCCAAGCGCGTCAAGCACCGCAAGCAGTTCCGCGGGCGCATGCGCGGCAACACCAAGGGTGGCAGCCACGTCGCCTTCGGCGAGTACGGGATCAAGGCGCTCGACCGCGGTTGGATCACCAACCGCCAGATCGAGGCCGCCCGTGTCGCGATGACCCGCAAGATCAAACGTGGCGGGAAGGTCTGGATCAACGTCTTCCCCGACAAGCCGTACACCAAGAAGCCGGCCGAGACCCGGATGGGCTCCGGCAAGGGCAACCCCGAGGGCTGGGTCGCCGTGGTGAAGCCCGGCAAGGTGATGTTCGAGCTGGCCGGCGTCCCCGAGGACCTGGCGCGCGAAGCGCTGCGGCTGGCCGGGCACAAGCTCCCGGTGCGGACGAAATTCGTCAAGCGCGAGGGCGGTGAGGGCTGATGAAGGCGGCCGAGGTCCATAATCTGAAAGACGACGAGCTGGTGGCGAAACTGATCGACGCCAAGGAGGAGGCCTTCAACCTCCGCTTCCGCCACGCGACCGGCGAGCTCGAGAACACCGCGCGCCTCGGTCAGGCCAAGCGCGACGTGGCGAGGCTGCTGACCGTGGCCCGCGCCCGCGGTATCGATGTCGAGAAAGAGACGCGCAAGATATGAGCGACGACGAGACGAAAAAAGACGAGAGCGCCGAGCAGGAGACTCAGGACGAGGCCCCTCAGGACGCGGGTCCCGCGTCAGAGGCGCCTGCGGATGAGGCTCCGGCTGAGGAGGCTGCCGCCGAGGCGTCTGACGACGCTCCGGCCGCGGAGGCTGATGAGGCGCCGGCCGCGGAGGCTTCTGCGCCAGCCGAGCCCAATCCTGAGGACGATCTTCCCTGGAAGGAGCGGCTGCGGCTGCAGAGGTCGCGCAAGCCGCACGAGCCGCGTCCGGCGCTCAGCGCCGAGGAGCGGGCCGAGCAGCGTGCCCAGCGGCGCAAGTCCAAGGCGGCCGAACGGCGCAAGGAACGGGCCGCGGCGAAGACCGCCAGGACCGCCGGCACCGGCACGCCGCCGGCCGAGCGCGAGTCCAACGCGGCCAAGGTCCGCCAGGGGATCGTCGTCTCCAACAAAGCCGACAAATCGATCACCGTGCGGATCGACATCGCCCGCCGCCATCCGACCTACGAGAAGATCGTCCGCCGCTCGCGCACGCTGCACGCGCACGACGAGCGCAACGAGGCCGGCGAGGGCGACGTGGTCCGCGTCATCGAGACCCGGCCGCTGTCCAAGACCAAGCGCTGGCGCCTGGTCGACGTCGTCGAGAAGGCCCGCTAGGAGCACCGCGCATGATCCAGCAAGAGTCCAGACTGAAGGTCGCCGACAACTCCGGCGCGCGCGAGCTGCTCTGCATCCGCGTCAAAGGCGGCTCCCACCGCCGCTACGCGAGCGTCGGCGACGTCATCACCGCGACTGTGAAATCGGCCAGCCCGCAGGGCGGCGTCCGCAAGGGCGAGGTCGTGCAGGCCGTCGTCGTCCGCACCCGCAAGCCGCTCTCGCGGCCCGACGGCACCTACATCTCCTTCGACGAGAACGCCGCGGTGCTGATCGACCCGGCTTCCAACAACCCGCGGGGGACGCGCATCTTCGGGCCGGTAGCCCGCGAACTGCGCGATCGCAACTTCATGAAAATCATCTCGCTGGCGCCGGAGGTTCTCTGATGGCCAAGCACATGCGGATCAGGACCGACGACCAGGTCGTCGTGATCAGCGGCAAGGACGCCGGCAAGACCGGCCGCGTCGTCCGCACCGAGCCGAAGCGCAACCGCGTCTACGTCGAGGGTCTGAACCTGGTCAAGCGCCACGAACGGCCGCGCTCCGGCGGCGACCTGGCGACCGCCAATCCGGGCGGGATCGTCGAGAAGGAGGGGCCGATCCACGTCTCCAACGTGATGCTGCTCGACCCGAAAGGCAACAAAGGGACCCGCGTCGGCGTGCGCCGCGACGACGGCGGCAAGCGGGTCCGCTACGCCAAGCGCAGCGGGGCGGCGGTCGACTGATGGAGGCGACGATGGCACCGACTTCCCAGGCCGCGCCGCCGCCGCGGCTGCGCGAGAAATACGAGCAGGACGTGCTGCCCGCGCTGACGCGCAAATTCGGCTACTCGACGCCGATGGAGGCGCCGCGCCTGATCAAGATCACGCTCAACATGGGCCTCGGCACCGAGAAACAGGACGCCCGCTCGTTCGAAAACGCGCAGAACCAGCTGGCGACGATCGCCGGTCAGCACCCGAACGTGCGCCGGGCCCGCAAGTCGATCGCCTCCTTCAAAGTCCGCGAGGGGATGCCGGTCGGCGTCTCGGTGACCCTGCGGCGCGCCCGGATGTGGGAGTTCCTCGATCGCCTCACCTCGATCGCGGTGCCGCGCATCCGCGACTTCCGCGGCCTCAACCCGCGCTCCTTCGACGGCCGCGGCAACTACTCGATGGGCGTCAAAGAGCAGCTGATCTTCCCTGAAATCGACTACGACTCGATCGACGTCGTGCGCGGCCTCGACGTGACGATCACGACCTCGGCGAAGACCGATCTCGAGGCCTTTGAATTGCTGCTCGGCCTCGGCATGCCCTTCGCCCAGGAGGGCCGCCCCGGCCAGGAGCAGCGGGAAGCCGAAAAAGCCGCCGCAGAAGAGGAGCAGCGCCACGAGGAGGCCCGTCGCAAGGCCGAAATCGAGCAGGAAGCGCTGGAGCAGCTGAAAGAGGAGAACCCCGAGGCCTACGCCAAGCCGCCGGCGGCCCCTGACGAGGATGCGGACTCCTCGTCCTCGCCGGAAGGCGCTGCGGGCGAGGAGCCCGGATCCTCGCCACCCGCCGGCCAGGCTGACGAGAAGGAGAGCTGAACGATGGCGAAGACTTCGCAGAAGGTCCGTCAGGGCCGCAAACAGAAGTTCAAGACGCGTTCCTACAACCGCTGCCGCCGTTGCGGGCGCCCGCGCGCCTACTACCGCAAGTTCGGCCTCTGCCGGATCTGCCTGCGCGAGGCGGCGCACGAGGGCTACATCCCCGGTATGACCAAGTCGAGCTGGTAGAGCGATGCACACCGATCCGATAGCCGATTACCTGACCCGCATCCGCAACGCGATCCGCGCCGGCCACGACGAGGTGGAGATCCCCGCCTCGGGGCTGAAGATGGAGCTGTCGCGGATCCTCAAGGAGCAGGGCTACATCAAGGACTTCAGCCGCCGCCCCGCCGCCGTCGGCGAGGCGATCAACGTCGAGCTCAAGTACACCGAGGACCGCCGGCCTGTCATCCTGGGGATCGAACGCGTCTCGCGTCCCGGGCGCCGCCGCTACGTCGACCACAAGAGCGTGCCGCGGGTCCAGGGCGGAACCGGGACCGCGATCGTCAGCACCTCGCACGGGGTGATGACCGGCCACGAAGCCCGCAACAAGGGCGTCGGGGGCGAGGTCGTCGCCTACGTCTGGTGAGCCCGGAGTGAGATGAGATGAGCCGAATCGGAAGAAAGCCCGTTCCCGTCCCCGACGCCGTCACGGTTGAGATCGGCACGGGCAACATCGCCGTCAAGGGGCCGAAGGGCGAGCTGACGCAGACCCTCTCGCGGGAGATGACCGTCGAGCAGGCCGACGGCGTCCTCACCGTCGCCCGCCCGACCGACCGCGGCGAGCACCGCGCCCTGCACGGCCTCACGCGCAGCCTGATCGCCAACATGGTCGAGGGCGTCACCGACGGCTTCGAGAAGCGGCTCGAGATCCAGGGGGTCGGCTACCGGGCCGCGCTCAAAGGCAAGAACCTGGAGCTGGCGCTCGGCTACTCCCACCCCGTCGCGATCGAGGCGCCCGCGGGGATCGAGTTCGAGGTGCCCCAACCGACCGAAGTGGTGGTCCGCGGGATCGACAAGCAGCTGGTCGGCCAGGTCGCCGCCGACATCCGCAAGCGGCGCCCGCCGGAGCCCTACAAGGGCAAGGGCATCCGCTACAAAGGCGAGCAGGTCCTGCGCAAGGTAGGCAAGCGCGCATGAGCGTCCTCACCAACCGCCAGCGCCGGCTCAAACGGCGCCGCCGGGTGCGCGCCCGCGTCAACGGGACCGCCGAGCGCCCGCGCCTCAGCGTCTACCGCTCCAACCGCGGCATCTTCGCCCAGCTCGTCGACGACACCAGCGGCCACACGCTGGCCGCCGTCAACTGGACCGAGCCGGAGCTGCGCGAGCTCACCGCCACCGATCAGGCGAGCAAGGCCGGCGCGCTGCTGGCCGAGCGGGCGAAGGCGGCGGGCGTCGAGACCTGCGTCTTCGACCGCGCCGGATACCAGTACCACGGCCGGGTCAAGGCCCTCGCCGAAGCCGCGCGAGAGGGGGGACTGGCTTTCTGATCCCGTTTCGCTACGGTGAGCCGCTGCCATGAAGGGAATGGATACGAACAACGTCGAGACGGTCAGCCCCCGCGGGCTCGACCTCCAGGAGCGGGTGATCGAGATCAACCGCGTCGCCAAGGTGGTCAAGGGCGGCCGTCGCTTCTCGTTCACCGCCCTGGTTGCCGTCGGCGACGAAGAGGGCGTGGTCGGGATCGGCTACGGCAAGGCCCGCGAGGTCCCGCTGGCGATCCAGAAGGGCGTCGAGGACGCCCGCAAGAACTTGATCCGGGTGCCGAAATACGGCCAGACGATCACCCACCGCATCATCGGCCGCTTCGGCGCCGGTCACGTCGTTCTGCGCCCGGCGAGCCCCGGTACCGGGGTGATCGCCGGCGGCGGCGTCCGCGCCGTGCTCGAGCTCGGTGGGGTGCGCGACGTGCTGACCAAGAGCATCGGCACGCAGAACCCGATCAACCTCGTCAAGGCGACGATGGACGGGCTGATCCGCCTGCGGCGGCCGGAGGAGGTCGCCGAGCTGCGCGGGCTGTCGATTCCCGAGGTTCTGGGGCTCAGCGGCAACGGCGCTTCCTCCGCTGACGGGGAGCATCTGGACGCGTCTGCTGTCGCCGGTGAGGACACCTCGTCCTCGCCGGACGAAGCTGCGGGCGAGGTGTCCTCACCGGCGCCACCCGCGGCCGAGGCCCCTTCCCCCGAAGCCGAGGCTGCGGTCGGCGAGACTGCCGATACGGCGGTCGAGTCGCCCGCCGAGGGTGCGGCCGCGGAGGCCGCCGAGCAGGCTGCCGAGGCTCCGGCCGCCGAGCAGGCTGCAGCGGCCGAGGCAAACGCGGAGACGCCGGCCGAGGAGGAGCCGGTAGCGGAGGCTGCCCCGGCCGAGGAGGCTCCGGCCGAGCAGGCGCTCGCCGAGGACGCCGCCACCGAGGGCGAGGCGCAGTCGTGAGCACGGTCAAGATCTCCCAGGTCAGGTCGCCGAACGGCACCAACCCGAGCCAGAAAGCGACGCTCAAGGCGCTCGGGCTGGGGCGGATCGGCAAGTCGGTCGAGCGCCGGGACAGCCCGCAGCTGCAGGGCCAGATCAAGGTCGTCTCCCACCTCGTGGAGGTCGATTCCTGATGGCCGAGACGCCCCGCTCCGAGGAGATCGGCCTGCACAACCTGAAGCCGAAGCCGGGCTCCCGCAAGTCCCGCAAGCGGGTCGGGCGCGGTGAGGGCAGCGGTCTGGGCAAGACCTCCGGCCGCGGCCACAAGGGAGCCGGCTCGCGCTCGGGCGCGAAGACCAAGGCGGGCTACGAGGGCGGCCAGAACCCGATTCACATGCGGATGCGAAAGCTGCGCGGCCCGCACATGAAGAAGTCGATGCCGTTCGAGAACTTCCGCACCAAGAGCCAGCCGGTCAACCTCGCCGACCTCGAGGACCGCTTCGAGGCCGGGGCCGAGGTGACGCCGCAGTCGCTCAAGGAGAAGGGCCTGGCAACCCGCAAGGACCCGGTCAAGGTGCTCGCCCGCGGCGAGCTGAGCAAGAAGCTCGAGGTCCACGCGCACGCCTTCAGCGCGGCCGCCAGGGAGAAGATCGAGGCGGCTGGCGGTTCCTGTCACACTCTGGAGCCGTAATGCTCAGAACTATTCTCAACGCGTTCAGCGTTGCCGACATTCGCAAGAAGCTTGCGTTCACAGCGGCGATGCTGGCGCTGTACCGGCTCGGGGCCTACATCCCGGCGCCGGGGGTCAACGTCGACGCCGTCAAGGAAGTCTCCGGCAACTTCGGCGGCGCCGGCATCCTCAGCTTCCTCAACACCTTCTCCGGCGGCAGCCTCTCGCGCCTCAGCCTCTTCGCGCTGGGGATCATGCCCTACATCACGGCCTCGATCATCCTGCAGCTGCTGACCGTGGTCGTGCCCTCGCTCGAGCGCCTGCAGAAAGAAGGCGAGGTCGGGCAGCAGAAGATCACCCAGTACACGCGCTACCTCACCGTCGGGCTTGCCTTCGCTCAGTCGGTCGGCTACGTCTTCCTCTTCCGCTCCTTCGGCAGCGAAGCGAACACCAGCGTCGTCGGCACCCTCACCTTCCCGAAGACGATGCTGATCGTGATCAGCCTGACCGCCGGCTGCACCCTGCTGATGTGGCTGGGCGAGCTGATCACCCAGCGCGGCATCGGCAACGGGATCTCGCTGATGATCTTCGCCTCGATCGCCTCCTCGCTGCCGACCGGGATCAGCAAGTGGTGGAACAACCCCGACCAGGTCTTCGTCGTGATGATGCCGTTCATCGCGCTGGCCGTGATCGTCGCCATCGTCTTCGTCCAGGAGGGCCAGCGCCGGATCCCGGTCCAGTACGCCAAACGCGTCGTCGGCCGCAAAATGACCTCGGGCGGCTCGACCTACCTGCCGCTGCGGGTGAACATGGCCGGCGTCATCCCGGTCATCTTCGCCGCCTCGATCATGGCCTTCCCGGCGACGATCGGGCAGCTGCTCAACACGCCCGCCGCGCTCGACTTCGCCAGCTTCTTCGGCCCCAACAGCTGGGCCTACGTGGTCGGCGAGGTCTTCTTCATCATCGTCTTCACCTACTTCTACACGGCGGTCACCTTCAACCCGGTGGACCAGGCCGACAACCTGAAAAAATACGGCGGCTTCATCCCCGGCGTCCGCCCCGGCCGGCCGACCGCCGAATACCTGGATCGGATCCTCTCGCGGCTGACCTTCCCCGGCGCCCTCTACCTGGGGGCGGTGGCGGCGCTGCCGACGATCCTGATCAGCCAGACCTCCGCCAACTTCTACTTCGGCGGCACCTCGATCCTGATCGTGATCGGCGTCGCGCTCGACACGGTCAAGCAGCTCGAGGCGCAGCTGATGATGAGGAACTACGAGGGCTTCCTCAAATAGCGCCGCCCGGCGGGCGCGCGTCAACTAGGGTTTGCACGCATGTCTGAGCTGAATCTCGTCCTCCTCGGCCCACCCGGGTCGGGCAAGGGGACCCAGGGTGAGCGCCTCAACGAAGACCTCCGGCTGCCCTACTACGCGACCGGGGACATCCTGCGCGCCGCGGTCCGTGAGGAGACCGAGCTGGGCCGCACGGCGAAGCGCTACATGGACGCCGGCGACCTCGTGCCCGACGAGGTGATCGTCGGCGTGATCGCCGAGGCGCTCGACTCCGCCGAGGCGCGCGACGGGTTCATCCTCGACGGCTTCCCGCGGACGACGCCGCAGGCTGAGGCGCTCGACGCCAAGCTCGGCGAGCTGGGGCGGAGCGTCACCGCCGTCCTCCTGATCGACGTCGACGACGAGGAGGTCGTGCGACGGCTGGGCGGGCGCCGCACCTGCGAGGAGGGCGGCCACGTCTTCCACGTCGACTTCAACCCGCCGCGGCAGGAGGGCGTCTGCGACATCGACGGCTCGCCGCTGCTCGTCCGCGACGACGACAAGCCGGAGGTGGTCCGCAAGCGCCTGGCCACCTACCACGAGAAGACCGAGCCGCTGATCGACTACTACGACCATCGCAGCGTGCTGCGCCGGATCGACGGCGCGGCGCCCCCGGACGAGGTCACCGAGGTGCTGCGCCGCACCCTGGCGACGATGCGGCTGGAAGCGGACGAGGCCGTCTAGGCGGCTGGACCGGGCCCCTAGCCTTGTACCGGATGATCATCCGCAAGACGCCTGAGCAGGTCGACCAGATGGCGGCCGCCGGCGACATCCTCGTCCGCTGCATGAAGATGCTCTCGGCGAAGGTGCGGCCTGGCATCACCACCGAGGAACTCGACGCGGCGGCGGAGAGGTTCATCCGCTCCCAGGACGCGCTGCCGGCGTTCAAGGGCTACCGCGGCTTCCCGGGCTCGATCTGCTCCTCGCCGAACTCGATGGTGGTGCACGGGATCCCCGGCCCCTACGAGCTGCGACGCGGCGACGTGATCTCGATCGACGTCGGCGTGATCAAGGACGGCTGGGTCGCCGACGCCGCGGTGACCTTCCCGGTCGGACCGGTCAGCTCCGAGGCCAAGCGGCTGCTGACGGTGACCCGGGAGGCGCTCTTCGCCGGCGTCGAGCAGATGCGGCCGGGGAACCACCTCGGCGACGTCTCGCACGCGATCCAGACCACGGTCGAGGCTGAGGGCATGTCGATCATCCGCACCCTGGTCGGCCACGGCGTCGGCCGCGACATGCACGAGGAGCCGCAGGTGCCCAACTTCGGCGAGCCCGGCAAGGGCCCGGAGCTGGAGGAGGGGATGGTGCTGGCGATCGAGCCGATGGTGAACGCCGGCGGGCCCCTCGTCCGGATGGGTGACGACGGCTGGTCGGTCTACTCCGAGGACGGCTCCCTCGCCGCCCACTTCGAGTTCACGGTCGCCGTCACGCCGGACGGCCCCCGCGTGCTGACGCCCTGGCACGACGTTCTTTAGGCGGGGGCCTCCTTAAGGGACGGGGGCTCGCAGGGGGGCGGGGGGACGAGGGGCTGGTCGGGAGGGTCGGGTGACCCTCTTCACTCGGCCGTGTCGTCGTCGGGGAGTTGGGAGAAGCTGTCGCCCGCAGCCCAGCCCTCCTCAGCCGCAAAACGTTCAGAGGGTCACCCGACCCTCCCTGAAGGCTCCACGGCCCCCCAACCCCGGGAGCTCCCGGACAAAGACGAGGCCCCGCACCCTTGCCCAGAGCTTGAAAGGGACCAAGCCCACCGTCTCTCGAAGAGCGGCAAGGGACGAGCCCAAGCCCCAGCGTCTCTCGAAGAGCCCCCAAGGGACCAAGGCCTCCAATCGCGTGGTTCCTAACGGTCGCCTGGCGACCGTTAGGAACCACGCCCTCCGCAAAGCCGGCGTTCTCCCATCCCGTGGTTCCTTTCGGACCCAGAGCGTCCACAAGGAACCACGGGATGCCTTGGCGCTTTCAACGGTGCTTGAGAACGCGCTTCCATCACCGCCCCTTCGTCCCTTTCAAGCTTTGGGAGCGGGCGCGGGTGGGGGTTCTTGCTGGGGTCTGGGGGCCCCGGGCGTCGGACGTCGGCCTTCCTAGGGAGGGGTGGGGTGTTCCTCTGAACGTTTTGCGGCTGAGGAGGGCTGGGCTTCGGGCGAGAAGCTTGAAAGCTTCCCCCCGACGACACGGCCGAGTGAAGAGGGACACCCCACCCCTCCCCCTCGCGAAGCCTTCGTCCCTTGGCCGTCGGGTGACCAGCCCAGGCCCCGCCCCGCCACCAACGTCCTTGTCGGCCAGCCAGCCCGCCCGGTAAGCTTCCGCGCAGCGGTGTGGGGGCGCCGTCAATGGAGAGGAGAGGTTGTTGCGAAGTCGAGCCCGTCGGCGCCTGGCGCTGCCCGTTGTCTTGTCCGCCTTGATCGTCGCTGCCTTCGCGCAGCCGGCGGGCGCTGCCGTGGAACCGTACGGCGCCAATGACGCGGGCGGGTTCCGCAACGTGCTGCCGCCGGGGGAGAACGGGTTGGACACCCTCTCCCAGCTCTTCCAGTTCCGTGGCCTCGGGACGCTGCCCGCCCACGCCGCCGACCAGCAGC
Organism: Solirubrobacterales bacterium; assembly: GCA_046330305.1. GTDB lineage: Bacteria > Actinomycetota > Thermoleophilia > Solirubrobacterales > 70-9 > VAYN01. The sequence continues at coordinate 42,326 of JAXLTA010000015.1, read as the reverse complement.
CGCTCTACGAAAACCTCGTCTATGGGGCGCCGGGGCTGACCGAAGCCCAGATCCCGAACTTCTACAAGGACGCCACCTTCGGCGTGCCGGCCGGCGAAGTCGAATCGACGATCGAACCGCGCCCGGGCGTGACCATCGTCCGCGACAAAGCCTTCGGCGTGCCCCACATCTACGGCACCACGCGCGCCGACACGATGTTCGGCGCCGGCTACGCGGGCGCCCAGGACCGGCTCTTCCTGATGGACGTCCTCCGCCACACCGGCCGCGCGGAACTGGCCTCCTTCCTCGGCGGCGCCAACGCCGGCGCCGACGCCAGCCAGTGGAGCTTCGCTCCCTACACCGAAGCCGACCTCGAAAAACAGCTGACGCAGGCGCCGCAGCTCTACGGCCAGCTCGGCCAGCGGGCGGTCGAAGACGTCGACGCCTACGTCGAAGGCATCAACGCCTACGTGGCGGCGGCCAAAGCCGATCCGAAAGACCTCGAACCGGCCGAGTACGGGCTGCTCGGAAAAAAGATGGAACCGTGGAAGCCGACCGACATCATCGCGATCGCCTCGCTGGTCGGCGGCATCTTCGGCAAGGGCGGCGGCAACGAGCTGAACTCGGCGCTGACGATGGAGTCCTTCGTCGAAAAGATGGGCAAGAAGAAGGGGCGCGCCGCCTGGCTCGGGTTCCGGGAGAAGAACGATCCCGAGGCGCCGACGACGATCGCCAAGAAGTTCCCCTACGAGACCCGCAGCGCCTTCGCCAAGAAGGGCCTGGCGCTCCCCGACCCGAAGAGCGTGCGTGACGTGAAGACGGCCACCGCCTCGACGGCGAGCGGCGGCGGGAGTGGGCTCAACAGCCTCGGCTCGCGCCTGCAGGCGGCGATCGAAGCCGCCGGCCACGCCTCGAACTGGGAGCTGGTCTCGGCCGAGCACTCGACCAACGGCCACCCGATCGCGGTGATGGGGCCGCAGGTCGGCTACTACGTGCCGCAGATCCTGATGGAGGAGGATCTGCACGGGCCGGGGATCGACGCCCGCGGCGCCTCCTTCGCCGGCGTCAACCTCTACGTGCAGCTCGGCCACGGTCGCGACTACGCCTGGAGCGCGACCAGCGCCGGGTCCGACAACACCGACACCTTCGCCGAGGTGCTCTGCAAGGACAAGCACCACTACATGTACCGCGGCAAGTGCCTGGCGATGGAAAGACTGCGGAAGACCGAGAGCTGGGTGCCGAACGCGATCGACTCCACGCAGCCCGGCTCGCAGACGCTGACGACCTGGCGCAGTGTGCACGGCCCGGTCTTCGCCTACGGCAAGGTCGGCGGCAAGAAGGTCGCCTTCGTCCACCAGCGCAGCACCTACTTCCACGAGGCCGACTCGGTGATCGGGTTCGCGCAGCTGAACGAACCCGGCGTCGTCACCGGCGTCGCCGGCTTCAAAAAGGCCGTGTCGAACATCAACTTCACCTTCAACTGGGCCTACGTCGACTCGGAAAACATCGCCTACGCGCTCTCCGGCGCCTACCCGCAGCGGGCCCGCGGCACCTCGCCGGACTTCCCGGTGCTCGGCACCGGCCAGTACGACTGGAAGGGCTTCAACCCGAAGACCCAGCTGGCCGACTACCTGCCCTTCGCCAAGCATCCCCAGCAGGTCAACCCGCCCTACCTGGTCTCCTGGAACAACAAGCAGGCGCCGGAATGGGCGGCGGCCGACGACAACTACGGCTACGGGCCGCTGCAGCGCTCGCAGATGATCGCCGACAAGGTCAAGGCCGGCACCAAGGGCAGCAAGAAGATGAGCATCGTCGGGCTGATCCAGGCGATGGAGGAACCGGCGACGCAGGACCTGCGCGGGTACCGGCTGCTGCCGATCATCTTCCAGGCGATCGGCAAGCCGAAGTCGGCCCAGCTCAAGCAGGCGCTGGCGACGCTGAAGACCTGGCACCAGCACGGCGCCCACCGCCGCGACCTCAACCGCGACGGGGTCGACGAGGAAACGCCGGCGATCGAGATCATGGACGCCTGGTGGCCGAAGCTGGTCACGGCCGAGTTCAAGCCGGCGCTGGGGGCAAGGGCCTTCGAACGGCTCGAGGGCATGCTGCGGATCGGCGATCACACCGGTGGCTCGCCGGACGCGCCCGACTTCTATGACGGCTGGTGGGGCTACGTCTCCAAGGACCTGCGCAGCGTCCTCGGCCAGCATCCGCGGGGTGCCTTCAGCCGCAAGTACTGCGGCGGCGGCTCGCTGGCGAAGTGCCGGCAGATGCTCCAGAAGACCCTGGCCCAGGCGCTGAAGGTCTCGCCGCGCAAGCTCTACGGCGGCGGCAACGGGGACTGCGCCTCGGATCCGCAGCCGGCCTGCTTCGACCAGAACCGGCCGCAGGTGACCGGCGGCATCACGCTGGGCCCGTTCCCGTTCCAGAACCGGCCGACCTTCCAGCAGACGGTGACGCTGACCCAACGCCTGCCCCGCTGAGTCCCAGGGAGGGAACGCGCGCGCGGTAGAGGAGAGTCTCCGATCGCGAGACGAACCTCTACCGCGCCGGGCGCGCCCGGCGCGGTGACGGCGGCGGCAGCGCCCGGCGGCGGCCGCCGGCACGGCTTCGTCAGAATGCGGGGCCGTGAACGAGGAGAGCTTCAAGGCGGTCGATGAGTTCCTGGCGGCGACGATCGTGCCGCCGGACGAGGTGCTCGAGGCGGCGATCGCCGCCGCCGAGGCCGCCGGGCTGCCCTCGATCCAGGTCTCGCCCGCGCAGGGCCGCCTGCTGGCGATGCTCGCCCAGCTCACCGGCGCCCGCGAGATCCTGGAGTTCGGCACGCTCGGCGGCTACAGCACGATCCAGCTGGCGCGGGCGCTGGCCGACGGCGGCCGGCTGATCAGTCTCGAGGCCAATCCCGAATACGCCGCGGTGGCCACCCGCAACCTCGCCGCCGCCGGCCTCGAGGGGCGTGTCGTGGTCCGCGTCGGACCGGCTCTCGAGGCCCTGCCGGGACTGGAGGAGGAGGGGGTCGGCCCCTTCGACCTGGTCTTCATCGACGCCGACAAGGTCAACACGCCCAACTACTTCGCCTGGGCCCTCGACCACACCCGGCCCGGTGGCCTGATCGTCGCCGACAACGTCGTCCGCGCCGGCAGCCTCGGCGATGCCGACGACCAGGACGAGGCGACGCTCGCCCAGCGCCGCCTGCACGAGATGGTGGCCGCCGAGCCGCGGGTGACGGCGACGACGATCCAGACGGTGGGGATCAAGGGCTACGACGGCTTCCTGCTCGCGCTGGTGCGGTAGCGCCTGGCGGAGCGGCGAGGAGGCGCTGCCTGGGAAGCGTCCCTGCTATCTTTCTCGGTCGGCCCATTTGGGCCTGAGGTTGTGTCCTGCCCATCCGATTCATGGGAAGGGTGGGAGTCCTGTAGTCGATCCAAGTCCGGAGCAATGAAGGTCAGAGCTTCCGTAAAGCCGATGTGCGAGAAGTGCAAGGTCATCCGCCGCAATGGCGCGGTTCTGGTGATCTGTCAGAACCCGCGACACAAGCAGCGGCAGGGTTAGGCATGGCGCGAATCGCAGGGATCAACATCCCGGTCAACAAACGAGTCGAAATCGGCCTCACCTACATCTTCGGGATCGGGCGTTCGACCGCCCAGAGGATCCTCGCCGAGACCGGGATCGATCCCAACACCGCGGTCAAGGATCTGACCGAGGACGAGGTGATCCGCCTCCGCGAGGCGGTCGAGAACCGCGAGGTCGAGGGCGATCTGCGGCGCGAGCGCTCACAGAACGTCAAACGGCTGATGGAGATCGGCTCCTACCGCGGCCTCCGCCACCGGCGGGGCCTGCCGGTCCGCGGTCAGCGCACGAAGACCAACGCCCGCGGCCGCAAGGGCCCGCGCCGGCTCAGCATCGCCGGCAAGCGCAAGGCGTAGAGGAACAGAGGATGGCCGAGAAAAAATCCGCCAAAGGGCGCTCCCGTCGCCGTGTCAAAAAGAACGTCACCTACGGGCAGGCGCACATCAAGACTTCCTTCAACAACACGATCGTCACCCTGACCGACACCGACGGCAACGTGATCGCCTGGGAGTCGGCCGGCTCCGCCGGGTTCAAAGGCTCGCGCAAGTCGACCCCGTTCGCCGCCCAGGTGACCGCCGACGCCGCCGCCAAAAAGGGCATGGAACACGGGCTCGAGCGGGTCGAGGTCTTCGCCAAGGGCGCCGGCTCGGGTCGCGAGACCGCGATCCGCTCGCTGCAGGCCGCCGGCCTCGATGTGACCACGGTCAAGGACGTCTCGCCCCAGGCCCACAACGGCTGCCGGCCGAAGAAGCGGAGGCGCGTCTAGTGGCTCGCGACACCTCCCCGCAGTGCAAGCAGTGCCGGCGCGAGGGCCAGAAGCTCTTCCTCAAGGGTGAGCGCTGCTTCACCGACAAGTGCGGCGTCGAGCGCCGCTCCTACCCGCCCGGGGAGCACGGCCGCGGCCGCCTGCGCCAGTCCGAGTACCGCCTCCAGCTGCGCGAGAAACAGAAGACGCGCCGCTACTACCAGGTGCTCGAGAAACAGTTCCGGGCCTACTACGAGAAGGCCTCGCGCCAGGACGGCGTCACCGGCGAGAACCTGCTGCGGCTGCTCGAGTCGCGCCTCGACAACGTCCTCGTCCGCCTCGGCTTCGCCGCTTCGCGGCGCCAGGCGCGGCAGCTGATCAACCACGGCCACTGGATGGTCAACGGCCGCCGGGTCGACATCCCGTCCTACCAGGTGCGCCCGGAAGACATCATCTCCATCAAACCGAGCTCGAGCGCGACCGAGACGGTCCAGCGCGCGACCGAACTTGTCTCGACCGTGCCGGCCTGGCTGCAGGCCGACCACGACGCGCTTACCGCCAAGGTCCTGCGCTATCCCGAGCGCTCCGAGATCTCGGCCCCGGTCCAGGAGCAGCTGATCGTCGAGCTGTACTCCAAGTAGTCCGGAACGATTTCTGCACACGCATACCCAAGGGAACTCATGACCACTGATTTCCAGGTCCCCCGCATCATCTCCGAGAAAGTCGACGACCGTCGCGGCACGTTCACGATCGAGCCGCTCGACAAGGGCTTCGGCTACACGTTCGGCAACAGTCTTCGCCGCGTCCTTCTCTCCTCGCTGGGCGGCGCCGCCATCACCAGCGTTCGCATCGAGGGGGTCGCACACGAGTTCTCGACCGTGCCCGGCGTCAAGGAGGACGTCACCGACATCGTCCTCAACCTGAAGGACCTCGTCGTCCGCATGCACACCGACGCCGACGAGGTCGAGGCGCCGCTCGTCGCCACCGGCCCCGGCGAGGTCAAGGCCAAGGACATCGACCTCCCCTCGGGCGTCGAGATCCTCAACCCCGACGCGCCGATCGCGACGCTCGAGAAAAAAACCAAACTCGAGGTCTACCTGACGATCGGCCGCGGCCGCGGCTACTCGCCGGCGGAAGAGAACAAGTCCGACGAGCAGCCGATCGGGGTGATCCCGATCGACTCGATCTTCTCGCCGATCCGCCGCGCCTCCTACGCGGTCTCGGCCGCCCGCGTCGGCCAGCGCACCGACTTCGACCGGCTCGAGCTCGACCTCGAGACCGACGGCTCGATCGAGCCGGCCGCGGCCCTGCGCGAGGCCTCCGAGATCCTGATCAAGAGCCTGGCGATCTTCACCGACGCCGAGCGGGTCGAGGAACTGACGGCCCGCGAACCGATCGCGGCGCTGCCGAACGATCCGCTGGCCGCCCCGGCCGGCGACGGCGCCGGCAGCAACAACGGCCTCGACGAGATCCTGATCGAGGAGCTCGAACTCGGCGTCCGCTCCTACAACTGCCTCAAGCGCGCCGGCGTCCAGACCGTCGGCGACCTGGTCCGCAAGTCGCGCGCGGAACTCAACGCGATCCCGAACTTCGGCCAGAAGTCGATCGAGGAAGTGATCGAGACCCTGCACGCCCGCGGCCTCGATCTCCAGCAGGACTAGGGACCGACGAGAGCGGAGGGGAGAGCAGCCGTGCGCCATCGCAAGAAGCGGAACAAGCTGAGCCGCGACTCCGCCCACCGCGAGGCGCTGCTCACCAACCTCTCCAAGCAGCTGATCGAGCACGAGCGGATCCAGACCAGCCAGGCGAAGGCCAAGGCGGTCAAACCCGAGGTCGAGAAACTGATCACCCTGGCCAAGCGCGGTGACCTGCACGCGCGGCGCCAGGCGCTCTCCTCGCTCCACAACGACAAGTTCATCGTGCACAAGCTGTTCGACGAGGTCGCGCCGCGCTACGCGACGCGCCCCGGCGGCTACACCCGCATCGTCAAGCTGGGGCCGCGGCGCAGCGACTCAACCGAGATGGTCTACCTCGAGCTGGTCTAGGACCCGGGGTTGGCGGGGCGGGAGTGAGGACCCCCTCGCTCTGACAAGTCGCAGCGCTAATTAGCGCTGCGACTTTGAGTATCCGTCAGCTCGAGGGGGTCCTCACTCCCGCCTCAAGAAACCCCGGCTCAGTCATAGCTCACGGACTCCAGGTAGAGGCCTTGGGGTGGGGCGGTGTCGCCGGCCGCGGAGCGCGGTGCCCCGCGAAGGAGCTCGGTGAAGCTCTCGACGCTGCGGCGGCCGGATGAGACCTCGAGCATGGTGCCGACCAGGGCGCGGACCATGTTGCGCATGAAGGCATCGGCGCTGATGCGGAAGGCGAGGATGTCCCGCGACTCGCTCTCCCAGGACGCCGCCAGGACGTTGCGGTGGAAGCGGACGTGGTCGGTCTGGGTCGGGGTGAAGGCGGTGAAGTCGTGGTTGCCGGGGAGGGCGTTGGCGCAGGCGGCCAGGGCCTCACGGTCGACGCGGTGCGGCCACCAGAGGGCGCGGCCGCGCTCGAAGGGGCTGGGGGCGGGCCGGGCGAGGAGGCGGTAGCGGTAGCTGCGGGATGTCGCGTCGCGGCGCGCGTCGAAGCCATCGGCGACGACGCTGGCGGCGGTGACGGCGAGGTCGGCCGGACCGAGCCCGTTGAGGCGGCGGGCGAGGTCGGCGGGCGGCTCGCCGGCGAGGACGAAGCTGGCAACCTGGCCGCGGGCGTGGACGCCGGCGTCGGTGCGGCCGGCGACGGTCAGCTCGACCGGCGCGCGCAGGACGGTCGCCAGCGCCGCCTCGATCTCGCCCTGGACCGTCCGCAGGCCGGGCTGGCGGGCCCAGCCGCGGAAGCCCGCGCCGTCATATTCGATGTCGAGCCGCACGGTCGGCACGGCCGCAGTATCCACGACGCCCGGGCGCGAGATCACGCGTGGGGGGCGCCTCCTAGAATCGTTGGCGTGCGGGTACTGCTCACCAACGACGACGGCATCAGCGCCCCCGGCCTGCAGGCCGTGCGGCGGGCGATGCGGGAGCTGGACGGCGTCACCGTCGACGTCGTCGCCCCCAACCGCAACCGCAGCGCCTCGGGCCGCAGCATCACCACCCGCCAGCCGCTGACCGTCGAGGAGATCGAGTTCGAGGACGGCGACCTCGGCTACGCGACCGACGGCACCCCGGTCGACTGCGTCCGCTTTGCCGACGTCGGCCTGGTCGGCGAGAAACCCGACCTGATCGTCTCCGGGATCAACCACGGGGCCAACCTCGGCGACGACATCACCTACTCCGGCACGGTCGCGGCGGCGCTCGAGGGGATCATCCTCGGGATCCCGGCACTGGCGCTCTCCCAGCAGTCCTCGCGCGGGCTCGGGTACCTGAGCGGCAGCTTCGACTTCGGCCTGGCCGCGGCCTTCTCCGCCTCCCTGGTCGGGCAGCTGCGGGGGACGACGATGCCCGAGGCGACCCTGATCAACGTCAACTTCCCCGCCGGCGAGCCGACCGGGGTCGAGGTCACCAGCCTCGGCAAGCGGATCTACAACGACCGGCTCAGGTTCCTCGAGGAGACCGAGCACGGTCACAAGCGCTATGAGATCTACGGTTGGGAGCCCTCCCACGCGGAGGTCGCGGGCACCGACCTGAACGCCGTCGCCGAGGGTCGGATCGCGGTGACGCCGATCCACTTCGACCTCACCGACCGCGGCGGCCTGCGCGCGCTCGGGGAGTGGGACTTCGACCAGATGCTGGCCGCCGCCAGCCCCGCGGCGTGAGCGACGTCGCCCAGCGGGCGGCGGAGCTGCGCGAGGAGCTGGACCGCCACAACCGCCTCTACTACGTCCTCGACCAACCGGAGGTCGGCGACGACGTCTACGACGCGCTGCTCGACGAGCTGCGCGTCCTGGAGGAGGCGCACCCGGAGCTGCGCAGCCCGGACTCGCCCACCCAGAGGGTCGGCGCCGCCCCGCTGGACCGCTTCGAGCCGGCCCGCCATCTGGAGGCGATGCTCTCCCTCGCCAACGCCCGCAACGAGGAGGAGCTGCGGGCCTGGGAGACGCGCCTCGCCAACTACCTGAAGCGACTCGACATCACCGCCTCGCAGTTCAGCTACACGACCGAGCCGAAGATCGACGGGCTGGCGATCACCCTCACCTACGAGGACGGCGTCCTGGTCCGCGGCGCCACCCGCGGCGACGGCCAGGTCGGCGAGGACGTGACCCAGAACCTGCGCACGATCGGCTCGGTGCCGCTGCGGATCGAGGACGCGCCGGAGCTGATCGAAGTCCGCGGCGAGGCCTACCTGCCGATCGCCGCCTTCCGGGCGCTGAACGAGCGCCGGGCCGAGGCCGGCGAACCGACCTTCGCCAACCCGCGGAACTCGGCCGCCGGGTCGATCCGCCAGCTGGACCCGGCGCTGGCCGCCGAACGGCCGCTCTCGACCTGGATCTACGGGATCGGCGCGGTTCGGGGACTCGATCTGGCGACTCACATGGACGAGGTCGAATGGCTTGGCGACCGCGGCTTCAAGGTCAACCCCGACACCGACCACCACCAGGGCGTCGAGGGCGTCGTCAAGCGCTGCCACTGGTGGGAGGAGCGCCGCGAGCGGCTCGACTACGAGATCGACGGCGTCGTCGTCAAGGTCGACGAGCGGGCGCTGTGGCGGGAGCTCGGCGTGGTCGGTCGCGAGCCGCGCTGGGCGATCGCCTGGAAGTTCCCGCCGACGACCGCGACGACGCGGATGAAGAAGGTGGTCTGGAACGTCGGCCGCACCGGCCACCTGGTGCCGTTCGCGATGCTCGAGCCGGTCCACGTCGGCGGCGTCACCGTCACCACCGCGACGCTCCACAACGAGGAGGACCTGGCGCGCAAGGACGTCCGCGAGGGCGACGAGGTGGTCGTCATGCGGGCCGGCGACGTGATCCCGCAGGTCGTCTCGCCGAAACTGCCGCGCCGCAACCCGCGGGCTCGCAAGCCGAAGCCGCCGCGGCGCTGCCCGATCTGCGACACGGCGACGGAGAAGCCGGAGGGCGCAGTGTTCACGATCTGCCCCAACCGGCGCGGCTGTCCCGGCCAGTCCTTCCAGCACGTCAAGCACTTCGTCAGCAAGGGCGCGATGGACATCGAGGGGCTGGGGGAGAAGCAGGCGCTGACCTTCCTCCAGCAGAACGTGATCGGCGACGTCGCCGACATCTACGACCTGACCGCGGAGCGGCTGGTCGGGCTCGACCGCTTCGCCGAGACCTCGGCCCAGAACCTGGTGGCGGCGATCGAGGCTTCCAAGCGCCAGCCGTTCAAACGCGTCCTCTTCGCGCTCGGGCTGCCCGGCGTCGGCTCGGTCACCGCCGAGGCGCTGGCCGACCACTTCGGCTCGATCGAGCGCCTGAGCGGGGCCCAGCCGGAGGAGATCGAGGAGGTCGAGGGCGTCGGCCCGATCATGGCCGAGCAGATCGCCGAGTCGCTGGCCGACGAGCCGACGCAGGAGCTGATCGCCAAGCTGCGGAGCAAGGGCCTGCGGCTGGAGGCCGACGCCTCCGAACGTCGCCGGGAGGGAGGCCCGCTGGAGGGCAAGACCGTCGTCCTCACCGGCACCCTGCCGGAGCTGACCCGCGAGGAGGCCGGAGCCCTGGTCAAGCAGGCGGGCGGCAAGGTGACCAGCTCGGTCTCGAAGAAGACCGACTTCGTCGTCGCCGGCGACAACCCCGGCTCCAAGCTCGCGAAAGCCGAGAAATTCGGCACCGAGGTGCTCGGCGAAGAGGGCCTCCTGGCGCTGATCGCCGACCCCGCGACCTGAGCTTGGCGACCTCCTCACGCACCTGCGTGAGGAAGTCGCCAGCGGGCCGCTAGTAGGAGGCGACGAGGCCGGCGATCCGGTCCTGCATCAGGTGGGCGAGGCTGATGTCGTAGGCGCCGCCCATCAGAATCGAGAAGATCATCACCCTGCCGCTGGCGTTGAAGCAGTATCCCGAGAGGTTGCTGACCCCCGTCAGCGTCCCGGTCTTGACGTGGCAGCGGCCATAGGCCGGGGTGCCGCGCATGCGGCCGTCGACCGTGCCTTCCCTGCCGGCGACCGCGAGGTCGTCGACGAACTCCTGGCCGACGTCCTGCTCGCGCATCCCGCTGAGGAAGCGGACCACCTGCCAGGGTGAGGCGCGGCCGGGGCGGCTGAGGCCGGAGCCGTCGACGGCGTGCAGGCTGCTGCCCAGCGAGCGGGCGAATTCGGTGACGACTTCGGCGCCGGCGGCGGTGGTGCCGCCCTTGCCGCGTTCGGCGCCCAGCAGCTTGATCAGCATCTCGGCGAAGAAGTTGTAGGAGTAGACGTCGGTGAAGTGGACGATCCGGCTCAGGTCGGGGGAGCGGACGATCGCCAGCCGGTTGGCGTTGGGCGGAGTCACCCCGAGCGCGACCTGGCGTGGCACCCGGACCCCGGCGCCGATCAGGGCGCGGGCCAGCTTCGTCGCCGCGAGCTTGGCGGGGTCGGAGCTGAAGCCGCTGAAGATGCTGCCGCCGGCGTGGCCGGCGTTGAACTCGAGCGCCGAGAGCGGGCCGATTTCGCCGCTGGTCGCGTAGCCGGAGTCGGCGACGCCGCGCAGCCGGTCGAAGAACGAGTCGTCGGCGTAGAGGCGGCCGGTGATCGATTTGACCCCGGCGGCCCTGATCTGGGCCTTGAGCGCGAACAGGTTGGTGCCGACGCCGGAGAGGTAGCTGTCGTAGAAGCCGGGGGCGCCGAGGGTCGGGTCGCCGCCGCCGCGCAGGTAGAGGCTGCCGTGGAGGACGCCGTCGGCGGTGAGGCGGCCGTCGGCGAAGACCTTGGTCGCGATCCGGCGGCTGGGGCCGAGCCGGGCGAGGACGGTGCCAGTAGTGAACAGCTTCATGTTCGAGGCCAGCGGCCGCTGTCGCTTGGCGGCGCTGGCGCAGAGGACCTTGCCGCTGTCGGCGTCGAGGACGAGGAGGCCGCTCCGCGAGCCGCCGCCGCTGTGCAGCATCTGCCGCATCTTGGTGCAGGTCGTGCTCGCCGCGGCGGCGCTGGAGGCGAGCAGGGCCAGAACCAGGCAGGCGGCGGCGAGGACGGTCGCGGCTCGTCTCATCGTTGGTTCCAACACGACAGGCCGTCAAGGTATCGGTGTGGCCGGCCGCCCGCCCTGGGATACTGGAGGCAGGCATGGGCAAAGTGGTGGACATCGACTCCAAACCGCGTCGCAAAGCGCGGCGTCGGAAAAAGCCCTCGAAGACCGCGCTGGTGCTGGGCGGCGGTGGCTTCACCGGCGGCGTCTACGAGATCGGCGCCCTGCGCGCCCTCGACCTGCTGGCCGTCAACAGCACCGTCAACGACTTCGACGTCTACGTCGGGACGAGCGCCGGCTCCTTCGTCGCCTCGATGCTCGCCAACGGCATCACCCCGGACGAAATGGCTCAGGTACTCAACTCGAGCGTTCCCTCCGAGCTCGAAGACCTCGACCTCGACCGGGTGCTGAAGCCCAACTACCTGGGCTTCCTGCAAAAAGCGGCGATGCTGCCGTTGCGCGGGCTCGAGCTGGTGCGAGCCCTGGCGCGGATCGGCGAGCTCTCCGCGATCGACATCGGCGTCGGCCTCGCCGAGGCGCTGCCGACCGGCCTCTACTCCAACGGCGGCCTCGACGAGTACATCGCCGAGATCCTCTCCGAGAGCGGCCGCACCAACGACTTCCGCCGGCTCGGCCCCGAGCTGTACCTGGCCGGCACCGACCTCGACACCTGCGAGCGGATCGTCTTCGGCGAAGGGGAGTGGCGCGACGTCCCGATCTCCAAGGCGGTGCAGTGCTCGACGGCGCTGCCGCTGGTCTACAAGCCGGTCGAGCTGAAGGGGCGCCACCTGGTCGACGGCGGCATCCGCTCGACCACCAACGTCGACCTCGCGGTCGAAGCGGGCGCCAAGTTCATCGTCGTCGTCAACCCGCTGGTTCCCTACGTCAACGACTTCCAGAAGACGATCCCGACGGTCTTCGGCACCCGGGTGCGCCGGGTCGCCGACATGGGCATGCCGGCGATCGCGAACCAGACCTTCAGGCTGATCGCCCACGCCCGCCTGCACCAGGCGGTCGAGCAGTGGCAGGAGCGCTACCCCGGCGTCGACATCATCCTGGTCGAGCCCGAGCCGACCGACGAGCTGATGTTCGGCACCCCGATCATGGACTACTCGCGGCGCCTGCGGATCGCCCGCCATGGCTTCGAATCGGTGACCGAGGCGCTGGCGGCCGACTACGAGCACTTCGAGGAGATCGCCAACCGGCACGGGCTCGAGATCTCGGGCGACCGGGTCCGCCGCGTGGTCGAGGCGGCGCAGCAGGAGGAACCGGGGCAGAGTGCCTGGCGCCGCGTCCTCACCCAGACCACCTCGGTCCTGCTGCGCCAGAGCGGCGAGGCGTCCTGAGGCCGGCAGGCGGCGCTGAGGACGCCTCAGGCGGCGTACAGCTTCTCGATCGCGTCCTCGTGCTTCTGGGTGACGACGGCGCGCTTGACCTTCAGCGTCGGGGTCAGCTCGCCGCTCTCCTGTGAGAGGTCCTGCGGCAGGATCGTCACCTTCTTGACCTGCTCGACGCGGGCGTAGTTCTCGTTGACCTTCTCGACGTGCGCCATGATCGCCGCGTTGACGTCGGGGTTGGCGGCGAGCGCCGCCGGATCGTCGGGGAGGCCGTGCTCGGCCGCCCATTTCGCGGCCTCTTCGGCGTCGAGCGTGACCAGCGCGACGAGGTAGGGGCGGCGATCGCCGACCACCACGCACTGGGAGACCAGCGGGTGCTGCTTGATCTCGGCCTCGAGGTTGGCGGGGGTGATGTTCTTGCCGCCGGCGGTGATGATGATGTCCTTCTTGCGGCCGGTGATCTTGATGAAGCCCTCGCTGTCGATCTCGCCGATATCGCCGGTGTGCAGCCAGCCGTCGACGATCGTCTCGGCCGTCGCCTCCGGGTTCTTGTGGTAGCCCTGGAAGACGTTCGGCCCCTTGACCAGGATCTCGCCGTCCTCGGCGATCCTGACCTGGCAGCCCGGGAACGGTTTGCCGATCGTGCCGACCTTGAAGTCGTCGGGGCGGGCGATCGTCGCCGCGGTCGAGGTCTCGGTCATCCCCCAGCCCTCGAGCACGAGAACGCCGGCGGCGTCGAAGAAGCGCAGGATCTCGGGGTTGATCGGAGCGGCGCCGGAGACGGCGAGGCGGAGGTTGCCGCCGAACAGGCCGCGGATCTTGGAGAGGACCTGCTTGTCGGCGAAGGCGTACTGGCGGCTCAGCAGGAACCCGGGCTTGCGGCCCGCGCGTTCGGTCTCGCGCATCCGCCTGCCGACCCCGATCGACCAGTCGAAGATCGCTTTTTTGAGGCCGCCCGCTTTCTCCATGCCGCTGGTCGCCGCGGTGTAGATCTTCTCGAAGATGCGGGGCACCGAAGGGAAGTAGCTCGGCTTCAGCTCGGCCAGGTTGGGCAGGATCTTCAGCGGGTCGCGCTCCCAGTAGGCGATCGTCGTGCCCAGGTCGAAGCTGCCGAACTGGATCAGCAGGGCAAAGGAATGGGCGAGCGGCAGGTAGAGGTAGCTGACGTCGCCGGGCTCGATCACGCTGGTCTCGTTGACCATGTCGAGCATCGCCCGGTAGTTGCCGTGGCTGATCACGCAGCCCTTCGGCGGGCCGGTGGTGCCCGAGGTGTAGATGAAGGTGCAGATGTCCTCCGGCGTGACCGAGCTGTAGCGCCGCTCCCAGAGCGAGGCGTCGGCGGCTTCGCCCTTGGCGGTCAGGGCCGCCATCGAGAGCGCGCCGTCCCCCTCGCCGACCATCAGCACGGCGTGCTGGAGCTGTGGCAGGCGGTCGCGGACCTCCGCGACCTTGGCGAGCTGTTCTGCGTCCTCGACGACGACGATCTTGGCGTCGGAGTTCTCGAGCACGTAGCGGCACTCCTCCGGCGAGTTCGTCTGGTAGATCGGGACCACGGTGGCGCCGATCCCGAGCGCCGCGAAGTCGAAATAGGTCCACTCGGGGCGGGTGTTGGCGAGAATCGCGACGCGGTCGCCCTTCTCGACGCCCAGCTCGGCGAGGCCGAGCCCGAGCGGGCGGGAGATGTCGAGCACCTGTCGGAAGCTGCGATCGACCCACTCAGTGCCGTCCTTGTAACGGACGGCGGGGTGGTCCCCGTACTTCTCGGCGGCCAGCGGCAGCAGGTCCGCCAGCGTTTTCGAGTTGGTTCCCCTCCCCTCCATCTGGGGGGAGTCTAATCAGCCTGACGCGGCGGAGGAAGAGCGATCGGCCCGCACGGCGGCGAGGTGGCGCAGGGAGGTTTCGAAGAGGGCGCGGTCGATCCGGCCATGGAAGATCGGGACCCCCATCTCGACGCATTTCCCGATCACCTCCTGCCGTTTCATCTGCAGCTCGTCGGCGAGCTCACTGGGCGTCAGGTGATTGGCCATCGAAGACCTCCCGGTAGGTGAAAGTCGGTAACCCATGTTTACCCCCGACGGCAGACATGTCAATGTCCGCATCCGCACAATGCGGATTACCGGCGGCGGCTGCCGGCGCCCGCGCCTCGCGATAATGGTGGGTCGATGTCGGAAGTCGCCGTCAAGCCGCTGCCCCGCCGGGGCCGAATCTGGGTCGCGCTGCTGCTCGCAGCCGGTCTGGTCGCGCTCGCTTACGCGATCGTCAACATCTCGACCCAGAAGCCGGACAACAGCATCGTCCACATCGAAGGGATCTCCGAAGCCCAGGAAATCTTCGGCGGTGTCCCCCAGGAAGGCGACCGGCTCGGCTCCAACGACGCCGGGGTGACGATCCAGGTCTTCAACGACATCCAGTGCTCGAGCTGCCGCGAAGCCTTCCTCAGCACGATCCCGGCGCTGACCGAAAACTACGCCCGGCCCGGCGACGTGAAGCTCCTCTACCGCCACTACTCGAACGCCGAAAACCCGGAGGAGCTCGGCTTCTACGGGGCCGAGGCGGCTGCCGAACAGGGCTACGGCTGGCAGTACATCTACCTCTTCTTCCGCAACCAGGACGAAGCCGAACGGGTGGGGATCGACCAGGACTTCCTCGACTCGGTCGCCGGCAGCGTCGAGGAACTCAACGGCCCCGAATGGGAAGACGCGATGGAAAAGGCAACCGAGCCCGACAGCCCGATCTCCCAGCGCCTCGACCGCTACGAGGAACTCGGCCGCGACCTCGAAATCAGGACCGGCCAGGCGATGATCGTCTCGGGCCCGGGAGGAACCCGGACGCTGCAGGACAGCCCGACGCTGGCGGAAGTCGAACGGGCCATCGGCGAGGTGTCGTAGCCGGGGCGGGGGTCGTTCGGGCGGTCCCCCGACGGCCAAGGGACGAAGGCTTCGCGAGGGGGAGGGGTGGGGTGTCCCTCTTCACTCGGCCGTGTCGTCGGGGAGAAGCTTTCAAGCTTCTCGCCCGAAGCCCGGCCCCCCTCAGCCGCAAAACGTTCAGAGGGACACCCCACCCCTCCCTAGGAAGGCCAACGTCCGACGCCCCGACCCCCAGACCCCAGCAAGACCCCCCGCCCGCCCCCACGCTCCAAAGCTCGAAAGGGACGAAGGGGCGGTGATGGACGCGCGTTCTCAAGCACCATTGAAAGCGCCAAGGCATCCCGTGGTTCCTTGTGGACGCTCTGGGTCCGAAAGGAACCACGGGATGGAAGAACGCCGGCTTTGCGGAGAGCGTGGTTCCTAACGGTCGCCAGGCGACCGTTAGGAACCACGCGATTGGAGGCCTTGGTCCCTTGGGGGCTCTTCGAGAGACGCTGGGCTTGGTCCCTTTCAAGCTCTGGGCAAGGGGGCGGGGCCTCGTCTTTGTCCGGGAGCTCCCGGGGTTGGGGGGCCGTGGAGCCTTCAGGGAGGGTCGGGTGACCCTCTGAACGTTTTGCGGCTGAGGAGGGCTGGCCTGCGGGCGAGAGCTTCCCCAACTCCTCGACGACGACACGGCCGAGTGAAGAGGGTCACCCGACCCTCCCGACCAGCCCCGCGTCCCCCCCCCCCTGCGAGCCCCCGGCCCGTACGCGGCCCCCGGCACCCGCGCCGCGCGGTGGGCGATCACTTCGCCCCATTCGGAGTCGTCGATGTGGTGCGGCTCGGTGGTGGCGATCCAGTCGCGGAGGATCGCCGCCAGGGCTTCCGGGTCTTCGAGGTTGGGGAAGTGGGCGGCCCTCGGCAGGAGCTCGAAGCGGCAGTTGGGGATCGCGGCGCTTGCCTCGCGGCCGTGCCCGATCGGGATCGTGCGGTCGCGCTCGCCCCAGGCGATCAGGGTCGGCATCTCGCCCAGCAGGTAGAGGCGGTCGCGGGCGCTCATCTTCTGGCCGTGGAAGTCGATCACGGCGCGAAGCGTCTGCAGGAAGGCACGGCGGGAGCCGCTCTCCTGCAGCGGCCCCAGCGCCCGCGCCACCGCCTGCAGGTAGACACCGGTGGCGACGCCGCGCTGGCGCAGGCGGGAGCCGGTGGCGGCGAGGGAGGCGACCAGGCGGCGGTCGCTTGCCAGCCGCAGCAGCGAGGCCGAGCCGGGCAGCGCGGCGCCGCGCAGCAGCGGGCTGACCTCCTGGCCGAGCCCGCCGCTGGAGACCAGCCCGAGGCGCTCGGTGCGCTGCGGGAACTGGTAGAAGAACTGCATCGCGACGCCGCCGCCGAGGCTGTGGCCGACGATCGTCGCCCGTTCGACCCCGATCGTCGTCAGCAGGTCGCGAATGCTGGCGGCGTGGGCGCCGAGCGAGTAGTCCCCGCGCGGGGTGGCGGAGTCGCCGTGGCCGAT
The DNA here is from genome assembly GCA_046330305.1 of Solirubrobacterales bacterium. GTDB lineage: Bacteria > Actinomycetota > Thermoleophilia > Solirubrobacterales > 70-9 > VAYN01. The sequence goes on along the minus strand of JAXLTA010000015.1, from coordinate 25,261 downwards.
CAGGTCGGGCGCGATCACCCGGTGGGAGTCGGCGAGGCGCTCGGCCACGCCCTGCCAGTGGCGCGAGGAGTTGATCATCCCGTGGATCAGGACCAGGTTCGGTCCCTGGCCGACGGTGCGGTAGACCGCGCGGTGCCCGTGCAGGTCGACCTCGTGGGCCTCGAAGGCGCCGGGGCTCATGGGCAAGACCCTAGATCAAGGCTGGCGCGCGTTCAGGCGCGCTCGAGCAGGACGATCGGGATCTCGCGATCCGTCTTCGCCTGGTACTCGTCGTAGCTCGGCCACTCGGCCACCATCGTCGGCCACAGCTCGTCCCGCTCCTCGGGGCCGGCGGTGCGGGCGCGGGCCTTGAAGCGCTCGGCCTTGACCTGGACCTCGACCTCGGGGTTGGCGGTGAGGTTCACGTACCAGGCGGGCGGAGCGTCGGCGCCGCCCTTGGAGGCGACGACGGCGTAGGCCTCGCCGGCCGGGGCGTAGATCAGCGGCGCCACCCGGGGCTCGCCGCTCTTGCGGCCGGTCGTCGTCAGCAGCAGCGTCTGGGTGCCCTGCCACTCGTGCCCCTCCTCGCCGTCGGTGGCGCGGTAGCGGTCGACGTGTTCCTGACCGAAGAGCACGGCTCCATAGTAGAGAACCGTGCCGGTCGCCCGGCGTCGTGCCACGGCAGGGCGCCGACGCAGAATGAGCGGCCGCCCTGGAGCGGCTGTGCCTCAGAGAGCCTCGCCGGCCAGGATCAGCGCCTGCAGCCGCGAGGTCTCGGCCGCCGGCTCGACGCCGAGCTCGAGCACCAGCGCGTGCCGGCACTCCAGGTACTGGCGCAGCGCGTGGCTGGTGCGGCCGGTCCGCGCGTAGGCGACCATCAGCGAGCGGTGCGCCGCCTCGTTGAGGGGATCGACCTCGAGCAGGCGGCGGCCGGCGCGGATCGCCTGGTCGTGATCGCCGGCCGCGGCGCAGGTCTCGATCAGCGCGCTCAGCAGGTCGACCTGGGTGTCGAGCAGTCGCTCGCGCCAGGGCGCCGCCCAGGCCGCGTAGCGATCCTCGGGCAGGGGCTCGCCGCTCCAGAGCTCAGCGGCCGCCTCGAGCGCCGCGCGGCGGCCGGCGCCCCGCTCGGCGAGCGCCGCCGCGGCGGCTTCCTCGAACTCGATCGAGTCGACGCTGTCGCGCTCGCGCAGCGCCAGCCGGTAGGTCCGCTCGCGGACCTCGATCACGCTCTGCTCGGCGCCCGGCAGGTCGAGGACCTTGCGGGCGCGGGAGGTGGCGACCGCGAGGTGCTGCCGGGCGCCGTCGGCGGGCCGGTCGGCCCAGAAGGCCTCGAACAGGGCGTCCTCGGGGACGGCGCCGGGCCCGTTGACGAGGAGGAAGCGGACCACCCGGGCCGCCATCGGCCGCTGCCAGGCGGCCTCGTCTAGCTCCCAGCCGGCGCGGCGAACGCGAAAGCCGCCGAGCAGCTCGAAGCGCAACGGCGGCGGCGCCTCGCGCAGGCGCTCGCGGGTGGCGGCGGCGGCCGCCGCGACCTCGGCGTCGGCGTCCTCGGTCAGCTCGGTGAGCCGCGCCAGCAGGTCCGGGTGGCCGGCGCTGAGCGCCGTCCGCACCGCTGCCCGCCGCACCTGCGGCTGGGGATGGTCGACCAGTGCGATCAGCGCCTCGCCACCCGGCAGTGCCTCCTGCAGCGCCTCGATCGCCGCCTCGGCCGCGAGCTCCTGCCGGGCCAGCGCCTCCCAGAGCGGCGCCCGCAGCGCCGGCCACTGGGCGCGGACCAGCGCCGCGGTCTCCGCGCCGGCTTCGGCCCAGGCCGCGGCCAGCGTCGCGCAGGCGGCCTCGGTCTGCCCGATTCGCTGCTCGTGGCAGGCGCGCGCCGCCAGCAGCCAGGCCCGGTAGAGGCGGCCGCGCTCGCCGGCGAACCATTCGTCGACGACGGCCATCGTCTCGGCGAGCGCCGCGCGGGCCGCGTCGGGCTCACCGGCCTCGGCCAGCGTCGCGCCCATCTCCACCGCGGCGAGGACCCGCCACGGCATCGGCGCCGTGGCGGCGCTCGCCAGCGCCCGCCGCGCCTCCCGTGCGGCGACCCCGGGCTCCCCGCGCAGCAGCGCGACGTGCGCCTCGGCCTCGGCCTCGCAGACCCCGCGCCAGCCTGAGCCCTCGCGCCTCCCGGCCTGCGCCAGCAGGGCCTCGGCCTCCGCCAGGCGGCCGTGCTGGGCCAACCACGAAGCCCGCTGCAGGCGGAAGTCGCGCAGGCCGAAGCCGAGCCCGACTCGCTCGGCCTCGCGTTCGCAGCGCTCCAGCCAGGCCGGGACCGCCGCCCGTTCGCCGAGCATGCGCAGCGTCACCAGGACGAGCCCGAGCGCATAGGGCAGGCGGCCGTGGGGATCGTCCAGCTCCAGCTCGGCGATCGCCGCGCGCAGCAGCTCAAGGCCCTGCCGCGGGCGGCATTCGGAGAGCTCGAAACCGGAGTGGGCGAGGATGTCGAGGAAGTCGAACTGGCCCGCCGCCTCGGGATCGCGCCGCAGCCGCCCGCGGAGCGTGTCGGCCTCCTCGCGGCGCCCGCGGCAGGAGAGGGCGACGACCTCGAACCAGGCGACTGCGGAGGCGGCGATCGCCGCGATCGGCCCCTCGACCGCCTCCCAGCCCGCCGCCAGCTCGGAGACGGCCGCGTACTCGCCGAGGAAGACCAGGGTGTCGGCGAGGTAGATGCGGGCGAACCAGGCGCGGTCCTCCTCGCCCGCGGCGGCGAAGCCGGCGACCGCTTCCCGGAACGGCTCCAGCGCGCGCTCGTGCCGGCCGGCGCCCCACAGCAGCTGCGCTTCGACGAAGCGACATTCGGGCCCGCTGCGGAGGTCCTCGGGGACTCGCTCCAGCCAGGCCGAGACCGTGCCGGGGGAGGTGCGGACGAGCCCCGCGCCGGCTCCGGTCAGCTGCTCGAGGGCCGCCTCGAAGCGCCCGGCGGCGAGCCAGTGCTCGATCGCCTCGGCCGGCTGGCCGGCGGCGGCGAGGCTGGCGGCGGCCCGCTCGTGCAGCGCCGCCAGCTCCCCCTCGGGGCGCAGGTCCGCGAGGCGCTGGCGCAGGAATTCGCGAAACAGCGGGTGGTAGGAGCGGCTCCCGGAGCGGCCGGTGCGCAGGAAGAGACCGGAGCGCTCGGCCTCGCCGAGGAAGTCGTCGCCGAGGCCGAGGTCGGCGGCCAGCTCCGGAGTCAGGGTGTCGGTGATGCTGGAGTTCAGCAGCCGCAGCCGAGTCTCCGGATCGAGCCCCTCCAGCACCTCCTCGGCCAGGTACTCGAAGAGGCGGTCGCGGGGCACCGCTTCGGCGCCCTCCAGCGGCCCGGCGAGGGCGCCCAGCGCGACGCCCATCGGCCAGCCCTCGGTGGCTCCGACGATCGCCGCGACCGTCTCCTCGCCGACCGGCTGGCCGCGGCGCAGGCGCAGCAGCTCCTCGGACTCGCCGGCGGTCAGGCTGAGCTCGGCGGGGCCGAGCTCGAGCAGGGCGCCGGAGGCGCGCAGCTTGGCCAGCCGCAGTGACAGCGGGCGCCTGCTGGCGATCGCCAGCGAGAGGGGCGCGCGGGCGAGGAGGAGCTGCTCGACCAGGGCGAGCGCCGCCTCGTCCTCGGCGATCGTCTCGGCATCGTCGAAGACGACGACGAAGGGCTCGACGAGGAGCTGCTCGAGCTCGCGCCGCAGGCCGGCCGCCGCCGACCGCGCGTCGACCGGCTCGAGGCTGCCCGAGAGCGCCTCGCCGACGACGTCGGCGAGGCCTGGCACGGCCGCCCGCAGGGCCTCGACGAGGTCGATCAGCAGCCGCCCGGCTTCGCTGCCGGCCTCGGCGCAGGTGAGCCAGATCGTGCGCTGCCCGCAGGCCTCGATCGTCTCTTCGAGGGCCATCGTCTTGCCATAGCCGGCGCCGGCCACGAGCAGGACCGAGCCGGCTTCCAGGCCGGCGCAGAGGCGCCGCGCGAGGGCCGGCCGGGCGATGCGAGCGGGACCGGAAAGAGACACTTTTCTGATCGTACGCCGCCCGCCGCCGGCCGCGTCAAGGATTCGTTCAAAGCCGTCGCCGACCGTCTGGAGCGTGAATTCGCAGACCGCGACAGCAGGAGGGAAGAAGTGAGCCCATACGACCGAGTCATCGCCCGTCTGGCGGCGCGCAGGCTCGACCGCGAACTGGCCGAGGGCGCGCCGCCCGCCGCCAGCCCGGCCCTGACCCTGCGAGCGCAGGCCCTGACCACGCCGCAGAAGCGCCGCGAGCTGGCGGCCAGCCTGCGCCGGGTCGCCGGCGAGGAGACCGAGCCGGCTGCTCTCGGCCTGCGGCTGGGGGCGTCGCGGCGGCAGGCGAGCGCCGCCCGCCGCGACCTCGAGCAGCTCGCCAAGCGCCTGGTCGAGGCGAGCCCGGTCGCGCCGCGCGGCGTCGCCCTCACGCTCGAGCTGCTCGGCGACGGCACCGGCCCGCTGTTCTGGAGCCAGAGCCGCGAGTGCCTGATCGCCAGGCTGCGCGAGGCGCGCGCCGCGCTCGAGCTGGCCCCGGCGGCCGCCACCCAGGTCGGTGATGCCTCGTGAGGGCCCTGATCGGCGCCCACATCGCCCGCTCGCTCGCAGCGCCGAGCCGCGGCCGGGACCCGCAACCCGCGCCGGCGAGCCGGGGCCGGCGCCGGCGGCCCCGCCCGGAGCGCGAGTCACGCCCGCGGCGCGCCCGCAGGTGGGCGCTGGCGCCGCTGCGGCTGAAGCCCCTGAAGCGCTCCTGAGGTCGCGCCCGCCCGCGTCCGGTGCGCGTGACGGGCGCCGTCGCCGCGGCGGCAGCGCCAAGGCGAATATCGGGGCGCCCGGATTTGAACCGGGGACCTCACCGACCCGAACGGTGCGCGCTACCAGGCTGCGCCACGCCCCGAGAGGCGCGATTATCTCAGAGCGGAGCCGGTGGGGGCCGCTCGTCGCTCGGTCGGGGCGCTACTTTGGGGCGCTGCCCGGTTCTCGGCAGGCAGGCGCATGGCTCGAAAGCTCTCAACCCTCATCCTCCTGGCGGCGGCGCTGGCGCTGTCGCCGGCCCGCGCCGCGGCCTACCTGCCGCCCGGGTTCCTGGGCGTCTCGCCGCAGAGCGCGGCGACCGCCAAGGACATGACGCTGATGCGCAAGGCGGGCATCCGCAGCCTGCGGATCTCGCTCAACTGGCCGGCGATCGAGCCCGACAACCCCGAATACTTCCTCAGCGATTGGTCGGGCTTCGACCGCGAAGTCGGGATGGCGGCCGAAGCGGGGATCGAAGTGCTGCCGACGGTCTGGGGCTCGCCCGACTGGGTCGCGCTCGAACGCACCGCGCTGCCGGTGCGCACGGCCTGGCAGCGGCGCGGCTGGACCCGCTTCCTGCGCGAGGCGGTGCGGCGCTACGGGCCCGGCGGGGAATTCTGGGACGAGCACCCCGAACTCCCCTACCTGCCGATCCGCCGCTGGGAGATCTGGAACGAGGAGAACATCGTCTCCTTCGCCGGCAGCCCCGAACCGGCCGAATACGCGCGGCTGGTGAGGATCTCCGGGCGCGCGGTCCACGCCGCCGATGGCGGCGCCGAAGTGATCGTCGGCGGCCTCTTCGGGCGGCCCCTGCAGGTCCCGCCCAACGTCGGCCTGGCCGACTTCCTCAACCGCCTCTACCGGGCCGGGGACGTGAAGCCGTTCTTCGACGCGATCGGCCTGCATCCGTACGTCGCCGACGCCCGCGCGATGCGCTGGCAGCTGCAGACGATGCGCCGGATCATGCGCCGCCACGGCGACGGCCGCACGACGATCTACGTCACCGAGCTGGGCTGGGGCTCGCGCAGCGGTCCGACCCGCTGGGAGCGCGGCCTCTACGGCCAGGCGCGCGAGCTCTCGCGCTCGCTGGCGATCCTCTCGGCCAACCGGCTGCGCTGGCGGATCGGCGGCGCCTGGTGGTTCAGCTGGCGTGACGCGCCCCCCACCGGCTGCCTCTTCTGCGCCTCCTCGGGGCTGCTGACCGAAGACCGCGAAGCCAAGCCCGCCTGGTATCGCTTCAACGAGTGGAGCGGCGGCAACCCCGACACCGTGCCGCGGGCGAAGTTCGGGAACTGAGGCTCGGGACACCCGGTGGGGCGCGGCGGCTAGGCTCCGCCGTAACGCCTGCAACCGACCAAGGGAGAACCCGGATGGCTTATTCCGTGCCCGACTTGCCTTACGCCTACGACGCGCTCGAGCCCCACATCGACGAGGAAACGATGCGCATCCACCACGACAAGCACCACCAGGCCTACGTCGACAAAGCCAACGGCGCCCTCGAGGGCACCGAGTGGGCCGACAAGGACGTCGAGGAGGTGCTGCAGAACCTCTCCAGCCTGCCCGCCGACAAGCAGGGCCCGGTCCGCAACAACGGCGGCGGCCACTACAACCACACCCTCTTCTGGCAGATGATGAGCCCGGACGGCGGCGGCGAGCCGAGCGGCGAGCTGGCCGAGGCCATCAACAGCACCTTCGGCTCCTTCGACGCCTTCAAGGAGGAGTTCAAAAACGCCGGTATCGGCCAGTTCGGCTCCGGCTGGGCGTGGCTGGTGAAGAACTCCGACGGCAGCATCGCGGTGACCAAAACGCCGAACCAGGACTCGCCGATCTCCGACGGGCAGACCCCGCTGCTGGGCTGCGACGTCTGGGAGCACGCCTACTACCTGAAGTACCAGAACAAGCGCCCGGAATACCTCGACGCCTTCTGGAACGTCGTCAACTGGGACTACGTCGCCAGCGCCTACGCCGGCTAGCCGGCTGACGGGGCCGGGCTCGCCTCGCGGCGCGGCTCGGTCCCGTCCTTGGCCGGAATCGCCGCCATCGCGTGCTCGGCGAGGGCGGTGATCGTCAGGCTTGGGTTGACGCCGACGTTGGCCGGCACCGCCGAGCCGTCGCAGACCAGCAGGTTCTCGTAGCCGAAGACCCTCTGCCGGGCGTCGACGACCCCGTCCTCGGGGCCGTGGCCGATCACCGCGCCGCCGAGGATGTGGGCGGTGGTCGGGACGTTCAGCAGCGCCTCCATGGTCGAGCTCTGGGCGATGCCGCCGGTCCGCCGCGCCAGCCATTCGGAGAAGTCGTTGGCGACCGGGATGAAGGTCGGGATCGGCTTCTCGGGATCCTGCTCGGTCTGCAGGCGGACGTCGCCGTTGCGCTTCAGCGTCGCCCGCAGCGCGATCGCGTTGTCGAGGGTCTGCATGACGAGGACGATGATCGTGCGCGCCGACCAGTTGCGCGGGAAGAGCGTCCTGGCGAAGCGGCCGGGGTGGCGCAGGATCTGTCCGAGCAGCTTCAGCGGCCGGCTCACCCGGGTGCCGTCGCCGACCAGCAGCGTGTAGAGCATGTGCATCGAGTTGCCCGCCTTGCCGTAGGTGACGGTCTCGATGTGGGTGTGGGGGTCGGGGTAGATGCTGGAGGTGATCGCGACCCGCGTCGTGAGGTCCTCGGGGTAGTCGTCGGGCACCGTGACGGCGAGAATCGACTCGCTGTTGGTCCGCACCAGCTCGCCGAGCCGGCTCGAGATCCGGGGCAGCGCCCCGCCCAGCCGGCAGCGCTGCAAGAGCCGATTGGTGCCGAGGGGGCCGGCGGCGACGACGACCCCGCGGGCGCGCAGGGTGCGGACGCCGCGGCCGCGCCGCAGGCCCGAGCGCTCGGCGGTGACGGCGTAGCCGGCGCTGCCGTCGGCGGCGCCGAGCGGGCGGATCTCGGTCACCGTCGTGTCGGGAACGATCTCGACGCCGCGGCGCTCGGCCAGCCAGAGGTAGTTCTTGACCAGGGTGTTCTTGGCGCCGTGCGGGCAGCCGACCATGCAGCGGCCGCACTGGCTGCAGCCCGTCCGCTCGGGCCCCTCGCCGCCGAAGTAGGGATCCGGCACGGTCTCGCCGGGGGTGTCGAGGTAGATCCCGACCGGGGTCTTGCGGTAGGTGTCGCCGACGCCGATCTCCTCCGCGTACTCGCGCAGCAGCTGGTCGGCCGGGTCGTCGCGATCGTGGACGACGACGCCGAGCATCCGCTGCGCCTCCTCGTAGTGGGGGGCGAGCGTCCGCTCCCAGTCCTCGAGATCCGCCCACTGCGGGTCCTCGAAGAACGGCCGCGGCGGCACGTAGAGGGTGTTGGCGTAGCCGAGGCTGCCGCCGCCGACGCCGCAGCCGCTGACCACGGAGACGTCCTTGAAGGGGCTGAGCCGGAAGATCCCGCGCAGGCCGAGGCGCGGCGCCCAGAAGTAGCGGCGGAGGTCCCAGGTCGACCGCGGGAAGTCGCCGTCGCCGAAGCGCCTGCCGCACTCCAGGACGGCGACCGAGTAGCCCTTCTCGGCCAGCCGCAGGGCCGAGACCGAGCCCCCGAACCCGGAGCCGACAACCACCCAATCGACGTCGAACTGGCTCATCAGCCAGTCAACCCTACCGCTCGAGCGCGCGCTCTCAGGCCTCGCCGGGCTCGAGCGGGCGGAACTCGGTGCGGCGGGCGCCGCAAACCGGGCAGAACCAGTCGGCGGGGATGTCCTCGAATCGCGTGCCGGGGGGGATGCCGCCGTCGGGATCGCCGATCGCGGGGTCGTAGATGAACCCGCAGCTCTCGCAGATCCAGAGCGTGGCCTCTTGGGTCGCAGTCATGCCTTGAGTCTAGGAAATGGCTATTTGTCGAAGCTGACCGAGACCGGCTCGCGCTCGGATTTGTCCTCGATCTCGAAGTACTCGCGCGGGGTGAAGCCACCCTGGTTGGCGATGATCGAGCCCGGGAACTGCTGGATGTCGGTGTTGTAGGACTGGACGTTGGAGTTGTAGATCCGGCGGGCGGCCTGGATCTCGTCCTCGAGCTCGGAGAGGTTGCGGCTGAGCTGCTGGAAGTTCTCGGTCGCCCGCAGGGTCGGGTAGTTCTCGGCGACGGCGCGCAGGTCGGTGAGGGCGCCGCTCAGCTGGGTCTCGGCTTTCGAGGTCTCGGCCACCGAGTGGGCCGACATCGCCGCGGCGCGGGCTTTGGTCGCTTTCTCGAACACCTCGCTCTCGTGCGCGGCGTAGCCTTTGACGGTCTCGACCAGGTTGGGGACGAGGTCGTGGCGCCGTTTGAGCTGGACGTCGATGCCGCTCCACGACTCGTCGACGCGGTTGCGGGAGGCGATGATCGAGTTGCGTTTCGCGATGTAGTAGAGGACCGCGATGAGGATGATCGCGACGACGACGATGATGACGATGGTCATGAAGGCTCCTGGGTTCCTGTAGTCGACCGGTAGGCGACATCGTAGCCGCAGCGGGGGCGAAGACCGACGAATGTCGCTGCCGGTCCGGCGCTTCGCCGCGGCATAAGATCCGCCGGTGGGCGCGAAGCAGGAAGCGAGCGAGTGGGCAGAGACGGTGCGGCGCTACGGCGAGCGCCACGACCTCACCTACGAGCCGGTCGGCGGCATCAACCCCAAGGACGCGCCGGTCGCCCTCTGCGTCGGCGGCGTCAACCGGCTCACCGGCGAGCTCGCCGAGGGCTTCTGGGGCGCCTCCTGCGACGCCGACGAAAAGGAGGTCGGCGGCCTCTTCAACAAGGCGGTGCTGCCCACCGCGCTGCTCGCCAAGGCCCACATGCCCGACCTCGCCGAGGTCGTGCCGGCCTTCAACGTCGAGTCGATCGAGGGCCACGAGGTACTGACCCAGCGCTTCACGCGCAAGGTCGAGTTCGAGTCGATCGACTTCAACCGGCGGTTCTCGGCGACGGTTCCGAAGGAGTACGACCCGATCGCGCTGCGTGAGCTGTTCAGCCCCGGGTTTCTCGGCTGGGTGACGACGATGACCGGCGAGATCGACTTCGGCGTCAACGACCGCCAGCTCTGGTTCCTCTGGCGCCTGCGCCAGCGCAGCGAGACCGAGCTGAAAGAAGCGCTGAAGAACGCCGGCCAGCTGTTCCGCCGGCTGCAGGCCGAGATGGAAGAGAGCGGCATCCACACCTACCCTCCGGGGCCCTGGCACGCGGGGCTCGCGCCCTTTCCCGATGCCTGAGCGCGGGGTCCGGCGGCGCCCCCTCGCCGCCCGGCCCTAGCGTTCCTTCTCGGCCGGCTCGCCGTCCTCGTAGCCGGGCTCGCCAGGGAGGACGATGCGGTGCGAGTCGCCGTCGCGGACGATCCGCGGCGTCACCTCCTCGACCGCCTTGCCGCGGTAGGCGGCGAGCGCCTCCTCGGAGGTGGCGAAGGCGCTCAGCCAGCGCAGCTGGTTGATCGTCGGGAAGGAGAGCGAGATCTCGCCCTCGGCCGCCAGGGCGAGCGCACGGGCGGGCTCGAACCAGGCGGCCTCGGTGGTCTCGACGCCGTCCGGACGCGGCGGCGTGTGGGCCGGGGCGAGGGCGAGGAAGAACCAGGCGTCGAAGCGGGTGGCGACGATCTCGGGGGTCACCCAGCGGGAGAACAGGACCAGCTCCTCGCCGGCCGGCAGCTCGATCCCCGCCTCCTCGGCGAGCTCGCGGACCGCGCAGGCGCGGCGGCCCGCCTCCGCGGCGCCGTCGGCGGCGTCGACGGCGCCGCCGGGAAAGACCCAGACGCCGGGCATGAACTTCGCCTCCTGGCTGCGGCGCAGCAGCAGCACCTCGAGGGCGCGGTCGCGGTGGCGGCCGCCCCGGCGCAGGAGGACCACTCCGGCCGCCGCCCGCGGCGTCGACGGCGGGCCGAAGTTCGGCATCTCGGCGGGCCCGCGGCGTCGTGCTTCCTCCATCGGCGCAGCCTAGTGCTTGGGCGCTCGCGCCTGGCCGAGCTCTCGCAGAGCCTCCAGGCGACAGAGGGCATCCGCCGGGGATGCGCCGCCTCAGCCGAGGGCGCGCTCGCGGCGGCCGCGCAGCCAGACGCGGTGGGCGAGCAGGGCGAGCAGGACCAGCAGGGCGAGCGGCGCGAGGACCGCGGCGGCGACGATGAGGACGCCGGCCGCGACCGAGAGGATGTGGCCGGCGTCGTGCAGGGCGCTGCCCGCGTCCCAGCCGCCGCCGGCGCCGCCGGCGGGCGCTTCGTCGCTGACGATCCGCAGCGAGACCCGCGAGAGGTTGGCGCGGCGCCGGAGCGAGGAGAGCTGCGACTTCAGCCGCGCCTGCTGGCGGCGCTCGGCGGCGAGCTTGGCTTCGACGGCCTCCTGCTCGGCTTCGGTTTCGGCGTCTTCGAGCTGGCCCAGCAGGCTCTGGACCCGGGCGTGGGAGTCCTGCAGGCGTTCGCCTATCGTCACCGTCGGCGCGGTGATGTCGTTGCTCGACTCGTGGCGGCTGCGGACTTCGGCGATCTCCGAGAAGGCGGCGAGCGCGTCGGGCAGCTTCGCGCTCGGGATCAGCAGGGTGAAGCGGGCGCCGGCCTCGCCTTCGCTGCCGCCGCTGACCGATGAGTCGAGGACGATGCCGTCGTAGGAGTGGACGGCTTCCAGCACCTTGCCGGCGGCCTTGCCGACCTCACCCGGGTCGGTCCCGAGCGTGATCTCGGCGCCGCGTTCGACGGCGCGGTGCTTGGCGCCGGAGGCGTAGGGGCCGGACTCGCCCGCCGTCCCCCGCGAGCTCGCGGCGCCCGCCGACGGGACCGTGCTTTCTTCGGCTTCGAGGACCGTTTCGCCGCCGCCGGCGCCCGAGCCCGCCGACGGGCTGGCCGCAGCCGCGCCCGCCGATTCGTCGAACGCGTTCAGATCGCCGAGCGTGCCGGCGGACTGGTTGACGGTGTTCGACCCCGATCCGCCGCCCCCGCCCGAGCCCGCGACGACCGCCGTGGCGACGATCACGGCGGTCAGCGCGACGGCGCCGCCGGTGAGGAGGAGGCGCCGGGGCCGAGCCGCGGCCAGCCGCGCGCGCAGGCGGCGCCACGGCGAGGCGCCGCGCTCGGGGGGCGGGAACCCCGCCGCGGCGCGCTCGTCGAGCTCGGCCGCGAACTCCGGACGCGGCTCGGGCCGCAGCGATTCCAGTGTCGCGAGCAGCTGGTCGTCCTCAAAGGGCCCCATCGCAGGCCTCCCTCAGCTTGGTGATTGCGCGGTGCAGCCTGGTGCCCGCGTTGGACTCGGTGATCCCGAGCACGGCGGCGATCTCGGCGTTGCCGAGGCCGGCGAAGAACTTGAGCGCGACCAGCTCGCGCTCGCGCGGCTCGAGGCCGGCCAGGGCGGCGGCGACGGCGAGCCGGCGGGCGCTCTGCTCGGCGCCCTCGCCGACCGCGGCCCCTTCCAGGTCCGCCGGGTCGGCGGCCAGCTCGGCCTGGCGGCCGCGGCGGCGCAGCTCGTCGAGCGCCGCGTTGCGGGCGATCCCGAACAGCCAGGCGCGGGGCTCGCCGCGGCGGCGATCGAAGCGCGACCGCTTGCGGTAGGCGCGCTCGAAGGCGGCGGCGGTCACTTCCTCGGCGGCGGTGCGGTCGCGCAGCAGGCTGGCGACGTAGGCGTAGACGTCGTCGCGGCTGGTCCGGTAGAGGCGCTCGAAGGCGAGGTCGGCGGCCGGCGGCGCCTGCTCGGTCGGGGCGAGGAGTGCCTGGTTCACACCCCTACTACGGCCGAGCCGGCGTCCCATCACATGAGTATCTAGGCAATCTTCGGAGCGGCGCCGCCGCTCGGCTCGCCCGCGGGCGCGGTGGCGACGGCGGCGGCGATCGAGTCGGCGGTGATCGCGACCAGCTCCCGCAGCTGCTCGGCGGAGATCGCCAGCGGCGGCACCAGCACGACCGTGTTGCCGAGCGGGCGGACGATCGCGCCGCGCTCGCGCGCCGCTTCGGTCACCCGGTGCCCCATCCGCAGCGCCGGATCCCAGGCGTCGAGGTCGATCCCCACCATGAAGCCCTTCTGGCGCACCTCGCTCACCTCGGCCATCGCCGCGACCCCGGCCAGCAGCTCTTCGAGCAGTGCGATCTTCGGCTGCAGCCGGGCGATCGTCTGCTCCTCCTCGAAGACGTCGAGGGTTGCCAGCGCCGCCGCGCAGGCCAGCGGGTTGCCGGTGTAGGTATGGCCGTGGAAGAAGGTGCGGAACTCCTCGGGGGCGCCGAGGAAGCCCTCGTAGATCGTCTCGGTGGCCAGCGTCGCCGCCAGCGGCAGGTAGCCGCCGGTGATCCCCTTGGCGAGGCAGAGCAGGTCCGGCGCGACCCCCTCCTGCTCGCAGGCGAACATCGTCCCGGTGCGGCCGAACCCGACCGCGACCTCGTCGCAGATCAGCAGCACGCCGTGCCGGTCGCAGAGCTCGCGGACCGCCTTCAGGTAGCCGGGAGGGTGGATCAGCATGCCGCCGGCGCCCTGGACCAGGGGCTCGACGATCACCGCCGAGACCGCGGCGCCGTGGGCGGCGAGGATCCGCTCCAGGTCGGCCGCGTCGCCGGGCTCCGCCGTGTGGGTGGGGAAGAGGAGCGGCGCGTAGGTGGCGTGGAAGAGATCGATGCCGCCGACCGAGACCGAGCCGATCGTGTCGCCGTGGTAGGCGTCGCGGAGGTGGACGAATGAGGTGCGGCGGGCGTCCTCGCCGCCGCGCTGGCTGTGGTACTGGAAGGCCATCTTGATCGCGATCTCGGCGGCCGTCGCGCCCGAGTCCGAGTAGAAGACGCGGCTCAGTCCCGGTGGCGCGATCGCGACCAGGCGCTCGGCCAGCTGGACCGCGCCGGGGTGGGAGAGGCCGAGCATCGTCGAGTGGGCGATGCGCCCCAGCTGCTCGCGGATCGCCGCGTCGATCGCCGGGTGGCGGTGGCCGTGGACGTTGCACCACAGCGAGGAGTGGCCGTCGAGATAGCGGCGACCCTCGACGTCGATCAGGTAGCAGCCCTCGCCGCGCTCGATCACCAGCGGGTCCTCGGCGCTCCAGCCCTGCTGCTGGGTGAAGGGGTGCCAGACGTAGCGATGGTCGAGGCCGGCGAGATCGGAGCTCATCGACCCACCCTATTGACCACCCGCCGCCGCCCGCCCTGGCTCCACCCGGCCGGGGGAGGGGCGGGCCGGGAGCCGGGGCGGCGTGAGGGCGGTCGCGAACGGTTGCGTGACATGCATCACGTCGACAAATTTTTCACTTGAGAAATAGTTGCGCTAGTGCAATCATTGTCCACATGCAAGCGAGCGACGTGCAGACCATCGCCGAGCAGGGAGTCGAGACCACCGCGGAGGCGCGGGAAACGGCGGCTCGAATCGCCGCCCTGCTGCGCCACCTCTTCCTCTATGACCGCGGCAACCAGCTGCGGGTGATCGAGGAGTCCGGCCTCTCGATGACCCAGTGCAAGGCGCTGCTCGAGCTCGGCGGGCTCGGACAGGGGACCGGGCGCTGGCAGGTCAGCGACCTCGCGGCTGCCTTCGGCGTCTCCGTCCCCTCGATGAGCCGTGCCGTCGACTGCCTGGTCAAGAAAGGGCTGGCGACGCGGGTCGAGGACCCCGACGACCGCCGCGTGCGGCGGGTCGAGATCACGCCCGCCGGCAACGAGTTCGTCGAGACCCTGACCGCGATCCGCCGCACCGGGATGGAGGCGTTCGCCTCGACCCTGACCCCGGCCCAGCGCCGCAAGCTCGACGCCGCCGTCGACTCGCTGATGGACCGCGAGGACATCGCCCAGACCTTCGAGCACCTGAAGGGAAGTGAAGCTTGACCCGTTACGCACACCTGATCACCGACCAGAACCGCAAGTGGTGGACCCTCGGCGCGATGTGCTTCGCGCTGTTCATGATCATGCTCGACAACACGGTCGTGAACGTCGCCCTGCCCTCGATCCAGAAGGACCTCGGCGCCTCGATCTCCGGCCTCGAGTGGACGGTGAACGGGTACACCCTCTCCTTCGCCGTGCTGCTCGCCACCGGCGGCCGGCTCGGCGACATCTTCGGCCGGCGCCGGATGTTCCTCTCCGGCGTGATCATCTTCGCCCTCTCCTCGGCGACCGCCGGGCTCGCCCCCGACGAGACCGCGCTGGTCCTCAGCCGCGTCTTCCAGGGCGTCGGCGCGGCGCTGATGATGCCGGGCACGCTCTCGATCATCACCGACGCCTTCCCGGCCCACGAGCGCGGCAAGGCGATGGGAACCTGGGCCGGCGTCTCGGCGCTGGCCCTGGCGATCGGCCCGGTGCTCGGCGGCTTCCTCACCGAGCACGTCAGCTGGCGGGCGATCTTCTACCTCAACATCCCGGTCGCGATCGGCGCCGTCGCCGCCACCCTGTTCGCGGTGCGCGAGTCGCGCGACACCTCGGTCGGCCGCGAGGTCGACTACGCCGGCGTCTCGGTGCTGACCGTCGGCCTGACGGCGCTGGTGCTGGCCCTGGTCGAGGGCAACAGCTGGGGCTGGGGCTCGCCCGAGGTCCTCGGCCTGATTGCGCTCGCGGCGCTGGCGCTGCCCGCCTTCGTCTTCGTCGAGAACCGGGTCAAGGCGCCGATGGTCCAGTTCGACCTGCTCTCCGACCGCAACTTCCTCGGCGCCGTCGTGGTCGCCCTGATCATCACCTTCGCGATGATGGGCGTCTTCTTCTTCCTCGCCCTCTACATGCAGGACATCCTCGGCTACACGCCGCTGGAGGCGGGCGTCCGCTTCCTGCCCTCGACGCTGATGATCGTCGCCGTGGCGCCGATCGCCGGCCGCCTCGCCGACCGGTTCGGGCCGCGCTGGCTGATCGTCGCCGGGCTGGCCCTGGTCGCGGCCTCGCTGTTCACCTTCAGCGGCATCGCCGTCGACTCCGGCTATCTCGACCTGCTGCCCGGGTTCGTGCTGCTCGGCGTCGGCATCGCGCTGACGATGTCGCCGATGACCAGCGCCGCGATGAACGCGGTCCCGGTGCAGAAAGCCGGCATCGCCTCCGGCATCCTCTCGATGTTCCGGATGGTCGGCGGCAGCCTCGGCATCGCGATAACCGGCGCGATCTTCCAGGGCCTGGTCAGCTCGAAGCTCGACTCGCTGCTGGCGGGGAGCGGGGTCACCGCCGGGCAGCGCGACGCCGTCGCCGAACAGCTCGGCGGCGGCTCGGTCGCCCGCGTGCCGGGGCTCGACCCGGCCCAGGCCAAGGCGGTCAGCGTCGCCGGCGGCGAAGCCTTCGTCTACGCCCTCGGCAGCGCGATGACGGTCTCGGCCTTCGTCGCCCTCGGCGGCGCCGGCATCGCGGCCTTCGCGATCCGGGCCAAGAAGCGGGCGGCGGCCGGAACCGAGCTGGAGGAGGCCGAGGCGGCGGTCAACCCCGGCGGCTCGGCCGTCACCGCGGCCAAGGAGCGCGAAGCGCTCGCGGCCGGCGAGGTCGCGTAGTGTCCGCCCGCGATGCTGGTCTTGTTGCCGCCGTCCGAGGGGAAGTCCGCGCCCGCGGCGGGCAGTCCGGCCGCTCTCGACAGGCTCGCCTTCGCCGCCGAGCTGACGGAGTCGAGGCGGAGTTTGCTCGCAGCGCTGGCCGCGCTCTCGGCACTGCCGCGCGACGCGGCGGTGGCGATGCTGGGGGTCTCCGCCGGCCAGGCCGGTGAGGTCGACGTAGACGCCGGCCTCGCCGCCGCACCCGCCGCGCCCGCCGCCGAGGTCTACACCGGCGTCCTCTACGAGCGGCTCGAGCTGGCGACGCTGCCGGCGCAGGCGCGGCGGCGGGTGCTGATCGCCAGCGCCCTGTGGGGCGCCCTGCGGCCCGAGGACCGAATCCCCTATTACCGGTTGGCGGCGAAGGCGAAGCTGCCCGAGGTGGGCGGCCTCGCCGCCTTCTGGCGCGAGCCGCTGGCGGCGGCGCTTCCCGATCGCGCCGGCGAGCTGGTGCTCGACATGCGCTCCGGCGCCTACGCCGCCTTCTGGAAGCCGCGGGCGGCGACGCTGCTGGCGGTGCGCGCCTTCAGCGACCAAGGGGGCGAGCGCAAGCCCGTCTCGCACATGGCGAAGGCGGTGCGCGGAGAGGTCGCCAGGGCGCTGCTCGAGGCGAAGCGGGTGCCCGAGGGACCCGAGGCCGCGGCGAGCGCCGCCGAGGCGGCCGGCTTTCGCGTCGAGCTCACCCCCGGCCACCTCGACGTGATCGTCGCCGGCTAGAGACTGAGCGCCGGCCAGGAGCCGGGCTCGGAGAGGTCGATCTGCGGCAGGGTCAGCACCCGGACCTCGCCGAGGCGCTCGAGCGTGGAGCGGTTGTCGCGCTCGATCGCGCTCGGTTCGGCAGGCCAGGGGGTGAGGACGACGGCGGCAACGGCGAGGCCGGCCGCCCGCGCCGCCTCGACGGTCAGCAGGGTGTGGTTGATGGTGCCGAGCCCGGGCGCGGCGGCGACCACCAGCGGGTAGCCGAGATCGGCGGCGAGGTCGCGCACCGAGTAGCGCGGGGCGAGCGGCACGAGGAGGCCGCCGACGCCCTCGCAGACGATCGCCTCGGCGCCCGCGGCGGCGCTCGCCGCCGCCTCGCGCAGCCGCGCCGGCTCGATCGCCTCGCCGGCGAGCGCCGCCGCCAGGTGCGGTGAGGCGGGCGGGTCGTAGCGGTAGGGCGCGATCTCGGCGTCGCTCTGCGCCGAGCCCGAGGCGCGGCGCAGGAGCTCGTGGTCGCTCTCGCCCGCTTCCCGCAGGCCGGTGACGCAGGGCTTGAAGACGGCGACGCGGCGGCCCGCGGCGGCGAGGCCGTGGGCGATCACGGCGGCGACCACGGTCTTGCCGACCTCGGTCCCGGTGCCGGTGACGAAGACGCCCGGCGACGCGCCGCTCACGTCGCCTGGGGGGTCAGGCCGGCACTCCGATCAGGCCGAGCCGGCGGGCGGCGTCGCCGACCGCGCCGGCGGCGCGCTCCAGCTCCTCGGTCCCGTGGGTCGCCATCACCGTGAACCGCAGCCGCGAGGAGCCCTCGGGCACGGTCGGCGGCCGCACGCCCTGGGCGAAGACGCCGGCTGCCAGCGCCTCTTCGCAGAGCGCCATGGTGGTCTCCGCCGCGCCGACCTCGACCGGCACGATCTGGGTGCTGGACCGGCCGGTGGCGAGGCCTTCCAGGGCCAGCGCGCCGCGCAGGACGGCGGCGTTGTCCTGCAGGCGGCGCGGCAGCTCCGGCTCGGCTTCGAGGATCTCCAGCGCGGCGGCGGCGGCGGCGATCGCCGGCGGCGGCGGCGCGGTCGAGAAGATGAAGGGCCGAGCGCGGTTGAGGAGGAAGTCGACGGTGGCGGCGTCGGCGCAGACGAAGGCGCCGTAGGAGCCGAGCGCCTTGCCGAGGGTCCCGACCACGACGTCGACCTCGTCCTCGAGCCCGGCGGCGGCGACGGTGCCGCGGCCGCCCGGGCCGACGGCGCCGATCGCGTGCGCATCGTCGACCATCAGCCGGGCGCCGTGGCGCCGGGCGAGCTCGGCCAGCGCGACGAGCGGCGCCGCGTCGCCGTCCATCGAGAAGACGCCGTCGGTGACGATCAGCGCCGCCCGCCCGCCGGCCTCGGCGAGGCCCCAGGCGAGGTGCTCGAGGTCGCCGTGGCGGTAGACGAAGGTCTCGGCGCGCGAGAGCCGGCAGCCGTCGATGATGCTGGCGTGGTTCAGCTCGTCGGAGAAGACCACCTCGCCGCGGCCGGCGAGGGCGGCGACGGCGCCGGTGTTGGCGAGGAAGCCGGAGCCGAACAGCAGCGCCGCGCGGCTGCCGACGAAGGCGGCGAGCCGGCGCTCCAGCGCCCGGTGCGGCTCCATGTTGCCGGAGATCAGGCGCGAGGCGCCGGCGCCGGCGCCCCAGCGGAGGGCAGCCTCGGCGGCGGCCTCGCGGACCCGCGTGTCGTCGGCGAGCCCGAGGTAGTTGTTCGAGCAGAGCAGCAGGACCTCGCGCCCGTCGAGCAGCACCCGCGGGCCCTGGGCGCCCTCGACCAGGCGCAGGCGGCGGTGCAGGCCGCGGTCGCGAAGCTCCTCGAGCGCCGCGGCGACGTCCGTCATGCCGCCACCGCCTAGGCCGCGGTCGGGTAGCTCGGCGTCTTGCCGCGCTTCTTGACGACCCGCAGCTGCGTGGAGGGGTCCCAGAACCGGGCTTCCTCCTGGCGGTCGATCAGCTCGTCCATCGGGGTCGCCGGCGTCTCGCCCTCGAGCCAGCCGGAGCGGTTGTCGGGGCGGGGGTTGGCGCCGTTGTCGGGCTGGCGGGCGACGTTGAGGCCGAGCTCCTCGAACATCGCCCGGTCCTCGGCCGGCTCGGCTCCGAGCGTGGTCAGGAAGTTGCCCATCATCACGCCGTTCAGGCCGGCCTTGACGGCGAGCTTGTGGAGGGCGCCCAGGTTCTCCACCCGCCCGCCGCAGAGGCGGAAGAGGGCGCCGGGGATGATCAGGCGGAAGATCGCGATCCACTGCACGACCTCCCAGGGGTCCATCGTCGTGCGCTCGCCGAACTTGGTCCCGGGCTTCGGGATCAGGAGGTTGATCGGGACCGAGGTCGGGTTGATCTCGGCCAGCTCGAAGGCCATCTCGACTCGCTGCTCGCGGCTCTCGCCGAGGTTGAGGATGCCGCCCACGCAGGTCTCGAGGCCCGCCTCCTTGACCGCCTGGATCGTGCGCAGGCGGCCCTCGTAGCGGACCGTGGTGGAGACCTCCGGGTAGTAGGAGCGGGCCGACTCGACGTTGTGGTGGACGCGCTGGACGCCGGCCTCCTTCAGCTTCCTGGCCCGCTCGACCGACATGTGGCCGATCGAGATGCAGCGCTTCAGGTTGGTCTGCTCGGCGACCAGTTGTGCGCCCTGAAGGATCTTCTCGAAGTCGCGTTTGGAGAGGCCCTGGCCCTGGGTGACCATGCAGAAGCGGTGGGCGCCCGCCGCTTCGGCGGCCTTCGCGTGCTCGAGGATCTGCTCGGGGTCCATCATCGCGTGCATCGGCGTGTCGGCCTCCGCGTAGCGCGACTGGGCGCAGAAGCCGCAGTCCTCCGCGCAGCCGCCGGACTTGGCGTTGACCAGCGAGCACATGTCGGTCGAGTCGCCGAAGTTCTCGACCCGCACCTCCCAGGCGCGTTCGACGAGGGCTTCGATCTCCTCGTGGGCGGTGAGCTCGCCGTAGGCGAGCGCTTCTTGGGCGCTGATCAGGGGCTGCATTCGCGTCTCCCCGGGCAGTCTATGTGGAGCGGAGGCCGGCGGCCCCCCGGACGGGCGGGGGGCGCTGTGGGGCTCGCCAAGCGCGCGTAGCATCGGGGCATGAGGAGCGGGACCCCAAGCCGGCGTCGCGCCGTGCGCCGGCGCCGCGCGGTGGCGCTGGGCTTGGTCGCCGGGCTCGCCGCAGGCGCCTTCGCCCTCGGGGTCGCGCTGGGCAAGGGAAGCGATGGCGCCGCCGCGCCGCCTCCCCCGGTGGCGAGCACCCTGCCGGCCCGGCTGCTGGCCGGCGAGCGGCTGATCGCCGGTGTCCCCGGCACCCGGGTCCCGCCGCGCCTGCGGGCCGCGATCCGCCGCGGCGAGCTGGCCGGCGTCGTCCTCTTCGCCGAAAGCTTCCCGAGCCGCGCCGCCGGCCGGCGGCTGATCGCCGAGCTGCAGCGGATCCCGCGGCCGGCCAAGCTGCGCGAGCCGCTGCTGGTGATGGTCGACCAGGAGGGTGGCCAGGTGAAGCGGCTGGCCGGCGCCCCGACCGCCTCGGCCCGGGAGATGGGCGAACGCGGCCCCGCCTTCAGCCGCAGGCAGGGGCGGCGGACCGCGGCCAACCTGCGCCAGGTTGGCGTCAACGTCGACCTGGCGCCGGTGCTCGACGTCGCCCGCCCGGACGGCGTCATCGCCGCCACCGAACGCGGTTTCGGCTCCAGTGCGGCGGCGGTCGCCGCGAACGCGGTCCCGTTTGCCGCCGGGCTGGAGGCCGGCGGCGTCGCGGCGACCGGCAAGCACTTCCCGGGCTTCGGCGCGGCGCGCGAAAACACCGACTTCGCCAGCCAGCGGATCGGCCTCTCAAAGGCGCGCCTGCGCGCGGTCGACGAGGTGCCGTTTCGCCGCTTCATCGCCGCCGGCGGTGAGCTGGTGATGCTGAGCACGGCGATCTACCCCGCCTTCTCCGGCAAGCCGGCCGCGTTCGCCCGGCCGCTGGCCACCGGCGAGCTGCGCGGCCGGCTCGGGTTCGAAGGGGTCTCTCTCACCGACGCCCTGCAGACGGCCGCGGTCGCGGACTTCGGCGGCCCCCGCAAGGCGGCGCTCGCCGCGGTCCGCGCCGGCACCGACCTGCTGCTCTTCACCGACCTCTCCACCGCCGCGGCGGTGCGCCGCGCGCTCGCCGCGAGGCTGCGCTCCGGCAGCCTGAACCGGGCCGAGTTCGAGGCCGCCGCGCAGCGCGTCCTCGACCTCCGCGCCAGCCTCGGCGGCAGGACCTAGGCGAGCGGCCCGTCGTCGACGATCGCGTGGCGGTCGTAGACGCGGACCCCGTCGCGGCCGTCGTCCTTGGCCTCGTACATCGCGGCGTCGGCCTCGGAGACGATCGCGGCGACGTTGGCCCGCGGGCGGTCGCCGAACATGGCGACGCCGACGCTGGCGGTCAGCGGCTCGATCGCGCCGCCGAGCGGCCGGTGCTCGCGGATCGCCCGCCCGATCGCCTCCGCCGCCAACCGCGCCTCGCCGACCGTGCAGCGCGGCAGGATCACCGCGAACTCGTCGCCGCCGAGGCGGGCGAGCACGTCGCTCTCGCGGGTCCGCTCGCGCAGCACGTCGGCGACCTCGACGATCAGCCGGTCGCCGGCGGGATGGCCGCGGCTGTCGTTGACCTGCTTGAAGTGGTCGAGGTCGAGCATCACCAGCGCTCCGGTGGTCCGCTCGCGGCGCGCCCGTGCCATCGCCAGCCGCAGGTCTTCGTCGAAGCGGCGCCGGTTCTTGAGCCCGGTCAGGGGGTCCTCGCTGGCCTCGCGCCGCAGCTCCTGCATGCGTTCGTTGCGGCTCCAGACGAAGATCAGGGCGCCGAGCACCGCCGCCAGGGCGAGGCCGACGATGCCGAGCAGCAGCGGCAGGGCGAGGCTGGGACGGGCGGAGTCGCGGATCACCACCAGCCAGGTCTGGTCGGCGATCTCGAAGCGGGCCCGGGCGGCGTCTTCGAGGCTGGATTCGGGCCCGAGCACGACGTTGCGGTTGACGAGGAGCTGGACCTGGTCGTGGCTGTCGACGGTGGAGAGCGCCGCCGCCGCCAGGTTCCGCACCTGGAAGCTGCCGGCGGCGAACCCGACCAGCGCCCGGCGGCGCTCGGCCACGGTCGAGGTCGGGGCCCCGTCGCGGTAGACGGCCTGGAAGATGTTGACGCCATAGCCGCCGAGCAGCAGCGGCACGACCGGGGTGGAGACCGGCTTGCCGGTGTCTCGGGCGCGTTCGAGGAAGGGCCGGCGCAGGGGGTCGGCGCCGAGGTCGTAGCCGCGGATGATGCCGGTCTGGACCTGCGAGACGGCGTAGGTGACCGGGAAGTATTCGGACCGGGGCCCGGAGAGCTGGCGGCGGCCGTCGTGGCGTTCGTGGATGGCGACGCCGTTGACGCGTTCCCAGCGGCGGCGCGCGGCGAGCGGGACGCGCTCGACGAGGGCGGCCGCCTCCAGCGTGCGCTCGTCGAGCAGGGAGCGGGCGACGACGCCGAACTCGTGGGCGTCGACGTTGCCGTCGACCTGGAAGAAGGTCGCCGCGGTCGAGAGCTCGCCGACCGAGAGCGCCGCCACGTTCTCCGCCTGGTGCGCCGCGCGGAGCGCCTCGTCGCGCTGCATGTTGTGGAAGTCGGTGCTTTCGCGCGAATGCACGACCAGCGCCGCGGCGATCGATCCGGCGGCGATCAGGAAGACGGCGACGACGCTGATCCAGAGGCGGGTGCGCATAGGTCCGATTGTTGTCGGCGCCGCGGCGCGGGGCTTGAGCTTAGACCGGCGTCGCGGCAAGTGACTCCCAGAGGTAGAGACTGGCGAGGCTGCGCTGGGGGCTCCAGCGCTCGCCGATCTCGACCGTCCGCCGCGGGGTCGGCATCTGCTCGAGGCCGTACTCGATCTGGACCGCCTTGCGGATCCCGAGGTCGCCGCCGGAGAGCACGTCGGGGCGGCGCAGGTGGAAGAGGAGGAACATCTCGGCCGTCCAGCGGCCGAGCCCGCGGACGGCGACAATCTCCTCGATCACCTGCTCGTCGGCCAGCTCCTCGAGGCGGTCGAGCTCGAGCTCGCCGCTGACCACGTGGCGGGCGAGGTCACGCACGTACTCGACCTTGCGCCCGGAGAGCCCGGCCTGCCGCAGGTCGCCCTCGCCGGCCTCCAGGAGCTGGTCCGGGGAGGGGGTGGCGCCGTCGAAGAGGTCGAGCACGCGGAGGTAGATCGTCCGCGCCGCCTTGGTCGAGAGCTGCTGGCCGACGATCGCCCGCAGCAGGGCGCCGTAGGCGTCGGCGGGTCGCTCTTCGGCACGGCGCCGCAGCCGCGTCTCGAGATCGATCTCGCCGAGGCGCTCGATCAGCGCCGCCATCACCGGGTCGGAGGCCGCCAGCTGGCGGCGCGCCTTCGCGCTCACCGGCCCGTCCATCGCGGGCGGCGCTTCTCGGCGAAGGCCGCGATGCCCTCGCGCAGGTCGGCCGAGGAGAAGCAGGCCTCGCGCAACGCGACCAGGCCGGCCTCCTGCTGCTCGCTCAGGACCGGCGAGGAGTTGAGCAGGTTGATCGCCGACTTGTTGCCGCGCATCGAGAGCGGCGCGTTGGCGGCGATCGACGCGGCCAGCTTCACCGCCTCGCCGGCGAGGCGGTCGTCGTCGACGACCTCGTTGACGAGGCCGAAGCGCTCGGCCCGGGCGGCGCCGTAGTTGCGGCCGGTGAGGAACAGCTCCTTGGTCCGCGCCAGCCCGATCACGTCGAGGAACTTGCGCAGGCCGGTGTGGCCGTAGATCAGGCCGAGCTTCGCCGGCGGCATGCCGAGCTGGGCGCCGGCGGCGCAGATCCGCAGGTCGCAGGTGACCGCCAGCTCGAGGCCGCCGCCGAGGCAGTGGCCGTTGATCGCCGCCAGCGTCGGCCAGGGATGGCTGGCGATCGCCTCCATCGCCGCGTGGAAGGGGTGGGCGACCAGCGCCTCGGCGTCGCGCTCGAAGGTCTCGGCGGGGATCGTGGCGATGTCGTAGCCGGCGGAGAAGACCGGCGGCGCCCCGGTGATCAGGACGCAGCGCGTCTCGATCCCGCGGTCGAGCTGCGGCATCGCCTCGGCGATCGCGTCGAGGATCTCGAGGTCGAGCGCGTTGCGGCGCTCGGGGTTGCAGATGCGCAGGCGGGCGACCGCCTCGGCGGGCCGGTCGAGCTCGAGCTTGCCCCCCGCGAGCTGCTCGTTCACGGCGGTCTACTCCAGGACTACGAGGACATCGCCTTCGCTCACCGCCTGGCCCTCCTCGCAGCGGATCTCCTTGACGACGCCGTCCTCTTCGGACTCGACCGGGATCTCCATCTTCATCGACTCGAGGATGACGACGGTGTCTCCGTCGGCGACCTGGTCGCCGACCGCCACCTCGATTTTCCAGACGTTGCCGGTGATGTGGGCCTCGATGTCTGCCATGGGCGGGGACAATACCCCCGCGGGCGACGAAGGAACGAGGAGATGGCCGAGGGCGACAGAGACGAGGCGGGGGAGGGGCTGGCGGTGATCGTCGCCGCCCGCGACGAGGCCGACCGGATCGGGGCGACGGTGGCGGCGCTGCGCCGAGCCCTCCCGGGCGCGGCCGTCTGGGTCGCCGACGACGCCTCCACCGACGGCACCGCCGAGCGGGCGCTGGCGGCCGGCGCCCAGGTGGTGAGCCGCGGCCGGCCGCACGGCAAGGGCGCCAACGTCACCGCCGCCGCGGAGGCGGTCTTGAGCACGGTCCCGCCGCCGGCGCTGGTCCTGCTCTGCGACGGCGACCTCGGCGCCTCGGCGGCGCGGTTGGGTCCGCTCGTCGCGGCGGTGCGGGAGGGCGAGTGCGACCTCGCGGTGGCGGCCTTCTCCCGCCGGGTCGGCGGCGGCTTCGGGATCGCGCTCTCCTTCGCCGGCTGGGCGATCCGCCGCCTCTGCGGGGCTCGGACCGCCGCCCCGATCTCCGGCCAGCGGGCGCTCCGGGTGCAGGTGCTGCGGGCGACCCTGCCGTTCGCCGACGGCTTTGGGATGGAGATCGGGATCACCGTCGACGCCGTCCGCGGCGGCTTCGCGCTGCGCGAGTACGAGCTCGACCTCGAGCACCGCGCGAGCGGCCGCAGCCTGGGCGGCTTCGCCCACCGCGGCCGCCAGCTCTGGGACTTCGCGCGCGTCTACGCCTCACGAGCCGGCGGCCGGCGCCCGGCCTGAGCGGCGATCCCGCCATTCGGCGGGTTCGGCGCCGAGTGGGCAGCCGCGTAACCGGCGCCGCTGGCTAGGTTAATCAGCTGGGCCGGGCGAGCGGCCTCCCTCTATGCCGGACATGAAGCCACAGGTCTACAAGGACCCGCGCCCGGCGGAGTACTTCACCGAGTTCCACGAGGCGGCGCGCCGCAGGGTCGGGTGGACCTAC